>JAVBPJ010000004.1:0-74458 GCA_031549665.1 Rikenellaceae bacterium
TACCACGTTGATAGGCTACAGGTGTAAGGACAGCGATGTCGAAGCCGAGTAGTACTAATTGCCCGAACGGCTTTCTTTTGAGTTACCTTTTTGGGTGTGTGATTTTTCACTCATTCATGTTCTGACGGCGTAGGGATTTAGGTTCCTGTACGTTGCTGGCCGCGGGATTAGTCTTGCGTGCTGACAGCGTTGGGGGTTTGGATTCTGCACGCTGGGAACGGGTAGCGCCAATACAATTTACTTGGCCTTTATCATGTCAACCCATAGCTGTTGGCTGAGGTTACGGAATGTCGTCAGACAGGAAGTCCTCAGGAGCAGTTAAGCGTTAGGTGGTGATAGCAATAGGGTTCCACCTCTTCCCATTCCGAACAGAGAAGTTAAACCTATTCGCGCCGATGGTACTGCAGTTATTGTGGGAGAGTAGGTCGCCGCCCCTTCAAGGGTCCGAGAGAACATCTCGGACCCTTTTTTGTTTCTCTACTTCAAGCCGGATCAGCAATGATCCGGCTTTTTTATTCCCCTCCGGACCCAATCCCGGACCCTTTTTATTCCCTTTGCCCAAGCGCTCCAAGGCCGCAAGTCGCAAGACTCGCGGCCCTCTTTTTGTTTCCCCATCGGCAATGATCCGGATTTTTTATTCCCCTCCGGAGATATCTCGAACCCTTTTTTATTGCCAACGCCCGGACCCTTTTTTTGTTTGGGACCCGAAACAGATCTCGGACCTTTTTTGTTTCCACTTCAAGGGGCCGCAAGTAGATACTCGCGGCCCTCTTTTTTATTGTCAACGCTCGAACCCTCTTTTGGAATATCCCAGCGGGTCGGGAGAACATCCCGGAACCCTTATTCCCTATATGTAATGATGCAAGCATTTGTAAGTTTGTGATTAGTTCTTATATTTGTGGTGTATTAATGAACTAAGATTCCAATGAAAATACGTTCTTTCTGTAACCAGGTGATGAAAAGAAGTATCTTGACGGTGCTGGCATTGGGTTTAACAAATACTTTACAGGCCCAAACGGTCGTATCGGGCGTCGTTAAAGATGCTGAATCGGGAGAAACCATGCCCTATGTCAGTATTGGAATCAAAAATCTGAAACAGGGGACCTCCTCTGGCCGAAACGGCAGTTTTCATTGGACTATCCCCGGCAAGATAAATGATCATGATACCGTTTTCTTTTCTTGTATTGGTTATGAAACAGCCGCTTACCCTGTCTCAAAACTGACCGAGGTCGATAGTAATGAGATACGTCTTGTCCCGAAACCCTTGGAGGCAGAAGCGGTTGTTGTGAAAAGCGGCAAACCGAAAAATCAGAAACTTGGGCATAGCAGTACCGTTACGAGAATGTTAAGTTCTCCGCTGTTCGATCGCGCGGAGCTGGATCAACCCGACACGCGCGGCAGAGAAATAGGGACAACGGTGCAGGCCAAAAACGATTCCCATGCGAATGCCGCCTATTTCTACGTCTCTTCCAAATAAATACAATTCGGTGACGTTCCGGTTTAATATGTACGCCATGAGGGATGGCGCGCCTGCCGAAAACCTACTGGCAAAGGACGTTATTTTTGAGGTTAATGGTGGTTATCGGGGATGGTACAAGATAGATATGGTCCAGCAGTCTCTGTTTTTGGAGCAGGGAAAAGAAGTGATGATAAGTATCGCCATCGTGGACGAGCGTGTCGCCGAGGGAGCCCGCTTTTTTCTGTTGAATGCCTCTTTTTCGCCGAATACCGGCATCTATCGTAGAAGTAACGTGGCTGGTGACTGGGACAGGGTCAACGGAACGCTCGGTTTTTACCTGGACGTTACTACGTACGGATCGTTGTAAGGAAGTAAAAAAGCAATAACTTGCGATTTTCAAAGGCGACCTCAGGCAAGCCTCTCCAAGCATTGAAAAGCATAAAAAGACAAAAACATAGATAAATATCGACAGATTAAATATCGAAAAACAAACAATTCGCCGATGGGATTCCAGGTGGCAGGCGCCGGCTGCATTGGGGTGGCTATCGGGGGCTGCCGGAGAGCGTTGTTTCGAATTGTCGGGATGGCGAACGAAATAAATGGTCTATGGATACGTTATCAGATAAATTGCTGACGAAGGACGAAAATAAGGACTGGGTCCAAATGCCCAAAAGTCGTTATCTTTGACCCGTAAAACTCAGATACAATTGTTATGAACGAAACAAGCTCGATTTTCAGCTCGATGGCCCCCGAATTTTGGTTAATCATCATCATCGGGATCGTCGGATTTATTGTACAGGCCAAACTGCAAAGCGTTTTTAAGAAGTACAGCCAGGTGATGTTCCCCGGCGGGATGACCGGCCGGGACGTGGCCGAGAAGATGCTCCGCGACAACGGCATCACCGACGTGCGCGTAACTCACGCCAGCGGCCACCTGACCGACCACTACAACCCCGCGACCAAAACCGTTAACTTGAGCGATTCGGTGTACGAAAGCAACAGCGTGGCCGCCGCGGCTGTGGCGGCGCACGAGTGCGGCCACGCCGTACAGCACGCCCGCGCCTACGCCCCGTTGACGATGCGCTCGAAGCTGGTGCCGATCACCAGCTTCTCGTCCCGTTTCGCCATCTTTTTCATCATCGGCGGCATTTTGATGGCCAGCGCAACCAACTCGATGCTGTTGTTCTGGATCGGGATCGGCATGATCGCCATGTCGGCCCTGTTCAGCCTGGTAACCCTGCCCGTGGAGTACGACGCGTCGCGCCGCGCCCTGGCCTGGCTGGACGGACAGCACATTCTCAGCTCGCAACAGCAGGCGCAGGCCCGCGAATCGCTGATGTGGGCCGCCCGCACCTACGTGGTGGCCGCCCTGTCGGCCGTTGCCACGCTGCTGTACTACATCGGGTTCGCCCGCAACAGGGACTAACGTCCAAGGGGATACCGCCCCTTTGATCGTCGCTCCGAATATATCCGCTGAGTAAATCGCGCCCCGCCGGAACCTCCGGCGGGGCGCGGCCATCGTGAGGAGGCCGGAAACGGTTGCCTCTTTCTCGGATCGGTCTGAAAAACAGGCGGATAAAAACACCTGACGGAATAGCAGGAGAATTGTTTCCGGATTGCGCAGCGATCCGGCAGGCCGAGGCTCCGCCCTGCTCTAAAGAGCGTTCCCCCGCGAGCTTCGACCTGAAAAATGAAAACGGATTCTCGTGAAAATAGATCAACCAACCTGAAATTAAGACAGCGCCTCTATCTCTGCGTCGCGGAGGTCGCCTCTCCTTCACTTTTGTCCTGCCAAGGCGTACGCAATCGACCTTCGGGGCATGTCGTTTCGTTTGGCGGCGGGTACGAAAGGCCCGAGAAAAAGCGTTATCTTTGTGGCCTGTAAAATTGCAACTATGGCAGATTCAACCATCCTCGAAAAGCTCGAGGGGATCAAGGAAAAATACCAATCGCTCGCGGAAGCGATCGCTTCGCCCGATGCGATGGCCGACATGAAACGCTACATCCAGCTCAACAAAGAGTACAAGGAGCTGGGCCCGATTGTCGAGGCGGCTGCCAAATACAAAAACCTGGCGGGCAACCTGCAGGAGGCCAAGAATATCCTGGCCAACGAAAAGGACGAAGAGATGCGCGAAATGGCGCGCGGCGAGGTCGAAGAGCTTGAACCGCAGATCGAACCGATGGAGGAACAGATCAAACTGATGCTGATTCCGGCCGACCCGCAGGACTCGAAAAACGCCATTGTCGAAATCCGTGGCGGTGCGGGCGGCGACGAGGCGGCCATCTTTGCCGGCGACCTCTTCCGGATGTACCAAAAATTCTTCGAACGGCGCGGATGGCGCTACGAAATCAACAGCGAGAGCGAGGGAACGGCCGGCGGCTACAAGGAACTGGTGCTGAAAGTGATCGGCGACGGAGTGTACGGCGTACTCAAGTACGAGTCGGGCGTACACCGCGTGCAACGGGTGCCGCAAACCGAAACGCAGGGCCGCGTCCACACCTCGGCCGCTTCGGTGGCGGTGCTTCCCGAGGCCGAAGAGTTCGACATTGAACTGAAAACCGAAGACATCCGCAAAGACACCTTTTGCGCCTCGGGCCCCGGCGGCCAGTCGGTCAACACCACCTACTCGGCCATTCGCCTGACCCACATCCCCACGGGGATCGTGGTGCAGTGCCAGGATCAAAAGTCGCAACTCAAAAACTACGACAAGGCTCTTGAAGAACTCCGCACCCGGATCTACAACCTGGAGTACCAGAAATACCTGGACGAGATTTCGTCGAAACGCAAAACGATGGTGTCGACGGGCGACCGCTCGGCCAAAATCCGCACCTACAACTACCCGCAGGGCCGCATGACCGACCACCGCATCGGCTACACGTCGTACAACCTGGGCGCCATCATGGACGGCGATATTCAGGAGGTGATCGACAAACTGCAATTCGCCGAAAACGCCGAACGGCTGGCCGCTGCCGCCGAAGAGTAACCCCGGCCGGACGGGCGCCGAACGACCTCCGGCGTTTGTCTGCCGAACAAATTTTCAGGAAGGGCTCTTCGGAGCCCCTTTTTGTTATACTTTTGTCAAAAGAACGGCCAAGCGATGAATATTCAACAACTGCACGAACAAATCCTCCAAAAGCAGAGTTTCCTGTGCGTGGGACTCGACACCGACCTGAACAAAATCCCGATCCACCTGCTGGGCGCCGACGATCCGATCTTCGAATTCAACCGCGCCATCATCGACGCGACGGCCCCCTACACGGTGTGCTACAAACCCAACCTGGCGTTTTACGAAGCGCACAGCCTGAAGGGATGGAACGCCCTGATGAAAACTGTCCGCTACCTGCGCGAGAACTACCCCGAACAGTTCATCATCGCCGACGCCAAACGGGGCGATATCGGCAACACGTCGGCCATGTACGCCCGTACTTTTTTCCGCGAGATGGACTTCGACGCCGTTACGATGGCCCCCTACATGGGCATCGATTCGGTGGCCCCTTTTTACGACTACCCCGACCGCTGGGTGGTGCTGTTGGCCCTGACCTCGAACCCCTCGGCCTCCGACTTCGAGTTGCAGGAGATGGCCTCGGGCGGGAAGCTGTACGAACAGGTGATCAAAACCTCGCGCCACTGGGGCGGGCCCGAAAATACGATGTATGTTGTGGGCGCCACGAAAGCCTCGATGCTCGGTTCGATCCGCAAGTGGGTTCCGGACCACTTTCTGCTGGTACCCGGCGTAGGTGCGCAGGGAGGGAGTCTGGAAGAGGTGGCCCGCCACGGAATGAACTCGCGCTGCGGGTTGTTGGTCAACTCCTCGCGCGCCATCATTTACGCCTCGTCGGGCCACGACTTCGCCGAAGCCGCCGCCCAGGAGGCCCGGCAAATGCAGCAACAGATGAGCCGACTGCTCGAAAACGCCTAATCATTCAAACCCCCCGTTTCATGGATATTACCAAAATGCCGCTCTCCGGCCAAACGCGCAGCGAACACGACCTGCTGGGCAACAAAGAGGTTCCCGCCGAATACTACTTCGGGATCCAAACCATGCGCGCCCTCGAAAATTTCAGCATCAGCAAGGTGCGCCTGTTCATGTTTCCCACTTTCATTCGGGGGTTGGCCCTGGTGAAGGAGGCCGCCGCCATGGCCAACCGCGACCTGGGCGAACTCGAACCCCAAAAGGCCGAGGCCATCATCGCCGCCTGCCGCGAGATCGTTCAGGGAAAACTGCACGACCATTTTGTGGTGGACATGATCCAGGGCGGAGCGGGCACCTCGACCAATATGAACGCTAACGAGGTGATCGCCAACCGCGCCCTCGAACTGCTGGGACACCAGCGGGGCGAGTACCAGTATTGCCACCCGAACAACGACGTAAACTGTTCGCAATCGACCAACGACGCCTATCCCACGGCCGTAAAGGTGGGGCTGATCTTCCGCAACCAGGAACTGATCGCGTCGCTGCGCCAGCTGATCGACGCCTTCCACGCCAAAGGGGTGGAGTTTGCCGATGTGATCAAAATGGGACGGACCCAGCTGCAGGATGCCGTGCCGATGACCCTGGGGCAGGAGTTCGAAGCCTATGCCGCCAATCTGGCCGAGGAGATCGACCGGCTGGATCAAAACGCCCGCCTCTTTTTGGAGGTGAACATGGGAGCGACGGCCATCGGGACGGGCATCAACGCCGACCCCGAATACACCCCCGTGTGCGTGAAACACCTGGCCGACGTAACCGGATTCCCCTTTGTGGCGGCCACCAACCTGATCGAGGCGACCAACGACACGGGCGCCTTCGTCATGTACTCGTCGGCTGTTAAACGGCTGGCGGTCAAGCTGTCGAAAATTTGCAACGACTTGCGCCTGCTCTCGTCGGGACCCCGCACGGGCCTGAACGAGATCAACCTGCCACCGATGCAGCCCGGCTCGTCGATCATGCCCGGCAAGGTGAATCCCGTGATTCCCGAAGTGGTGAACCAAATCGCCTACCGCGTGATCGGAAGCGACCTCACCGTTACTTTCGCCGCCGAAGCGGGGCAATTGGAACTGAACGTGATGGAACCGATCATTGTCCACAGCCTGATGGAGTCGATCATGCTGCTGGTGAACGGGATGAACACCCTGCGCACCAAGTGCATCGTGGGGATCACGGCCAACAGGGAACGTTGCAAAGAGCTGGTTTATAACAGCATTGGTCTGGTAACGGCGCTGAACCCTTACCTGGGTTACGAAACCTCGACCGACCTGGCCCGCGAAGCGCAACAAACCGGCAAGGGGATCTACGACCTGGTGCTGGAGCACGGCCTGATGTCGCGCGAAGAGCTGGACCAGATCCTGCGGCCCGAGAACATGATCAAACCGACCAAGTCCCACCGGAAATAATCGGTCGGAGAAACACGCTGGGGGCGGCTCGTACGAGCCGCCCCCTGCGTGTTAAGTCAGTTGGAATACCCCCTTACCCCCTGCTTGTTGGGTGAGTCGGGACGTTGGAGGGTATTACTCGGCCAGCCGCTCCACCGCCGCTTTGAACTGCCGTCCGCGATCCTCGTAATTTTTAAAGAGGTCGAAGCTGGCGCAGGCGGGCGAGAGCAGCACCGTGTCGCCGTCGGCGGCCAGCGAGCGGCACCGTTCCACCGCCTCGGCCAGCGAGTGGGTGTCGTATGCCGGCACCACGCCGTCGAAGGCGTCGAGCAGCTTGCGGTTATCGATCCCCATGCACACCAGCGCCTTGACGTGTTCCCGAACCAGGGGCAGCAGCGGGGCGTAGTCGTTCCCCTTGTCGGTGCCTCCGGCGATCCACACCGTCGGGCGGGTCATGCTTTGCAGGGCGTACCATGCGGAGTCGACGTTGGTGGCTTTCGAGTCGTTGATCCACTCCACGCCCGCTACGGTTCCGGCCGGTTCGAGCCGGTGTTCGACCGGCGTAAAGGTGGTCAGCCCCCGGCGAATGGCGGAGTCGGGAAGTCCGGCCGCCCGGCAGGCCGCGATGGCGGCCAGGGCGTTGGCGGCATTGTGCATCCCTTTGATTTTCAGTTCGCCAAAGGGAATGGAAAAGTCGCCGCAATGCAGCGACGTACCATCGAACCAGGCCCCCTCCACGGGGGTTTTTACCGAAAAGGGAAGGGGCCGCGCACCAATGGCCGTACGGGGAAGGGCGGCGGCGATTTCGGGATCGTCGGCGTTGCAGATAAAGGTGTCGGTGGAACGCTGGTTGCGGGCGATGCGGAATTTGGAATCGACGTAACGGCTCATCTGGTAATCGTAGCGATCCAGGTGGTCGGGCGTGATGTTGAGCAGCAGGGCGATGTCGGCCCGGAAGTCGAACATGCCGTCCAACTGGAAACTGCTCAGTTCAATCACATACCAGTCGGGTTGTTCGGTGCGGGCCACCTGTAACGCGAGGCTGTCGCCGATGTTTCCGGCCAGCGAGGCGTTCCATCCCGCCTGGCGCAGCAGGTGGTGGATCAGCGACGTGGTGGTGGTTTTGCCGTTGCTTCCCGTGATGCAGATCGTGCGGGTGTGCGGGGCGAGGAATCGGCCGGCGAACTCGATTTCGGAGACCACGGGAATGCCCCGCTCCACGGCCTGGCGCACGATGGGGGCCTTGTCGGGGATGCCCGGACTTTTGATCACAGTGTCGCACCCCTCCAACAGGTCGGTGCGGTGGCCCCCCTCTTCGAAGGGGATGGCGTGGTCAATCAGCGATTGTTTGTACGCAGGGGCGATGGCGCCGAAGTCCGACAGAAAGAGATCGAATCCCCTGGCCTGCGCCAGCAGGGCGCTTCCTACGCCGCTCTCTCCGCCGCCCAGTATGACGATTCGTCCCATCGGTTAGCGGATTTTCAGGGTCATCAGCGTGATGGCGGCCAGCAGCAACTGCACGATCCAAAACCGGGTGACGATCTTTGTTTCGAAGAAACCGCGCTTTTGGTAGTGGTGGTGCAGGGGCGACATCAGGAAGATGCGCCGCCCCTCGCCGTATTTCCGGCGCGAGTACTTGAAGTAACCCACCTGCAGGATGACTGAAAGGCTTTCGACCAGGAAAATTCCGCACAGAATGGGGAGCAACAGCTCTTTACGGATCAGCAGGGCGAAGGTGGCGATGATGCCCCCGATGGCCAGGCTCCCCGTGTCGCCCATGAACACCTGCGCAGGGTATGAGTTATACCACAAAAAGCCCAGCAAGGCCCCCACCATGGCGGCGGCGAAGATCATCAGCTCGCCGCTCCCCGGTATGTTCATCAGGTCGAGGTAGTTGGCATAGATGACGTTCCCCGACAGGTAGGCCAGAATACCCAGCACCACCACGATGCTGGCCGACACGCCCGCCGCCAGCCCGTCCAGTCCGTCTGTGAGGTTGGCGCCGTTCGACACGGCGGTGATTACGACGGTGGCCACCAGTACGTAGAGCAGCCACCCCAGGGTGTCGCCCCATGTGCCGCCGACGGGAACCAGGTCGCGGTAGTCGAGCTCGCTCTCCTTGAGGAAGGGGATGGTGGTGGTGGTGTTCTTTTCGGGGGTGGTCAGGTAGATCACCTTGCGCTGGTTGCCCAGGTCGCGGGCCACGACACGCTCGCCGTGGCTGCGCGTGGTGGACTCCCGCACAACGATCTGGGGGCTGAGCCACATGGTGGTTCCGATAATCAGCCCCAGGGTTACCTGTCCGATGATTTTGACTTTGCCGCTCAGCCCCTCTTTCCGCTTTTTGAAGACCTTGATGTAGTCGTCCAAAAAGCCGATCACGCCCAACCACACGGTGGTGGCGATCATTAGCTGGACGTAGACGTTGGTCAGGTCGGCCAGCAGCAGCACGGGAATCAGGATCGATCCCAGGATGATCAGCCCGCCCATGGTGGGGGTGCCGCGCTTTTGAAGCTGCCCGTCGAGGCCGAGGTTGCGGATCTCTTCGCCGATCTGCCTGCGTTGCAGCAGCCGGATGACCGATTTTCCGAAAATGATGCCGATGACCAGCGAAAGCACGATGGCCATGGCGGCCCGGAACGAAATGTAGCTGAACATGCCGGCCCCCGGCAGGTCGAACCAACGGTTGAGGTATTCGGCAAGGTGATGAAGCATGGGCGGTTCGGGATCAAGGGTATAACCCCCAAAGGTACTCTTTTTTCAGCAATTTGCGGGGTCGCTCCCGCGCCTTTGGGGCATCTGCGGGGGCTTTTTTGCAGAGCGGAGGAGGGTTACAGCCCGAGGGCGGCGCAGACCTCCTGCTTGTCGTCGAAGGGGTGGCGGACGCCCTGGATCTCCTGGTAGGTTTCGTGTCCCTTGCCCGCAACGAGGATGATGTCGCCCCGCGAGGCCAGCGTACAGGCCGTGCGGATCGCCTCGCGGCGGTCGGCGATGGTGAGCGTCCGCCGGGCCTGAACGGGGTCGAGTCCGGCCTGCATTTGGGCGAGGATCGCCGCAGGGTCTTCGGTACGCGGATTGTCCGAGGTGAGGATGGTTTGCGCGCTCCCGTCGGCGGCCACACGGGCCATGACGGGGCGTTTGGCGTTGTCGCGGTCGCCGCCGCACCCCACCACGGTGATCAGGCGGCCCGCGCCTTTGAGTTCGTTGATCGTGTCGATCACGTTTTGCAGCGCGTCGGGCGTGTGGGCGTAGTCGACGATGGCCAGCCGCCCGTCTCCCGAGCGGATGCAGTCGAACCGCCCGTTGACCGGATGCAGCGTGCTGAGGGTTTGCAACACCTCGGCGGGGTCGGCGCCCAGCGAACAGGCCGCGCCGTAAATGGCGGTCAGGTTGTAGGCGTTGAACCGGCCGATGAAGTGGGTCCACACCTCGGTGCCGTTCAGCTCGAGCAACATTCCGTCCAGGTGCGATTCGACCAGCCGGCCGTGGTAGGTGGCCACGTTCCGGAGCGAATAGCTTTGCCGCCGGGCGGGGCTGTTCTGGAGCATCACCTCGCCGTTGCGGTCGTCCAGGTTGGTCAGGGCGAACGCCTCGCGGGGGAGTTGCGCGAAGAACCGCTGCTTGGCCTTGATGTATTCGGCGAAGGTGCCGTGGTAGTCCAGGTGGTCGTGGGTGATGTTGGTGAAGACGCCTCCCACGAAGCGGAGGCCGTGGATGCGCTCTTGCACGATGCTGTGCGAGCTCACCTCCATGAAACAGCAGCTACATCCGGCTTCGACCATTTCGGCCAGCAGACGGTTCAGGGCCAGCGGGTCAGGCGTGGTGTGGGTCGAGGGGTAGCTTTGGGTTCCCACGCGGTAAACGACTGTCGAGATCAGGCCCGAGGGGTGTCCCAGGGCCGTGAACAGGTCGTAGAGCAGGGTGGCGACGGTGGTTTTCCCGTTTGTGCCGGTTACCCCTACCAGTTGGAGCTTGCGGCTGGGATGGCCGTAGTATTCGGCGGCCAGTTCGGCCAGGGCCGCGGCCGAGTCGGCCACCTGGAGGTAGGAGACCCCGGGGAGTATTTCTTGAGGAAGGGTTTCGCAAACCACCACGCGTGCGCCCCGAGCTGTGGCTTCCGGAATAAAGGCGTGGCCGTCGACCCGCGTACCCCGCAGGGCCACGAACCAGTCGCCTGCCTCCACCTGGTTCGATCCCGAACGGATCGTGCCCATTTGAGCGGGCAGGGGCGCTCCCGTTACGTTCCCGAGGTGTGTAAGGTCCATTGTTGGTTTCTATTTGGTTCCTAATGTAAGCGTGATTTCCGTTCCCGCCTCAAAGGGGGTTTGGGCGGGGATCGACTGCCCGGTGCAAAGTCCAAGTCCTACAAAACGGGGCCGCAGGCCCACGGCTTCGGCGGCATGCAGCGCTTCGTCGAGCGAAAGCCCCCGGAAATCGGGTGTCCCCGCGGTGAGCGGCAAGGGTTTCGGTGCAACGACCCGCCCGCTGTCCAACGCCACTTCGCCTGCCGAAGGGTCGATCGCCGGCCCGGCGATGCGCAGTTGGTCGAACAGCAGGTTCAGCCCCTCGGCCGGGCCGGGCAGGGCCTGCAGGCGGGGGGTGTAGGGCGTAACGGCCGAGGCCGAGCGGGTTTGTTGGAAGTTGTAACTGAGGGTGCAGATGCGGTCGGCGATGGTGCGGAAGAGTTTTCCTGATAACTCAGCTCCGTAGTAGGGTTTTCCCGACCCGGGGTAGTAGTACGTTTTCATGGCTACCATCACGGTGTAGCGGGGCTGGTCGGCGGGGAAGTAACCCACCAGCGAACCGAGGTAGTGCCGCCCTCCCTCGGCGGTCATGTAGCCGCCCCGGCCGATGGCGATCTGGGCTGTCCCGGTTTTTGCGGCGGCGCGGTATTTGGGGTTCGAGAGCGACGAACGGCCCGTTCCCCGGATCACCACCCCCTCAAGGGCGGTGTGGATGTCGGCTAGCGCTTTGGGCGAGCAGATCGAAGGGATGAGCGTGTCAGCCGGAATGGTAGACAACGTTTTGCCGTACTGCCTGAGTTCGTTCACCAGCAGCGGCTTGACCATCACTCCGCCGTTGGCGATGGCGTTGTAGAAAGTGAGCGTGTGGATCGGGGCCAGCCGCAGGGCGTAGCCGTAGGACATCATGGTGAGGGTGGTTCCGTCCCACCCCTTTTCGCCGGGATGGCGCAGGGTGGGCTTTACCTCGCCGCCGATTTGCAGGTTGAGCATGCGGCCGATCCCCATGCGTTCGAGCGCGGCCACAAAACGTTTGGGGTCGGCGGCGTAGGCGCTGTTGACCGCTTTGGCCATGCCGACGTTCGACGATTTTTCGAAAATCTCCTGCAGGGTCAGCACGCCGTACCCCTTGTGCGAGTCGACCACTTTGGCGTGTCCGATGTAAATTTCGCCCCCCTCGACGTCGATCAGCTTCGAGAGCGGCATCTGGGCGTCGTCCAACAGGGCCAGCAAGCCGGCGGTTTTGAACGTCGAGCCGGGTTCGATGTTCATCCCGATGGCGTAGTTGTAGTCTTCGACCAGCGACCCGTCGGCCTTGCGGGTGAGGTTGGCGATGGCCTTGATGTGGCCGGTGGAGGTCTCCATCACCACGACGCAGCCCCAGTCGGACTGGGTGGAGAGGACTTGTTCGCGCAGCGAGGTTTGGGCAATGTCCTGCAGCTCGATGTTCAGGGTGGTTACCACGTCCACGCCGTCGATCGGGTCGATGTTCAGCGGGCTGGAGATGGGGGTCCAAAAATCGCCCGACACCTTTTGTTTTACGGTAACGCCGTTGATCCCCTTCAGCACGTCGTCGAATCCTCCTTCGATCCCCACGCGCACGCCGCTGGTGTTGACCATGCCGATGGTGCGTTTCCCCAGATTGCCGTAGGGGTAGACCCTGCGGCCCACTTCGATGGGGATGAACCCTCCCTTGTTGGCCCCCAGCCGGAACAGCGGGAAACGACGCACGGCGCACAGGTCGAGGTAGTTGATGCGTCGGGGGTTGACCAGGTAGTAGCGTTTCCCCTCGGCGTGGGCGGCGGTCAGCTCGGCGCGGTATTGGGCGGGCGAACGGTCCTTGAAAAATCCGGAGAGCTGGATGCTCAGCGAATCGACACCGGCCCGGAACACTTCGTCGGTGAGGCTTCCGGCGGCCATGTCCATCCGCAGTTCGTAGTAGGGGATGGTGGTAGCCAGCAGGCGGCCGTCGTCGGAGTAGATGTTGCCCCGCGCGGCTTCGAGAATTTCGGTGCGGTAGCTGTACTGCTCCGACCGGTTGCGGAGCTTTTCGCCCTCGCTGCCCACCTGCAGCCAGATGATCTTCCCGACAATGGCCAGCCCTGCGATCAAAAACAGCAGGTACAGCACCTTGATCCGGCGCAGGATCGCCTCTTTGATGGGGCTCTGTTTCGGGGGGACGGCTGGCGGGGGGGTCATCGTTCGAGGCTGGCGGGGGTTTCAAGAATCAGCGGCGGCTGTTCGTCCAAAATCAGCGGAATGTTGTACTGCCTGAGCAGGCCGACGATTTCGCTTTGGCGCGTACGGGTCATACGCACGGCGGTGGTGGTAACGGCGGTGGTTTTGAGTACTTGGAGTTCGTCGCCCAGTTTTTCGATGCGGGCGTGTTTCTGCTGCATCCGGAAGCCGTTGGCGATGTAGAGCAGCATGAGCATGACCACGAAAACCAGCACGGGAAGCCGGCGGGTGAACTCCTCGCGGGAGAGGATGCTGCCGGTGAAGAATTCGCCGACCGAAGCGCCGCGGCGGCGGGGACGCTCGTCGCCGGAAGCGGGGTCCTCGTCGCGCCAGTCGGGCGGCAGGGCCTCGGCGGCCGGAACCGTTTCCGGCCCGGCGGCAAGGAGTGCGGGGTCGGGCGCCAGCGGGGTGGGGTCGTCGTAAGGGGTCATCGGGCGAGGTCGGTGCGTTGGGCGCCGCGCAGCTTGGCGCTGCGGGCGCGGGGGTTGCGGGCAATCTCTTCGGGACTGGGGTCGATCACTTTGCCGATCGCCTGCAGGGGGGCGGAACGGCGGCCGTACAGGTCGGTGGCCACTTGTCCGTCGGGGGTGCCGCTGCGGATGATGTTTTTCACCAGCCGGTCTTCGAGCGAGTGGTAGGTGATCACCGACAGGCGGCCTTCGGACCTGAGCAGGTCGATGGCTTGCGAGAGCATCATCTCCAGGGCCAGCATTTCGCCGTTCACCTCGATGCGGAGCGCCTGGAAAAGCTTGCTCCAAAACTTTTTTTCGCTGCCGGCGGGGGTGCAGGGGGCGACTGCCGCGAGCAGCTCCTCGACCCGCTCGATGGGGCGTTCGGCGCGCGCCCGTTCGATGGCTCCGGCCAGCCGGAAACATTTGTCGAGTTCGCCGTAACGGCCGAAAATCTGCGCCAGCCGTTCGGGTTCGTAGTGGTTGACCACGTCGGCGGCGGTGCGCGGGGCGGTTTGGTTCATCCGCATGTCGAGCGGCCCGTCGAAACGGAACGAAAAACCCCGTTCGGGGGTGTCGAAGTGGTGCGAGGAGACGCCCAGATCGGCCAAAATGCCGTCCACCTGTTCGATGCCCAGGGCGCGAACCGATCCGCGAAGGAACCGAAAATTGTTGTGAATAAGCGTGAAACGCTTGTCGTCGGGGGCGTTCGCCAGCGCGTCGGGGTCTTGGTCGAAAGCGATCAACCGCCCCTTGCGGCCCAGCCGGGCCAGCACCTCGCGCGAGTGGCCTCCCCCGCCAAAGGTAACGTCCACGTAGGTTCCCGCGGGGTCGACCGCAAGCAGGTCGACGCTCTCTTTCAACAGGACGGGCTCGTGGTAGGCGGACATGGGCGGATTGAAATTCAACGCTCAAAGGTAGCTTATTTTACCCGTTTTTTTACTTTTGTACCCATGCAACAGATCGATATTCGGCAGGTGATCCGCAGCAAGAATCCGACGGCGGCCCGTTGGATCCCCTCCTGCGCCCTGCATTGGTTCGAGCGTTTTCTGCGCCTGGACCGCATCAACCGTACCCTGGCCGAACACGGCCACGAACCGCCGTTACAATTTATCCGTTCGACCCTCGAAGAGATCGGGGTGGAGTACGCGGTCGAGGGGGCGGAGAACCTCCCCGCCACGCACCGCGTGATTTTTGCCGCGAACCATCCGCTCGGGGGCCTCGACGGCCTGATCCTGGCCGAGGCGCTGGCCCCCTACGTGGGGCAGCCGAAGTTGATTGTCAACGACCTGCTGATGAATCTGGAACCCCTGGCCCCCATCTTCGCTCCGGTGAATAAGCACGGGGCGCAAAACAGCCAGTACGCCCGCCGGATGGTGGAACTGTACGAGGGCGACCAGGCGATCATCACCTTCCCGGCCGGACTCTGTTCGCGCCTGATCGGAGGCCGGATCACCGATCCCCCGTGGAAACGCAACTTCGCCGTCAAGGCCTGGGACAGCGGCCGGCCGGTGGTTCCGGTCTATGTCGAGGGGCGCAACTCGAACGCCTTTTATCGATTTGCCCGTTGGCGAAAACGCCTGGGGATCAAAGTGAATCTCGAAATGCTTTGGCTGCCCAAAGAGATGTTCGACCAACGCGGAAAACGGATCACGATCCGCATCGGCCCCGCCATCGAACCCACGGGCAGGGAGGCCTCGAAGCAGGGCGTGGAGCAGATCCGAAAGGCCGTTTATTCCCTGCAAAAGGGCAAATAGCTTTTCGCGGGTCGGATTTTTCATATCTTTGTAGAATCCCCTTTATTCCAGCCCGAATGGATCCCATCATCGACCCCATACCCGCCGAACTGCTCGAACGCGAACTGACCCCCGCCCGCTTTTGGCGGAAGACCAATAAGGGCGGCAACTTGCTCTACACGCTTCGTCCGGGCGAGGCGCCCAACGTGCTTCAGGAGATCGGCCGCCTGCGCGAGGTGGCGTTTCGGGACGGCGGCGGCGGAACAGGCAAAAACATCGACCTCGACGAACTGGACCTGGTGCCCGAGGGGTATACCCAACTGATCGCCTGGGACCCCGCGGCCAAACAGATCATGGGCGGGTATCGCTACATCATCCCCCGGTCGGTGCATCCCAAATACCTGTCGACGGCGCACTACTTCGAATTCAGCGAGCGGTTCCGCGACCACTACCTGCCTCATTTGATCGAACTGGGCCGTTCGTTCGTGCAACCGGCCTACCAGACACGGAACAATCCCAAAAGCCTTTTCGTGCTGGACAACCTGTGGGACGGCCTGGGGGCGCTGATGGTGCGGAATCCCGATATCCGCTACTTTTTTGGCAAGGTAACCATGTACGGCGACTACAACCGTCAGGCCCGCAACATGTTGCTCTATTTCCTGAAGAAACATTTTCCCGACCGCGAGGAGCTGATCACCTCGCGCTATCCGGTCGAGATCGATATCGACAGCGAGCAGATGGAGCGCCTGTTCGTGGGGAAGGACTATACCGAGGACTATAAAATTCTCTCGCGTTCGATCCGCAACTTCGACGAGACGATCCCCCCGCTCATCAATGCCTACATGGGCCTTTCGCCCACCATGAAAGTGTTCGATACGGCGCGCAACCCCGACTTCGGCAATGTGGAGGAGACCGCCATCCTGATCAACATCAGCGACCTCTACAAACAGAAAGTGGAGCGCCACGTACGCGGCATCTCCACCATCTTGGGCGAACTTTAATACGCTCGTTTCCCCCTTTCTGCGAAATAGACCGGCCCTTTTCGGGGCCGGTTTTTTAGCGCCCGGCCTCAGTCGTTCTTCGCCGCGCGACCTCCGGAAAAGGGGGTGAAAAGCCCGTGGAAAATCGTACCTTTGCGCTGTGTACGCAGCCAAAATCAGCAACGAAGAGGTCAACGAACTGCCCGCCGGAGGTTTTTCGGGTCGGGTAGTGGTGGTCGATACCCCCGAAACGATGAGGGAGGCCGAGGAGGCGCTGCGTACCCAGCGATTCATCGGCTACGACACCGAAACGCGGCCCTCCTTTTCGCGCGGGGTCGTTCATAAAATGGCCCTGGTGCAACTTTCAACGGCCGACACCGCTTTCCTGATCCGGGTGCAGCGCGTGGACTTTTCGCCCGGAATGCTGCGGATCCTCGAATCGCCCGCCATCCTTAAAATAGGGGCCGCCCTGCGGGACGACCTGCGAAGCATGCGGAAAGTCGCCCCGTTCACTCCGGCCGGATTCGTCGACCTCCAGTCGATCGTGGGAAGGTGGGGCGTCGAGGAGCTGAGCGTGCGCAAAATGGCGGCCGTGGTGCTGGGATTCAAAATATCGAAAGCCCAGCGGCTCTCGAACTGGGAGGCGGTCGAACTCACCCCGGCCCAGTGCGAATATGCGGCCACCGACGCCTGGGTGTGCCGCGAAATCTATTGCAAACTAACGCAACAACCATGATAACAGTCCGTTTGAAACCCGGGAAAGAGGCTTCGGCCGAGCGTTTCCACCCTTGGATCTTTTCGGGAGCGATCGCCTCGGCCGACGGCCAGCCCGAAGAGGGCGACCTGGTGGAGGTGCGCAGCGCATCGGACGGGTTTATCGGCCGCGGGCATTGCTGCGTCGGCTCCATCGCGGTGCGGATACTCAGTTTTGAGCCCGAGCCGATCGACCAGGCTTGGTGGAATGCCCGACTCCGGCAGGCTTGGGACGTGCGCCGGGCCATCGGCCTTGTCGACTCGCCCCAAACCACCTGCTTCCGCTGGGCGCACGGCGAGGGCGACGGCCTGCCGGGACTGGTGGTCGACTGGTACGACGGCGTGGCGGTGTTGCAGGCCCACACGGTGGGCATGTGGCTTGCGCGCGAGGCCGTTTGCAGCGCGCTCCGCACGGTGGCCGGCGACCGTTTGCGGGCCGTGTACGACAAAAGCAGCGGCACGCTGCCCTACAAAAGCGAGGTCGATGCGGCGGACGGCTATCTGTACGGCGCAGGGGCGGTGGACGAGACGGTACTCGAAGGGGGACTCTCGTTCCGGGCCAACTGGGAGGGAGGGCAAAAAACAGGCTTTTTCCTCGACCAGCGCGAAAACCGCGCCCTGGTGGAACGATACGCCCGGGGGCGGAAGGTGCTGAATACCTTTTGCTACACGGGCGGATTCTCGGTGTACGCCCTGCGCGGCGGAGCCGTGCGGGTCGATTCGGTCGACAGCTCGGCCCGCGCGGTGGAGCTTGCCGAGGCCAACGTGCGGCTCAATGCGCCCGGGGCCGATCACCGCGCCGTGGCGGCCGACGCGCTCGACTACGTGAAACGGATGGAACAGGGGGCGTACGACCTGATTGTCCTCGACCCGCCCGCCTTCGCCAAGCACCACAACGTGCTGGGCAACGCCTTGCAGGGCTACAAGCGGCTCAATGCGAATGCGTTGGAGAAGATCGCCCCGGGCGGTATCCTCTTCACGTTCAGTTGTTCGCAGGCCGTCAGCAAAGAGCAGTTCCGGATGGCGGTTTTCAGCGCGGCGGCCATTGCCCGGCGGCGGGTGCGCATTCTGCACCAGTTGACCCAACCGGCCGACCACCCCGTCAATATCTACCACCCCGAGGGGGAGTACCTCAAGGGGCTTGTGCTTTATGTCGAATAGCGAGGCCTACCCCTGGGGCGATCGTCGGCGTTACAACAGCTACTCCCGCTATTTTCGGGAACTTTTCGGTGGCCGCATCCAAAAAATCTCGGTCGATGCCGGATTCACCTGCCCCAACCGGGACGGCACGCTCGGAACGGGAGGATGTACCTTTTGCGTGAACGACGCCTTTACCCCCTCGTACTGCCACCGGGGCGACTCGATCACCCGGCAGATCGACGACGGCATCGGATTCCATGCTCGCCGCTACAAAAAATCGACCGGATTCCTGGTCTACTTCCAGAGTTTTTCGAACACCTACAAACCGCTCGACGAGCTGCGGGACCTGTACGGCCAGGCGCTGGCCCATCCCGCCGTGCGGGGGATCGTCGTAGGCACCCGTCCCGACTGCGTGGACGCCTCAACACTCGACTACTTCGCCCGCCTGTCCCGGGATCACTACGTGGTGATCGAATACGGCGTGGAGTCGGTCTACGACACGACCCTGCGGGCGGTGAACCGCGGCCACGACTTCGCCTGTTCGAAACGGGCCGTCGAAATGACCGCCGCCCGAGGAATCCATTGCGGCGCCCACTTCATCCTGGGGCTGCCCGGCGAAACGCCTCAAATGCTTCTGGAACAGGCCGCCGTGATCAATGCCCTGCCGCTCGAAACGGTGAAATTCCACCAGCTCCAGCTCTTTGCCGGAACCCCCATGGAGCGGCGCTACCGGGAACATCCCGAAGAGTTCCGGTTCTTTTCGCTCGACGAGTACATCGACCTGTTCATCGACCTGCTCGAACGGCTGCGGCCCGATCTGGTGATCGAACGCTTTGCCGGCGAGGCTCCCGAACGCTTTCAGGCCGGCCCCTCGTGGGGCGCGCTGCGCAACGAACGGCTGGTGCAACTGCTCGAAGCCCGGCTGGAACAGCGCGGCACCTGGCAGGGGCGCATCTTCCGGTAGGGCGGAGCAGGTACGACGAAAAAACGTACATTTGTTGCCATGAAACGACACCTTTCTTCGATTTTTTTGGCCCTGTGCCTCTCCATATGCCTGCTGGGAACCTTCCCGGCGCGTGCGCAGCTCAATAAACCCTACTTTTTTTACAAGGGGCGCGAACTGATTATCGAAAGCCGCTACCGCGATGCGATCGAGATGCTGAACCTGTTGCTCCGCACCGAAACCAAAGAGTACGAGGGCTACTTTCTGCGCGGGGTGGCCAAGTACAACCTCGAAGACCTGCTGGGGGCCGAAAGCGACTTCACCAGCGCCATCGAAGTGAACCCCGTCTACACGCTCGCCTACCAATACCGCGCCATTGTCCGTTCGCGCCTGGGCAACTACAACGAGGCGCTGAAAGACTACCAGGAGGCGATGCTGCTCCGCCCGAATTCGGCCTACCCCTACTTCAGCCGGGGCGTTACCTTCCTGCTGAGCCAGCAGTTTAAACGGGCCGTCGACGATTTTACCAAATACTTGCGGTTCGAACCGACGGACGTAAACGCCCTGTCGAACCGCGGTACGTCGTACCTGTACCTGAAAGACACGGTGCGCGCCTACACCGACTTCAACCGCGCCATCGAGGTGAATCCCTACAATCCCGAGGGCTATATGCGCCGCGGCCTGTTGGAGGTGATGCAACGCAAGTTCGACCGGGGGGTGGATGACCTCTCGAAAGCGGTCGAACTCGACTCGAACCTGGCCGTGGCCTACTTCTACCGCGGGGTGGCCAAGGCGCAGGACCAAAAACCGGTCGAGGCGCTGGCCGACTTCAACCTGGCCATCGCCCGCGACTCGCTCAACTCGGTTACCTACTTCAACCGGGCCATCCTCCGCAGCCAGATAGGCGACTACAACCGTGCGCTTGAGGACTACGACCGCGTGGCCCGCTACAACCCCGACAACGTGCTGGTGTTTTTCAACCGTGCGGCGGTGCGGGCGCAAATCGGCGATTTCCGGGGGGCGTTGCAGGACTATTCGAGGGCCATTGAACTCTATCCCGACTTTGCGAACGCCTACCTTGGCCGCGCCGCCGTCAAGAATCAGATGCGCGACTTCCGCGGGGCCGAAAGCGACCAGAAAATAGCCAAAAATCAGATCGACAGCTACCGCAACAAGCTATCGGACAGCAGCTTCTCGATATGGGCCGACACCAGCCGGCAGTACGACAAAATGATGTCGTTCGACAACGACCTGGGGCGCAACGAACTGCGGGCCATGGTGAGCGATGTGCAAAGCGAGGTGAGCCTGTTGCCGCTCTTCCGGGTGATCCCCACCCGGGCCGATACCTCGGTGATCTTCAATCCGCGCATCTATCAAAATGCCCGTCTGGAGCGTTTCGCGGCCGTTGTCGATCCGTCGGGTACGGCGTGGAGGCTGACCAACCAGCGCACCCAATTGCCCGAAGACAGCCTGGGGCGGTGGGACAACCGCAATGTCAACCCCTCGGGCGCGGCCGAAAACTTCCGCAAGGGAACCACCCAGTACCTGCTGCGGCAGTACGCGTCGTCGATGATCTACCTGACCAAAGCGACCGATGCCGACACGAAAAATCCGTTCGCCTACCTCAACCGCGCCGTTACGCAGGCCGAGATGATCGAGTTCATCGCCTCGCTCGAAACCAACAGCCCCGTGCAGCGCATCGCCGTGTCGACCGACGATCCGGCCACGCGCCTGATCCAACACGAATCGAAACGCACCTACGACTACTCGGAGGCGATCGCCGACCTGAAAAAGGCGATCTCCCTGATGTCGGAATTGCCGCACCTGTATTATAACCTCGGGAACATCTACTGCCAAAGCGGCGATATGCCCGCCGCCATCGAGCAGTACAATAAGGCCATCGAGCTGTTCCCCTACTTTGCCGAGGCTTACTACAACCGCGGGTTGGTGCAAATTTTCCTGCGCGACACCCAAAAGGGCTGCCTCGACCTGAGCAAGTCGGGCGAGCTGGGACTTCAGGAGGCCTACACGGTGCTGAAACGCTATTGCATTCGGATGAACAAGTAACCCGTTGCCCCCGCACGCGGCAGACGCAGGCGGCCCTCCCCCGGACGGGGAGGGCCGCTTTGCTTTTTTGTCAAAAGGGTTACAGGTAGTCGATCTGCCAGCGCACCTCGTCGGCCAGGGCGGGATCAAGCAGGGGCAATAGCTCGGAGATCGCCGGACGAAGCGCGGGGTGGTGCCGCCACAGCTCGCGCAGGGCGAACGAGGCGGGTGCGGCGGGGAGCTGCCGCCACAGGGGTTCCGAAAGAAAGGGTTCAAGCTGTTCGGCTGCCGAGGCCGGCGCAGCCAGCCGCAACAGGTGGAGTGCGGCCAGTCGTTGCAGGTCGGAAGAGGTGTCGCCGCCCAACCAGCCGCGTGCCGCGGCAAGGGCTTCGGGCGTTTTGGAAAACAGTTGCGCAACGCTCTGCTCGGCCTCCTCGGCGGTGCGCCACGACGAACTCCACCGCTCGATCTGCTCGAGTGTCATTTGCGCGGGATCGGCCACAAAAAGGGCCGCCAGCCTCAGTTCGCGGATATCCTGCCGCCACAGCGCCTCGGCCAGTTCGGGGTCGGGGGCGTAGGGCAGGGCCGCCTGGCGGAGGGTGGGCAACGATACGCCGTAGTTGAGGCCATAATGGGCGCCGCGTTCGCGCATGGCCTGCGAAACGGCGCCGTTCATCTCGATGCGCAAACTGCGCATCAGGGCCAACAGTTTTTCGGTAACCGTCGGGATTGCCATGGGAAAATCAGGGGTGTTCGGTCCGGATCAACGCTTCGAACCGCGCGACAGCCTGTTTCATCGAACCGAAAAAACGGCCTCCCGACGCATTTTTGTGGCCGCCGCCGTTGAAGTGGTCGCGGGCAAAGCGGTTCACGTCGAAGTCGCCCTTCGAACGGAACGACACCTTGATGCAGTCGAGGGTTTCGATAAAAAAGGCGGAAAAACGCACCTCTTCGATCGACAACGGCAGGTTGACCATCCCCTCGGTGTCGCCCACCTGGTGGTTGAAGCGGGTCTTTTCACCTTGCGACAGGGTGAGGTAGGCGGTGTGCAGGGCGGGTTCGATCACCAGTTTTTCGGAGATCAGGTAGCCCATCATCCGCAGCCGGTCTTCGCTTTGGGTGTTGAATACGGTCCGGGCCACTTCGACCGGCTGCGCTCCACGCTCCACCAGCGTGGCCACGGCGCGGTACAGGGCGGGCGTAAGGTTGCCGAAGCTGAAGTTGCCCGTGTCGGTGGCCATGCCCACGTAGAGCGCGGTGGCGATGTCGGCGGTGATGGCGTCGGCTTTACCCAGGGCGGCCAGCAGGTCGTAGATCAGGTGGGCGGTCGAGGAGTAGGCCGAGTCGGAAAACGAAAGCTCGTACTCCGGGGCCTCCAGGTGGTGGTCGATCAGGATGCGCGGCGCGGCGATGTTTTCGGCCACCGTGTCGGCCATTTTCTCCAGGCGGTCGGGCTGGTTGAAGTCGACGAAAATGAACAGGTCGGCCCCCGCCAGGTAACGTTTGGCCTGCGCGTCGGCGCCGGCGAACACGTCGATGGAGTCGAACAGGGGTACGCAACGCAGAAATTGCGGCGCCCGGTTGGGGACAAAAAAGCGTACCTCGTGGCCCTGTCCCCGCAGAAACAGGGTAAGCGCCACGCCCGACCCGATGGCGTCGCCGTCGGGATTGGCGTGCGAAAGCACGGCAATGGTACGGGCTGTTGAGCAAAAGCGGCTAAATTGCGCGATTTTTGCAGAAGTGAACGTAGTTTCCATTATCTTTAAGCCACAAAGGTAATCCTTTATGAGCAGACTGCGCAACATTGGCCGCTTCTACTACGACGGCTTCCGCGAGATGGGCCCCCTGGGGCGCACCCTGTGGTGGGTGATCGGTATCAAGCTGGTGCTGATGTTCGCGGTGTTGCGAATCTTTTTCTTTCCCAATGCCCTGGGAGGGATGGAGGAGCGGGAGCAGGCCGAAAAAGTGAGTAACGAACTGATAAACCGGTAATTTATGGAAGATTTGACAAGCGTGGTGGATTGGTCGAGGGCGCAGTTTGCCCTGACCGCGGCGTACCATTGGATTTTTGTGCCGCTCACCCTGGGGTTGAGCTTTATGATCGCCTGGATGGAGACGCGCTATGTCCGCACGGGCGATCCCTTCTGGAAACAGACCACCCAGTTTTGGATGCGCCTGTTCGGAGTGAATTTCGCGGTCGGGG
Organism: Rikenellaceae bacterium; assembly: GCA_031549665.1. Classification (GTDB taxonomy): domain Bacteria; phylum Bacteroidota; class Bacteroidia; order Bacteroidales; family Rikenellaceae; genus Rikenella. Next base: position 23,542 of record JAVBPJ010000004.1, read on the forward strand.
TGGCCACGGGGCTGATCCTCGAGTTCGAGTTCGGAACCAACTGGAGCAACTACTCCTACTTTGTGGGCGATATTTTCGGGGCCCCGCTGGCCATCGAGGGGATCATGGCCTTTTTCATGGAATCGACCTTCATTGCGGTGATGTTTTTCGGATGGAACCGCGTGTCGAAACGTTTCCACCTGGCCTCCACGTGGCTGGTGGCGGTGGGCGCTTCATTATCGGCCCTGTGGATTTTGGTGGCCAACGCATGGATGCAGTACCCGGTGGGGACGCACTTCAACCCCGATACGGCCCGCAACGAGATGATCGACTTTTGGGCCGTGGCCGGTTCGCCGGTGGCGATGAACAAGTTTTTTCACACGGTCAGCTCGTCGTTCATCCTGGCCGCCGTCTTCGTGGTGGGTGTGGGGGCGTGGTTCCTGCTGCGCGGCCGCGAAGAGCGGATGGCGCGTAAAAGCATGACGATCGCCGCGGTCTTCGGCCTGTTCGGCTCGCTGGTAACGATCTACACGGGCGACGGAGCGGGGCAGCAGGTGGCCCGTCACCAGCCCATGAAACTGGCCGCGATGGAGGGGCTGGAGGTCGGTTCGTCCCGTGCGCCGCTTACCATCGTCGGCGATGTTAAAGTGCCGGGGATGCTGTCGCTGATGAGTTTCCACGACTTCGACGCTTTTGTCCCCGGAACCGACGACCTGGTGTACGGAAATCCGTCGCGGGGCATTCCCTCGACGGCCGAAAAAATGAAACGGGGGCGCTATGCCAAAGAGCTTTTTGCCGCCTACCGCGAACAGCCCTCCGATTCGCTCGGCCGCCTGTTCGACCGCGCCACCCCCGAAGGGGCGGCATTCCACAACGACTACTTCCGCTACTTCGGCTACGGCTACCTGCAACGGCCCGAACAGGCGATCCCTCCGGTGCCGCTGGTCTTTTGGTCTTTCCGGGTGATGGTGGGAGCCGGCGTGCTGTTTATGCTGCTGTTCGGACTGGTGTTGTGGTTCGAGCGCAAGGGGCGTTTGCCCTCGACCCGTTGGCTGCTGCACGCGGGATTGTGGTCGATCCCTCTGGCCTACCTGGCCTCGCAGGCGGGATGGGTGGTGGCCGAAGTGGGCCGCCAACCCTGGGTGATTCAAGACCTTTTGCCCACCTCGGCCGCCGTTACCCAAATCGGTAAGGGGTCGGTGCAAACCACCTTCTGGATCCTGTGCGCCCTGTTCGCTGTGCTGCTGGTGGCCGAAATCCGCATCATGGTACGGCAGATCCGGCGAGGAAGCACTCCCGCCGACCATGCGCCGGCCGCACAAACCAAGTCAGACCACGTAGAAACGATATAGCCATGGAACTGTTGCAACATTACTGGTGGGCGATCATCGCCCTGTTAGGGGCTCTGTTGGTTTTTCTGCTCTTTGTACAGGGCGGGCAGAGCCTGCTGCCGCGGCTGGGCAAAACGCCCGAAGACCGCCGGTTGATGGTCAATACCCTGGGCCATAAATGGGAGTTTACTTTTACGACGCTGGTTACTTTCGGCGGCGCCTTTTTCGCCTCGTTCCCCCTGTTTTACAGCACCAGTTTCGGCGGCGCCGTCTACCTGTGGACAGCCATCCTGCTGCTGTTTGTGGTACAGGCGGTGGGGTACGAATTCCGGTCGAAGGCGGGCAACTTGCTGGGACGCTCCACCTACGACGCTTTTTTGATGCTGAACGGAGCCTTGGGCCCGTTCCTGTTGGGGGTGGCGGTGTCGGGCCTGTTCTTCGGCGCGCCGTTCGAGGTGGAACCCGCCCGGTTGTCCTACGGCGGAGCCATTTCGGTGTGGCACTCCCCGTGGCGCGGATTCGAGGCGCTGGCCAATCCCCAAAGCCTGCTCTTCGGGGCGACGGTACTGCTCCTGGCCCGCGTGTTGGGATTGCTCTATTTTGTCAACACCATCGGCGACGCCGATTTTGTGCAGCGGTGCCGTAAACGGCTCGTTGGGGAGGGAATCCTCTTTGTGGGACTCTTTTTGGCCCTGGCGGCGGTGATTGCGCTGCACCCGGGCGTGGAGGTCGCCCCCGACGGGTCGATGAGTTGGCAGCCAGCGCAATACCTGCATAATATGATCGAAATGCCGTTGGTGGGGGCGGGTTTCCTGCTGGGGGTGTTGGCGGTGCTGGCGGGCCTGTGGCTGGGGATCTTTACCCGCAGCGCTTCCGGCGTTTGGTATGCCGGGGCGGGGACGATCCTTACGGTGTGGACGCTGTTGCTGGCGGCGGGGTGGAACAACACGGCCTATTACCCGTCCACGGTGGAGGTGGCCGACTCGCTGACCATTGCCAACAGCAGCTCGTCGGAGTTCACCCTGACGGCCATGACCTGGGTCAGCGCCCTGATTCCGGGGGTGGCGGCCTATATCTGGTGGGCGTGGCGGGCCATGAACCGCCGGCCGATGACCCGCCGCGAACTGGAGGATGACGAACACACCTATTGATACAGGGGGGGCGGACGGCGCAATAAAATCCGGACAGGGTAATCAAACAAGCCCCGTGGATTTGTTCCCCAAGGCCCTTGCGCGATATTGGCAACGCAAGCTATGAACCGGATAAAAGCCAAAAAATCCACCCTCCCGGCAGGCAGTCTGGCCGCAGCCTACCTTCCGGCAGACTACACGGACGTGTTCGCCTGCGAGGTGGACTCTCCCTCCGAAATTACCCCCGACGATGTCATGGTCGGCCTTTGGGCGGATTTGCCCGGGTGGGTGAACGCGCTTTTCAGGTTGCGCAATTTTCTGGTGCGGTTTGTCGGGCTGAAAGGCTCGGAAAACGACGATCAGGCCGGATTCGAACGTTGCATCCGCACGGGCGGCCGGCATGGAGGGACCTCGCTGGTTGCGAAAAACGGGAACGAAACGGTGTTGCTGCTGGCCGACACGCACCTCGACGCCTATCTCTCCGTCGTTATCGAGCAGCCCGGCGGGGAGCGCAGAACGGTATCGGCCATTACGCTGGTTCGCTTTAAGAACAGGCTGGGCCGGGTCTATTTCTTCTTCGTCCGTCCCTTTCACGGACCGATCGTGAAAAGCATGTTGAGGCGGTCGGTGGAGCGGAAAATAAAATAACAAATAGTTCGCCTCTTTTTGTGTCGGGTTGTTTGGTAAATTGAGAAAAATAGCGTACTTTAGCTGCAATATTAAAAGGAGGGGAGCCCTCCGCAACCACCATGGAAAAGAACCGCTACTCTGACGCCGAACTGGCCGAATTCAAGGAGATCATTCTGGATAAGCTGGAAAAAGCCCGCGCAGACTACGATCTGCTTCGCGCTACCATTACCCATACCGAAAGCAACGGCACCGACGACACCTCGCCCACGTTCAAAATTTTGGAAGAGGGTGCGGCCACCCTGTCGAAAGAAGAGTCGGGCCGCCTGGCGCAACGCCAATACAAATTCATCCAAAACCTCGAAGCGGCCCTGGTGCGCATCGAGAATAAAACCTACGGCATTTGCCGCGAAACGGGCAAGCTGATTCCCAAGGAACGCTTGCGCGTGGTTCCCCACGCCACCCTGAGCATCGAAGCCAAAGAGGGGGGGGTGAAGTAGAAATCTTCGCTTTCGGAAAAGAGTCTGTCAGGAGAGAAACAGGATCTGTTTCTCTCCTTTTTCAACCCAAACATGCAAATACCGGTCTCCCGACCCATTCGCCGAAACCCGCTGCGTCGCCGTTTGGGGCGTGAGTTTTACATCGTAAAACGCCGCCTGCAGTGGTGGTTCGGGCGAGGATACGTGCGAGTGCCTCGTGTCAAAACAATGTTCGGCCACCTCCTGGTCGAACACCAGTCGTTGATTTTGCGTCCGCTGAAGGATGTGGACATGCGGCTGCAGCACAACAAAGCGACCAACCTGAAACTGGCCATTGCCCGGATAAACGGGATGGTGATCGGTCCGAAGGACTCCTTTTCCCTGTGGAAACTGGTGGGTAGGCCCACCGCTCGCAAGGGATACCTTGAGGGATTGGTGCTGTCGGACGGACGGGTAACCAGCGGTATCGGAGGCGGGTTGTGTCAACTGGGTAATCTGATCTACTGGATGCTGTTGCACACGCCGCTGACCGTTACCGAGCGCCACCGGCACTGCGACGATGTTTTTCCGGATGTGAACCGTAGCATTCCGTTTGGATGCGGGGCTACGTTGGCCTATAACTACATTGATTTGGGTTTCCGAAACGATACGCAGAGTTCGTTTTCGCTGCACCTGTGGATTACCAACGGATATTTACACGGCGAAATCCGGTCGTTAGAACCTCCTCGTTTCCGGTATGAGGTGTACGAGGCCGACCACGCCATCCGGTCGGAATATTGGGGAGCCTATACCCGGCATAATAAGATTTTTCGCAAAAAACGGGACCTGCAAACCGGGGTAGAATCTCACGAACTGATGGCAGTGAACCATGCCATCATGACGTATAATCCGTTGTTGAATGAGCATCCCGTCTCCGGCTGATTTTCTCAGCGGAGGTAGAGTTATCTCAACCTGGTGAATTACCGCAGTTCCTTGCAGGGAGGAAGGGTGTCCTGGTATTGGGCGGCGAGCCGTTTGAGTTCGGCCGTCAGTTCGCGGGCGATCTTCTGTGTCCCCTTGCTGCCGTAAAGGTTGTGCATTTCGTGCGGGTCGGACTCCAGGTCGTACAGTTCGAAATAATACTCTTTCGGGGCGGGCAGGTTGTCGAAAAAGTAGATCAGTTTCCACCGCTCGGTCTTCACGCCGGCGTGCTGCATCACGTTGTGTACCCCCGGGTTTTCGTAATACCGGTAGTAGAGCGACGTGCGCCAGGCGTCGGGCGGCGTGGCGGTCGAGTCAACCAGGGCGCGGAACGATTCGCCCTGCATGTCGGAGGGGACGGAGATGCCGCAAAAATCGAGGAACGTGGGTGCGAAGTCGATGTTCTGGATCAGTTCGGAGTGGATGCTCCCCGCCGGAATCGCTTTGGGGAAGCGCATCAGCAGCGGCATGCGCATCGACTCCTCGTACATGAACCGCTTGTCGAACCAGCCGTGTTCGCCCAGGTAGAAGCTTTGGTCGGAGGCGTAGACCACGATGGTGTTTTCGGCCAGCCCCGTGCGGTCAAGGTAGTCGAGCAATTTGCCCACCCCCTCGTCCACGGCGGCCACGGTGGCGAAGTAGTCGCGCAGGTAGCGCTGGTATTTCCACGCCACGAGCGAGTCGCCGATGGGCGATTGGTCGTAGAAACGGTCGTTCCCCGCGCGGTACGAGGCAATATAGTCGGCCCGCTCACGCGGATCCATGTTACCGAACACGGGGGCGATTCCCCGCCTGATCCATTGGTCGGACCCCTTGCCGACGGATAGTTTCAGGTCGTAGCCGTCGGTGAGGTCTTTGGCAATGGCCATCTCCTGCCGCGAGGCGGCCACGCGTCCGCGGTAGTCGTCGAACAGGGTCTCGGGCAGCGGGAACTGCGTGTTTTCGTACCGGTACAGGTGGCGCATGGCGGGCTGCCAGTTGCGGTGGGGCGCTTTGTGATGCACCATCAGGAAAAAGGGTTGCTCCGAACGGCGCTGCTGGGCAATCCATTCGATGCTGTTGTCGGTGATGATGTCGGTTACGTACCCCCGCGTGCGCACGGTATCGCCGCCGGTGAGGATGAAGTCGGGGTTGTAGTAGACTCCCTGATCGACCAGAATTTTCCAGTAATCGAATCCCGTGGGCAACGATCCCAGGTGCCATTTTCCCACCACGGCGGTGCGGTAGCCGTTGGCTTGCAGGATTTTCGGCAGGGTTTGCTGCTCTCCGTCGAAGGGGCGGTCGTTGCGCAGGAACCCGTTCCGATGGCTGTGTTTTCCGGTGAGGATCACGGCCCGGCTCGGCCCCGAAATGGAGTTCGAACAGTAGGCGCGGTCGAAGAGTACCCCCTCGGCGGCCAGGCGGTCGATCTGCGGGGTGGGGGCGATTTTCGACAGCGGATGGCCGTAGGCGCTGATGCCCTGCACGGCGTGGTCGTCCGCCATGATGTAGATGATGTTGGGGCGCGGCGAGGGTTTATCCGTCGGCTGGGCGGGTTGGGCGGCGGCGGGCAACGCATGGGCCAACAAGGCGCCGCCTGCCAGGTACGAAAAGGTCGGTTTCATCGGAAACGGAGGGTTAATTCCCCCAAAAGTACGATTTTTTGAGGGAGTTCGGGGCGGGTATTTTTTGTGTGTACACAAAGACACAGGGGCCGCCCTGAAAAGAGGCGGCCCCTGCTAAGGCAATGACAGGCCGGAGCTATTCCGAGAAATAGGCCGGGGCCGTGGGCCGCATGTTGTAGTTCGACGACATGATGCTGCCGTAGGCGCCCGTCGACCGAAGCGCCAGCAGGTCGCCCCGCTCGGTGTGGGGGAAGGTGATGTTGCGGGCGAAAATATCGGACGATTCGCAGATGGGGCCTGCGATGGAGTAGGTCTCGTCGGCCGGACGCCCTTGCTGTACGGCGGTCAGGTTCTCGATCTGGTGGTGGGCTCCGTAGAGCGCCGGACGGATCAGTTCGGTCATCCCCGCGTCGGTGATGGCGAAGTGTGCGCCGTTGGCGGTGGTTTTGGTGTAAAGCACCCGGGTAACCAGTTCGCCGCACTGTCCGACGATCGAACGGCCCAATTCGAAGTGGACGCTTTGGTTTTCGGGAACCTGCAGGTGTTCGTGGAACAGGGCGAAGTAGGCCTCGAAATCGGGAATGGGGTGCTGATCGGGGGCCGTGTAGTCGATGGCCAGCCCGCCGCCCAGGTTCAGGTGGTCGAGCCGGACGCCCCGCTCGGTGAACCAGGCGGCGATTTCGTTGACACGCAGGGCCAGTTTGCGGAACGAGTCCATGTTGCCGATCTGCGAACCGATGTGAAAATGGATCCCCGAAATGGAGATGTTGGCCAGCGAATCGATCCGAGCCAACGCCTCGCCCACCTCGCGGTACGAGATGCCGAACTTGCTGTCGGCCTGCCCCGTGGCGGTGTATTGGTGGGTTTGGTCGGGCTGTATGTCGGGGTTGATGCGCAGGGCGATCCGTACCACTTTTCCGCGCCCGGCGGCCAGGTGGTTGATTACTTCGAGTTCCTGCAGCGATTCGCAGTTGAAGGCGTAGATGTCGTGGTCGATGGCGTACTCGATCTCGGGATCGCTTTTGCCGACCCCGGCGAAGACAATACTCCCGGGGGCGAAGCCCTGTTCGATGGCGCACCGCACCTCGTAGCCGCTGACACAGTCGGCGCCCAGCCCGTAGGCACGGATTTGCTGCAGCACGGCGGGTTCGACGTTGGCTTTCATGGCGTAGTGCACGTGGTAGCCGTAGCGGTCGGCCTGGGCGCGTACCCGGGTCAGGGTGTCGCGCAGCAGCTCCAGGTCGTAATAGTAGAACGGGGTGGGCGGAACGGGACGGTGGTCGAGGGTGAAACGGGCCATGGGCTAAAATTCAAACAGGTGGTCGTTCAGCGATTGGAGCGCCTGCACCTTGTATTCGGTGGTTACCAGCAGGGCGATGCTACGGTGGTTGGCCCCGTACGAGATCATCCTGATGGGCACCTGCTTCAGGGCGCCGAAAATGCGGGCGGCCATGCCGGTGTGGTCGTCGCCCAGGCGGCCGACAATGCAGATGATGGTGTTGTTGCTGCTCACTTCGATCGTTCCGAAAGGGGCCAGTTCGCGGGTGATCTCCTGCAAAAAGCGGGTGTTGTCGATGGTGAGCGACACGTCCACCTCCGAGGTGGTGATCATGTCGACGGGGGTTTTGTACTTCTCGAACACCTCGAACACTTTGCGCATGAAGCCGTAGGCCATCAACATCCGCGCCGAGGAGATACGCACCACGGTGATGCCGTCCTTGGCGGCGATGGCGTGAAAGTCCGACTCGTCCTCCTTCGTGTCCGAGATCAGGGTGCCTTCGTCCGAGGGGCTGATGCTGTTTTTGAGCCGCACGCTGATTCCCGCTTCCTTGCAGGGCTGGATGGTGGCGGGGTGGAGAATTTTGGCGCCGAAGTAGGCCAACTCGGCCGCTTCGTCGAAACTCATGTGACGGATCGGGCGGGTTTTGTCCACAATGCGGGGGTCGTTGTTGTGCATCCCGTCGATGTCGGTCCAAATCTGCACCTCGGCGGCGCCGATGGCCACTCCCATCAGCGAGGCGCTGTAATCGCTTCCGCCGCGGCCCAGGTTGTTGATCTGGCCGGCGGCGTCGGTGCAGATGAATCCCTGGGCGATGTAGTAGGCTTCGGGGTCGTTCATCCGGCTTTGCAGCGACTGTTTCAGGTGGATCGTGTCGGGTTTGTGGTCGTAGTCGGTGCGCATCACCTCGGGCGAGTGGATCAGCACAGCCCGATGCCCTGCCTCCTGCATGTAGAGGCAGAAAATGGCGCTGGTGAGCAGTTCGCCTTGCGCCAGCATCAGCCGGTCCGACACTTCGCCGCGGTAGGTGAACGTTTCGTTCGACAGCACGGTGAAACTCCGCTCCAGGGCCTGCAACGCTTCGTCGAGGCGGCTGTTCAGCAGCAGGTTGATGCAGGTGGTGTACTTTTCGCGCAACAGGTCGATGCCTGCCCTGACGGTTTCGGAGTCGCCCCGCGAGGCCGCCGACGAAATGGAAACCAGCGTGTCGGTGGTTCCCGACATGGCCGACAGGACGGTGAGCCGCCCCCCTTCCGATACGATAATCTGCGCGACGCGGCGCATGTTTTCGGCCGATCCGACCGACGTTCCGCCAAATTTTAGGGTCTTTATCATGGATTGTTCGTTGTGTTTTATACGGAATGTGTATTTTTCTGCCGTTTTGTTTATCTTTGTCGTGGTTCGTTGGATTTGCCCCGGCAATTTTCCCGAAACGGCCCACAAAAGTAGCGATTCCCTCTTGTTTTCAACCGAAGGTTGGCCCAAATCGTTCAAAAAAAGAACCAAATGTTAAGAATATGACAAGCATTCCAAACATCGTCGAGGAGATCATCAAGCGGAAGCCTTTTCTCGAAAACGCCCTGATCCAGGGGCTGGTCAATCTTTCGGCGCTGGCCCGGCAACTCAAACCCGAAGTGGAGAAAGCGGCCGATCGGGCGGTGAACGAAGGGGCGGTGGTGATGGCGCTCAACCGACTGGTTCCCAGGCTCGAACTGCTCTCGAACATCAAGCTGCAAAAGGTGATCGAAAACATCGGCGACATTGTGGTGCGCTCCAACCTGGCCGACCTTACCTACCGCAATTCGCGCAGCCTGTACCAGTGCCAGGCCCGCCTGCTGGACGCGATCCAGCAAAACAAGGAGGCCTTTTGCACCTTCTCGCGCGGGATCAACGAAACGGCCCTGGTGGTGAGCAGCTCGCTCATCCCCGAAGTGGAAGAGATTTTCCGCGCCGAACGGCAACTGGCCAAAAAAACGGCCCTTTCGTCCATCACCATCAAACTGCCCGACGAGAACAGCCTCTATCCCGGGGTGTACTACTACATTTTTAAGGAACTGGCCTGGGAGAACATCAACATGGTGGAACTGATCAGCACCACCAACGAATTTACCGTGCTGGTGCATAACGACGACATCCAGCGCGCCTTTTCGATTTTGATGGAACTGAAAAAGAACGCCTGATGGGATCATTCGTTTCGACGTTGATCGATCAGGTAAACGGCGTCCTTTGGGGCTGGTTTATGATTGTGTTGCTGTTGGCAACGCACCTTTTTCTGACCATTCGTACCGGAGTCATCCAACGCTACCTGGGGCGGGGAATCCGGCTTAGTTTGCGCAAGTCGGATCCGTCCCAACCCGGCGAGGTGTCCCACTTCAGTTCGTTGATGGTCGCCCTGTCGGCCACCATCGGCGTAGGAAACATTGTGGGGGTGGCCACCGCCATTTCGTTGGGAGGGCCCGGAGCCGTGTTCTGGTGCTGGATCACCGGCGTGCTGGGCATATCGACCAAGTACGCCGAGGCGGTGCTGGCGGTGAAATACCGCCGCATCGACGCCAACGGCCGCGTGTGCGGAGGGCCCATGTACGCCCTGGAGCGGGGAGTCGGCTCGAAATGGCTGGCCGTGTTGTTTTGCCTGTTCGCCGCATTCGCCTCGTTCGGGATCGGCAACATGGTGCAGGCCAATACGATCGCCAAGGTGATGCAACACGCCGCAGGAATTCCCGCGTGGATTACGGGGGCGGTAACGCTTGCGGTGGTGGCGCTTGTGGTGTTGGGCGGAGTCCGCTCCATCGCCGCCGTTTGCCGGAAACTGGTGCCGTTCATGGCCATTTTTTATGTGATCGGTTGCCTGGTCGTGTTGGCGTTGAGCGCCGAGTACATTCCGGATGCGCTGGCCCTGATCGGGCGCAGCGCCTTTTCGGCCGAAGCCATAGGCGGCGGATTGCTCGGGGCCGGTTGGCTCCACGCCATGCGGTACGGGATCGCCCGCGGACTCTTTTCGAACGAATCGGGCATGGGCTCGGCCCCGATTGCCGCAGCCGCCGCGCGAACCAACGAGCCGGCCGAACAGGGACTGGTGTCGATGACCGGAACCTTTTGGGATACGGTGGTGGTTTGCGCCATCACCGGACTGGTGATCGTTACGGGGCTGCTGAAAGCTCCCGACGCCTACCTGGGGCTGGAGGGGATGCAGATCACCTACCGCGCATTCCAGGCGATCCCCTGGGGCGAGTACGTGGTGGCCATTTCGCTGGCGTGTTTCGCCTTTTCCACCCTGCTCGGCTGGTGCTACTATGGGGAACGGTGCGTCGAATACCTTTCGGGCAACCGGGGAATCGTGCTTTACCGCCTGCTGTGGGTGCTTGTCGTCTTTGTCGGAGCCACCACGACCCTCGACGTGGTGTGGGGATTTTCCGACATGGCCAACGCCCTGATGGTGCTTCCGAACGTGGTTTCGTTGCTTGTGCTGCACCGGGTGATCCGCCGCCAAACCGATCTGTACCTGAGCCCCTTGGGCCGATCCAAACCGCGTGGCGGAAAAAACAGGCAACAGGCCCTTTGCATGACTTCTCAAAAATAACCCGATAAACAACCCCTCTGCAACACCATGAAAAAACAACTATGCCTTCTGCTGCTGGCGCTTTTGTGCATCGCACAGAGCGTTGCCGCAACACCCAAGTACATCTTCTACTTCATTGGCGATGGAATGGGCATCGGCGAGGTGGCCCTGACCGAGGCCTACCTGGCTTCGACGGCCGAAAAACCGGACAGCGTGGCCTTCGTGCCGCTCAACTTCACCCAGCTTCCCGTTTTCGGATTCGCTTCGACCTACTGCCTGACCAGCCGCATCACCGATTCGGCCGCTTCGGGTACGGCGCTGGCCACGGGGCAAAAAACCTCGTTCGGAACCATGGGCATGGATGCGACCGGAAAACAGCCTTTCGAAAGCGTTGCCATGGATGCCAAACGCAGAGGGATGAAAACGGGGGTGGTTACCTCGGTGAGCGTCGACCACGCCACGCCGGCCAGCTTCTACGCCCACCAGCCCAACCGCTCGATGTACTACGAAATCGGACTTGACGCCGCCTCGGCAGGGCTCGACCTCTACGCCGGAAGCGGCCTGCTGAATCCCGCTCCGGCCGGAAAACCCTCGGTGTGGGAGGCTCTGAATCAGGCGGGTTATCAGGTGGTTCGCGGAGCGGCCCCCCTGACGGGCGAACGGGTGGTGTGGATCCAGTCGGAACAGTATCCGCAGGGCGAACTTCCCCTGGCCATCGACCGCAAGGAGGGCGACCTCGCCCTTCCGACCCTGACCCGCGGAGCCATCGACTACCTGTACGGGAAAGGCGGGAAGGAACAGGGATTTTTCCTGATGGTCGAAGGCGGGCAGATCGACTGGATGGGACACGCCAACGATGCCGCGGGCGTGGTGCACGAAACCATCGACTTTGCCAACGCGATCGAACACGCCCTGGAGTTCTACCGGCAGCATCCCGACCAGACCCTGATTGTGGTAACGGCCGATCACGAAACGGGCGGAGTGGCCCTGGGAAATGCCGCCAACGGGTACGACAGCCATTTCGGGCTGCTTTCGGCGCAAAAAATGTCCAAAGCCTCGTTGGAAAAGGCCCTTGGGCAGACCTCGTCGTGGGAACAGGCCCGGCAGGTGCTTGCAGAGAACCTTTCGCTGGGCGACCGTGTCAAACCCTCCGAGAACGAATGGGCGATGCTGAAGGCGCGCTACGAAAAATCGCCCGCCGGCTGCGCTTCGGCGGCCGTGGCCTTGCTGGCCAAACAGGCCGGAGTGGGTTGGACCACCGGAGCGCACACGGCCGTTTATGTACCCGTGTTCGCCATCGGGGCCGGATCGGAACAGTTCGCGGGCCGGACGGACAACGCGCAGATCGCCCAAACGCTTCGCAAGCTCATGGTGGTTCCGAAATCGAAAGAAAAAAGCCGTTCGAAATTTTGAAGTCACCAGAAAAAAGCGTAGCTTTATACGGAATTTAAACACCCAATACCCATAATACCCATGAATACAATCACTTTCAATGAGTTGCGGCGGATCAAAGACAGTCTGCCCAGCGGGAGCATGCAACGTATCGCTGATGAACTGGGCCTGGAGGTCGACACCGTACGCAACTATTTTGGCGGAACCCACTACAAACAGGGCGAAGGACTGCCTTCGGGATTCCATATCGAACAAGGCCCCAACGGAGGCATCGTGCAACTCGACGACACGACGATCCTCGACAAGGCCATGGAAATCCTGAACCAGAACCAGGCGTAACGCACGCTCCCCCCGGGAAGTAACTTTTTGAAATACAAAGTCCCTGCAAACAGGGACAATCCGCCCCCGATCGGGCGGACATTGACACCCCAAGCGAAGAGATCTCTTTTTGAGAACCCACCCATAAAAGAGAGCCGCTTACACAGCAATGTTGGCGGCTCTTTAAATTGTTCAACTAACCCAAACACCCCCATGAAAAAAATCGTATCAACCCTGTTGCTCAGCCTTGCCGCGCTGACCGCAGTCCATGCCGACGACCCGGTAAACGTAATCAAAGATCCCGCCCAGCTTCCTGAAAAGGCCCAGGCGTTCCTGAACGACTATTTCCCGGGTCAGACACCCGTCAAGATGCTCGTTGAAAAAGATGATCTGATCGACCGCGACTACGAAGTAACCATGCCCAACGACATCAAGGTCGAATTCGACCGAAAAGGCGAGTGGACCAAAGTGGAAAACAAAGCCTACATGGTTCCGTCAACCATCGTCCCCAAGGACATCACCAAGTTCGTAGTGGCTGCCTATCCCGAAACGGACATCGTTTCGATAGAAAAAGAGGATCGCGGGTACGAGGTAAAACTCTCGAGCGGCAAGGAGGTACACTTCAACGCCTCCGGAAAATACCTGTATACCGAATCCGATTAACCCCCTCCAAAACCTCCTGCGTATAGAATGATTCCGCTGATTGTCGTCCTTTTCCTGCTGGGATACACCTGCATAGCCCTCGAACATCCGTTAAAAATCAATAAGGCGGCCACGGCCCTGGTTACGGCCGTGCTGTTGTGGGTGATCTACATGCTGGGCGTGGCTCCCGAAGTGGTGCCTGCCGGAGGCGCTTTCGGCGATTTCGTGGCGGGACACACCGCCGTACAGGAACTCTCTTTCTCCGAACAGGTCTCCCACTTCGTCAACGAGCATCAAATCCTCGGCACGGTGGGCGAAGTGGCCGAAATCCTCTTCTTCCTGATCGGAGCGATGACCATCGTCGAGCTGATCGATATTCACGGCGGATTCGACATCATTACAAGCCGTATCACCACCCGCCACAAGCGAAGCCTGCTTTGGATCATCGGGGTGATCACCTTCTTCATGTCGGCCGTGCTGGACAACCTCACCACCTCGATCGTGATGGTGGCCCTGTTGCAGAAAATCGTCGCCAACTACAAGGAGCGCTGGCTCTTTGCCGGACTCATCATCATTGCGGCCAACAGCGGAGGGGCCTGGTCGCCCATCGGCGACGTAACCACCATCATGCTGTGGGTGAGCGGCAACGTAACCACCGCAGGCGTGGTGCCGTTCCTGATTGTTCCGTCGCTGGTATCGTTTGTCGTCCCCATGTTTTTCGCCGCCCGATGGCTGCACGGGGACGCCACGCCCGCTTCGCCGCATAAACTGGCCGCGGTGCGCGTGCGCAGCGGCGAGGTAACCTACCACTCGGTGGTAACGGGACGCGAACGCCTCTCGATCCTGCTGCTGGGGGTGGCCTGTCTGGTGTCGGTGCCGATTTTCAAGGCAACCACCCACCTGCCTCCCTTTATGGGAATTCTGGGCGCCCTGGGCATCATGTGGCTCTACACCGAGCTGATGTACCGGAAAAAACGGGACGTTCCGGAACAGGAAAAACGCCGGATCCCGAAGGCGCTGGAGCGGATCGACATTCCCACGATCCTCTTCTTCCTCGGCATCCTGCTGGCTGTGGCGGTGCTGCAATCGGCGGGCGTGTTGGCCGACCTCTCGATATGGCTCGACCAACAGGTGCACAACGTTTACCTGATCAACGTCATTGTGGGAGCGCTCTCGTCGGTGGTGGACAACGTGCCGCTGGTGGCGGGGATGATGGCCACCTACCCGATTGCCGATGTCTCGACGGTGGCCGCTGCCGCCGATCCGCTGTACATGCAGCACTTTATGCAGGACGGAATCTTCTGGCAATTCCTGGCCTATTGCGCCGGGGTGGGCGGGAGTATCCTGATCATCGGTTCGGCCGCCGGCGTGGTGGTGATGGGACTCGAACGGATGAATTTCATCTGGTACCTCAAGAACATTTCGGGGCTGGCGCTGGCGGGCTATCTGGCAGGCGCCGGGGTCTATGTCCTGCAAATGTGGCTGTTGACAAGTTGAGTACACAACATCGGTTTGGTGCCGATGTAAGATACCACCGATCTGTCCGTAGATTTAACAACCAGCGAGCCGCTTCCTTTAGGAAGCGGCTCGCTGGTTGTTAAGCGGTATGTTCTTTGCGGAAAATACGTCTCTCCCGGGCGGAGAGCGTCTTGTCTTGCTTCGTTCCTGAGACGAAAGGGGGTTCGGTTTAGTCGAACAGCCCGTTGCCGTTGCTCTCTGTCGAATTGGTATTCCGCTCCTGCTTGAGGCTCTCGCGCGAGACTTTGCCCGAGGGGGCTTCGGCATCCAGGCGGATGTTGCGCCGCAGGTAGGCGGGAATGTTCTCGATTTGCTCCTCGGAGAGTTCCGTGGCTGGAGTTCCCGGCGTGGGTTGTGTGAACGCGGGGCGATCCGGGGTCTCCTCGTCTTGCGGCGCGCCTGCAACGGGAGTTTCCTCGCTTGTCGAGGGAGTCGGTTGCGACGGAGTGTCGGCGGGCTTGCGGGGCGAAGTAACCGTGGCCGGCGGGATGGTGAGCGCGGCGGTAGCGGGAGCAGGGGGCGGGGTTGTTGTTCTCGGAGCCTCCTTGGGGCGGCTGATGATCTCGAACCCGTCGTAAACGGGTGCGGCTTTCGGGGCCGGAGTTTCGGGGGAACCCTCCAGGGGGATCGACTGGCGCTGGGGGGCGGCCTCTTCGCAGGGCTTCGGTTCGAAGAAGTCGGAGTAGCGTTCGCGCAGGGCGGGCAGGCTGTCGATGTCGAAGCCGGTGGCGATGATGGTGATTTCGATCTCTTCGCCCAGGGTGTCGTCGATGCCCGCGCCCCAAATCAGGTCAGTTTCGTTGCGGTTGCCGGTGCGCTCCTGAACGAACTGGGTGATTTGGTAGGTCTCGGTCAAGGTTACCTCTTTGGTGCCGGAGGTGATGTTGAGCAGCACGTTCCGCGCGCCGGAAATGTCCTTGTGGTTGAGCAGCGGAGAGGACATAGCCATCTGGGCCACCGCGTGGGCGCGGTTCGGACCGGTTCCGCGGGCCGAGCCCATCAGGGCGATGCCGCTGTTCTTCATCACGGTTTGCACGTCGGCGAAGTCGACGTTGACGTTGTTCGGGCGGGTGATGATTTCGGCGATGCTCTTGGCGGCGGTGGCCAGGATATCATCGGCCTTTCCGAAGGCTTCCGACAGGGTCAGGTCGCCGTATATCTCGTGGATGTTTTCGTTGTTCACCACCAGTAGCGAGTCGACGTTGTGGCGGATGGCTTCGATTCCCTCGATGGCTTGCAGCACCCGGGTGCGGCCTTCGGTTTTGAAGGGGATGGTTACGATGGCTACCGTGAGGATGTCCATCTCTTTGGCGGCCTTGGCGATCACGGGCGCGGCTCCGGTGCCTGTCCCTCCGCCCATTCCGGCGGTGATGAAGACCATTTTGATGTTGTTTTCGCGCAGTACCTCTTTTACGTCGTCGATGCTCTCTTCGGCGGCGGCGCGGCCGCGTTCGGGCTTGTTCCCGGCACCGAGTCCTTCGGTGAGGTTCTCGCCCAGCCGGATCTTGGTGGGAATGGGGCTGCGCTCCAGGGCTTGCCGGTCGGTGTTGCAGACCATGAACGAGACATCGGTGATGCCGAGCCGGTACATGTGGTTGACGGCGTTGCTGCCGCCACCGCCGACTCCGACGACCATGATGATGGATGAACTGATGGGGGTGATGTCTGTAAACTCGACCATGATGTATTTGCCTGCCTCTGTGTGTTGGATTGGTTCGTGTTGTTGCTCCGGCGCGGGGGCCGGGGTTGCCCGCGTCAAGCGGGCGGTGGGGGGGTTAGTAGTTCTCGTCGTCGTCGATCTCTTCGGCGAACATGGAGCCGAAGAGGCGTTTCATGCGCTCTTTGAGGGGCGTTTTACGCACGTGGATCTCGTCTTCCGAGGGGTACTCGGGCTGCTCGCCGCCCCACGAATCGCCCGGGGCGGGCTGAACCGCTTCGGGGTTGTAGGTTTCGGGGACGTAGCCGCGGTAGGGTTCCTGATAGCTGCTTTGGGGCGGCTCGGCGACGGGAGCCGGGGTGGGTTGGTAACCTGTCGGACGGGCTTCGATGTCGGTCGACTTGCCTTGGCGCAACATGTCGAGGATGGTGCCGATCAGGGTGGCGTATTTGCCGGAACCGGCCAGCTCGGCGTTCTCGGGGACAAGGTGGGTGAGCGGCGATGCCACGCGCACGTCGATGCCGATGTGGGCCTTGAAGAGTTGTTCGAGGTTTTTGAGGTTGGCCCCGCCGCCGGTCAGCACGATGCCTGCGCCGAGCCGCTCCTTGTAGCCGCAGCGGTCGAGTTCGAGCCGCACGTAGTCGATGATGTCCTGCATGCGGGCTTCGATGATGCCGGCCAGGGTTTTTACGGCGATCTCCTTGGGGGCTTGTCCTCCCACGCTGGGGATGCTGATGTATTTGTCGGTGGGGGCGCGTTCGGCGATCGCTTCGCCGAAGCTGGTTTTGAGCTTTTCGACGTAGCGCTCCAGAATGCCGTAGGCGCGGATGTCTTTGTTGACGATGTTGCCGCCGATGGGGATCACAGACAGGTGGCGGATCACTTTGTCGTAGTAGATGCAGAAGTCGGTGGTGCCGCCGCCGATGTCGATCACGGCCACGCCCAGCTCTTTTTCGTCGTCGCCCAGCACGGCTTCGGCCGAGGCGACGGGCTGCAGCACGATGCCCGACAGGCGCAGGCCGGCGCGTTCGAAACAGCGGCGGGTGCGTTCAATAGCGTTTTCGTCGCCGGTAATGACGTTGAAGCGCGCTTCGAGTTTACGGCCCTCCATGCCCACGGGAACGCTGATCTCGTCTTCTCCGTCGAGGATGTAGGTTTGGGGCAGGATCGACAGGATGGTCTTTCCGGCGGGGATTTGGGCGTTGCGCTGGTCGTCGATCAGGCGTTGCACGTCGCTGGGGCGCACTTCGCTGATGCCGGTGCTGCTGAGGTGTTGCACCGAAACGTACCCTTGCGTGCGGTTGCACTGCAGGTGCTGTCCCGAGATGCTTACGTAGGCTTCGTGGATGGTAACCCCGAGTTTGTTCTCGATCTTGGTTTTCACTTCGCGCAGGGCTTGCGAGGCCTGTTCGAGGTTTTTCAAATCGCCTTTGATGATGCCGTGCGAGGGCACTTCCTCGAGGGCGAGGATCTCGATGTGGTTCTTTTCGGCTTTGCGTCCTACGGCCATAGCTACCTTGGTGGTTCCAAGGTCTACGGCGGCTACGTATTGTGGCACTTCCATTGTTACTGTTGGGTTTCGGTTGGGGCGGGAGTCTCTCCCGTGGGTTTTTGTTTGTTGTCCAGTACCACCTGGTGGCGGTATTTGAGGTTGATCTCTCCGGGTTGTTGCCACCAGCCGTCGCCGAAGCTCTTGCGGTAGAAACGGGCCAATTTTTCGAGCCTCGGGGCTGTTGGCGGTACGATCGATCCGAAACGGATCACCCGACCGCCCAAGCGCGGCAGCAGCAGCACTTCGTCTGCCTGCTCGAAGTAGATCTGGGCGATGAGCGCCTTCAAAAAGGGATCGCTACCCAGTTCCCCCGCAAAGTTACGCAGATTATGCAACAGTTCGACGGTGGCGGGGATTTTTTTTTCGTCCAACGAGCCGTAGAATGAGGGAGATACCTCGAGCGGAACCCGGCCGCTCACCAACGGGACTTCCGTGGCGAAGTGGGGTACGGGCGGCAACAGCCGGAGCGCGCTGTCCAGGTAGCAGTTATGGCCCTGTTCGGAGAGGATCCGCAACAGGGGGTGCCGTTGCCGGATGGTCAGGTGGAGCGTGCCGTCGATCGAGGTGTAGGCCTGTGCCGAACTGACGTAGGCCTGCCGCCGCACCAGCTCCTCGATGCCGCGCAGGTCGACCTGTTGCAGGAGGATGCCGATCCTGAAACGGGTGCTGTCTTTGATCCACCCCTGCACGATGCCGGGGCTGACGAAAGCGGCCTGCGAGCTGTCGAGCACGCGCACTTCGACCCGCTGGCAGGTGAGCGCCCGTTCGCGCTGCGAACAGTAGCGCACAGCCACGGCTGCGTAGGCGATCAGCAGACCCACCACCAGGATGTTGACTATTTTCCAGCCGACGGGTTTCACTGCCGGTTCGGTGTAAGGAGGTTGGCGATTTGGGGGCAAAAACGGTCGATGTCGCCGGCTCCGGCGGTAATCAGCACGTCGATCCGGTCGAGGTTGGCTTCGAGCCAGGGCAGCAGCTCTTCTTTCGAAAGAACGGCCTTTTCGGTGGTTTCAACCCCCTCGAGCAGCATCTCGGAGCATACCCCGGGCAGGGGCTCCTCGCGGGCGGGATAGACGGGCAGCAGGATCAGGCGGTCGGCCAGCCCCAGCACGCGGCTGAACTCGGCGGCGAAATCGCGGGTGCGGGTGTAGAGGTGGGGCTGGAACACGAGGGTGATTTTCCGGCCCGGGAACATGGCGCGCACCGAGGTGAGCATCGCCTCCAGTTCGGCGGGGTGGTGGGCGTAGTCGTCCATGTACACCAGCCGGGGGGTGTTGATCCAGAAGTCGAACCGGCGCTGCACGCCGCTGAAGGTTTCGATGGCTTTTTTCAGGTTGTCGTTGTCGAAGCCCTGGCTCCACACCAGCGCGGCGGCGCCGACGCAGTTTTCGAGGTTGATCACCCCGGGGATGCCCAGCCGGCACCCTTCCAACCGGCGGTCGGGGAATACCAGGTCGAACGAGTAGTAACCGCCCTCGAGCAGGGCGAGGTTTTCGGCGTGGAAATCGGCCGCGGGGTCGGTGGCGTGGTAGGTGTAGTCGCGGCGTCCGGCCTTGGGAGGCAGGCTCAGCCCCTTGCGCAGGAACAGCGCCTGGCTCACCTGATCGGCGAAGGCGGCGAAGGCGGCGCGGAACGAGGCCTCGTCGCCGTAAATGTCCAAGTGGTCGGGGTCCATGGCCGTGATGACGGCGGCGGCGGGGTGGAGCTGCAGGAACGAACGGTCGAACTCGTCGGCCTCGACGCTCATCCGGTCGCCCGGGCCGAGGACGAGGTTCGAACCGAAATTCTTGGAGACCCCGCCCAGAAAAGCCGATCCCTGTCCGGCCCCCACGCTGTTGAAGTAGGCGGCCATGGTGGTGGTGGTGGTTTTTCCGTGCGTTCCGGCCACAGCCAGTACGGTTTTGCCCTGGCCGATCAGGCCGAGTGCCTGCGAGCGTTTAACGACCTCGAACCCCTGTGCGCGGAACCAGGCCAGTTCGCCGAAATCGGCCGGTACGGCGGGGGTGTAGACGATGCGGGTGGTGGCGGAGTTCCTGAACGGGGCGGGAACGGCCTCGAGGTTGTCTTCGTAATGGATGGCGATCCCTTCGGCTTCGAGTTGCCGGGTCAGGGGGCTGGGGGTGCGGTCGTACCCGGCCACGCCGCAGCCTTCGTGCCGGAAGTAGCGGGCCAGGGCGCTCATGCCGATGCCGCCGATGCCGATGAAGTAGACGTTCCGCTGTTCCATCGACTTGCCGCTCAACCGGATCAGCTCGTCGGCCAGGTCGTTGGCGGCGGCGGGTTTGCCGAGGGCTTTGATGCCGGCGGCCAACGAGGTGCGCAGCGCGGGGTTGCCGGCCAGGGCGAGGGCTTCGGGAATGGCCCGCCCGACGGCCTCGTTGTCGGGGATCAGCAGGGCGGCCTGCCGGTTGACCAGCGCGCGGGCGTTGGCGGTTTGGTGGTCTTCGGCCACGTTGGGCGAGGGGACGAAAAGGGTGGGGCGGCCGATGAGTTGCAGTTCGGAAACGGTACTGGCTCCGGCGCGGGCGATCACCACGTCGGCCAGGGCGTAGGCCAAATCCATCCGTTCGATGAAGGCTCCCCGCCATACGTTTGCAGGCAGCCCTTCGGGGCCGATCCGTTGGGCGATCGAGGCGTCGTAGTAGCGGCCGTTTTGCCAAATGAGTTGTACGTCGTCGCGTCCGCGCAGGGTGTCGAGGTGTTGCAGGACGGCTTCGTTGAGGGTGCGTGTGCCGAGGCTGCCCCCCACCACGAGCAGGGTGGTTCGAGCGGGGTCGAGGCCGAAATGACGGGCCGCCTCCTGCCGCGTCTGCGGGTCGTCCAACCGACTGGCGAACGAGGCGCGCAGGGGGTTTCCGGTGGCGAGGATTTTCTCGGGGGCGAAAAAGCGCTCCATCCGGTCGTAGGCCACGCAAACGCGCTGCGCCCTCCGGCCGAGGATGCGGTTGGTGAGTCCGGCGTGGGAATTCTGCTCCTGGATCAGGGTGGGAATGCCCATCTGTTGCGCCATCCACAACAGGGGGGCGCTGGCGTAGCCGCCGAATCCGGCCACGATGTCGGGGCGGAACGAGCGGAGGATTTGGCGGGCTTTCCGTACGCTTTTAACCACCTTGAAAGGCAGCGAGAGGTTGCTTGCGGCCAGCCGCCGTTGCAGTCCCGCCACGGGCAGGCCGACGATTTCGAACCCGGCTTTGGGTACCCGCTCCATCTCCATTTTTCCCTCGGCCCCGACAAACAGGATATCGACCCGGTCGCCCAGCCGGCTCTTCAGCGCTTCGGCCACGGCCAGGGCGGGGTAGATGTGTCCGGCGGTGCCGCCGCCGCTCAAAATAATACGCAGGGTGTTGTTTTTCATGCGGGTCTATTCCAGGTCAATCACCTCGCGCGAGGTGGGGTGGGTTGTTGGGTCGTCGGTTCCCTTGTCGAGCAGTTGCAGTTCGTCGGGGTCGAAACTTTCGGAGGCTTCGGAGGCGGAATAGTTCGGAACGCCGACGGATCCTCCGGTCGCCGTTGCTGCCGCCGTTTCGAGAGGCGGACAGGGTTCGGCCCGCGCCTCGCGGAGTTCGCGCTCGATCTCGGCTTCGCTTTCACGGCTCACGCCCAGGATCATGCCGATGGCCACGCAGGTGAAAAAGACGGACGATCCGCCCAGACTGATCAGCGGCAGAGGTTGTCCGGTAACGGGCATCAGCCCCACCGAAACGGCCATGTTGACGAAGGCTTGCAGGGTGATGATCAGGCTCAGGCCCAACACCATCAGCCCCTGCGAGGGCCTGCGGCATCGCCGGACGATGAGTCCCGCACGGTAAAAAAACCAGAGGTAGAGTACAAAAACGACCCCGCCGCCCAGCAATCCGTACTCTTCGACGATGAAGGCGTAGGCGAAGTCGGAGTAGGGGTGGGGGAGTTGCGAACGCTGGGTGCTGTTGCCGGGGCCCTTGCCGAGGATGCCCCCCGAGGCGATGGCCACCTCGGCCTGTTCGGCCTGGAACCGGTCGCCGCTCATGGGTTTGCCAGCCGCCTGTTCGGTGGGCTCCACGAACTGGGTAACCCGGTT
Organism: Rikenellaceae bacterium; assembly: GCA_031549665.1. Taxonomy (GTDB): domain Bacteria; phylum Bacteroidota; class Bacteroidia; order Bacteroidales; family Rikenellaceae; genus Rikenella. The sequence goes on from JAVBPJ010000004.1 coordinate 45,626, forward strand.
GACCCAGGTTTCGGCGCGGCCTACTCCGGCCAGTTTCATGGCGCCGATGATGACGATCCCGCTGACCAGCCCGGCCAGCAGCAGGCGGTTGATCTCGCGTTGGCGTACCCGGCCCACCATCAGCATTACCAGGCAGGTGGCGAAGATGATGCCGGCGGTGGACAGGTTCGAGGGCATTACGACGGCCGTCGCCAGCAAGATGGGGAGGATGAGCGGGCGGGTGGTTTTGATCCAGATGTCGCGGTTACGCCCGGGGTCGTCGCTCCATCGGCCCGGCCACAGGGCGGGCAGGATGGGGATGCGGTCGATGATCTCCTGCCGGCTACCGAGCCGTTGCGCCAGCAGCACCACCAGGGCCACTTTCAGCAGTTCGGAGGGCTGGAACGTGAAGCCTAAGCCGGGAATCTTCAGCCAGCGCGCCGCGTCGTTGAGCGAAACGCCGATCACGTAGGTGAGGATCACCAGCACCAGACTGAGCTGGAACAGCGCCTTGGCGTACCGCGCGTACCACCGGTAGTTGAACCAGTGAACCGCGATGATGATGAAAAACCCGATGAGGATGAACCGGAACTGCCGGAAAAGGTAGTAGGAGGTGTTTCCTCCCACCTCGCGGTAGGCCATCGAGGCGGTGGCCGAATAGACCACCAGCAGCGAGACCAGAAAGAGGACTGCCACGATGATCCACAGCGCCTTATCTCCGCGAAATAGTACGAGTCGCCTCTTTTTTGCCATGCCCCAAAGGTACTCTTTTTTTGGCTTGTTTTCCGGTTTGTTTCGCTTGTCGCGGGCCCCTGTTCCGGATTTTTTCGGCTGGCAGCGGAGCTGACAAAATGGCAGCCGCACTCCCTTTGGCATGGAATGTGTAAATTTGTCGATTGTTCGGGAGAGGAGCCTCGCCCCGATGCTTTTTTCAACCAAAAAAACCAATCTAAAATACAAACAAAATGAAAATCAAACCATTAGCAGACAGAGTGTTGATTGAACCCAAGACGGCGGAAGAGAAGACCGCATCGGGCTTGTTCATTCCCGACAGCGCTAAGGAAAAACCGCTGGCCGGCATCGTAGTGGCCGTGGGTCCCGGAACCGACGAGGTGAAAATGGAGGTGAAAAAAGGCGACCAGGTGCTGTACGGAAAATACGCCGGTACCGAAATCACCGTCGACGGCACGGACTACCTGATTATGAAACAAAACGACATTTTGGCAATCATCTAAACAACCTACCACCATGGCAAAAGAGATAAAATTTGACACCGAAGCCCGCGAAGGGCTCAAAGCAGGCGTGGACGCATTGGCCAACGCCGTGAAGGTAACCCTCGGCCCCAAGGGTCGCAACGTGCTGATCGACAAAAAATTCGGCGCTCCCCAGGTAACCAAGGACGGCGTAACCGTGGCCAAAGAGATTGAACTGGCCGACACGCTCCAGAACATGGGCGCCCAACTGGTGAAAGAGGTGGCCTCGAAAACCAACGACGACGCCGGAGACGGCACCACCACCGCTACCGTACTGGCGCAGGCGATCATCGCTACGGGCCTTAAAAACGTAACCGCCGGAGCCAATCCGATGGACCTGAAGCGGGGCATCGACAAGGCCGTCGAAACCGTGGTAGCCGAACTGCGCAAGCAGAGCCAAAAGGTGGGCGGCGACATCGGAAAAATCGAACAGGTGGCCGCCATTTCGGCCAACAACGACCACAACATCGGCAAGCTGATCGCCGAGGCGATGGACAAGGTGAAAAAAGAGGGCGTCATCACTGTCGAAGAGGCCAAAGGAACCGACACCACCGTGGCGGTGGTCGAGGGCATGCAGTTCGACCGCGGCTACATCTCGGCCTACTTCATCACCGACAGCGAAAAGATGGAGAGCGTGCTGGAGCATCCCTACATCCTGATCACCGACAAAAAGGTGTCGTCGATGAAAGAGATCCTCCCCGTACTCGAACCCGTGGCCCAAAGCGGCCGCGCGTTGCTGATCATCGCCGAAGATGTCGACGGCGAGGCCCTCACCTCGATGGTGCTCAACAAGCTGCGCGGCACCCTGAAGGTGGCCGCCGTGAAGGCTCCCGGGTTCGGCGACCGCCGCAAGGAGATGTTGCAGGACATCGCCATCCTCACCGGAGGAACGGTAATCAGCGAAGAGACCGGCCTGAAACTCGACCAGGCGACCGTCGAAATGCTCGGTACCGCCGAAAAGGTAACCATCACCAAGGAGAACACCACCATCGTGGACGGCGCGGGCAACAAGGACCGCATCAAAGAGCGCGTGGCGCAAATCCGCAAACAAATTGGGGCGACCACCTCGGACTACGACAAGGAAAAACTACAGGAACGCCTGGCCAAACTGGCCGGCGGCGTGGCGGTGCTTTACGTGGGCGCGGCGACCGAAATCGAAATGAAAGAGAAGAAGGATCGCGTGGAAGACGCGCTGGCCGCTACGCGCGCCGCCGTGGACGAGGGCATCGTTCCGGGCGGCGGGGTGGCTTACCTGCGCGCCGTTCCGGCCCTCGACAAGATCAAGGGCGACAACGAGGACGAAAACACGGGGATCCAGATCATCCGCCGCGCCATCGAGGAGCCGCTGCGCCAGATTGTGGCCAATGCCGGAGGCGAAGGGTCGGTGGTGATCAACAAGGTGAAAGAGGGCAAAAAAGCCTTCGGCTACAACGCCCGCACCGACGTGTACGAGGATATGTTCCAGGCCGGTATCATCGACCCGACGAAGGTAACCCGCGTGGCGCTCGAAAACGCGGCTTCGGTGGCTTCGATGTTCCTGACCACCGAGTGCGTTCTTTCCGAAATCAAGGAAGAGACTCCCGCCCCCGCCATGCCCGGCGGCATGGGAGGGATGGGCGGCATGATGTAATCACGCCCTTTTCCCACGAAAGGAGGCCCGCCTGGCAAGGCGGGCCTCCTTTATATTTAGGGTTGTGGCGCTCACGGCAGCTTCACCGGCCGCGGAAGCGCCCTGGGAGCGGCAGGCGACCAACGCCAAAACGATCGTATAATCATCAAGTAAAGCGCATCCTTTTGGTTTGCGCCAAGCCGGAAAAATAGCCGCAAAGATGGGGTTGCCTTGTCTTGGGTCTTAATTTTTTACCTTTGTTCCCGTTATGCGCATCTCCGATCAATTTACCGCCGGAAAAACCCTCTTTGGCTTTGAACTGCTCCCTCCCCTGAAAGGCCGGGGGATCGGTTCGGTGTTCGAGGTGGTGGAACGGCTTCTGCCTTTCGGCCCGTCGTACATGAACATCACGTACCACCGCGAGGAGGTGCAGCAGGGCCGCCTGGTGCGTAAACGCCCCGGCACGATGGCCGTTGCGGGCGCCGTCCACGCCCGCTATCCGCTCGAGGTGGTGCCGCACCTGATTTGCGGAGGGGCGACCCCCGACCAGATCGAGGATGCGCTGATCGACCTCCAGTTTTTGGGGATCGAAAACGTACTGGCGCTGCGGGGCGATCCTCCGCGCGGGGGTGCGTTCCCCTCTACGCCGCAGGGCCACGCCCACGCCTGCGACCTGGTGGCTCAAATTGCGGCGATGAACCGCGGACGCTACCTCGACCCGTCGATCGAAGCGCCCGCTCCAAGCCGTTTTTGCATCGGCGTGGCGGGCTATCCCGAAAAACACGCCGAAGCCGCCTCGCTACAGGAAGACATCGCCCGCCTGAAAGCCAAGGTGGACGCGGGGGCCGATTACGTGGTTACGCAACTGTTTTTTGACAACGCCCGTTACTTCGACTTTGTGGAGGCGTGCCGACGGGCGGGGATCACGGTGCCGATCGTGGCGGGAATCAAACCGATTTCGTCGCTGCGCCACCTCGACCTGTTGCCCGGAACGTTCCAGATCACCCTGCCCGACGAGTTGCTGCGCGCCGCCCGGACCTGCCGAACGGATGCCGACATGAACCGGCTGGGCGTTGAATGGGCGGTGGCACAGGGACGCGAATTGATCGCGGCCGGCGTGCCTGCGCTCCATTTCTATACGATGGGCCGCGCCGGGAACATCGAACAGATCGCCCGCGAACTTTTCTGACCCCTACGTTGAGCGCCGCGTGTCGGCGGACTGCATGCAACGTAAAAAAAACACGCAGGCGCAACATATACGTTGTGCCTGCGTGCGTCTGTGCTGTAACCGCGGCGGGGTGCGCGGGGGTTATTCGAAGTAGCTTGAACGGTCCCAGCAGTGGGTGCAGAGCTGGTCTTTCGGCAGGCCGATCGAGGCCACCACATCCTCCAGGTGCTGGAACTTGAGCGAGGTGAGCTGCAGCTGCTTGCCCATGATCTCGACCATCTTGGCGTACTTCTCCGAGGTGTGGTCGGCGTACTGGTCGAGGACTTCGTTGGTCAGCTTGTCGGTTCCCTCCAGGTCGCGGATCACGCGGCGGGTGTAGAGGTCGAAGGTGGAACGCGAGGTCGAAAAATTCAGGAACACGCACGGAAAGATCAGCGGCGGGCAGGCGATCCGCATGTGGATGTCTTTTACGCCCACCTCTTTGAGTTTCACCACGTTGTCTTTGAGCTGCGTGCCGCGCACGATGGAGTCGTCCATGAAAACGATGTTCGAATCGCGGCAGAAAGCCTCGTTGGGCAGCAGTTTCATCTTGGCCACCAGGTCGCGCATGCCCTGGTTTTGCGGCATGAAACTGCGGGGCCAGGTGGGGGTGTACTTGACGAAGGGGCGCTTGTAGGGAATGCGGCGGGCGTTGCTGTACCCGATGGCGTGGCCCACGCCCGAGTCGGGGATGCCGGCGGCGAAATCGACCGAAAGATCGGTGTCGCGCGCGGCCATGGCGCCTCCGCAGCGGTAGCGCGTGTCTTCCACGTTGATCCCTTCGTAGTACGACGAGGGGTAGCCGTAGTAGACCCACAGGAATGCGCAGATTTGTTTGCGGTTGCCGGCGGCCACCACGTCGACCACGCCGTCGCGGGTCAGTTGCACGGCTTCGCCCGGCCCCAGGTCGCGCACGTAGTCGTAACCGAGGTTGGTGAAGGAGGAACTTTCCGAGGCGGCCACGTAGCCGTAGTCGTTTTTGCCGATGATCACGGGGGTGCGCCCAAAGCGGTCGCGGCAGGCGTAGATGCCGTGTTCGGTGAGGATGAGCATCGAACACGACCCTTTGACGAGCCGTTGCACGTTTTCGATGCCGTCTTTGAAGGTCTTGCTGCGGCTGATGATGATCGAGATCAGTTCGGTGGGGTTGATCTCGGAACCGGAAAGTTCGGAAAACTGGACGTTCTCGGAGAGCAGCTGGTCGACGATCTCTTCCATGTTTTCGATCCGAGCCACGCTCACCACCGAAAAACGCCCCAGGTGGCTGGTTACGGTGATGGGCTGCGACTCGTAGTCGCTGATTACGCCGATGCCCAGGAGCGATCCGGCGAAACGGGGCAGGTCGTCCTCGAATTTGTTGCGGAAGTAGCCGTTCTCAAGGCTGTGGATCGAGCGGACAAACTTTTCGCCGTCGTAAAAACACATCCCGGCCCGCTTGGTGCCGAGATGCGAATGGTAGTCGGTACAGTAAAAAACGTCGTTGACACAATCTCGCCGCGAGGCGCAACCGAAAAATCCGCTCATAAAAACGCTATCTTAATTTGTTGGCAATCAGGTGCATAAACTCTTCCCGAGTTTGGGGTTGATTCAAAAAGGCGCCGGTAAAGGCCGAGGTGGTGGTGGCGGAGTTCTGCTTTTGCACCCCGCGCATTTGCATGCACATGTGCGAGGCTTCGATCACCACGGCCACTCCCAGCGGGTTGAGCGCCTGCTGGATGCAATCGCGGATTTGGACCGTCATGCGTTCCTGTACCTGGAGGCGGCGTGCGAAGATGTCGACCACGCGGGGGATCTTCGACAGGCCGGTGATATAGCCGTTGGGAATGTAGGCCACGTGGGCCTTGCCGTAAAAGGGGACCAGGTGGTGTTCGCACAGCGAGTAGAGTTCGATGTCTTTCACCACGACCATCTGCTTGTACTCTTCGACGAACTTGGCCGAGAGCAGTACTTGCATCGGGTCTTCGTCGTACCCCTGGGTCATGAAAGCCATGGCTTTGGCCACGCGTTCGGGGGTTTTGAGGAGTCCCTCCCGATCGGGGTCTTCGCCCAGCAGCCGGAGGATCTCTTTGTAGTGTTTGGCCAGCTCGGCCAACCGCTGTTCGTCTACCATTGGTTCCAATGTATGCGGGTCGAGTCGTATTTTTCCTTGGGTTGGCTTTCGCCGTCTTCGTAGCCGAACGGGATCAGGGTCAGGGGTACGATGTTGTCGGGCAGGTTGAGCGCCTTGCGTACGGCGGCGATCCGGTCAGGGCCGGGATGCACGCCCGTCCATACGGTGGCGATGCCCAGGGACTGGGCGGCCAGCAGCAGGTTCTCTCCGGCCAGCGCGCAGTCGGTCTGCCACATGTAGGGCGAAACGGTGGTGTCGCCGCAAATGGCGACGGCATGGGGGGCGGTGGCCAGCATGCCGGCGTAGGGAAGTTGGACTTGCAGGCTGTCCATGGCGGTGCGGTCGTTCACCACAACGAAGTGCCAGGGCCGGAGGTCCATACCCGAGGGGGCGGCCATGGCGGCGCGCAGCATCAGGTCGATGGTGTCGGCCGAAACGGTGCGGGGCGTGAATTTGCGGACGCTTCGCCGCGCGTGGATGGTTTCGAGGGTGGGGTTGGCGGGCGCGACAGAGGTCGAGGCGCAGGCGGTCAATAGGAGGGCCAGGGAGGCGCCGAAGATTTGTTTGGTCATGGCTGTATTCGTTTTGACAAACAATGGATGATGCAAAGGTATTCATTTTATCGGGACGGAGATAGCCGATGCGATGCGTTTTTTCCGTTAAAAACGGGTGCGGGGGAAAAATGTAGTGTGAATCGAATAACAACAAGAAATATTCGCTACCTTTGTAGGCCGTCTTCCGTCCGAGAAAGGCGAAAGACTTCACGGAACCCAAATAATTAACAACATAAACACCTGAATACCATGGCACTCGATCTGAGCAAGTACGGAATCACGGGCGTGAAAGAGATCGTTCACAACCCGTCGTACCAACAACTTTTTGTGGACGAAACCGACCCGAAACTGGAAGGTTTCGAAAAAGGAACCCAAACCAACACCGGCGCGGTATGCGTTCGCACCGGCATCTTCACCGGCCGCTCGCCCAAAGACAAATACACCGTTCTGGACGACAGCACACGGAAAGATTTCTGGTTCGACGGAACCATCAACCGCTCGATGACCCCCGAAACTTTCGACAAGCTCGAAGCGTTGGTGGTGAAACAGCTCTCGAACAAACAAAAACTCTACGTCGTAGACACCTACTGCGGCACGAACGCCGACACCCGCATGAAGGTGCGCTTCATCATGGAAGTGGCCTGGCAGGCGCACTTCGTAACCAACATGTTCATCCGTCCGTCGCACTACGAACTGGCCAACTACGGCGAACCCGACTTCGTGGTGATGAACGGCAGCAAATGCGTGAATCCCGACTGGAAAGAGATGGGGCTCAACTCCGAAAATTTCGTGGCCTTCAACCTGACCAAGAAACTGCAGGTGATCGGCGGTACCTGGTACGGCGGCGAAATGAAGAAAGGGATGTTCAGCGTGATGAACTACTACATGCCCCTGAAAGGGATCGCTTCGATGCACTGCTCGGCCAACGTGGGCGAGGCGGGCGACGTGGCGCTCTTCTTCGGCCTGTCGGGAACGGGTAAAACCACCCTGTCGGCCGACCCGAAACGCTACCTGATCGGCGATGACGAACACGGCTGGGACGACCAGGGAGTGTTCAACTACGAAGGCGGTTGCTATGCCAAAACCATCAACCTGAGCGCCGAAAACGAACCCGACATCTGGCGGGCCATCAAACGCGACGCACTGTTGGAAAACGTAACCGTTGCGGCCGACGGAACCCCCGACTACGCCGACGGTTCGGTTACCGAAAACACCCGCGTTTCGTACCCGATCTACCACATCAACAAAATCGTGCTGCCCTCGAAAGCGGGCCACGCCAAAAAGATCATCTACCTGTCGGCTGACGCTTTCGGGGTATTGCCTCCGGTTTCGATCCTCGACGAACAACAGGCTCAGTACCACTTCCTGTGCGGCTACACGTCGAAACTGGCCGGTACCGAACGCGGCATCACCGAACCCACTCCGTCGTTCTCGCCCGCATTCGGCGAAGCGTTCCTCACCGTCCACCCCACCATCTACGCCAAAGTACTGGCCGATAAGATGAAAAAACACGGCTGTACCGCCTACCTGGTGAACACCGGATGGAACGGAACTGGCAAACGGATCTCGATCAAGGATACCCGCGCCATCATCGACGCGATCATCGACGGTTCGATCGAAAAAGCGCCCCGCGTGCAGATTCCGATCCTGAACCTGACCGCTCCCAAGGCGTTGAACAACGTGTCGGAAGGCATCCTCGACCCGCGCGACACCTACAAGGATGTTGCCGAGTGGGAAACCAAAGCCAAGAGCCTGGCCGCGAAATACATCGCCAACTTCGAACAGTACACCGATACTCCCGAAGGCAAGGCGCTGATCCCCGTAGGGCCGAAGCTGTAATTCCTCTGAATTCTTTATGGAAAGGGGCCGTCCAAAAATTGGACGGCCCCTTTTGTTTTGGTTTCGGTGGATTGTATTGTGGCTTTGTTTGCGGTAAACGACCGTTTCTTGCCCGTCTTCGTACACCCCGGAAGCCTCTCAAGCGGGGAACGCTGTATTGGTCGCCCCTTGCCGGGCGTTGCTACAGCTCTTTCTTCAGGTAGACCATGTCGATAAGCTGTACGCCGTCTTCAAAGATCGGATGGTCGTAATTGTCTGTAAAAAAGTTCTTTATGCGGTGCGATCTTTCAAATCCGCGACCCTGATAAAACGATAGGATTGCCGGGGTTTCGCCCGTCCCGACAAACATGGTTTTGTGGAGTGGTTTGTAAAAATCAGAGACGAACCCTATCAATGCCGTTCCGTATCCTTTGCCTTGGTCGTTCGTATGTGTCGCTATGTTTTTTAATTCGCAGGTGCCGTCACCCGTCGAAACCACGACGCAAACGCTCTTCAGATCGTCGTCGTACAGCGCAAACATATCTCCGTCGGCCAAATATCGGTCGATCATCTCCTCTTGTTCGTCTGCCAGCAGCAACAGGTCGAGGAAGCGTTTTTTATCGCTCGTGATCCGTTCTATTTTCAAGCCGGTGTCGGTTTGGATTTTTGTACTTCGTCAGTCCGGTCGGGGATGAAAACCGTCAAACCTGACGGATGACGGCCTCTTTCCGGTCGATGTAGTTGGGGAAGAGGAAAGCAGGCACGCCCATGCCCATGCCGGCGCGGATCACGTCGCCCTCGGGAAGACCCAGGACGCGGGTGAGCCGTTCGGCCTTGCCCATTTTCAGGGCCCGCAGCACAAAACCGGTGTAAAATTGCGATATGCCGAGGCTTTCGGCCATCAGCGAGGCGTTTTGGTAGGCGAGGTTCGCGTCCTCGGTCCCGTAATTGCTTCCGGCGGGGCCGTGGATGAAAAGCACGGCCGAGGCTCCGCGCAGAATCAGGTCGCCCCCCTGCTCGCGCTCTTGCTTCATGGCCCGGAAACGGGGGACATAGCGGTAAATTTCGGGCAGGATCGGCTTGAGCAGCGGCTGTACCAGCGGGTGGGTCAGCTTTTTGAGCAGCGACTCGAAGGTGTCGATGGTGTAGGTGCGGATCAGATCGACCTTCGCGGGATCGGTTACCAGCGTAAAACGTACCTGTTGGGCGTTGCTTGCGGTGGGGGCGCGGTGAGCGGCCTCGAGAATCAGGGTCAGCTTGCCCGAGGGGATCACCTCGCGGCTGAAGGCGCGGTTCGAGCGACGGCTGCGCATCAGCAGCATCAGCGATTCGGGCGAGGGGAGCGCCTTGCGGTCGATGGGATGCACCCGTTCGGGCGGAAAATCGGCGTGGTCGACCGCGTCGGTAGGACAAACCCCGGCGCAGTGGCCGCAAACAATGCAGCTTTCGATGTTGTGAAGCTCGATGTCGGCCTTGGGGGCCGGCTGAACGAAAATGCCCGAGGGGCAAACCCGGGCGCAATGGCCGCAACGGATGCAGCGGTCGGTGCGAATTTGAATGGTGGTCATGGTCTGCAAGGGGGATTAACTGACATGAATCCCAAAGGTAATAAAAATCGTGTTCGGTGGTGTCGCAGGGCAGGGGTGTCCGGCGCTTTTTCCGGAGGTGCCGGATCGCCCCAGGTCAGAGGTAAATCATTAAAAACGAGGGAGTGGTACATCGAGCCGAAATTTGAGATACCTTTGTTGCAGTATTTAACCACTAAAACCAGATACGAATGAAAAAAGTTCTCTTCTCTCTGTTGGCCGCCGTCGTTCTTTGCGCCTGCGGAAAACCCGAACCCAAACAAATGATGGGCTTCATTGCCGATGCTTCGATGAACACGGTGGTTGTGAAAGCGCTTACCAGCGATTCGACCTACGTTTTCTCGACGATGGACGCCGACAAAACCGACGCGAACGGCCTGTTGATCGGTTCGCCCGTGATCGTTGAGTACACCGGCGAGTTGCAGGAAGTTACTCCGGCCACCAAGGTATCGGCCGACGCCACCTATTCCAAAGCGGTGGGCCGCTGGTTGATGCCCGACCCGAACGCTCCCGGCGTCGATTCGATGAAGATGGGGATCAACCTGGAAGTAGAGGGAGTTGCCTCGTCGGTGAATATGGCCACGCTGGTGTATCAGTCGTGGGAGCTGCAAGGCCCCGAAAACGCGCTGATTCTGCACTGCCAAAGCCTCGGTAACGGACAAACGATCGACTGCACCGAAAACGCCGTGATCAGCGAAAAAGACGGCAAGCTCTACCTGAGCATCGAAGGCACCGACGTGGTGTACGAAAAGGCCGAGTAACCGACGCTTCTTTCCGCGCCCCCTTCGGCCTTGCCGCCGAAAGCCTTTGCAGCGACCAAGTCGCACCGCCCTGATGAATCGAGGCCGCCCCGTTAAGGGCGGCCTCGATTTGTGCGGCCCGGTTCTTTTGCCCGGCCGCATCAACGGGATGTTCGTAAGGCCCGAACGAATAGATCCCCTATGATTTGAGTGTTACGCAGAAAAACAGCGTGGGGTAGTTACGCTGTCTATGGTGTCCCGTGGTTTACATTGCAGAGCTAACGGCGTCGTTTTTGTGTCGCAGCACAGTTGCCGCACCAAACGAAAACCGGGATGCGCGAAAGCGCATCCCGGCCCGTGCAGGATGATTACCCTTTCCTACGGTTGGATGTGTTCGCCGATTTTTTTAAGCTTCAGGGCCAGCGAAATGCGGAAGATGCCGATAAACAGGAACGAAAATGCGGTCATATAAACGGCCAGGAACGCTCCGGTAAAAGGCGACCATATGATGAATATGGCAGAGATCACAGCCAGGATGCCAAGCGTCAGGTACCAGCCCCAGCCCTTGACTCCCATGCCGCTCAGGTCGAACGAAAAGCCCATTGTCGAAAAGCCGCGGAACATGAGCCAGAACGCTATGATGTAAGGGATAATGATGGCCGTCAGTCCGGGATGGCTAATCAGGTAGGCGCCCAGCAGCAGGTCGATGATGCCTCCGATCAGGTACCATCCCCATCCGTGAAGACGTTTGCTGTTCGAAGCCGCGAAAGCGATCTCGAACAGCCCGCTCACAAACATGAATACGCTGACAAAGAGAACGAGCGCCTCGTACGTCGCCACCGGGGCGACCATCATCCAGAGCGCTGCAATGACAAACAAAATGCCCAAAAGCAACGAGATCCACCAGTTGCGTACAGAGGACATGACCGATTCTGTGATTGGATTTTTCATGGGAATAAGATTTAGTTAGACACCACTAATGTACGACATAAATCGCGCCATTGTTTTTCCGGGGTACGATTTATCCCGAGGGGGAGCATGAAAAATCCGGTTTCTCCAGCTTTTTACGTACGGGAAGCGCGTATCGAAGCCCCCAATGATCGAGGCCGCCCTTAACGGGGCGGCCTCGTAGATGGCAAGGGAAGCGACGGGATGACGATTCCTGTTGCGTGTTCTGCCCCGGCGCTAAAACTTTACGAAAAATCCCAGGTGGACCAGCCCCTTGTATCCGTAGCCAAATTCCAAGTTGAAGCCCGCGTTGTGGCCCACCTGCATACATAGCGGCGATAGCTGAGCGCCCAGGTACAGGTTGGTTTCTTTCTCTGATTCGCCGTCGACCGTAAGCTTTTGGCTGTCCAAAAGCAGGCCGATCCCGATAAAGCCGTACAGTTTGAATTTTTTGTGGTTGACGTACCTGTACTCCGCCTCGGCGGGTGCAAGGGTGAAGTGGTTGTTTATTACGTTCCCGGTGCCGCCTCCGTCAACCTCGAGGTCCGACCTCATGTTGCCGTAGGTGAACGATCCGCCGATCAGGAAACGCTCCCTCAGCGCGTATCGATAAGTTACGTTGTAGTTTCCGGACAATCTGTCGTTCACCGTGGAGTATATCCCTGCGTTCGTACCGGAGAATACGATCGCGTCGAAACCATCCGAAAGATCGCTCCCACTCCAGCCGCCGATACCGCCCCTGATTTCGTGCCTTTTGACCGTTTCGGCAGGGGTGTTGGTTTGGGCCAGGGAGGTTGGGCAGCTGAAGAGCGCCGCCGACAGCGCGAATAGGATCGCAAATGTTTTCGGATTGAGCAACTCGATCGATTTCATGGTGGTGGATTGGGCGGTTTTGGGATGAAAAATCGTCGGATGTTTTGTTTTCAGGCCTTCCCCGTCGTCGGCCTGCCATGCGGGAAAAGTAACAGGGGGTTGCGGAAAATTGTTCCAAAGGTAACGAAAAAAGTCGCCATAATAGCTTTTGTATTATTATATGACAGAGGATTTTTTCGTTTGCAGGAAACGGATGGGGGAGAATTAGAAAAGAAAAAGGTTAACTGCCTATTTGTCAGACAATTAACCTTTCTTAAAAGTGGTGCCACCAAGAATCGAACTAGGGACACACGGATTTTCAGTCCGTTGCTCTACCAACTGAGCTATGGCACCGGGGCTTTTGTGGGTGCAAAGGTAGTGCGAAAAAGCGCCAATTCCAAACCTTGGGTCGAGTTTTTTCGGGGAATCTGTTCGGAAAATAGCCTCAACGGAAACGGTTCGAGCGGGAACGCACCCAAAGCCAACGCCTTGCGGGACGCTCCCGCTGCACGGGTGCGCCGAAGGAGGTCATAAAAAAAGGCTCTCCAAAAACGGATCGTACAAAGCACTGTCTCTGAAAGATGCGCCGGGAAACAGCGCCAAGAGCCGTGGCATGGGCGCCTGCGGCGTCGAAAACAATCCCAAAACAAGGTATCTTTGCGGCATGAACCGCAAGAATACCGACCCTCGGGGAGGCGTAGAACAGAAACTCTCCGTACGTGCAGGAGGTGTTGAAAAAAAAGTCTCCGAGCGTCGAAAGGATACCGAATCGAACCTCGGCGGGTGCCGGGCAGGCGTTGAACAAACCTCTCCCCCGGCCGCCCGCCGAGCCATCCCCCTCGACCGTATCCTGGTGCTGGACGGGGCGATGGGAACCCTGATCCAGGCCCAGGGCATAGAAACCTCCTGCAACGACCTGCTGTCGATCGACCGCCCCGAGGTGATCGAGGCGATCCACGCCCGGTACCTCGAAGCCGGAGCCGACATCGTGTCGACCAACAGCTTCAACGCCAACCCCATATCGCTCGGCGACTACGGCCTGGCCGGGCGCACCTATGAACTAAACCGCGCTGCCGCCGCGCTGGCGCGCCGTGCGGCCGATCGCTACGCCACCCCCGAGCGGCCCCGTTACGTGGCCGGATCGGTGGGACCCACCAACCGGAGTTGTTCGATTTCGCCCGACATCAACCGTCCGGGCTTCCGCAACATCCGCTTCGAAGAGCTGGCCGAGGCTTACGCGCAGCAGTTGCGCGGACTGGTGGACGGCGGGGTCGACCTGATCCTGCTGGAAACCTTTTTCGACACCCTCAACGCCAAGGCCGCCGTGTACGCCCTGCGGACATTGCTCGGGCTGGCCGACTTCCCGCTGATCGTCTCGGGCACTGTAACCGACGCCAGCGGCCGCCTGCTGTCGGGACAAACCATCGAGGCTTTTTACTGCTCGATCGAACACGCCCGTCCGCTGGCCGTGGGGTTGAACTGCGGCTTCGGGGCCGCCTCGCTCCGGCCCTACATCGAGCGGTTGGCGCGCATCGCTCCGTGCGCCGTGTCGGCCCACCCCAACGCCGGACTGCCCAACCTGATGGGGGGGTACGACGAGTCGCCCGAACAGATGGCCCAGGTGATGGAGGGCTATTTCCGGGCCGGATTGCTCAACATCGTGGGCGGATGCTGCGGCACCACGCCCGACCACATCGCAGCCATCGCCCGACGTGCGGCGGAGTTCGCCCCGCGGTCGATGGAACCCTCGGCGCAGCGGCGAATCACCCGTCTGGCGGGCCTGGAATTGCTGGAAATCACTCCTGAACAGAACTTCATAAACATCGGTGAACGCACCAACGTGGCCGGATCGGCCCGTTTTGCTCGCCTTGTCCGCGAGGGCGATTACGAGGCGGCCCTGCAGGTGGCCCGGCAGCAGGTCGAGGCCGGAGCGCAGGTGATCGACCTGTGCATGGACGCCCCGATGATCGACGCAGGAGTGGCGATGGTCGAATTCCTGCAACGCATGGCGGCCGAACCCGACATTGCCCGTCGGCCGGTGATGATCGATTCGTCGGACTGGCGGGTGATCGAGGCGGGGCTGCGGGCCACGCAGGGCAAGGCGGTGGTCAACTCCATTTCGCTCAAAGAGGGCGAGGCCGGGTTCCTGGCCCGAGCCCGTGCCGCCCGCGCCTACGGGGCGGCGGTGGTGGTGATGCTCTTCGACGAGCGGGGACAGGCCGATACCTATGAACGAAAAATCGAGGTGGCCGGACGGTCGTATCGACTGCTGACCGAGGATGGTTTTCCGCCCGAAGAACTGATTTTCGACCCCAATGTGTTGTCCGTGTCTACGGGATTGCCCGAACACGACGACTACGGCCGCGCTTTCATCGAGGCGTGTCGGTGGATCAAAACGAACTGTCCGGGCGCCAGGGTGAGCGGCGGGGTGAGCAACCTCTCTTTCTCGTTCCGCGGGAACAACCCGGTGCGCGAGGCGCTGCACGCCGTTTTTCTTTACCACGCCATCCGCGCGGGCATGGACATGGGCATTGTCAATCCCGAACTGTTGCAGGTGTATACCGAAATAGATCCGCCGTTGCGGGAACTTTGCGAGGCGGTGGTGCTGAACCTCCGCCCCGATGCGAGCGAACGGCTGGTGGCCTACGCCTCGGCCCACTCCACTGCGGAACGCCCGACCGAAACCGCCGAACGGAACGCCGACACGGAACGCGCCCTGCCGCTCGACGAACGGATTGTCCGCCGGCTGGTGCGCGGCGAGACCGAGGGGGTGGAACGGGAGATGGAAGAGGCTTTCGGGCTGTGCGGCTCGTCGGTCGGAGTGATCGACCGCCTGTTGATGCCGGCCATGGGCCGGGTGGGCGAACTGTTCGCCAACGGGCAGATGTTCCTGCCGCAGGTGGTGAAGTCGGCCCGTGTGATGCAACGCGCTGTGGCGGCGCTGGAGCCCCTCATGACCGCCGAACCTGCCGCCGCGCAGGCGGCCTGTACGCTGGTGATCGCCACCGTGCGGGGCGACGTGCACGACATTGGGAAAAACATTGTTTCGGTGGTGCTGGGCTGCAACAACTACCGGGTGGTCGATCTGGGCGTGATGACTCCGCCCGAACGGATTGTCGAGGCGGCGGTGGCCGAGGGCGCCCGCGCGGTGCTGCTGTCGGGCCTGATCACCCCGTCGCTGGAGGAGATGCGGGTGGTGGCCGAACAGTTTCAGGCCGCCGGACTCCGGATTCCGATTTGTGTGGGCGGAGCGACCACCTCGGCGCTCCACACGGCCGTCCGGCTGGCTCCGGCCTACGACGGGGTGGTGGCCCATTCGGGCGATGCTTCGGCCTGCGTACGTCTGGTGAACGCTCTGCTGAACGATCCCGATTTCGAGACGAACCACCGGCGACAACAGGCCCGTTTACGGGACGCTTACCGGGACGAACAGCGGCAGAAGAGCCTCCGGCCCCTAGCCGAAGCGAGGAAAAATGCCCTGAAACTCGATTTTACGCGGGCTGTTGCTCCGGCCTGTCGGGGGCAGATGCTTTTCCGCGAGGTGTCGGTCGGTGAATTGATCCCGCTGATCGACTGGTCGTTCTTTTTTACCGAATGGGATATGCCCGGACGTTGGCCCGAACTGCTCGACCACCCGCAAAAAGGGGACGAGGCGCGCAAACTGCACGGCGATGCGAAACGCATGTTGGAACGGTTGGCTCGACCCGGGGCCGTGCGGATCGAGGGGATGGCGGCGATTCTTCCGGCAGCGAGCCGGGGCGACGACCTGTTGGTGGGGCATTGCGCAGGGTGCGCGCCGATCACGCTCCCGCAACTGCGCAGCCAGGCTGCCGACAGGGACGAAAATCCCTCGGTCGCCGATTTTGTGCGGCCGCTTTCGGCGACGGGAGGCGTGACGGATGCGCTGGCTCCTTTTGCGCTGGGAATTACGCTGGTGGAGGCGTTCGAGGACGCTTACGATCGGCTGTTGGCGCGTATCCTGTGCGACCGCCTGGCCGAAGCGTTTGCGGAGTGGATCGCCCGGCAAGTGGCTGCCGCGTGGGGATTGGACCGTACGCCGTTGCGGGTGGCTTTCGGGTATCCGATGGCCCCCGACCATTCGCTCAAACGCGAACTGTTCGACCTGCTGGAGGCGGAGCGGCAGCTTCCCTCGCTGCGGCTGACCGAAAGCTGCATGATCGATCCGCCGTCGGCGGTGGCGGGGCTTCTTTTCGGACACCCCGATGCCGCTCTTTTCCCGATGGGGCCGATTGGCGACGACCAGTGGGCGGACTATGCGGCCCGGCGCGGGGTGCCGCTCGACGAGTTGCGCCGTTTTATTGCATCGGCGTAGCTTTTCCCGACCCCGACACGGAACAGTTCACCGCCGGAGGGTTGCCTTTGTAGCGAAGTTGGCCCGATCCGACGATGGTTCCCGTGATGCTCTCGGTGGCGAACAGCCGGATATATCCCGATCCGGAAATGGTTGCAACGGCCTGTTTGGCCTGCAATTCTCCCAGCTTTACTCCGCCTGACCCGGCCACGGAGGCCGATACTTTGTCGGTTTGGCCCGAGGCCGAGATTATTCCCGATCCGGAAACGGAGGCCGTGTATTGACCGGTTTGGGTGAACGAAGTGGTGATCTCTCCCGATCCGGCGACCTTGACGGATACCTGGTCGGCTTGGCCGTCGGCCGAGATATTGCCCGATCCGGATAAGGAGGCTGTGTATTGGTTGGTTTGAGTGAATGAGGTGGCGGCCCCTCCCGATCCGGAAACGCTCACAGAGAATTCGTTAACCCGGCCGGAAGCTGAAATTCTTCCCGATCCGGTAACAAGGGCCTTGTACTGGCCGGTTTGAACGTGCGGAGTGTTTATCACTCCCGACCCCGTTATCGAGGCGGTGAACGAGGCTTCCGCAAGGGGGCATTCGACGATTGCCCGGACGCCGCCGACCAGCGAGAGCGAGGCGAGGGACTGAGACTCGGGAAGGGTGATCACCAACTGAATGGTCGGTTCGATGATGGTGTCGTTGGGCATCGAGATGGATAGCTTGTCGTTCTCGCTCTTCAGCTTGATCAACGGCAGCAGGTTTTCGTGTCCGGTGAGGGTTACGCTCCACTCCGTGCCCGCTATGATGCGTACGGTGGAGGGGACGGCGCAGATGTACACGTTGTGGAAGGTCGCCAGGCTTTTTGTTCGGGTGGTTATGGCGCCGCTGCCGACGACCTTGGTGCTGGTGGCGTTGTTAACGAAGCGGCCGCCGGAACCGGCTTTGTAAACCACCTTTTTGCGTTGTGCATGGATCGACGTGGCGGTGGTTGCGGCAAGGAGCGCGATGAGGCCGAAAAGCAGGATCTTTTTCATGGATGCGGGGGTTGATTGCTGGTTATTTATCTCGGAGGCTGCCAATGGCGTGCCATGATGTTTATGTTTTGATTTTCAGTGCGGTAAAAAATAGGGATTTTCCGGAGTGGCTAAAAATTGGACGATCGGTGTCTGATTTTTGGACAGGACTCTCTTTGCGGCAGGGTATTTCAATCGGTGGGAACGGTCGATGGGAGGCGGTGGTTCCTTTTGCGGGAAAAACGGAAAGCGGTAAAAGAAAAGAGGCCTCTCCGCAACGGGCAGGCCTCTTTCAAAGGGTTTCGGACGATTTGTTCAGGGCCTTGCCTGCATGCTCTCTATCTCGCGCTCTTTACGGAGGCCCGGATGGAGGGTTGTCTTTTGACGGGGGTGGGGGTCGATGCGGCGGCGGCTTTGGCGGCCGAGGCGTTGATCGAACGGATGGCTTGTTCGGGGGTGTCGTGGTTGGCGCTCACTACGATCCGTCCCTGCACGTCGGCAACGCCGAACTTGCCGTTGCTTTCAACCACCGTAATGCCGTTGGCGAACGGGGTGGCGCTCTCGTAGATGGCGGGAATAAATTCCTGGCCCATGGTGTTTACAAATCCGTAGCGGCCGTTCTTCGACACGCGGGCCACGCCTTCGACAAAGGTCGAAATTTCGTCGTACTGGCAGGGGATGGTCTCGTCGCCCATGTAGCTGATGTAGCCGTACCGTCCCTCGCGGGTTACCAATGCCAGCCCGTTGTGGTTGAAGGGGCCGATGTGGGTGTATACCGTGGGGGCGATTTGGTTTCCGGCGTTGTCGAGCAGTCCGTAGCGGCCGTCTTTGTAGACCACGGCGAGCTTGTTGACAAACGGGTCGATGTAGTCGTAGATGCAGGAAGCGAGTTCGTACCCCGAGAGGTTGATCAACCCCATTCGTCCGCGTTTCCACACTTTGGCCACCCCGTCGTCAAAATCGGAGATGCCGTCGTAGCTGACGCTGGCCACCTCGCGGCCCGAGCGGCCGATCAGGCCGTAGTAGCCGTTCTTTTTCACTTTGGCGATCCCGAATTTGAACGGGCTGATCGAGTCGTAGATCGGGGGGAGTACTTCGATGCCGAGGGTGTTGACGAACCCGAAGCGGCCGCTGCGTTTCACTTTGGCCAACCCGTCCTCGAACGAGTAGATCGCTTCGTAGGCAATGGGGGTGAAGACGTGGTTGGTTACGTCGACCAGGCCGTATTTTCCGTCTTTCTTCACCACCGAAACGCCGTCTTGGTAGATGCCGGGTTGAAGCAGGCTCGGTTGAGCGGAAACGGTTACGATAACCAGGGATAAAACCAGCGAGAAGAGCGTTCTTTTCATAAGCGGTGACAGGTGTTGCGTTGTAGCATGGGAGCTGTGTTTCGGACACAGAGCCCCACACGGGGCAAAATTAACAAGGATTTTTGAATTGACAAGCAGGATTATCCGAAATTAATGACGGATATTCGCCTCTTCCAATCCATATCCCATCCGTTTGTCGGCCCGCTTGAGCAGCAGGGCGAAAAACACGGCTGCCAGCCCCAGGGCCAGGAAGATGCACAGGGGGACGGTGTAGTCGTATTTTTGCAGGGCTTTGGCGGCGGCGTCGGCGGGGGTTCCCCAGCGGTCGAGGCTCCAGCCGATCAACAGCGGAACGCCGGCCAGGCCGATGTTTTGCACCCAAAAGATCAGGGCGTAGGCCGTGCCCAGTTTGTTTTCGGGGATGATTTTCGGCACCGAGGGCCACATGGCGCTGGGTACCAGCGAGAAGGCGATGCCCAGGATCACCATCAGCACGGCCCCCATCGCCCAGTGGTTGAACAGCGGGAGGAGGAACCCGACGTACACCACCACCAGCATCAGCGCGCCGATCAGCATCATGGAGGCGCCGCGCCCCTTGCGGTCGTAAAGCCCGCCGAACAGCGGGGTGAGCAGCAGCGTACCCAGCGGCAGCAGGGTGATGATGAGTCCGGCGAAATTTTCGGGGACGTCGAAGTTGGTCCGCATCAGCCCCACGGCAAACTTGATGAAGGGGAAAACGGCCGAGTAGAACAGCAGGCACAGCAGGGCGATGTACCAGAATCCCCGGTTGCGGAAAATGGAGACGATGTCGCGCACGTGGAACTTTTCGTCGTCGGCCAGCCCCACCTGGGCGCGCTGGGCGTCGAGCCTGCGGTCGAAAAGGATGAAAACGCCGAAGGTCATCAGCCCGATCAGCAGCATCACGATCCCGAAAAGGATCGGCAGGCTGATCGATCCGAAGGCGTTGTACAGCGGGATGGGGGCCGCCACGGCCACGGCGGTGCCGGCGCGGGCGAAGGCGACGTTCAGCCCCAGGGCCAGGGCCAGTTCCTTGCCCTTGAACCAGCGGACGATGATTTTGGTGGCGGTGATCCCCACCACCTCGTACCCCACGGCGAAAAGGGCATAGCCGAGCGAGGCGACCAGCACCTGGCTCTTGAGTGCGCGGGGGCCGAAGAACCAAAAGTGGCTCATCTGCCCGGAATCCATCCACCCGATGGCGTAGTACTTGATCAGGGCTCCGGCCAGCATCACGCCCAGGGCCAGCACTCCGGTGCGGCGCGGGCCGAGCTTGTCGAGCGCCATGCCGCCGAAGATCAGCATCAGCAGAAAAACGTTGAACCAGCCGTAGCCGCTGTTGAACAGGCCGAAATCGGTGTTGTCCCACCCGAAAAGTTCGGTGAGCAGTCCCTGCAGCGGGGCCATCACGTCGGTGATGAAGTAGCCGCAGAACATGGTGAGCGAAACGGCGATCAGCACGGTCCAGCGGGCCGCGGCCGACGAGGAGATGTCTTGGGGAAACAGGGTGGGCATGGGGGTTTGGGTTTGGGGCGGAGGGGGTGATTTGGTTTAGAGCATTCCGGTTTGTTGCAGGGTGTCGTCGCAGCCGATCAGGTGCAGGCGAAGCATGTTGAGGGCGTGGGTCGACGCCCGCTCGATGTTCTCGGTGCGGGTGGTGCCGAAACGCATCTGCCGGCTGAGGACCCCCTCGGGGGTGGCGATGGCGAACCAGACCGTTCCCACGGGTTTTTCGGGCGTTCCTCCGTCGGGGCCTGCGATGCCCGAGGTGGCGATGCCGTAGTCGGAGCCGAAACGGGCGCGAACTCCGGCGGCCATCTGTTCGACCACGGCCTGGCTGACGGCGCCGTGGCGGGCGATCGCCTCGGGCGATACGCCCAGCAGGGCGCTCTTGATGCGGTTGTGGTAGGCGGTTACGCCGCCCAGGTAGACGGACGAAACGCCGGGCAGCAGGGTCAGGCGCGAGGAGATCGATCCTCCGGTGCAGGATTCCGCTACGGCCAGGGTGGCTTTACGGGCTTGCAGTAGCCGAACCAGGGCCTCCTCCACGCTGGTGGGTTCGTCGCCCAGCAGGTAGGGGCGGATCAGCGGTTCGAGGCGGGTGAACTGGGCGTCGATCTCGGCCGGATCGGCCTGCGGTCCGTAGGCCGACAGGCGTAATCGGATGCCGCGCGGATTGGGCAGGTAGGCAAGCCGCAGGTGGGCCGGAAGGGCCTCTTCCCACGGGGCGATTCGTTCGGCCAGCAGCGATTCGGGTACGCCGAAGGTGAGCAGGGTGCGGTGGACGATTTTTTCGAGCTTCAGCCGTTCGTGCAACAGGGGGACGACGTGGTCCCGCACCAGGGCTTTCATTTCGAACGGCACGCCGGGCAGGGCGAAAAGCAGCTTGCCGCCGCGTGTGAGCAGCAGTCCGGGCGCTGTTCCCAGCGGGTTGGGCAGTACGCTGCATCCGGCGGGGACCAGCGCCTGTTCTTGGTTGAGTGCGTTGAAGGGGATGCCCCGCTCGCGGGTCAGGGTTTCGATGTGGCGGTAGGTGGCCTCGTCCTGCACCAGGGGGGTGTTCCACAGGCGGGCCAGCACCTCTTTGGTGCGGTCGTCGCGGGTGGGGCCGAGGCCTCCGGTAAGGATCACCACGTCGGCGCGCTCCAACGCCTGGAGGACGCATTGTTCGATCTGGTCGGGCCGGTCGCCCACGGTGGTGATGCGCGTGATGGGCAGGCCGATCTCGCCGAGGGTTTGGCCGATCCATTTCGAATTGGTGTCGACGATCTGCCCGATCAGGATTTCGTCGCCGATGGGGATGATCTCTCCTTTAACCACGGGACTGCGCAACGAGTTTCTGGCAGATGCGTTTGGCCAGCGAGGGCCCCTCGTAGATGAAGCCGCTGTACACCTGGACCAGCGAAGCCCCTGCTTCGAGCATGGCGATGGCGTCGTCGGGGGTCATGATCCCGCCCACGCCGATGATGGGAAGGGTTCCCTGGGTCTTTTGGTGGATGTAGCGCACCATTTCGCGGGAACGAACCGTGAGCGGCGCTCCGCTGAGTCCTCCGCGGCCGATCTTTTCGACGGTTTCGGCCCGGGTGGCCAGCCCCTCGCGCGAGGTGGTGGTGTTGGTGGCGACAATGCCGTCGATCTTGCAGGAGCGCACCACGTCGATCGTGGTGTCGATCTGTTCGGTGGTCAGGTCGGGCGAGATTTTTAGCAAAATGGGGCGGTACTTGCCCTGTCCGAGACGGAATTTGACCAGCGGCTCCAGAATCTCGACGGTCGATTCGCGGCTTTGCAGGTCGGTCAGGCAGGCGACGTTCGGGCAACTGACGTTGACCACAAAGTAGTCCACATAGTCGTACAGTGCGCGGAATAGTTTCAGGTAGTCGCCGGCGGCCTGTTCGTTGGGGGTTGCTGTGTTTTTCCCGATGTTCCCGCCGATGACGGCTTTCGGGTTGCGGCGGCGCAGGTTTTGGACGGCGTTGCATACGCCTCCGTTGTTGAACCCCATGCGGTTGACGATGGCGCGATCTTTCGGCAGGCGGAAACAGCGCGGCTTGGGATTGCCGGGTTGGGCGAGCGGGGTAACGGTGCCGATTTCGACGAACCCGAAACCCAGGCAGCCGAGCAGGTCGTAGGCTTCGGCGTCCTTGTCGAACCCTGCGGCCAACCCTACGGGATTGGGAAATTTAAGCCCCAATACTTCGCGTTCGAGCAGCTCCGAGCGGCGGGTGAAAAAACACCGCATCGCCGCCTTGGAAAAGGGGACGTAACGCAACGCCTTGAGAAGCCCTATCACCAGGTGGTGGATCTGTTCGGGTTGCAATCGAAACAGCAGGGGGCGAAGCAGTTTGTACATAGCGTCGCAAAGGTAGCGCTTTTATCGAAAAACCGGCCGGAACTTTATTGATCGCGCGGCGTGTAACGCGATCCGTCGGGATAATCGCACCATCGGTCCTGTCGCTTCAGGTAGGGCAACTGGGCGTCGCTCTGTTTGAGCGAACGGGAGAGGCTGCGCAGCATCCGTTTCCGGCGGAGGGCCTGGCGGGGATTCATTCCGTGGTCGATGCGTTCGTGGATGTCCTCGGCCAGGTTGAACAGGCATACCTGTCCGGTGCCGTAGTAGTAGATCAGTTTCCAGTCGCCCGCGCGGATCCAGCTGTGGGCCCCGATGCCTTCGCCCGAGGCGTCCCACGCGTTGGGGTAGTGGCCCGTCAGGGCGCGGGGGCGCAGCGTTCCTCCGGCCAGCAGGGGGACAAGGCTTTTTCCGTCGATCCGTTGCACGCTCCGCGGATGGCGCACGCCGCCCACTTCGAGCAGCGTGGGCATAAGGTCCTCAATGGCGATGGGGGTGGTGCAAACCGCACCCGAATCGGTTACTCCGGGCTGGGCGATGAGCAGCGGAATGCGAACGCCCCCCTCCATCGGAGACCCCTTGCCGCTCCGCAGCGGCCAGTTGACGAACCGCGGATCGGCGGTGCGGTTCCAGGCGGCCAGCCCGCCGTTGTCGGAAAGAAACAGCACAATGGTGTTGCGGTCGAGGCCCCGCTCCCTGAGGTGATCCATCAAATCGCCCAGGCTGCGGTCGACCCCCTCGATCAGCGCGGCGTAGGCGGCTTCGGTGGGAGAGAGGCCCCCCTCGATGTAGGATTGGTAAAAACGCGCGTCGCGGTCGAAGGGGACATGGACGGCGTAGAGGCTCATGTAGAGGAAGAAGGGCTTGCCGTCGGCCGCCGACTGGTCGATGGTGCGGATCGCCTCGCGGGTGAGGGCTTCGGTCAGAAAGGTGCGGGAACCCCAATAGGCCTCCATGCCGGGTACGGCAAAGGGCGACTGTTTGTCGGCCGAGGGATCGTTGCCGTAGTTGCGTTCGCCCAGGTAGGATGCCAATCCGCCGGCGGCGTGGCCCGCTACGTTCACCTCGAACCCCAGCGTGGCGGGATCGGCCCCCGGAGTGCCGATGGCTCCGAAATGGGCTTTCCCCACCAGGATGGTGCGGTAGCCGTTGTCGCGGAGAATTTGGGGCAGCGCGGTTACGTGCGTAGTGGCGGGGAAACCGGCCTCGGCCGCGATGCCGTTCACGTTCCAGGCGGGGAAAGAGAGGAGCGAGTCGACGGGGTCGGGCATCTCGCCCTGCCGCAGGGTCCAGTTGGTCACGCGGTGCGCCGCCGGGCTCATCCCCGTGAGCAGGCTCACCCGGCTGGGTGAACTTACCGGCGAGGCGTAGGCCTGGGTGAACTTGACGCTCTGCCGCGCCAACCTCTGGATGTTGGGGGTGCGGTAGGTGCGGTTTTGCCACGTGGTGTCTTTCCAGAAAGGTTCCGAGGTGTCGTTCCACCCCAGGTCGTCGACCAAAAAGAGCAGGATGTTCGGACGGGCATCGGTTGAGGCGGCGGGCGGAGTCGGTTCTTTGGCCTGCACGGAAGGATAAATGCCTGTTATTGAAAGCGCTAAAGGAAAAAATCGACGAAATGGATGCATGGCCGTAGAAAAAGGTTGCCGCAAGTTAGGGAAAAAATCCCTACATTTAGCTGCCTGAGTGCGAAGAAACAATGAACCCCTGCCCCGTCTATAAATCGTTCCTGCTGACCATGCGCGGCGAGTTCAGCCCGGCCTCGTACGCCGAGATCCGGCGTGCGCTGCGTGTGGCTGTTACCCTGCTCAGGGGCCAGACGCGCTACAACGGCGACCCGTTTGTGTTCCACCCCATCCGCACGGCGCTGATCGTGTCGGGCGAACTGGGACTGGGGCGGAATTCGGTGGTGTCGACCCTGCTGCACGACGCCGTACGGCTCAAACTCCTTTCGATGGACGACCTGGTGAGGGATTTCGGGCCGCAGTATGCCGGCATTGTTTCCGGACTGTGCAACATTTCGGAGGTCGATCCCAAGACCTCGACCCTGCAAGCCGACAACTTCCGCGAACTGATCGTCTCTTATTCGACCGATCCCCGGGTGATCCTGATCAAAATGGCCGACCGCCTGGAGGTGATGCGGAGCCTGGAACACTTCCCCGAGCTGAAGCGGAACAAAAAATCGTGGGAGACCCTGAACCTCTACGCCCAAATCGCCCACAAGCTGGGCCTCTACGCGGTGAAATCCGAGATGGAGGACCTGGCCCTGCGCCACCTGGAGCCGAAAGAGTACGCCCATATCCAACAAAAACTGAGCGCCGGAGCCACCGAACGGGAGTCTTTCATCTCTGAATTCGTGCGCCCTGTCGAGGAACGCCTCACGGCCCTGGGCATCCGCTATACGCTCAAAAGCCGCACCAAGTCGATCTATTCGATCTGGCGCAAGATGCGCAAGCAAAAAGTCTCGTTCGAAGAGGTATACGACCTGTTCGCCATCCGCATCGTGATCGACTGCCCGGTCGAGGCCGAAAAAATGCAGTGCTGGTCGGCCTATTCGGTGGTGACGGACTTCTATACGCCCAACCCCGAACGGATGCGCGACTGGATATCGATCCCCAAGTCGAACGGCTACGAGTCGCTGCACGCTACGGTGGTTACGCCCGCCGGACGTTGGGTCGAGGTGCAGATCCGCACCCTGCGCATGGACGCAGTGGCCGAACGGGGAGTGGCGGCCCACTGGCGCTACAAGGGGGTTGAAGGGGGAGGCATGGGCAGCGAGGCGTGGCTGGCCAAACTGCGCGAGATTGTCGAAACCAACACGGCCGGCGAACCGATCAGCGAACGCTTCGACCTTTCGATCAGCAGCCGCGAGGTGTTTGTGTTCACCCCCAACGGCGACCTGAGGAAACTGCCCGAGGGTTCGACCGTACTCGACTTTGCGTTCGATATCCACTCGAACCTCGGAGCCTCGTGTACCGGCGGAAAGATCAACGGGCGCAACGTGTCGATCAAAGAAAAACTGGCCAACGGCGACGTGGTGGAGATCACCACCTCGAAAAACCAACGCCCCAAGGCCGACTGGCTGGCGGTGGTGGTAACGGGCAAGGCCAAAGCGAAAATCAAGCAAATCCTGCGCGAAGAGGAGGCCCGGTCGGCCCAGTTGGGGCGCGAGGAGCTGGAACGCAAGCTCAAAAACTGGAAACTCCTGTTGGGGATCGAAGAGGCGGTCAACCTGCTGGCCAAACGGCACAAGGTGAAAACCGGCATGGAGGTCTACGCCCTGATCGCCGAAGGAAAGGTGGCCCTGGCCGATATCAAGGAGTTTTTGACCCGCGCCGTCGAGGGCGACCTCCCCGCAGCCGAAGCCAAGCCTCGCAAAAAACGCGACACCGAGTCGGAGCGCGAGGACGACAACTGCCTGACCATCGACGAAAGCCTCCGGCAGGTGGACTACAAATTGGGCAAATGTTGCAACCCGATCTTCGGCGATTCGGTCTTCGGATTCGTTACCATCGGCAGCGGCATCACCATCCACCGCGTAGACTGCCCCAACGCCGCACGCCTGCGGACCGAGTATCCGTACCGGGTGCTGGCGGCCCGTTGGTGCGAAACCACCCGGGGGGGAGCCTTCCGCGCCTCGATCCGCATTCAGGGCGAAGACCTGCCCGGGCTGCCCGGCCACATCACCGACCTGATCACCCACGAACTCAAAATCAACATCCGATCCATGCACTTCGCTCCCGCCCAGGGGTCGCTGCAGGCTACCCTGTCGATCGAGGTGAAGAACACGCAGGCGGTCGATATGGTGATCCACAAGCTCAAAAAAATCAAAGGCGTGCAGCGCGCCTACCGGGTGAATGCATAGCCTGACGAACCCCATCACGGTGATCCTCACCGCCACCGAGGCCGAACAACGCCCATTGCGGGCCGCGCTCGGCAAACGCCCCGCGCTGCGCTGGGTGGTGAGCGGCATGGGCGCCTCGAACGCCGTGCTGGCGACGGCGCAGGCCATCCGCGACCACCGGCCCGCCCTGCTGGTTCAGGCAGGCATCGCCGGAGCGTTCGACCGCAGCCTGGCCATCGCCGAAGTGGTGGCCGTCGCTTCCGATTTTCAAGCGGACCTGGGCGCCTGGCGCGGCGATCGCTTTGAGCCGTTCGATACCCCTTTGCTGGAGGCCGCGTGGCTGCCGCCCCGACTGCGGACCGTAACGGCGCAAACGGCCAATGTGGCTTGCCTTCCGGCGTTCCCGCGTACGGCGCAGATCGAAACGATGGAGGGTGCGCCCTTCTTCGCCGCCTGCCAAGCGGCTGGTCAGGCCTGCTGGCAGATCAGGGCCATTTCGAACTACGTGGACGATCCGCGCCCGGAATGGCACGTCGGCCCGGCGCTCGACGCCCTGGCCCAAGCCCTTGCCGACCTGCTGGCCGATAACCTGCCGAAGTGAATCTCGGACTTTTTTTGCACTTTTGCAGCAGATCCATCTTAACCTGCTGTGCCATGACACATCGTCGCCTTTTTTCTCGAACCTGCCTGCTCTTTTTGGCCGCTTTGCCCATTTTGCTCGGGGGTTGCAACAAGGAGAAAAAATCGCCCCTCCAACTCGCCTTCGAAGCGGACTTCCCCGATGCCGGATTCCGCGACTACCTGCTCAAACACTTCGACGCCGACGAAAACGGACGGGTGGAACCGGCCGAAGTGGCCCAGGTGCAGCGGCTGGATATGAACGGACAGGACGCTCCCGTCATCCGCTCGCTCGACGGCCTGAAATTCTTCCCCCAACTCACCTACCTGGCCTGTGTCTACCACGGGCTGGAACGACTGGATGTTTCGGACAATCCGCTGCTGGAGGAACTGCACTGCCACAACAACGCGCTGCACACCATCGATCTGAGTGCCAACACTTTGCTGCGGGTGCTGGACTTCCGGTACAACAAAATGAGGTCGATCGACCTCTCGGCCCTCCCCAACCTGGAACACCTGGCCGCAGGAAGCAACGAACTCGCTGCGCTCGACTTGTCGAACAATACGAAAATCCGCATCCTCGGGGTGTCGTACAACAACTTGGAACAAATCAACCTGAGCGGCCCGGGAACCTCCCTGCTCGAATTTTCGTGCGGCTACACCCCCTTGCAATCCCTGAACCTGTCGCCCGTCGCAAACCTCGAAGTGTTGAGCTTCAGCGAAACGGCCATCGCCTCGGTCGACCTCTCGGCACTCACCCGACTGCGGGAACTGCGAATCACCTGGAATAGCCACATTACCGAACTGGATGTCTCCCGCAACACCGGCCTGAGGTCGCTCCAATGCGACCAAAACGCAAGACTTACCCGCGTGTGGGTGTGGAATGGCTTTATGGCCGCGCCCCCCGCCGACCTGCTCCTCCCCGCCCTGCCCAACGCAATCTATCAGGTGAAACCGTAAACCGCGCTTGCCGTTGGCGCATTTCCTTTGATTTTCTCTAACTGTCCTCAGGCCCCGTGTGCCCACGGTGGAGACCTTTCGGGTCTTTTGCTTTTCGCTTGTCGTTTGAATTTGTATTAACTGTCCTCAGGCCGGACTGGCCCCGCGTGCCCGCGGTGGGCTTTCTTTGTGCTTGTGCAGTTGATTTTGCCGAATTGTTTGGTTGCGGCTGCGTTGGGAACTACTACGTAGTTTTGGCGATGGGCCGAGGAATGCTCAC
>JAVBPJ010000008.1:0-87880 GCA_031549665.1 Rikenellaceae bacterium
CACCAAGAATTATAACACCGCCCGCCCCCCCCAAAAACAACCCCGAGCCCCCCGGCTACACGGCCGGGGGGCCCCGCCCCGGGGGGCGGCCCCCCCTGTTTAGTGTGATTCGCGGACGAAGGGATCAGCGCTGCGAAAGGCGGTAGAGTTGGGCGATCTCCTCGGGCCAGCGCGCTTCGTCGGGCGTTTCGAGGATCAGCGGCAGGCCGTCGAAACGCGGGTCGGCGGCAATGTACTCGAACACCGGCCAGCCCAGGGTGCCCTCGCCCAACGGTGCGTGGCGGTCGACCCGGCTGCCGTGCGCCTTCAGGTCGTCGTTCAGGTGCATCCCCCGCAGGTAGCGGAATCCGACGGTGCGGTCGAACTCGGCAAAGGTTCGCTCGCAAGCCTCGGTCGTGAGCAGGTCGTAGCCCGCCGAATAGGCGTGGCAGGTGTCGAGGCAAACCCCCACGCGGCTCTGATCTTCCACCTGGTCGATGATCTGGCGCAAGTGTTCGAAGCGCCACCCCACGTTCGACCCCTGCCCCGCCGTGTTCTCGATCACGGCCGTTACTCCGGCGGTTTTATCCAGCACACGGTTGATCGATTCGGCCACCCGGCGCAGGCACTCCTGTTCGGAAATCTGTTGCAGGTGGCTGCCCGGGTGAAAATTCAGGCGGTCGAGTCCAAGCTGTTCGCAGCGTTGCATCTCGTCCAAAAAAGCCTCGCGCGACTTGGACAATCCGTCGGGATCGGGGTGTCCCAGGTTGATCAGGTAGCTGTCGTGGGGCAGAATTTGGGCCGCGGCATAGCCTCCCTCGGTGCAATTCCGGCGAAAGGCGTCGATTTGGGCCGGAGTCAGCGGCGCGGCTTTCCACTGCCGCTGGTTTTTGGTAAACAGGGCAAAGGCTCCGGCGCCGATCGCCCGAGCATTGAGGGGGGCGTTTTCAACCCCTCCCGAGGCGCTTACATGGGCGCCGAAGTATTTTCCGGTCATGGCTCTACGAATTATTTCCTACATTTGCGGCATGAGACCCTTAGCGAGACACACCTTAGCAAAGTTACACACTCCATCGAGACTTTTTTTGTTCGGGTTGCTCTTTTTTTGCGGGGTTCGTCCCGCGGCGGCTCAGTTCAACCCTGCCAGTCAGGCGGTTCGGGTCGAATCTATCCTGAAAAAGGATACGATCCCGGCCGTTCAGGCGCCGCTCCAGCCCGCCAACATGAGCTTTACGCTGTACAGCGACGCCTACGACAACTACCTGCGCAAACAACGTTCCAAACAGCGCAACCGAATCAAAATATCGGCAGGGCTGTTCGTTACCCAAACCACCTTCGAGAACTGGTTCGCGGGGGGCGACAACTCGTTCTCGGGACGCGCCAACCTGAACATCGAACACCAGTATACCGCACCGGTGTTCAGCATACGGTCGGTGTTCGACGCCAAGTACGGAGCATTGACCACCAGCGACCTGCTCCGGAAAACCGACGACTACTTCTACATTTCGTCCACGCCCAGCTGGAACATTTCGGCCCGGTGGAAACTCTCCTCGACGGTGATCTGGAAGTCGCAGTTTTCGCAAAGCTTCGACTACAAAAAAAATCCAGCCGGATCGTCGCAGGTGTACTCCGCCACCCTGAAATCTTCATTCATGGCCCCGTCGACGGTCGAGATTTCGGGCGGGTTCACCTACGAATCCAAGAACAAGAAGCTGAACCTGCTGCTTTCGCCCATCGCGGGCAAGTTCATCATGGTGCTGAACGACCAGTTGGCCCAAAAGGGAGGCTTCGGCATCGACCCCAAGACCGAGAATCCCTACTTCAAACCGCAAGTGGGTTCGATGGTCCGGGTTGACTACGCCACGCCCTTCGCCAACAAAAAAATGGCCTACAAAACCCGCTACGAAAGCTTTTTCAACTACAAGTACACCCCGACGGTGTGGTGGGAAAACAAGCTGGACTTCAAATTCACCAACGTGCTGTCGGCCAATTTTTACGTGCTGGCCATTTTCAACGACCAGGTGGACACCCCCAAGGCCAAGGAAGACGCGGCGCAGGGCCTCCCCGTCAACCGCTGGCACTACCTGCAGGTGAATCAGTCGCTGGGTTTCGGGCTGACCTACAACTTCGCCTCGAAACAGCACAAACCGATTCAGGAGAGCACCATCACCAAATCGCGGCTCAAGAGCCTCAAATAGGGCCGTCCGCGCACCTCAAACACAAGCAGGGCCACCGGAAATCCGGTGGCCCTGCTGCATGAGGGAGAGTACGCTTCCGAAGAGCGCAGGCGGTTTAGATCGCCTGGCTGATGAAGAAGACGGCGGCCACCCCGAGGATGGCGTACAGTTCGGGGAAGGCGATCAGAATGAGCGAGTTTCCGAATACGTCATGGCCGTTGCCGATGGCGGTAATGGAATTGGCGGCAAGTTCTCCCTGACGGTATGAACTCCAAAGCCCCACGGTTCCGAGCGCAAGGCCGCCGCCGAGGATGGCCGCCGCCTGAAACATCGTGATTTCGGGTACCAGAAAATCTTTCAGCAGGAAGTAGCCCAAAAAGCCGTAAAGCCCCTGGGTAGAGGGCATGGCGCAGAGGATCATGTAGCTCC
Source organism: Rikenellaceae bacterium (assembly GCA_031549665.1). GTDB lineage: Bacteria > Bacteroidota > Bacteroidia > Bacteroidales > Rikenellaceae > Rikenella. The sequence continues at coordinate 2,586 of JAVBPJ010000008.1, forward strand.
CGAAGCCTTCCTTGTTCTTTTTCATGGCTCCGACGGCGGCGTTGCCGGAGATGGTGGTGCCGTAGCAGCTTCCCACACCCGAGAGGATGAGCATCAAGGCGATTCCGAGGTAGGCGATCAAAATTGGTTCCATAGTGTTTGTTCGGTTTGTTGGTTGATTATTGTTGTGTTGTTAGTTTTCGTTGTTGGCCCGTTTCAGGGGGGCGAAAGAGCGGCTCCCCCCCTCGAATTCGGCGTTTTTGTAGAATTCCACAAAGGTCAGACGCACCGGGTGGACAAAGGCTCCCAGGGCGCTGATGAAGATGTTGAGGCCGTGGCCGATGACCAGAATAACGGCCATAAAGATCCAGCTCAGCACGGGGATGTCGCCACTCAGGCCCACGGCCAGCGCGTTGAACACCTGGGCAATGATGCCTCCGGCCAGGCCGATGGCGAACAGCCGGACGTAGGAGATCAGGTCGCCCACCACGCCCGTGGCCATTTCGTAGCAGTTGTACAGTCCCGCGCCGACGTTGATCAGGGGGTTCTTTTTCGGCGAATTGAAGAACAGGATCAGCACACCGGCCGCGATCAATCCGCCGTAGTAGATCTTTCCGTCGGAGGGAATTAACCCGCCCATTCCGAGCAGCAGGGTAACAAAAAGAAGCACCCAACCCAGGCTCGACAAGCCGTACAGGAAATTGCCGTGCCGCTTGGAACGGTTGACCACACGCAGTATCTGCCCGAAAAGCACCTGGACGGCACCCAGTCCGACGGCTACGTTGAACAGGTTGTCGCTGGAAAGGAAGTACTGTTTGAATTCGACCAGCGCGGGTACTTTGGCCAGTTCGATCCCGAACACGTTGCCGGTGAGCAGACCGAAGAGCACGGCGGCAAAATTCAGGAACAGCCCCAACCACAAGAAATCGCGGTACTTGCGCGGCACCTTCCGCCACAGGACTCCGATGGCCAGCATCAACAGGATGCCGTATCCGGCGTCGCCGAAACACATCCCGAAGAAGATCATGAAGAAAGGGGCGAAGAAGGGGGTCAAATCCAACTCGTTGTAGCGGGGCAACATGTAGAGGTTGGCGACGGGTTCGAACAGCCGCCCGAAGAAGTGGTTGCGCAGTTTGACGGGCGGGTTGTGCCGGGCCTCGGCCTTTTCGGCCAGGTAGATCACTCCCTGCTCTTCGGCGAATTGCTCCACTTGTTCGCGGTTGGCGGCTTCCGACCACCCCTCGATCAGTTTGAGCGAACCGTCGGCGTGGGCCGTCCCGGCGTGGAACGCCTCAGTGAAGAGGATGTGTTCCCGCAGCAAGGCATACTCGTCGAGGATGGCCGGCAGGCTCATGGCCGCCCGGGAAAGGGTCCGTTTTTCGACCTCTTCGGCGTGGATCAGTTCATTGATTTGCAGCTCTTTTTGCTGCAACGAAAGGGAGGGGGCTTTCAACTCGTTGGCCGGGATGTCCGGCAGAGTCTCGCCCTGCACCTCGGCGGCGACAAAGTAGCACCGGCCGCGGTGTTCGGCCACGGGCTGCAAGGGGTATTGGTTCTCCCACTCGGGGTTGTACTGTTTGGCGGGAACTTCGAAGAAACGCAGGTGTATCCGCTCTTTTTCGAGGTGATGGAGCAGCGCGGGGTCGAAGTTGCCCCACACGGCCAGTTCGTCGCGTTCGGCTTCGGCTTTCAGGCGTTCGGCCTGCCAGCGCACAAGCCGCTCTGTGGCCTCTTCGTAAGCCTCGACGGCTTTGAGAACGTTCGGAAAGGGTTTGGTCCCCTCGGCGGCGGGTTTGACTCCCTTGAGCTGTTTGGCCGCCTGGCCGAGCCGTTCGGCCAGGCCGACACGCTCGTGCTGTTCGGGATTCCCCTCCCAGTTGCCAAGGGTGATGTCCACAACGCCTAAATCGCCCAGTTTTTCCATAAAGGACTGCACCTCTGCATGGTAGAGCAGAAAGTGGTAGCGGGTCATTCGGGTAATCATTGCGCGGCCTCCGTTTCTAAGCGGGATTTGACAATCTTTTGCGACGATTTCGCCAGGTTTTCTTCGTCCTCGAGGAATCGTTTGATTTTCAGGATCGCCTCCTGGTAGCCGGGGATTTGCACTTTTTCGTAGAGGTTCACCTTTTGGGTGGTTTTCTTGCGGGCGCGTTCCAGCAGTTCCATTTTGCGGGCGAAAAGTTCGCGCTCAATGCCCACTTGCGCCAGTTGCTTGAGGATGGCCACCCCGTCGGCGATCCACAGCGGGGCGCTGAACAGGTTGTAGGGGCGCTCCAGGTAGTCGATGTTCTGCAGGTGGGGAATCTGCACGCCGGCGATCTTGGTGCTGCCGAGTTCGACGTCCCGCACCTCGATGAGCGATCCGTCGAATTCGCCCCACAGCTCGACCATGTAGTCGTACGATCGCATGGTTTCCCGGAGCCGGGCGTCGAGCTCGGCCACGCGGTCTTTGGCCCGCTTGACCTCCACGCGCAGGGCCGACTCCTTGCTCTTGATGGTGGGCAGGGCCTTTTGCCGGATGGTGAGCTGTTTTCCCAGATCGACCAGGGCGGTTTTGTTGAACTGAAATTTAATCATCGTTCGTGGGGGGTGAACGGGTTATTTGGGCCAGTATTTTTTGAGCAGGCTCTCTTTAACGGCCACCTCGGTGGGTTGGAAATAGCGGGCGAACAGGCTCCAGGCGGTGTCGAGCATTTGGGTGATGTCGATGTTGATGTCGATGGCCAGCAGCGCCTCGGAGTACTCTTTGGCGAAGGCCAGGGTGCGGGTGTCGTAGTCCGACAGGTCGAACCCGTTTTCGAGCTTGGTGCGGGCGTTGGCGGCGTCGGCGTAGAGGCGCACGGCGGCGTTCATCACCTGGGGGTGATCCTCGCGGGTCTTTTTGCCGATCACCAACTGTTTCAGCCGCGACAGGGAGCGGAACGGGTCGACGATCACTTTGCCGATTTCGGCGTCGCTGCGCAGGAACAACTGTCCTTCGGTGATGTAGCCGGTGTTGTCGGGAATGGCGTGGGTGATGTCGCCGCCGTTGAGGGTGGTAACGGCCAGGATGGTGATCGACCCGCCGTTGGGCAACTGCACGGCCTTTTCGTAGATTTTGGCCAGGTCGGAGTAGAGCGATCCGGGCATCGAGTCTTTCGAGGGGATCTGGTCCATCCGGTTCGACACGATGGCCAGCGCGTCGGCATAGAGGGTCATGTCGGTGAGCAGCACCAGCACTTTCTGGCCCTTGTCCACGGCGAAGTACTCGGCGGCGGTCAGGGCCATGTCGGGTACCAGCAGCCGCTCGACGGGCGGGTTGTCGGTGGTGTTCACGAACGAGACGATGCGGTCGAGCGCTCCGGCGTTGTCGAAAACGTTTTTGTAGTACAGGTAGTCGTCGTTGGTGAGTCCCATCCCGCCGAGGATGATCTTGTCGACCTGGGCGCGCAGGGCCACCATGGCCATCACCTGGTTGTAGGGCTGGTTGGGGTCGGCGAAGAAGGGAATCTTCTGCCCCGACACGAGGGTGTTGTTGAGGTCGATGCCGGCGATGCCGGTGGGGATCAGCTCGGAGGGCTGCATCCGTTTGTAGGGGTTGACGGTGGGGCCGCCGATCTCGCGCTCTTCGCCTTCGATGGGGGCTCCGTCGATCGGTTCGCCAAAGGCGTTGAAGAAGCGTCCGGCCAGCCCGTCGCCTACTTTCAGCGTGGGGGGCTTTTGGTGGAAAATCACTTCGGCGTTGGTGGGAATCCCCTCGGTGCCGGCGAATACTTGCAGGGTTACCTGGTCGCCGTTGATTTTAACGACTTGGCCGAGCCGTCCCTCCACCGTGGCCAGTTCGTCGTTGGCCACGCCCGTGGCTTGCAGGGTAACGGTGGCTTTGGTGATGGCGCTCAGGGCCGTGTAGGTTTTTTTGAATCCTTGGGTTTGCATGGCGTGTGTCGGCATTTACTTATTCGGGACGGAGGGTGGGAAATTGCTCTTCGAGCATCGCTTCGACGTCGGCGCGGTGGCACTCGAACTCTTCGCCCTGAAAGCGCGAGTAGTTCATCTGGCGCAGCGAGTTGATCATCCGCTTGTAGTAGTCCGAGCAGCTTTCGAAGTCGGCAAAGGTGAAACTCAGCGAGCAGATGCGCATCATGTAGTTGAACATGTAGGTTTGGCGCTCCATGGGGCAGTTCGAGTCGGTGGCGTCGAAGGAGTCCTGTTGCAGGATGATGAAGTCGATCAGTTCGGACTTCCAGTAGCGGTCGTGGTACTCGACGGGTACGCCGTCGTCGCCCAGGATGTTGATCTGTTCGTAGGCTTCCTTGCCGCGCTGCATGAGGGTTTTCGAGCGGTTGACCTTTTCGACCCAGTCGTCGCCGAACTGGCGGTTCAGGTCGTCGATGATTTCGGGGTATTCAAGGTATTTCGAGTAGCTGTCCAGCGGGTCGATGGCGGGATAGCGTTTCGAGTCGGCGCGCGTTTGCGACAGGGCGTAGAAACAGCGGGCTGCCTTTTTGGTCGATTCGGTAACGGGTTCCTTGAGGTTCCCTCCGGCGGGCGATACGGTGCCGATGAAGGTGATCGAACCGGTTTGTCCGTTCGCCAGCACGGTGATGCCGGCGCGGGCGTAAAAATTCGAGATGATGGCCGAAAGGTCCACGGGGAAAGCGTCCTGTCCGGGCAGTTCTTCCAACCGGTTGGACATCTCGCGCAGGGCCTGCGCCCAACGCGACGTGGAGTCGGCCAGCAGCAGCACCTTGAGTCCCATGGCGCGGTAGTACTCGCCCAGGGTCATGGCGGTGTAGACCGAGGCCTCGCGGGCCGAAACGGGCATGTTCGACGTGTTGGCGATGATGGTGGTGCGCTCCATCAGCTTGCGGCCGGTGCGGGGGTCGTCCAGTTCGGGGAACTCGACGAAAGTTTCCACCACCTCGTTGGCCCGTTCGCCGCAAGCGGCGATCAGGATCACGTCGGCGGCCGCCTGTTTCGAAATGGCGTGCTGCAACACGGTTTTTCCCGCTCCGAACGGCCCGGGAATAAAGCCGGTTCCTCCCTCGGCAATGGGGTTGAAGGTGTCGATGGCCCGCATGCCGGTCTCCATCACGCGGAAAGGGCGGGGCTTGTCTTTGTAAGCGGTAACGGCCACTTTGACGGGCCATTTCTGCACCATCGAAACGGGGTATTCGCTGCCTTCGGCGTCGACGAGTACCGCCACGGTGTCGGTAATTTTACAGGTGCCTTTCGGAACGATGCTCTTGACGGTGTAGCTGCCGCTCATCTTGAACGGCACCATGATTTTGTGTTCGAGCCACCCTTCGGGAACCCAGCCGAGCCAGTCGCCCGCCGTAACGGTGTCGCCTGTCCGGGCCAGGGGGGTGAACTCCCAACTGCTGCCGAAATCGATGGGGTCGTTGTATTCTCCGCGTTTGAGGAATACGCCCTCCATGGCGGCCAGGTCGTTTTGCAGTCCGTCGTAGATGCGGGTGAGGATGCCCGGGCCGAGGGTAACCTCGAGCATGTGGCCGGCAAACTCGACGCGGCAGCCCGTGCTGAGTCCGCGGGTGCTTTCGAATACCTGCACGTAGGCGCGGTCGCCGATTACTTTGATGACTTCGGCCATCAGCCGAACGCCTTCCATTTGGATGTAGCAAATCTCGTTCTGCGAAACCGCCCCGTGGGTGCGGACGGTTACCAGGTTGGCAATGATGCCGATTACTTCTCCGGTTGTGTTCATTGGGGTATGGGTCGTTTTTTCGTTATTTCTCGAGGTGGCCGATGGCGTCGGCATCGCTTTGCCGCAACTGCGACGGGGTGGTCAGCGAGGCGACCATTTGGCCGAAACTGCGCCGTCCCTGCTCCTTGTCCAGGGCGGCCCAACGGTACAGGATGTTGAGCTGGACAAGGTACTTGAGGATCCAGTCGACGCTGAAGTATTCGTGTTCGGTGAGGGTGTCGGCTATTTGCCAGCGCAGCCGGTCCATGCCGCGTTCGCGCTCCACAAAGTCTTTGGTGTCGAGTACGGCCAGCAGGGGTTCCGTCCATTCGAAGCGGTCTTTGAAGCCGAAATCGGCGGACTGGCTCTCCAAAAGCTGTTCGCGGATCTCACCCTCCGGCTCGACGATCATTCCCGAGGCGTCGAGTTTCATGGCCCGCGCTTTCGAGGCGGCGGTGATGTTGCGGATGGTGCGGTCGATCTGGCTCCACGCTTTCAGGAAAGGGCATTTGGTACGGCTGCAGCGGAGGTAGAAAGCTCCGTACAGGGCCGCTTCCAGCGCTTCGTCGGGCAGGGGTTCGAAGTCGTCGGCCTCGGCGGGGTTCCGTCCCTTGTAGCGGTCGACCAGGGCCGTGATTTCGGCGGGAAAGTCGGCGGGCAGCTTTACCTCCTCGTTTTCGGGCGCACCGTCCTCAACCAGATGTACCACCTGGGCGGGGGTGAGGTTGCCCAGCAGGTTGAACGGGAGGTTGGTGTGGCGGATGTACCCTACGATGTTTTCAATGTCGTAGTAGGTGTAGAGCAGTTGTACGGTGCGGCGGTCGGGGGCGGAGAGTTCGCCCCGGATGTAGTCGCGCAGTTCGGGGGTCTCCACACGCTTTCCATCGCCTGCGGCTTCGAAGGCGTATGGGTCCAATCCGGCTACCAGGTAGTGATACTGCATGGGGCGGTTATTGCTCTTTTTTGTCGAACAGCCACTCGACGATGCGGGGCCGCAGGTAGGATTCGAACAGGGCGTTGAAGTCGCTGTCGGTGAAGCTGACGTAGTAGTTGCCCTCTTTCGGGGCGATGCGGAAAGGCACCTTCACGCGGCCGTCGGTAACCACTTCGATGCCGCCTGCAAGTTCGTGGGCGGCGGCTTCTTTGAATGCTTTTTCCAGTTCGGCGGCTTTCCCGGCGGGCAGGATCACGCGGCCTCCGGCAAACTCTTTGGCCACGGCCAGCATCAGCTCCTTGAGGAACGATCCGTCTTCCCACGCTTTCGACAAGTGGGGGGCGAGGCTTTTGGCCGTGATGATCTGCTGGATCTGCTGCCGCAGGGCGCTGGCCAACTGCTGGGCGGCCATTTGCAGCTCGTTCTGGGTGGTGGTGTGGAGCTGGGCGGCCTCTTTGCCTGCCGAGGCGATGATCTTGGCGGCTTCGGCTTTGGCCTCTTCAATCAGGCGGGCGGCTTCGGCCTTGGCTTCGGCCACAAGTTGGTCGGCTTCCTGACGGCCTTTCGACAGCCCTTCGTTGTAGAGCTTTTCGGTGAGTTGCTGGAGTTTGTTTTCTGTTTCCATATAGGGGGAATGAGGTTTCGGTTACAGGGATTGGTGTTCGGGACGGAGCAGGTCGACGACGCTCTTCACGGGGGCGAAGGTCGAGATGGGCACCTCGGCGAACAGGGTGTGCCAATGGGCCATGGCCCCGTTCCACAGTCCGGGCAGCTCCTGGGCCTTGAGTTCGCGGCCGTCTTTGCTTTTGATCGAGATGAATCCGGTGTCGGGGTCGACGTAGCGGGTCAGGTCGAACTTCGTGCCCTGGTAGTTGCGCACGGCGCACACCAGGTCGACGGGGTTGAAGTGGGTGGCCTGCTGCATCAGGGGGCGTTGTTCGGGCTGGATTTGGGCCGACTCGACAATTTGCAGCGACACGCCGTCGGCTCCGCGCACCCAGAAAGGGCCTCCGCCGGGTTCGCCCTCGTTGCGCACCATGCCGCACACGCGAACGGGGCGGTCGAGCAGGTTGCGGAGTTGTTCGAGACTGATCTCTTCGGGCAGGTTGCGGCCCAAACGATCGGCAAAGAATCGGCGGATTGCCTGGGTGTCGGCCCGGCCGGCGTCGATGGCGTGCAGGTGGGCGAAAATCTCCTGTTGCAGGGCGATGGCCAAACCGCCCAGCACTTTCTTATAGGTGATGGTGTCGTGTTTGCGGCTGTCGGGAACCACGTTGTCGACGGTTTTGATGAAGATCAGGTCGGCGTCGATCCGGTTCAGGTTTTCGATCAGCGCACCGTGTCCGCCCGGGCGGAAAAGCAGCGTGCCGTCGGCCTCGCGGAAGGGCTGGTTGTCGGCCCCGACGGCGATGGTGTCGGTGCCGGAGTGCTGCACCGAGTAGGTGATCTGGTATTCAACGCCGTATTTGGCGGCATAGCCGGACAACTTGTCGGCCACGAGCCGCTCGAAACCGGCCTGGTGTTCAGGCGACACGGTGAAGTGGATGCGTACGGGCGATCCGCCGTACATGGCCCCTTCGACCAGGTGTTCCTCCAACGCCGTGCGGCTTGCATCAGGGGGATAGGCATGGAACAGGATAAGTCCTTTGGGTTGGCTTCCGTAGCCCAGCCCACTGGGGTCGATGATGGCGCGGATTACGGCCCGCGGGTCGTTCCGGTCGATGTGCAACGCCTGCAGGTCGCGGAAAAAGGCGAACCGTTCGAGCCGGGCGAGGCTCTTCTCCACCACGTCGCTGCCTTTGCCCTGCTCCACGTATTCGTAGAACTCTTTGAACATCCGCGTGGCGGCTCCCGAGGCGGGGACGAATTTTTCGATCCGGTTTTTACCGATCGACCGGTCGTACAGCACCGAACTTTCGGCGATCTGCTCGGGAGAGAGGGCAAGGATGCCGTCGTCCACCGTGGCTGCACGGTCAATCACCAGCGGGGGGAACCCCTGGCGGAAGTAGGCGAGCTGCCGCTCCACCGCCTCGGGGGTGGTGCCTTTCGCAGCCATTTGGGCCCGTTCTTTCTCCGAAAACATATCGTTACGTTGTGCGTTGAACAAAGCCCTAAAGTTAGGCTTTTTCTCGTAACTTTGTACTGCGAACAATCACTTTCTTCGAATTATGACCGGTTTCATCGAAAATCAACCGCTTTTGGGTTTCAATACGTTCGGACTGGAGGCTTCGGCGCGCTACTGGGCCACGTTCTCGTCGGCCGAAGAACTCCGCCCCCTGGTGCAGGCCTGCCGCGACCGGAACCTGCCGTGGTACGTGCTGGGCGGAGGAAGCAACCTGATCCTGACGGGAAATTTTCCGGGAGCCATCCTCCATCCGGTACCCCCCCCGGCGGCGTTCGACCCGGTACGCCGGCTCGAATCCGTCGGCGAAAGCGTGCTGGTCGAAGCCGCCGCCGGCATGGAGTGGGACGACTTTGTAGCCTGGACCGTGGAACAGGGTCTCGGCGGCGTGGAGAACCTGTCGCTAATCCCGGGACAGGTGGGCGCCGCGCCGGTGCAAAACATCGGTGCCTACGGGGTCGAAGCCAAGGATGCCATCGCCTGGGTCGACTACCTCGATACCGAAACCCTCACCGCCGAACGGATCGCCGCCCCGGACTGCGGCTTCGGCTACCGCGACTCAATCTTCAAACGCAACCTCAAGGGACGAGCCATCATCACGGGGGTGGCCTTCCGCCTGTCGAACAGCCCCTCTTATAATATAGGGTACGGCGACCTCAAAAACGAGGTCGATGCCCTCGGCGGCCCCTCGCTCGAAAACGTCCGTGCGGCGGTAACCTCCATCCGCCGCCAAAAACTTCCCGACCCAACCGAAACGGGCAACGCGGGCAGCTTCTTCAAAAATCCGGTCGTCCCCCGCCAACAGGCCGACGAACTCCGAACCAAATATCCCGACATGCCGTCCTACGATACGCCCGAAGGAGTGAAAATCCCCGCAGGCTGGCTCATCGACCGCGCCGGATGGAAAGGGTTCCGCGCCGGAACCGTGGGCGTACACCCCAAACAGGCGCTCGTGATCGTCAACCTGGGCGGAGCTACGGCCAACGAAATCCTCACCCTGGCCGGACGAATCATCGCCGACATCCAGAATCGCTTCGGCATCACCCTCTCGATGGAGGTCAACGTACTGTAAACCGTCGGTTCTGCTCCCTGTTTTACGCTGATTTTACGCTAACTGTCCTCGGGCCGGACTCTTCGAGTCTTTTGTTGGGTTTGTGCTAACTGCGCTCGGGCCGCGCCGGCCCCGCGTGCTCGCGGCGAGCTGTTTTTTGTTTGTGCTGTTTTCGACTGGCTTGCCGGAGTTGCTCGGTACGTGCGTACCTTTCCGTGAGGGGTAGGCTTCCCTCGCATGAAAGTAAACTTTCGCTCGGGAGCCTTCCTCACGGAAAATCTACCGATGTTTCGCAGCTCCTCCGCCGAATAAATCTCGCCGATGTAACTACATCAACAACCCAGACTACTTGTCGTACTCCCAAGTTGAACAGCCTCTTCGCTGCAACTATGGCAATACCCAAACTCTCGTCGGAACTCCGTAAGGATCGAACCACCTCACTCGCCTGAAAACAAATTTTCACTCGGCGGCTTCGCTCCCTCCGAAAACCTGCGGTGTTCCACAACTCCTGCTCCGGGCCAACCCTCTACCGAACCCTCACCCGAACGAAACGCACTCCTGCGCTGAACAGATTTCTGCGCTGCAACTACGGCAAGCTCCAAGCCTTTTGCAGGAATTCCGTAAGGTCGAATCCAACTCGACCGGGAACAAGTTTTCAGGAGAACGGCTCGGCCTTGATTTTAGGTTGGTTGATTTAGTTTTACGGGAATCCATTTCATGTTTCAGGCCGAAGCTCGCGGGGGGATGCTCCTAAGAACAGGCCTCCGCAGGGCGGAGCTTCGGCCTGCCGGGTCGCTGCGCAACCCGAAAACAACGCTCCCGAAAATCAGTTTTCGAGCAAGTACGGTTAGTTGCACACGGATTACATTGATTGCGGAATGGGCCCGTATACAATGCCGTATACATTGATGTTTGATCGCAGCTTTGATCTGTCGCTCACGGAGCGGAGTGGGTTGTAGCAAACGGTGTCCGGGTGCGGAGGGAAAGAGCCGAAGGCTTTGGAGGTGGGTTGGGGAGGCGAACGAAAGCTTGCTTTCAAGTGAGCATTCCCCGGCCCATCCCCAAAACTACGCAGTAGTTCCCAACGCAACCACAAGCCAATGACCCGGCACAACCCAGCCACACAAACACCCAAAAGCCCGCCGCGGGCACGCGGGGCCAGTCCGGCCTGAGGACAGTGGGGGGCAAACCCCAATGACCTATTGGGGCCGTACGGAATAGAGCGCGTCGATGAAAGCTGTTTGGAAGCTGCCGGGGGTTTGTGTTTTGACCAGGGCCAGTTCGCCGCACAGTCCCATTAGGGTCATGGCGTGGTGTGCGGCGGCGAGGGGCGAGGGGTTGATCGCCGCGAAGGCTCCGCACAGGGCCGACGCCGTGCATCCCAGACCCGTAACGCGGGTCATGAGGGGTGTTCCCAGGCTGTTTTCCAGCACCTGGTCGCCTTGGACGATGTAGTCCGTAGGACCGCTGATAACCACCACGGCGCCCGTTTGCAGGGAGAGTTTGCGGGCGGAGGCCAGTGCGTCGGCCGAGGCTTCCGTCGAATCGACCCCTTTGGTGCGCATGCCCTTTGTTTCGAGGGCCATGATCTCCGAGCCGTTGCCGCGGATGATGGTGGGTGAGGCGGCTTGCAGGAGCCGTTGGCACACCCGGTCGCGGTAAGGGGTGGCTCCGGCTCCGACCGGATCGAAGACCACCGGTATGCGTTTGGATTGAGCCGTCCGCATGGCAATTTCCATGGCTTCGACCCAGTCGGGGCTGAGGGTTCCGATGTTCACCACCAGCGCCGAGGCGATGGAGGCCATGTCGGCCACCTCTTCGAAAGCGTGCGCCATGACGGGCGATGCTCCCAGGGCCAGCAGGGCGTTTGCCGTGTTGTTCATCACCACATAGTTTGTGATGTTGTGTATCAGGGGGGCCGAGGTGCGGATCCGTTCCACGTCGTCCCAGAAAGCGATCGGGAGAGTCGTCATTGTTCGAAAGTGAGGGGTTACAGAATCTCTTCAAAAGTAGCTATATTTGTGGGATTAACCCCCGGACGACGATGAAACAAACGGTCTTCTTTTCGCTGATTTTGGCGCCCCTGCTGGCTTTAGCGCAGCAATCCCCTGTAAAACAGGTCAATCCCTTTATCGGAACCTCGAACTACGGAACCACCCAGCCCGGCCCCGTAATGCCGCAGGGCATGGTTTCGATGTCGCCCTTCAACACCATTCCCCGAGGACGGGAGCACCGGGTGCATACCGACAGTTGGTGTTCGACCCCCTATGTGTGGGACAACAAGTGGATGGTCGGTTTTACGCAGGTGAACCTGAGCGGGGTGGGATGCCCCGACCTGGGGTCGTTGCTGTTGATGCCCACCACCGGAAAACTGGTGGTCGATTTTCAGCAGTACGCCTCGCAAATGGAACATCAGAAAGCCACGCCCGGCTACTTCACGGCCCATTTGACCAAGTACGACGTGGAAGCCGAGATGACCGCCACGATGCGCACCACCCGGTCGCGCTACACCTTTCCGGCGGGCGAATCGCATATTCTTTTCAACATCGGGCAGGGACTCACCACCGAATCGGGGTGTTATGCCCGGATCGTTTCGAACAGCGAAGTCGAGGGATTCAAGATCATGGGCGACTTCTGCTACGGCGAACCGCAATCGGTGATCCCCGTCTATTTTGTGGTGCGGACGGGCCGGGCCGCCGACAAGGTGCGTTACTGGAAAAAACAGCCCGACTTTAAGGGCGCCGTGAAAGACTGGAGCAGCACCTCGGGCAAGTACAAAATCTACGAACGGTTCGTTCAGCCGCTGGCCGGCGACGACATCGGCGTGGCGTGGAGCTTCTCGACCACCCAGGGGGAGAAGATCGAAGTGTCGGTGGGCGTATCGTACGTCAGCATCGAGAACGCCCGCGAGAACCTGGACCGCGAACAGGCGGGCGCCTCGTTCGACCACCTGCTCGAAGCCTCGGTCGAAGCCTGGAACCACACCCTGGGCGTCGTTTCGCTCGAAGGCGGAACCCCCGACCAACAAACCCAGTTTTACACCGCCCTGTACCACAACTGGATACACCCCAACGTGTTGCAGGACGTGAACGGGCAATACCCCGAAATGGAGAGCGGCCGCACCCGCACCATGCCCTGGGGGCGCGACCGGCTGACCATGTTCAGCGGTTGGGACGTCTACCGGATCACCCCGTTCCTGGGAGCGCTCTTTTTCCCGGAACGCCAAAACGCCATGGCCGCCACGCTGATGGACATGTACCGCGAAACGGGCAACCTGCCCAAGTTCGAGATCGCCTCGAAAGAGTTCCGCGTGATGGAGGGCGACGCCGCCCTGCCCTACCTGGCCAGTTGCTATTTTCTGGGCCTGACCAAAGGAATCGACACCGAGGAACTCTACCAGGCCATGTTGAAAAACGCCACGGCCCCCGCCGACCAGAACCGGATCCGCGGCGACCAGTCGTTCTATGCCCAGCACCATTACGTGCCGTTGAACCATAAATTCGACAATTCGGTATCGCAAGCCCTGGAGTACTACATCGCCGACTGGAGCCTGGGCCAGGTGGCCAAATCGCTCGACAAAAAGGGCGACTACGCCTTGTTGAACGCCCGCGCCATGGGATACAAAAAATACTTCGACAAAAGCTACGGCCTGCTGCGGCCCGTGCTGCCCGACGGGAGTTTCATGCCGGGATTCAACCCGCGCGAGGGCGAAAACTTTCAATCCGCCAACGGTTTCCACGAGGGAAGCTCGTGGAACTACTCGTTCAGCATTCCCTACGACATACCGGGGCTGATCGAACTCTTCGGATCGAAGCAACGTTTCGTCGATTCGTTGAACGTCTGTTTCGAAAAGGGTTATTTCGACATGGGCAACGAACCCGACATGGGCTATCCCTACTACTTCTCGTACGTGAAGGGGTCCGAATGGCTCACCCAGAAATGGGTGGACAGCTGCCTGACCCGCTACTTCTCGAACACCCCGGGCGGCCTGCCCGGCAACGACGACGCCGGCACCATGTCGGCCTGGCAGATGTTCTCGATGATGGGCCTCTACCCCGCCTGTCCGGGCCGGGCCGAATACATCATCACCGCCCCCGTGTTCAACCGCATCACCCTGAAACTCGACCCCAACTACTACACCCGCGCCGAGTTGGTGATCGAGGCCGTGAACCGAACCCCCGAAAACAAGTACATCCAGCGGATCGAGCTGAACGGGAAACCCTTCTCAGGGCGGTTCATCTCGCACAAACAGCTCGTCGAAGCGGGCCGCCTGACCATCTACTGTACCGACAAGCCCGGAAAGTAATGCTCGAAAAGGCGAAATTCGCGGGGTCGGGCGCTTGCAAGACCCCGCGAATTTCGTTACCTTTGGGCGCTCGAAAAGCACCGCAAAAAACCCCCGCATGATACACCTCTTCCGCAACGCACAACAGCTATACGCCGTCCAGAACAACCGCCCGCTCCAGAGCGCCGAGATCGAAAAACTCGAATGGCTTTTCGAGGGAAAACACCTCGCGGCCGAATCGGTCGAGGGAACGTTCATCGGGCCGCGCCGCGAGATGATCACCCCCTGGAGCACCAATGCCGTTGAAATCACCCAAAACATGGGCCTCGAAGGCATCGTACGGATCGAAGAGTTTACTCCGGCGCAGGTCGACACGCCCTACGACAAGATGCTGTCGCGCCTGTACAAGGCCGTCGATCAGGAGGTGTTCACCATCAAAAAACAGCCCGAACCGGTCGTCGAAATCGACGACATTGCCCGCTACAACGCCGAGCAGGGACTGGCCCTGAGCGCGCACGAGATCGAGTACCTCGAAGGGTTGAGCCAAAAGATCGGCCGGCGGTTGACCGATTCGGAAGTGTTCGGCTTTTCGCAGGTCAATTCGGAACACTGCCGCCACAAAATCTTCAACGGCACCTTTGTGATCGACGGCGACACCAAGCCCGAGACCCTGTTCCAGCTCATCAAAAAAACCACCAAGACCCATCCGGGCCGCGTTGTTTCGGCCTACAAGGACAACTGCGCCTTTATCGAAGGGTCGCGGGTCGAGCAATTTGCCCCCGCCGACCACACCACCAGCGATTTTTACGGAACCGAAGAGTTTGAGAGCGTGATCTCGATCAAGGCCGAAACCCACAACTTCCCCACCACCGTCGAGCCGTTCAACGGCGCCGCCACCGGCACCGGAGGCGAGATCCGCGACCGCATCGCCGGAGGCAAGGGCGCTTTCCCCGTGGCCGGAACCGCCTGCTACATGACCGCCTACCCCCGCCTGGAGGGAGGCCGTGCGTGGGAAAACTCCGCAGAAGCGATGGCCCCGCGCAACTGGCTGTACCAAACCCCCGAAGAGATTCTGATCAAAGCGTCGAACGGCGCTTCGGACTTCGGCAACAAGTTCGGCCAGCCGCTGCTGTGCGGATCGCTCTACACCTTCGAACACCAGGAGAACGGCAAGCGTTTCGCTTTCGACAAAGTGATCATGCTGGCCGGAGGCGTGGGCTACGGCAAAAAGATCGACAGCCTTAAGGACGAACCCGTCGCCGGCGACAAAGTCGTGCTGCTGGGCGGCGACAACTACCGCATCGGCATGGGCGGCGGCGCCGTGTCGTCCGTGGCTACGGGCGAATACGCCGACGCCATCGAGCTGAACGCCATCCAGCGATCGAACCCCGAAATGCAGCGCCGCGCCTACAACGCCATCCGCGCGCTGAGCGAAGAGTCGCACACCGCACAAGGCGAAGGCGCGAATCCCGTCATTTCGATCCACGACCACGGCGCCGGCGGACACCTCAACTGCCTTTCGGAACTGGTCGAGGCCACCGGGGGCCGTATCGACTTGGACAAACTGCCCGTGGGCGACCCCACGCTCTCGGCCAAAGAGTTGGTAGGCAACGAATCTCAGGAGCGCATGGGCCTGGTGATGAAGCAGCAAGACCTGCCGCGCCTCGAAGCCATCTCCGCCCGCGAACGCTCGCCGATGTACGTGATCGGCGAAACCACCGGCGACATGCAGTTCACCTTTGTGAACAACAAAACGGGCGAAAAACCCATCGACCTGCAACTCAACGCCCTGTTCGGCGAAGCCCCGCGTACCGTGATGAACGACCGCACGGTGGTTGAAAGCTACCGCGCGCCCGAATACAGCGCCGAGCGTATCGGCGAATACCTCGAGAACGTGCTGCAACTCGAAAGCGTGGCCTGCAAGGACTGGCTGACCAACAAGGTCGACCGCTCGGTAGGCGGCCGCACCGCCATGCAGCAGTGCGCCGGATCCGTACAGCTTCCGCTGAACGACTGCGCCGTCGTGGCGCAAGACTACCAGGGAATGCGCGGGATCGCCACAGCCCTCGGACACGCTCCCGCCGCCGCGCTGGCCGACCCCGCCAAAGGTTCGGTGCTGGCGATCGCCGAAGCGCTGACCAACATTGTCTTCGCCCCCATCGTCGGCGGACTCAGCGGCGTTTCGCTGAGCGCCAACTGGATGTGGCCCTGCAAAAACAAAGGCGAGGACGCCCGTCTGTACAAGGCTGTGCAGGCCGCCAGCGATTTTGCGCTGGCCCTGGGGATCAACATTCCCACCGGCAAAGATTCGCTGTCGATGACCCAGAAATACCCCGACGGCACGGCCGTCTACTCGCCCGGCACGGTGATCATCACCTCGGCGGGCGAAGTAACCGACCTCCGGTTGCCCGCCCGGGCCGCCCTGCGCGAGGCCGAGGGTTCTTCGCTCATTTACGTCGATTTTTCGGGCGACGAACTGCGCCTGGGCGGCAGCGCCTTCGCACAGGCGGTGAACGCCGTGGGCTCGGACGTACCCACGGTAACCGATCCCGCTTACTTCGCCCGCGCTTTCGAGGCCGTGCAGTCGCTCGTCGGCGAGGGGCGCGTACTGGCCGGACACGACGTTTCGGCCGGAGGCCTGATCACCGCCCTGCTCGAAATGACCTTCGGGGGCAACCGCGCCGGACTCGAAGTCGACCTGAACCCCCTGCGCGAAGCCGACCTGGTCAAAATCCTCTTCAGCGAGAAACCCGCCGTGTTGTTGCAGGTAGCCGACGCCGAGGGCGCATTGGCCACCCTCGACAAGATGGGCGTGGCGGCGCAGAAGATCGCCGCCGTCAACACCGCCCGCACTTTCGTCGTGCGCCACGACTGCTGCACCCGTCTGAGCCTCGACATCGACAGCCTGCGCGACACCTGGTACAAAACCTCGTACCTGCTCGACCGCAACCAAAGCACCCCCGCGCTGGCGGCGGAGCGCTACAACAACTACAAGCTGCAGGAACTCGTCTATAAGTTCCCCGCCTTGTTCAGCGGCAAGCTGGCCCAATACGGCATCGACCCGCGCCGCAAAACCCGAACGGGCATCAAAGCCGCCATCATCCGCGAAAAAGGGTGCCAGTGCGAACGCGAAACCGCCTGGATGATGCACCTGGCGGGCATGGACGTGAAAGACGTACACATGACCGACCTGATCGCCGGACGCGAAACGCTCGAAGAGGTGAACCTGATCGCCTTCGTGGGAGGATTTTCAAATTCGGACGTACTGGGATCGGCCAAAGGATGGGCCGGAGCCTTCCTCTACAATCCCAAGGCCAAAGAGGCGCTGGAACGCTTCTACGCCCGTCCCGACACCCTGTCGATCGGGATTTGCAACGGCTGCCAGTTGATGGTCGAACTGAACCTGATCATGCCCCGGGACGCCGAACGCCCCCGCATGTTGCACAACGACTCGCACAAGTTCGAGTCGGGCTTTGTGGGCGTAACCATCGCCGAAGCGAATCCTTCGGTGATGCTCAAATCGCTGGAGGGAAGCTCGCTGGGAGTTTGGATCTCGCACGGCGAAGGCAAGTTCCACTTGCCCGAACCCGAGGCCCACTACCACATCCCGATGAAGTACCTGCACGCCGGCTACCCCGCCAATCCCAACGGGAGCGCCTACAACGCAGCGGCCATCTGCTCGGCCGACGGCCGCCACCTGGCCGTCATGCCCCACCTGGAACGCGCCCTGCGCCCCTGGAATTGGGCCCACTACCCCGCCGACCGCCACGAAGACGAGGTGAGCCCCTGGATCGAAGCCTTTGTGAACGCCCGAAACTGGATTGCCGCAAACCGCAAGTAATCCTCCGCAGCGATGAATATCGAGGATGTTCGGGCCTACTGCCTGTCAAGGCCCCACGCCGCCGAGTCGTTTCCTTTCGACGAGGATACGCTGGTGTTCAAGGCGGGGAACGCGGCCGAAGCGAAGATGTTCGCGGCCGTCTCCCTGAGCAAGCCCGATTACCTGCTGCTGAAGTGCGACCCCGACCGGGCCGTCGAGCTGCGCGAGCGGCACCATCCCCACATCGAACCCGGCTACCATTGCAACAAACGCCACTGGAACGGCCTGTGGCTCAACGGCCGGCTCGACGACTCGCTGGTGCGCGAGCTGATCGACCACTCGCACGCGCTGGTGGTCGCCTCGCTCAAACGTTCCACCCGCCTCGAACTGGGCATATAACTTCCTTTTACCGAACCGGATTTTCCGCCGCTCCCCCACCGGGAAACGCACCCATAAAAAAGCCGCCCGGGAGCATTCCCAGGCGGCTTTGAATCATTGGTAAAGCGAGGCCGGAAAGCCTCCCTGCGCTATTGGCACTCGCACTCTTCGCAGTAGGCCTTGACGTAGGTGTGGTGCGACCCGAAGCGGTCGAAAGCGGCCCGGTCGAGTTCTTCGCGGTGGTCGGGGTGCGCCACGCTGATCAGGGCGCGGGCGCGTTCCTGCAGGGTTTTTCCGTACAGGTCGACCGCACCGAACTCGGTGACGAACCAGTGCATGTGGGCGCGGGTGGTAACCACGCCGGCCCCGAGGCTCAGGGTAGGCGAAATTTTGCTCAGCCCCTTGTTCGTGGACGAGGGCATGGCGATGATGGCCTTGCCCCCTTTCGAAAGCGAAGCCCCGTAGATAAAATCGACCTGTCCGCCCACGCCCGAGTAGTGCTTGGTTCCGAGCGAGTCGGCGCAAATCTGACCCGTGAGGTCGACCTGCAGGGCCGAGTTGATGGCCGTTACTTTCGGGTTTTTGGCAATGTTGAACGGATCGTTCGTATAGCCCACGTCCATCATCAACACGCCGGGGTTGTCGTCGATAAAGTCGTACACCCGTTGCGAACCCATCAGGAAGGTCGACACCATTTTACCGCGGTCGATGGCCTTGTTGCGGCCGTTGATGATCCCTTTTTCCACCAGCGGCAGCACGCCGTCGGCGAACATTTCGGTGTGGATTCCCAGGTCTTTGTGGTTGCCCAGTTGGGCCAGCACGGCGTTCGGAATGGCTCCGATGCCCATCTGGAGGCAGGCTCCGTCCTCGATCAGGGCGGCGCAATGTTTTCCGATGGCCACTTCCACCTCGGTGGGTTCGGTAAAGTGGGCCTCTTCGAGCGGTTTGTCCTCTTCGCAGAAGATGTCGATCATCGAAGCGTGGATCAGGGCGTCGCCAAAGGCGCGGGGTACGTATTTATTGACTACGGCGATCACGTGGTCGGCGCACTCAACGGCGGCCAGGGTGGCGTCGACCGATGTTCCGAGCGACACATACCCGTGTTTGTCGGGCGGCGAAACCTGAATCATCGCCACGTTGATCGGCAGCGCGCCGCAGCGGTACAGCTTTTGCGTCTCGCTCAGGAATACCGGGATGTAGTCGGCAAAACCCGCCTGGGTCTGTTTGCGAAGGTTCCCTCCCACAAAAAACTGGTCGGCCTGAAAAACGCCCGAGTACTTCGAGTCGGCGTAGGGGGCGGCTCCTTCGGTGTGCAGGTGGTGGATGTGCACATCCTTCAACTCGCCGCGGTCGCCGCGGGCCATCAATGCATGAATTAAGCATTCGGGGGCGCTGGCCACCGAACTCAGGTGAATGTGGTCTCCATTTTTGACCACTTTGACTGCCTCTTCGGGCGAAACGATTTTGTAGGCTTGATTCATAAAGGGTTACGGGTTTTGATTGCTTTTCGAGGTGCCAAAGTTAGATAACTTTCCTATCTTTACCGCATATACCGATCAAAGAGTTTTTCATGAACCGTTCCCGCCTGCTCGCCGCGTTTTTCCTGTCGGCCGCGTCCCTGTCGGCCTCCCGCGCCGAAGAACCCGCAACACCCGTCGATCTCTACACCACCTCGGACAACATTTGCTTCAACGAGGGAAGTGTTGCGTTCAAGGGAGGCGTGCTGCTTTCGAACTTCGGGGGCGACCGGCTCGACCCCCTCAACCGCGACGGCAAGGGCTACATCGTATCGCTCACCAACGAAGGGTCGAGGGTATTGATCCCCGCCCGCGGAGTCCTGAACGCCCCCAAGGGAATGGCCGTCAAGGACGACTGCCTGTTCATCGCCGACGTGGGTTGCGTGGTGGTTTACAACCTCAAGCGGTTGACCCAGCCCCCCGTAAAAATCGAGTTCCCGGCCGAGGAAGTGTACGTGAACGACATCATTGCGCTGGACGACCTGCTGCTGGTTTCGGTAACCAACACCGGACACATCTATTCGATCGACGTGCGCGACTGCGAACAGCTCGACCACGCCCTGCCCAAACAGGTGGCCACCATTCCGGGAGCCAACGGGCTGGCCGAACACGAAGGCACGCTCTACATCGCATCCTATAACCCGAACGGCAAGCCCGACGCATCAAACGTCATCTACGCCGTCGACCTGACCGCCCCCGGCGCCACTCCGCAAAACCTGCTGGGCGACCGGATCGGACTGTACGACGGGCTGGCCGTAAGCGCCGACGGGTCGAAACTCTATTTCACCAACTGGGCCGGAGAAAAATGTCCGGAGGGGACCACCGGCGAGGTGGGAGTGATCGAACTCAACAACGGCAACCAGGTAACGGTACTTCCCGTGGGCGTTCCGTTGCAGGGGCCTGCGGACATCTGCATCTCGGGCGGATTCCTCTACATCCCCGACCTGCCCGCCAGCAAGCTCTACATGTTGGCCCTTTAGCCCTTCCGCGGCCATGGGGCAGATCAAAATCCTGAAGGCCTCGGCCGGCTCGGGCAAAACCTACCGGTTGGCCTACGAGTACCTGCGCGGGGTGGTGGAACACCCCGAACGCTACCGTTCGACCCTGGCCGTTACCTTCACCAACAAAGCCACCGAAGAGATGAAACGGCGCATTGTCGCCGGACTCGACCAATTGGCCCGGGGCCGGGGAGCCTACCTCGCCGAACTTGTCGCCGACACGGGACTGCCCGCCGAGCGGATCGTTCAAAACGCCCGGGTGGCCATGGCGCTCATCCTGCACGACTACTCCCGGTTTTCGGTATCGACCATCGACAAGTTTTTCCAGCGCGTTTCGCGGGCTTTTTTCAAGGAGATGGGACTCGACTTGGACTACACCGTCGAGATCGACCAAAAAATCATCCTGGCCGAAGCCGTGGCCTCGCTGCTCGACCACACGGCCACCGACCCCGTCCTGCGCGGGTGGATCGAGCAACTGATGGAGGGATACGCCGAACAGGGAAAGAGCAACCGGCGGCTCGAGGGCGAACTGTTGCGCATGGGCGAGACCCTTTTTCGGGAGAGCTACCAACCCAACGCGCTGCCTCCCGAGGAGCTGTCCGCCCGGTTCGAAGCCATCGGCGCCGAACTGCAAAAACAGTGGATCCCCATACAGGCCGACGCCGAGGAGGCGCTCCGGATCATCGAACAGGCGGGCCTGCAACCCGACGATTTCTTTCAGGGCAAAAGGGGATTTGCTGCAGCCTTGACCCGCTGGGCTTCCTACAAACGCCTGCCGCTCAACGGCGAACTTTCGATCAGCTCATTCTACGCCGCCGCGATGGAAGATTCCGAGGGCTGGTTTGCCAAAAAATCGCCGCACCGCCCCCTGCTTTCCGGCCTTGCCGACACGTTGATGCCGCTGGTGCAGTCGGTCGGTCGGCAGGTCGAACGGTTGCAAGAGGCCCACACCAGCTACCTGCTGATCCGCGAGAACCTGGGCAAAAGCCTGCTGCTGGGCAAACTCGACGCCGAGGTCGAAGCGGTGTGCGCCCGCCGCAACGTGGTGTTGCTGCAACGCACGGTCGATCTGGTACACCGGCTCGTGAGCGGCAACGACGCGCCCTTTATCTACGAAAAGGTGGGCGGCACGTACGACCGCTACCTGATCGACGAATTTCAGGACACCTCGCAAAAGCAGTGGGAAAACTTCCAGCCGCTGCTCGAAAACGCACTGGCCGCCACCGAGGGCGATGCCGCGCTGCTGATCGGCGACGTCAAACAGTCGATCTACCGCTGGCGGGGCGGAAGCTGGCGCGTTCTGGGGTCGGAAGCCGAGGAGCGGTTCGCCGGACAGCTCGCTCCCACCGCCCCCATGACCACCAACTGGCGCAGCGAACGCAACATCATCGACTTCAACAACCACCTGATCGGCCACGCCGTCGAGCAGGACCAACGGCAGATCGCCTCCCTGCTTCCCGCCTCGGCGGAGTGGGACGAACTGCGGGGATTGCTCGAACACTCGTACCGGGACTCCCGGCAACAGGCCAACCCGGCCCGCGAACAGGCCGCTCCGGAGGGGTATGCCGAAATCACCCCCTGCCTGCGCAGCGAACAGTACACCCTGTTGGCGCAACGGGTCGAGGAACTTACCACGCGGGGCTACCCCCTGCGCCAGATCGCCGTGCTGACCCGCACCCGGAAGCAGGCCGAGGAGGCGGCCCACGCGCTGCTCCAGGCCGGGTTCGCCATCATCAGCCCCGAAGCCCTGCTGCTGGCGAGTTCGCCCGTGGTGGGGTTTGTCGTCGCCCTGTTCCGCCTGGCCCTCGATCCCGCCCACCCCGTGGCCCGCGCCCAGTACAACGCTTTCCTCGGACGGTCCTACACCGATGCGATCGACCCGGCCGGGGGCGCCTTGCTCGAAGAGTTGCCCCGCCGTCCGTCGGTCGAAGCCTTCGAACGGGTGGTGGCCCACTTTGCGCTGGGCGAACGGCCGAACGACGTAGCTTTCCTGCAGGCGTTCGGGCAAGAGGTGTTCGCCCTGCACCGCGAGGGGTATTCCGACCTGCGGGCCGTACTCAACTGGTGGGAAGAGCAACAGGGGAAAAAGACCCTCTACCTACCCTCCGAGCAGGACGCCGTAACCATCCTCACGATCCACAAAGCCAAGGGGCTGGAATTTCCGTGCGTGCTGATCCCCTCGTGCGACTGGAGCCTGCTTCCCCGCCCGGGCGGGCTGTTGTGGTGCCGGTCCGACCGAGCGCCCTTCGACCGGCTCGACCGCCTGCCCGTCCCCTACAAAAAAGCGACGCTGGGAAGCTGTTTCTCCGGAGATTACCTGCGCGAGAGCGTCTACTCCCACATCGACAACATCAACCTGCTGTACGTGGCACTGACCCGCGCGGGCCGCGAACTTTACCTGTTCTACGACAGCGCGGGCGTGCAGGCGGGTAGCGTAAACAGCCTGGTGGATTCGTTTTGCGACTGGTCGGAGCTGCGCCGCGAGGGCGATTCGTTCTGTTTCGGGGAGAAAGGCTACATCACGCAGCCCGCGGCAGCCGCGCCCGAAAGTCTCCGTTTCCTGGAGCGCCTCCCCTCGCGCGAGGCGGCGCAGAACATTCGGATCAGCCTGGCCTCGGACCGCTATTTCGGCAACGACCACGACGACGTGTCGCCCCGCCGGTACGGCATCACCATGCACCGCCTGTTCAGCCGGATCGAAACGGTGGACGACCTGCCCGGCGCGCTGGAGCGGATGATCCTGGGCGGCGAGATCGCCCCCGCCGACCGCGACCGCATCGAAACGCTGGCCGCCGAGGCGCTCCGGCAGCCCGTCGTCGCCCAATGGTTCGACCCCGAAGCCGGATGGAGGATCCGCAGCGAACAGGAGATTCTGGTGCGGGAAGGGAACCGCCGCCCCGACCGCGTGATGACCCGCGGCGACCAGGCGCGTGTGGTCGACTACAAATTCGGCGCGCTGCAAAGGCCCGAATACCGCCGGCAGGTGGAAAATTACCTTCAACTGTTGCAACAGATGGGATATTCCGACGTTTTGGGTTACCTTTGGTACGTCGAACAGGGAGCGATTGAGGAGGTAACGACACCCACACCTGCTTAAACCGCTCAATCACAATGAATAGATCAACACGCATCGCCCTGCTTTTGCTGGCGGGGTCGTTCACTTTCGCCGCCGCCCAGAAAAAGGTGCTGGGGATCGACGACTTCGACCGCTGGAACCAGATCGGCGCTCCCCGAATCAGCGACAACGGGCAGTGGATCGCCTACGAACTCAAACCGGCCTGGGGCGAAGGAGCCGCGCTGCTGCTGTACAACACCCAAACCAACCAAAGCGACACGCTGCGGCGGGCTACGGGGGCCACTTTTTTCGGCAACGACCAATGGCTCGCCTGCAAAATAACCCCCACCTGGGAGCAGAACCGGCAGGCCAAAATCAAGAAATTGACCGGCGACCGCGCCCCGCAGGACAGCCTCCTTGTCCTGTCGCTGGCCACAGGCGCCCAGACCCGCGTTCCGAACGGAGGAAAGAGCCTGCAGGTGGCCGAAGAGGGAACCCGTTACGCCTTTCTGCGCGAAATCACCCCGCCCAAAGACACCACCGACAAGAAAGCCCCCAAGCCCAAAAAATTCAGCCGCCTGGTGGTGGTCGACCCAGCCCGGGGCGACAGCCTGACGGTGGACAGCGTGGAGAGCTACAAACTGTCGAAAAACGGCCGCACGGTACTCTACGCCCTCAAGGGCGACAGCCTGCGCGGGGTGGGGATGATCGAAAACGGAAAGATACATTCGCTCTATACCGCCAAACAGGGCAAAGTCGCCGCGCTGGCCCTCGACGAACAGGGCGGTCAGGCCGCCTATCTGCTCACGGCCGATACCACCGACACGGGGCGTTTCCAACTCTTCTACACCCGTGTCGGCAAGCCCGCGCCCAAAGCGATTGCCGAGCAGGGGGCCCCGAACGGATTCGTGCTGACGGTCAACAGCGCGCCGAGCTTCTCGAAAGAGGGTTCGCGGCTCGAATTCGGCATGGCCCCCAAGCCCAAAGAGGTGCCGAAAGACACCCTTTCGCCCGACGAAAAATTTTCGGTCGACCTGTGGAGTTGGAACGACACCACGCTGATGACCCAACAGATCGCCACCGCCGAACAGCTCAAAAAACGCACCTACAAGGCCGTTTATCTGCCCAAAACGGGCCGTTGGGAGTTGTTGGGCGATCCCCACATGGAGCGCATCGTCTTTGCCGAGGGCAAAGGCAAAGGGCTTGGCGAAGAAGCCCCCTACGCCCTGGGGATGGACGATTCGCCCTACGAATGGGCCAGTTCGTGGGACAACCCCGCGGGAGCCGACCTCTACCGGATCGACCTGGCCAACGGGGCGCGGGAACTGTTGGTAAAGCGGGCGTTGAGCCGCAGCTACCTCAGCCCGTCGTCCAGGTACGTGCTCTATTATGACCCGAGAACCACCGCCTGGTGGTCGGTCGAGACGGCCTCGGGAACCACACGCAACCTCACCGAGGCGATCCCCTATCCGCTGTACGAGGCCGACAACGACCTGCCCAGCGACCCCTCGCCCGAAGGATTCGGCGGATGGACCGCCACCGACAAAGCGATCATCTACGACCGTTTCGACCTGTGGCTGGTGGACCCCTCGGGAAAAACCACCCCCCTCTGCCTGACCGCCGGAGCGGGCCGACGGGACAGCACCACGCTGCGCTACGTGCGCCTGACGCGCGAAGACCCGCTGGCAAACCCCGCCCAACCGATGCTGTTGAGCGCCTTTAACCACGCCACCAAGCAGGGAGGCTACTGCCGCCGCTCGACCGACGGCGGCGTGCAGCCCCTGCTCGCCAGCGACCACCTGTACACCTTTGTGGCCAAGGCCGAAAAGGCCGACCGGCTGCTGTGGCAACGCGAAAATTTTGTCGACTACCGCGACCTGTGGACCTCCGACCTTTCGCTCGACCAGCTCCGGCGGGTCAGCACGGCCAACCCCCAGCAGAGCGACTACCGGTGGGGGTCGGTGCGGCGGACAAGCTACACCGACATGAACGGGATTGAGCGCGAGGGACTGCTCTACCTGCCCGAAGATTACGACCCCGCCAAACGCTACCCCACCATCCTCTACTTCTACGAGCGCCACACGGACGGCATCCACAAGCACGTCCACCCGCAACCCAGCTGGTCGATCGTGATTCCGGCGGTTTGCACCAGCCAGGAGTATGTGGTCTTTATGCCCGACATTCACTACCGGATCGGATTCCCCGGTCAAAGCTGCTACGACGCCGTGATGGGAGCCGCCAAAACGTTGATCGACCGGGGCATTGCCGACCCGGCCCGCATGGGGCTGCAGGGACAAAGCTGGGGCGGCTATCAAATCGCCTACCTGGTTACCCGCACCGACCTGTTCCGCTGCGCCAGCGCCGGAGCGCCCGTGAGCAACATGACTTCGGCCTTCGGGGGCATCCGCTGGGGAACGGGCATCCCGCGCATGTTCCAATACGAACGGGGACAGAGCCGGATCGGCGGCAGCCTGTGGGAAAAACCGATCGAATACATCGAAAACTCGCCGCTCTTTTTCGCCCCCAAAGTGCGCACCCCGATTCTTCTGCGCCACGACGACGCCGACGAGGCGGTGCCGTGGTACCAGGGGATCGAATACTTTCTGGCCCTGCGCCGGGCCGGGGTTCCGGTGTGGATGCTCAACTACAACGGGCAACCGCACAACCTGCGCAGCTACCCCGCCCGCCGCGATTGGGACCGGCGGATGATGCAGTTTTTCGACCACTACCTCAAGGATACCCCCGCTCCGCGCTGGATGCGCGAGGGGATTTCGATCACCGAAAAGGGGGTCGATCAGAAGTACGATTTTTAAGGGGGGGGTATCTTACCGCCATTCTTGGCGGAACGGGAAACTCCGCTGAATCCGCCCGGGCGGCTACACGTATTCGATTTGTTCGAGGCCGGTGAGTCGCTCGACGGCGCGGCGGGCCTGTTCGTCCAGATCGAGCGAATGGGCGTTCACAAAACAGTCGATGTGCTGCCTGCGCACGGCGGGCGAAAGCTCTTGCGCGTGCAGTCGCACAAATTCGGCCGAGGCCTCGGGATGTTCCAGGGCGTAGGCCACGCTTTGCCGCACCTCGTCCGAAACACGGCGGGCCTCTTCGAGCGGAACGCTCCGGTGGATCAGGATCGCGCCCAGCGGAATGGGCAGGCCCGTGGACTCCTCCCACCGTTCACCCAAATCGGCCACCAGGCGCAGTCCCCTTTCGGCATACGTAAACCGGCCCTCGTGGATCAGCACGCCGGCATCGACCTCTCCGCGCACGACCGCTTCGGCGATTTCGGAAAAGAGCATCGGCTGCTTCCGCACGGCGTCAACCTCGGGAAACAGGCGGCTGAGCAGGGCGTTGGCCGTTGTGTCGATCCCCGGAATAGCCACGGTGGCGCCAGCCAGGTCGGCTTCGGCCAGCGGGCGGCGGCTCACCAGTACAGGACCGTTGCCGCGCCCCAAAGCGCCGCCGCTGCGCAGCAGGCGGTAGCGGTCGGCCACGCGGGGCAGCAGGGCGTAGCTCACTTTCACCAACTGTTCCCCTTCGCCCAGGGCGGCCCGGTTCAGGGCGTCGATGTCGTCGAAAAAGGGTTGGTAACCGCCCCCGCCCACCAGCCCGTGGATCAGGGCGTGGAACGCAAAGGTGTCGTTGGGACAAGGGGAGAGGTGGAGCCTCATAACTTGCGCAGCTCTACCTTTCCCGTACCGGTGTTGGTAAAGTTGGCCGTACCGGACTGCTCGACGGCTCCGGAGGAGGCCACCCGAACCGTCAGGCGGGTCAGGCCCGACAGGCGGCCTACGGTTTGTTGCACCGTGCATTGGCCCATTTCGGCCGAGGCGCTCTCCTGCAAACGGAACTGCAGCCGCGCGGCATTGCCCGCCAGAACGGCCGTGGAGAGACCCCGCAGGTAAAGGGTTGCCTGGTCGAGGCCTTCGAGGATGGCCCGCAGTTTCGACGCCCTTCCCTGCACGCAGGTGAGTTTGCCGGGAATGACCAGTTTGGCCGATTTCAACTCGGCGAAGTCGGTCAGTTCGATTTCGGCATCGTCGGCGCGCAATTCACTGAGGCTGACCGCAGAGAAGCCCGAAAGTTTCATCGTAAACGTTCCCGGGGTGCTGCAGGCCGTAGCGGCGATCAGGGTTGCGGAACCGCCCATTCGCAGGGAGGTCAGCCGGTTGATTTTTACCCACACTTTGGGGCGGGGAGCCTCCATGCGATTCAGGTGCGAGGTGGTGAGGCCCCGCAGATCGAGCCGCAGCACGCCCGCCGTGTCGCGTTCGCACACCAGGTGGGAGAGCAGCAGGCTGTCGATCTCCATTTTTACCTCGGTGGCCGACGGATCGTCGACTTGCAGGAATTGCACGTCGAAATTTCCGCGAACGTCCAGCCCGCAAAGGGATTGCCCCTGAAAAGAGACCAGTGTGGCGGGGATTCCTCCGACCGCGGGGATTTCCGTTACGGGGAACTCCGCTTCGGCGCGAGCCAACCCCACTCCCGCACAAAGGCAAAGGAGTGCCGATCCGAGGATCATCCGCAGGGTTGCTACTCTTTTTTTCATGGTTCCGCCGAATTTGTGTAACTTTGTGGGGTATCGAGTACACGACTCGCTGCAAACAAAGTTACACTTTTTTGCAGAAAATAGCACTTAAGCCCCATCCCCTATGAATAAAATACGTGTCGGCATCACGCACGGCGACCTGAACGGAATCAGTTACGAGGTCATTATCAAGACGTTGCTCGATCCGCGCATGCTGGAACTTTGCACGCCGATCGTCTACGGTTCGCCCAAAGCGGCGGGCCATTACAAAAAAGTGGTTCCGGGAGCCGAAAATTTCAGTTTCAACCTGATCACCAGCCCCGAACAGGCTCACGGAAAGCGGGCCAACCTGATCGCCGTGGGCGACGACAACCTGACCATCGAACCGGGAACTCCCACTGTCCTGAGCGGCCAGTACGCCATCGCCTCGCTGCGGGCGGCGGTACGCGACATGCAGGCGGGGAAGCTCGACGTGCTGGTTACCTGCCCCATCAACAAAAAAAACACGGCGGGCGGCGACTTCGGCTTCATCGGCCATACCGAATACCTGGCCAAGGAGTTCGGCGACACCGAACCGCTGATGTTCATGATCAGCGGCGCGCTCAAGGTGGGCCTGGTAACGATGCACCTGCCGCTGGCCGAGGTACCCAGGCAGGTAACCTCGGAAAAGATCCTGCACCAACTGCGGGCCATGAAACGGTCGATGGAGCGCGACTTCCGGGTGCGCCAGCCGCGCATCGCGGTGCTGGGCCTCAACCCGCACGCGGGCGACGACGGACTGCTTGGCTCCGAAGAGAAAGAGATCATCCTTCCGGCCCTGCAATCGGCAGGATACGAGAACATTCTGGCAACGGGCCCCTTCGCCGCCGACGGCTTTTTCGGAAGCGGCACATACACCAAATTCGACGCCGTTCTGGCCATGTACCACGACCAGGGGCTGGCTCCGTTCAAGGCGTTGAGCTTTGCCGACGGGGTGAACTTCACGGCGGGCATTTCGGTGGTGCGTACCTCGCCTGCCCACGGTGTCGGCTTTGACATCGCCGGACAGGGGGTGGCCGATCCCTCGCCGCTGCGGGCGGCCATTTTCCAGGCGATTGATATTTTCCGCAACCGGCAGTGGTTTGACGAAATGACGGCCAACCCGCTAAAAATACAGCCCCAGCGCGCCGAACGATCGGGCCGCGGAGGCGGCCACCACCGCGAACGCGACGCCAACGTGTCGGAACTCGTCGCCGAAGGGGAGGTGTGACTCCCTTGAATCCAGGGATAAACGCCTGCTACCCGGCGAGAAAGAACAACCACTCCGAAAAACAGAGTCGGCAATAACAATCGAGGCGAGGCCCTGCGGGCCCCGCCTCGACTCATTTTCAGCGCATTGGCGGCGCGTGTTCGGTTCAGCGTGTCGGGACAAGCTACATGAGCGCGCCGGAATCGCCGAAGCCTTTTACACCACCCCCTGGGCGAGCATGGCGTTGGCGACTTTTTTGAAACCGGCGACGTTGGCCCCTTTCACGTAGTTCACAAAACCGTCCGCCTCGGTGCCGTACTGCACGCAGGCGGCGTGGATGTCGCACATGATGCGGCGGAGCTTTTCGTCCACCTCCTCGCGGCTCCATTGCAGACGCATGGAGTTTTGGGTCATCTCCAGCCCCGAGGTGGCTACCCCCCCGGCATTGGCCGCCTTGCCCGGAGCGTACAGGATTTTGGCATCCAGAAACAGGTTCACCGCGTCGGGCGTCGAGGGCATATTGGCCCCCTCGGCCACGCAGAAACAGCCTCCGGCCAACAACTTTTGGGCGTCCTCGCCATTGAGTTCGTTTTGGGTGGCGCAGGGCATGGCAATGTCGCACGGAACGCCCCAGGGACGTTCGCCCGCGTGGTAAGTGGCCGACGGATAGCGTTCGGCGTATTCGGAGATGCGGCCGCGGAATATATTTTTCAGTTCAAGGATGTACTCCAGCTTTTCGGCGTCGATCCCCTCGGGATCGTGGATGTAGCCCGCCGAGTCGGAGGCGGTTACCACCCTGGCGCCGAGCTGGGTCATTTTCTGGATGGCGTACTGGGCCACGTTGCCCGATCCGGAAACCACCACCGTTTTTCCCTGGACAGATTGCTTCCGTGTGGCCAGCATCTCCTGCGCGAAGTAGCTCGCGCCGTAGCCCGTGGCCTCGGGGCGCAGCGGACTGCCGCCCCAGCCCAGTCCCTTGCCGGTAAAGGTGCCGGTAAATTCGTTGCGCAGGCGTTTGTACTGGCCGTACATGAAGCCGATTTCGCGCGCTCCCACGCCGATATCTCCGGCCGGAACGTCGGTGTCGGCGCCGATGTGGCGGTGCAGTTCGGTGATGAACGACTGGCAGAAGCGCATCACTTCGTTGTCCGACTTGCCCTTGGGGTTGAAGTCCGATCCGCCTTTCCCGCCGCCCATGGGCAGGGTGGTGAGGCTGTTTTTAAAGGTTTGCTCAAAGGCCAGGAATTTCAGGATGCTGAGGTTGACCGAGGCGTGGAAACGGATCCCGCCCTTGTAGGGGCCAATGGCGCTGTTCATCTGCACGCGGAAGCCGCGATTGATCTCCACCTCGCCTTTGTCGTTGAGCCACGGAACGCGGAAGATCACCACACGTTCGGGTTCGGCGATCCGTTCCAGAATTTTCATTTTGGCCAACTGGGGATTTTCCACAATGTAGGGGGCCAGGCTGTCGACCACCTCCTGCACGGCTTGGTGGAACTCGATTTCGCCCGGGTTCTTGGCCACGATGCGGGCCATAAAATCGTCGACGTACTGTTTGACTTGTTTTTCCATACTCCTCGGTTTTAACGTTTGAACCACAAAGGTATCCATTTTGGGTTCACCCGGTTCCGAAAAGTATGAAATTTAACAAAAAGAGGTCCTACTGCCGCATTCAGGCCGTCGATTTTCATCAAACGAGAGGCTTAAAGACTCTTATTTGATGAAATTTTAACACCCTTTCGGTAAAAGCGCGGGGACAGGGGGAAGTTTCTTTGAACTTTAAACTCTCAGAGACTCAGAGATTCAGAGTCCCAGAATTTCAGAACCCCGGGATCCGGGATTCCCGAGCCTCGGGGGCCCCGAGGCTCGAAATCGTGAATTTGCGACGCAACGGCGCAGATTAATCGCAGACTAAAAGAGGGCGTTCTTCACCACCTCGCCCGGGGCGGGCGAATAGCCGCTGCGCGAGGTGCCGTTCACAACAAGGCGGTCGAACACGCAGGGGACACCCAGGGCTGTGTTGAAGTCGGGACGATCCTGGATGTGCATGTGGACGTGCGGCTCGACCGACTCGCCCGAGTTTCCGCAGAAACCCATCAGGGTTCCGTGCGTGATGGGCTGCCCAGTTTGCACTTTGATGGAGCGTTGCAGGTGGGCAAGCACCAGAAAGAGCCCTTGCGGGGTTTGGATCACCACGCAGTTGCCGAGCGGAGCCGCAGGGTTGTTTTGTCCCAGGGGATTGTCGGGAACGCCGTCGATCACCAACGCCACAACGCCGTCGCACGGGGCGTACACGCCGCTCCCGTAGCCCACGTAGTCGTACAGGTCGTTCCGGCGGCCGCGGCGGGCGTTCCCCGATTTGTCAACCTGCATCAGGTCGATCGCGGCCCGCTGCGAGGGGTGGCACTCCGCGGGGTTGGCCGGCGACATCACCACGCTGGTACTCGCAAGGGGCAGGCGCAGCGAAAACGGAACGTTGACGGGTTGGCCGTAAGGACTCTGTCCGCCGGACGGATTTTGTCCGTAAGGGTTCTGTCCGTAGGGATTCTGATTGGCGTAGGGATTGCCGCCGTAGGGGTTCTGGTTGCCGTAAGGATTCTGCCCGTAGGGGTTTTGATTCCCGTAGGGGCTTTGGTAGGGATTTTGGTTGCCGTAGGGCTGCGGCTGTCCGTAAGGGCTTCCGTAGGGGCTTGGGGGGTTGTAGGCGGCGAACTCCAGCCCGCTGATCTCGCGTACGCGGTTCAGGGCCAGCATGCATTGCAGGGTTCCCCGCTCGAAGGTAACGATATAGGTGGCCGCTCCCTGGCCCATTCCGGCCAGCTGCACGCCCACCACATTGCCCACCTGGTGTTTGAGGCCCATGAAGTATTCCATGTTTTGCTGCAACGACATCGAGGCCTTCCGTTCGGGCGAATAACGCTGGTAGATGGGGCCGTAGTCGTTGTGGTTGTAGTGGTCGAACACCAGCTTCGAAGCGGTTTGGTAGTCGAAGGTGTCCTGAGCCGGGGCGGCAAAGCCACCCAGCAGGAGCAGAAGGGCGAAGAGGAATTTTTTCATGTGGGTTTATTGTATGCGGGATATCCCTTGGGGTTTGGAAGGAAACTCCCTGAGGGGTTTCTGTTTCTTGGGGTCTGCAGAGCTTACGGATTTTATCCGTTCGCCTTTCAGGGGCGAGTAGTCGTTTTTCGGTACTCCGTCGACCAGCAGGGCCGAGAAGTAGCACTTCACGCCCGTGCTTGCGTTCAGGTTTTCGGTGTTTTGCAGGTGCATGTGCAGGTGCGCCTCGGACGAATTGCCCGAATTGCCGCACAATCCGAGCAGGTCGCCTTGTTTAAGGCGGTCGCCTTGCTTCACGCGCACGGAACCTTGCTTGAAGTGGGCCATCAGCAGGTAGATCCCGTCGGGGGTTTTGATCATCACGCAATTTCCGGTCATAAAGGCGGGGTTCATCACCCCGGGCGTGTTGTCCGGAATGCCGTCCACGGCCATCACCACCTCGCCGCCGCAGGGGGCGTAGAGTTCCTGGCCGAAGGCGTAGTAGTCCTGGTTGGTGCGGCCGTCGCTCCGGTAGCTTTTGCCGTCGGGGCCGACCATCAGAAAGTCGATGGCGTTTTTCTGCGCCGGAAAGGCCACGTGGTAGTTTTGCTCGCGGGTGTCGCCGCCCCAAAACACAAACCACTCGCCGCTAAGGGGCAAAGCCATCGGAACCGTGTTGCGGGGGATGGTTTTGGCGCCGGCCTCAACGGCCGGATCGGCGTAGGGCTTGAAGTAGAGTCCGTTGATTTTCAACTCCGTATCCAGCGACAGGATCAACGACATGGTGGCTTTGTCGAACTGGGCGCGGTAGAAGGCCACCATTTGCCGCATCTCCGTAAATTGCAGGGCGCGGAGATCGCCCAACTGGCTTTTCAGCGCGGCCGAGGTGGCGACGTACTGTTTTTCCGAAAGGGCGGCCTGCATCGTGGCCGAGAAGTCGCTGTAAATCCCCTGGTAATCACCCTTGTTGTAGCTCTCCTGAAACCGGCCGAGGGCGGCTTTGTAGGTTTCGGGTTCGACCTGTTGCGCGGCAACCGCGCAAACGCTCCCCGCAAAAACAAGGAGGGCCAAAAGGATTTTTTTCATGCGGCGCAAGGTGGGATTACGGAATGAAACCGGGGGGAACGGAGACTATACGAGCGGGTGGCCGGTCATCTCTTCGGGCTGCGGGAGTCCCATGATTTTCAGCACCGTGGGCGCCAGGTCGGCCAGCACGCCGCTCTGCACGCTTTGGATGGTGTCCGACACCACGATCAGCGGCACGGGATTGAGCGAGTGGGCGGTGTTGGGCGACCCGTCGGGGTTGACGGCGTTGTCGGCGTTGCCGTGATCGGCGCACACCAGCACGGTGTAGTGGTTCTTAATAGCCGAAGTGATCACCTTTTCGACGCAACCGTCGACGGCCTTGACCGCTTTTTCGATGGCTTCGTACACGCCGGTATGGCCCACCATGTCGCCGTTGGCAAAGTTCAGGCAAATGAAGTCATGCTCCTGTTTGTCGAGTTCAGCCACCAGGGCGTCGGCAATTTCGGGAGCGCTCATTTCGGGCTGCAGGTCGTAGGTGGCCACTTTGGGCGAGTTGATCAGGATGCGGCTCTCGCCCTCGAAGGGGGCCTCCTGCCCGCCGTTGAAGAAAAAGGTAACGTGGGCGAATTTTTCGGTTTCGGCGATGCGGAGCTGTTTTTTTCCCTGGCTGGAAAGGTATTCGCCGAGGGTGTTCGACACATTTTCCTTGTCGAACAGGATGTGCAACCCGCGGAACGAGGCGTCGTACGGGGTCATGGTGCAATAGTAGAGGGGCAGGGTGTGCATTCCCTGTTCGGGCATCTCGGTTTGGGTGAGCACCTGGGTGAGTTCCTTGGCGCGGTCGTTGCGGTAATTGAAAAAGATCACCACGTCGCCCCCGGCAAGCGTCCCGACGGGTTTTCCGCCTTCGGTAACCGCGATGGGTTTGATGAATTCGTCGGTTACACCGGCGGCGTACGAGTCGGCCACCGCCTGTACGGGATCGGCGGCGGGCGTTCCCGTGCCGTTCACCAGCAGGTCGTAGGCCTCTTTGACCCGTTCCCAGCGTTTGTCGCGGTCCATGGCGTAGTAGCGGCCCACGATCGAGGCGATTTTTCCCGCCGAAGAGGGCTGCGCAAGGTGTTGCTGCAACTGTTCGATGAATCCTTTGCCGCTTTGCGGATCGGTATCCCGGCCGTCCATGAAGCAATGCACCCAGGTGCGGTCGATGCCGTATTCGCGGGCTACGTCGGTCAGGCAAAGCAGGTGGTCGAGCGAGCTGTGTACCCCCCCGTCCGACACAAGGCCCATCAGGTGGACGGCTTTGCCGTTCTTTTGGGCGTATTCGAACGCGGCGACGATCTCGGGATTCTGCCGGATGGAGTTGTCGCGGATGGCGCGGTTGATCTTCACCAAATCCTGGTAGATGATGCGGCCTGCGCCGATGTTTTGGTGGCCCACCTCGGAATTGCCCATCTGTCCGTCGGGCAATCCCACGTTTTCTCCGCAGGTGAGCAGCTCTGCGTGGGGATATTTTTCGCTCAGCGAATTGACGAATTTCGGGTGTGCCGAATAGATCGCGTCGCGGTGGGTATGGTCGCCGATCCCCCATCCGTCGAGGATCATCAAAAGAACTCTGTTTTTCATGGCATTGGCTGTTTTATATACAAGAATGCAAAGGTAGCAAAAAACCTGCCTAACGTCAAATTCGCCTCGTCGAACAGCCCTGTTTTGCAGTCTTTAGTCGAACGACTGCATGCCCATCTGCGAAATTTGCTTCAGGCGGCCGAGCCGGGGCATGCCGAGTTCGACGAAAAAGTAGTCGGTGGGGTCAACGGGCCGTCCCCGGTAGCGTACTTCGTAGTGCAGGTGGGGGGCGAACGACAGGCCGCTGTTGCCGGTAAAGGCGATGATGTCGCCCCGGTTGACGCGCCGTCCGGGGGGAACCACCGCCTTGTCCAGGTGGGCGTAGACGGTTTGGTAACCGTTCCCGTGATCGATCATCATGCTGAGCCCCGAGGTCTGCCCGCGCGTCTGCATCTGCGCCACCACCCCGTCGGCCGTGGCGAACACGGCGGTTCCCGTGGCCACCGAGTAGTCGACTCCGTTGTGCTGTTTTTTGGTTTTGAAGAAAGGGTGGATCAATTCGCCGTACGAGGCGGTGAGCAGCGTAAGCTGGTCGTTGTCGACGGGTTGTATGGCGGGGATGGCCAATGCGGCAGAGGGGCGCTCGATCGCCTGCGCGGCCAGCTGGCGCTGCTTGCCCTGATAGACGGCGGTACGCTGGGTCAGCGCGCTGAGGCGGCGGGAGAGCAGCTCGCCCAGCTCGCGGTTGCTTTTCGAGTCGAGTTCGTGGAGGTAGTCCACGCGGGCCTGGTGGTCGTGGCTCTGCAGGGTGTCGGGATCGGCCTCGAAAAGGATCCGGTAAACCCCCCGGTCGCGCTCCCTCACGTTGTTCAACACCCGCTGCAGGGTGTCGTAACGTTCGGCCATTTGTTTGTATTGCTGGTCCAGGGCGCGGTTGCTCCGTTTGATCTCGTACTCGATGGGGGTGTCGAAAAAGAACGAGAAGATCAGGAAATAGATCACCGCCACGGCCGCTCCGTTCAGCAGCCGGAAACTCCACCGGATGGCTCTGCGGGTTCGGGTTCGCTTACTCATCTGCTTCGTGTTCGTAGGGGGTGGTTTCGGCCGATTCGACAATGGCGTTGAATTCTTCTTCCGACATGTTGCGGCTGAGGTAGTTGATGGGGTTGACGGGGTTTCCGCGGTAGATCACCTCGTAGTGCAGGTGCGTTCCGCTGGAGCGGCCCGTGGATCCGCAAAGGCCGATCACTTCGCCCCGGCGAACCAGTTGCCCCACTTTAACCAGCACCATACTCAGGTGGGCGTAGCGGGTGGTGTAGCCGAAGCCGTGGTCGATCATCACCTGGTTGCCGTAGCCCGAAACGCCGCGCGGTTCGACCACCAGTCCGGTTCCGGAAGCGTAGATGGGGGTTCCCTTGGGGGCTGTCAGGTCGATTCCTTTGTGCTGCGGCTGGAAACGGAGCGTAACGGGGTTGGTGCGCGCCCCAAAGGCCCCGATGTTTCCGCGCAGTTTTTTGGGATCGATCGGCATGATGGCGGGCACCACTTCGGCCATCAGGTCTTTGTCGGCGGCCCACTCCTCCACCTGATCCAGCGAAACAGACTGCAGGTAGAGCTGGCGGCCCAGCGCATCCATCTTGCGCCACACTTCGGTCATCAGGGGTTTGTAGCGGCCATACCCCACGCTCGCGTACTTCGTGTCGGGATAGGGGGTATAGACTCCGGCGATGGCGAGCGTGTCGGCCCCGAAGATGGCGCGGTAGACGGCGTGGTCGCGTTCGCGCAGGATACGGAGCTGTTCCAGGGCCGAACCCACCTCGGTGTCGAGCAGCTGGTAACGCTCCACCAGGCGGTCGTTTTGCTGGCGCAGCCGATGCATTTTAGGGGTGTAGAAGAAGTAGGAGAACAGAAAGTTCATCACCATCGCCACAATGAAAATCACCAACACCTGCCGAACCACGCGGAAAATCCACTGGCGTAGCGGAAGCACGTAGCGTTCCCGAAAGAAATGGTAGAGCGTGTAGGGCGATGCGGGGGCGTTCATAGATTGGATCGACGTCGGCAAAATTAAGAAAAAAGGCTAACTTTGCCGTCGCCCTTAGATTTTTACGCCCATGAACGCTTCGGAAATTCGCCAGCAGTTTCTCGATTTTTTCCAACAAAAACAACACACGATCGTCCCCTCGGCGCCGATGGTGGTCAAGAACGACCCCACGCTGATGTTCACCAACGCGGGGATGAATCAGTTCAAAGACCTTTTTCTGGGCAACCAGCCCATTGTCCATCCGCGCGTGGCCGACACCCAAAAATGCCTGCGGGTGAGCGGCAAACACAACGACCTGGAAGAGGTGGGCCACGACACCTACCACCACACCATGTTCGAGATGCTGGGCAACTGGAGCTTCGGCGACTACTTCAAGAAGGAGGCGATCGCCTGGGCCTGGGAGCTGCTCACCGAACGCTACAAGCTCGATCCGGGCCGCATCTACGCCACCTATTTCGAAGGGAGCGCCGAGGACGGCACCGCCCGCGACGACGAAGCTTACGCCCTGTGGAGCCAATACCTGCCCGCCGAGCGGATCCTGCCCGGCAACAAGAAAGACAACTTTTGGGAGATGGGCGACACCGGCCCCTGCGGCCCCTGCAGCGAAATCCACTTCGACCTGCGCGACCAGCCGGAGCGCGACCAGGTGGACGGCGCCTCGCTTGTGAACCACGACCACCCGCAGGTGATCGAAATCTGGAACCTGGTGTTCATGCAGTTCAACCGCAAGGCCAACGGTTCGCTGGAGGCGCTGCCCGCCCAGCACGTCGACACCGGCATGGGCTTCGAGCGGTTGTGCATGGTGATCCAGGGCAAAAAAAGCAACTACGACACCGACGTTTTTCAACCCCTGCTGGCCAAGATCGCCGAGTTGGCCGGAAAGCCCTACGGCTCCGACCCCAAACAGGACATCGCCATGCGCGTGATCGCCGACCACCTGCGGGCCATCGCCTTTTCGATCGCCGACGGTCAACTGCCCTCGAACGTCAGGGCGGGCTACGTCATCCGCCGCATCCTGCGCCGCGCCGTGCGGTACGGTTACACCTACCTCGGCTTTACCGAACCCTTTATCTGCCGCCTGGTTCCCACGCTGGCCGGACAGATGGGGGGCCAGTTCCCCGAGCTGCGGGCGCAACAAACCCTGATCGAAAAGGTGATCGCCGAAGAGGAGGCCTCGTTCCTGCGCACCCTCTCGACCGGCATCAACCTGTTGGAGTCGATCATCAAAAAGTCGGGCGGCACCATCAGCGGCGTCGACGCCTTTACCCTGTACGACACCTTCGGATTCCCGATCGACCTCACCCAGTTGATCGCCTCGGAGCAGGGCGTGCAGGTCGATTTCGAAGCCTTTGAACGGGAGCTTGAAGCACAGAAAAATCGTTCGCGCAACGCCTCGGCCGTCGAAACCGACGACTGGGTGGAGCTGTTACCCATCGAACAGAGCCAGTTTGTGGGCTACGACCACACCCGCTATCCGGTCCGCATTGCCCGCTACCGCCGCGTAACCAGCAAGAACAAAACCCACTACCAACTGGTGTTCGACCACACCCCCTTCTACGGCAACTCGGGGGGGCAGGTGGGCGATTCGGGAACGCTCGAAACGGCCGGCCAACAGGTCGCCATCACCGACACCCTGAAGGAGAACAACCTCACCATCCACCTGGTCGATAGCCTGCCCGCCGACCCGACCGCCGAATTCACCGCCGTGGTCGACCTTGAAAAACGCCGCGCCACCGAGGCCAACCACACCGCCACCCACCTGATGCACCACGCCCTGCGCGAGGTGCTGGGATCGCACGTCGAGCAGAAGGGGTCGCTGGTAACGCCCGACTACCTGCGTTTCGACTTCTCGCACTTCCAAAAGGTAACCGACGGCGAGCTGCGCCAGGTGGAGCGGCTGGTCAACCGGGCCGTCCGCGCCAACACCCCGCGCCACGAAGAACGCGCCATCCCCATCGAACAGGCCCAACAGGCCGGGGCCATGATGCTGTTCGGCGAAAAATACGGCGACAGCGTGCGGATGATCCAGTACGGCGAGTCGGTGGAACTGTGCGGAGGCACCCACGTCGAAGCCACGGGGATGATCGGCCTGTTCCGGATCGTTTCCGAAGGGTCGAGCGCCGCCGGCATCCGCCGCATCGAAGCCATCACGGGAGCCGCCGCCGAAGAGCAGTCCTACTTCATGACCGACGCTTTCAACGAACTGCGCCGCGCCATGGGCACCGACCAATTCATGCAGGCGGTGCAGAAGCTCAGCGAAGAGAACGCCGAAACCCTCAAACAGCTCGAAGAACTCCGCAAGGAGCGCGACAAAACGATCGTCGCCAAGCTGCTGGCCGAAGCCGTACCCTGCCAACAGGGGCGCGTGCTTGCGCACCGCCTCGACCTGGTGGGCGAATCCATCAAATACATTGCCCAGGAGCTGCGCGCCAACCACCCCGACCTCGCCGTGGTGCTGGGAAGCAGCTTCGGCGACAAGCCCACCCTCACCGTTGCCCTGGGCGACGACTGGGTGAAGGCGGGACGCAAAGCCGGCGACATCGTGCGCGAAGCCGCCAAAGCCATCGAAGGAGGCGGGGGCGGACAACCCCACTACGCCACCGCCGGAGGCAAAAACGCCGAAGGGCTGGGCGCCGCCATCGAGGCCGCCCGGCAGCTCATCGCCGGAAACTAATTTTCAGCGGGGGGCGCCGTCAGACTCCCTCCGTCCATGCCATCGGGGCCTCTCCTTGCAAGGAGAGGCCCCGATCGTATTATACAACAGTCATTGTCCGGAAAGCATGAAAGGGCGACAGCCCCCTCAATCCCGCCAATCCGGCGGAGGCTACCCCTGCGATGCCAAAAAGCGTTCGGCTTCGAGGGCGGCGGCGCAGCCCGACCCGGCCGCCGTAACGGCCTGCCGGTAGTTGGGGTCCTGTACGTCGCCGGCGGCGAAAACACCGGAAATGTTGGTGTGTCCGCGGCGGGTAACAATGTAGCCCTGATCGTCGAGGGTTATCTGACCGGCCAGGAATTCGGTGTTGGGGTGGTGGCCGATGGCCAGAAACAGGCCGTCCACCTCCAGGTGGCGATCCATCCCCGCGGTCGAGGTGATCCGCAGGCCGTTCACGCCGTTTTCGTCGCCCAGCACCTCGGTGATGTTGTGTTCGAAGATCACCTCGATGTTCGGGGTGGTGAACACCCGTTTTTGCATCGCTTTCGAGGCGCGCAGGTAGTCCTTGCGAACAACCAGGTACACCTGGCGGCAGAGCGAGGCGAGGTAGGTGGCCTCCTCGCAGGCCGTGTCGCCGCCGCCCACCACCGCCACATTTTTTTTGCGGTAGAAAAAGCCGTCGCAGGTGGCGCAGGCCGAAACCCCCATGCCGCGGAAACGCTGCTCCGACTCAAGGCCGAGGTAGTTGGCCGTAGCGCCGGTGGCGATGATGACCGTTTGGGCCTCGACAACGTCGCCCCGGTCGGTGGTGGCCTGGAACGGGCGTTTCGACAGGTCGATCCGCTCGATGATCCCGCCGCGCAGGTCGGCCCCGAAACGCAGGGCCTGCCGCCGCATATCCTCCATCATCTGCGAACCGGTTACCCCCTCGGGATAGCCCGGGAAGTTCTCGATTTCGGTGGTGGTGGTCAGTTGGCCGCCGGGGGTGATCCCCTCGTAGAGTACCGGCGCCAGGTTGGCCCGCGCGGCGTAGATCGCCGAGGTGTAGCCCGCCGGACCGCTTCCAATAATCAAACAGGGAGTAATGGTACGCTCGTTCATGGTGTAGTATCGTTGCTTTTGGGAATGTTTTCGCTTTTTTGTTCCGGCAAAGTTAATACTTTTGTGGTGTGAAAACGAACCAGATACACCTCTTCGGCGGGATTCTTCTGACCGCCGCGCTGATCGGCTGTTCGCCCCGCCTTGCTCCGGTATCCACTTCGGGCGTACCGGGAGGGAAAGACTCTTTCCGGAATTACACCCAATCGACCGTCCCCACCCCGCTCCGGAACACCGGGCCGGAAGACGATCGTGATGCCGCCTGGAAAGCCCTCCGCGAAGGCGCTGCGCCCGCCGCCGAAACCCCCGCCCCGGCGGCCAACCCGACTGCGGCGCAACCGACGGCCCCCGCC
This sequence comes from Rikenellaceae bacterium, assembly GCA_031549665.1. Lineage (GTDB taxonomy): Bacteria > Bacteroidota > Bacteroidia > Bacteroidales > Rikenellaceae > Rikenella. Next base: position 43,940 of record JAVBPJ010000008.1, read on the forward strand.
GTCGTCGGATACGAGGAGGCGGGTTGCGACGACGAACCGGCCGCCGCCCCCATCAGCCACACTTTCCGGGGCAACGAGACCGAACACGTCAAGTTCTCCTACTACACTCCTTTTGCGGGAAACGGCAACCAATTCAGCGTGGTGTTGGCCGACCAGACCTTCTGCTACCCCTATCCGGGCAAGTTCCTCTCCCCCTACGGGCCGCGGGGACGCAGTTTCCACGCGGGGGTCGACATCAAAGCCCGGCCGAACGACACCATCCGCGCCGCCTTTGCCGGCACCGTGCGCCTGTCGCGCGCCTACTACGCCTACGGCAACTGCGTGGTAGTGCGGCACGACAACGGACTGGAAACCCTTTACGGCCACAACTCGCGCAACCTGGTGCGGGTGGGCGACCAGGTAAAGGCCGGTTCGCCCCTGGCGCTGGCCGGACGTACCGGACGGGCCACCACCGAACACTGCCATTTCGAGGTGCGCATCCAGGGACAACACATCAATCCGGCCCTGCTGCTCGACTGCCAGAACCAATGCCTGCGGCCGGGCACGCTGGTGGTAACCCGCAGCGGCGACCGCATCACCGCCTCGAACCGCTCGGCCAGCCTCGACGGCGCTCCCGCTTCGAAACCCCTTTACGTGGCCGCCAGCGAACCCGTTGCCGCCACCCCCGCGGCGAAACCTTCGGCAACGGCCGCCAAGTCCGCCGCAAAACCGGCCGCGAAGCCCGCCGCAGCCGGCTCGTCCAACATCCACACCGTGGTGAGCGGCGACACGCTCACCTCCATCGCCCGCCGCTACGGCACCACCATCGAAAAGCTGTGCCAGCTCAATCAGATCGGCCGCGACGACATCCTGTCGCTGGGCAAGAAACTAAGAGTACGCTAAGGCGGCACAGCGGGTCGTTTATTTGCTTACCTTTGTGAGTCGAACCATACTAGAATCCTAACGCAACGCATCCCCTATGAGCGAAACCGTAAACATCAAGGAACTGAACGAACGGATCGAAAAGCAGAGCGCCTTTGTGAGCCTGCTCGAAACCGAAATGGGCAAAGTGATCGTCGGACAAAAACACCTGGTGGAGAGTCTGCTGATCGGTCTGCTGTCAGACGGGCACATCCTGCTGGAAGGAGTTCCCGGACTGGCCAAGACCCTTGCCATCAACACGCTGGCCGACGCCATCGACGCCAAATTCGCCCGCATCCAATTCACCCCCGACCTGCTACCGGCCGACCTGACCGGAACGATGATCTACAGCCAAAAGAAAGAAGAGTTCACCGTCAAGCTGGGCCCCATCTTCGCCAACTTTATCCTGGCCGACGAAATCAACCGCTCGCCCGCCAAGGTGCAGTCAGCCCTGCTCGAAGCCATGCAGGAGCATCAGGTAACCCTGGGCGAGAAGACCCACCCGCTGCCCGCGCCTTTCCTGGTAATGGCCACCCAAAACCCCATCGAACAGGAGGGGACCTACCCCCTGCCCGAAGCGCAGGTCGACCGTTTTATGCTCAAAGTGAAGATCACCTACCCCAAAAAAGAGGAGGAGAAACTGATCATCCGCCAGAACATGCTGGGCGACCGCTTTCCGAAAGCCCAAAAGGTGGTTACCCCCGAACAGATCATCGAAGCCCGCAAGGTAGTGAACGAGGTCTACATGGACGAAAAGATCGAACGTTACATCGTCGACATCGTTTTCGCCACCCGCGAACCGGAGAGCTACGGACTGGGCCGCCTGTCGAACCTGATCGGGTACGGCTGTTCGCCCCGCGCCTCGATCGCGCTGGCCAAAGCCTCCAAAGCCTACGCCTTTATCAAGCGGCGCGGCTACGTGATCCCCGAGGACGTGCGGGCCGTCTGTCCCGACGTGATGCGCCACCGGATCGGCCTGACCTACGAAGCCGAAGCCGAGAACGTTACCTCGGAAGACATCATCACCGAAATCCTGAACACCGTCGAAGTTCCTTAACCGCTCCTTCCAATGGACGAGGACATTCTGAAAAAGGTACGGAAGATCGAGATCAAGACGCGCGGTCTGTCGAACGACATCTTTGCCGGCAAGTACCACAGCGCCTTCAAGGGGCGCGGTATGGCCTTCAGCGAAGTGCGCGAATACCGCGTGGGCGACGACGTGCGCGACATCGACTGGAACGTAACGGCACGCAACAGCAAAGCCTATATCAAGGTGTACGAAGAGGAGCGCGAACTCACCATGATGCTGTTGGTGGACGTGAGCGGATCGCGCCTGTTCGGCACCCGGGAACGCTGGAAAAAGACCCTGGTGACCGAAATTTCGGCCGTGCTGGCCTTTTCGGCCGCACAGAACAACGACAAAATCGGCTGCATCTTCTTTTCGGACCGCATCGAAAAATACATCCCTCCCAAAAAAGGACGGCAACACGTGCTGCGGATCATCAGCGACCTGATCGAATTCGAACCCGAGGGCCGCGGCACCGACATCAACGGCGCGCTGCGTTTTTTTTCGAACGTGGTCAAAAAACGCTGTACCGCTTTCCTGCTGACCGACTTTATGGACACCCAGCGGGTGGATGACGGCCTGCAAGTGAGGTTCGAGGAGGCGCTGAAGATCGCCGCATCGCGCCACGACCTGGTGGGACTGCGCATCTACGACCGCCGCGAGGGCGAACTGCCCAACGTCGGGATCGTCGAACTGCAAGACAATGAACAAGGCACCAAAGCGTGGGTCGACACCGCCTCGCGCCGCGTGCGCGAAGCCTACGCCGACCACTGGAAACAACTGGGGGGGGCCATCACTTCGGCCCTCGCCAAATGCCGCATCGACCACATAGCCATCGCCACCGACGAAGACTACGTGGCCGCCCTGATCCGACTTTTCACCCTGCGATAAACGTATGCTGCGAAACAACCTCCTGCTCGGTTTGATCCTGCTCGGTGCCGGCGCCCTCGCGCGGGCCGCCGAGCCGCCCTCGGTATCGGTGCGGTTCGTGCCCGACACCATCCTGATCGGCGATCCCGTGATCCTCGAGATCGACATCCGCAAAGAACTGGGGCAGGAGATCGAACTTCCCCGTTTCGAAAAAGACCAGCTGACCGACCAGATCGAGATGCTCGGCATCGAGGGGGTCGACACCCTGCGGGCCGAGGGAAAACAGGTGGAACTGCGGGTGAAATACCGACTCACCTGTTTCGACAGCGGCGTACACCGCCTCACCGGATTCCCCGTCGTATACCAGGACGGGAGCCGCCGCGACACCCTGCGCTCGGGCGATTCGCTGCAACTGGTGGTCCAAACTTTCGAGATCGACACCCTCAAGCAAACCATCGCCGACATCAAGCAACCCCTGCACAAACCCTTCGAGTGGATCGAGATCAAAGACCAACTGCTGTGGGGAGGCGTCGGCGTGGCCGTGCTTGCCGTGGCCATCTATTTCGCCATTCGCCTGTGGCGCCGCCGCAAACGGAGGGAAGCCCCCCAACACCGCATTCCGCCGCACGTTCTGGCCATCCGGGCGCTCGAAAAGCTGCACAGCAAAAAGCTGTGGCAAAACGGACGGCCCAAGGAGTACTACTCGCAACTGGCCGACATTGTGCGGGTGTACATCGAGGGACGCTACGGCGTGAACGCCATGGAGATGACCTCGGATCAGATTCTGGAAGCCCTGGACGGATTCAACAACGCGCGCCTGCTCGACAAGCTGCGCGAACTGTTCCGGCTGGCCGACCTGGTGAAATTCGCCAAGTTCGCCCCCGATCCCGAAGAGAACGAACAGGCCTACTTCGACGCCTACTTCTACGTGGAAGAGACCAAAGAGACGATCGATGCGATCGAGGAAGGAGGCCCCAAAAATGCGTAACGCCATCGGACTGTTCGCCCTTGCGCTCGTGCTGAGTCCGCTTTCGGGGGCCGCCCAGCAGGAGAACGCGTTCATCCGCCGGGGGAACGAAGCCTACTCGCGCGGACACTACCCCGAAGCCGAAGTGGAGTACCGCCGCGCGCTCGAACACAAAATGCAGTCGTACGAAGCCAACTTCAACCTGGCCGACGCCCAGTACAAACAGGAGCGCTACCAGGACGCCGAAGCGGCCTACCAGAAGCTGACCCAGGACAACAGCAACCCCGCCGCGCAAGCCTCGGCCTTTTACAACCTGGGGAACACCTACTTCAAACAGCGCAAATTCGACCAGGCGATCGAAGCCTACAAAAATTCGCTGCGGATCAACCCCATGGACCGCGAAGCCAAGTTCAACCTGGCCTACGCCCAAAAGATGAAAGAGGATCAGCAAAAGGATCAGAACAACGACCAAAACAAGCAGAACCAGAACAACCCCAACCAGCCCCCGCCCGATCCGAAGCAAGACCCGAAACAGGATCCCAAACAAGATCCCGATAAGGACAACCAGGATCCGAACAAAGACCCCAACAAAACTCCGGACAAGCAGGACCCGAATAAAAACCCCGACGACCCCAACGGGCAGCCCCCGCCGCCCTCGAGCGCCGAGAGCCAGCAAATGCTGAACGCCATTCAGGCCGGCGAAGACAACACCCGCAAAAAGGTGGACGCACAGCGCGCCGCCGTACTCGGCTCGAAGGCCGGAAACCAGTGGTAACCCCGCCGCCGTTTCTTACCTGACCCGCCCACCCGCCGAACCCGCCCGCCGAAACGCTCGAAACGCCGACCGAAGAACCGACCCATAAAAGACCCGCACGCACGACCCCCGAAAAGATGACCGATATCGTCCGTTTTGCCAACCCGCACCTGTTTTGGCTGCTCGCATTGATCCCGCTGATGGTGGGATACTACCTCTACCGTACGCGGCAGGGGCGCGCGGCCATTCACGTTTCGTCGATCGACGGGGTTTCGGGCAACGTAAAAACCTACCGCTACTGGCTGCGGCACACTCCGCTGGTGTTGCGTTGCCTGGCGGTGGGGCTGATTACGGTGTGCCTGGCCCGTCCGCAGCGCTCCGAAAGCCACTCGCAGACCGACGCCGAGGGAATCGACATCGTCATTTCGCTCGACATATCGAGTTCGATGCTCGCCCGCGACTTCACCCCCGACCGGCTGGAGGCGGCCAAAGACGTCGCCTCGAAGTTCATCCTCGACCGCCCCTACGACCGCATCGGGCTGGTGGTCTTTGCCGGAGAAAGTTTCACCCAGTCGCCCCTGACCACCGACCACCTGTCGCTCATCAACCTGATGCAACAGGTACACAGCGGCATGATCGACGACGGCACGGCCATCGGCAACGGACTGGCCACGGCCGTCAACCGGCTCAAGGAGAGCAACTCGCCGGGCAAAGTGGTGATTCTGCTCACCGACGGCGTGAACAACAGCGGCCAGATCGACCCCCGCAGCGCCGCGCAAATCGCCAAAGAGTACGGAATCCGTGTCTACACCGTCGGCGTGGGCACACAGGGAGTGGCCCCCTACCCCACCCTCAACCCCTGGGGCGGGGTGTCGTTCACCCAGCAAAAAGTCGAGATCGACGAGGCCATGTTGACCGACATCTCGAAACAGACCGGCGGACGCTACTTCCGGGCCACCGACAACACCAAGCTGGCCGAAATCTACGCCGAGATCGACCAGCTGGAAAAGGCCAAGGTCGAGATCGAAAGCTTTACCCGTTACACCGAAGCCTACCACCCGTTCCTGCTGCTGGCCCTGCTGCTGGGCGTGTGCGAGCTGCTGTGCCGGTACCTGTTCTTACGCCAAATTCCGTAGACGATGTTCCGATTCGCCCATCCCGAATACCTTTGGTTGCTGCCGCTGCTGATCGCACTGGCCGCGGGAGTCTTCTACCTGTACCGCAAGGCGCAGCGCCGCCGGCTGGCCCGTTTTGGAGATTGGGAAGTGATCCGCCCGCTGATCCCCGAGGCATCGCCGCGCCGCGTACGCAATAAATTCGTGCTCTTCGGGTCGTCGCTCGCGCTGATGATCGTCGCCCTGGCCCAGCCCCAATTCGGCGCCAAGTTGCACGAAGTCAAACGCGAAGGGGTCGAAATCATGCTGGTGGTCGACGTTTCGAACAGCATGCTGGCCGAAGACTTCGCCCCCAGCCGGCTGGAACGCACCAAGAACGCCATCCGCCGGTTGGTGGAACAACTGGACAAAGACCGCGTGGGGATGGTGGTGTTCGCCGGAGAAGCCTACATACAACTGCCCATCACCTCGGACTACATCTCGGCCAAGGGATTCATCGACGGCCTCTCGCCCAGCCTGGTCCCCGTGCAGGGAACCTCCATCGGGCGGGCCATTGAACTCGGCACGCGCTCGTTCTCGGAACAGAGTCAGCAAAGCCGGGCCATGATCCTGATTACCGACGGCGAAAGCCACGACGACGATCCGCTGGCCGCCGCCCAGGCCGCCAAAGAGGCCGGCGTGGTGATCTACACCATCGGGATGGGAACCCCCGCGGGCGCACCCATCAGCATCGGCGGCGAATTCATCAAGGACAGCACCGGACAGATCGTCGTGTCGAAACTCGACGAGGAACTCCTCCAACAAATCGCCGTACTGACCGGCGGCGGCTACATCCGCGCATCGGAACAGTCCGTGGGGCTGAACGAGATACTCAACCAAATCAAAGCCATGGAGAAGAAAGAGTTCTCCTCGATGGCCTTTGCCGAATACAACGACCAGTTCCACTACCTGTTGGGCATCGCCCTGGTGCTGCTGCTGGTGGAATTTTTGATCCTCGATCGCAAAAATCGCTGGCTGTCAAAGATTTCGATTTTTAAGTAAGACCCCATCGTTTCCATGTTACACCGATTTTTGAACAACCTCTTTCGCCCGCTCCTGTTCCTGCTCGTTGCAGGGGCCGTGGGACAGGTACGGGCGCAGTCTTTCGAGATCAAGTCGCCCCTGGTGGTTTCGCAGGGCGAGCAATTTTTGGTCGAACTGGTGGCCACCAGCAAGGACGGCAAAGTCGAAGGATTCAAGCCCCCCGTATTCTCGGGCGGGCTGACGGTCATCGTGGGCCCGACGGTATCGACCGGATGGAGCTTTTCGAGTTCGTCGACCGGAGGCCAGCAGAGCCAAAGCACCAATACCTTCAGTTACCTGCTGCAAGCCTCGACGCTCGGCAAACAGACCATTTCGTCGGCATCGATCACCATCGACGGGCGCGGCTACTCTTCGAAAGCCATCGCCATCGAGTGCGTATCGGGCGGAGCGGCCGGAGGACGGCGCCCGGGAACGCAGCAAGGCGGCTCGAACGGCCAAGCCCAATCGGCCCTGGCCGCCGACGACCTGATGCTGCGCATGGAGGTGAACAAAACCTCGGTCTACCGCGGCGAACCGGTGGTGGCCTCGATGAAAATATACACCCGCGTGGGGATCGAGGGCTTTGAAAGCCCGAAATTCCCCGCCCTGAACGGTTTCTTCGCCCAGGAGATCGACGTCAGCCACCAGGACCCCATCCGCGAAGTGGTCGGCGGCAAAGAGTACACCTCGAAAGTGTTGCGCCAGTGGGTGCTCTACCCCCAACGGGCCGGAACCCTCGAAGTGGAACAGGCCGAATACACCGCCCTGGCCCAGGTGGTTTCGCGCAACCAAAGCGGGAACAACGACTTCGACCTGTTTTTCGGCGGCGGAGCGCAAGTGCGTACCGTATCGCGCAGGCTGAGCACCACCCCCGTCAGGGTGCAGGTCAAAGAGCTGCCTCAACCCGCTCCGGCCGGATTCACCGGCGCCGTGGGGCAGTTCAAGATAGAGGCGCTCAGCTCGGGCGACCGTTTTTCGGCCAACAGCGCCGGATCGATCACCCTGCGGCTCAGTGGAACCGGCAACTTCGCCCTGATCGAAGCGCCCAAAATCACCCTGCCGATCGCCTTTGAACAGTACGACACGAAAAAACAGGAACACCTGACCCTCACCCCCAACGGAGCCAGCGGACAGCGGGTGTACGAATACCCCTTCATCGCCCGGGCCGAGGGAACCTACAACCTGCCGCCGGTGGAGTTCTCCTACTTCGACCCCTCGACCGGCCGCTACAACACCCTGATTACCCAGCGCTTCGACTTCGAAATCCTGCACGACGACAACCCGGGCGGCACCGGTTCGGTGTCGATGCTTTCGGGCGTTACCAAGGAAGACCTCAAGCTGCTGGGGCAGGACATTCGCTACATCCGGTCGGGCAGCCCCGGCCTGCATCCGCGCGGCAACCTGTTTTTGTGGTCGTGGGGCTGGTGGGCGCTGCTGCTCGTGCTGCTGGGGGCTTTCGCAGCCGCCCTGCGGCTGTTGCAACGGCGCATCCGCGAACGGGCCGACCTGACCAAACAAAAAACCAAAAAAGCCAACCGCGTAGCCCTGAAACGGCTCAAAAAAGCCAAAGGCCACATGCATGCCGGCAGCGAAAGCGCCTTCTTCGAAGAGCTGCTGCGCGCCCTGTGGGGGTATGTCGGCGACAAACTCACCATCGAAGTGGCCCACCTGAACAAGGAACGGATCCGCACCGAACTGGCCGGACGGGGCATCGCCGACGACGAATGCGAGACCCTGCTGACGCTGATCTCCGAGTGCGAGTTCGCCCAATACTCGCCCGCCGCAGGCATCGGCATGGAAAGCGCCTACACCGAAGCGCTGGAACTGATCGGCCGTTTCGAATCAAAATTGTAGCTCCCCATGAAAAAGACCACCCTACTGCTGCTGTTTTCGCTGGTTTGGGCCGCTCCGCTTCGGGCGCAGGACTCGCTGGCGATCATCAACATCGGATCGGACCACACCCAACAACCCGCGGCCGACACCCTGCGGGCCAACCCCTACGCCAACTACCCCGCCGACACCCTGTGGAACCAGGCGGCGGCAGCCTACGCGCAGAGCGACTTCGTAGGGGCCTCGGACCGCTACCTGGCCATCCTGGGCAAGGGCGACGAAAGCGCCAAACTCTACTACAACCTGGGCAACGCCTACTTCAAGCAACACCGCATGGGGCGGGCGATCCTCTACTACGAACGGGCGCTGATCCTGAACCCCGCGGGCGAGGACATCCGCTACAACCTGTCGCTGGCCAACGCCCGCATCGTGGACAAGATCGACACCGTTCCCGAATTTTTCCTCAAAACATGGATCCGTTCCGCGGGTCTGTGGGTAAGCTCCAACACCTGGGCCTGGCTGGGGCTCGGCATGCTGGCGCTGGCGCTGGGGGCCATCCTGCTGTGGCTGCTGTCGAACAAACTGTTCTGGCGCAAGTCGGGGTTCTGGGGAGGCATTGTCTGTACGGCCCTTTTCGTGGCGTCCACCTGTTACAGCCAATTCCAGCGGGGCCGTCAACAGGGCAGCCGCGAGGCGATTGTGATGAACTCGGCCGTACCTGTCAAAAGCGCTCCCGATGCAAGCAGCAAAGACCTTTTCGCCCTGCACGAGGGAACCAAAGTGCGTACCGGCGAAACCCTGGGCGAATGGGTTGAAATCACCGTCGCCGACGGCAACAAGGGATGGGTAACGGCCACGGCCATCGAAAACATCAATTAACGATCCGCGGGCGTGTCGAGGCTGTTGGAAAATGTGGTGGGCGAACTGGCCAAGCTGCCCGGCATCGGCCGCCGGACAGCGTTGCGGCTGGCCCTGCACCTGCTGCGGCAACCCATCGAACAGGTCGACCTGCTGGCCGGAGCCATCTACCAGTTTCGGCGCGACGTCTGCTTCTGCCGCGAGTGCCGCAACCTGTCGGACGAGGCGGTTTGCCCCATTTGCAGCAACCCCAAGCGCGACCGTTCCACCGTCTGCGTGGTCGAGTCGGTGGGCGATTTGATCTCGATCGAACACACCGGCCAGTACCACGGCCTGTACCACGTGTTGGGGGGGGTCATCTCGCCGATGCAGGGAATTTCGCCGGCCGACCTGCACGTCGACCTGCTGCTCGAAAACATTGGGAAGCACGAAGTTAAAGAGGTGATCTTGGCCCTTGGAACCACCATCGAGGGAGAAACCACCTCATACTACCTGACCAAAAAACTACAGCCCCTGGGCGTGGTCGTTTCGGCCATCTCGCGCGGAATCGGCTTCGGCGACGAACTCGAATACGCCGACGAGTTGACCATCACGCACGCCATCCGGCACCGCAAACCGCTCTGATTTTACCCCCCCTTACTTGCTTCCCTCGATCCGCCCGTAGGAGCGGCACCAGGGAGCGACCCCGCACGCCGAACAGTGCGGAGCGCGCGCCGTGCAGACGTAACGGCCGTGCAGAATCAGCCAATGGTGCGCGCGGCCCAGCAGCGGGGCCGGGATGTGGCGGGTAAGCTGGCGCTCGGTATCGAGCGGCGAACGCGACCCCCGGGTCAATCCAATCCGCCCGGCCACCCGGAACACGTGCGTATCGACCGCCATGGCGGGCCGGTCGAAGACGATCGAGAGGATCACGTTGGCCGTTTTTCGGCCCACGCCCGGCAGGGTCAACAGCTCGTCCATCGTGCCGGGAACGCGGCCGCCGAACTCGTCCCGGATCCGCCGGGCCATCCCCACCAAATGCTCCGATTTGGAGCGCGGGTACGACACCGAACGGACGTATTCGAACACCTCGTCGACCTCGGCCCCGGCCATGCGTTCAACCGTGGGAAAAGCGCGGAACAGGTCGGGGGTAACCAGGTTGACCCGCTTGTCGGTACACTGCGCCGACAGGATCACCGCCACCAGCAACTGGTAGGGGGTGAGGTAGTGCAGCTCGGTGCCTGCCTCGGGCATATTTTCTGAAAACCAGCCGATTATACCGGCGTATCGTTCTTGCAGGCGCATCGCAATAGGAGGGGAGAATTTCTCGTTCAAAAGTAGTAACTTTGTGCGTATGAAATGCAGGAATTCACTTTTCGCCCTGCTGGCCGGGGTGTCGCTGTTGACGGCCTCGGCCCAGCGGCAGGTCGTTCCGCTCGACGGGCAATGGACATTCACCCCGGGTTGGGACCTCAGGCAGCTCAGCCGCCAGCCGGTTCAACTGCCCCACACCTGGAACCAGGACGCCCTGGCGGGCAAGGCCGACTACTACCGCGGAATCGGGAACTATTTCCGGGCCATCGAGGTACCGGGCGAGTGGGCCGACAAACACATCTACCTCCGTTTCGGGGGAGCCAACAGCGTGTGCGACCTGTACGTGAACGGAAAACACGTCGGGCAGCACCGCGGAGGATACACCGCCTTCGGGTGGGAGATTTCGCCGATGCTCCAGTTCGGCGCGCGCAACACGCTGCTGGTGCGGGTGAACAACGCCCCCAACCTTGAGGTGATGCCCCTGAGCGGGGATTTCAACCGTTATGGCGGCCTCTACCGGGCGGTTGAGTTGTTGGTGGTGGGCCAACCCCACGTGGCCGTGGACGAATACGCCACGTCGGGCGTGCGGGTGGTGTTCGGCGACGTGTCGAGAGAGCGGGCCGAGATCACCCTTGAAACCACCCTGCACGGACGGCCCAACGGTCTGGCCAACGTACAATGGAGACTGCTCGACGGCGAGGGAAAACTGGTCGATTCGACCGGCCGCCGCATCCAACTCGACCCGGCGGGATTGAGCCAAAGCGCCGCCCGTTTCACCCTCGAGCGGCCCCACCTGTGGCACTCGGTGATCGACCCCTACCTGTACCGCGCCGAAGTGCGGGTGGGAGACGACTGCGTGGTGGTCCCGTTCGGAGTCCGTTTCTTCGAAGTCGACGGCCAGAACCGCTTTCTGCTCAACGGCGAGCTTTTCCCCATCCGGGGCGTGGGGCGCGTGGAGGAGTGGGACGGAATCGGCGGAACGGTCTACCGGCAAAACATCGACCGCGACATCGCCCTGATGCGCGAAATGGGCGTGAACGCCGTGCGCGCCGCCTACTATCCGCCCGACAGCTATTTCCTCGACCAATGCGACCGCGCCGGCATCCTGGTGTGGTGCGACCTTCCCTTTGCCGGACCCGGCATCGACCGCGACAAAGGATACAACGACAGCGAGGCCTTCCGCCAAAACGGACGGGAACAACTGCTCGAAATGATCCGCCAGCACTACAACCACCCCTCGATCGTGTGGTGGGGGTTGTTCGACCAGCTTGTCCAACGGGGCGACGATCCGCTGGCCTACGTCAAAAGCCTGCAACGGCTGGCCAAGGAGACCGACCCCGACCGGCTCACCGTGGCCGCCAGCAACCAGGACGGCGACCTGAACTTCGCCACCGACCTGATCGCCTTCAACCAGTTTATGGGCTGGACCAGCGGGCAACCCGAAGACTTCGACGCCTGGACGCGCGAGCTGCGGCGCGGATGGCCCGCCCTGAAGAGCGGCCTGGGCCAATACGGCGCCGGGGCCAGCATCTACCACCAGAGCGATTCCCTCACCCGGCCCGCCTGGGAGGGACCCATACACCCCGAACAGTGGCAGGCGCGCCTGCACGAGATCTACTGGCGGTCGATCGCCACCCGCAAGGCCCTGTGGGGAACCTTCGTGTGGAGCATGTTCGACTACGGAACCGCCCACCGCACCGACGGCGCCCGCGCCGGACTGAGCGACTACGGGCTGGTTACCTTCGACCGCGCCGTGCGCAAAGACGCCTTCTACTTCTACAAAGCCAACTGGGTGAGCAGCGTGCAGGATCCGTTCGTACACATCACCTCGCGGCGCGACGACCGGCGGACCGCCTCGAAACAGACCCTGAAAATCTACTCGAACGCCACCGAGGTCGAACTGCGGGTGAACGGCAGTCCGGTCGGAAAGCTCAAAAACGACGGTTGGGGCTGCTTCGTCTGGGGGAACGTGGAACTCGCCCCGGGAGAAAACCGCATCGAAGCCGTCGATCCGGCCAGCGGAAAAAACGACCGAATTACCCTAACCATCACCCCCGCGCCGATCCCTGCTCCGGCAGCGACGGCGAGCGCCGCCACCGGGCGCAGATAAATATTTTTGCTACCTTTGTAGCTTGAACTTTTTATGCACTATGAGTAACCCCCTGGTAGATACCATCGTCGCCGCCATCCTCGACAAAAAGGGAGAGGACGTGGTGTCGTTGGATTTAACCTCCATCGACGGGTCGATCTGCGACACCTTCATCATCTGTAACGCCAATTCCACCGTGCAGGTCGGCGCCATTGCCGACGAAATAGAGCGCGCCACCATCGAAAAACTGCACCAAAAGCCCTGGCGCGTCCAGGGAGTCGAAAACTGCCTTTGGGTGGCGATGGACTACGTGGACGTGATGGTGCATATTTTCCAGACCGAAATGCGCGAGTACTACCAGCTCGAAGCCCTGTGGGCCGACGCCCCCGCCACCCGCCACAACGATCAACACCCGTAATCCATGGCCAACAACAAGGGGATTGCACCGATGCGTCCCAAAAATTACACGATACTGGTTTGGGGGCTTATCTTCGCCGCCATCATCGGGTGGAGCTATTTCGGCAATTCGTCGCAGCAAAGCAAAATCGACTGGGTAACCCTGCGCGACAACCTGCTGCCCAGCGGGAGCGTCGAAAAGGTCGACGTGGTCAACTCCGAAACCGCCGAAGTCTACCTCAAACCCAGCCGCGTGGAGGAGTTCCGCAAACAGGAACAGTACGAACACCTGCCCAAGGCCGGTCCCCACTTCTACTTCAACATCGGTTCGCTCGAACTCTTCCAGCAAGAGTATCAGGCGGCGCAGGACAGCATCCAAGCCCGCCAAAAAATGGTTACCCCCTCGCTGTCGTTCGAAAAGCGCGAGGACGGGTGGCGCAGCTTCCTGTGGCTGCTGCCCTACATCCTGCTGATCGGTTTCTGGTTCTTCATCATGCGGCGCATGGCCGGGGGCGGAGGACAGGGCGGCGGACAGGGCAACCTGTTCAATGTCGGCAAGTCGAAAGCCCGCCTGTTCGACAAAGAGAACGACACCAAAGTTACCTTCAAGGACGTGGCCGGATTGGAAGAGGCCAAAGTGGAAGTGATGGAGGTAGTGGACTTCCTGAAAAACCCCAAAAAATACAGCGACCTGGGCGGTAAAATTCCCAAGGGCGCCCTGCTGGTAGGCCCTCCGGGAACCGGCAAAACCCTGCTGGCCAAGGCCGTAGCCGGCGAAGCCAACGTTCCTTTCTTCTCGATCAGCGGATCGGACTTCGTCGAAATGTTCGTCGGCGTGGGTGCTTCGCGGGTACGCGACCTGTTCAAGCAGGCCAAGGAAAAGGCCCCCTGCATCGTGTTCATCGACGAGATCGACGCCATTGGCCGCGCACGCAGCAAAAACAACGGCTGGTCGTCGAACGACGAACGCGAGAACACGCTCAACCAACTGCTGACCGAAATGGACGGCTTCGGCACCAACGCCGGAGTGATCATCCTGGCCGCAACCAACCGCGCCGACATCCTCGACAAAGCCCTGCTGAGGGCCGGACGCTTCGACCGCCAGATCCACGTCGACCTGCCCGAAATCAAGGAACGGGTCGAAATCTTCAACGTACACCTCCGGAAACTGAAGCTCGACCCGGCGCTCAACACCGAGTTCCTGGCCAAACAAACCCCCGGATTTTCGGGAGCCGACATCGCCAACGTCTGCAACGAAGCGGCCCTGATCGCCGCGCGGGGCAACAAAAAGCAGGTGGAACGGCAAGACTTCCTCGACGCCATCGACCGCATCATCGGCGGCCTTGAGCGAAAAAGCAAAATCATCACCAAAGAGGAGAAACGGGCCATCGCCTTCCACGAAGCCGGACACGCCACCGTAAGCTGGATGCTCGAGTGGGCCAACCCGCTGCTGAAAGTAACCATCATCCCGCGCGGAAAAGCGCTCGGAGCCGCCTGGTACCTGCCCGACGAACGGCAGATCACCACCCGTGAACAGATGATCCACGAAATGGCCTCGCTGCTGGGCGGACGGGCCAGCGAAGAGCTCACCTTCGGCCAGGTGTCGAGCGGCGCCCTGAACGACCTGGAACGCGCCACCAAACAAGCCTACGCCATGGTGGCCTACTACGGCATGAGCGACCAGATCGGGAACCGCAGCTTCTTCGACAGTAGCGGACAAAGCGAAATGATGCTCAGCAAACCCTACAGCGAAGAGACCGCCCAACTGATCGACCACGAAGTAAAATCGCTGATCGACGAGTGTTACACCATGGCCAAAACCATCCTCGCCGAACACATCGAGGGGCTGAACAAGCTGGCCGAGCTGCTGCTCGAAAAAGAGGTGATCTTCACCGAAGACCTCGAAAAAATCTTCGGCAAACGCAAAGGACGCACACCCCTTGCCGAGGAAGAACCCGCCTCTCCCGCATCTTCCGACCAGTCCGCATCCGCGGACAAAACCGATCAAGTGGCCGCCGCCGAAGCCGGAATACATGCCGCAAGCGCCCCGACCGCCGAACAGGAGCCTGCCGCCGAACCCGAAACCCAGTCGTAATCCCGTGAACAACCTCCTCAAACGCGCCCTGAGCGGAGCGGTCTTCGTGATCGTGCTGGCCGAAGGAACCCTCTCCGGAGGGTGGGTCTTCTACGCGCTGTGGAGCCTTGTGGCAGCCGGGTGTATTTGGGAATTTTGGGGGTTGGTCGGCACATTCCGCAAAAAATCGCCGCAAACTCCGATTTTCGGCCTTTCGCAAACAAGTTTCCGGATCGCAGGCCTGTTTTACATCCTGCTTCCCATTCTGCTGCTGATGAGCATGGACCCCGTGCTGGTGCTCTGCTGCCTGACCCTGGTGTGGGCCAACGACACCGGAGCCTATCTGGTAGGCGTTACTTTCGGGAAACACAAAATGGCCCCCGCCATCTCGCCCAAGAAAAGCTGGGAGGGATTCGCCGGCGGCATCGTCGCCGCGGTGGGCGTGGCCCTGTTGTGGGCCTGGCTCTACTGGGATCCTCAGATCGACCCCTCGCGGGCCATGTGGGGCGAAGCCTCGGCCCTGCCGCTGGGGATCAACCTGCTCAAATGGGCCGTTGTGGGAGCGGGCGTGGCGCTGGGAGCCGTGGCGGGCGATCTGGTCGAATCCAAATTCAAACGCGAACTGGGAATCAAAGACTCGGGCAAAATCATCCCCGGACATGGAGGCCTGCTCGACCGTTTCGACGCCCTGCTGCTGGGCGCACTCGTTTTAGGAGCCCTGACTTACATCCTCAACCTGAATGTATAAGCGACTACACCCCGAAGGAAAAAGCATCCTGCTGATGGCTGCGCTTTTTGTGCTGGTGGCTGGCGGAGCCGCATGGCTGTGGCTGCCCACAGGGTGCGCCGCCGTGCTGAGCCTTGCGCTGCTGCTGCTGTACGCCTTTGTGCTTCGTTTTTTCCGCCATCCCCGGCGCGAACCCTCCGAACTCGACCCCGGCCTGCTGCTTGCTCCGGCCGACGGCACCGTCGTGGCCATCGAACCGGTGTGGGAGGGCGAACACCTCGAGGAACAACGCATCCAACTCTCCATCTTCATGTCCATCTGGGACATCCACGTCAACTGGTTTCCCACCGGAGGCACGGTGAGCTACTTCCGGCACCATCCCGGAAAACACCTCGTGGCCTGGCATCCCAAATCGTCGACCGACAACGAACGCACCACCACCGTACTGACCACGGATGGCGGAGAGCGCATCCTTTTCCGCCAAATCGCCGGCATCCTGGCGCGCCGCATCGTCTCGTACGCCATCCCCGGCAACCGGTTCGAACGCGGCCAGCAGTGCGGATTCATCAAATTCGGATCGAGGGTCGACGTGCTGCTGCCCGTCGGCTGTGAAATCCTGGTGGCACTCGACGACAAAACCGTCGGCGCCTGCACCCCCATCGCCCGCCTAACCCCCTCGAACCCATGAGCAACGTCTACCGCTGGATCGCCATATCGACCGGACTGCTCGTGGTAGCCTTCCTGGTATGGTATTTCCACGTCATTGTGGGCTACATCCTCATTGCCGCCGTGCTGTCGCTGATCGGTAAGCCGCTGGTCAACCTGATCGGCAAGCTGAAGATCAAGGGATGGTCGCCCCCCAAATGGCTGGCCGCGCTGGTTACCCTGTCGGCCATGATCGCCGTGATCCTGTTGAGCGCCCAGGCCCTGATTCCCGTCATCCTGGAGAAAGCCGACCAACTGGCCTCGATCGACCCGCACCAGATCACCGGCGCATTGAGCCAGCCCATCGGGCAGATCGAAGCCTACGTCAACAAATTCCTGCCCGACAAAAGCTTCTCGATCCAACACTACCTGACCGAACTGCTCAGCCCGCTGATCAGCGAAGGAGCCATCGGCGGATGGATCGCCGACGTTACCGCCACCGTCGCCGCGATCGCCTGGGGAGCATTCTGCGTGGCTTTCATCACCTACTTTTTCCTGAAAGAGGACAACCTGTTCATGGACGGCGTGGTGCTGCTCTTCCCCAGCCAGTACGAAGCAAACATCAAACGCGCCGTCAACTCCAGCACCCGGCTGCTGATCCGCTACTTCATCGGCCTGTGTCTGGAAATGATCATCAAACTGATCTGCATCACCCTGCCGCTGTGGTTCATCGGATTCGACTTCAGCACCGCCCTGGTGATCGGGGCCATTTCGGCCCTGCTGAACGTGATCCCGTACGTGGGGCCGCTGATCGGCGCGCTGGCGGGCATCGCCATCGCCCTGCTGGCCCCCGTCGAAGGAGTGGCCACCGGCTTCGTGATCTTCGAGATGGTCGTTATTTTCGGCCTGTTCCAACTGATCGACAACGTGATCCTGCAACCCTACATCTACTCCAGCTCGGTGAAAGCGCACCCGCTCGAAATTTTCATCGTGATCCTGATGGCCGGCTACATCGCCGGGGTATGGGGAATGCTGCTGGCCATCCCCGCCTACACCGTGCTGCGCGTGTTCGCCAAAGAGTTCTTCAACAACTTCCGCGTGGTGCAAAAACTGACCGAAAACATCTGAAACATCTGCCCTGTATACATGAAACAAACACACGAATTAGAAGCCATCGCCAGTCAGGTGCGACGAGACATTGTCCGCATGGTTACGGCCGTTAACTCGGGCCACCCGGGAGGATCGCTCGGAGCCGCCGACCTGCTCGTTACCCTGTTCTTCGACATCCTGGAGGCCGACCCCGCACGCTTTACGAAAGAGGGTCGGGGCGAAGACCTTTTCTACTTGTCGAACGGCCACATATCGCCCGTACTGTACAGCGTACTGGCCCATCGGGGCTATTTCCCCGTAGCCGAATTGGACACTTTCCGCAAGATCGGGAGCCGCCTGCAAGGCCACCCCAGCCCCGCCAAGGGACTGCCCGGAGTTCGCGTAGCCAGCGGATCGCTCGGACAGGGACTCTCGTGCGGCATCGGCCACGCGCTGGCCAAACGGCTCGACGGCGATCCCCACAAAGTATTCGTGCTGATGGGCGACGGCGAACTGGAAGAGGGACAAATCTGGGAAGCCGCCCTCTTTGCCCACGCCCGCAAGGTGGACAACCTGATCGGGATGGTCGACCTGAACGGCCAGCAAATCGACGGAAGCTGCGCCGAGGTGATGGCCCTGGACAACCTGCGCGGCAAGTGGGAAGCCTTCGGCTGGACAGTCGAAGAGGTGGACGGACACGACATCGACGCCCTGCGGGCCGCCCTGCTTCGCTGCAAAAACGAACTGTGCGGACACGGCAAGCCCGTCGTGCTGCTGGTACACACCATCATGGGCAAGGGAGTCGACTTTATGGAAGGCACCAACGAATTCCACGGCAAAGCCCCCACGCCCCAGCAGGCCGAACACGCCTTGACCCAACTCAAAGAAACCCTCGGAGACTACTAAACCACCTATGAGACCCTACGAAGTAACAGGAAAAAAAGATACCCGTTCGGGATTCGGAGACGGAATCGCCGAGGCCGCCCGCGAAAACGACCGCATCGTCGCCATGTGCGCCGATCTCTCCAGCTCGCTCAAGCTCGACACCTTCATGAAAGAGCATCCCGACCGCTACTTCCAGGCGGGGATCAGCGAAGCCAATATGATAAGCACCTGCGCCGGACTGGCCGTAGGCGGGAAGATCCCTTTCGCCACCACTTTCGCCATGTTCGCCACCGGACACGTCTACGACCAGATCCGCCAAAGCGTTTGCTACTCGAACGCGAACGTCAAGATCGCCGCCTCGCACGCCGGACTCACCCTCGGCGAAGACGGCGCCACCCACCAAATTTTGGAAGACATCGGCCTGATGAAGATGCTCCCCAACATGGTGGTAATCAACCCCTGCGACTACAACCAGACCAAAGCGGCCACCAAAGCCGTGATCGGACACGTCGGCCCGGTGTACCTGCGTTTCGGACGGCCCGCCGTTCCCGTTTTCACCCCCGCCGACGAACCCTTCGTGATCGGCAAAGCCATTCCGATGAGCCAGGGGAGCGACGTTACCCTGATCGCCACCGGCCACCTGGTATGGCCCGCCATCGGCGCGGTCGAAGCGCTCGAAAAAGAGGGCCTCAGCGTCGACCTGCTCAACATCCACACCATCAAGCCCCTGGACCGCGAAGCCATCCTCGCCTCGGTGAGCAAGACCCGCTGCGTGGTTACCTGCGAAGAACACATGATCAACGGCGGACTGGGCGACAGCGTGGCCCAACTGCTCGCGCGCGAGCTTCCCGCCCCGCAGGAGTACATCGGCGTGGACGACCGTTTCGGCGAGAGCGGAACCCCCGACGAACTGATGGTAAAGTACGGCCTTGACACCCCGCACATCATCGAAGCCTGTAAACGGGCGATGAGCCGCAAATAACCTCCCGCAACACCCCCTTGGCCCACCACGACGACGACCACCGGCTGCTCGAGCAGTTCCGCGACCCCGACACCCGCGAGGCCGCCTTTGCGTGCATTGTCGATCGTTACAGCCAACGGATCTACTGGACCGTCCGGAAAATCGTGGTGAGCCACCACGATGCCGACGACGTGGTGCAAAACGTCTTTCTGAAAAGCTGGGGATCGCTCGAAAACTTCCGGGGCGAATCGGGACTCTTCACCTGGCTTTACCGCATTGCCGTCAACGAAGCCCTGAGTATGCTGCGCAGCCGGCGCACCGGCCTCTTCTCGTCGTTGAGCGATGCCGACACACGCTTCGACCGCATTGTCGACAACGAAGGACTTTTCGACGGAAACGCCGTGGAGCGCGTGCTGGAACGGGCCATCAACAGGCTCCCGCCCCGCCAGCGAACCGTGTTCACGCTGCGTTACTGGGACAACATGCCCTACGAAGAGATGTCCAAAATCCTGGACACCTCGACCGGCGCCCTGAAAGCGTCGTACCACCACGCCGTCGGAAAAATCGAACGGTGGGTGTGCAGCGACATCTCGGGCGTGGGGCTGCTGCTCGACGACCGGCAAAACGACCCCGTTCCCGAAGTTGAAAAAGAATAATTCCCGGGACGATTAAACCTCCCCCGCCCTCCCAAGTCAAAAGAGCGATGAATATAGAGAGAAAAAACCCGTACAAGGTTCCGGAAGGTTACTTCAGCGACCTGCGGAATACCCTCCGAGAACAGATCGGCGAAACGGAAACCGTTTCGACCGCCCATGGCCTTTGGAAAAAGACCAAGGGGATGATTCTTATCGGCGCCTCGTTCGCGGGCATGTTCGCCCTGGCCGTGGTGGCCTACCAGTTCGCCGGATCGATCGCCCCCAAAACGGCCACGCTGGCCGACGCCCAGTATCCGGCAAGTATCGAAGAGACGGATCTGCTGTACGAGGACATTTACCGCCCCGTCTCCGACGAGCAACTCACCGAAGCCGCAATCAATTATCTGACCTTCTACGGATACGCGGAAAATACCGAGACCCTGCTCGCCGACGCACTGTAACCCATCAAGTCAAGCAACGATGACCCTGAAACAACGCATATCCGGATTTGCCGCCCTGCTCGGCCTGTTGTGTACGGTAGCTGTGGCGCAGCCCGCCCCGCAAGATCCCAACGCCCCCCAAACGCCGCCCAAAAGCCACGAGGAGGTGCACAACATGAAGATCGCTTTCTTTACCGATGCGCTCCAGCTCACCAGCAAGGAGTCGCAGGAGTTTTGGCCGCTCTACAACCAATACTGGAGCGAACGCCGTGCCGTCAGCAGTCGCCGCCGCGAGCTCTACAAAAAGATCCGGACCGGCACCGCCACCGAAGCGCAACTCAAAGAGCTGACCGCCGTTGCAACCGCCGAAACGCAACTCAACGAAAAATACATCGCCATCTTCAAAACCGTACTTCCCGTGAACAAAGTGGCACGGGTGTTCGTCGCGGACGAAGACTTCAAGAACTACCTGACCCGCATGGTCGCCAATACCAGGCGAGAATAATACCCGTCTCCCCCCTCGGGCCGTTCCACCTTATTATGGTGATCGGGGGAATCCCTCCCTCCACCTCAACCCCTCCGGTCGCTTTGGAACGGCCTTTTTACAAAAGAATCGGCCGCCCGAAGCCGAAGCAGAGCATCCCCTTCCCTCCCCCCGCTCTGTTTCGGTATGGGCGGCCTCTTTTTTCCGGAAATTTGCACCTTTAGGTTCTTCAAAAAAACGTACCTTTGAGACACTAATTCCATCCGATCATGCAATTCACCGCAGCCCAAATCGCCCAGTTTCTCGGCGGCAGCGTCGAGGGGAATCCCGACGTCGCCGTGTGGAGCGTGGCCAAAATCGAAGAGGCCCGCGCCGGAGCCGGCGAACTTGTTTTCCTGTCCAACCCCAAATACGAATCCTACCTGTACACCACCGAGGCGGCCCTGGCCATCGTCAACAACGACCTGGCGCTGAGCGGCCCCGTAAAAACCACGCTGGTGCGCGTGGAGAACGCCTATCAGGCTTTCGCAAAGCTCCTGCAGCTTTATGAATCCAGCAAGCCGCGCCGGAGCGGCATCAGCCCCCAGGCATTCATCCACCCCTCGGCCCAGGTGGCCGAAGGAGCCTACATCGGCGAATTTGCCGTGATCGAGGCCGGAGTCGAAGTGGGCGAAGGGGCCGCCATCTATCCCCAGGTATACCTGGGCGAGGGCGTTCAGGTGGGCAAACGCAGCAAACTCTACCCCGGCGTGAAAATCTACGAAGGGTGCCAAATCGGCGACGACGTAATCATCCACGGCGGCACCGTCGTCGGCAGCGACGGATTCGGCTTCGCCCCCACCGAGGGAGGCGACTTCCAAAAAATTCCCCAAATCGGCAACGTGGTGATCGAAGACCGCGTGGAGATCGGCGCCAACTGCTGCATCGACCGCGCCACCATGGGATCGACCCGCATCAAAAGCGGCGTGAAACTCGACAACCTGATCCAAATCGCCCACAACGTAGTGATCGGCGAAAACACCGTGATGGCCTCGCAGGTGGGGATCGCCGGATCGACCAAAATCGGCCGCAACGTGATGATGGGCGGCCAGGTAGGCGTGGTGGGCCACCTCACCATCGCCGACGGCGTAAAGGTCGGATCGCAATCGGGCATCGGACACGACGTAACCAAAGAGGGAGAGGTCATGTTCGGATCGCCCGCCACGCCCGGACTCACCAACCACAAGGCCATGGCCGTCTTCAAGCAACTGCCCGAACTGCGCAAGCAACTGATGGAAGTGGTGCGCCAGGTCAAAGAGCTTAAAGAACGCCCGTAATCCCCCGCCCGCAATGGCCATCGTCCGCCGATCCCTGCACGAACGCCCGGCACTCGATGTTGCGGAGAATCCGCTCGAGGGCAAGGTGGTGATGGGCATCGACCCCGGCACCAACCTGCTCGGGTACGGCATTCTGAAGATCGAACAGCAAACGCCCGTGTGCCTGGTGCTGGGGGTGGTTCGGCTTGGAAAATACGGCGACCGCTACAAAAAACTCCGCACCATTTTCGAACGTGTCGGCTCGCTGGTCGAGCAATACCGGCCCGACGAGGTGGCGCTCGAAGCCCCCTTTTTCGGCGAAAACGTGCAAAGCATGCTCAAACTGGGCCGCGCACAGGGAGTCGCCATGACCGCCGCCCTGGTCCGCGACATCCCCGTGTTCGAATACGCCCCCTCGCGCGTGAAGCAAGCCATCACGGGCCGGGGTTCCGCCTCGAAAGAGCAACTGGCCGAAATGCTGCAAAAGGTACTCCGCTTCGACACCCGCCCCAAAGAACTCGACGCCACCGACGGATTGGCTGTGGCCCTGTGCCACTATTACACCCGGTCGAGTCCGCTGGGCGACACCACACACGGCGGAAAAAACGGAGGCCCCGACTGGAAATCGTTCGTAGACAAACACCCCGACAAAATCAAACCCCGATAAAATCAAATAACCACCCCTCAACCCCATGAAAAAAATCCTTCTTCTGCTGGCCGGCGCCCTTATCAGCGCAAGCAGCATGGCCCAGGCGGGCTACAAAATCACAGGAACCGTCGCCGATCTGCCCGACGGCAAACTCTACCTGGTGGTGTTCGACGGAAAAATGCCCCGCACCATCGACTCGACCCAAAGTGCCGGCGGCAAGTTCCAATTTACCGGAAAAATTGGCCTGCCCATGGCTGCCGGCATCCGAACGGCCGACCGGGCGATCATTCCCGACCCATTTTTTCTCGAAAACAGCCCCATCACCGTTGCCGGAAGCATGGCCGATCCCAAAAAAATCGAGATCAAAGGTTCGACTGCGAACGACGAATACGCGGCCCTGTCCAACGCGATGGCGGGCGGAGGCAGCCTGAGCGACTACATCCAAGCCAAGCCCGGCAGCGTCGTGGCCGCCTACGTACTCTACCGCACCGCCTACATGTACGACTACAAGGAGCTGGACGAGCTGGTCGACACCTTCACTCCGGCCGTGCAACCCTCCGTCTACTGGCAGATCTGCCAACAAACCGCCGAGAAACTGGAACGGGTGAGCGTGGGCAAACCCTACGTCGATTTCACCCTGCCCGACACCACGGGTACGGCCGTGGCGCTGTCGTCGATCGTGGCCAAACACAAGTACGTTTTGGTGGATTTTTGGGCCTCGTGGTGCGGCCCCTGCCGCCGCGAAAACCCGCATGTGGTAGCGGCGTATCAAGCCTTTAAGGACAAAGGGTTCACCGTGGTGGGCGTATCGCTCGACCGCCCCGGCGAAAAGGCCAGCTGGATGGCCGCCATCGCCAAAGACAACCTGACCTGGCCCCACCTGAGCGACCTGAAATTCTGGAACTGCGAGGCCGCCGACCTGTATGCCGTGCGCTCGATCCCGTCGAACGTGCTGATCGGCCCCGACGGAACCATCGTGGCCAAGAACCTGCGCGGCGACGCGTTGACGGCTAAACTGGCCGAGCTGATGCCCTAACCCCACGTCCTGCCGCCGCCGTTCATCGATCCGGCGGCGGAGGAACAAAACAACGCGTGCTGCGCTCCCCACGGGAGCGCAGCACGCTGTCTGTAACGACCTTTCTTGTCGGCGATAACGGCGGCCTCTTCCGACTGAAACCGCAGAGGAACATCCTTAGAACACCGGAAGGATGGCCTGCGGGGCGTAGGAGGGGAACTCGTCGCGGTGCGCCTCGACATAGCGGATGGCCGCCCGAAGCAGGGTGTGTCCGTCCGACAGGGCTCGCTGCGCCAGCATTCGCATTTGGCGCTCCGAAGCCTGGCGGGTGGTTACGTCGCGGCGGCTGTCGTTGGCGTTTTGGTCGCTGTTCTCCTCGGCCGAGGTATCGGTGCTTTGGCTGCGCTGCTCCGTTTTCGACCCCGTTTCGTTGCGCAGGTCGTTCCGTTGCTGCGTGGTGTCGCGCGTTTCGGAACGGGTGGCATCGCCCGACGACTGCAGGTCGGTGATCACCTTGTCGGTTTTGGCGTTGGTCTGCTCCAGCTCGTCGGTCTGTTGCCGCTCTTCGGTGCGGGTAACCACCGTTTCGGGCGGAACGGCGGTGGTGGATTCGCTCTCGCGCTGGGTGGCGCTTTCGGTCAGGTTCACCTCGCGGGTGGTGCGGTCGCTGGTGGTGGTATCCTCCTGCTGCGAACTGTTTTTGCTCTCGGTCGAATCCCCGACGGTCTTCACCTTCGAGGTGAGTTCCTGGCTGTCGTTGCGGTCGTTGGCGGTGGTTTCGGTGGCATTGCCCCGTTGTTCCTGCTGGCTGTTGCGGCGGGCGCTGCGGACCTCGCTCAGGGTGCGTTCCGACTCGTCGCTCTCCAGCAGGTAGACTCCCCGGTCGCCCACCCGGACGGCCAGTTCGGGAATCATCCCATAGCGTACATAGTGCGCCAGGGCGGGCTTCAGGTAGAGGTCGACAAAGACGGAATGGGCCCCCTCGACGAACTCCTGAAAGAGCCGGTCGCCAAAGGCGGGCCGGACGAAGCGCTCCTGGGCGATGGCGATGCGCGCGGGGCGGATGGCCGCCGCCGAGAGCTGTTCCTGCGGAGCGAAAGCATGCTCCAAAACTTCGTTTTGCTTGATTAGGTACATGGCGTCAGAGTTGTTTTAGGAAGAGTTGTTGCGCGGGGTCGGCGGGATCGTAGTCGTAGCCGTCGGCCTTGCGGGCCTCCCACACGCGCAGGTAGGAGGGCTTGAGTTCGAACGGCGGACGGTTCACAAAACAGAGCGAGCCGGCGTCGACCTCCAAAATATCCTGCACCGCCACCCGGATCGGTTCCAACAGCTCGGCCTGCTCCACCTGAATCAGCGTGTTCAGGGCAATGTGGTACTCGTGCTGCACGCGGTCGGACGAGAATCCGGTGGTGTACTCCAGTCCGCTCAGGGTGCGGAACCACGAGTGGGCGATCAGAATTTCGGTAACGGACTGGTCGTGGAGCGACTTCCAGTCTCCGTCGCTGTGCGTACCCACGGGGATGAACTTCGAGGAGTCGCCCTCGACCCCGTTCTTGATCAGGAACATCACCTGGCCGGGCTTGCCGGCGAAACGCTCCTCGGCCAGGCGGGCGATTTCGGAGGCCTGTTGCTCCGAGTCGACGTCGCCGTCCAGGATCATCACGCCCGATAGTTGGAACGCGTTGTCGAGCCGCGCAATGTTCCAACGGTCGGTTTTGTAGGCAATGGCCAACGCCCCCAGGCCGGCCACGAATTTCGGAATGCCGTAGTGTTCGAACATCGGCTCGTAGTCCTTGTAGTGGATCATCGAGCGGTAGGTTCCGTCGGGCCGCTGCTCAAAACGGGGGAACAGCGGCAGGCGCTGGGCCCGGTCGGCACGGTACTGGTTCCAGTCGTGGTGCAGCACCACCCAGTCGCCCGTTTTCGACAGGCGGCAGCGGGTGGCGTCCTGGTGGTACAGCGACAGGAACGACCGGCGGGCGTCGGTAACCAGTTCGACGAAGGCGTTTCCGAACAGGCAGCGGTCGAACGCCACGCGTTGCATCACCGTGCGGAGCGTCTGCCGGTCGCCGTTCGCCTGTTCCACCAGTTGCCGGAGTTTCGGCTGGTCGGGGGCGAACGAAAATCCCCGTCCCGAAATGTAATCGGCCTTGTCATTGAGGATACGGCGGTGAATGGCCGAACTGCGCGAAAGGAGCGACAGGGCGTAGGGCAGTTGGTTGTCGCCGCCCCACCGCCACACGTCGCGCAGCTCGACGCCGCCGGAATCGACCGATGCAAGCAGCGGAGCCTTGGCGCGGCCCACCACAAATTGTTTCTGTTTACTCATCGTATGTGTGTGATTTGGTAAAAAAAGAGAGGAGCCGGGGGCGGCCAGCGCCCCCTCGCACTCCTCTCCAGCAGCCCCTAATAGGCCGCTACAATCAGTTCGGGCAGCAGGTAGTCGCAACCGGCCATGAAGACGGCCCGCTGGCGGTTCTCCATTTGGTCGGGGTTGTACCACATCGACACCTCGGATCCCGGAAAATCGCCCGTATTCACGGCAATGGCCAGGTTGCGGCGGTCGGTGAGGATGGCCCAGGTTTTGTTCGGGTGGTTCACTGCATTCAGGTAGGGAGTTACCTGTATGTCGACCACGGGAATACCGCGGTAGCTGATCTGCTTAACCCCCGTCATGCGGTCGTTGCGGATGCTGTCGAGCGTGCCGACGTAGAGGCTGTCTTCGTAGTTTTCCGACACGTCGCGCGTTACCAGATAGACCAGGTTTCCCTCGGATTTGAGCGAACGAAGCTCGGGCGAGGCGTTGTCGAGCAGCGATTTGAGGATTTTCTCCCCGTTGCCGACGATGGTCATCGAAGTCATCGGCAATTTCTTCACGTCTTCGACGCCAGCACCGCTGTCGTCAATGATGCGCTTGAAGAACCCGTCGAAGGTGTTGAAGCCCGACGCACGCGAGGTGTCGCCCACCCACATCGTGGCGCGGATCGACTCGGCGATGGTCTGGCGGAACAGGGCCGTTTCGGCGGCTTCGAGCTGGGTGCCCGACAAGTCGCCCATGTTCACCTCGGGCGAGGCGACCAACTGTTCGTACACCATCGAGAAGTAGTCCTCGGCGCCGTAGCCCATTTCGGCTTTCACCTTGCTGAGTTCGATGGTTTTTTGGTAGCGGTCGGCGGCGGCCGATCCGTTCCACCCTTTGGCGTACTTTTGGAGCAGGTCGGTCCCCCGTTTCCAGAAGTTCAGCGTGGTGGGCACCGGCATGTTGTACAGGGTGCGGATGTTGAGGTCTGCCGCGCCGGGGCCGGTAAGCAGCGGGCGGAAGAAGACGGTTTCGAGCTCCTCGCCCTTGTAGGTTTTGGGATTGGAAATGATTTTTCCCATGATGAAATTGAAATTGTTAATAGTTTGTTGAAAATGGCCGTACCGAGCGGCCGGAGCGAAGCGGAATGATTGTTGGCAATTTGTGGATTTCCGGGCAGGAAAAGGTCGATAACTTGTGGAAAACTCAATAAATGAGTGCATTTTCTGTGTGTCGGCTGTTTAAAACTGCGATTTGCCCATATCCTCCGGAGCTCCGGCGCACTCCATAGCGGTTGTTGATAGTTTGTTAAAACTTAGCTCCTCACCGTCCGCAAGTGCAGGGCGTCGGCGCTGTACGACTCGCCGTTGGGCCGCTGCGCAGAGGCATCCAAAAGCGATTCGATGGCAGGGTCCTCCTTGGGCAGGGTGGCCGTGGGGCGGGCGGCCAACTGGGCGTTCTCGCTTTGCAGTTCGGCCAGCCGGCGTTGCAGCTCCGACACCTCGGCCCGCAGGGTATGCACCACTTCGGACGAAGCTGCCGCCTCGGGGAGCGGCTCCTCCAGCAGGCGGTTCATCGCCACGGCCGACCTCGAAAAGAGGTCTTTCACCCGGCGGCCCGCCTCGCGCAGCGGCGAGGACTCCTGGATGCGGTCGGCCAAACCGGCCTCCACCGTCTCCTCGGGCGAGAGCCATTCGCCGCGCCCGCTATCCCTGCCCATCAGGGCGCGGAACTCCTCTTCCGAACGGCCCGAATGGCGGGCGTAGATGGCGGCAATGCGCTGGTCGGTTTTGCTCAGCAGTTCGCAGGCGCGCTCCATTTCGCCGCTGTTGCCCTCGGTTTGCAGGGTGGCGTTGTGCACCAGGTACAGGGCGTTGGAGGAGACCCATCGCCGCCCCGCGCTGGCCGCCTGCGCTACCACCGTGGCCGCCGAGGCGACGTAGCCGTGGCACGAGGTGGTTACCTCGGCTCCCTGTCCGATCAGTTCGCCCAGCACGTCGTAGATCAGCAGGGCGTCCTGCACGTTGCCGCCCACCGAGCGGATGTTGACCCGGATGCGCGGGGCCTCGCACTGGCGGATCGTTTCGAGGCTCTGGCGAAATTTTTCGTACGTGGCCACACGATCCTCCTCGTGTTCGAATTGCCACCACTCCGGAACGCCGATGATTCCATCGATGTCGATGGTCAGCGAGTTGGCCCGATTGGCCACTTTGATCTCTCCTAATTGTTTCATACGTTGTTTTTGTTGGTTGATATAGTTACTCGGTAAAATGGATCTGCCGGATTCGCTTGGGATTTCCGTACAGTTCCTGTTCAATGACACCGGTGAGCGCGTCGGGGGCGTCGTGGTGCCGGTTCGAGGCGAACAGGCGGCGGTAACCCGACACGTCGGCGGCAAACTCCGGCCAGCGCATCCGCCAGTCGTGCGGCATGCGCAGGGTTTGGGTTACGGTGGGAGCGTTGGTCAAAATCCGCGACTCCTTGTTGGCGCTCTGATGCAGGGTGCGCACCGAACAATGGGGGGCCTTGCGGGCCACGGCCCGGGCGAATCCGCGGCCTCCGTTGTTGCTTTCGATCAGGGCGATCCGCGTGTCGTTGCGCAGCAGTTGTTCGGCCACCCGGGTTTCGGTTACCTCCATCGGCGCGTCGGTGTACAGCACATCCACCAGGTAAATTTCGCCCGTTGCGCCCACCGCGTAGCAGATGGAACAGAGGCGGTCGCTGCCCGTGTCGGCCGTGTCGGTGTAGTTGGCCCGATGCACCACCCGGGCCGGCAGGTGCAGGTAGGTGGCAAATTCGCCGTAGAGCAACCCCTCGCGGGCGGTGGGATTTCCCTGGTAAAGCGCCTCGAAGATCACCGGATCGGTTGTCCGTTTGCGCGCCAGCAGCCGCAGGTCGTGCCGTTCGGGCCACAGGGCCTCGCCTTCGGAACGGGGGTCAAGCATCGAAGAGGGACTCTGTTTCACCGCTTCGAAGTTGACCGCCACCCAGCTTTCGGGCGACAGGCCCGCGAGCTGCGACCAGTCGGTCAGCTCCACCACCGGCTCGGTCGCTTTCAGGCGGCCGATCAGGTCTTCCTCGTGCCACCGGGTCGACACCACCAGCTCCTGCGAATCGTTGTGGAGCCGTGTCCGCACCACGGCCTGGTACCACTCCCAGGTATTTTCGCGGATCAGGGGCGAGTGGGCTTCCTGCAAGTTTTTGTACAGGTCGTCCAGGATCATCACGTCCACGCGGTGTCCGGTGAGCGATCCGGCGCGCCCCACGGCCAGCAGTCCGCCGTCGCGGCCCACGCAATCGAATCCCTGCGCCGTACGGAGCGCCGTGCGGGAGGCCCGTTTCGAGCTGCCCTCCATCCCCTTAAGCTGAGTGTCGGGGAAAAGGGCCTGATAGGCCGGTTCTTCGATCAGCCGCTGCACGGCCAGTCCGAACCGGCGGGCCAGGGCAAAGGAGTACGAGGCGATGGTGATCCGACGATCCGGATCGAGGCCCAGCAGCCAGGCGGGCAACAGTTGCGAAGCCCCGTAACTTTTGCCGTGCTGGGGCGGCACGCTCACCATCAGCCGTCGGATTTCGCCGCGGGCGAAACGGGTCAGCAACTGGTAGTATACCTCGTGGAAAGGGGCGGCGACAAAACGGGGGTCGATCCGCCGGGCGAAAGCGGCCAAAGAGTCCGGGGGGACGGCCGCATTATTTGCAAGTTTGATTCATTCCTCTCTTCATAACGGTTTGGGTAAATAGGATAGGTTCGACTAGTCTACCCTAAATATAGAAACCGTGGGGAGGATTGCTAAAGGCCCGTGATTTTTTTGATCTCGTTGAGCTTGTTGAGGGCCTCGATCGGGGTGAGCGAGTTGACGTCCAGTCCTTTGATCTGGTCGCGGATTTCGACCAGCACCGGATCGTCCAATTGGAAGAAACTCAACTGAACCCCCTCCTGCTGCGGGACAGGCCCTGCTGCGATGGGCGAGGGGGCGCCGCGCCGGCGCTCCAGATCGGCCAGCACCTGCTTGGCCCGTTCCACCACCGGACGGGGCATCCCGGCCATTTGGGCCACGTGGATCCCGAAGGAGTGTTCGGTGCCTCCGGCCACCAGCTTGCGGAGAAAAATCACCCGGTTGTCCACCTCGCGCACCGAGACGTGGAAATTTTTGACCCGCGGGAAGTGGTCGGTCATTTCGTTCAGCTCGTGGTAGTGGGTGGCGAACAGGGTCTTGGCGTGTGCCGTGGGGTGTTGGTGCAGGTATTCGACCATGGCCCAGGCGATCGACATGCCGTCGTAGGTGCTGGTTCCCCGGCCGATCTCGTCGAGCAGCACCAGGCTGCGCGCCGACACGTTGTTCAGGATGTTGGCCGATTCGAGCATCTCGACCATGAAAGTCGATTCGCCTTGCGAGATGTTGTCCGAGGCCCCCACGCGGGTGAAGATGCGGTCGACCACCCCGATGCGGGCCGACGAGGCGGGGACGTAACTTCCGATCTGCGCCATCAGCGTAATGAGGGCCGTTTGCCGCAACAGGGCCGATTTACCCGCCATGTTGGGGCCGGTGATGATCAGGATTTGCTGCTCGGAGCCGTCCAGCGTAACGTCATTCGGGATGTAGGGTTCGCCGATGGGCAGGCGCTGTTCGATCACGGGGTGGCGGCCGTCTTTGATCTCCAGCAGGTCGCCATCGAGTAGTTCGGGACGGCAGTAATTGTGCGCCAACGCCACTTGCGCAAAGCCTTGCAGGCAGTCGAGTTCGGCAATGGCCAGCGCGTTTTGCTGCAGTGCGGCCACCTGCGGACGGATCTGCTCCACCAGTTCGGCGTACAGTTTCAGCTCCAGGGCGGCGATGCGGTCTTCGGCCCCGAGGATCGTCTCTTCGTATTCCTTGAGTTCCTGGGTGATGTAGCGTTCGGCGTTTACAAGGGTTTGCTTGCGGATCCACCCTTCGGGTACCCGATCCTTGTGCGCGTTCCGCACTTCGATGTAGTAGCCGAATACGTTGTTATAGCTGATTTTCAGCGGAATGCCAGCCGTTTCGCTTTCGCGTTGTTGCAGGTCGAGCAGGTATTGTTTGCCTCCTGCGGAAATTTGGCGCAGGCGGTCGAGTTCGGGATCGACCCCCGAAGCGATCACGGCCCCTCCCCGGCCCGGAATCAAAGCCGGTTCGGGCAGCAGGCGGTCGGCCACAAGGGATTGAACCGCATCGGTGCGGGCAAAGCGGCCCGCAAACCGGCGGAGCGCCTCGCAGGGGCTGTTCCGGCAAAGGGCGCCCACCTGGTCGGAGGCGGAGAGGGCCTTGCCGAGCTGCACCAATTCCCGCGGGTTGACCCGTCCGACGGCCACCTTCGAAGCGATCCGCTCCAGATCGCCCACCTCGGCGATCTGTTCCGAAAGGGCGGCGGCCGCTTCGGCCGTGCGCATCAGGTAGCCCACCACCTCGTAACGCGGTTCGATCTCGGCACGCTCTTTCAACGGCAGGGCGATCCAGCGGCGCAACAACCGCGCTCCCATCGGGCTGAGTGTCTTGTCCAAAATATCGACCAGCGAGGTTCCGTTTTCGCTCAGCGGGTGGAACAGTTCGAGGTTGCGGATGGTAAAGCGGTCGATCCAGACGTATTTGTCCTGATCGAGCCGTGCGATGCCGCGCACATGGCTCAGGTCGCGGTGTTCGGTATACTCCAGGTAGTAGATCACCGCTCCGGCCGCGCCCACGGCCAGGGGCTGCTGGTCGAGGCCGAATCCTTTGAGCGACGTGGTGCCGAACTGGCGCAGGAGCTTTTCGCGGTTGCTCTCCACGTTGAACGCCCACTCGTCCAGCCGGTAAGTGTAGTAGCGGTCGCCGAAGGCTTCGCGGAAGAAAGATTCGTCGCCGCGGCGGTAGACCACCTCTTTGGGAGCGAAGTTGGCCAGCAGTTTGTCGATGTAGTCGACAGTTCCCTCGGCGGCGTAGAACTCGCCCGTCGAAATGTCGATCAGGGCCGCTCCCACACGTCCCTTGGGGCCGAAACAGAGGGAGGCCAGGTAGGTGTTCTCCTTGTGATTGAGGATGTTGTCGTGGAACGTGATGCCGGGGGTAATCAGCTCGGTCACTCCCCGCTTGACGATTCCTTTGGCGGTTTTCGGATCCTCCAACTGTTCGCACACGGCCACCCGCTGCCCCGCCCGCACCAGCTTGGGCAGGTAGACGTCGAGGGCGTGGTAGGGAAATCCGGCCAGTTCGACACTCGAAGCGGCTCCGTTGGCCCGCTTGGTGAGGGTGATGCCCAGGATGCCGCTGGCGGTGATGGCGTCGGTGCCGAATGTTTCGTAGAAGTCACCCGCACGGAACAGCAAAATGGCGTCGGGATGCTGCGCCTTGATCTGCTGGTATTGCCGCATCAGCGGGGTCAGCGCGTACTTGGGTTCGGCGGAGGTCGTCTCTTTTTCGGCGCTTTTACTCATAGGGCAAAGATACTTTTTTTACCGCAATTCGTACGCCTGGTTGCGCAGGGCGGGGGTGAAACCCGCCGCGCGGATGGCGGCCTGCATTCCGGCGGCGTCGAGGGTATGGAACGATCCGGCGCTACTCACCACGTTCTCTTCGATCATGATCGATCCCATGTCATTGGCCCCGCCGTGCAGGGCCATTTGAGCGGCAGGGATTCCCACGGTCAGCCACGAAGCCTGTATGTTGGGTACGTTGGGCAGCATCAGGCGGGAGAGGGCCACCATGCGCAGAAATTCGGCGATGGACGACCCGCCCGCAACTCCCTCCGCCGCGAGCGCCGTTCCCCCGCCCTGAAACGGCCAGGCGATGAAGGCGAGGAATCCGGGGGTCCCCTCCGGTTTTTCGGCCTGCAACTTCCTTATTTTCAACAGGTGTTCAATCCGATGGAGGGGTTGCTCCACATGGCCGTACATCATCGTGGCCGAGGTGAGCAGCCCCAGCCGGTGGGCCTGCCGCATCACCTCGATCCACACGTCGGCCGAGCATTTGCCGGGCGAGATGCGGCGGCGGATGTCGTTGTCCAGTATTTCGGCCCCCGCTCCGGGCAGCGAGTCGAGGCCGGCGGCAGCCAGACGTTCCAGTACCTCGCTGAACGAAAGTCCCGACAGGCGGGCCAGGTGGGCTACCTCGGGCGGCCCCAGCGCGTGGAGCTTCACCGACGGATACTCCTGTTTGAGCCACCGGAACAGCTCCTCGTACCACGGCAAATCGAGCCGGGGATGCAGCCCCCCCTGCAACAGCAACTGATCGCCGCCCAGGGCGAGCATCTGTTCAACCTTTTCGCGGTACTCCCCGCGGGTGGTGATGTAAGCCCGTCCGGTGTCGGCCAAACGGCAGTGGAAATTGCAGAAACGGCACCCCGACACGCAGACGTTGGTGATGTTCACGTTGCGGTCGATCTGCCAGGTAACCACCTCCTCGGTGTGGGGGTGCAGGCGGCGGCGGACCACATCGGCCGAAGCCATCAGGGCCGACAGAGGCGCCCGTTCCCAAAGCGCCAACCCCTCGTCCGGGCCGAGCCAGTCGAGCTCTTCGGCCCGGCGACAAATATCCCTCAAAAAAGTGTCCATTCGAAAGGCAAATGTACGCAGAAAAAACGCTACCTTTGCTGCTTGAACCAGTAAGTATCTCCACGTGAAAAAAATCAGCAGCGCACTCATTTCGGTCTACTACAAAGAGGGACTGGCCGAGATCGTCAAAGAGCTTGACAAACAGGGAGTCGCCATCTACTCTACCGGCGGCACGCAAACCTTTATCGAAGAACTGGGCATCCGGGCCCTGCCCGTCGAAGGGCTGACCGGCTATCCGTCCATCCTCGGCGGTCGGGTCAAGACCCTCCATCCGAAAGTGTTCGGTGGCATCCTCGCCCGCCGCGAAAACCCCACCGACCTGGAACAGCTCGGCCAGTACGAGATCCCGGCCATCGACCTGGTGATCGTCGACCTGTACCCCTTCGAGCAAACCGTCGCCAGCGGAGCCGAAGAGCAGGCCATCATCGAAAAAATCGACATCGGAGGCATTTCGCTCATCCGCGCCGCCGCCAAAAACCACAAAGACGTGGCGATCGTCCCCAGCGTGGCCCAATACGGCTACCTGCTCGAACTGCTGCAATCGCAAAACGGCGCCACCACCCTCGAACAGCGCCGCCACCTGGCCGCCGAAGCCTTCAACGTCAGCTCGCACTACGACACCGCCATCTTCAACTACTTCAACCGCAAGGAGCAGATCCCCGTCTTCAAGGCCAGCCAGGGGCAGCCCACCCCGCTGCGCTACGGCGAGAACCCCCACCAAAAGGCCACCTTTTACGGCAACCTCGCCGCCCAGTTCGAACAGCTGTGGGGCAAGGAGATTTCGTACAACAACATGCTCGACATCGACGCCGCCATCGGCCTGATGAATGAGTTCCGGGACGACGCCCCCACCTTTGCCATCCTCAAGCACAACAACGCCTGCGGCGTGGCCACCCGTTCCACCCTGCTCGAAGCGTGGAGCGACGCGCTGGCCGGCGATCCCATCTCGGCCTTCGGCGGCGTGCTGATCGGCAACCGCCCGATCGACCGCAGCACCGCCGAAAAGATCAACGAGCTGTTTTTCGAGGTCATCCTCGCACCGGGCTACGCCCCCGAGGCGCTCGAAATACTGAAAAGCAAGAAAAACCGCATCATCCTCAAGCGTCAGGCAACCGCCCCTGCCATCGAACAGTTCCGTTCGCTGCTGGGAGGCGTGGCCGTGCAAGAGCGCGACCACCAGGTAGGCGGCCTCGACACCCCCGCAACCCTGATGACGGCCAAGGGAGTAACCCCCGCCGAACTGGCCGACCTGATCTTCGCCAACAAACTGGTAAAACACTCCAAATCGAACGCCATTGTGGTGGCCCGAAACGGCATGCTGCTGGCCAGCGGCATCGGACAGACCTCGCGCGTGGACGCCCTGCGGCAAGCCATCGCCAAGGCCAAGTCGTTCGGATTCGACCTCCGCGGCGCCGTACTCGCTTCGGACGCCTTCTTCCCCTTTGCCGACTGCGCCGAAATCGCACACGGCGAAGGAATCGACATCCTGATCCAGCCCGGCGGATCGGTACGCGACCAAGACACCATAGACTACTGCAACGCCAACGGGATGGCGATGCTCTTTACCGGCACCCGCCACTTCAAACACTAAACCAGGACGCTCACTATGGGACTATTCTCTTTTCTTACCCAAGAGTTGGCGATGGACCTCGGTACCGCCAACACCCTTATCATTTACAACGATAAAATCGTGGTCGACGAACCCTCGATCGTCGCCGTCGACCAGCACAACAACCGGCTGGTGGCCATCGGGAACAAAGCCCGTCAGATGCACGGGAAGACCCACCAGAACATCAAAACCATCCGCCCGCTGCGCGACGGCGTGATCGCCGACTTCACCGCCGCCGAACTGATGATCCGCGGCATGATCAAAATGATCAAGTCGCGCAATTCGGTCTTCAGCCCCTCGCTGCGGATGGTGATCTGCATCCCCTCGGGATCGACCAACGTCGAGATCCGCGCCGTGCGCGACTCGGCCGAACACGCCGGCGGACGCGAAGTATACATGATCTACGAACCGATGGCCGCCGCCCTGGGGATCGGCCTCGACGTGGAAGCCCCCGAAGGCAACATGGTCGTGGACATCGGAGGGGGGACCACCGAAGTGGCCGTGATCTCGCTCGGCGGGATCGTCTGCAACGAAAGCATCAACGTGGCCGGCGACGTCTTCACCGAAGACATCCAAACCTACATGCGCCAGCAGCACAACATCAAAATCGGCGAACGCACCGCCGAAGAGATCAAAATCGCCGTGGGCGCCGCCGTCGATAACCTCGACAACCCGCCCGAAGACCACATTGTCCGCGGCCCCAACATCATCACCTCGTTGCCGCTGGAAATCCCCATCTCCTACAAAGAGATGGCCCATGCGCTTGACAAGTCGTTGATGAAGATGGATGTAGCCATCATGAAAGTGCTGGAAAAGATTCCGCCGGAACTCTACTCCGACATCGTCAAGAACGGCATCTACCTGGCGGGCGGCGGAGCGCTGCTGCGCGGACTCGACAAACGGCTCTATCAAAAGACCCGCATCCCGTTCCACGTGTCGGAGGATCCGCTTCGCGCCGTGGCCCGCGGGACCGGCATTGCGCTCAAAAACATCGACCGGTTCTCGTTCCTGATCCGCTAAGGCGGAAAAGCCCGGGAATCGGATTGACGTTCGCGGTTCGGACCTACAAGAGATGCTGAAATTCCTACTCTTCCTGCGGCGTATCCACGTGGTACTGCTTTTTGTTGTTCTGGAAGCCCTGGCCATTGGCTTTTTCGTCCGGAGCAACCTGTACTACAAGGCCCGTTTTGCAGGAATTTCGAGCGCCATCACGCACAACGTCTACCAACAGGTCGACCGGATACAGAGCTACTTCGGACTGCGGAAAGAGAACCAGCGGCTCGTCTCCGAAATCGCCGCCCTGCGCGGGCAGCTCGGCTCGTACCGCGCCCAGTCGCCCGTACTGTTCGACAGCCTCGCCTCGCTGCGCTACTACGATTACCGCACCGCACGGGTAATCAACAACAAAATCACCAAGCGCGAAAACTACCTCACCATCGACCAGGGCAGCCTGGACGGCATCGAACCCGACATGGCCCTGCTGACCGATCAGGGCATCGTGGGCTACGTGGTTCGCTGCTCGGATCACTACTCCGTCGCCATCTCCATCCTCAACACGCAGGAGTTCCGCACCAGCGGGCGCATCAAAGGGAGCGAATACTTCGGGTCGGTGTACTGGGACGGGGCAAGCTACCGCGAAGTCATTCTGGACGAAGTGCCCAAATACGCCTCCCTGGCCGTGGGCGACACCGTCGTTACCACCGACTACTCCTACATTTTCCCGCCCGACCAGCCCATCGGGCGCGTTTCGAGCTTCGAACTGATCAACGGCACCTTCTTCAAGGCCCGCGTCGAACTCTTCGCCGATATGGGGTGCCTGCGCCACGTTTACGCCGTCCGTTACCGCGACCAGCAAGAGCGCCGACTCCTTGAGCAGGGCATCGAAGGCGCCCGACTGGCCCATCCCCAGGAATCCTCAAACCGCCAACAACTGCCATGATACGCCTGCTTGGATACCTGCTGAGCCTCGCCCTGCTGCTGTTGTTGCAAGAGTTTATTTTTGACAACATCCACCTGGGCGAGTTGATCAATCCCTACGTCTACATCCTGTTCATTGTGCTGCTCCCGCTCGAAATCCGGGCATCGAGCTTGCTTTTGCTCGGATTCGTGGCGGGCGTGGCGGCCGACGTCCTTTCCGGAACCACCGGCCTGCATACCATTGCCGCCACCTTCCTGGCTTTTGTGCGGCCCGCCGTGGTCAACCTGTTCGTCGGCAAAGACGAGGTGCATCAGGGAGGCGTTCCCACCGCAGGCAGGCTTGGAACAAGCCGCTTTCTGCGCTACCTGTTCGTGATGCTCCTGCTGTTCAACAGCCTGCTGTTCACTCTGGAAGATTGGGGAGGCGAGGTCTGGATCATCCTGCTGCGCATTCTGCTCAGCACCCTTTTCTGCTGGATCTGTTGCTACTTCCTGCACCTGCCCCTGATCCGGAAAAAATCACTGCCCGATGGACGCTGAAACGCCGCATAACGAAGAACGGCGGCGGCAGATTCTTCAGGGCAGCCTGCTGTTGGTGGTCGTGATTCTGCTGGGACGGCTTTTCTGGTTGCAGGTGATCGACAGCGAATACAAGGACTCGGCCCGCAACAACGCCATGCGCTACATGGTGCAATACCCCCCGCGCGGCGAGGTGTACGACCGCAACGGCGAATTCCTGGTCCAGAGCAAAGACTCCTACGACCTGATGGTGATCCCGCGCGATGTCGTTCCGTTCGACACCGCCCAACTGGCCTCGATCCTCGGGGTAGAGGTGGCGGACGTGCGCAAGGCGCTCGAAACAGCCAGCAGCTACTCGCGCCGCAGGCCCTCGATGCTCTTCAAGCAACTGCCCAAAGAGGTCAAATTCAAGCTGGAAGAGCGCCGTTTCGCCGGGTTCTACACCCAGTACCGCACCTCGCGCACCTATCCCCGAAAAATTGCGGGCAACCTGCTGGGTTACGTCGGCGAGGTAAACGACAAGATCCTCGCATCGAATCCCTACTACAAAATGGGCGACTACATCGGCATGAGCGGCATCGAACAAGCCTACGAACCCTACCTGCGCGGCAAAAAAGGAGTCAAGATCGAACTGGTCGACGTACACGGAATGCCCAAAGGCGCCTATGCCGAGGGGCGGTACGACACCCTGCCCGAACCCGGACTGGCCATCGTATCGACCATATCTGCCGAGCTGCAGCAATACGCCGAAGAGCTGATGGCCGGCAAGATCGGCAGCGTGGTGGCCATCGAACCCGCCACGGGCGAGATCCTCGTGATGGCCTCCTCCCCCTCGTACGATCCCGACCTGTTGGTGGGGCGCGACCGGGGGAACAACTACATGCAGATGGTGTACGACAAGAAAAAGCCCCTGTTCAACCGCGCCGTCATGTCGCGTTACCCGCCGGGATCCACTTTCAAGGTGGTCAATGGGATGATCGGCCTCCAGGAGGGAGTTACCCGCGTTGGCGACCTGCACCCCTGCGCCGGAGGATACCCCCCCGGCGGCGGCCATCCCGCCTGCCACGCCCACGCCTCGCCGCTCGATCTGGTACACGCCGTGGCCAATTCGTGCAACTCCTACTTTGCCTACGTGCTGCGCGATGTGATGGACAACCGCGCCTACGGAGGAATCACCAAAGGAGGCTACGACACCTGGCGCGACTACGTACTCAGTTTCGGTTTCGGCCGTCGGCTGGGTTCCGACTTTTTGGACGAACTCCCCGGCAAAGTGTGGGAAGCCGACGACTACAACCGGAGGTATCGCAACCGGTGGAACTCGATGACCGTGCTTTCGATCTCCATCGGACAGGGCGAACTGGGCGTTACCCCCCTGCAAATGGCCAACATGACCGCCACCATCGCCAACCGCGGATTCTACTACATTCCCCACGTGGTGAAAAAAATCGAGGGGCGCGACTCCATCGACCGCAAGTTCTACGAGAAACACTACACCAAAGTCGAGTCCCGCCATTTTGACCCCATTGTCGAGGGCATGTACCAGGCCGTCAACGTGGCCGGCACGGCCACACGCTTCGCCATTCCCGGACTCGATCTTTGCGGAAAGACCGGAACGGCCCAGAATCCCAACGGCGACGACCACTCGGTGTTCATCTGCTTCGCTCCGCGCAACAACCCCAAGATCGCCATGGCCGTTTACGTCGAACACGGCCGCTGGGGCGCCTCGGCAGCAGCCCCGATCGCCAGCCTGATTGCCGAGAAATACCTGACCGACACCGTGCTGCGTGTCGACCTGGAAAAGAGCATGAAAGAGCTGAAGATCGCTTACCCCATGTACGAAAAACGATGAGTGCCGCCCCGCAAAAAACCAAACTCTTCGCCTCGGATATCGACTGGATCACCATCGGCATCTACCTGGCGATGGTGCTGTTCGGGTGGGTGAACATTTACGCCGCCGTATTCAACGAAGAGAGCGCCAGCATCCTCGATCTCTCGCAGCGGGCCGGCATGCAGTTGATTTGGATGGGCGTGAGCGCCTTTCTGGCCATTTCGATCCTGCTGATCGACGCCAAGTACTGGCACATGCTCTCGTTTCCGCTCTATTTCGCGGGGGTCGCGCTGATGCTGATCGTGCTGATCTTCGCCCGCGAGGTAAACGGAGCGCGCGCCTGGCTCGAATTTGGCCCCGTCAAGGTACAGCCGGTCGAGTTCATGAAATTTGTAACCGCCCTGGCCCTGGCCCGCCACATGAGCGCCTACACCTTTTC
This sequence comes from Rikenellaceae bacterium, assembly GCA_031549665.1. Taxonomy (GTDB): domain Bacteria; phylum Bacteroidota; class Bacteroidia; order Bacteroidales; family Rikenellaceae; genus Rikenella. Next base: position 84,196 of record JAVBPJ010000008.1, read on the forward strand.
GATCAAAAACCGCCGGTCGATCTACCACCTCGCATTGATCATCGGCGTTCCCATCCTGCTGATCCTGTTACAGAACGACACCGGATCGGCTCTGGTGTTCTGCTCCTTCTTCATCGTCCTGTACCGCGAGGGGCTGGGCGGAACCGCCTACGTCGTGGTGCTGCTGCTTGTTTTCCTGTTCGCCATCTCGTTCCTGCTCGAACCCTCGCCCATCCTCGGCCTGCTGCTGCTCCTGTGCGTGGGGGTCCAGGCCCTGGTCAATCAAAACCCGCGCGACTCGATCCAATATCTGGCTTGGGTGATGCTGCTGGCCATCGGGTGGATGATCGGCACCGAACTGTTGGGCTGGACCAGTTCTCCCATCGTCGCCCTGCTGGCAGCCATCGGGCTGACCCTGCCCTGGGTGGCCCGCTACGCGATCCGCCGGCAGTTGAAAAACCTGTGGAAATTCGTGCTGCTCTTTTTCGGCACCACGCTTTTCACCCAGTTGGTCGGCTACGCCTTCAACCATCTGCTGCAAACCCACCAGCAGAAACGGATCCTCGACCTGTTCGGCATCGAGAAAGACCCCAGCGGCTGGAGCTACAACGTCATCCAGTCCAAAATCGCCATCGGTTCGGGGGGATTGTTCGGCAAGGGATTCCTGGGCGGCACGCAAACCCGCTTCAGTTTTGTGCCCGAACAAAGCACCGACTTTATCTTCTGCACCGTCGGCGAGGAGTGGGGCTTTTTGGGAACCACCTTTGTGGTGGTACTTTTTTTCCTGCTTATTTTCAGGCTGATGCAAATGGGCGAACGGCAAAAAGAACCCTTCGGCCGCATTTACTGCTACTGCGTGGCCGCCATCTTCTTCACCCACTTTGCCATCAACGTGGGGATGACCGTCGGTCTTTTCCCCGTGGTGGGTATTCCGCTGCCCTTTTTCAGCTACGGAGGATCGTCGCTGCTGGCCTTTACGGTGCTGCTGTTCGTGGCCATCCGGCTCGACGCCTCGCAATACGACGACACATCGCGGCGGCTGCTCTGACCTCCGCAGGCAACCTCCCCTTCCCCAAGCGAGGGCAGGCCCCGCAACCGCAAACAACAATTAATCGAACCGGAACCCGAGGCGGGTAAACAGCGCCCGGTCTTCGGCGACGCTCTGCCCCAGGGTCGTGAGCAGGTCGCCCACAATGGCCCCGTTGATCCCTCCGCGCAAAGCCCGCTCCTGCACCTCCACCGGCAACAGGGTACGCCCGCCGGCAAACCGGATCACCGCCCTCGGATGGATCAACCGGAAGAGGGCGAAGGAGCGCAACAACTCCTCGTGGGTCAGCGGAGGCGTCCCCTCGAGCGGCGTCCCCGGAATCGGGTTCAGCACGTTGAGCGGAATCGAATCGACCCCCAAATCGCGCAGCGCAAAAGCCAGTTCGAGCCGCTGTTCGGCCGACTCGCCCATTCCCAGAATCCCGCCCGAGCAAAGCTCCATGCCCGACTCGCGGGCCCAGCGAAGGGTTTGCAGCTTCTGCTCTACGGTGTGGGTGGTGCAAAGCGCGGGAAAATGGCTCGGCGCCGTCTCCAGGTTGCAATGGTAGCGCGTAACGCCCGCCCGCCGCAGGGTCTCCAGCTGGTTCCGGTCGAGCAGCCCCATCGAGGCGCACAACCCCAGGTTCGGATGGCGGCGGGCGATGGCCCGGTAGTATTCCGCACAACGCTCCGTCTCTTCGTTCGAAAGCGCCCGCCCGCTGGTAACCAGCGAAAAACGGGCCACCCCCTTCGAGGCGTTGTCGTCGGCATGGCGCATCACCTGATCCGGAGAGGCCAGCGGATAGACCTCGATCGCAGCGCGGTGGTGCGCCGACTGCGAACACCACTTGCAATTTTCCGAACAACGTCCGCTGCGGGCATTCATGATCGAACAGGTGTCGATCCGGTCGCCCGCAAAGTGGAGGCGCAGCCGGTCGGCCGCCTCAAGCAGCCCGTCGAGCGGCGCTTCGTTCAGCAGGCGCAAGGCCTCGGCAGGGGTGATTTCGCCCGTGGACAGCAGGCGTTCGGTGATTTGGTTCAGCAGTTCCATGGTTCGGCAAAGGTACGCAATCCCGAAATAATCGTACCTTTGTGTATCCCCTAAAACCGATCCCCAATTATGAAAAAAGGAGTCATTGCACTTTTGGTCATCGCGGCCGTTGCACTGTTGCTTTACGGTTTCTTCCAACGTTCGTACAACAGCATGGTGCGTCTGGACGAAGGAGTCAAGGCCCAATGGGCGCAAGTGGAAAGCCAATACCAGCGCCGCGCCGACCTGGTCCCCAACCTGGTAAACACCGTCAAGGGCTACGCCGCCCACGAAAGCCAAACCTTCGAAGCCGTTACCGAGGCGCGCGCCAAGGCTACGCAAACCACCCTTCAGGTCGATCAGATGGACGACGCCTCGCTGGCCCGCTTTTCGCAGGCCCAGGGCGAACTCTCGTCGGCCCTGAGCCGCCTGCTGGTAGTGGCCGAAAACTATCCCGACCTGAAAGCCAACCAAAACTTCCGCGACCTGCAAACCCAGCTCGAGGGAACCGAAAATCGGATCGCCGTCGAGCGGCAACGTTTCAACGAGTCGGTGCAGGCCTACAACGTCTACATCAAGCAGTTCCCGCGCAACCTGGTGGCCGGCATGTTCAATTTCGCTCCCAAGAGCTTCTTCGCCGCCGACCCCGCCGCCGCCACGGCGCCCGTGGTCGACTTTTCGTAATAGTCCGTGAGTCGCTTCGGCAAACACCTCGCCGCATGGCTTTTCGCCCTGCTGGGTCCGGTCGCCGCCGCCCAGCCGATCCCCGTACCCATGTCGCCGCCCCGGTTGGTGAACGACTACGCGGGCGTGTTCGAGGGGGCGCAACGCCGTGCGCTCGAAGACAGCCTGCTGGCCTACGAACGATCCACCTCGGTGCAGATCGCCGTGGTTACGGTGGCCGACCTGGCCGGATACACCGCCGCCGACTGGGCCACCAAAATCCTCTCCGAATGGGGCGTAGGAAACAAAGAGCGCGACAACGGCGTGGTGCTGTTGCTTAAACCCCGCAACCAATACGGCGGGGGAGCCGTCTTCATCGCCACCGGCTACGGGGTCGAGGGGGCGCTGCCCGACATCACCGCCGGCCGCATCATCGACCGCGAGATGCTTCCCTTCCTGCAACAGGGCGACTACTACCGGGCCACCGTCCGGGGAACCGCCGCCATCCGGCAGGCCCTGCTGGGCGAATACGCCGGACAGGGTTCCGGGGCCGAAGCCCCGTCGATCCGGTGGATGCAGATCATCTTCACCCTGATCGCCCTGATTTTGCTGATCGTGTGGCTTCGCCGCTCGTACCGGAACGGAGGCGACGACAACGATTCGTCGGGTTCGGGACGGAACCGGGGCCGACGCCCCCTGATCTTCTTCCCCCCCATGCTGGGCGGATTCGGCGGCATGGGCCGTTCGTCGGGCGGCGGATTCGGAGGCTTCGGCGGATTTGGCGGAGGCGGGGGCGGAGGAGGCGGAGCCGGACGTTCGTTCTAATCCCCCCTCGTCCCAATCGACAGACCGATCCATGAAAACACCCATTCTTCATTCGCGCATAACCGCCTGCCTCGGTTTGGGGTCTGCCGTTTCGGCGGGGAGTTAGCCCCCCCCCAACGCCGGGAAAGGCGCGACGGCCCCGCGGCCCCCATTAATAGGGAA
>JAVBPJ010000014.1:0-3168 GCA_031549665.1 Rikenellaceae bacterium
AGCGGTTCAGCCCTTCCGAAAGGTACGGAACGTACCGAGCAACTCCGACCGACCAAAACGAGCGGCACAAACAAAAGAAAGCCCACCGTGGGCACACGGACCGCCGCGGGCACGCGGGGCCGGCGCGGCCCGAGCGCAGTTAGTACAAACTCCAATAAAAGACCCGAAGGGTCCAGTTAGAGAGCAAACTCAAGCAAAAGAAGAGAAAACAGGCGGGTGTACGAGTAAATTCAAAACAACTAAGAGAGATGAAAATAGAGATCATGGACACCACCTTGCGGGACGGGGAGCAGACCTCGGGTGTATCGTTTTCGCCGCAGGAAAAGCTGAGCATAGCTCGGTTGTTGCTGACCGATTTGCGGGTCGACCGCATTGAGGTGGCTTCGGCGCGTGTTTCGGAGGGCGAGCGTCAGGCCGTGGAGAAGATCATGGCTTGGGCGTTGCGGCACGGTTTGCTCGACCGGGTCGAGGTGTTGGGTTTTGTGGATGCGGGCGTGTCGTTGCGTTGGATTGAGGGGGCGGGAGGTCGTCGGATCAACCTGTTGACCAAGGGGTCGGCCCGGCATTGCGAGTTTCAGCTCCGCAAGAGTCCCGAGCAGCACATTGACGAGATTCGCCGCGAGGTGCGGTTGGCCCAGACCATGGGCATTGGCGTGAACGTCTATTTGGAAGACTGGTCCAACGGGATGCTCCATTCGCCCGACTACGTGTACCGGATGGTAGACGCTTTGAGGCAGGAACCCATCCTCCGGTTCATGTTGCCCGACACGCTTGGGATACTCGATCCGCAGCAGACCCTTGAATTTTGCACGGCGATGGTGGAACGTTATCCCGACATACATTTCGACTACCACGCGCACAACGACTACGATTTGGCCGTGGCCAACACGATGGCCGCCGTGCGGGCGGGAGTTCGCGGGATTCACTCTACCGTCAACGGACTGGGCGAGCGGGCCGGCAACGCGCCCCTGTCGAGTTTGCTGGCCGTGTTGCACGACCACCTGAAGGTCGAAACCTCGGTCGACGAAAGCCGTACCAACCACGTCAGCACCGTGGTGGAGAGCTATTCCGGCATCCGCATTCCCGGCAACAAACCCGTGATTGGCGAGAATGTTTTCACCCAGTGCGCCGGTATTCATGCCGACGGCGACAACAAAAACAACCTCTATTACAACGACCTGCTTCCCGAGCGGTTCGGGCGCGTCCGCCAGTACGCCCTGGGCAAGACCTCGGGCAAGGCCAACATACGTAAAAACCTTGAACTGTTGGGCATTGAACTCGACGAAGATTCGATGGCCAAAGTAACCCAGTACATCATCGAGCTGGGCGACCAGAAAGAGATCGTAACCACCGAAGACCTGCCCTACATCGTTTCGGAAGTGCTGGGCAGCAGCGACAACCAGGAACACGTCCGGATTCTGAACTACTCCCTTTCGTTGGCGCAGGGTTTACACCCCCAGGCCACCCTCAAGATCGAGATCAACGGCAAGCAGTACCAGCACAGCGCCACCGGCGACGGGCAGTACGACGCCTTTGTAAGGGCCGTTGGCGAGATTTACAAGAACCAACTGGGGCGCGAGTTCCCCCTGCTGATCGACTATTCGGTGAGCATTCCCCCCGGCGGACGTACCGACGCCTTTGTTCAAACCCTGATCACCTGGGACTGGCACGGCGAACGTTTCAAAACCCGCGGACTCGACGCCGACCAGACCGTGGCGGCCATCAAAGCCACCGTGAAAATGTTGAATAAAATCGAAAATTCATAACATCGCCCCCATCCGAAGCCACGTTTGTTTCGGAACAGGAAGGCATAACCCGACAATCCATTATCCCCATGAATCTGAACATAGCCCTGTTGCCCGGCGACGGGATCGGCCCCGAAATCATTGCCGAAGCCACCAAAGTACTCGACGCCGTGGCGCGTAAAAACGGCCACACCTTTGCTTATACCCGCGCGCTGGTTGGCGCGGCCGCCATCGATGCCGTCGGCGACCCCTATCCCGAGGCGACCCACCGCGTGTGCGAAGAGTCGGACGTGATCCTTTTCGGCGCCATCGGTGACCCCAAGTACGACAACGACCCCACGGCCAAAGTCCGTCCCGAGCAGGGGCTGCTGCGTATGCGCAAGGCCCTGGGACTCTTTGCCAACGTGCGCCCGCTGGTTGTATTCGACAGCCTGGTGGAGCGTTCGCCGCTCAAGGCCGAAAAGGTGAAGGGAGCCGACTTTGTTTGTATCCGCGAGTTGACCGGCGGCATGTATTTCGGTCGTCCCCAGGGACGTTCCGAGGACGGAAACACCGCCTACGACACCTGCGTGTACACCCGCGTCGAGGTGGAACGGATCCTGAAAGTAGCCTTTGAAATGGCCCGTACACGTCGTAAACTCCTGACCGTGGTCGACAAGGCCAACGTGATCGCCACCTCGCGCCTGTGGCGACAAATCGCCCAGGAGATGGCCCCCAAATACCCCGACGTGCAGGTCGACTACATGTTCGTCGACAACGCCGCCATGCAGATCATCCAACGCCCCACCTATTTCGACGTGATGGTAACCGAAAATCTTTTCGGGGATATCCTCACCGACGAATCGAGCGTCATCAGCGGGTCGCTGGGACTGCTTCCATCGGCCTCGCTGGGCGAAAAAAACGCCCTGTTCGAACCCATTCACGGTTCCTATCCGCAGGCCGCCGGGAAAAACATCGCCAACCCCATGGCCACGATCCTTTCGGCCGCCATGTTGCTCGAACACGTCGGACTTGCCGCCGAGGGAGCCGCCGTACGCCGGGCCGTTGAGGAAGCCATCGCCCAGGGAGTGGTTACCGAAGACCTCGCCTCAAACGGGAAAAACTATTCCACCAGCCAGGTGGGGGATTTCGTCGCCGCCCGCTGCTGATCGTTACCGGACCAACAAAAAAAGAGGGGGTGCCAACAAAAAAATGGTGCCCCCTTGCTTTTGGAAACGAACGAGTTAGGAAATTTTTTTGCGATCTCAGTCGAAAAACTTTCTCTTAGTGTATTGTAGGTAAGAAAAAGGTTTATACCTTTGCAGCCGCTCTTGGGAAGAGAGGTGCGCCGTAACAGGCGCAGATTTTGGAAAGAGAGTGAAAGAATGAGAGTTCTTTGAAGTATTGTAGTAAGCAGCGTTCGGCGCTTTGCGGTGAGTAGAGA
>JAVBPJ010000018.1:0-14742 GCA_031549665.1 Rikenellaceae bacterium
CCCTCCGCCACTCACACCAACCGGGGGGCCCCCCCGCCGGCGGCGGCGCCCCCTGGCATTGATCCGGTCTCGATCGGTTTTATTGTCGGGAGGCGCGGTCTTTGATCTCTTTCTTGGTCATCTCCCGTTCGACCAATTCCCCCGAAAGGGTGCCGAAGTAGGCTTGGCCGTGCTGTAACTGTTCTGCGCCGGTAACCGTTTGGAACCAGGGGGTAACGTACGTATAAGAGAAAGGATGGCCTTCTCCCTTGAAATTACGGTCAGCCACCGGATAGTATACCAGAAACCTAACCTGGTATTCGCTGCCGTCGTACGAACCGGCCAAAGCGATCGGGGTGTCGGGATAGACCACATCATTCACTTTCACCATCATGCTCCCATTTTGCAATACCTCGTACTGGGCAAGGGTTCCATCCCCATGCTCGATCAACAGATGGTTGTATTCCGAGCGATAGGTCGCACCGCTGGTCGTGCTTTCATGGCCGTCTTTAATCTCTACCACCCGGCCTTTTCGGGCGGCGTAGACCGTATCTCCCCGTTCCAGTTGCAGCTGGTAGCAACTCCAATTTTTGCCGGCCTCGCCGCCAAAATGGCGTTCCCGTAAATTGTAAAGATGAAATGCCTGCACCTTTTTCTGTACGCTGCACGGAAGGCGGTAGACAAAGGTCGTGTCCAATTTGGTGGGAGCATACCCGCGCATGTGCCAATAGCGGTACTGAACGTTCGGATACTCCTCAGGATTGGTCGGTCGCACGCTCAACACTTTTTGACTGCCGCGAACCACCGCGACGTAGGTGGGCGATTGACTGGTGTTTTGCAACGACGTGAACTGAAGAAACAGGGTGTAACTCCCCGGTTCGTTCACCTTGGCGTTGATTTCCAGTATTCTCTCGTTCCATGCCGTCGAAAGCTCGACCGCGCGGCGTTGCTGGGCGTGGAGCGTGCCGAAACAACTCAACAAAAACGCCCCCGCAATGATCCTTCCCGTTTTCATTATGTCATGTTTTGCATCGCAGACGGCCCGGCACATCCCGAGCCGTCTGCGAAAGGTTTGTCGTTACATCAACTTTTGGTAGAGCGCCTTGAAGCTGACCGTCTTGTCGATCAACCCGCGCAGGTCGGCGATCGGAACGCGCTCCTGGGCCATCGTGTCGCGGTGGCGGACGGTTACCTGGTTGTCTTCCAGGGTTTGGTGGTCGATGGTGATGCAGAGCGGGGTGCCGATGGCGTCCTGACGGCGGTAGCGTTTGCCGATGCTGTCTTTTTCGTCGTACTGCAGGTTGTAGTCGAACTTCAGGTCGTCCATCAGGCGGCGGGCCACTTCGGGCAGCCCGTCTTTTTTCACCAGCGGCAGGACGGCGGCCTTGACCGGAGCCAGCGCGGCGGGGAAACGCAGCACGGTACGCTCTTCGCCGTTGTCCAGTTTCTCTTCGGCGTACGAGGCCGAAAGTACTTGCAGGATCATGCGGTCGACCCCGATCGAGGTTTCCACCACGTAGGGGACGTAGCTTTGGCCGCTCTCGGTGTCGAAGTACTGCATCTTTTTGCCCGAGAATTTTTGGTGCTGCGACAGGTCGAAATCGGTGCGCGAGTGGATCCCCTCGACCTCTTTGAATCCGAACGGGAATTCGAATTCGACGTCGGTGGCGGCGTTGGCGTAATGGGCCAGTTTTTCGTGGTCGTGGAATCGGTAGTGCTGGTCGCCGAAGCCGAGGGCGCGGTGCCACTTCATCCGGAATTCGCGCCAGTGGTTGAACCACTCCATTTCGGTGCCGGGGGCGACGAAGAACTGCATCTCCATCTGCTCGAATTCGCGCATGCGGAAGATGAACTGGCGGGCGACGATCTCGTTGCGGAACGCTTTTCCCATTTGGGCGATGCCGAACGGGATTTTCATCCGGCCGCTTTTTTGCACGTTCAGGAAGTTGACGAAGATGCCCTGCGCCGTTTCGGGCCGCAGGTAGATGGTGTTGGCTCCGTCGGCCACCGATCCGATTTTGGTTTCGAACATCAGGTTGAACTGGCGCACTTCGGTCCAGTTGCGGGTGCCGCTGACGGGGCAGACGATTTCGAGCTCTTCGATCAGTTGTTTTACTCCCTCCAGGTCGTTGGCGGTGAGGGTTTCGACCATGCGGGCGTTGGCGGCGTCGCGTTTGGCCTGGATTTCGAGTACGCGGGCGTTGGTCGAGCGGAAAACGGCCTGGTCGAACGAGTCGCCGAAGCGTTTGGCGGCCTTGTCGATCTCTTTGGCGATTTTATCGTCCTGTTTGGCGATCCACTCTTCGATCAGTACGTCGGCGCGGTAGCGTTTCTTGGAATCTTTGTTGTCGATCAGCGGGTCGTTGAAGGCGCCCACGTGGCCCGACGCTTCCCAGGTTTTGGGGTGCATGAAGATGGCGGCGTCGATGCCCACGATATTTTCGTGCAGGCGGGTCATCGATTCCCACCAGTAGCGTTTGATGTTGTTTTTGAGTTCGGCGCCCAGTTGGCCGTAGTCGTACACGGCCGACAGGCCGTCGTATATTTCGCTCGACGGAAAAATGAATCCGTACTCTTTGCTGTGGGCGATCAGTTTTTTGAAAAGTTCCTCTTGGGTCATAGGGCTGAATGAATTGGATCGAAAGGCAAAGGTATCGAAATTTATTCTACATAGGTTTTGTGTCAACCCACTCTTTACTGAGCATGGCATATATGATATCATCTACCCATTCCCCACGCAAGTAATAACTCTCTTTGAAATGGGCCTCCTTTCTGAATCCCAACCGTTCTATTAACCGAATCGAAGCTGAATTTCTTGGATCAACCGATGCAACGATTCGATGTTTATTGAGTGCCAAGAGTAGGTGCTCTACCATTGCGCTACATGCCTCTGTTGCGTAGCCTTTTCCTTGGTAATCTTTGTGTAGTGTACATCCGATTTCAGCTTGCATGTTGTTGTGATTGCTGAAAACAATTCCCATATCACCGATTAACCGGTTTTCATTTCTGGTGGTAATAGCAAACTGAAAACAGGTATCAGCAACATCGAAAGATTTCGGCATATTGCTTATGTAATCACGGACTTCTTCTATAGAACCAGGAAACCATCCCTGATACCTGTTTCCGATAACGTCGGAACGGTACGAATATATAGCGCCTGCATCATCTGGTGTAGCCAGCCGTATCATTAATCTGTCAGTCTCAATACTTACCATTGTCAGGGTCGTTATTGTTCGTTAATACAAGGTAATTATTTCACCGGAAGTCCCGCGATGATTCACTCCGATTATCTTAATTGCCTTACCCGTTGCGCGGATCGGCGCCCCAGTAGAGTTTTTCGCGCAGGGCGTGGTAGAACGACCCCGAGGCGGGGCGGATCACCGCCAACTGACGGTCGGCGCGGGTCAGGGCAAAACAACTGCCGCTCGGCACCGAAAACGACTGGTTGTCGACGGTGGCGGTGGCCGGTTGTTCGGCGCGGCTTTGCACGGTCAGGCTCACGCGGCTGGTTTCGGGGATCACCAGCGGACGGATGTTCAGGTTGTGCGGCGCGATGGGCGAGATGATCAGCGCGCGGCAATCGGGAGCCAGGATCGCTCCGCCGACGCTCATCGAGTAGGCGGTCGATCCGGTCGAGGTCGACACGATCACCCCGTCGGCCCAATAGGTCGCCACCGGGTCGCCGTCGATCTCCAGTGCCACCGAAATCATGCTCAGGTCGCTCTTTTGGATCGTGAACTCGTTTACTGCCACTCCTTTAATATCGCCTTCGACCGAAAGCAGCGTGCGGCTCTCGGTGGTGTAGCGGCCCGCCAGCAGGTCGTCGATGGCGCGGGGAATCTCGTCCAGCGACACCGAGGCCATGAATCCCAGCCGGCCCGAATTGATCCCCAGCACGGGCAGCGAAGCCTCGCCGATTTTCCGTACGGCGCTCAAAAAGGTGCCGTCGCCGCCGAAGCTCAGCGCCACGTCGAACTCGTGCGACGCACAGGGATTCAGGGCGTACGGAAGCGCCCGGCGGTCGAGCTCTTTGGTGAGCAACCCCAGCGACGGGTTTTCGGGACGGGCGTAAAGGGCGATTTTCATCGGTCTGCAGTTTTGATTACCTTTGCAAAAATAGGCTTTTTATGACCAAACTGAGCGTCAATATCAATAAGATCGCAACGATTCGTAATTCGCGGGGCGGAAACACGCCCGACGTGCTGGAGGCCGCCCGGCGGCTGGAGGACTTCGGCGCACAGGGCATCACGGTCCATCCGCGTCCCGACGGCCGGCACATCCGCTACGACGACGTGCGGGCGCTGAAACCGATCCTGTCCACCGAATTCAACATCGAGGGCTACCCCTCCGAGTCGTTCATCCGGCTTGTGCTGGAGGTGGTTCCGGCGCAGGTAACCCTGGTTCCCGACCCGCCCGAGGCGATCACCTCGAACGCGGGGTGGAACGTACCCGAACACGCCGATTTCCTGCGCAGTACCATTGCGCGTTTTCATGAGCGGGGCATCCGCACGTCGATCTTCGTCGAACCCGATCCGGCGATGGTCGAGGCGGCCGCGGCCACCGGAACCGACCGCATCGAACTCTACACCGAAAGCTACGCCACGGCCTACGCTGCCGACCGAGAACGGGCCGTCGCCCCCTTTGCCGCCGCCGCCCAAACGGCTCATCGATTGGGACTGGGTATCAACGCCGGACACGACCGGAGCCTCGAAAACCTGGCCTATTTCGCCGCCTGCATCCCCGCGCTGGACGAGGTGTCGATCGGCCACGCCCTGATCTCGGACGCGCTTTACTACGGGTTGGAAAATACCGTGCAGCTCTACCTCCGCCAACTGAAAACGAATGGCTAAGCCGCTCGCCGACCCCCTGTTCCAACAAATCGGCCGCCTGGCCGACCGCATGGGCGTGCGTGCCTTTGTCATCGGCGGCTACGTGCGCGACTACTACCTGATGCGCCCCTGCACGGACATCGACATCGTGGTCGTTGGCAGCGGCATCGCCCTGGCCGAGGAGCTGGGCCGCGAACTGAAGACCCCCGTCCACACGTTCAAAAATTTCGGTACGGCCGCCCTGCGCGCCGGAGCGTGGGAGGTGGAGTTTGTCGGAGCCCGGCGGGAGTCGTACCGCGCCGATTCGCGCAAACCCATCGTCGAGGACGGAACTCTCGAGGACGACCAGCGCCGCCGTGACTTCACCATCAACGCCATGGCCTTCGGCCTGAACGCCGATAACTTCGGCGCCCTGGTCGACCCGTTCGAGGGGATGGAGGACATGGAGGCGCAGACGATCCGCACGCCGCTCGACCCCGATACCACCTTTTCGGACGACCCCCTGCGCATGATCCGCGCCGTGCGGTTCGCCGTGCAGCTCGACTTCCACATCGCCCCCGAAACGCTCGCCTCGATCCGCCGAAACGCCCACCGGCTCGAAATCGTGTCGCGCGAACGGATCGCCGCCGAACTGGAGAAAATCATGACCTCGCCCCGGCCCTGGATGGGTTTCGACCTGTTCGACCGAGCCGGACTGCTCGAAGGTTTCTTCCCCGAACTGGCCCAACTCAAAGGGGTGCAAAAGGTGGGAGGCCGCGCCCACAAGGACAACTTCGTCCACACGCTCAAGGTGTTGCAAAACATCACTCCCCACACCGACAACGTGTGGCTGCGCTGGGCGGCCCTGCTGCACGACATCGCCAAACCGCAAACCAAGGCGTGGGACGACCGCGTGGGCTGGACTTTCCACGGCCACGAGGTGGCGGGATCGAAAATGGTGCCTCGTATCTTCCGCGCCCTGAAACTGCCCATGGACGAACGGATGAAGTATGTCCAAAAAATGGTCTTCCTCCACCTGCGGCCCATCGCGCTGGTCGAAGATACGGTCACCGACTCGGCCGTACGACGCATGATCTTCGAAGCGGGCGACGACATCGACGACCTGATGACGCTCTGCGAAGCGGATATCACCTCGGCCGACGACAACAAGGTGCAACGCTACCTGCGGAACTTCGCCCTGGTACGCCAAAAAATGGTCGAAATCGAAGAGAAAGACCGCATCCGAAACTTCCAACCTCCCATCACCGGCGAACTGATCATGGCGCACTACGGCATCCCGCCCTGCCAAACGGTCGGCGATATCAAAAGCGCCATCAAAGAGGCGATCCTCGAAGGCGAGATCGAAAATAACTACGAACAGGCCTTCGCCCTGATGGAACGACTGGCCGAACAATACGGACTTACCCCGGTTCATTGACGTTTGTGCTGACTGCGCTCAGGCCGGACCCTGCGGGTCTTTTATTGGAGTTTTCTCCAACTGCGCTCGGGCCGCGCCGGCCCCGCGTGCCCGCGGCGGGCGATCTTGTCTCTGTGCTTTTTTGTGTCTGCGGATGCGATGGGAACTACTGCGTAGTTTTTAGCGATGGGCCGAGGAGTACTCACCCGAAAGCAAGCTTTCGTTCGCCTCCTCAACCCATCCCTAAAGCCTGCGGCTCTTTTCCGTCGCATCCGAGAACTTACACCGAGAACTACAATTCCGCAATTAACACTCCGAGATACAGGCCCACGCCGCGATCAATGACAATTTGGGTGCAGTCGTCGTTCCATTCGTTCGTCGAAGTTAAAGGGGTAAGGCTGATCTCATGAGATTAAGGGATGCATTTCGTTTAGGAGGGAGTTGCGGAACATCGGTAGATTTTCGTAGGGGGTGAAGCCGCCGAGCGAAAGCTTGCTTTCAGGCGAGTACGGTTCAGCCCCTACGAAAGGTACGAAACGTACCTAGCAACTCCGGCCAGCCGGAGCAAAAAACGACACAAACACAAGCCGAAAACGCAGTTTTCGGAAAAGGTTTTGGTGCCGCTTTCCCAAAAGCGGCAGATAGAGTAAAAGTAGCAGCAGGTAGAGATAACTCGCACGAAAAACAGATGACACAAGAGGCATTAGAGGCGTTGCAGCAAGTCGAAACTCGGCAATTGATCGAGCAGCATTTGGATCAGGATCCGCTGGTATTGGCGGGTCGGTTGCGTAATCCGTTGGTTACGCAGCAGATAGACCTGTTGCAGCGGAATCGGAAAAAATTGCCGTGTTATTACGAGGCTCGGGCCATTCTCGACCCCGTAGCTTGCGAACAGGCGAGCAGCCAGGCGGCGGCGCGGGCCAGGGTCGAGGGGTGGGGCGGGGCGTTGGCCATCGACCTCACGTGCGGATTGGGGGTCGATGCGGGGGCGTTGTCCGTCGGTTTTGGGCGTGTGGTGGCCGTTGAGGCCGACCCGGTGCGTGCCGCGATGGCGCGGTGGAATTTTCGGCAGTTAGGATGCACAAATATAGAGGTGCGGCACGACACCGCCGAGGCGTTCGTGGCCGATTACCGGGGGCCGGAGGCCGATTTGGTCTACCTCGATCCCTCGCGCAAGGAGGCCGACGGGCGTCGCGTTTTCTCGTTGGAGCAGAGTTCGCCCAACGTCGTCGAGTTATTGCCCGCGCTCAAAAAAATGGGCAAGAGAGTAGTCGTTAAGCTCTCGCCCCTGTTCGACGTGGAGGCCTGTTTTCAGGTGTTTGGCGACGGGGTGCAGGTCGAAGTCGTGTCGTTGGACGGCGAGTGCAAAGAGGTGCTGGTTCGTTTGGGATTTCCCGCCGAACAGGGGCCGCTTCGGGCCACCGTGTTGAAAAAAGGCGAGGTGCGCCGCTACCGGTTCGACCGTACTGTGTCCGACCATACATACAAGGTGGAAAATCCCCGTTTTCTGTACGTTCCCGACGTGGCGCTGGTCAAAGGGCGCACCGTGGCCGCCTACCTCGCCCAACACCATAAAAATAACAGGGTAGAGCATTTGGCAGGAGACTACCTGCTTTCCGAAGGGCCGATCTCCGGTTTCGAGGGCAGCGGTTACGAACTGATCGAGCGGCTGGACAGCTCGCCCCGCGGGTTGGCCAAACGGTTCCGGCAGGAGGGGATCGCGCGGGCCAACCTCCATCGGCGGGGCTATCCCGAAAGCGCCGCAGGGTTGGCCAAGCGGCTCGGATTGCGCGAGGGAGGCGAGGTGGAACTCTTTTTCCTGGTCCGGCCCGACGGAGAAAAAATGGTGTGGCGGGCTAAACGCTTACCCGAATAACGCGGCGCGTTTGGTCGGTAACCTTGTACCGGTCGTCGATGCGGCGGCCCACCACCCACACGATCGTTTGGCCCGAGACCAGCACCTGTTGCCTTTCCTTTTCGGGCAGCGGCACGCGGGCGTCGATCAGCAGATCGCTCACTTTTTTTTGTCCCCGCATCCCCAACGGAATGAACCAGTCGCCCTGCCGCCAGCGGCGCAGGAGCAGCGGGAAGCGCAGGCCGTCGGCCGACAGCAGCGCCACGTTCGGGGGCGTTTCGAGCGACCCGGGCGGGCTGTCGAGCCATTCGATCCGGGGATCCGACTCGGCCAGCTCTTCGTCTTCGAAGAGAGTTTCGGCAACGAGCGGCTCCAGCAGGATGCGTTGCCGGTCGATCACCGCCCGGCAGGCGGGGGCCACGAATTGTTTGCCGGTGGCCTGCTCCGTATCGAGCGCGCGCACCAGGTCATCCACCACCTCGGGCGAAAAGCCGCAGGGGTGCAGCAGTTCGAAGAGCAGCAGCGGGCGATCTTCGGCGGGGAGCAGCGCAGGGTCCAGCACTCCATCCTTCAGGGCCGACTGGCGGAAAGTTTCGACCTGGCGGTCGACAAAACGCTGCGTTTCGGCCAGCCGCTCCAGGTTCTCCGTCATGGTTTGCAGGAACGAGGCGCCGCCGGTGTTGAGCCGCGGGATCACCTCGTGCCGCAGGTAGTTGCGCAGGTAGTGCGTTTGCTGGTTGGTCGAATCGTTGCGGGACGCGACCCCGCGCTCGGCGGCGTAGGTGAGAATCTCCTCGCGCGAGGCAAAGAGCAACGGACGGATTATCCGGCCGCGCACGGCGGGAATGCCCGTCAGGCCGCGCAGGCCCGTACCCCGCAGCAGGTTGATCAGGAACGTTTCGACCGAATCGTCGCCGTGGTGGGCGATGGCTACGCGGGTGTACCCCCCGGAGCGGCACAGCTCTTCGAAAAAGGCATACCGCAGGCGGCGTGCGGCTATCTGGGTCGATTCGCCGTGAGCCAGCGCCTCGGCCCGGGTGTCGAACCGCGCGGTGTGGCAGGGAATGCCCAGCTGGCGGCACCGTTGCTCGACCAGCCTTTGGTCGCCGTCCGACTCCCCGCCGCGCAGGCCGAAGTTGCAGTGGGCCACCGCTACGGGCCAGTCGCTTCGGGCAAAAAGGTCGAGCAGGGTCATCGAGTCGATCCCGCCGCTCACGCCCACCAGCACGCGGTCGCCCGCCGCGAGCAGGCGGTGTTGCAGGATGTAATGGTGAAAACGGTCGATCATCCGACAAATTTACGCTAATTTTGCACGATCTGCGTACCCGGGTACGTTCTTACTCTGCCATGATCTTTCAACCGCAATCCTACCGCCTGGCCGACCGTTCGGGCGAGCCTTTCCTCGACCCTGCCGAAATCGAGGCTGCATTGGCCTCTTGCGCTCATCCATCAGCCGATCAGGTTGACCGGGTGATCGCCGCCGCGTTGGGGCGAAAAAGGCTCGATCTGACCCAGACGGCCACCCTGCTGAACGCCGCGCCGACCGACCGGGAACGGGTCATGGAGGCGGCGCACCGGCTCAAACAGGAGGTGTACGGCAACCGCATGGTGCTTTTTGCGCCGCTTTACGTGGGCAACCGCTGCATCAACCGCTGCACCTATTGCTCGTTCCGGAGCGACAACCTGCAGGCCGAACGAAAAACCCTCACCCCCGCCGAACTCGAAGCCGAAGTGCGGGCCCTTGAGGATCAGGGACACAAACGGCTCATTTTGGTGTACGGCGAACACCCCCTGTACGACGCCGATTACATCGCCGGCACCGTACGTCGGGTCTATTCGGTGAAAAACGGGCCGGGCGGCGAAATCCGCCGCGTCAACATCAACGCGGCTCCGCTGTCGGTCGAGGGATTCCGCACGGTGCGCCAGGCGGGGATCGGGACGTACCAGATTTTTCAGGAGACCTACCATCCCGAAGCCTACGCCCGCTACCACCCGGGCGGCCGCAAGAGCGACTATGGATGGCGCATTTCGGCCATGGACCGAGCCATGGAGGCGGGCATCGACGACGTGGGCCTGGGCGTGTTGCTGGGGCTGTACGACTGGCGGTTCGAGATTCTTTCGCTGGTCCGCCATACCAACCACCTGGAGGCCTGTTTCGGCGTGGGGCCTCATACGCTGTCGTTTCCGCGCATCAAGGAGTCGGCGGCGCTTTCCGATGCCGCCCATCCCGTTTCGGACGACGATTTTATCTACGCCATCGCCGTACTCCGGTTGGCGGTGCCTTACACGGGGCTGATCCTCACGGCCCGCGAACCGGCGGCCCTGCGCGAGAGGGCCATCCGCTACGGCGTTTCGCAATTGGATGGGGGAACGCGGCTCGAAATCGGGGGCTATGCCGCTTCCGCCGACCAAACGGGCAGTTCCCAGTTCGCCCTGCACGACGACCGCACGCTGGAAGAGCTGATGAAGCAACTTGTGGATCAGGGCTACCTGCCCTCGTTCTGCACGGCCTGCTACCGCCAGGGACGCACGGGCGAACACTTCATGGAGTTTTCGGTGCCGGGATTCATCAAACGCTTTTGCACGCCCAACGCCCTGCTGACCCTGGCCGAGTACCTGGAGGACTACGCCTCGCCCGAACTGCGCGCCGAGGGGTGGAGGCTCATCGATCGGGAGGCCGGAGAGCTGCCCGACGAGGTGAGAACCCGCCTCGACCGGATCCGCAGCGGCCAGCGCGACCTCTATTTCTAAACCATTCGTGCCACTCCCTCTCTCGCGTTTTCCGCGCCGCACGTTCCGCGCGTGGTGCGGGGAGCTTCCGCGCGGTCGTTTGATGTGAACCGGGCCCTGTGGCCGGCGTGCGGGAAAAAGAAAAAAACGTCCCGCGAAACAACCGTCCGCGGGAGCGAAAAAAAGCGTACCTTTGTCGCGGTTTTTAACTCCCTGAACAGATACATTCAACCACCTAATACCTTAAACCAGTGGATATTTTCGAGAGAATCAAGGCGGATGCCGGCGGCCCCATCGGCCAATACCAAAAGCTGAGCCACGGCTACTATTCGTTCCCCAAACTGGAAGGCCCGATCGGCCCCCGGATGACTTTCCGCGGCAAAATGATGCTCAACTGGAGCCTGAACAACTACCTGGGGCTGGCCAACCACCCCGAGGTGATGGCCGCCGACGCCGAAGCCGCCCGCGAATTCGGGATGGCCGCTCCGATGGGCGCCCGCATGATGAGCGGACAAACCAAATGGCACGAAGAACTGGAACGCAACCTGGCCGCCTTTGTGGGCAAGCCCGATGCCTTCCTGCTCAACTTCGGCTACCAGGGAATGATCTCGATCATCGACTGCCTGGCCACGGGCCGCGACGTGATTGTCTACGACTCGGAGGCGCACGCCTGCATCATCGACGGGATGATGCTCCACAAAGCCAAAGGCGGCAAACGCTTCGTATTCCCCCACAACAACATGGAAAACCTGCGGATCCAACTCCGCCGCGCCACCAAATTCGCCGAAAACACCGGCGGCGGCGTGCTGGTGATCACCGAGGGCGTTTTCGGCATGAAGGGCGACCTGGGCAAACTGGACGAAATCGTGGCGATGAAAAAAGAGTTCAACTTCCGCCTGCTGGTGGACGACGCGCACGGTTTCGGAACGATGGGTAAAACCGGCTCCGGCACCCCCGAACACTTCGGCGTGCTGGACGGCGTGGACGTGCTGTTCAATACGTTCGCCAAATCGATGGCCGGTATCGGCGCTTTCGTCGCTTCCGACCCCGACATTGTGAACTACCTGCGCTACAACATGCGTTCGCAGCTCTACGCCAAATCGCTGCCCATGCCCATGGTGAAGGGAGCGCTCAAACGCCTGGAGCTGATCCAAACGCACCCCGAATACAAGGAAAAACTGTGGACCATCGTACACGCCCTCCAAAACGGATTCCGCGAGGCAGGGTTCGAAATCGGTTGCACCCAGTCGCCCGTAACGCCGGTCTATATGAAAGGCGGTGTGGAAGAGGCCACCAACATCGTGGTCGACCTGCGCGAGAACCACAACCTGTTCTGCTCGGTGGTGGTGTACCCCGTGATTCCCAAGGGCGAGATCATCCTGCGGATCATCCCCACGGCCGTGCATACCCTCGAAGATGTGGCCTACACGCTCGAAGCCTTCAAATCGCTCCGCGGAAAACTGGCCGCCGGCGAATACCAAAAGCCGATCCAAAACATGGCCGATCCCCGCTAATCCGCCCCTCGGACGGTCCATGCCCCGATACGACGACGGAGGCCCTTGCAAGGGCCTCCGTCGTTGCATTTAAAGAAAAGGCTTATCCGCAAAATCTCCCTAAGGGTTATTTATTTTGAACTTGTCTTGTATTTGCCGGCGTCGCCAAAGGCGATGCCGGCAGTGGGCCGCCGCCCCACGCGGCGGGCTGCTTCGCGCCCTCCGCCGGCGGCAGACTGTGCGTTCAAGAGTGTGCGGATAAGCGTATTAAAGAATTTGGATTGCGATTTCCGCGCACGCCTCGGCGTCGGCCAGGGCGTGGTGGTGGTTTTCGAGGTTGTAACCGCAGTAGGCGGCCACGGTGTGCAGCTGGTGGTTTTCCAGGCCAGGGTGGCGGCGGCGCGAGGCGCGGCAGGTGCAGTAGAACGCATAGTCGGGATAGTCCATGCTGTAATGGGCATGGACGGCCCGCAGGCAACCCTCGTCGAAGGGGCTGTTATGCGCTACCAGCGGCAAACCGGCCACCAACGGAGCTATCTCGGCCCACACCTCGGGGAAAAGCGGTTCACAGGCCGTGTCGTTGTAGGTCATGCCGTGTACTTTGGTGGTAAACCAACTGTAATAGTTCGGCACGGGGCGGATCAGCCGGTAGAGTTTATCGGCAACCCGGCCGTCGCGGACGATCACCACCCCCACGCTGCAAACGCTCGACCGCTGACCGTTGGCCGTTTCGAAATCAATGGCTGCGAAATCCCTCATCGGTGTTTATGGTAGGGAGAAAAAGTTACTAACCGATTTCCTCGAAAGCGATGTTTGGGTTCCCATTGGTTTTTACGGTAGGGCGAAAAAGCTACTTGGCCTCGTCTTCCTTATACCACGAGGCGTACATGATGTAGCCGTTCGAGATCCCCTCCAGAATCTCCCTGTTCTGCGCCGGATCGACCGACTTTACCTTGCGGGCCGGTACGCCGGCGTAAATGCTCCCCGGCTCGATGATCGTCCCCGACAGCACCAGCGCGTTGGCCGCCACGATCGAACCGTGTCCCACCACGGCGTGGTCCAGCACCGTGGCGTTCATGCCGATCAGGCAGTTGTCCTCTACCCGCGCCCCGTGAATAATGGCCCCGTGGCCCACCGAAACGTTGTCGCCGATCTCGACCACCGATTTTTTGTACAGCGTGTGCAGCACGGCCCCGTCCTGAATATTGACGCGGTTGCCGATGGTGATCGTGTTCACGTCGCCGCGCAGCACGGCGCCGTACCAGATCGAGCAGTCGTCGCCCATGGTTACGTCGCCGATCACGGCAGCCGTCTCGGCCAAAAAGCAATTTTTTCCCATTTTCGGGGTGAATCCCCGCAGATTGCGTACTATAGCCATCGTATGTTATGTGTTTGAGTGGGGCGGAGCGGACGGGAAAGGGTTGCCTGCGCAAGCGGCCTTCCCTCCGGCTTCCGGTTATTCGGTCAATGCCCGTTTCGCCTCGATCCACAGCGTTTCCAGCTCGTCGGACGAAAGGTCGTGTAAAGATACTCCTTTTTCCCGGGCCTGCCGCTCCATGCGGTCGAATCGGGCGATGAATTTCAGGTTGGTGCGTTCGAGCGCCAGGTCGGGGTTGATGTCGTACAGCCGCGCCGCGTTGATGATCGAAAAGAGCAGGTCGCCGAATTCGGCCTCCAGGCGCGCCGGGTCTTTCGCGTCGATTTCGTGCTGCACCTCGGCCGCCTCCTCCCGCACTTTGGCCCAAACGTCCTCGCGCCGTTTCCAGTCGAAACCCACCGACGAGGCCTTTTGCTGAATCCGGCACGCCTTGGGCAGGGCGGGCATTCCGGCCGGGACGCCTCCCAGAATGGTTTTGTTCCCGTCTTTCTCCTTCTGTTTCAATGCCTCCCAGTTCTGAGACACCTGCGCGGCGTTCTCCACCTGCACATCCGAAAAAATGTGCGGATGGCGGTAGATCAGCTTTTCGCACAACGCCTCGGCCACGTCGCCAATGTCGAACCATCCCTGTTCCTGACCGATTTTAGCGTAAAATACCACGTGGAGCAGCAGGTCGCCCAGCTCCTTGCGAATCTGTACGGGGTCCTCCTTGACAATGGCGTCGGTCAGTTCGAACGTCTCCTCGATGGTTTGGTTGCGCAGCGAAAGCATCGTTTGCTCCCGATCCCAGGGACACTGTTCGCGCAAAATGTCCAGGATATCGAGTACCCGATCCAGTTGTGCAATTTTTTCTTCCTTTGAATGCATCTAATAATGAGTGTTTTAACGAAAAGATGAACAAAGGTACGGGAAATTTTTTCCTCGCAGCTATTGTAGGAAGTAAAAAGGTTTATACCTTTGCAGCCGCTCTTGGGAAGAGAGGTGCGCCGTAACAGGCGCAGATTTTGGAAAGAGAGTGAAAGAATGAGAGTTCTTTGAAGTATTGTAGTAAGCAGCGTTCGGCGCTTTGCGGTGAGTAGAGA
>JAVBPJ010000001.1:0-332117 GCA_031549665.1 Rikenellaceae bacterium
CCCCCCCCCCCCCATTCCCGCCACTTTTTTGGGGGCGGGGGCCCCTCCTGGGCGCTCGGTGCCGGCGGAAAAAAATCCACGGGGGGGGGTGCCCTAGGCAACCCCGCCACGCTCTTTTGCATCCCGTACGATACGGCGGCAAGCGTCAACGACTATCTACCCGCACTTCGAGTGGCCGCAGTTTTGGCACACCAGACACCCCTCCTGGTAAACCAGCGCGTCTTGTCCGCACTCGGGGCAGGTGGCCGCGCTTCCCTTGGCCTTGGTGCCGTCGGGAATGTAGCGGTGCAGGGCGCGGGCCACGCCGTTTTTCCAGGTGTTGATGGTTTCGCTGTCCAGGTGGAGCGACGAAATCAGGTTCTCCACATCGATGATCGGCATGCCGATGCGCAGCACGCCCGAAATCAGCTTGGCGTAGTTCCAGAACTCTTCGCTGAACATCCGCGAGATACCTCCCACGGTATTTGTGTAGCCGTACTTGTCGGTGTACTGGAAGTCGTATCGCTTCGACCCGTCGGCCTCTTTCACCTTCAGGATATGCCCCTTAACAACGGCCTTGGGAATGTAGAGGCCGTCCTCTTCGACCTTTCCCGCGAAAATCTCGTAGGGAGCATGGTTGTATATCCCCACAAAGGCGATCCAGTCTTCGGGGCCGTTCTTGAAGCGCACCACGTCGGCTTCGAGCGAGATGGGACGCTTGCGCGGGGCCTCTTCGGCCTGCTCGGCGCTCTTCTCTTTCTTCACCAGCACCCCCGAGCGGCTGCCGTCGCGGTAGACGGTAACTCCCTTGCAACCCTCTTTCCAGGCGGTGCGGTACACCTTGTCGACCAGCGCCTCGGTAACGTCGGCGGGCAGGTTGACGGTAACCGAAATCGAGTGGTCGACCCACTTCTGCATGGCTCCCTGCATTTTCACCTTGCTCACCCAGTCGATGTCGTTCGAGGTGGCTTTGTAGTAGGGCGACTTTTCAACCAGTTGATCTACCTCGGCGTCCGACAGGTTTTTGATCTGTTCGGGCGTGTATCCCTGCACCTCGAGCCAGGTGATGAACTTGTGGTGGTAGACGTTGTACTCTTCCCACGAATCGCCCACCTCGTCCACAAAGGTTACCTTGACCGACTTGTCGCCGGGGTTCACCTTGCGGCGGCGTTTGTAGACGGGCAGGAAGACCGGTTCGATCCCCGAAGTGGTCTGGGTCATCAGCGAGGTGGTTCCGGTGGGGGCGATGGTGAGCATGGCGATGTTGCGGCGGCCCACCTTGGCCATTTCGGCGTAAAGCGCGGGGTCGGCCTCTTTGATCCGCAGGATCATCGGGTTTTTCAACTCGCGTTGCGTGTCGTATATCTCGAACGCGCCGCGCTCCTTGGCCATTTCGACCGATGCGCGGTAGGCCTCGATGGCCAGCGTTTTTTGCAATTCGGCGGCAAAAGCGGTCGCCTCTTCGGTGCCGTAGCGGAGTCCGAGGGCGGCCAGCATGTCGCCTTCGCCGGTGATGCCCAATCCGGTGCGGCGGCCCTGAAGGGCCTTGCGGCGGATTTTTTCCCACAGGTCCTTTTCCACGCGGCGGATGTCTTCCTCCTCGGGATCGGCGGTGATTTTGGACAGGATCGCCTCTACCTTTTCGAGCTCAATGTCGATGATGTCGTCCATCATGCGCATGGCGTTGCGGACGTGTACTTTGAACTTGTCGTGGTCGAACCGCGCGTCCTGGGCAAAGGGGTTGGCCACGTAGCTGTAAAGGTTCAGGGCCAGCAGGCGGCAGCTGTCGTAAGGGCAGAGCGGGATTTCGCCGCAGGGGTTGGTCGACACGGTTTCGAAACCGAGGTCGGCATAGCAGTCCGGCACCGATTCCCGAATGATGGTATCCCAAAACAACACCCCGGGTTCGGCCGATTTCCAGGCGTTGTGGATGATTTTTTTCCACAGGGCCCCGGCGTCGATCTCGCCCTGCACCATCGGCGTTTTGCCGTCGATGGGGAACTGTTGCTTGTAGGGTTTTCCGGCGATAACGGCTTTCATGAAAGCGTCGTCGACTTTGATCGATACGTTGGCTCCGGTTACCTTGCCCTGCTCCATTTTGGCGTCGATGAAGCGATCGGCGTCGGGGTGTTTGATCGAAAGCGAAAGCATCAGCGCGCCGCGGCGGCCGTCCTGGGCCACTTCGCGGGTCGAGTTCGAGTAGCGTTCCATGAAGGGGACGATGCCGGTCGAGGTGAGCGCCGAGTTCAATACCGGCGATCCGGTGGGGCGGATGTGCGACAGGTCGTGTCCCACGCCGCCGCGGCGTTTCATCAACTGCACCTGCTCCTCGTCGATGCGGATGATGCCCCCGTACGAATCGGCCGGCTTTTCGTGGCCGATCACAAAGCAGTTCGAGATCGAGGCCACCTGCAGGTTGTTGCCGATGCCGGTCATCGGGCCGCCCTGGGGGATGGCGTATTTGAAATCTTCGAGCATGTCGAGGATCTCGCACTTGGTCATCGGGTTGGGATACTTCTGCTCGATGCGTTCCAGCTCGGAGGCGATCCGATCGTGCATCTGTTCGGGCGATTTTTCGTAAATTTTGCCGAACGAGTCTTTGAGGGCATACTTGCTGACCCAAACGGTCGCGGCCAGTTCGTCTCCCTTAAAATAGGCTTTTGCGCCGGAGACGGCCTCTTCGTAGGTGTACTCTTTTAGTTCCATAGGGGGCGGGATTATGGGTTGCTTACGGAGGCCACGCTCCGCAAAATTAGTTTCAAGAGCAAAGGTATCCCCCTTTCCCACCCTCCGGTCGATTGGGGTGGAAAACTTATCAACAATCTGTTATAATTCTGATTATCAGCGAATTAAATTTTCGCTGGATGGCTCCGAAATCGGCCCTTTTTTAGCGCAGCGTTACCTTGAACACCTTGTCGCCCCGCCGTACCACAACGGGTACGGCCACCGAACAGCGCGCGCCTTGCAAGGCGGTCTCGACGGGTTGCAGTTCGACCCGCAACTCGTCCGGAACGAACTCCAACACGCCCGTGGTCGGCCCAAGAATCAACAGCCGTTCGCCCCGGACGAGCGGCACCGCCTCGATGGTCAGCTCGGCCACCGAAAGTTTCGAGAAAAAGTTGGTTACCTTGCCCACGTAGGTCTTCTGCTCGGTGGCCGCCGATCCGTAGTGCGAGGTCCATTCGCCCAGCGGGCGCCCCAGGTAGTATCCCTCCCAAAAGTCGCGGTTGAACACTTTCCGCAACTCCTGCTTCAGGGCGGCTCCCAGTTCGGGGGTAAAACTGCCGTCGCAGATCACCCGCACAGCCTGCTTGTAGCACTCGCAGGTTTTCTTCACGTATTCGGCCGAGCGGGCGCGTCCTTCGATCTTCAACACCCGCACGCCCGCGGCGATCACCCGGTCGAGGAATTCGATGGTACAGAGGTCTTTGGGGGAGAGGATGTGCTGGTTGTCGATTTCGAGCTGCGTACCGGTTTCGACGTCTTCCACGCGGTACGAGCGGCGGCACAACTGGCGGCATTCGCCCCGATTGGCCGATTTCCAGGCCTCGTGCAGGCTCAGGTAGCACTTGCCCGAGGTGGCCATGCACAGGGCGCCATGTACAAACATTTCGAGGCGGATGGGTTTGCCGGAGGGGCCGGTCAGGTTTCGGGCGGCGATCTGGTCGTAGATGGCACGCACCTGTTCGAGCGACAGTTCGCGGGCCAGCACGGCCACGTCGGCCCATTGGGCGTAGAAAGCGAGCGATTCGATGTTGCTGACGTTGAGCTGGGTGGAGAGGTGCACTTCGATCCCGAGCTGACGGGCGCAGTTCAGGGCGGCCTGGTCGGCCACGATCACAGCGTCGACCCCCTCGGCGCGGGCGCGGTCGAGTACCTGGCGCATGTAGGGCAGGTCGCTGTCGAAAAGTACGGTGTTGAGGGTGAGGTAGGTTTTCACACCCCGTTCGCGGCAGGTGGCGACGATTTGGGCCAGGTCGTCCAGCGAAAAATTGACCGACGACGAGCTCCGCATGTTGAGCCCCTGCACCCCGAAATAGACGGAATCGGCTCCGCCCTGAATGGCTCCCTGCAACGACTCCCACGAGCCCACGGGACACATCACTTCGATTTGGTCGGGGCGAAGCATCGGCGGAAGGGGGTTAGAGTTCGATCTTTTCGACCCGCTTCTGGTGGCGGCCACCCTCGAATTGCGCTCCAAAAAAGGCGTCGAGGATGGTTTCGGCCTCGGCCTCGGTGATAAAGCGCGCGGGCAGCGAGCAGACGTTGGCGTCGTTGTGCGTGCGGGCCAGGGTGGCGATGTCGGGCCGCCAGCAAATGGCCGAACGCACGCCGCGGTGGCGGTTGAGCGCGATGCTGATGCCGTTGGCGCTCCCGCAAAGGGCTACTCCGAGGGCGCACTCGCCGGCCTCGATCCCGCGCCCCAGGGCGTGGGCGTAGTCGGGATAGTCAACGCTCTCTTCGCTGCGGGCGCCGTAATCTTTCACGGCATATCCGTGGCGCAGCAGGTAGCCGGCCACCCACTCTTTCATGCAGTATCCGGCGTGGTCGGAGGCAATGCCGACAAGGGGCTTTTCCATAGGGCTTCTATTTTGCAAAGTTTTGTTAAAACAGCAAGGCAGGGTTCGAGGACAAAGGTACGCTTTTCGGGGAGTTTGTCGCGCATGGAATCGGGAGATCTCCCATTTTACCCGCGCTCGGCAGTTTGATCAATCCGCATCCTGTTTTCATGCCACGGAATGTAAATTAAACCCCAAATAATGCAATTTTACTATCTTTACGTTGGGTTGCAGGCAACCAACCACCAGACTCCCGAACGGAAAACACAGGCTTTAATTACTTTCTGCTATCATGAGCGAAAACCCCGACTGGTTTGACCAGACCAAAAAAATCATCGATTCAGGAATCTTTTGGCTCACATTGGCTCTGTGTTTTTTTATCCTGAGCGTAACGCTCTTTTTCACCCAAGCCCCAACAAGGAGCTTGCCCGTTTTTACGCTATGCCTCATCTGTTTGATGGGTTCGACGAACAAGTGGTGGATAAAGACGATCGTGTTCCTGATTGGCTCTACGCTGCTTGCAATCGGATACCACCACCTGTTGTAGTCAAATCTGCGAACAATTTAAAGGGGGCGACCCGGTCTTATCAAAAAAATTACAGGCCGAACAATTACCTGTTCGGCCTGCGGGGGAATAGAAAACGACTGTAACCTCGTGTCTGTCTTCTAACCGTATCTTCGTGCGATTACTCGTTTACCGAGCTCATCGCGGGGGTCAGGCGGTCGTTCGACGCGCCATAAGCGGCAGCTTGTTGGTTTTCGACGGGGCGAAGCTGTACGCTTTGGGTGGTTTCGTGGTTGGGGATTTGAAGGAAAGCACCCAGTTCGGCTTGGTTCGAGCAGCTGGTCATCAGGGCGGCTACTGCTGCGAGGAGGAGGATGGTCTTTTTCATGGCTTTGGAGTGTTGAGGTTACTTGGTTTAGTCGTTCGCTTTACTATGGATCAATTTTCGTGCCAAAGATTTATTTTTCGCAAAAATCGTCCTATTCAACGCAAAAAAACAGCCCCTCCATGCTCGGAAAGGGCTGTTCGCCCAGAAAAGGAAAGGCAAAACGATTATTTCGCCAACAACCGGCGGACGGCGGCGGCGATCGATTCGGCATCGATGCCGCACAGGGCGTGCTGCTGGGCCAGGGTCCCCTGTTCGATGAAACGATCGGGCAGGCCGAGGCGCGTTACGGAATTGGAGTAACCGTGGTTGGAGAGGAATTCGAGCAACGCGCTGCCCACCCCTCCGGCCAGTACGCCATCTTCGAGGGTGATCCAGCGGCGGTGCCTGCGGGCGGCTTCGTGCAGCAGGGCCTCGTCCAGCGGCTTGGCAAAACGCAGGTCGTAATGCGCCGCCTCGATTCCCTCGGCGGCCAGCAGCTCCAGCGCCCGCTCGGCGTTGACTCCGATGGCTCCGAGCGACAGGATCGCCACCTCGGAGGGAACGTCCCGCAACACCCGCCCCTTACCGATCTCAACGGATTGCAGGGGTTGCGAAAGCACCTCGGGAGCGAAACACCCTCCGCGCGGATAGCGGATTACAAAGGTGCCGGAATCGGCCCGGGTCGCCGTGTACATCAGGTTGCGCAACTCCACCGCGTCCAGCGGGGCGGCGATGGCGATGTTCGGCACCCCGCGCAGCAGAGCAATGTCGAAAGCCCCGTGGTGGGTGGCGCCGTCCTCGCCCACCAGTCCGGCGCGGTCCAGACAAAGCACCATCGGGAGCGCCTGAAGGGCGGCATCGTGGATCACGTTGTCCACGGCCCGCTGCATGAACGACGAGTAGATGTTGCAGAAGGGGAGTTTTCCGCCGGCCGCCAGCGCGGCGGCAAAGGTAACGGCGTGTCCCTCGGCGATCCCCACGTCGAAGGCGCGGTCGGGCATCGCCTCCATCAGGATGTTGAGCGACGACCCCGAGGGCATGGCGGGGGTGATCCCCACGATCCGCTCGTCGGCACGGGCCAGTTCGAGCAGGGTGTGTCCAAATACCTCTTGAAAACGGAGTTTGTCGGAGGGGGCGTTTTTCTGGCCCGTTTCGGGATCGAAGCAGCCCGGAGCGTGCCACTCCGTCTGGTTCCGCTCGGCGGGGGCATACCCTTTCCCTTTTACGGTAAGAGCGTGCAGCAGTTTGGGGCCGGGAATCTCTTTGAGCGCCGTGAACGCCTCGACCAGGGCGCAAACGTCGTTTCCGTCGATGGGGCCGAAGTAGCGGAAATGGAACGATTCGAACAGGTTGCTCTGATAAAGGAAGAACGACTTGGCGCCGTCCAGGATTTTTTTGATCGTGTTCCGCAGGCGGGGAAAACGTTCCAGGAACGCCCACGTGTTCTCCTTGATGCGGTTGTACTTGCGCGAGGTGCTGATCTCGAGCAGGGTCTCTTTGATGGCGCCCACGTTGGGGTCGATCGACATGCGGTTGTCGTTCAGCACCACCAGCAGGTCGTTGGGCAGGCTTCCGGCATGGTTCATCCCCTCGAACGCAAGCCCTCCGCCCATCGACCCGTCGCCGATAACGGCTACGGTCTTATGCCGGCCCTGCATGGCCACAGAAAGCCCCAGGGCCGCCGAGATCGAGGTCGACGAGTGGCCCGTGCCGAACGCATCGTACGGGCTCTCATCCATTTTCGGGAAACCGCTCAGCCCTCCCGCGCGGCGGTTGGTGGAAAACCGGTCGCGCCGGCCGGTGATGATTTTGTGGGCGTAGGCCTGGTGGCCGACATCCCACACCAGCTTGTCGTTCGGGGTGTCGTACACGTAGTGCAGGGCCACGGCCAGTTCGACGGCCCCGAGGCTCGCCCCCAGGTGGCCCGGGTTGGCCGACACCTCGCGGATGATGAATTCGCGCAGTTCGGCGCAATAGGCGGGCAGCTCTCCAACGGCGAGGCGTTTGAGGTCGGCGGGCGAATTGACCCGATAGAGATAGCTGGTTTTTTCGGCCATAATTAATCACAAAGGTAGAAAATTTTGTACCTTCGTCCTATGAAAACTGTCCGGATAATCGCCCTGGTTTTGTTAGCGGGAACGCTCTCCTCGTGCGTATCGATGAAAAAATACCGCCAAACCAAAGCCGACCTGCTCCGCAGCCAGGCCGCCACGATCGAACTGCGCGACGAGGTGGAGCAACTGCGCGAGGAACAGCAGGCGCTGGCGGGACAGCAAAGCTCCGCCAACACCGCCGAACTGGAGGCGTTGCTGCGCCAGCGCACCGCCGCCCTGGCCGAAATCCGCGCGCTGCTGGACGGGGCCCTCACCGGCTTCAACGGCAAGGGGCTGAGCGTTACCGAGCGCAACGGACAGCTCTACGTGTCGATGCCTGAAAAACTACTGTTCGAGTCGGGCAAGTGGGACGTTTCGCCCGAAGGGGCGCGGGCCATCCGCGAGGTTTCGTCGGTACTGGCCAAGCATCCCGGCGTGCGGGTGGTGGTCGAGGGACACACCGACAACCTGCCCTACCGGGCCAAGAAAGACGAGCAGGTGCTGGACAACTGGGACCTGAGCGTCAAACGCTCCACCGCCGTGATCCGCATCCTTACCGAAAACAAGGGAGTCAATCCCAAACAGGTGTCGGCCGCAGGCCGCAGCCAATACGCCCCCGTAGCCACCGGAAACAACGACGCGGCGCGCGCCCAGAACCGCCGCACCGAAATCATCCTCACCCCCGACCCCGAACGGCTCGCCGAAGCCCTCGAAGAGGCCGCCAGGGTGGCCCGCAAACGCTAATCCTTTCAGCACAACCACCGATATGTCGAAATACAAACGCATTCTACTCAAGCTCAGCGGCGAATCGCTGATGGGCAGCGACCGTTACGGAATCAATCCGTCCGTCATCACCGCCTACGCCACCCAAATCAAGGCGGCGGCCGAGAGCGGCGTACAGATCGGTATCGTCATCGGCGGCGGAAACATCTTCCGCGGCATGAGCGGCGTGGGCAAGGGCTTCGACCGTGTGCGGGGCGACCAAATGGGCATGCTGGCCACGGTGATCAACTCGCTGGCCCTGCAATCGGCCCTCGAAAGCATCGGCGCTCCGGCGCGGGTACTCACCTCGATCGCCATGTCGCCCGTGGGCGAACACTACTCAAAACAACGCGCCGTCGAACTGCTGGAACAGGGAGTAGTGGTGATCGTGGCCGGAGGAACCGGCAATCCCTTCTTCACCACCGACACCGCTTCGGCCCTGCGCGGGGTGGAACTCGAAGCCGACGTGCTGCTCAAGGGAACGCGCGTGGACGGCGTCTACACGGCCGATCCCGAGAAAGAGCCCACGGCCACAAAATTCGCAACCATCTCGTTCGGCGAAGTGATCGCCAAACGGCTCAAAGTCATGGACCTGACCGCCTTTACCCTCTGCATGGAAAACAACCTGCCGATCGTCGTGTTCGACATGGACACGGTGGGCAACCTGGCCCGAGTGGTCGAGGGCGACTCCATCGGAACTCTTGTAACAAACTAACAACCACACGCATACAAACCTATGGGACACAAACGTGAAATCATCGATGCCGCCATCCCCAAGATGGACAAGGCATTTGAACACTTCGAGGCCGAAGTGGCCGCCGTCAAGGCCGGAAAAGCCAGCATCAACGTACTGAATGGAGTTATGGTCGAATCGTACGGTTCGCAAATGCCCGTCAACCAAGTAGCCAGCGTAACGGTGCCGGATGCCAAAACCATCCTGGTGCAGCCCTGGGACAAAACCCTGCTCGGAGCCATCGAAAAGGCCCTGATCAACGCCAACCTGGGGATGACCCCCTCGAACAACGGCGAAACGATCCGGCTCAACGTGCCGCCGCTGACCGAAGAGCGCCGCAAGGTTCTCGTGAAACAGATCCGCGGCGAGGGCGAAAACGCCCGCATCAGCCTGCGGAACATCCGCCGCGACGCCATCGAGGCGATCAAAAAATCGATCAAAGCCGACGGCCTGCCCGAAGACGTAGCCAAGGACGGCGAGGACGAAATCCAAAAACTGATGGACAAATACTCCAAGCGGATCGACGAAGTGTTGGCCGCCAAGGAGAAAGAGATGATGACGGTTTAGGCCGCTCCTCCGCCCGCCCCCCCCTCTCTCACAGAACGACAGACACCGAAGAGCGAACCCGTTAGCGGGAACTCTTCGGTGTCTGTCGTTTTATCGCAGCCGGACTACCTGCGCTTTTTACCCCCGCCTCCGCCGCGCCGTTTTTCGCGTGCTGTGTCCCGCATCGGGAAGCTGTTCACCGTAGGCCGGCTCTCCACCGGATGGAACGAACGGGTGTGGAAGTCGATCGAGCCGAGCAGTTCGAAATCGAGCTGTTTCCGTTTCAGGTCGGCCCGTTTGATGCCGATGCGCACCTCGTCGCCAAGGGTGAACCTGCGCCCGCGGGCGTGGCCGACCACCGAATAGCTTTCGGGGTCGAAAGCGTAATAGTCGTCCGAAAGATCGCGCAGGGCGACCATTCCCTCGATGTGGTTCTCCTTCAGCTCGACGTAGAGTCCCCAGTCGGTAACGCCCGAGATGGTGCCGTCGAACTCCTGTCCGATCTTGTCTCCCATAAACTCCACCATCTTGTACTTGATCGAGGCGCGTTCGGCTTCGGCGGCGCGCACCTCCATGGCCGAGGAGTGGTCGCACAGCTCTTCGTAGACCTCCTTGTTTTCGGAACGGCCCCCATCCAGATAGTGCTGCAACAGGCGGTGCACCATCATGTCGGGGTAGCGGCGGATGGGCGAGGTGAAATGGGTGTAGTAATCGAACGCCAGCCCGTAGTGTCCGATGTTGGTGGTGGAGTAAACCGCCTTGGCCATGGAGCGGATCGCAAGGGTCGAGATGAGGTTCTCCTCCTTTTTCCCCTTGACGTCGCCCAGCAAACGGGTCAGTTCCTTAGCAACCGCCTTCCCCTTATCGGCTTTGAATGAATAACCGAAACGGGCGACGAACTGGCGGAAGTTATCGAGTTTTTCCTGGTTGGGTTTGTCGTGAATCCGGTAGACAAAGGTGCGGTCGCTCTTGCCTCCGGTCTTTTTTTTGCCGATAAATTCGGCCACTTTGCGGTTGGCCAGCAACATGAAGTCTTCGATCAGCTGGTTCGAGTCTTTCATCTGCTTGAAGTAAACGCTCAGCGGTTTTCCGTCGGGTGCGAGGATAAATTTGGCCTCGTCGCGTTCGAACCCGATCGACCCGTTGCGAAAACGCTCGGCGCGCAGGATTTTGGCCAGCCGGTCGAGGGTCAGCAGTTCCACTTTGTAGGTATCGTCGCCGCCTTCGATCACAGCCTGCGCCTCTTCGTAGGTGTAGCGGCGGTCGGAGAGGATGACGGTGCGGCCAAACCATTCGTTTTTGAGCTGGGCCAGGTCGTCCATCTCGAAAATGGCCGAGAAGCAGAGTTTCTCTTCGTTCGGACGGAGCGAACAGAGTTCGTTCGAGAGCTTTTCGGGCAGCATCGGCACGGTGCGGTCGACCAGGTAGACCGACGTGGCCCGCTCGACGGCCTCGGCCTCGATCGGACTCCCCGGACGGACATAGTGGGTTACGTCGGCAATGTGAACGC
This sequence comes from Rikenellaceae bacterium, assembly GCA_031549665.1. Taxonomy (GTDB): domain Bacteria; phylum Bacteroidota; class Bacteroidia; order Bacteroidales; family Rikenellaceae; genus Rikenella. The sequence goes on from JAVBPJ010000001.1 coordinate 11,055, forward strand.
CCACCTCCCAATGCCCGTTGGGCAGTTTGCGGATCGACAGGGCGTCGTCGAAATCTTTGGCATCGGCGGGGTCGATCGTAAAGGTGGTGATCCCGCGCATGTCGCGCCGCTTGGCAAACTCTTCGGGGGTGAGGTCGGCCGGAATCCTGGCGGCCAGCTCTTCGAGGTTATCGGGGAAGCGGTACGGGAGTTCGAACTCCGCCAGGATGGCGTGCATCTCGGTGTTGTTTTCACCGGCGTTGCCCAGCACATCGACCACTTCGCCCAGCGGATTCTTCGCGGTTTCGGGCCACTCCACAATCTTCACAATCACCTTTTGTCCGTCCTGTGCGCCGTTCAGGTTTCGCAGCGGCACAAAAATGTCGGTCGGAACACGGCGCGAATCCACCACCACGAAGGCGGCCCGTTCCGAAAGTTCGATCCGGCCGACAAAGGTGCGTTTGCTCATTTGCAGGATTTCGACCACCTCGCCCTGGATCCGTCCGTCGCGGCGGCGGCCGATCACAGCCACCCGCACCCGGTCGCCGTGCATGGCGTGGTGGACGTGCTGGGGTTCGACGATCATGTCTTTTTCGTCGGGGTCCTCGCCTTCCAGTTGGATGTAGGCCATCCCGCTGGCGGTCATGTCCACGATCCCCTCGCGGGTGTTGAGGGCGTTGCTGCGGCTGAGGCGGTACTGTCCCTTGTCTACTTTTTCGATCACTCCCTCCTTGATCATCTGATCGAGCAGGCCCCGCACCAGGATCGCCCCCTGGCTCCCGTGCAAGCCGATCTGCGAGGCGGCCTGTTTGGCGTTGTACACGCGCGAGGGGTGGTCGCTGAACTGTTCGAACAGCATGCGTTTTATTTCACGCACGGCCAGTTGCGGCAGCGAATGGGTGTCGATGTCGGCCTCAATGTCGGCCAGTACGGTTTGGGGGAGCGCTTTGGATTGTTTTTTCATAATGGGTCGGTTCCGTTTATCCCTGAACGGGTACGGAATTTACAGGTTCTTTTTGATTTGGGCGGTCTGCCAGCAGGGAGACAGTGGCATCGCCGGTTACATTGGCCACGGTGCGGAGCATATCCAGCGGACGGTCGAGCCCCAGGATCAGCGCCAGCCCCTCGGGCGGCACGCCGATCGAGGAGAGTACCATCAGCAGCACGACGATGCTCCCCCCGGGGATACCCGGAGTTCCGATCGACGAGAGGGTGCAGGTGGCCACCAGCGTAACCATCTCGGCCCAGCCGAGGTGAATGCCCAATACCTGGGCGATGAAGACGGCGGCTACGGCCTGGTAGAGGCTGGTGCCGTCCATGTTGATGGTCATTCCGGTGGGCAACACGAACGAGGCGGTTTGGGGCGAAACGCCCAGCCGCCGTTCGACGGTCTCCATGTTGAACGGAAGGGTGGCCGCGCTCGAACTGGTGGTGAACGCCACCAATTGAACGGGGAATATTTCGCGGATGAACTTGCCGGCCGAAATCCGGGTAAAAAGTTGCACCAACAGGGGGTAGAATCCCCAAATAATCAACGCCAGCCCCAGTACCACGGTAACCACGTAAAGCCCCAGCGCGCCGAGCAGTTCGACGTTTCCGGCGGTGTCGGAGATCATTCCGGCCATCAGGGCGAACACCCCGACGGGAGCAAAACGCATGATCAGGTCGATGACCTTGAGGATCACGGCGTCGAGGGCCTCCAACAGATTCAGGAACGGCGCGCTCTTTTCGCGCCCCACCAGCAGGATGGCCACGCCCAGCAGCAGGGCGATTACGATCACCTGCAGCATGCCGCCGTTGTTGCCGAGCGACCCCACCATGTTTTCGGGAAAAACGTCGACCAGCATTTGGAGCGGCGGACGTTCGCCGACGGTTTCGACCTGTTGGCTGCGGGCGGCGATATTCTCGCCATAACTGGTCTGCAACACCGAGGCGCTCTCGGGGCTGACCGTACGACCCGGGGCGATGACCTGCACCAGGGTCAATCCCAGCAGAATGGCGGCCACGGTGGTGGTCAGGTAAAGGCCGATGGTGCGAACGCCCAGCTTCGACAGGGTGCCGATGTCTCCGATGTTGGCCACTCCACGGATCAGCGAAACCAGCACAAGGGGAATGGCGATGAATTTCAGCAACCGCATGAATATCTCGCCAAAGGGCTTGATCCAGTCGTTCACCTGAGGGGTCCAGTTTCCGTGTACGGCCAAAAAGCCGGCCCCGACGCCAAGCGCCATCCCGATCAGGATTTTTACGTAGAGGGGGAATTTTCTGGGTTTCATCGTCGGAAATCGGGTTGTTTCGTCGGGAACGGGTTTGATTCAAAAAAGAGGGATCCGGTAGCTCCGGCCCCTCTTTTGTGTTCGATTATTTTCTACCGGAGGTTCTTTAGTAGAAGCGGTAGCGGGTGTCCTGAACGTCGGTCATTTCAATGACGGCCTGATAGGCGGCCGCAAAGGCGCTTTGCTGCGCTTCGGCCATCAGGCGGGCTTTTTCCACCAGCGGGTCTACGGCCGCGATCGATTCCGACACGGGTTGCACGCCATACACTCCGATACGTCCTACGATGGGCTTCGAGAGGGTTCCGGTTTTAGCGGCCAACGCTCCGCCGACAAAGGCGGGATCGAAGCCCACTTCGGGGGCCATGAAACTTTGGAAGGTGATTTCGGGCGCTTCGATCACCTGGAGGTTCAATTTGGCGGCTAGCTCGTCCAGCGAGGCGGCTCCCTGTTGTTTGGCGGCCAGCAGTTCGCCTTTCTTTTGCAGCACCACTTGCTCTTTGGCAAAAGCCTTGGCCTGTTCGAAGGTAGCGACGCCTTTGGCGCGTACGTCGGCCACTTTGGCGATCACAAAGTGATTGCCGAACTCCATTACTTCCGAAACGTCGCCCTGCTTGCCGTTAAAGGCCCAGCGAACCAATTCGCGCGACTGGGGCAGTCCGCCCACGCTGGATTCGTCGGAACGGAAAGTGGCCACGCGGCGGGCCAGCGCATCTTTGGTTACGGAAGCCTCGAAATCGCCTTTGGCTTCAGTGGCAAATTTACCGGCTTTGGCGTAGGCGTCAGCGCGGGTTATTTCGTTGGCTTCGATGTTGTGGGTAATCAAGCCTATTTGGATCTTTTTCGACTCGCCGATCGTGCGCATCACCTGCACCAGGTGCAGGGCGTTGCCGGTGTTGACCAGTTTGGTTTCGCCCACCTTGGCTCCCTGGAGGGCTTCGGCGAACTGGGGGGTCAAGGTCTGCGGGTCGAGCAGGCCGATCTTTCCTCCGTCCTGGGCGGTTTGGGGGTCTTCCGAGAAGCTGGCGGCCAGGGCGACAAAATCGCCGCCTTTTTGAATGACTTTCATCAGGCTGTCGGCCAGTTGCGTTTTGGTACCGGCCAGAGCGATGTGGCGCAACTCAACGCTGTCGGGCAAAACGGCCACGTCGGCAATGCGGGCCGTGGTCCACTGGTCGCCGTTCAGCACGGGGCCGTAAATTTGGTCGGGAGTGGCGGTGGCAACGAAGGTGGCCAGTTCGCCGCTGAAGTCGGACGGGTTGTGGTAGCGGGCGTCGAAGGGAATTTGCGAATTGAGCGACACGAATTGCTGCACGTCGGTGGCGGTAGCCAGCTCGGTGGCGATTTGGTGGATTTTCTTCTCGGCTTCGGCGTAGTCGTTGGGCGAGGGAAGGGCTTCGAACGACACGTAGGCGATTTCGCGCACGTCTTCCTGGCGGAACACCTCCTGGTGCTTGTCGTAGTAGGCGCGGATCTCGCGGTCGGTTACAGCCACGGTCGAATCGGGGATCGACGTGTAGCGGTCCACCACATAGCGCAGGTTGGCCGTTTTGGCTGCCAGACCGGCCGATTGCTCGGCTTCGAATTTGGTTACGTAGCAGGCTTTCTGCATCAGGTCGGCAAATTTCGCGCGCAGTTGCTGGGCTTCCACTTCGTCCTGCAGGTAGTTCCAGAACAGTTGCATACTGCCGGTTTGGTCCTGTCCCACCTGGGCCACAAAGGCTTGCAGGTAGGCGGGGTCGTACATGCCTGTTTGCTGGTTGGCGAACATTTGGGCGATCAGGGGCGATATCCGGCCCTGGTTTCCGCTGATGAGTTCGACCATTTCGTCTTCGGCGACGTTCAGTCCGATTTCGGAGGCGGCGGGAACGAACGCGCGTTCGCGCAGGGTGATGTCCCAGGCTTGGGTTTTGAGCATTTCGGTCTGCTCTTCGTTCACTCCCTGTTGGCCGGTGGTAATGCGTTGCACCTCGGTGAGCGAATTGATCAATTCACCGTACTCCTGGGTGGAAATTTTTTCGCCGTTGATCTTGCCGACGTTCATCTTGGAGCTGCCGATCAGCGTGTTGCCGGAGGAGATCAGGTCGCCCAGCAGGAAGGCGATCAGCGCGATCCCGATGATGACGGCCAAAAGAATGCCTGACTTATTCCGTAGCGAATTGAGAGTTGCCATTGTGTAAAGGGTCTATGGATGTGGGATTTGTTCGTTCGGTTTATTAAAGGGACAAATGTACTGCTTTTTCGCGTTGTTTCCAACTACTGCGGGGGTTATCCTTTTTTGGTCAGTCGAATCAGTTCGACCTTGGAGTTGGCCACCCGCAAAATCCGCAGGCTCAGGTGCTGGTCTTCCACCACGTCGCCCGCTTCGGGAATGCTTTCGCTCAGGTAAAGCACGTAACCGGCCAGGGTGTCGTAGCGTTCCGACTCGGGGATTTTCAACGAGGGGTAGCTTTGGTTCAGGTGGTCGATCTGGAGCCGCCCCGAGAAGACGTATTCGTTGCCGTTTACGCGCTTTTCCACCCAGTCGTCGGTGTCGTGTTCGTCTTCGATTTCGCCGAAAATCTCTTCCAACAGGTCTTCGAGGGTTACCATCCCTGCCGTGCTGCCGAACTCGTCAATCACAATGGCCATCGATTTGTGTTCCTGGGTCAGGCGTTGCAACAGTTTCTGCTGCGAAAGGGTTTCGGGGACGTAAAGGGTCTGCTGCAGGATTTGTTCCATCCGCTCGGGCCGGTGGAACAGGCTCTTGAGGTTCACGTAGCCGACCACGTTGTCGACATTGCCGCGGTAAACGGGCAGGCGCGAGTATCCGCTGGAGATGAACGCTTGCCGGAGCTCTTCCATCGATATGTCGGCGTCGACCGCTTCCATGTCGGTGCGGGGCACCATGCAGTCGCGGACGCGCTGTTCGGAAAAATCCAAGGCATTCTGAAACAGCCGGTAGCGGTTGCTCTCCTGCTCCTGCGAGGGGTTTTGTCCGGAGGTCTCTTCCACCAGCGAAGCAAGATCGACCTTGTCGAAGACGGCGATCTCGGGGCCCCGGTCGACCCGCAGCCCGAGCAGGCGCAACAGGCGGATCGAGAGCCAGGAGGTAAACCGGGCCAGGGGGTAGAACAGCACATAAAATCCGTACACGGGCGCGGCAAAGGTCTTCAGGTAGAGGTTGGGGTTGGCCTTCACGATGGCCTTGGGGATGAACTCGGCCACGAAGATGATGATCAGGGTCGAGATCAGGGTCTCCAGGGCGTAGTTGGTGTTTCCGGTGAGCTGCACGTACAACCGGCTCAGGAAGATCGAATAGATGACCAGCGCAATGTTGTTGCCCACCAGGATGGTGGAGAGGTACTGCCCGGGCGAACGCAAAAAAAGCGAAGCGATGTAGTTGTAGCTTTTGCTCTGTTTTTTTTCGATCTCCAGCCGCAGTTTGTTCGAGGCCGTAAAGGCGATCTCCATCCCCGAAAAGAAGATCGAAAGCAGCAGGGCGCAAAGGGCGATGATTATTTCGGTTTGCATGGGTTTATTCGAGCAACAGCGTCTCCTTTTGCATGCGCGGCGGGACATTCGAAGCCCCGGGAGAAGTCCTGGGAGGGGTCTCGGGAGAGGTCTCGGAGGAAGTTTTGGGAGAAACGGGACGGGGGGTCGCAGCGGGGATCGGACTGGAGGAAGGGGATGAATCCGGTCCGCCGGAAGGGGTTGAAGCGGTGGTATCGGAGGGAGTGGCGTCTACTTCGATCTGTCCGCCGGTGTTGTGGAATGTCCACTCCTCGAAGCTCTGGTCGGCTTCGAAGTTCCGGCCCACGTGCAGGCTGTTTCCATCGAACACCCGGGCCACCGTGTCGCTGTAGATGCGTCCGCTGCGCTCATCCCAGTAGAGCCGTTCGGTGTACAGGATCCGGTTGCCGGCATAGTTGTGGGCGACAACGTTCCCGCGGGCGGTCCACAGTTTTTTGGTTTCGTTGTAATGGGCGTAATCGGCGCGGATGTCGCTGTCCACGCGCAGCGAGTCGTCGAAGGTTTCGACTTTAATGCCCTGCCGGAATTCCATGAAGGGTTCGGCGGCCAGTTCGTAGCGTTCCAGCAGCGGGGTCTCCATCCGGTATTGGCGCCGGCCGTTTTCGGAGTTGATAATCCGGTGGTTGTAGCTGATTTGGGTGGGAGTGGTCTCCGGATCGGCAATGGTGGCGGGGGGCTGCTTTTCGGCACACCCCACAAAGAACGTAGCACCGGCCCACGTCAGGGCCAGCGCTACGCGAAAGGTATGTCGAACGGGATCGACCACGTGGTGTTTACCGCTCCCGAACGGTGGTGCGCCCTGATATCCAGCCGCAATTCACCTGGTAGGATTGTCCCTGTTCCAGGCCGCGCATGAAGGTTTCCTGCGCCTTGGGGTAGTTGGCCGAGCAAGTGGCAATCGTCCGGTTGATGTCGTCCAGCAGGCTGGGGTCGTTTGCCGAGTATTTGCGGGCTTGCAACAGCGTATCTACCACCAGCCAGTAAACGGTTTGACGGTCGAAATCGGAGCAGGCGGTTCCGGCGCCCTGGATGTAGGCGTTGGCCAGGAAGAAATAGGCAATGCCTCTTTCGGGGTCGCAGTTGAGCGCCTGTTGGGCGAAATTGGCGGCCTCGCGGTAGTTGCCCATGCTGAGGGAGGATCCGGCTGCGCGCACCAGGTAACCGACGCGTATTTCCAGGTTGGATTCGTTCGCAATGGCTACGCGGAGGTATTCCAGCGACTTGCTGTAGTTTTTAGCCGCCTCGTACACGCCGGCCAACTGAGCGGCCACTTCGGGACGGGGGTTCAGCTTGTAGTATTTTTCCAGCACACTCATAAAGAATGGGGAAGAGCATTTCGGGGTTTGCCGTTCGCCGAGTCCGATGATCTTTTCGATCAACTGCAGGTCGTCGGGAGCAGCCTCGTACTGGGGCTTGTATATTTTTTCGAGGGTTTCGCAACTGGCAGCGGTCGAGGTGGCCAAAAGGGTCTCCAGCACATCGGAGGCCTCCTTGGCTTCGGGCGTACCGGCGGCCTGCAGCAGGTCGGTGAGGGCGGTATACGAAGAGAGGATATCCTCGGTGCTGAGTTCGTTTTTCCGGTAGCTGTCAATCTGACTGTTGAAGAAAGTTACCACCAGCCCGGGATCGATCTGGTGCTTTCCGCTGGCGATGGCCTCGCGGAAGAGCTTGAACAGTTGCTCTTTCTGGTCGGGAGACAACTCGTTGAAATCGCGCGCCTTGGCATTGCGGATGTAGCTCTCGCCGCGCGAGGGGTGAGCGCCGAACGCTTCGATCCGTTTGTCGTGAATCCACAACAGGCTGTCCACGTACACCATCCGTTCGGTTTTGCTGGTGGCGGCGGCGGCCTTGCGGCGGTATATCTCGGCTCCGCGGATGTAGATATTTTCCGAGGCTTGCGGGGCGTTGGCGATCAGCGTGCGTACGTACACGGTGGCAACGTCGTACTCCTTGTTGTCGTAGGCGTCTTTCAGAAAGTTCAAAATCCGAACGTTCTCGGCACGCGAGGCCGAATCAACACCATAACGGGGATCTTCGTAATAGGAGACTTGGGCAAACGAAGCGCCGCTTGCAAGAAGCAAAACGCCCATCCAAATTCCGTAGCACAGTTTTTTCATTGTCGTTTATTTGGTTTGAGTTGGTTTTCAGGTTATCCCTCTGTCCGGCACCATCTCCCGCTCCTGGTTGGTCCTCCCTTGTTGGACGAATGAACCTGCGGAGAGGTTTATTTGTCGGGAATTTCTATTGGTATTTCTGGCGGACGAACCAGTAGTCCTCGCCAAGGAAGCCAAGCGCGATGAAAAAGCGGAGGTAGCTCTCCTGTATCTGCCCCTGCGTGGGGGTGCCGCGCCGTCCTCCCTCGACCCCGAAGCCGAAGCGGGATGCGGAGTTGCGTTTGAGGGCGAAGTCGAACCCTAACGAAACGGCGGCATCGTGCATCGTATAGCCGTCCTTCTCCAGGTAGCTGGTTCCGTAGCGGACGCCGACTTTGTAGGTCCAGCGATTCAACGCCTTGCGGATGTCGTAACGGTTGGGGGTAAAGCTGGCGCCGAGGCGGTACTCTTCCTGGGCCCTCAGGGTGATGTGGTCTTCCAACACCACGTCGAAGGCTCCTTCCCAGTCCTGCCGGTTGTAATCCAGTCCAACGTTCCATTTGGAGGTTTGGTAAAAGAGTCCGGCCGCCACCTTCGAGGGGATCCTCATGTCCTTGTGAAATTTCTCAAACCCTACGGTATCAATTTGGGTGTTGAGAACGTTCATGACTTCGAGCCGGTTGCGCACCGAGGTGGTTTTGGCGGGCTGGTAAGTGGCTCCCAGGGTCATTACGGAGTGATCGTTCAGGGCAAAGGTGTACTGCGCTCCGAACGAAAAGAGCATGGCGCTGTAATTTTGGGCGGCTTGTGAAAATATGCCGTGGTACACGTCGGAGGAGAGTACCGAATAGGGCTGCGCGTTGAACCGGCGGTCGATGGCGCCGAACCAGTATTGGAAGTTGATCCCTGCCGAAAGGCCTTTGGCAAGGACAGCCCCGATACCCATGGCTACCTGCGAAATGCCGCCCTCTCCGGCGTAGTCGTACACAACGCTCCCCAGGTTCTCGACAATGTCGGGGTTGTCGTCGATGATCCGGCTGGAGTAGCCCACCGAGCTTACGGGGGTGAGCGAGAATCCCATCCCGATGCCTTTGGCCAGCGGGAAAGCGAAGCCCAGGTCGTGCAGGTTGGCGGTATTGAACGAGGTGGACGAGGTGGCCGTCTTCGAGTAATAGTTTTGCTGTTCGCCCCCTATGGTGAACAGGGCCGAGTGCTGCCGTACGGCGCTCAGCGAGGCGGGGTTCAGGTAGTTGTAGCTGGTGGCGCTGCGGGCTCCCAGGCCCACGCCGGCCATGGGGCGGTTGAACGCGCTCCCGCCCACCGCCATGTCGCCCAGTCCGTACAGGGTGTAGGGAGAAAAGGTGGTAAGGCTGCTTCGTTGCGCCAGCGCGCCCGTCGAAACAAGGGTCAGGATCAGGGCGCCCAACAGGCGTATATTGGTGCTATGTTTGAGCATAGTGGCTTTCAAGTATGTAATTCAGGCCCTTTAGGAGCAAATTACGAGAGGCAAATATCGGGTTTTTTATCTTCCGAGCAAAAAAATCAGCGTCCCGACCGGTAAAAAAGATTATTCCCGCCGGATGTTCCGCCCGAAAATCGGCCACGTATCCGTCGATTTCGTACCAAACCCCGCGAAGGACTCCGGCCCGGAGCGCATCGGCGGTGGTGGTTCCGATCGGAGGAATGGCCGCCCCCTGGTCGAAGCTGAACTCGACCTGCGGCAGCCGGTCGGTGAGCCGGTGGAGCGCCTCGAAACGCATGGCCACCCCGGGCGAGATGTTGCCGCCGAGAAACTCCCCTGCGGCCGACACGCGGTCGATGGTGATGGCCGAACCGAAATCGAAAATCAGCAATTCGTTCTCCGGCGCTTCGCACCAGGCCCCCACGGCGGCGGCAAGGCGGTCGGGACCCAGCGTATGCGGAGTGTCGTAGCGGTTCCTGAGGGGGGTCGGGAAGTGGGCGTCGAAGCGGACGAAGTCGGCAAAACGGGTTTGCAGATACTCCTCCAACGGGCCGTCGGCATGGCGGGTGGTCGAGAGGATGGCTCCCGCGACGGGGTCGCCGCCCACAAACGCCTCCACGTCGGCGGGAGCGAGTCCGGGCTGGTCGAGCTGACGCACCACGCCGCCCTTGCTGTCAAAAAGGGCCGCTTTGGCAAACGAGTTGCCGATGTCGATCACGAGGTTCATTGGCCGATGGCTTCGATGATTTTCCGCAGGTCGCCGAGCGAAGCGACTCCCTTGACGGACAAAGATAGTTTATTCCCCGATTGGTTAAGCCGAAAGCGCGCTGGCTCGCGGCCCACGTTCCGCAGCACGGCGCCGAACCGTTCGCTGCGGTAGAAGGGGGCGTTGGGGTTCGACAGGAATACCAGGGTGGCGACCCCCTGCTTGAAAGCAACCCGTTCGATCCCGTTTTGCTGGGCGGCCATGCGCAAGCGCACCACTTCGAAAAGTTCTTCGGCCTCGGGGGGAGGGGTTCCGAAGCGGTCTTTGAGCCGCCCGACAAAGGCAGAGAGCGCTTCGGGGGTCGAGGTGTTGTCGAGTTCGCGGTAAAGGCGGATCTTTTCCGAGGTGTTCTCCACGTAACGGTCGGGCAAGTGGGCGGACGTGTCGGTTTCGATCACGCAATCCGCCGCCACGGTGGCATCGGGTTCGAGGCCCTGCTCTTCGCGCAGTTCGGCCACCGCTTCGGCCATGATTTTCTGGTAGGTTTCGTAGCCTATCTCGCTGATGAATCCGCTCTGTTCGGCCCCCAGGATGTTGCCGGCCCCGCGGATGTCGAGGTCTTGCATGGCGATGTGGAAGCCGCTCCCCAGGTCGGAAAACTCTTCGATGGCCCGCAGGCGGCGGTGGGCGTCGAGGGTTACCCCTTCCGAAGGAATCAGCAGGTAGCAGTAGGCCTTGCGGTTGGTGCGCCCCACCCGTCCGCGCAACTGGTGCAGGTCGGCCAGGCCGAAACGGTGGGCGTCGTTGATGATCATCGTGTTGGCGTTCGGGATGTCGATCCCCGATTCGACGATCGTGGTCGAGAGCAGCAGGTCGTACTCACCGTAGATAAAATCGGTCATCACCCGTTCGAGCTGATCGGGGGGCATTTGTCCGTGTCCCACCGCGATCCGGGCCGTGGGACAAAGGGCGGCCAGGATTTCCCGCATGCGGCCGATGGTCTCCACGCGGTTGTGGATGAAGAACACCTGCCCGCCGCGCCTCATTTCGGCCTCGACGGCCTCCTGGATCACTTCGGGGTCGTACACCAGTACTTCGGTCGAAACGGGTTGCCGATTGGGCGGCGGGGTGTTGATGATCGAGAGGTCGCGCGCGCCCATCAGCGAAAATTGCAGGGTGCGGGGACTGGGGGTGGCCGTGAGGGTCAGCGTGTCGACGTTGGCTTTGAGCTGACGCAGCTTTTCCTTGTTGGCCACGCCGAATTTTTGTTCTTCGTCGATAATCAGCAGGCCGAGGTCTTTGAACACCACGCCTTTTCCCAGCAGGCGGTGGGTTCCGATCAGGATGTCGATGTTGCCCTGCGCCAGGTCGGCCAGCAGTTCCTTGGCCTGTTTGGCGCTTTTGGCGCGGGAGAAATTCTCGATCCGCACGGGAAACTCTTTCAACCGGCGGGTGAAGGTGCGGTGGTGTTGCAGCGACAGCACGGTGGTGGGTACCAGCACGGCTACCTGCTTGCCGTCGGCGGCCGCTTTGAAGGCGGCACGGATGGCGATTTCGGTTTTGCCGAATCCCACGTCGCCGCACACCAGCCGGTCCATGGGGACGGGTTGCTCCATGTCGGCCTTTACGGCGGCGGTGGAGCTTTGCTGGTCGGGCGTGTCCTCGTACAGGAACGAGGCCTCCAGCTCCTGCTGCATGAAGCTGTCGGGCGAAAAGGCGAATCCCTGCGAGGCCTTTCGTTTGGCGTACAGGGCGATCAATTCGCGGGCGATCTCCTTGACCTTGCTCTTGGCATGCTGCTTGAGCCGCTGCCAGGTGGCCGATCCCAGTTTGTTGATTTTGGGCGGGGGGCCCTCCTTGTCCTTGTACTTGCTGATGCGGTGCAGGGCGTGTACGTTGACAAAAAGGATGTCGTTATCGCGGTAGACCAGCTTGATAAACTCGCGGACAACGCCTCCCTCGTTGCTGCGAACCAGGCCGCCGAATTTTCCCACGCCGTGGTCGATGTGCACCACGTAATCGCCCACTTCGAGCGAGGAGAGCTCCTGCAGGGTAAGCCCCTCCCGGCGGTCGATCTCGTTCGGAACCACGTAGCGGTGGTAACGGTCGAAAAGCTGGTGGTCGGTATACAGGGCCAGCCCCTCGTCGGCCAGGATAAACCCTCCGTGCAGGGTCAGGCGGATGTGTCCGTAGCCCACCTCGCCCACGCCGAGCGAAGCGAAAATGCCTTCCAGGCGCTCCATCTGGGCGTCGTTTTCGGTCAATACGTACGTGCGGCATCCCTGTTCGTTGCGCTGTGCGATGTCGGCGGCCAGCAACTCGAAACTTTTGTTGAAAGAGGGTTGCGGCGCGCTGCGGAAATCGACCTCGGCCTCGGCAGGCCGTTCGGGAACGGCCCCCGCGCCGACGTAGACCCAGCGCCACGCGGCGCTTTCGGCCACAAACTGCCGGCGGCTGGTTACGTGGTTGTCGATCTGCGAGGGGTGGGGCAGCTCGGAAAGAAGTTTCGAGCGGATTTGATCGATCCGTTCAAGGGTGTGTTCGGGCTGCAACAGCCACAGGGCGGTGGGTTGTTCGCCGATGTACTCGGCCAGCGAAACGCGCTGTTCGGCCAGCACGGGATTTTTCAGGTTCGGCACGATTTCGATCTCGGCGCGGTTCTCGACCGAGAGCTGCGTGCCGACGTTGAACAGGCGGATCGATTCGACCTGGTCGCCGAAAAAATCGATGCGGTAGGGCTTGCTGTCGGCAAACGAGAAGATATCGATGATGCCGCCGCGCACGGAGTACTGGCCGGGTTCGCCCACAAAATCGACCCGTTCGAAACGGTACTCGACCAGCATCTGCTCGACGAATTCCATCCCCAGTTGTTCGCCCTGCCGGATGTGGAGCGTGTTTTGGAGCAACCGTCCGCGGTCGACCACCTTTTCGGCCATGGCCTCGGGGTAGGTACATATCCACAGGGCCGGCTGTTGAGGGTTGTAATTGGCCAGCGCGGCCAGCACGGCGGTGCGGTGGACGATGCCCGCGGGGTCTTCGCGTTGGGTTTGCACCGAGCGTTTGAAGGCGGTGGGAAAGAGCAACACGCGGCGGCTGTCGGGGTAGAGGTTGCTCAGGTCGTTACACAGGTACGAGGCTTCGTCCCGATCGCCCGCCACCAGCAGGTGGATGCCTCCGTGGATCGTCCCGACACTCCCGGCCACAAAAGCCGGCAACGAGCCGCTCGCCCCGCGCAGGCGAAGCGTCCGATGGGCCGCGTAGGCCCGGTCGAACCGCCGCGAGGCTTCGCCCCGGGCAATGCGTTCGATCAGCTGCGCGACTTCCAACGGCGGAAACTATTCGGGGACTTCGGCGGTCATGAAGATCGCCTCGATTTGACGGACAAAATCCCGTTTCCCCATCCGGGCGTTGGGCGAGGGGCAATAGACATAGCCGTCGATGGCGATCATCCGGTTATTACGGGCGTCGTACGTGGTGTAGTTGATGAACGGGCCGCCCATAAAGTCGCCGCGCACCTCCCAGAACCCGCGCACCTGCGACCAGGCACGTCCATGTACCTGCAGGAGTTTCTGGTCGGGATAAACCAGCGTGTTGGTGGCCATGTAGCTGTCGGGCAGCGGCCCGGGGATTTGCATCACCGCCAGGTCGCGGTTCAGCAGGATGTTGCCCGCCTTGAAGTGGCTGGCCTGCGAGGTGTCGGTCGGATAGGTGTAGATCGAGAATCCGATGCTCGATTCGGGCAGTTCGAACGAAACCCACAGGAAGTCGGTCGTATCCTTGCGGACGGTATACCCTTCGGGGATGCTGAGGTGGAATCCGAATTTCTCCTGGATCCGCGCCACAATCTCCTTGTTGGGATGCTGCTCGGCGCGTTTGGTGCCCCGTTCGCGTTCGGCAATGTCGAACATTTTCACCATCTCGTGGCGGTATTCGGAGACGAAAGCGGCCAGCGAATCGTTGCTCGGGCCGGTAACGGTGAGTATCAACTGGGGGGCTGCATACACGTCGAAGCTGGCCTTCATGTCCGAGGTGGGGTACTTGACCGAATCGGCCTGCAGGATGATGAGGTTCTTGATTTTCGATGCAACGGTGTTGAAATTTTGCATCTGGGTGTAAAACAGGTCGTAGATCGGCTCGGGTTGGTTGATCATCTCGACCTGTTCCGAAAAGATCGTATCGAGGGTATCGCGCACCGGCGAATTCCACGTCTGCGGTTCGGAAACGACGAAAATCTGATACGATTGGCCGATCGAGGGGACCTTAACGTCGGAAGATTTGCCGCAACTCCAAAACAGGGTGGCCGCCAGCAGTAAAACCGCCTTTTTTGCCAATCCGACCAAAATCAGCGTCCGAAGAGCTGAGGAAACATTTTTTTTCATGGCGTTTTTCGATTTCGTTTCAACAAAGGTACTGTTTTTTACGGCCGCCGCAAAGACTCCCCATCGCACTGCCCGCCATGGGTAGCTATTTTAAAATGAGTTCCCTATCTTTGCACCGTGTATTTCGGACTTCCCCGTTTTGTGCGCCGCTTTCTGCCGGCCGAGTTTCGCTGGAACCTTCCCGCGCAGGGGGCGGTCTATCTGACTTTCGACGACGGCCCCACCCCCGGAGTTACCGAGTGGGTACTGGATCAGTTGGACCGTTTTAACGCCAAAGCCACCTTTTTCTGTTTGGGAAAAAACGTCGAACTCCATCCCGAACTCTTCGCCCAACTGCGGACCCGGGGTCATGCCGTGGGCAACCACAGCTACAGCCACCAAAAGGGGTGGGGAATGCCCACGGGGCGCTACCTGGAAGACGCCGATCTGGCCAACGCATTGATTCACAGCAACCTGTACCGCCCCCCGTACGGACGAATCAAAAAAAGCCAGGCACGCCGCCTGAGCGAGCGCTACCACATCATCATGTGGGACGTACTGAGCCGCGACTACTCGCAGGTGATCTCCCCCAAAGCCTGCCTGCGCAACGTAACCCGCCAACTGCACGACGGAGCCATCATCGTTTTCCACGACTCGAACAAATCGTGGAAAAACCTGCGCTACGCCCTGCCCCGGGCGCTCGAAGAGATTCGCCGCCGCGGCCTGCGCTGCGACGCCATCGAACTTTGATCGCCGCACACATCAATTAGGAAATTACGCACATGGAGTGGTTGTTGGAATGGGGGTATTTGGGGGTTTTTCTGGGATCGTTCCTGGGGGCCACGCTCGTCCCCTTCAGTTCGGACGCCCTGCTGATCGGGATGCTGGCGGCCGGAGGCAAAATCGCCCTTACGGTGGTGTGCGCCTCGCTGGGTAACTGGCTGGGCGGGCTGCTGGGCTTTTGGCTCGGCTACGCCGGAAAGTGGGAGTGGCTGGAAAAATGGTTCAAGGTCAAACGCGAAACCCTCGAAAAACAGAAAACCCGCGTGGACAAATACGGCGCATGGCTGGCCTTTTTCTCGTGGCTGCCGGTGGTGGGCGACCTCTTCCCCATCGCCCTGGGATTCTACCGCGTACGCCCCGGTCGGTCGATCCTTTTTATGCTGATCGGCAAAAGCGCGCGTTTCGTCGGCTGGGCGGTTCTGTTCGTGTGGGTCAAGCCGCTGTTTGCCTGACCGGCCAAAAGAATTCCCCTTTTTTTGCTACCTTTGCCAGCAAAATCATACCTACACACATGGCAACAACAGCAGATTTGAAGAACGGGATGTGTATCCAGTTCAACGGCAAGACCTGTATGGTGGTCGAATTCCAACACGTAAAACCCGGGAAGGGCCCCGCATTCGTGCGCACCAAGCTCAAAAACCTGGAAAACGGACGGCTCCTCGAAAATACCTTCACGGCCGGCGTGGCGATCGAACCCGTACGCGTGGAACGCCGCCCCTACCAATACCTGTACGAAGACGACATGGGCTGCAACTTCATGCACACCGAAACCTTCGAACAGATCGTCATCAACAGGGACATCATCGAAAACGCCGACCTGATGCGCGAAGGGCAAGTGGTCGAAGTGATGTTCAACACCGAAAAAGAGCAGGTTCTTTCGGCCGAACTCCCCCCCATCATCGAGATGGAGGTTACCTACACCGAACCCGGCTTCAAGGGCGACACCGCCTCGTCGAACACCCTCAAACCCGCCACGGTCGATACCGGCGCCACCGTCCGCGTGCCGCTGTTCATCAACACCGGCGAAAAAATCCGGGTGGATACCCGCACCCGCGAATACTACGAACGGGTAAAATAACTCACCCCCTCGAATAGAATGGGCCGAAACCCCTTCTCATTGCCCTTGCAAGGCGGACGCTATGTCCGCCTTGTGTGCTTTGGAGTCGTCGGCGTCATTTTTTCAATTTCGACCGCGCAGGGGCAACTGCACGATGCCGTATCGATGGCATTCGACACCGTACGGCCGCACACCCTGTCGGGAGTGGTCGGGCTGCTCGGTTCGGCCAGTTACGAAGAGGGGGACGAGGTCACCGACATAAGCCTGCTGGCCACCACCAACCTGCGTTACGTGGTCAGGCGTACCGAATACAAAGCCTACTGGCGGCAGTACTGGGAACAAAACGACGACCGCACCTACACCCGCAAGGTGGCCATCTACCTCAACCCCGCCGTCGAGCGCTACCGGATCGGGGCCAATGGAGAACTGACTCAGCGGCGCCTTTTCGTCGAGCCCACCCTGCTCGGCGAAGTAAATACCGACCGCGGGCTGCGCGGAGCCGTCCGCGTGGGAGCGCTCCTTTACCCGCTGCACCACCGCGGCAACAAGTTCCATTTCTCGATGGGCTGCGGGGGGCTGTTCAGCTTCGAAAGCTGGGACATGAACAACCCCGACGAGATGGACGGACTCTCGCCCGAAGATCAGCAAGAGGTCGACTTTATCAACTCGAACCTGAACCTCCACCAAGGGCGTTACTATCACCGTACGGACCTCAACCTGATGGTCGCCCTCGACATGGCGTGGAAACCAAACAAGCTGTTCCAGCTTACCTGGGTTTCGTATTTACAACTGGGATTCCTGCCCATATTCAACCAAACCATCCGCACGGCCTACCCCGAACTGGGCGAACACCACCCCCACTGGGTGTCGGATCTGACCGCGTCGGTCAACATTTCAAAAAGCCTCTCCGCCAATTTCTCGTTCCGCGCCGACTACCAACGCAGCCTGTTGGTACTGTACGAATCGAATTTCGAGTACCACACCCTGCTGGGGTTGAACTGGAAATTCACCGCCGGCCCGAAAACAGCGAAGAAATAGTCTTTTCCGGGGCCACCGTAATCCCTTGCGGCGATTCTGTGGCTCCCGATTTGGTTTTTTCGGAAAATTCGCCTACGTTTGTCTCCGGAATGAACACAACAAGACTTCACAACACCTGGTGGTGGCGCACGCGTAACAATGCGATGGGCCTGCTTGCCGTGTAGTTAGTAGTCTGCTGTATATACCCAAAGTATGTAAAGCCCATCGCCCCGAAGCGATGGGCTTTTTCGTACAAAACACCCGCAACAACTAACAAAACCGATTCATACAACACACTCAACAACCATGCAAACCACCTCTTACCACCCCAATGCCGAAGGCTATTACGGCGACACATTCGGAGGCGCCTTTATCCCCGATGCGCTGCGCCCCATCATCGACCGCCTGCGCGAACGCTACCTCGATATCCTGGAGAGCGACCGATTCAAGCAAGAATTCGTTTACCTGCTGAAAAACTACGTCGGCCGCCCCACGCCGCTCTACCATGCCCCACGCCTGTCGGCCCGTTACGGCACGCGCATCTACCTCAAGCGCGAAGACCTCAACCACACCGGCGCCCACAAAATCAACAACACCATCGGCCAAATCCTGCTGGCCCGCGAATTGGGAGCCACGCGCATCATCGCCGAAACCGGCGCCGGACAGCACGGCGTGGCCACCGCCACCGTGTGCGCCCTGATGGGGATGCCCTGCACCATCTTTATGGGCGAAGTGGACATACAGCGGCAGGCCCTCAACGTAGCCCGCATGAAAATGCTCGGCGCAACCGTCGAACCCGCCTCGGGAGGGGGAGCCACCCTCAAGGACGCGGTCGATCTGGCCTTTGCCTACTGGGTGGAACACCCCGAGGTGTACTACCTGCTCGGATCGGCCGTCGGCCCGCACCCGTTCCCCGACCTGGTTGCGCGGTTGCAGTCGGTCATCAGCCAGGAGATCCGCAAGCAGCTCCTCGAACAAGAGGGAACCGAAGAACCCGATTACGTGATCGCCTCGATCGGCGGCGGGAGCAACGCCGCAGGCGCCTTTTACCACTTCCTCGATTCGGAAAAGACCCGCCTGGTGCAGGTCGAGGCCGCTGGCCTGGGGTTGGCCACCGGCCAGCACGCCGCCTCGCTCTCGTGCGGTAGCGAGGGGGTATTGCACGGCAGCCGGTCGATGGTGCTGTTCGACCCGCAGGGCGAGGTGATCGAGCCCTACTCCATTTCGGCCGGACTCGACTACCCCGGCATCGGCCCCCTGCACAGTTTCCTGGCCGCCAGCGGACGGTCGACCGTACTGGCCGCCACCGACCAGCAGGCACTCGACGCGGCGCGCGAACTCTCGATGCTGGAGGGAATCATTCCCGCCATCGAAGCCGGACACGCGCTGGCCGCCCTGTCGATGCTGCCGTTCAAGGCATCGGACGTGGTGGTGGTCAACCTCTCGGGCCGAGGCGACAAAGACATGGAAACCTACATGAAAGCGTTCCATCTGTAACCGCCCGGACTCTTCCGCCGGGAACGACGGCGCGGCGCACCTACGCCGCGCCGTCGCCGTTGATCCCCGTCTGAAAAGAAAACAATACCTTTGTCCGCGTATGCGAAACCCGTTGATCAGCTTTCTCCAAGTGTTCGGCATTTGCCTGGTGGTGTTGGGACACGCTTTCCCCACCGACGGGCACGAACTGCCGCTCTACCGGTGGATATACAGCTTCCACATGCCGCTCTGGATCTTCCTGTCGGGCTACCTGCTGCAATACACCGCCCCCGGGGGAGCGATCGCCAACATCCGCTTCGGCCCCTTTGTGCGGAAAAAGAGCCTGCGGCTGCTGCTGCCCTACGTGGCGATCAGCTCGCTCGCCTTCCTGCCCAAGGTGTGGCTGAGCGCCTGGGCCGTAAAACCGGTCGAAGCCACCTGGGGCGACTACGTCGGCATGCTGCTCTATCCCGCCAGGAACGTGATTGTCTACTACTGGTTCCTGCCCACCATCTTTTTGTTGCTCACCGGTACGGTGCTGGCGGCCAAGGGAGTGCGGCGGTGGCGCATGCCGATGTGGGGATGGCTTGCGGCGGCGCTGGCGCTGTCGGTGTACAACCCCCTTAGCGAGGTGGGCCTGCTGAACCTGAACGGAGTGGCGCGGGGAGCGTTCTTTTTCCTGCTTGGGATCGCCTATTGCCGCTACCAGCCGTGGATCGACCAGGGACTCGGACTGCAACGGATCACCACCCCCTGGCTGTTGCTGGCCCTGTTCACTCCCCTTGCCTGCGGGTGGATTCCGGGGGGCGAAAACGCATGGATCAACCGCGCGGTCGCCGCGGCGGGCATCCTGTTCTCGATCAGTCTCGGTTTCCGTTACCTGCGCCTGGGGCGGCAATTCTTTGCTCCGCTGGAGGGAAGCACCTACCCCATCTTCCTGTTTTCGTGGTTCGCTCAATCCCCCATTCGCGTGGTGCTGTTCGACCTTTGGCACTGGCCCGCCTGGGCGGGAATTCCCGTGAGCGTGGCCGCGGGCATCGGCCTGCCGTGGCTGTTCGACCGCCTGTACCGCCGGTACGCCCCCCGGCTCCGCCGCGCCTGATCCGGAAGGCCTTGGGAAACGGACATTCGACAACTTGTTTCCCGAACAAAAGGGCTACCTTTGACCGCAAGTTTTTCCTTTTTTAGTTTTCCGATTCCATGTTCGTACTGATGATCTCTATTTTCCTGCTGGGCGTCCTGTTCATTGCCCTGGAGGACAACATCGGCATCAACAAAGCGGCCACGGCCATTCTCACCGCCGTGGTGCTGTGGGTGGTGCTGGGGCTGGCAGACCCGGCCATTGTCCGCGCGGACTTCACGGCGCATTTGGGCGACATCAGCGAAACCCTCTTCTTTGTCATGGGATCGATGGTGATTATCGAACTGATCGACACGCACGGGGGGTTCCGGATCATCACCAACCACATACACACCACCAAAAAGCGGAACCTGCTTTGGGTGGTGAGTCTGATCACCTTTTTCCTCTCGGCCGTACTCGACAACCTGGCCACGGGGATCGTGATGATCGCCCTGCTGCGCAAGCTGATCCCCCATCGGCGGGAACGCTGGATCTACTCCTCCATGATTATCATTGCCGCCAATGCCGGCGGGTCGTGGTCGCCGGTGGGCGACGTAACCACCATCCTGCTTTGGACGCACGGCAACCTGACCCCCATTCATCAGGTATCCCACCTGTTCTTTCCCGCCCTGCTGTCGATGATCGTTTCGCTGTTGATCGTAACCCGCTTTTTCAAGCCGAAAGCCAACTGGGGAGCCTTTCCCATCCACCGCGAAAACAGCCGGATGCCGGAAATTTCGAGAAAGTCGCGGATCGTGATCCTTGGACTCGGAGTGTTTTCCATCGCCATCGTTCCGGTATTCAACGGACTCACGGGATTGCCTCCCTTTCTCTGCATCCTGACGGGGGCGGCCGTACTCTGGGTATATACCGACCTGATGTACGGCAAACACGACGGCCGCGAGACCAAGGAACGTTTCCGGGTTACGGCCGTGCTGTCGCGGATCGACATGTCGACGATCCTCTTTTTTCTGGGTATTCTGATGAGCGTGGCCGCCCTCGACTCGTCGGGCCAGCTCAAAGTGGTGTCGGGATTCCTGAACCAGCACATCGGCCATCCGCTGCCCATCAGTTTCATGATCGGGGTGATGTCGTCGTTTGTGGACAACGTCGCCCTGGTGGCCGCCACCATGGGGATGTACGACATTGACCCGGAATCGATCTTCTTCATGGTCGACGGCCGGTTTTGGACGTTCCTGGCCTACTGCGCCGTAACGGGCGGCAGCCTGCTCATTATCGGTTCGGCAACGGGGGTAACCGTTATGGGAATGGAGAAAATTTCGTTCATGTACTACCTGAAGCGTTTCTCGCTGGTGGCCCTGTCGGGCTACGTAGCGGGAGCGGCGCTCTATTTCATCATCATCCGGTGCTGCGAGGGCGCTACCCTCTTCTGATTCCTGCCCGACCCGGACAAGGCGCAGGCGGGCGGACTAATTCATAGTCCGCCCGCCTGCGTGTTTACCCCGCGGTTTTTATCAGGCTTTCGATTTGCGGAACGTGATGATGGCCGCCGAAGCCGAAACGAGGGTGAATATTCCCACGCCGATCCACTGGCGGCTCAGGTCGGCCGCCACGCTGCCCTTGATCAGCACCATCTTCACCACCGAGATCATGTGGGCGATGGGATTTATTACGTCCACCCGCTGCGCCCACAGGGGCATGCTTTCAACCGGCGTGAACAGGCCGCTCATCAGGATCAGAATAATCAGAAAGAAGAAGACCGTGAAGATGGCCTGCACCTGGGTGGTGGAGAGGTTCGAGATCAGGAATCCGAAACAGAGCATTCCCGCCATGTACAGGCAGACAAAACCGTAAAGCAGCCCGATGTTCCCCACCACGGGAATGCCGTAGATGAAGTGGGCGATCAGCAGCCCGATGGTGAACTGGAGCAGCCCTGTCAGGAAGAAGGGAAGCAGCTTGGCCAGCATGAATTTGGCCGGCGACAGGGGGGTTACGTTCAACTGTTCGATGGTTCCGCGCTCTTTCTCCTTCACGGCGTTCAGGGCGGTAAGGGCCACGCTCATGATGGTGATCAGCAGGGCCAGGATGCCGGGAACGATCACCAGTTTGTAGTCGAAATGGGGGTTGTACCACTCCTGCGTGGCCACGTGCAGGGCGGGAGCGGGAGGCGGCGCAGGCAGGGTGCGTTCCTCGGCCAGTTCGGCCAGGTAATCGCCCAGGATGGAGTTCAGGTAGCCCGATCCGACGCTGGCGTTCAAGCCGTTGATGGCCGAGATGTGTACCGAGAGCGGGGGACGTTGGCCCAGAATGAGTTCGCGCTCGAAGTGTTGCGGAATCTCGAGGATCATGTCGGCCCGACCCTCGTCCACCCAGCGGGTGGCTTCGTCCCAGGTGGCCAACGAGGCTTTGAGCTGGAAATACCCGCCCGCTTCGAGCTTGCGGACAAGCCGGGTGCTGAGCTGCGAGTGGTCGTGGTCGATGGCCACGAACGAGAAATTCTTCACCTCCATGTTGGCGGCAAAGGGGAGGATCAGCAACTGGATGATCGGCATGAGCAGCACCACCCGGAAAGCGAACTTGTCCCGCAGGGTTTGCAGAAACTCTTTCTTGGCAAGGATCAGCAGGGTTCTCATTGGGGGCGCATGCGATGGGTAAACAACAACAGGGCGCTGCCGATCAGCGCCAGTGCCATCCCCAGCAGGATGGTCAGCGGCATCCACACTTCGGACAGGGAGACTCCCTTGAGCATCAGGTCTTTGATCCCCTCAATAAACCACGTGGCCGGAACCGCCTGGGAGGCCCACTGCAAAACAACGGGCATGTTGGCCACCGGAAAGATGAATCCCGACAGCAGGATCGTGGGCAGGAAGAGTCCCAGGAACGAGGTAACCAGCGCGGTTTGCTGGGTCCGCACCAGCGAAGAGATCAGCACGCCCAGCCCCACGGCGGCGAAGATAAACAGGGCGCTCAACAACGCCACGGCCCACAGGCTGCCCAGGCAGGGCATGCCGAAGACCGTCATCCCGAGGATCATCACCAGCGAGGTGTTGATCATCGACAGGACGAAATAGGGAACCACCTTCCCCAGCACGATGGTACGCGAACGCAACGGCGACACGGCCAGCAGCTTCAGCGTTCCCTGCTCTTTTTCGCGGGTCAGGGTTACGGAGGTCATCATGGCCGAGACGATCATGATGATCAGCGCCACGACCCCGGGAACGAACATGTAGGCGCTTTTGAGTTCGGGGTTGTACATCATCCGCAGGGTCGTCCGCAGGGGGGAACGCTCGGCGCCGCCGCTCAACTCCTGGCCGTAGGCTTCGACGATCGACCCTGCGTAGTGCAACAGCGAGGTGGCCATGTTGAGGTCGGAAGCGTCGGCGATCAGTTGCACCACGCCCCCCTCGGGCCGGTAAAGGGCCGCCCCGATCCGCTCGGGAATCACCACCACCAGCCGCACGCGGCCGCGGTGGAATGCGGCCTCGATCTGGCGTTCGTTGTCGAGGTACTCTTCGAGCAGGAATTGGTCGGTCGAGGTGAGCCGCTGCACCAACTGCCGCGCTACGGGGTCGCCTTTCGAACGGTCGACCACGGCGATGGGGGTGTGGTCGATGTCGGTTGAAATGACATAGCCGAACAGCATCACCAACAACAACGGGATCAGGAAAAGCATCACCAGCGTTACCCGCTCGCGCAGGATGTGGCGGCACTCTTTGACCACAAAACTGGCGAAATTACCTTTCATCGGCGGGGGCGGGTTGCGGACGGGTTACCCGTTCGAAGAGTTCGTCCATGGTTGGGGTATCGTATCGTTCCATCAGGGCGCGGGGGCGATCCAGCGCTTTGAGCTGTCCGTCGGCCATGATCAGGGTGCGGTCGCAGTAAAGGGCTTCGTCGAGGTAGTGGGTGGTAACCAGAATGGTGGTTCCGCTTTGGGCCGTGCGCAGGATCAGCTCCCAAAACTGCCTGCGACCCAGGGGGTCGACGCCGCCGGTGGGTTCGTCCAGAAAAAGCACCTCGGGGCCGTGCAGCATGGCGGCCGAAAAGGCCACTTTTTGTTTCCAGCCGGGGGGGAGTTGCCCCACGATCTCGTTGCGCAGATCGCCCAGTTCGAGGCTCTGGTAAACCACCTCGCTCTTGTCCCGTAGCGCGGCGCGATCCAGGCCGTAGATCGTGCCGAAGAGTTCGATGTTCTCGTGGACGGTCAAATCGTCGTAGAGCGAGAATTTTTGGCTCATGTAGCCGATCCGCCGTTTGAGCCTGGCCGCTTGGCGGGCAACGTCGTACCCTGCCACCAGAGCGCTGCCGGAGGTGGGTTTGAGCAGCCCGCAAAGCATGCGGATGGCGGTGGTTTTTCCGGCGCCGTTGGCCCCCAGAAAACCGAACACTTCGCCCCGCCGCACCTCGAAACTGAGGGCGTCAACAGCCGTGAAACGGCCGAAACGGCGGGTGAGGGAGCGAACTTCGATGCTGTTTTCCATGGAGCCGGTCTAACGGATTCGTTGAATAAAAAGGTCTTCGACCGTGGGGTCGATGCGGCGCAGCGAAACGAGCGAGGGGTCGAGGCCCGCCTCTTCGAGCCGGGCCACGATCTCCTGTTCGGAACGGGGACCGTCGGGATTCAGGTGCAGGGTGTCGCCGAACGAGTAGCAGGTGTCGGGGCCTTCGGTCTGCCTCACGGCGGCCAACACTTCGGCCTGGCGCGGACTCTCCAGTTCGTACAGAATGCCCTGATAATGGCCGGTTACCTCGCGCGGATCCAGCTCGGCCAGCGAAACGCCGTGGTGCAGCAGGGTGATGCGGTCGCAACGGGCCGCCTCGTCCATGTAGGAGGTGGAAACGAGGAGGCTTCTCCCCTGTCCGGCCAGTTCCCTGAGCGATTCCCAGAACTCGCGGCGCGAGGTGGGGTCGACCCCCGTGGTGGGTTCGTCGAGCATCAGCACCTCGGGGTTATGGATCATGGCGCAACAAAGGGCCAGTTTTTGTTTCATGCCGCCCGAAAGCTGCGCGGCGGGACGGTTGGCGAAAGGGGCGATCTGATCCCAGATCGCTCCGACGTTGCGCACCGATTCGACCGACTCGCCGTAGATGTTGGCGAAGAACCGCAGGTTTTCGATCACCGACAGGTCGCCGTACAGCGAAAAGGTGGCGGGCATATAGCCCACCCGCTTGCGCAGGGTGCGGTAGTCGCGCAGGATGTCGCATCCGGCCACGGTGGCCTGGCCGCTGTCGGGGCGCACCAGCGTTACCAAAATATCGAACAGGGTGGTTTTTCCGGCTCCGTCGGCGCCGATCAGGCCGTGGATAGTCCCCGGCCCCACTTCGATCGAGATGGAGTCGAGGGCTTGCACGCTGCCCCACTGTTTCGATATGTTGCTGGCGCGGATCACCTATTTTTCGTTCGTGAAAAAGACTTCGGCGGGCATTCCGATCTTCAGGGCTCCCTCGGGATTCCCCACGTAGACTTTGATGGCGTACACCAGGTTGACGCGCTCCTGGCGGGTTTGGATCACTTTGGGAGTGAACTCGGCTTTGCTGGCGATCCAGCCGATCCGCCCCTCGAGCCGGGAGTCCCATCCGTCCACGGCCACCCAGACCTTGTCGCCGAGCCGGGCGGTGGTGAGCTGCTCTTCGGTGATGTAGGCGCGGACGATCAGCGTGTCGAGGTTGGCCACCTTATACAGCGGCTTGCCGATCGAGGCCAGTTCGTACTGTTCGGCGTATTTGGCCAGCACGGTTCCGGCCAGGGGGTTCACCACGTAGGCGTTGTTGATCCGGTCCTGCACCTGCAGAATTTGCACCCGGATCGGCTCCATCTGAGCCAGCAGGGTGCGGGTCTCGATGTCGAGGTTCGACTCGGTGGCGGCGAGTTTCCTTTGCAGGATCTCGACGTCGTAATTCAGGTTGTCGAGCTGCTGGAGGGTCGAAGCGTCGGCCTCGACCAGGGCCTGGTAGCGCTGCTGTTCGTGGCGGGCCTGGGCCAACTGTTCGCGCACGGGGTCGAGCTGTATCTCTTTCTCGGGCAACTGGGCGCGCAGCACGCCGATGCGGGCGCGCAGCTCGTTGCGTTGAAACACCAACTGGGCGGTATCGATCCAGCCGACGATCTCGCCCCGGCGCAGTTGCGACCCTTCGTCGAGGTTGAATTCCAGCAATTTACCGTTGCAGTCGGCCGAAACGATCACCTCGACGGCTTCGAAGTTTCCGTAGGCATCGGGAGCGGGGAGTCGGTCGCAGGCCGTAGCGGCCGCGCCGATCAACAGGGTCCATACAATTTTTTTCATGGGGAAAGGGAGTCGCTTATTTTTCAGTTTGGTATTGGCCCAGCGCGGCGTAGTAGTCGACCCACGCTTGGATAAATTCGATCTGGCGGGCTTGCATCTGCACCCGGGCCGTCAGTTCGTTGTTGAATTCGGCGATGTAGTCGGCCTGGGTGATGGTCCCCTCTTTAAGCTGGGCGGCGGCGCGACGGCGCACCTCGCTGCGGGCGAGTACAATTTGTGAATCAAGCAGCACCAGGTTCTGGCACTTGCCGATCTGCTGCGCGCAACGGGTTACCTGCAGGTCGTTTTCGCGCAGGAAATCGCGCCGTTGCTGATCGACCTCGCTGCTTTGCAAACGCAGCGCCCGTTTGTCTTTGCTCACGGCATCCCATCCCGTCAGCGGGATGCTGAGCCGCGCGCCGGCCATTCCCATCAGGTTGCCGTCCACGTCAAAAAAGTTGTAGCCGGGCAGGCCCCAGCCGCCCGTGGCGAAGAGCGAGAACTTGGGATTGGCCTTGCTGTTGAGCAGTTGCCCCTGTCGGTCGAGCTGGTGGCGCTGGGCGTCGAAGAGTTTGAGCTCCGTGGGGGCGCCGACGACCTGCGGGTCGGGAACGGCAAATTCGTCCACCGGCGGCGGAACGAGCTGCGAACCCGAGGTTTCCATGCCGGTAAGGGTCGACAGGTCTTGCAGCAGGATGGCACGGGTGGTTTCAAGATCGACCCGTTGTTGCTGCAACTCCAGTTTGCGGGCCTCGAGGCTCAGCAACGCCCCCTGGGTAAGGGTTCCTTTTTTCACGCGCGCTTCGGCCTCCCGCAAATCGCCGTCGAGGGTGATCTGCATCAATCCGTTGACGTCCAATTGCCTTTCGAGCAGCAACGCGCCAAAAAAGAGGCCGCTCACGCGGTCGCGCAGCCGGTCGAGCCGCACTTCGAGGGAGAGGTTTTCCACGTCGGCCGAGGCGTCGTTCAGCCGCCGGGTATTGCGCACCGAACTGCCCCCGTACACAACCTGTTCGAGGTTCATGGTGGCGTAGTACTGGTCTTTGGGCAGGGAGAGCAGTCCCGCCATGGGCGTTCCCTCGGGCAGCGCGGGGACTTCGTTCTGGTAGGTGGCCTGCGCATTCAGCGAAAGCTGGGGCAACAGAGCCGAACCCGCCGCACGGCTCTTCATCTGCCATTTTTGGGTCGACAGGCGCTGCTGTTCGAGCAGCGGAGAGTGGGTTGCGGCGGCGTCCAAACAACGCCCCAGCGTAAGCGCGGGTGGTTCGGAGGCCCAAGCGGAGCCTGTCAGCAGGACTAAACAGAGGATTTTCTTCATAACCGGTTATTCTACAATGATCTCATCGGTAAAGGCAAAAGCGGGGCCTCCGGCTCCCAGGTGCCAGGGCGGACAGGTTCCGACTCCCTCGGTGGCTACTTTCACGTAGCGCCCCCGAAGGTCGGCCGCCGTACGGAACTCTTTGGTGCCGACCGCCAGCTTGCGGTCCACCTCGGGCTGCCGGCACTCGCCGGCCGGAGTCCAATGGGTTCCGTCGCTCGAAACGAAGAAACGGACACAGCGCGGCAGGAAAATCCAGTCGCCAAGCACTTGCAGGTAGTTGGCCGAAATGGATCGGATGGGTTGCTCGCCGCCCAAATCGACCACCGCCTCGAACGCGGGCGTATTCCAGCCAAGCCATTGAATGGTGTAGTCGTTGGTTCCCGACACGCCGTTGGTGAGCGTAGCTCCGCCCCCGTAGGCATACCGGCGGTTGGGAGCGGGCGAAAGGGTTACGGGCTTCCCGAAACTGACGTTGCCGTCCTGACGGATCGCCGCCGCTTTCTGCATCATTTCAAGGTATTCGTCGGGGGTGGTGTGCCATTCCGAAAGACGGGTTACTCCCTCTTGCTTGCAAAGGGCTACGAATGCTTCGAGGCGTTGCAGGTAGGCGGGATTGGTGTCCCAATGGTCGCCGTGGCGCAGGTAAAGGCCCTCGGGGCCGTAGGGGTCGAGTTTGGTCTGCTCCAGTTGGGCGTAACGCAGGGGCTGGCGGGCCACCCGCACACGGTAAAGCAGCGTGCTGTCATCCTGCACGGCGGCCTCGGCCCGGTCGAACAGGGCCTGGTAGTCGGCCATCTGCGCCGGGGTCAGGTAGCTTTCGACGGCTCCGGTGGGGCTGCCGAAAATTTGCAGGTCGGCGCCGCTTTGTTGCAGGTTCCGGGTCATCTGCCCGATGTACTGGCGGATGTAGCTCCCCGCCGCGCCGTAGTAGCCGTCGGTAAAGTCGGTCATCAGCGAATCGACGTCGGCCTGCGGATTCCACAACAGTTTCGAGATGAGGTAGGCGCGCAGGTCGGCAAATTCGCCGCCCACTTCGCGGTTCCCCTGTTCGAAGATGGCCACCACGTGGTGGTCGACAAAGAATTGCAGGTTGGGTTGCAGGGTGTGGAAGTTGGGGAAGGGACTCACCAGGTTCTTGAACTGGATGACATAGTCCCACACCAGGATGTTGTCGGTCAGGGCCGCCCAGTCGATCATGTCTTTGCGGAACGAGGCGCTCGAGGGATCGCTGGCGATGGGCCGGCTGCGGTTGCACTCGATGTTGCAGAACATGATGTTCACGTTGGCCCGGGGCTTGGTTACCAGCGGGGCTTTGCGGGTGTACTGGTAGGCGAGGGTCGAGATGATTTTGTCGGGGAAGCGTTCGGCCACGCGGTTTACGAACCGGATGACGCTTCCGGTGGGGCCGCCGTCCGGCTCATCCAGGGCCTTGCAGCCGTCGCAGGTGCAGTAGGCGAAGTTGTCGTTGGTGCTGACCGACCAGTAGGTGGCCCCGGGTTTCTGCTTGATGAGCCGTTCCAGGTTGGCGCACAACACCTCAAACACTTCGGGGTTGCTCAGGCACAACTGGGTGGTGGATCGTTTGCCGCGCACCAGGGCGTAGTATTCGGGATGCGTGGCGTAGTACTTTTCGGGAGGGACCAGCCGTTCGAACGTATGCACCCAGAGTCCCCAGTCGGGTTTCCCTCCGGCGCTGTCGTGGCTCAGTTTGTGCCAGTTGACGTATTCGGCGTCGTTGGTTCCGCGGTAGTGGGTATCCCGAAACCGGAGTACGGGTACCTGCCGGTCGTTGATCCCGTCGGCAAGGGCGAAGTCGGGCCTGTGCGGAACGACCTCGACCTGCGCGCTGTATTTGCGGCAACCGAGGTAGTTGTCCAAAAAGGTGTACACGCCATTCAGGGTGCCGCGCCCGGTGGCCCCGACAATGGAGAGTTTTCCGCGATCGGTGCGGATCACGAACCCATCGGCTCCCAACGAGTCGGCAAAAGAGAGCCGGTTGGTGGGTCCCACCAGAATTTCGTGCGCCGTACTCCGCGCACGGTCGGTGGTAACGGGCAGGGCGGCGCCGGTTACCCGTTCAAAGTAGGAGGCCAGGCGGGCGGCTCCCAGGCGGGTGAGGCTGTCGGCCTTTTCGGCCACCACAATCCGGTAGTCGCTCTTTCCCTGTTTCGACAGCACCAACTGGCGGGCGCAGGCGGGCAACAACAGGATGAGCAGGGCTAAAAAACTGAGGGTCTTTTTCATCGGGGAAGAATCGGTCGGATACAAATGTATGAAAAAAGCGGCCCGATTGCTCGGGCCGCTTTCGATTTTATACGCCGACGGGGTTACTCGGCGAGCAGGATTTCAAGGATCTTGATGGCCGCGTCGGTTACGGGCGTACCCGGGCCGAAGATGGCGGCGGCGCCGTTTTGGTACAGGTAGTCGTAGTCCTGATGGGGGATTACGCCGCCCACAACAACCACGATGTCTTCGCGGCCAAGCTTTTTAAGCTCTTCCACGATCTGCGGAACGAGGGTTTTGTGTCCTGCCGCCAGCGACGACACGCCCACCACATGCACGTCGTTTTCGACGGCTTGCTTGGCGGCCTCGGCGGGGGTTTGGAACAGGGGGCCCATGTCGACGTCGAATCCGATGTCGGCGTAGCCGGTGGTTACCACCTTGGCTCCGCGGTCGTGTCCGTCCTGACCCAGTTTGGCCACCATGATGCGGGGTTGGCGTCCCTCTTTTTTGGCAAAGGTTTCGCAAAGGGCTTTGGCTTTTGCGAATTTTTCGTTGTCTTTCACTTCGGCTGAATATACTCCTGAGATGGAACGAATCACGGCTTTGTAGCGGCCCACGACCTCTTCGCAGGCGTCGGAGATTTCCCCGAGGGTGGCGCGCACTTTGGCGGCTTCGACGGCCAGTTCCAGCAGGTTGCCCTGTTTGGTTTTGGCGCACTCGGTGATGGCGGCCAGCGCAGCTTTCACCTTGGCTTCGTCGCGGCTGGCGCGCAGGGCGTTCAGGCGTTCGATCTGCGACAGACGCACGGCGGTGTTGTCCACGGCCAGGATGTCGATCGGGTCTTCCTTTTCGAGGCGGTACTTGTTCAGTCCGACAATGGTGTCCTGACCCGAGTCGATGCGGGCCTGCTTGCGGGCGGCGGCCTCTTCGATCCGCATTTTGGGAACGCCGGTTTCGATGGCTTTGACCATCCCGCCCAGCTCTTCCACTTCCTGGATCAGGGTCCAGGCCTTTTCGGCGATCTCCTGGGTGAGGCTTTCCACGTAGTACGATCCGGCCCAGGGGTCTACCGAACGGCAAATTTCGGTCTCTTCCTGCAGGTATATCTGGGTGTTGCGGGCAATACGCGCCGAGAAGTCGGTGGGCAGCGCAATGGCTTCGTCCAGGGCGTTGGTGTGGAGCGACTGGGTGTGTCCCAGGGCCGAGGCCATCGCCTCGATGGCCGTACGGGCCACGTTGTTGAACGGATCCTGTTCGGTGAGCGACCAACCCGAAGTTTGCGAGTGGGTGCGCAGGGCCAACGATTTGGGATTCTTGGGATTGAACCCTTTGACGATCTTGGCCCAAAGCAGGCGGGCGGCCCGCATCTTGGCGATCTCCATGAAGTGGTTCATCCCGATGGCCCAGAAGAACGACAGGCGGGGTGCGAACGAGTCGATGCTCATGCCGGCGTTCACTCCGGTGCGCAGGTACTCCAGCCCGTCGGCCAGCGTGTAGGCCAGCTCGATGTCGGCGGTGGCGCCGGCCTCTTGCATGTGGTACCCCGAGATGGAGATCGAGTTGAATTTGGGCATGTTTTTCGAGGTGTACTCGAAAATATCGGCGATGATCTGCATCGAGAAGGCGGGCGGATAGATGTAGGTGTTCCGCACCATAAACTCTTTCAGGATGTCGTTTTGGATGGTTCCGCTGAGTTGCTCCAGGGTGCAGCCCTGTTCCAGTCCGGCCACGATGTAGAAGGCCAGCACGGGAAGCACGGCACCGTTCATGGTCATCGACACGGACATTTTATCGAGCGGTATACCGTCGAACAGCACTTTCATGTCCTCTACCGAGCAGATCGACACGCCGGCTTTTCCCACGTCGCCCACCACGCGTTCGTGGTCGGCGTCGTAACCGCGGTGGGTGGCCAGGTCGAAAGCGACCGAAAGTCCCTTTTGGCCTGCGGCCAGGTTGCGGCGGTAGAAGGCGTTCGACTCTTCGGCGGTCGAGAATCCGGCGTACTGGCGGATGGTCCAGGGGCGCATCACGTACATGGTGGAATAGGGGCCGCGCAGGAAGGGGGCGATCCCGGCGGCGTAGCCAAGGTGTTCCATCTGCTGCAGGTCGGCGGCGGTATAGATGCCTTTGACGGGGATTTGTTCGGGGGTTACCCAGGTGGTCGCACCCTCTTTTTGCGAGGAGCAGCAGCTTGGGGCGGGGGTTCCGTCGGTTTTGTATGTCAGCTCTGAAAATTTTGCTCTCATGGTCGTTCGATGGTTAGATTCCCAACTCTTTTTGGTAGGCTTTCAGGGTTTCGAGCACGTTGCTCTTGACGCTGATGAAGTGGTTGATGCCGATGGCTTCGAGCTCGGGCTGCGAGGCGGGCGATCCGGCCACTACCACAATCGCTTTTCCTTTCAGGGCATTGTACACCTGGGGAGCCAGGGCGGCGTAGTCGTCGTCGGCGGCGCATACCACCACGATTTGGGCTTGCGACTTGATCGCTGCGTCGATCCCCTCCTGCAGGTTGGCGAAGAAGGTGTTGTCGATGACTTCGATGCCGGCGCAGGCGAAGAAATTGCTGGAGAACTGCGAACGGGCGCGGGCAAAGGCCAGCGTGCCGCAGGTGAGCATAAACGCTTTGGGATTCTTTCCGCTGCGGTCGGTTTGCAGGCGCATCTCCTCGAAGGCCATCGCGCCGCGGTAGGTGAGCAGCTGCTCGGCGATTTGGTCGCCGCCGCAGTCGCACGGCCCTTTGCGTTTGACCAGGTAGCCGGGCATCTCTTCGTCGGCTTTTTCGGTGAAGTTGGGGTATTGGTTGGTGCCGAGCAGGATTTGGCGGCGGGTGGCGATGTTCATGTCGCGCTGGCGGGCCGTTTCGACGATGAGCCCTTGCACGTACCCGTCGCGCATGGCTTGCACGTAGCCGCCGATCTTTTCCACTTCGAGGAATATTTTCCACGCCTGTTCGGCAATCGAGGCGGTGAGGCTTTCGATGTAGTACGATCCGGCCGAGGGGTCGGTTACCTGATCGAAATGCGACTCTTCTTTCAGCAGGTTTTGCACGTTGCGGGCCATCCGGTTGCTGAACTCGGTGGGGCGCTGGTAGGCGCGGTCGAAGGGGGTTACCTCCAACGAGTCGACCCCGGCAATGGCGGCGCTCATCGCTTCGGTGGTGCCGCGGAGCATGTTCACGTAGGGGTCGTACACGGTTTGGTTCCAGGCCGAGGTTTCGGCGTGGATGCGCATCTTGGCCGAACATCCCTTTTCGGGGTTGTAGCTTTTCACGATGTTGGCCCACAGCATGCGGGCGGCCCGCAGCTTGGCGATCTCCATGAAGTAGTTGGTGCCGATCGAGAAGTTGAACTTCATGGAACGGACAATCTGGTCGACGGTCAATTCGTGGTCGAGCAGGCGCACGATGTATTCGTGTCCCATGGCCAGCGCAAAAGCCAGCTCCTGAACGATCGAAGCGCCGCAGTTGTGGATCAGGCTGGCGTTGACGTTGATCGGCCGGAGGTGCTTGTAGGGCATGGCCTGCCGGATCACTCCGGAGAGGATCTCCATGCACCCTTCGCCGTTTCCGCCACAGGGGAAGCGGCCCATTTTGTTCATCTTGCCGAGCGCGTCGATTTCGAAGGTGGCGCGCACCTGGTCGGGGTCGATCCCCTCGGCGGTGATTTTATCGATGAAGTGCTGGTAGACGTTGTAGCTGCCGGTACCCACAAAGGCGACTTCCACGGCGCGCAGGTCGATTCCCTGGAGCAGTTGGTCGAGGTCGGAGGGGAGGTATTCGTCAGCGTCGGGGATCAGGAACCCGATGACATCCACGCCGCTCATCAGGATTTTGAGAGCTTCGGCGTTGGCGCTCTTGGGGTGCCGTACCTCAATGGTTTGACGCACCTTCCAGTGGTTCTTGGAGCAGACTCCGCGAACGAAGGGGAACTGGCCGGGCTGGCTGTCCAGGTGTTTGAGCGGCGCCAGGTCGCCGGCTCGGTAGTAGGGTTGTACGTCGAACCCTTCCAGGGTACGCCACACCAGTTTTTTGGTGCGGTCGGCTCCTTTCAGGTCGGCGGCGATGACCTCTTCCCACGCCTCGGTCGAGACGGGCGGAAATTCGGACATCAGGTGTTTCGCCTTTTCTGCTGACATGATGTATTGATTTTATGGTGGTTATTGCGTGATGTTTCGAAAGGGCAAAGGTAGCCTTTTTTAATGAAAAAACGAGTGGAATCCCGCCATGGGATTCCACTCGCCAAAGGAAATTCCTTGCTTTCTGGACTTTGGCCCTTCGCTTACGGACGGCGGTTCCAACGAATTTCCACCCGCACAGGCCAGCTTTGTCTTTAAACAAGGGAGGCACTGCGGAACGCCTACATCCTCATGTATTTTTCGTACCACTCCCCTTGGTCTCTGCCATTGCTCATCGTCCCACCGGGAAGGCGTTTACCCACCTTGAGTTTGAGTCCCACGTTGACGGTCCCCATAAATCCGTAACCTCCCTCGGCGAAGAAACATACGCGCCCCTTTCCCATCTCCACGCCAATGGGGGTGAGTTGCCAGGCAAATGCCATCGCACTGGCGGTAGTTGACATGCTCACGCCCCACATTGTCGGTTCATCGCTGTCATCATCGGGATCATCCACCCAATCGGGGTCTGAAATATATACCCACGTGCCGAATTCCCGATTAACAAAAGAGGGGCCGGCACCCACACGGGAATAGAGCGAAAACCAGCTGTTCCGGAGCCAATTGATCCGTGCACTGGGAAGAATAATAAACCAATTATCCCTGCTGGTTTCGACATACTCCGAGTTATACGTTCCCCAGTTCCTTGTGTAAGCCATCGCCAAATTGACTTCAAGCCAAGGGGTCGCCTCGTATCCAAAACTGGCAGAGATCGTCCCTGACGAACTATTAAGCTGGGGGTAAATTTTTCCGCGGGGATCGGCATAAGCAAGCTTCTGAAAATCGACAATGCTGTTGGACATTGTGGCCGGCATGAATCCATACCCGATGCTGATGCTTCGGCGCGAGGTTTCCGGTTGCGGATCGACGTAGACCTTCTTCCCCGTCGAGTCGACTTCGCGGGGAGTGAACGGGGTAACGATACGGCTTTGGGCACCGGCAATCGTCGGAAGCGCTACCAGGGCGCACAGTAACCAATGGGTTGTTTTCATGGGAGCAAGTTTATTTTAGACCGGTCCCGCCTGTACGGGATCATTTACAAATATAGTCGAATTCTGTGCTAAGCCGCCACTTTAAACGTATTTCCGTATTTTTTCGGCCGCATAGGGCATTTTAATCCTCGTCCGCCCCAGGCGACGAGTGGAACTCGTCAATGGAACTCCAAAAAGGCGCTCATTTTTAAGAATTTGGCCATTCGTTATACGGGCGGAGTTCTCAGGAGCCTGCACATAGCGGATCGACCTTGCCCTCAAGCGAGGTTCTGCGACGCGCTTACATTCGCATGTATTCTTCGAACCACCTTTGGCTTTTGCTGTTGCTCATGGCGCCGCTGGGCAGGCGTTTACCCACCTTGAATTTGAGGCCCACGTTGATGATCCCCATAAACCCGTAGCCTCCCTCGGCGAAAAACCCTACGCGCTCCGTACCCACCTCCACGCCAACGGGCGAGAGTTGCCAGGCGAATGCCGCCGCGCCGGCGGTACTTGACGAGGAGGCACCGTAAAGCATCTCGACATCGGGGTCCGAGCTATGTACCTTTGACTCGAAACTTCGGGTAACAAACGATACTCCGGCGCCCGCGCGGGAATAGAGCGAAAGCCAACCGTTCCGGAGCCAGTTGATCCGCGCGTTGGGAAGGATGATAAACCAATTGTCCGTGGAAGAGAGGTCCATCCTTCCCACGGGCACTCCGGCGTTGTTTTTGATGGTTACCGGATCGCACGAGCCCCAATTTTTTGCGTAGGCCATCGGTAAATTGAATTCGAGCCAGGGGGTCGCCTCGTATCCGAAGCTGACGGAGATCGTTCCGGTCGAACCGTTGACATGGGGGTGGAGCCGATACCCCTGCTGAAGGTGTACGTAAGCGATTTTATCGATGCTGTTCACGTTATCGGACGTCGTGGCGGACATGAATCCATACCCGACGCTGACGCTCCGGCGCGAGGCTTGCGGTTGCGGATCGACGTAGACCTTTCTGCCCAGCGAATCGACTTCACGGGGAGTAAACGGGGTAACAATACGGCTTTGGGCGTTGACAATTGCCGGAAGCCCTGCCAGGACGCACAGCAACCAATGGATTGTTTTCATGACGGTGGGTTAAGTTTGGGTTTCGCAACACCACGCGGGGTACTCCCGCAAAAGTAGGCAAATTTTCGTGCCTAATCCCGTTCCGGGGGTCTTATTTACAGCTTCCGGATCATGATCCGCATCGTGGTGCCTTTGTCCATTTCCGACTCGGCCACGAAAATGCGGCCGTGGTGGTACTCTTCGACGATCCGTTTCGAGAGCGAGAGCCCCAGGCCCCAACCCCGCGTTTTGGTCGAGAATCCCGGGTCGAAGATCCGTTTGAAGTTATTTTTCGGGATTCCTTTGCCGGTATCCCGGACGTCGATGCCTATCCACCGGTCGCGCTCCGACACTTCGACGGCAATGTTGCCGCGTCCCTGCAGGGCGTCCAACGCATTTTTGAGCAGGTTCTCGATCACCCACTCGAAAAGCGCTTCGTTCACCATGCCCTGCATCGGGTGGTCGGAATTTTCGTCGAAGGTGAGGGTGACGTTCTTGGGGATACGGGTGCGGAAATAGGTGACGGCTCCCGAGACGATCTGGTGGATGTTGCGGGGCGACAGGTTGGTGGCCGAGCCGATCTTCGAGAAACGGTCCACCACTTTCAGCAAACGGGTGAGGTCTTTGTTCATC
This sequence comes from Rikenellaceae bacterium, assembly GCA_031549665.1. GTDB lineage: Bacteria > Bacteroidota > Bacteroidia > Bacteroidales > Rikenellaceae > Rikenella. The sequence goes on from JAVBPJ010000001.1 coordinate 47,530, forward strand.
TCGTCCACCACGAAAGACTCGATGGGCTGGCTGCGCAGGTATTCGAGCCACCCCAGCAGCGAACTGGTGGGGGTTCCCAGTTGGTGGGCGGTCTCTTTGGCCATCCCGATCCACACGCGGTTCTGTTCGCTGTGTTTCGACGAGCGGAAAGTGATGAAGGCAAATCCGATGAAGATGCCGAAAACGCCCAACTGGATCCAGGGGAAATAGCGCAACCCCTTGAGCAGGGGCGATTCGTCGTAGTAGATGCGGATGGTATTTCCATCCGCCCTGATGATGGTAATGGGCATGCGTTCGGGGGCTCCCATGCGTTCGAGGCGGTCGCGCAGCCGCCCGGGATCGGCCAGCGTGGCCGGGGGGATGTTCCGCGATTCGATGACCCGCAGGTTGTCGTCCACCACCAGCACGGGGATCTCTTCCGAAAACTCAATGATCCGCTGAATGAGCAAACGCCCCTCCTCGTTCAGATCGACGGAACGCAGCCCCACGCCAACGGCGTAGGCCCACAGGCCGATTTCGCGCCGCTCCTTCTGCCTGAGGTCGGCGGCCAACTGGTTCGAGTACATCAGCGAGGCGATCCCGATGGCCAATCCAACGACAATGAAAATCAACTTGCCGCGGTATCCTACTTTCCCTTTGTTCATTGGGTATTAAAATCGGGAGGCGGCGGTTCGCGTTGCGTTACGGGCTTGCCGAACCGGGCGCTCCGTGGTTGCGATCGGATCAATAGACGGGGGTGAACTGCTCCAGGAACCGGGTGTCGTTCTCGAAATAGAGGCGCAGGTCGCGCACGCCGTACTTGAGCATCGCCACCCGCTCCACGCCCATGCCGAAAGCGAAGCCGGTGTAGCGGTTCGAGTCGATCCCGCAGGCTTCCAGCACGTTGGGATCAACCATCCCTGCTCCCATAATTTCGAGCCAGCCGGTGTGTTTGCAGACGTTGCATCCCTTGCCGCCGCAGAGGTTGCAGCTCACATCCACCTCGGCCGAGGGTTCGGTAAAGGGGAAGTAGGAGGGGCGCAGGCGGATGCGGCTGTCGGGGCCGAACAACTCCTGCGCAAAGTATTGGATGGTTTGTTTGAGGTCGGCGAACGAAACTTTCTCGTCGATGTAGAGTCCCTCGACCTGGTGAAAGATGCAGTGGGCGCGGTAGCTGATCGCCTCGTTGCGGAATACGCGGCCCGGGCAGATCACCCGGATCGGGGGCTGCTGGGTCTGCATCACGCGCACCTGGATCGAGCTGGTGTGGGTTCGGAGCAGGATGTCGGGGTCTTTCTCGATAAAGAACGTGTCCTGCATGTCGCGGGCGGGGTGTTCGGGCGGAAAGTTGAGGGCCGTGAAGACATGCCAGTCGTCTTCGATCTCCGGGCCGTCGGCCACCGAAAATCCGATGCGCGAGAAGATGTCGATGATCTGGTTCCTGACCAGCGATATCGGGTGGCGGGTTCCGATCCGGTCGGCCGATGCGGGACGGGTCAGGTCTTCGGCCCGGGTCGAGGTTTGGGCCGAAGCGGCCTCTTCGAGCGCGACTTTCAGGGCGTTGATTTTTTCGAGGGCGGCATTTTTCAGGGCGTTGATCGGCTGGCCGAGTTCCCGTTTGACCTCGGGAGCCGCCTCTTTGAAGCGGTCGAACAGGGCGGTTACCTCTCCTTTTTTCCCGAGCAGCCGAATGCGGAACTGTTCAATCTGGTCGGCAGTCCGGGAGTCGAATTGCTCAACCTCTTCGAGCAGTTGTTTAATACGATCGATCATGGCGTGGAAACGGGGGAATTATTTTTTGTCGGGAACCAGCTCTACTTTGGCCGATTTGACGTATACGTCGTTTTTGGGGCGATCCTGGCGGTCGGTCGACGTTTTCGAGATTTTGAGAACGACGTCCATGCCGCTCACCACTTCGCCGAATACGGTGTAGCTCCCGTCGAGGTGGGGCGTACCTCCCTCGGTGCGGTAAACCGCCTCGCACTCGGGGGTGATCTCGGCTCCTTTTTGCAGGGCGATGCGGTCTCGGGCCGTTTGGAGGGTCTGGTCGTTCAACGGAGCGCCCACCACAATGTAGAATTGCGAGCCGGAGGATTTCCGTTCGGGATTGGTGGCGTCGCCTTCCCGCGCGGCGGCGATCGCACCCCGTTTGTGGAAGTGGTTGGGAAGGATTTCGGCATCGAGTTTATAGCCCGCGTCGTTGTTCCCGTAAACGGTTACGTGCGACATTTCGCTGCTTTTGGGGTCGCCGATCTGGATCATGAAGTCGCGGATCACGCGGTGGAAAATCAGGTGGTCGTAAAATCCCTGCTGCACCAGTTTCACCATGTTGTCGCGGTGGCGGGGGGTGTCGTTGTACAGCATCCAGCGGATCGTCCCCTCCGAGGTGGCCAGGGTTACTTCGTAGTGGGCGTTTTGGCCGGCCACCAACGGGTCCGGTTCTTTGCCGTGCGCGGCAAGGGCGCCCAGGAGCAGCGCGCCTGCAAGTAGATATTTTTTCATACCTTTACGGTTCTTCAAACAGTTGTTTTGGACCAACAAAGCTACTAAATATTCTCGAAAACGATGCTCCCTGCAGGCAGACACCTGGCCGGATGGCTGTTGCTCACGTTGCTGACCCTGGTCCCCGCACAGGGGCAACGGGTGGGCGTGGTGCTGAGCGGCGGCGGAGCGAGGGGGCTTTACCACGTGGGGATTCTCAAGGCGCTCGAAGAGAACGACATCCCCATCGACTACATCTCGGGAGCCTCCATGGGTTCGATCGTGGGGGGACTCTACGCGGCGGGCTATTCGCCCGACGAGATGATCCGCTTTTTCATCACCGACTCGACCGAAAAATGGCTCTCCTACAAAAACAACGAGCTGGAGAGTCAGTACTATTTCAAGCGCTTCGAACCTACTCCCGAGATGATTTCGATCAAAATCGATCCTACTTCGGGAACAAGTCAGACAGTCCAACTGCCCACCAACCTGATATCGCCCAACAAGCTCGACATGGCGTTCCTGTCCATGTTGGCCCCGGCTTCGGCGGCCGCGGGGGGGAATTTCGACCGGTTGATGGTGCCGTTCCGCTGCAACGCCTCGGACATCTACAACAAAAAGGTGGTGGTATTCCGGAAAGGGAGCCTCCCCTTTGCCATCCGGGCTTCGATGACCATCCCCATGGTTTTCAAACCGTTGCATAAGGATTCGCTGTTGCTGTTCGACGGGGGCCTCTACAACAACTACCCCTGGCAACCCCTGATGGAGGATTTTGCGCCGGAAGTGCTCATCGGCGGAATTTGCGCCGCGAACTTCGAAAATCCGTCGGTCGACAACCCCCTCGACCAAATCACAGTAATGACCACCATGCGCACCGATTACTCGCTGCCGCGCCCCACCGACATCCAGATCGAACGAAACTTGAAAGAGGTGAGTGCGCTCGACTACAGTCGCGCCGGCTACCTGATCAACTGCGGTTACGAGGACGCCATGAGCCAAATGGAGCGGATCAAGGCGCAGGTTTCGAGGCGGGTGTCGGGCAGGGAGATCGAAGCCAAACGGGCCGCCTTCAAGGCGCGGCTCCGCCCGCTGCTTTTCGAGCAGATCACCATCACCGGACTCGACGAACGGCAAACCGACTACGTGATGCGCCAGCTGGGACTCCACGCCAACCAGGTGTTCGACCTGGACTACTTTAAGCGAAAATACATGCAGGTACTGGCGGGAGGAATTTTTACCGGCGAGTTCCCCGAGCTCGAATACAACCCGGCCACGGGTTATTTCCGGATGAAGCTGTCGATGCACACGCAGGGTAGCCTGAAGTTTTCGCTGGGGGGAAACATTTCTTCCACGTCGCTCAACCAGGCGTACGTGGCGGCCAGCTACCGGCGGGTCGAACGGGGCGTATCCACCTACACCCTAAGCGGATTCCTCGGCACTTTCTACAATTCGATCCAGGTGGGGGGGCGGCACGACCTTTACACCCAGTTCCCCTTCTACTTCGACTACGCCTACGCCTACGAACGCTACGACTACAACGAGGGGAACATGAAAAACTACTACCGCAACAAGGAGTTCCGCTACATCGGTCGAGAGGACAATTACTTCACAGGGTCGATGGCGCTGCCCACCTTCGAAAACGCCGCGTTGCGGGGCCGCGTATCGCTGGGATCGGCCTACGATTCGTACTTCGGAACCACTTACACCACGCAGGATGTGGCCGATCACACCAAGTTCGAATACCTTTCGGCGGGAATCGAACTGCAAAGCAAATCGCTGAATTACAGGCTCTACCCCTACGTGGGTAAAAATGAATTGCTATCGTTCCGGTACATCACGGGATTGGAGAGCTACCGCCCGGGAAGCACTTCGACCCTCGCTCCCTTTTCGCGCCAGAACCGCCACTGGTTTGAGACCATTTACCTGCGCGAAGAGAACCTGCCGGTAAGCAAATGGCTGACCCTGGGGTACTCCTTCGAGGGGGTGCTGAGCAATCAGCCCGATTTCGCCAATCCGCTGGCCTCGGCCCTTTGGATGCCCGCCTACCAGCCAATCCCCATCATGGCCACGCTTTTTATGCCGGAATACCGCAGTCGCTCTTTCGTGGGTGCGGGGGCTATCCCGACTTTCCTGTTTTTGCCGAACTTTTACCTCAAGAGCTACACCTACGCTTTCCTGCCCGAACAGATTGTGTACGACCACGGCTGGCAGGGCGACTTGTGGGAGCGAACCTGCCGCTACACCGAATTTGTCTTTGGCGGATCGCTGGTTTACCAAACCGTGATCGGGCCGGCGTCGATTACGGTCAACAAGTACACGACGGGGCCGAAAAACTGGCAGGTGGTCTTCAATTTCGGCTACACGCTCTTCTCGGCGCGAAAATAGCGGAGTCTGCTGTTCATTCTCCCGGTCTTCGGGTGCCGCCCCCTACGAAAGCAACCTACAAGCGCAACGTGGTCGGTTTTTGCGCTGCTTCCCCTGCGAAAGCCCGGTCTGCGAAAGCAAATCACAGTGGGCCACCCAGCTGCCTATCACCTGCGAAAGCCAGGCCTACGAAAGCGATCTACAAGATACCCCGGGGACACCTCCACCGCCCCACCCTCTGCGAAAGCAACCTGCAAAAACAGCGGGAGGAACGTAATGGTTACGTTCCTCCCGCTCTCTTTGCTGGTTACGCGGCCGCCGGCTCTAAGGAATCAGGTATTGGGAAAACCCCGCACTCCGACTTGGCGGAAGCCTCTCCCCTTTTCCCTCTCTCCTTTGATCTCTCCGGCCCCCGGATTTGTCCGGTTACTCCAATTTGAAGGTAAGCGGCATGGTAACCCGTACGCGGACTGCCTTGCCGCGGTTGCGTCCGGGGTTCCATTTCGGAGAGCTCAGGATCACCCGTTTGGCTTCGGCGTTCAACAACGGGTCGGTGTTGCTGAGTATTTGAACGTCTTTGATCGTTCCGTCTTTTTCCACCACAAACATGGTTACCACTTTCCCTTCCGATCCGTTGTCGATGGCCTGTTGCGGGTATTTCACCCGTTTTTGGCACCAGGCGCTGAATTTGTTCACGTCTCCGCCCTGGAAGGTCGGCATCTCTTCGGCGACGATCACAGGCTCATCGTCAAGCACTGTTTCGGTGCCCGTGTAGGTACCGCCCACTTTGGTTACGTCGGCGGCGAGTTGATCAACGTCCAAATCGAGCAGCGTGATGGTTTGTTCGATTTTGGCATCGTTGCGCACGATGTTGAGCATCTCGGAAATGGCGACTGCCTGGGTTTTGAAAGGCGCCGGCGGACGTTTGTCCTCCTGGATGGTTACCTCCACCACCTCGGTTTCGACGGCGGGGGCGGACTCCTGGACAACCTCTATTTTTCGTTCTCCCTGGCTCCAGCTGAACATCCCGATGACGGCGGCAAGGGCGACGATCAACCCGATTTGGGTGAAATAACCTCTTTTATTTTCAAGGTCGGCTTTCGGCGATTTTTTTATTTCCATTGTGCTTGGTTATTAGCAAGTTTGGGTATTGGGGGCGCTATTTCGTGTTCTATGCAAGCACAAAGCTAACGCAATTATCCGAGACAACCAAACGTTCGAGGGCAGAATATCGAAAGATGGAGAAAAATTTGGCGGAGATTTTTTTTCGTCTTACCTTTGTACCCGCATCCGGGGGATTAGCTCAGCTGGCTAGAGCGCTTGCATGGCATGCAAGAGGTCATCGGTTCGACTCCGATATTCTCCACCCGACAAAGGCCTGATACACAGTCGTATCGGGCCTTTTTCACACACACAATCATCCGAACAATGGCAAGCTGCGAAAAGGAATGGCTTTTGGGCAAGGGTCTCGACGAACTCCGCGAGATCGCCGCCGCGCACGGCCTGAAACCCTTTGCCGCCGCGCAACTGGCCGACTGGATGTACAAAAAACGCGTCGATTCGATCGGTGCGATGAGCAACCTGCCGGCTGCGGCCCGCGAACGGCTGTCCCAAATGTACCAGGTGGGGCGCATCGCTCCCTGCGACGTGCAGGTTTCGGCCGACGGCACCAAAAAATACCTGTTCCCCACCCTGAGCGGCCACTCGGTCGAGGCGGTCTACATTCCCGACGGCGACCGCGCCACGCTCTGCGTCTCGTCGCAGGCCGGATGCCGGATGGGGTGTCGTTTTTGCATGACCGCCCGGCAGGGGTTTCAAGCCCACCTGTCGGCCGGCGAAATCCTCAACCAACTTTTTGCGATCGATGAATTCGACCGGTTGACCAACGTCGTGTTCATGGGCATGGGCGAACCGCTCGACAACCTGCCCCGGTTGCTGGGCGCGCTCGACGCGATCACCGCCCCCTGGGGGCTGGGGTGGAGTCCCACGCGCCTGACCGTCTCGTCCATCGGCGTATCGCCCTCGCTGCCCGCCCTGCTGGAGGGCACCAAGGCCCACGTGGCCATCAGCCTGCACAACCCCTTTGCCGACGAGCGGCTCGCCCTGATGCCGATGCAAAAGGCCTATCCGATCGCCGAGGTGATCGAACAGCTCCGAAAAGGAGATTTCGCCCACCAACGCCGGTTGAGCTTCGAATACATCCTGTTCGAGGGGGTGAACGACAGCGACCGCCACGCCCGCGGACTGTTGGCCCTGCTGAAAGGGCTGCCCTGCCGGATCAACCTGATCGCATTCCACCCCATCCCCGACAGCCCGCTGCGTGGCAGTTCCGCCGAGCGGATCCGCCGGTTCAACGCCCTGCTGAACGAGGGAGGCATCACCACCACCACGCGCCGTTCGCGCGGGCAGGACATTTTCGCCGCCTGCGGCCTGCTCTCGACCCTTGCCGGAGAACGCGACTAATTTCCCTTCTTCCCAACGCCCTACACCCCGTCGCCCTATGCCGATCCGCCGTCCCTCTTCCAAAAAATTGCACCTGATCACCCTGGGGTGTTCCAAAAACGTGGTCGACAGCGAACACCTGGCCGGGCAACTCGAAGGGTGGACGGTCGATTTCGACAGCGACACCAGCGACGCGCGCATCGTAGTGATCAACACCTGCGGATTCATCGGCGACGCCAAGCAGGAATCGATCGACACCATCCTGCGGTTGGCGGCGGCCAAAGAGGCCGGCCAGATCGACCGCCTGTTCGTGATGGGCTGCCTGAGCGAACGCTACCGCGAAGAGCTGCGCGAGGAGCTGCCCGAAGTGGACTCCCTGTTCGGAGTGAACGACCTGGGCGAGATTCTCCGCACCCTGAACGCCGAGTACCGCCCCGAGCGCAAGACCCGCCGGCTGCTCACCACCCCGCCCCACTACGCCTACCTGAAAATTTCGGAAGGGTGCAACTGGGGCTGCGGCTACTGCGCCATTCCGCTGATCCGGGGCCGACACGTCAGCGTGCCGACGGAGGAGCTGCTGCAAGAGGCCGAAGAGCTGGCCCGCAAGGGAGTGAAAGAGCTGATCGTCATTGCGCAGGACACCACCTACTACGGCCTCGACCTGTACGGCGAGCGGCGGCTGGGAAGCCTGCTGCGCGCCCTGTGCCGGGTGGAGGGGATCGAGTGGATCCGCCTGCACTACGCCTATCCCGCCTCGTTCCCGCACGATGTGATCGAGGTGCTGCGCGACGAACCCAAACTGTGCAAATACCTCGACATACCGCTCCAGCACATCAGCGACCGTGTCTTGCGGACCATGCGGCGCGGCACTGACAAAGCCGAAACGCTGGCCCTGATCGGAGAACTGCGCCGCCAGGTGCCCGACATCGCCCTGCGCACCACCCTGCTGGTGGGGTATCCGGGCGAAACCGAGCAGGATATGGACGAACTGATCGACTTCATTGAGCAGAGCCGGTTCGACCGCCTCGGGGTTTTCCCCTATTCGGAGGAGGAGGGAACCTACGCTGCCCAAAAATTCGAGGACACCCTGTCGGACCAGGAGAAAGAGCGGCGCGTGGAGCGGGTGATGGAAGCCCAGCGGGCCGTGTCGTCCCGGGCCAATCAGCGCTACGTAGGCACCGTGCAGCGGGTGCTGGTCGACCGCCGCGAGGGCGGTTTTTGGGTGGGCCGCACCCAGTACGACTCGCCCGAAGTGGATCAGGAAGTGCTTGTTACGTCCCGGGAGCCGCTGGCCGCGGGGAGTTTTGCCGAGGTGCGCATCACCGGCGCCGACGACTACGACCTGTACGCCGAAGCCGTGCATTAGCGCCGTCCGGGCCGCCCCTCCGGAAGGGAAGATCCCCTCCCGCAAAAACGAGGGAAGTGTACGATTCCGGAAAATAAACACCCCGCAACATTCGTTGATTTGGCAAAGTGGCAAAGTTTGCTTAATTTTGCGAACCTGTACTATACACCCTGTATGACTGCGCTTTCCGACCTCGGCTTGATGGACCGGCTGGAACAAGAGATCCGGCAACTGATGGACATGAACCGAACTTTGCGGGCCGAAAATCACAGTCTGAGGGTGGAGAGCGAGAAACTCCGCAGAGAGTCCGACCGACAACACCAAACGATCCGCGAGCTGGAAGAAAAGCACAACCAGCTGCTGTTGCGGAAATCGATTACCGAGGTGGCCGGAGGAGTCCGCTCCGCCAAGCTACGCATCAACCGCCTGCTGAAAGAGGTGGATCAATGCATTGCCCTGATGAACAAATAAGGGCATTACAAGAACCCCCGACGGCGGGGAACCCAAGCCGCCAAAGACGACACCGGTCGAAACGACCCCCGACAAAACAAGCACCCCGCAAGGAGCCAACCCGCCCGAGAGAGACAGACCGCCCAAGGGTCCGCCCGTCAAACGAGAGACCGCACGAGCAAACCGAACCAAGCGTGCCGAGAGAGATGAAAATACGTGTTGAGATCGCCGAAAGACCTTACAGCCTGAACATCAAGGCCGAAGAGGAAGAGCGTATCCGCCGCGCCGCCGCCCGGATCAAATCCGAGATCGACAAACTCAAGCGCACCCACGAGGCCTCGCTCGTTGAGTACCTCTCAATGGCCGCCCTGCGCATCTCGATCGAAAACGAAGAGAACAAAGAGCGCATTGCATCGTCGCCCGTTACGCTCCGTTTGCAGGCCCTGACCAACCAGTTGGATCAGTGGCTCGAAGGGAACTCCGCCGAATAACCAGGGAATCGTCTTTGCCGTACAACCAACCGCAGGCCGCCCGAGCCTCGTAAAACAATCCGGCCCGTTCATGGGGAAGCTCCTCGTTTCCCGCCACATACCACAGAAGAGACCCACAGCCCGCATGGTCTCCTTTTGCTTTGCGATACTCAACACTTATCCCCTGAAGCATCCACTCTTCGGACGTAGGGTAGGCCTCACCTTCCTTCGCAGGAAGGCCCTCTGCCACGGGCAGGGGGCATTGGAAACCCCAAATCCTTAGGCCGCTTCAACCTGACAAACTCGGAGTTTCGTCAAACCAGTAAAGGAGACCATGCTTTTTTTATTACACACCACTAACCAACACCAGACAACACCATGGATATACTCACCCTCGTCATAAGCGCCCTGGCCGCCGCCGCAGTAGCGAGCTACGCCGCCTATGTCGTCATCTACCGATCGACCGAAAAGCGTCGCTCGGCCATCCTCCGCGAAGCCGAACAGGACGGAGAACTGCTCAAAAAAGAGAAGATGCTGCAAGCCAAAGAGCGCTTCATCCAACTCAAGGCCGAACACGAACAACAGACCAACGAACGCAACAACCGCATCGCCCAGGTCGAGTCGCGCCAAAAACAACGCGAACAACAACTGGGGCAGGAACAGGAACAACTCAACCGCCGCGTCCGCGAATTCGACCAAACCAAAGCGCGGGTCGAAAACGAACTGGCCTCGCTGGCCAACCGCAAAGAGGAACTCGACCGGCTGACCCGCGAACAGATCGTCAAACTCGAACAAATCAGCAACCTCTCGATCGAAGAGGCCAAGTCCCAACTGGTCGAACAACTCAAAGCCGAAGCCAAAACCGAGGCCATGAGCTACATCAACGACATCATGGACGAGGCGAAAATGACCGCCAACAAAGAGGCCAAAAAGATCGTCGTACAAAGCATCCAGCGCGTGGCCACCGAAGCCGCCGTCGAAAACTCCGTGACCGTTTTCAACATCGACTCGGACGAAGTGAAGGGACGCATCATCGGCCGCGAGGGCCGCAATATCCGCGCCCTGGAGGCCGCCACGGGCGTCGAAATCATCGTGGACGACACCCCCGAGGCCATCATCCTGTCGGGTTTCGATCCCGTACGCCGCGAAATCGCCCGGCTGGCCCTGCACCAGCTCGTTTCGGACGGACGGATCCACCCCGCACGCATCGAAGAGGTGGTGGCTAAAGTCCACAAACAGATCGAAGAAGAGATCATCGAGATCGGCAAACGCACCGCCATCGACCTCGGCATCCACGGCCTGAACCCCGAACTGATCCGCCTGATCGGCAAAATGAAATACCGCTCGTCGTACGGCCAAAACCTGCTGCAACACTCGCGCGAGGTGGCCAACCTGTCGGGCATCATGGCCGCCGAGCTGGGCCTCGACCCCAAGCTGGCCCGCCGCGCCGGACTGCTGCACGACATCGGCAAGGTACCCGACGACGAACCCGAACTGCCCCACGCCGCCATCGGGATGAAGTTGGCCGAAAAATACAAGGAGCGCCCCGAAGTGGTCAACGCCATCGGCGCCCACCACGACGAAATCGAGATGACCACCCTGATCGCCCCCATCGTGCAGGTGTGCGACGCGATCTCGGGAGCGCGTCCGGGAGCCCGCCGCGAGGTGGTGGACTCCTACATCAAGCGCCTCAAAGAGATGGAAGAGATTGCACTGGCCCACCAGGGTGTGCTGAAGACCTACGCCATCCAGGCCGGCCGCGAACTGCGGGTGATTGTCGGAAGCGAGAAGATCAGCGACCAGCAGGCCGAAATCCTTTCGCACGACATCGCCAAAAAGATCCAGGACGAAATGACCTACCCGGGCCAGGTGAAGATCACCGTGATCCGCGAAACCCGCTCGGTAAGCTACGCCAAATAACCTCTCCGATGGTATACTAATTAAGCAGGCGGCCCCTCAAAGGGCCGCCTGCTTTCGTTTAATCGGCGAGCGTTTGTGGTGCGTTTGGCAAACGCGGGAGCGCTTATTTCAGTTTTTCGCTGTCGCGGATAAAGATTTCCATCCCCTTGTCGGTCAGCGGGTGGTTCAGCAGCCCCAGGATGGCGGAAAGCGGGCAGGTGGCCACGTGGGCGCCTACCTCGGTGCATTGGATGATGTGCTGGGTGTGGCGGATCGAAGCGGCCAGCACCTGCGTGGGAAGCGAATAGGTGTCGAACAGGTCGACGATGGCGGCCACCAGCGCAACGCCGTCCGAACTGATGTCGTCGAGCCGGCCCACGAAGGGCGACACGTAGGCCGCGCCCGCCTTGGCGGCCAGCAACGCCTGTCCCGAGGTGAACACCAGCGTGCAGTTGGTCCGGATGCCGTGATCCGTAAAATACTTGATGGCGCGGATGCCGTCGGCCGTGCAGGGCACCTTGACCACGATCTGCGGGTGGAGTTTCGCCAGGCGGCTCCCTTCGGCGATCATCCCGTCGTAGTCGGTGGAAAGCACCTCGGCCGAGATGTCGCCCTTGACCAGTTCGCAAATGGCCAGGTAGTGTTTTTCGATCGCTTCGGTGCCGTGTACCCCCTCCTTAGCCATCAGCGAGGGGTTGGTGGTTACGCCGTCGATGATGCCCAGCGAGGCTCCCTGCCGGATTTGGTCGAGGTTGGCGGTGTCGAGGAAGAATTTCATAACAAAGTGGATTTGAGGTTTCTATGGATTCTTAAAACAATTCGAGGGTACGGCTGTTGTCGTCGTTCACGGTCAGGCGAACGCGTAGGGTCTCTTCAGGCAGGAGTTCTTCGATCTTTTCGGGCCACTCGATCAAACAGAGCGAGCCGCCGAAGAAATACTCCTCGTACCCGAAGTCGAACGCCTCTTCAACGGTCTTGATGCGGTAAAAGTCGAAGTGGTAGATCGGCTCTCCGTCCCGGTCGTGATAGGCGTTGACGATGGCGAACGTGGGACTGGTAACGATTTCGTCGACTCCCCGCTCTTCGCACAGCGCCTTGATCAGGGTCGTTTTTCCCGCGCCCATTTCGCCGTAAAAGGCCACGATGCGCCGACCCTCCAGGCTGGCCAGCAATTCGCGGGCGGCGTCGGAAACTTCCGAAAGGCTGCGTATGCGGATCGGCTCCATGGGCTTACCGGGGTTTGAGTACGATATAGGGAACGATCATCTCCTCCATCGAGATGCCGCCATGCTGAAACGTGTTTTTGTAGTGGCGGACGTTTTGGTTGAAGTTGTTGGGGTAGACCAGAAAATCGCGCCCCGAGGCGAAAATGTAGGCCGAGGTGATGTTGCTCTGGGGCAGGTGCGCCTCGGCGGGCTTGGTGATGGCAAAAACCTCCTTGGAGTTGTAATTCAGGTTGCGGCCGCTTTTGTAGCGCAGGTTGGGCGAGGTTTCGCGGTCGCCCACCACCCGTACCGGATTGTCGACCCGGATGGTGCCGTGGTCGGAGGTGATGACCACCGTATGCCCCTGCTCCGAGAGGAGTTTGAGTAGTTCCAACAGGTCGGAGTGTTCGAACCACGAACGGGTGAGCGAACGGAAAGCCACCTCCTCTTCGCTCAATTCGCGGAGTACTGCGTTCTCGGTGCGGGCGTGCGAGAGGATGTCGAGAAAATTGTAGACAATCACCGACAGGTCGGCCTGATGCACGCGGGCGATCGATTCGAGCAGCCGTTTGCCGTGTTCGGGGCGGGTCAGTTTGTCGAACGTGAATTTGTAGGGTTTTCCCAGTTGCTGCAATTGCCGGCGCAGGAAATCCTCCTCGTAGCGGTTTTTTCCTCCCTCCTGGTTGTCGTTGAGCCACAGGTCGGGCATCAGTTCGGAGATGGCCAGCGGGGTCAGTCCGGCGAACAGGGCGTTGCGGGCATACTGGGTGGCGGTGGGCAGGATGGCGCAGTAGAACTCTTCGGCGGCGACTTCGAAATGGCCGGAAAGGATCGGGCGGATCATCAGCCACTGGTCGTACCGGAAGTTGTCGATCAGCAGGAAGGTGGTTTTTTTCGACTTGTCGACCACCGGAAACAGCCGCTGGCGCAACAGGGTGTGCGACAGGGTGGGACGGTCGGGGTCGCTGTCGTCGAACCATTTCAGGTAGCGGGCCTTGACAAAACGCGCGAACAGTTGGTTCGCTTCGTTCATCTGGTAGGAGAATATTTCGCGGACGCTGCTGTCGTTCGATTCCGAGAGCTCGATGTCCCATCCGGCGAGTTTGCGGTAGATGTTGGCCCAGTCGGCAAAGGTGCGGGCGTCGGAGAGTTGCAGGGAGATTTTGCCGAAATCGCTCCGGTAGTCTGCCGTGCTCCGTTCGGTAACCAGTTGCTGCTGGTGGACGTTTTTCTTGATGGAGAGCAGCACCTGGTTGGGGTTGACGGGCTTGATGAGGTAGTCGGCGATTTTGCTGCCGACGGCCCGGTCCATGATGTTCTCCTCCTCGCTTTTGGTTACCATCACCACGGGGGTGGTGGGGGCGAAGTTCTTCAGGTGCGGCAGCACTTCGAGTCCGGTCATGCCGGGCATCATCTCGTCGAGGATGATCAGGTCGAACAACCGCTGTTGAACCAGTTCGATGGCGTCGTAGGCGTTGTTGCAACACTCCACCTCGTACCCTTTTTCCTGCAGGAACAGTACGTGGGGTTTGAGAAGTTCGATCTCGTCGTCGACCCAAAGGATTTTCCCGTTCATAGTCAATTCGCGTTGTCTGTCCTTCAAAGGTACGTTTTTTTGGATTACCGGCCGATCCCGCCCGGAAGGCGGAGAGGGGTCTCGGGGAGCGGAGAGCTTACAGGCGGGCGCGCAGGGCGCGGATCATGTCGGCGGTCATGGCCGGCAGGTCCCACTCGGCTTTCCAGCCCCACTCGCGGCGGGCCACCGAGTCGTCCATCTTGTCGGGCCAACCGGCCGAGATGGCGTCTTTGAGCGGGTCGATCTGGTAGCTCATCCGGAAGTCGGGCAGGTGTTTCTGGATTTCGGCGCAGAGCATTTCGGGAGAGAAACTCATCGCCCCCACGTTGTACCCGTTGCGGCGGATCAGTTTGGCGGATGGGGCCTCCATCAGTTCGGTCATCGCCCGCAGCACGTCGGGCATGTACATCATGTCCATCAGCCGGTCGTGCGGGACGGGGCAGGTGAACGGGCGTCCGGCCACGGCGTCGTAAAAAATCTCGACGGCATAGTCGGTGGTTCCTCCGCCCGGGGCGGCCACCGACGAAATGGCGCCCGGCAGGCGCACGCTGCGGGCGTCGACGCCGAAACGGGCGTAATAATAGTCGCCCAGCATCTCGCCGGCCACCTTGCACACGCCGTAGATGGTGGTGGGGTGCATGGCCGTTTCCTGCGGCGTATTCATCTTGGGAGCATCGGGACCGAAGGCTCCGATCGAACTGGGGGTGAAGGTGGAGCAGCCGTACTGGCGCGACACCTCGAGGATATTCAGCAGGGCGCCCATGTTGATTTGCCAGGCCTGCAGGGGATTGGCCTCGCCGCGCGCCGACAGCAGCGCCACCAGGTTGTAGATGGCGTCGACTTTGTATGTTTTGACCACCTCGGCAAGTCCCTGGGCGTCGAGGGCGTCGAGCTTCAGGTGGCCGTTGGTGTCGGGGTCTCCGTGGATGTCCGACGAAACGACGTTCGAGTCGCCGTAGCGTTGGCGCAGGTGGCCTACCAGTTCGGTTCCGATTTGTCCTCCTCCTCCTACAATAAGAATTTTTTTCATGTTCGAGCGGCTGTTGGGGCTGGTTCGCCGCCGCTCTCTGCCAGGAAAGGGACGGGGACCTTTGCTGTGCGGGTTAGGGAATGATGCGGTTTGTGTCTGTGTCGGGAAAAATGACGGCCGGAACGAAGGTTTTGGCCTGTTCGAACGGCATTTGGGCGTAGGCGATGATGATGACCACGTCGCCCACGGCCATTTTACGGGCGGCGGCGCCGTTCATGCAGATGGCTCCCGACCCGCGGGGCCCCTCGATGACGTACGTTTCGAGCCGTTCGCCGTTGTCGTTGTCGACCACCTGCACTTTTTCGCCGGGGATCAGGTTGGCCGCATCCATCAAATCGCGGTCGATGGTGATGCTGCCCACGTAGTCCACGTTCGC
This sequence comes from Rikenellaceae bacterium, assembly GCA_031549665.1. GTDB lineage: Bacteria > Bacteroidota > Bacteroidia > Bacteroidales > Rikenellaceae > Rikenella. The sequence continues at coordinate 63,147 of JAVBPJ010000001.1, forward strand.
CTCGGTGATGCGGACGCGGTGTATTTTGGATTTGAGTACTTCGATGTTCATAAGCCGAAGAAAAGGGAATTACAGCGCGATGTTGTCGATCAGGCGGATGTTGCCGGCCTGAACGGCCACGCAACCGCGCAGGGGGGTGTCGGGGTTGTTCCACGCGGCGGCATCGACCGAACGGAGCGTGTCGGGGTCCACCACGTCGAAATATTCGGTACGCAGGTGCGGGTGGCTGTCGATCGCGGCCACCGCCTGCGCTTTCGCCTGGTCGAGCGACCGGTTTCCGCGCGCAAACTGCGCCTGGCGCAGAGCGGCGTAGATGGCCGGGGCCTCGCTCCGCTGGGGCGCGCCGAGCAGGGCGTTGCGCGAACTCATCGCCAGGCCGTCGGGTTCACGAACGATCGGGCAACTTTCGATCCGTACCGGAAATTTGCGTTGGGCCACCATGTGACGGATGATGGCCAGTTGTTGAAAATCTTTTTCGCCGAAATAGGCCGCCGTCGGGCGGACGATTTCGAACAGGCGGCTCACCACCTGGGCCACTCCGTTGAAGTGTCCGGGGCGGCAGGCTCCCTCCATCGGCTGGTCGAGGCCGTCGAACCGGAATCGGCGGGTGTCGGGCCGGGGATAGATTTCGGCCACCGAGGGGGCGAACACAATGTCGGTTCCGGCGGTTTCGAGCAGCCGCAGATCGGCCTCCTCGGTGCGCGGGTAGCGCTCCAGGTCGGCGGGGTCGTTGAACTGGGTGGGGTTGACAAAAATGCTGACCACCACCACGTCGCATTCGGCGCGGGCCCGTTCCACCAGCGAGACGTGGCCGGCATGCAGCGCCCCCATCGTGGGGACGAACCCGACGGTTCCCGACCACGCGGAGAATTGCTCTATATGCCTGTAGATTTCCATTTCGACGGACTGATTGAGCGCAAAGGTAGCGATATTTTCATTCCCCCTGCCCCCAAAATGACGCCCCGTTCCGCTTCGGTTCGCTCCGGATCGGGATTCCGGAAAACCCCTGCCAAACGCATCGGTTTTGCATGCGACGGGCCGTTTCTATATGCTGATTGCTATCTATTTGAGCTCGAATACGACCTTTCCTTTCAACGTTTGGTCCTTTTTGACCGTCAGGCGGCCCGAGGTGAAGGGCGACCCGTAAAAGGGTTCGGAGCCGCCGTTGTTGTAGTCGGCCACAAGCAGGTGTATCGCGCCGTCCTGCAGCCAGGCCCGCAAGGCCTGCTTTCCGTTGCCGTAAACGGCCAGGCCGTTGGTTCCGTCGGACAACCGGGCGTGCAGCAGGTTTGTTTTGGTCGAACGGAAATCGACCGATCCCAGCAGGTTGGCGTCGTCTTTCCAGGCCCCTTCGGGCGCCTTGCCGAACTCCTCGACCTCGTACAGCGGGCGGGCATTGAGCCGCGCGGTACCTTCGATGCGGGCAATGTCGTCGGGCGGATAGTGCGAGAATTCGCCCGCGCGCCGCCAGGCGAGGGTCTCCATGCCACGGGGCAGGCGGAACAGCACGCCGTACTGCCGCGGAGACAGCTCCTCGGACGCGGGGGTAATCTCGTACTCAACGCCGATGCGGCCGTCGTCGGCAAACGTATAGGTCCATTTGCCCCGGGCCGCGGCCTCTTTGTAGCGTGCGTCGACCTCGACCACCACGCCTCCGTCGGTTTGCCTGCCGCTCACGCTGCCTGCAAACAGGGTGTACAGGGGGTAGTCCTTACCGGGGTAGATGTTGTTCTGGTAGGTCTCTCCCGCCACGTTGGGTTTGCCTCCGTCGGCCCAGTTCATGGGAACGAGGCAGAACGCCGGCCCCTGGCTCAGGACAACGTTGCCGTCCACGGCGGCGGTCATCAGTCCCGTGGTTTTGGCGATGACGATCCGTTGGTTCCCCAACGACACGATCAGGGCATCGTCCCGATCCTCCAGCAGGGGATTCACGCGGTTCGACCCGTCCCCCGCACCGGACTGTCCGGCCCCGGCCGTTTCGGACGGGAAACACTCCTCGGCGCACACAAATCCGCGCGGGTCGGTTACCCGCATATAACCCGTCCCGTCCGGCAGCAGAATCTGGCCCGTCGAGCGGGGTTTTATATCAACAATCAGGGTCTTGAGCGGGGCGGCCTCACTGGCCCCGTATTCGATCCGGGCCTTGTTCAGGTTCACGAAGTCGTAGCGGTTTTCGACCGTGAGCAGCAGGCCCTTCGCTGTTTTTTCGCTTTGCAGGATTTTGAAGGGGCTGTAGGCCCGTTTCATACCGGTGTATTCGGGTTTGGGCCGCCGCCACGCATCGATAATCCCCCAGGGGCCATACCCCGCGATGCGGCCGCCGGGCAGGTGGAAGCTGTCGTCGATGCCGCTCCACAGGGCGCCCCCGAGGCAGGCGTCGTGGCGGTACATGGAGTCGTACATCTGCACCAGCGGTTTGCCGAATGCGGCTCGGACACCGGGATCCATCGTCAGTTCAACGCGGTTGTAGCACGACAGGTGGGCGTATTCGCCGAACAGGGTGGGGCGCGACATGGTGTCGCATCCGCGCGGGCCGTTCAACCCCGGGTAGTGGAAGTTGGCGATGTCGGCCTTGCTGCCGGCATTGTTAAAGCCTCCCCAGCACTGGTCGTGGAAGCTGGTGGGGCGCGAGGGGTCGGCCTGTTTCACCCGAACGAGCACCTCTTCCCAAAGCGGAGACCAGCGCGACTCGTTCCCCAGCGACCAGATGATCACCGAGGGGTGATGCCGGTTGGCGGCCACGTTGTCGAGGTTGGCGCGAACCAGGTGGGGCAAAAACTTCGGGTCTTCGTAATTCCACAAACCCCAGATGGGCGAGGCGTGGTGCTCGATCCAGGTGAGGGCGGCCTCGCATTCGACAAAGAGGCCCAATTCGTCGCAGGCATCCAGGAACTCTTCCGACGGCGGGTAGTGCGACGTGCGGATGTAGTTGCAGTTGCCCGCCCGGAACAATTCGGCGTCCCTGCGACACAGCTCGGGAGTAAGGCTGCGGCCGCGCAGGGGGTGCGTTTCGTGGCGGTTCACGCCGTGCAGTTTGACCTTTTGCCCGTTCACCAGCAACAGGTTCCCCCGCACCTCCACCTGCCGGAGTCCCACCCGGCGCGTGGTGGCCTGAACCGGTTTCCCGTCGGCCACGAGCGTGGCGGTCAGCGTGTAGAGATGAGGTTGCTCGGGGTTCCAAAGCCGGGCGTTGTTCACCTTCAGCCGGGCGTCGGCCCGGTGTTGGCCGTCCACCGCCACGCGGGCCGAGGCCACCTTTTTCCCGTCGGCATCCGAGAGCAGGTAGTCGACCGAAAAGCGGCCCGCACCCAATGACGCGCCCGCCTGGTCGGCGATCGTGCAAGCGATGCCGAGTTCGGCGTTTTTGTACGATTTATCGAGCGTGGTTACCGCATCCAGCGAGGCGATGTTGACCGCCGGCAGGGCATACAGGCTCACCTTGCGCACCAGGCCGCCCACGGTGTGTACGGCATATTGCGACACGCACCCCAGCCGGTCGCTCACGGTGTTGGCTTTTACCTCCACCTGCAACCGGTTGCCGCCGGTCCGCACGGCCGAAGTGATGTCCATTTCGAACGGCACCATGCCCCCCTCGTGTTCGCCCACGGGCTGCCCGTTCACACTGACCCGGGCGTACGAACTCACCCCGTCGAAGCGGATTTTGACCCGTTTGCCGTTCCAATCGGCGGGAAGGGAAAACTCGCGGGTGTAGACGGCGGTTTCGCCCTCGGGGATGTCAAATCCCTGCATGGTCCATTCGCCCGGCACTTCGATGGAGGTTTCGGCGATCGACGGGGCGCTGAACCGCCAGGGTCCGTCAAGCGAGAGGTTGCACGCGGCCACACCGTCCACCGACAGGGGGCGGGGAGAAAGGCGCGGCAGGGTCTCGGACGGCTTTGTCTGCGCCGCGGAGGAGACCGCCAGCAACAGAAATGCGCCCAACCACAGGGCTGTTTTTTTCGTTGGAAGAGTCGAGTGTGTCATAACGTTCGGAGGAATTGGGTTGCCCGCCACCCGGAACAAACCCTTTTCGGGTCCGGAGGGAGGTCCGAAGATAGCAATAATTCGCATTGCACCCGCATTTAGTTGTACACTGCGGGCTCCTTTTTGTGCGAACTATCTGCGCAAAAATGCGTACCTTGCTGGGGCAATTCCGTTGCCATGCCGCCCATGGACTGTATCGAACTTTTTACCCGTTATCTGGAGACCGAACGGCGCGCCTCGCCCGCCACGGTGGCCAACTACACGCAGGATTTGCGGCAGTGGGAGGCCTACTGCGCTCCCGACGGCGGATTCGATCCCTCGGCCCTGACTCTGACCGACCTGCGGGCGTGGGTAATGGCGCTGGTCGAGGGAAAGACGGCCGTGGGAAGCGTCAATCGAAAGATTTCGACCGTCCGTTCGTTTTTCCGCTTTCTGATGCGCCAGGGGATTGTTTCGCAGAACCCCGCCCTGCGGCTACACACCCTGCGAAAAGGGCGCAAGTTGCCTCACTTTGTGGAGCAGAGCCGCATGGATCCGCTGGTGAGCGTGTTGTCCGACCCCGCCGAGGGGTATTCCGACGAGCGGGACGCCGTGCTGTTGCTGCTGCTCTACGCCTGCGGGCTGCGGCGGTCGGAACTGGCGGGACTCACCCTCGATAGCCTCAACCTGGCGGAGCTTAGCCTGCGGGTCTTCGGCAAGGGAGCCAAGGAGCGCCAGCTCCCCCTGCTGCCGGAATTGCGCCCCCGTTTGGAACACTATTTGCAACTTCGGGAATCGTTGCTCGAAGAGCGCGGGGTTTGCAATTCCGAGATAAATGCGCTATTTTTATCGGACAAAGCCGAACCCCTGACCGTTCATCAAATTTACGCCACCGTCCGCAAACAGCTCGCCCTGGCGGGCGTTCAGGGAAAGCAGAGTCCGCACGTACTCCGCCACACCTTTGCCACGCACCTGATGCAACAGGGAGCCTCGATCCGCGCCCTCCAGCAGTTGCTGGGACACGAAAGCCTTGCCGCCACGCAGATTTACACGCACAACACGATCGAAAAACTGAAAGATTCCTACCTGAAAGCCCATCCACGGGCCCATGATTATTCACCAAAAACAGAAGAGGAGAAGCCGCTATGAACATCCAAATTCAATCTGTCAAATTCGACGCCGACCAAAAACTCGTTGATTTCGTCCATACCAAAGTAAACAAGCTCGATCGGATGAACGATCGCAACACGGGAGCGCAGGTAACCCTCAAACTCGACAAAGACCACGAACTGGGGAACAAAATCGCCATCGTCCAACTGGCCGTTCCTGGCGACGAACTGGTGGCCGAACGCCGCGCCAAGTCGTTCGAAGAGGCCGTTGACCTGTGCATCGACGCCCTCAAACGCCAAATCGAACGCTACAAAGAGCGTTTTTAGCCTTACTTTCCTACCCCCACATTTAATAGATTTTGCCGGCCCCGCACGGGCCGCCGCGCCGAGCCTCCGAACAGCGGAGGCTTTTTTTGTTTTGGCCAGCTCGCCCGGAGGGACGGATGCGTTACATTCCTCGAACAAACTGTCCGTTCCGGTGCAAACGCATCGGGACTACCGTTCTTTTACGTGGAATAAATACAGAAAGCCTACTCCGCCGAGATCAGCACGCCCTTGAAGAGGCGTTCGGCCACCAGCAGCCCCTCGGGTTTCGAGCGCGGGTAGGTAACCATAAAATACCACACCTGGTGCTGCCGCTGGACGATCAGGGCGCGGAACTCGAACGGTTTCGGCCCGATCAGGTAACTTCCGGCCAGCATACGGCCCTTCAGGTTCGACACGGCGTAGTCGTTCGAAAAGTGGGTGAACCCCTGCAAGTCGTTCTCGTAGATCATCGACTGCAAAATCTGGTCGGTGGCCTTGTTGCGATCGACCCCGAAATCGGCCTTGAACGCAAAGCGGGCGGCAACGATCCGCAGGGTCTCCTTTTGGCTCCACGAACGGGTGGCCGACGTTTCGACAATCTGCGGAATGCTGTCCGCGGCATTGCCCAGCGTGTCGGGCAGGTGGGCCTCTTCGGTTTCGAGCGGGTAGGGAAATTTGACGGAGGCTCCCAGGTCGTCGTAGTAGGCGATCTTCCAGGGCCTCTCCAGCAGGGCCTCGATCGACGTTCCACGCGGAATCCGATCCAACAGCCCATACACCAGCAGTCCGACCAGAACCGTTCCCAAGGCGATGGAGAGCGAGATCATCCAGCGTTTCGCCGACCGTTTGCGGTCGATCGACCGGCCGATGCGGCGCTGCTCCGAAACCCCCTGAATGGCCGTGCTGCTGACACACACCTGGGCCAGGTAATCGGCAAAAGTGGCCGAGGGATGCGATGCCCGCCACGCCGTAAAACTGTTGTCCAGTTTGTTTTGGCAACGCGGACAAAAGACCATGTACTCGGACTTGACCTCGACCAGCTCGTTGCAGTGCGAACAGGGAATAAAATGCATATTCTTGCTACCTTTAGGCACTGGTAAAGGTATGGAAAAGCACCCAAAGAGCCAAACAATCGACCCGAAACAGAAGGCGGCGCTGCTGCCCGAAAGTCCCGGCGTGTACCAGTTTCTGAACGCCGAGGGGGCGGTGATCTACGTGGGCAAGGCCAAGAACCTCAAAAAAAGGGTCTCGTCGTACTTCCTGTCCCGGGCCGACCAGTCGCGCAAAGTGGCCGTGATGGTGGGCAACATCGCCGACCTGCGGCACATTGTGGTGGACAGCGAGGCCGATTCGCTGCTGCTCGAAAACAACCTGATCAAGGAGCTTCAGCCCCGCTACAACATCCTGCTCAAGGACAGCAAGAGCTATCCCTGGATCTGCATCAAGAACGAACCGTTCCCGCGCATCTTTTCCACCCGCAAGTTCATCAAGGACGGCTCGTCCTACTTCGGTCCCTACTCGTCGGTGGGGATGCAGCGGGCGGTGCTGGAGCTGATCAAGGGACTCTACCCGATCCGCACCTGCACCCTCAACCTGGCCCCCGAAGCCATTGCACGGGGCGTCTACTCGGTTTGTCTGGAGTACCACATCGGTAACTGCAAAGGGCCCTGCGTGGGGTATCAGTCGGCCGACGACTACGCCGGAGGGATCGCCGCGGCCCGCGAAATCCTGCGGGGCGACCTGCGTCCCGCCGAAACCTTTTTTCAGGCCGAGATGGCCCGTCTGTCCGCCGCGCTCCAGTTCGAACAGGCCGCCAAAGCGAAGGACAAACTGCTGCTGCTCGAGAATTACAACAGCCGCTCGGTCATCGTCAGCCGCACCCTTTCGAACCTGGACGTGGTGTACGTGCTGACGGACGAGGGGAGCGCCTTCTGCAACCACATGCGCATTGTGCAGGGAGCGGTGATCCACTCTTACACGTTCGAACTGCGCAACCGGCTGGACGAAACCCCTCCGGAGCTGCTCACCTTCGCCCTGGGGGAACTCTTCGCCTCGATGGCCGAGCGGGGCGAACCGGCTCCGCGCGAGGTGATCGCCCCCTTCCTGCCCGAGGGCGCCGGGGAGCTTTTTCCGCTCACCCTGTTCTCGGTTCCGCAACGGGGCGACAAGCTCGAACTGCTGCGTCTGGCCGAAAAGAATTGCAAATTCCAGCGCCTCGAAAAGTTCAAACAGATCGAACGCACCGACCCCGAACGCCACACCGACCGGATCATGGCCACCCTGCAAAAAGACCTCCGGATGCCGGTTGAACCGCGCTACATCGAGTGCTTCGACAACTCGAACATCCAGGGCAGCCATCCCGTCGCCTCGTGCGTGGTTTTCCGCGACGGACGGCCCAGTAAACGCGAATACCGCCATTTCAACATCAAAACGGTGGTGGGAGCCAACGACTTCGCCTCGATGGAGGAGGTGCTTACCCGCCGCTATTCGCGCCTGACGGAGCAGGGCGAACCGTTGCCCGACCTGATCGTGATCGACGGCGGCAAGGGGCAGCTCTCCTCGGCGATGACGGCCCTTGAGGGGATCGGCCTGCGCGGCCGGGTAACGGTGATCGGACTGGCCAAACGGATGGAAGAGGTCTTTTTCCCCGGCGATCCGGTGCCGCACTATCTGGATAAGAGTTCCGAATCGCTGCGCATTTTGATGCACATACGCGACGAGGCGCACCGCTTCGGCATCTCGTTTCACCGCCAAAAACGATCCATCCAGTTCCTCCGGTCGGATTTGGAGAATGTTCCGGGCTTGGGCAAGACCTCCATCGACCGCCTGTTGAAAAAGTACCGCACCCTGGCGCGGATGCGGCGCACGCCCGAGGCCGAACTGGCCGAGCTGATCGGCGCGGCGCGGGCGCGGGCCTTGCGGGAGTATTTTGACCAGACGCCCCCTTCCGGCCCGCAATAGACCGACCGCCCCTGTCGTCAGGCAGTACTTTCCTTTGGCCGTCTCCGCCGAAAACGCAGACCGGACGGCACCCCGTCAGGGTGCCGCCCGGTCTGTTTAGAAACGCGGGAACGTAACCTGTGATTAGATAATCTTCACTTTGAAGACCGAAGCTACTTTGTTCGCGAACTCAAGAGCGGTACCGGGCGGAACGTTTGTCTCGCCGGAGACTTTCAGGTCGATCAATCCTGTCGGGCCGGCGTCTATAAAGGCTTGCACCAGTTTGTTGTAGTAGATTTTCAACGCATCCGACGTATAGGTTTGGCCGAGCCTATAGGTTGGGATCGTCAGGTCGCCCTGCACTTTCGAGGAGTGGATCACAAAATTTTGCACGTCGTAGGGGCCCCCTTCCAACGCGCTGGTAGCCGAAGCAAGCAGTTCCGCGGAAGCGGCATAGACTCCCACGATATCGACACTCCCTACGGTAGACCAAAGGTCTGTCAGACTCACGTTAATGGTCTTCTCAAACGCGTAGAAAGCGGGAGCCTTGGTAGGGGCCACCTGATCGGTGGGAGGAGCGGTAATGGTTACCGGCAACTTAAAGTTGAGGGTTGCGTTTTTGGTAAGGGTCGTAGCCTCTTCGGGGTCGCATCCCGACAGCGCCAGAACGCTTAACGCGGCAAGAGGAAGAAGAATTCGATTTGTTTTCATGTGATTCGGGGATTTGAGGGGTGGTTTATTTTAGAATCTGCGCCGCTATTTGATGCGGAACGTGATGGTCATGTTGAGCATAGGCCAGAATTTGGACTCAAGCACCGGCATCTCGATCCCCTCGGACTGGACGGAGGGATCGCCGTCGGGATCAAGCTGGGGGCTGTCGACCGAGAAGTTGCCCTGGTAGACCATGCCCGCTTCGAACCGGAATCCCACGCGGCGTTGGGGGATGGTGCGGCCCACGCCGATGCCGAGGTAGGGTTTTACCGAGGTGCCGAATTTCGCCGTGGCTTCGAAGTAGCCGTTGGCGTCGGGAACGATGACGTGGTTGTTCAGCGAAAAGGCGTCGAACCCGGTACCGGAAACATCCACGTTGTTGTGTCCGAAGAACAGACCGCCGGTTACAAAGAATACTCCATTTTTGGCAGGAAAGTAGTCTACCAGCAAGTTGGCGTTCGAGAAGTCAGCCTTGGCATCTTTGATCTGTTCGTTTCCGTCGGAGCCCTCTTCGATGAAACGGCCGATGTCCAGCGTGAAGAAGCTGTAGCCCGCGCGAAGTTTCAGGTTGGGATGGAGCGAGGTGGCCGCATCCACGCCAGCACCATACAGGATACCGCCCTTGATGCCCGCCCCGAAGTTATCGAACAGGCCTCCCGACAGGGGAACGGGGTCTTTGGCCGAAACGGTGAGGGCGCCCATGCAAAACAGAGTGGCAAAAAGCACACGAAAGTAGATTTTTTTCATACGAAGGTGGATTTGATGGGTGGAAGAACGATCTCGGGCGGAATTCATGGTACCGAGACACTTAGTTCGCACAGCGGCCGCCCGACTCCCCGCTATACGGCAAAGTTAATTATTTTTTTGAATTTGAGCCGGTGGCTTTTTATTTTGCGTTCAAGACAAACTATAAAATGCTCCGCTAGTAAATCTGCGAACTTTCAATTAGTAACTTATAGTCTACGGCCAACGATTAGACATCTACATAAATTTGCGCATGCAAAAGGAAATTTTACGGAAATTCGGACAACGACTTAAAGAGATAAGAAACCTGAAAGGCTTATCTCAGGAACAGCTATCATATCTAACAGACATTGACAGAAGCTATATTAGTGATGTAGAACGCGGATTGAGGAATATTGCCATTGAGAATGTAACCGCACTTGCTAATGCATTAGGCACTCCTGTCTACCAATTATTCTTGACTCAAAATAATATCTTAGAACGTTGGAATATAGACATTTCACAACTTGAGGAACTTATTCTGAAAAATCCAAGTTTGAGGGGTTTTCTAATTGGTTATCTCGCAGAAGCTAAAGTCCGAGCATTACTTGCAAAAGACAAGCGAGTTTCTGGTTTGAAAAAATTTGATGACCACGACAGAGACAATAAACACGATCTTGTTCTCACTTACAGGGGGCAAGAATTTTCTTTCGAGATTAAGTCGTTACAGACAGCAACCGTTAAACCGTCGCAAGTTGAAGGTGTTGAACTAGAGGCCCGCTTTCAATGTGATGCATCAGACAGAAGAAAAATAAGACTGGGGAATGGCCAAGAAGTGGAAACAACTTGTTTGAAATTTGGAGAATTTGATATAGTTGCTGTTAACTTGTTCGCATTTAGCGAAAAATGGGACTTTGCATTTGCCCTAAACAAAGACCTACCTTGCTCCGAATACAAAAAATATCCCGAAGAAATAAGGAAAAATTTAATAAAATCAATAATACCTATAACCCTGCCACTTCAGCACCCGTTTGTTTCGGATCCTTTCATTTTGCTCGATCATTTGCAGAACAAACGCGAGAATTATTAATTCTACTTTTTCTTTTTACGAAGACTATAAAATATGAGTGGTTTTTCCGTGCGTGTTTTTGGCCCAGTGTTCTACTAACAGTCGGTTTGTTGTTTCTGACAACCACAAACAAATCTTTAGTGTAGAACCCGAGCGACTCATACGCTGTAATAATCTCCACATGTGTTAATCTTTGTTGATTTGCACTTATCTCATCTTGACACTTTACAATCAGGACTCCATTCGGTTTTAACACGCGATATGCTTCTGTCCCCGTTTTTTCATACATCTCTATTACTGCGTCGTGCCATTTTGCCTCTGATTTTTCACTACCATTAACGGACGAGTACGCCTCTCTGAATGAGAAATAAGCCCCTGTTCCTCCGATATGATTTTGATCCTCTCTATAAAAACTCTCCATATATGGCGGATCAATGACTAAACAATCAAAAGACAAATTCTCATAAGGCAAGTTCCGACAATCAATCCCTGTTTTCGGTTCAATTTTTTTGTATTTTTTTAATGTATCATTCTTTAAGCAAAGGTCAGAAGCATATAGATTATACTTTGATAAATCAACACGATTCCAGAACACTCCTTTACCAAAGGTCACATCTGCTATCTTACTTCCCTCCTTAACATGGAGACACAGAATATTCTTGAATACATCATCGTTACCACCAATAGACGCAGAGCAGATGAGAGCGGAGGTTGTAATGCCGCTTTGAGTTCTTCTTTGTTTTTTCTTCTCTTGTAGTACCATAAACCTGTAACTCATGTCCCGCGAATATAGTAATTGATCGTGAATACATCAACCACTACAACATAAAATTGAAGTATCAACATATTGCGGCGCACCGCCCGCACTCCCTCGAAGGCAGCAAGAACGCTAAAAATCAATTTATTGAATGTTATTCCGCCGACTCGAAAAGATCCAGAACGGTTTCGGGAGCCGCCAGGTGATACCCCTTCAGGCCGACGGCGAGCGCCCCCTCGACGTTGTGCAGGTTGTCGTCGATGAACAGGGTGTCGCGGGGTTCGATACCTGCCTGCCGGAGGGCTTCGAGGTAAATCCCGGCGTCGGGCTTGCGCAGGTGCATGGCGTCGGAGTAAAACACGCGGTCGAAGTAGCTTTCAAAAGGTCGTCCGGCAGGATTTTCGCGGTTGAACTGCGCAATGAAATGACGGCGGTGGGGCCAGTTGGTGTTGCTGAGCAGGAACACCCCGTAGCCACTTGCGCGCAGGCGGTCGAGCAGCTCGAACCGCTCCCACCGGTACGGCAACAGCAGGGCGTTCCAGGCGTCGAGCAGTTGACGGGCCGAGGGCTTCCGGTCGGCCGGCGCGGTGGCTTGCAGGGCGGCGACAAACTGCTCTTCGGAAGCCAGGCCCAGTTCCAGTTGCAGGAAAATGCCCGTGTTGTGCGGGTGCATCGCCTCGGGCCTGAACGGCGGAAGGCCCAACCGCTCGAACGCGGCCACCGAGCGCGTCATGTCGATGTCGAGCAGCACGTTGCCGAAGTCGAACAGGATGTTTTTTATTCCGTCGGCAAGTTCGGCACGCAAACGAAGCCGGGGTTGGGGAGATGCGGGGCGGGAGGAAGCGGGCATGGCGGCGGTTTTGGGAGGCGGCGGGCGGTTTCAAAAGGTGCGGGCAACCGTTTTGGGAAGCAGGAAGAGGTGGAAAGATCCGGTCAACCGGAGCCTGTTTTTGGCGTTCTGCCTGCAAATATATACTTTTGGTGCGAACATTTCGAGAGACAGTCGGCCAAAACGCTTTGCGATGCGGCGCGCGCTTCCCCCTGAAATCGGGCCCATAGCTCAGTTGGTCAGAGCAGCGGACTCATAATCCGAAGGTCGCGGGATCATGCCCCTCTGGGCCCACTCATTGTTAAGAAGCCCCCCTGCTCGGCAGGGGGGCTTCTTTCCTCGTGGCTTTCTCCGGCTCCATCCTCCTTCTGCAACCAAAATTCGGCCCCATTTTGCCGATATTTTGCCGATATTTCGCCTCGGAAACAGAATTTGCTTGTTTGTAAATTAAACACCCTTATATTTACAGTGTATTAAATCTGCAATACATAAAGTGCGACATGTAAATTTCAAGCCGTAACATCTAAATACATGAATCTCAGGAAACAAATTCTTCTTCTATCGGCCGCACTCCTGCTGGCGGGCTTCTCCTCTCCCCTGCAGGCGCAGAACCCCGACCTGCCGCCGACGCTGAAAGGCAACTGGATCGATGCGAAAACCAACCTGTGGACGCTGACCTTCGAGCCCGGTTTTGCCGTGGCCGACACCGCTTTTTGGGACTACGCCTCGATTGCCGGCAACAAAAAAGGAACCGATTACGTGGTCACCCTGCGCGATCCGCAAAACCCGGCCCGTTTGAAAGGTCTCGGACTCACGGTGGTCAACGACAGCACGCTCACCCTGAGCCAGGGAAAATCGCGGACTACCCTGTTGCGCAAGAACGCCGCAATGGCCACAAAGGGTTTCGCCTCGCCGGATCCTTCCCCATTCCCTTCTTTTCAATGGGGAACCGACAGCATGGTGGTCGAGGGATTCCTGATGGATTTTGCCTCCCTGGGCGCAACTCCCCAGCAGGCTACTGTACGGTACATGATTGGAAAGATGTTTGAAAACGGATACAACCAACAGGCGTTGCAGGTCGACGAACAGGGACGTTTCCGGGTGGTGGTGCCGATGTGGAAAAACATCCAGCAGGCGATGGTATGGGACAACTGGCGCATTGTATCGGCCGGCGGACGCATGATGATGGCCATTCCCGCGCGAGGGGGCCGGAACCTCTACATGGGAACCAACGCCCGCGTCAATCAGGAGCTCGACGCGTACAACATCTACCGGATTACGGACCGTTGGTTGCCGCGCATCCAAATAGGACAGACTCCCGCGCCCGAAAGCCTGGAAAAATGGAAAGACGGAATGATCGCCCGCTACCAGGCGGCCGTCCGCGATTCGATCCCCGCCTTTTGCCGCGAACACAATCTTTCGGTAAAAACGGAGCAACTGTACAAGGCGTTTACCCTGCGAGCCATAGCTTCTAATTTCAACCAGGCCCGGTATGTGTTCCCTGAGTTGAAAACCCCGGATAATTTTTACTGGCCGAGCGATGGCTTCGACTACGAAAACCCGATGCTCTTCTGCACCGAAGACGGGGTGATGAACAACCTGATGGTTGAAGGGATGTTCCGAAAGATGAATCATTACAAGGCCGACCAGGCCGGGGGTCTCTCGGAGTACGATTTCGAGACCCTTTCGGACATGGGGAAATACTACCGCTCGGACACGGCCCGGGTGAACGATTTCTACCGGCGGAACGGCAAAAAACTACCCGCCCTGACCAAAGAGGAGAACGACTCGTTGATGATGCGTTTTTTTGCCGCTACGGCTGCCGAGTACATCCAAAGTTCGCCCAACCGCGATGCCGCCTTTGCCGACGGCCTGTACTGGATGTGGAACGCCGAGCGTCGGCCTCTGCCCGCCACTACCCTGGCCTGGATCGACGATTTTGTGCGGGATCCTGCCATCCGGCAGATCATCCACGCCTCCAACGAACGTTTCGCAGCACTGATCGAAATGGCCAACAAAAGCGTCTTCAACGAGGAAACGCTCCCCGCAGCAATGATGGATGCCGACTCGATACTTGCCGCCATCGTGGCTCCCCACCGAGGCAAGGTCATCTACCTGGACATTTGGGGAACCTGGTGTTCGCCCTGCCGGGCCCAAATGGCGCTGGTTCCGGCCGTCAAAGAGGCGTTGGAAGGGAAGGATGTAGTATATATCTACCTGGCCAACGGTTCTCCGCGTGACACCTGGCGTTCGATGATCGCCGAATACCGCCTGTTCGGCTCAAACACGATACACTACAACCTGCCTGCCCAGCAGCAGGGGGCTTTCGATGCCAAGTACCTCGGTCGGGGTTATCCCACCTATATTTTGGTCGATAAAGAGGGTAAATTCGTCACGAAAGAGGCTCCCTGGCCGGCACAAAAAAAGGAATTGATCCAAGCGATCGAAGAACTCCTGGCCCGGTAGTTCCTGAGGTTGCTGCAATCACAGGGGGTTTTCGTCGTCTGGCTTCGTTCTCTCTCCCTGGACCCCGCTCGCTTACAACAAATCGGGGAGGCTTTTGCAAGCCTCCCCGATTTGTCAATACGAACGATCGTTTATTTTTTGCGGAAAAACGAAAGGATCCACAAAAAGAGTACCGCGCCGAGGGTGGCGGTAATCAGGTTGCCGACAATGCTTCCCGAGAAAAGGCCGATGCCCAGCTGGCCGAAGAGCCAGCCGCCCAGCAAGCCGCCGACGATACCAACCAACAGGTTGATGATCAGTCCGAAGCCTTTGCCTTTCATCAACTGTCCGGCCAGAAATCCGGCCACAATACCGATAATGATGTACCAAATGAAACCCATAGTAGTGGTTTGTTTAAGAGGTTCTTCTCGGCGGGATTTTCCCCCGATGTTCCGGTAAAGGTACTGTTTTTCTTCTGTTTTCTCCCTGTTATCGACGGCCGGGATCCGGTATAAGGCCGAAAGTTCGCAGCTTTTGCTACTTTTGTACCTTACACTCGCAAAAATCCGCCGATCCATCCGTCTACTGCTCATGACTTCCATTCAACAGACCTCCTCCTCGAAACAGCACTACGTAATACTCGACTTCCTGCGCGGTATAGCGGCCCTGATCGTGCTTATATTCCACTACACGGAATATACGAACCCCGATTTCACCAAAAACCTTGTCGCACACGGGTTCCTGGCGGTGGATTTCTTCTTCTGCCTCTCCGGATTCGTGATCGGATATGCCTACGACGACCGCATGAAGGGCATGGGTATCAAACAGTTCTTCACAAACCGGCTGATCCGCCTTCATCCGCTCGTAATCCTGGGTTCGGTGCTGGGCATCGTGCTGTACTTCGTCTTCCCGTGGTCGAGCGACGCGCTGGCTCCGGGTTGGGGCAACATCGTCCTGGCCACCGTGCTGTCGCTGTTGCTGATCCCCTCGAACAACCTGCTGAACTCGGCCTCGACGGGGGTAGACCGGCCCGATCTGTTTCCGCTGAACTCAGCCTCGTGGTCGCTCTTTTTCGAATACATCGCCAACATCTTTTACGCCTTTGCGCTCTGCCGCATCAAGCGCGGATGGTTGATCCCGATCGCAGTACTGGGCGCGGGGTGGCTCGGCCTGCTGGGCAGCAAAACCGGAATACTGGTGGGGGGTTGGGACATTTCGACCTTTTGGGTGGGCATGGCGCGCGTTACCTTCTCGTTCACGGCCGGATTGCTGATTTTCAAATACAACCTGGTGATACGCCACAAGATGGGGGCCTTGCTGCCTACCGGATTGTTGCTCGTGGCGCTTATGTTCCCGCACCTGGACAAGGACTGGCTCACGGAACTCGCCTGCGTGGTGCTGCTGTGTCCGTTGATCGTTTCCCTGGGCGCAGGCACTTCGGGTTCGGGCAGGTTGCAGGGCGTTTACGAGTTTGTGGGGCGGATGTCCTACCCGGTGTACATCATGCACTACCCCGTTGTGGTGGCCTTCGGCAACTATTACCTGGCCAACAAGCCCGAGGGAACGCCGCTGGTGATGATGGTCGTGGCTCTGATCCTGCTCAACCTGGCCATAGCCTACGCCTCGCTACGCTGGTTCGACGAGCCGGTAAGGAGGTGGCTTGCCGCGCAGAATAAAAAACGACGCGCCCAAAAGGCGGCGTAGCCGAAGTCGATAAATAGCGCGGACAGACAATCTGCCGTAAAATACGCCGGGCCGCCCTGTTGGGGCGGCCCGGCGGCGTGAAGTCGGCGGTCGAGACTACCGATTCTGGAAATTGCGCATCTGTTCTTCGCGCTCTTTCAACACGGCATCGTACTCTTTTTGTTGTTCGGGAGTCAGCAGCGCCTTGATCTTTTGCACGCGTTCCGCCTGTTGTTTCTGCATCAGTGCCATGCGTTCTTCGCGCGTGGCTGCTCCGCCGAACTGCGCCTGGGCCTGCTTGGCAAGCCGCAGGTTGATTTGGTACACCGAGTCCTGCTGCACCTGGGTCAGGTGCAAGCGGCCGCTGAGTTGATCGGTCGCCACCTTGGCCCGCTCTTCGGGAGTGGCACGGGGGCCGCCCTGTTGGGCCGAAGCCGCCGTGGTCATTACCGCCACAGCCAGCATCCATATCCATTTTTTCATTGTTGTGAAAGGTTAAAGGGCTTATTCCCCCGTTGGATGCGGGGATCAGGCCGAAGTTTATCGCACTCCGCTACATTTTTGCAAGGGCCTGTTCCAGATCGGCGATGATGTCCTCGGGGGCCTCGATGCCGGTCGAAAAGCGGATCAGGTCGGGAGCGACGCCCGCTTCGACCAGCTGTTGGTCGCTCAACTGGCGGTGGGTGTGGCTGGCGGGGTGCAGCACCGAGGTGCGGGCATCGGCCACGTGGGTAACGATGGCCGCGAGTTCCAGTCCGTCCATGAAGCGGATCGAGGCCTCGCGCCCGCCCAGCAGGCCGAAGGTCAGTACGCCGCACGACCCCTGGGGAAGGTATTTTTGGGCCAGCGCATGGTATTTGTTCGAGGGCAGGGCCGGATAGTTCACCCAGGCCACTTTGTCGGTGCGCGATTGCAGGTAATTGGCCACCGCGTGGGCGTTCGAACAGTGGCGGGCCATGCGCAGGTGGAGCGTTTCGATGCCCACGTTGAGCAGAAAGGCGTTTTCGGGAGCCTGGCACGATCCCAAGTCGCGCATCAACTGCACGGTCGCCTTGGTCAGGTAGGCCGCACGGCCGAAGGCTTCGGTATAGACCAGTCCGTGGTACGATTCGTCGGGCTGGGTCAATCCGGGGAAACGGTCGGCATGGGCCGCCCAGTCGAAATTGCCGCTGTCGACGATGGCTCCCCCGACACTCGTGGCGTGGCCGTCGAGGTACTTGGTGGTGGAGTGGATGACGATGTCGGCCCCCCAGGCGATCGGCTGGCAGTTGATCGGCGTGGGAAAGGTGTTGTCAACAAGCAGCGGCACCCCTTGGGAGTGGGCGAGCGTTGCAAATTTTTCGATGTCCAGCACGTGGAGCGAGGGGTTCGAAACCGTTTCGGCGAAAAGCGCTTTGGTGTTGGGGCGGAAAGCCTTGCGCAGCTCTTCGACCGGAGCATCCTGATCGACAAAAGTTACCTCGATCCCCAGTTTTTTGAGGGTAACGGCAAACAGGTTGAAAGTGCCTCCGTAGATGGTCGATGCGCTGACAAAGTGGTCACCCGCCGAACAAATGTTGATGATGGCGTAGAACGAAGCGGCCTGGCCGGACGAGGTAAGCATCGCCCCGATGCCCCCTTCGAGGGCGGCGATTTTGGAGGCCACCGCCTCGTTGGTGGGATTTTGCAGGCGGGTGTAGAAAAATCCGGCCTCTTCCAAATCGAACAGCTTGGCCATTTGGTCGCTGGTTTCGTATTTGAACGTGGTGCTTTGGTAGATCGGTACTACGCGGGGTTCCCCCTTCTTGGGGTCCCACCCCCCCTGTACGCAGAGGGTTTCGCGTGAAAGTTTTTTATTCATTTTTGTTGGCGTCGGGGTTTATTTACATTTCGTGAATCCCAAAGGTATTAACTTTGGGCATCATTCTTGCTCGAACTACCTGTAGAACGTAAAAATTGCCCTTTTCGTTATGGAAGAACTTACATTGACAACCCCCTCGATCCTTTTTTCGGCCATTTCGCTGATCATGCTGGCCTATACGAACCGCTTTCTGGCCTACGCCCAGGTGATTCGGGATTTGCGCGACCAACACGCCCAACGCCCCACCCTGGTTACACTCAAACAAATCACCAACCTCCGCAACCGGCTCCACCTGATGCGCGCCATGCAGGTGGTGGGCGTGGCGAGCCTGCTGCTGTGCGTGGTATGCACCCTGTTCATTTACGTCGGCTGGCACCTGGCTGCCGTCTACATTTTCGGAGCGGCGCTGCTGCTGCTGATCGTGTCGCTGGGGCTGTCGATTCACGAACTCTCCATTTCGGTCAAAGCGCTGGACTACCACCTCGACAGGGTGGAGGAGGATTGCCCCAAGGGCGATTGCATCTGATTTCGCGCTTCCCGTAACGAAGGGATCCCCCCCTGTTTGGCAAAATAACGAACCCCGGACCGTCCACGAGAGAGACGGTTCGGGGTTGCGTATTGAACAGCAGGAGGGTTAAATCCCCTGTTCGATGTTCCAGACAAAGGCGCGGAGTCCCTGTGCGGGCGTGCCTTGGTCGAGTTCGCGCAGCAAGGCGAGGATGGGGTCGATCCGGTGGGGTTCGACCACGGCCAGGATGGCCCCGTTCAGCGTGGGCCAGGCGTGGCTGCCGTAGTGCGGTTCGCCCGTTGCCGAACCTCGGCCCTGCAGTTCGGGCCAGTAGGTATATCCCCGGCAGTTGTTGCGGTCGAGAATCGCCACCACCTCTTCGTGGTAGCTTTGATTGAAGGTAATCAGTATCGCTTTCATGGTATCGAGGCGGGGTTAAACGTTCGTGGGAGTGGCGGGTTCGGCAGCGGCCAGGGCGGCGCTTTTCCGGCGCTGGCGTTTGACTCCGGTGCCGGCGAAGATGCAGTAAACCACCGGAACGATGATCAGCGTGATCAGGGTCGAGAACGAAAGACCGGTCCAGACGGCGATCCCCATCGGGCGCCACATTTCCGACCCCTCGCCCGTACCCAGGGCCAGCGGAAGCATCCCCAGCACGGTGGTCAGGGTGGTCATCAGCACGGGACGCAGACGCGACTTGCCGGCATCCAGCACCGCGCTCACGATCGACATGCCGCGTTCGCGGTTCAGGTTGGTGTAGTCCACCAGCACAATCCCGTTTTTCACCACAATCCCGGCCAGCATAATGCTCCCGATCATGGCCATGATGCTCAGCGGGGTGCCGGTGGCCAGCAGGCCGAAGATCACGCCCGAGAAGGCGAACGGCAGCGAGAACATGATGATGAAGGGATAGGTGAGCGATTCGAATTGCGAAGCCATGACGATGAACACCAGAATAACGATCAGCAGCAGCAGCATGCCCATGTCGGCGAACGACTCCTGTTGTTCTTCGTAGGTGCCGCCGATTTGCACGGCTACCTCCTGCGGAATGTTCATCTGGGACACCTGTTCGTTGACCGAGGCGACCATTTGGCTCAGGACGTGTCCGGCTCCGACGGTTCCCTTGACGGTAACGACCCGTTCGCGGTCTTTCCGGTCGATGGTCGGCGGGGTGAAGCGTTCCACCACCTTGCCCAGTTCCTGCAGGCGGATGCCCTGCCCCATCGGGTTGTATATCAGGATGTTCTTCACGTCTTCGATCGACCGGCGGTATTCGGGGGCGTAGCGCACCTTGATGTCGTACTCTTCGCCCTCCTCGCGGTAGTACGAGGCGGTGGTTCCGTTGATCCGGTTCCGCAGGTACATCGAGGCGGTGGTGATGTTCAGGCCGTTCATGGCCAGTTTTTCGCGGTCGAAGTCGATTTGGAACTCGGGAACGTAGTCCTTGCGGGTAATGCTCACCTCTTCGCATCCGGGGATGTTGCGCATGCGTTCGGACAATTCGGCCGCCACGGCGTCGGTCTTGGCGAAGTCGTAGCCAAAAATGTCCATGTCGACGGTGGCCTGGCCGCTTCCGAACATCGACTCGCCGCCGGCAATCACCTGCGAGGTCTTGATTTCGGAGTAGGCTTTCAGGTCGTTGCGCATTCCTTCGCAAATCTCCACCAGGCCGCGCTGACGTTCGCCCACGCTGCTCAGGCGGACGTAGAATTCGATAATGTTCGACCCGTTTTCGGAGAGCGATGCCCACACGTTGTCGGTGCTTGCCTGCCCCACCGAAAAGGTGGTAACCTGCATTTCGGGGTATTTTTCACGCCACTCCTGGTCGACGCGCAGGGCTACTTCGCGCGTTATTTCGGTGCGCGTCCCCACGGGCAGTTCAATCCGGGCGCTGATGCGGGCATTGTCCTGCGTGGGGAAGAATTCCGAGTTGATCAACGAGGACGACAGCAAACTGATCACAAAGATCGAAGCGGCGGAAACAACCACGATGGTGCGGTGGCGCACCGACCAGTCGAGTGCCTTCACATACCCCTTGTCCAATGCGGCCAGGAAGCGTTCAATGGGGCTGAAAAAGGCCCGCGCCAGACGGCTGCGGTCGCTCGGACGCTGCAACTTCATCAGCTTCGAGGCGAGCATGGGCGTAAGGGTGAGCGAAGCCACCAGCGAAAGCACCATAATGATGGTAACGATCCAGCCAAGCTGCGCGAACAGCACGCCGGAAAGGCCGGTGATGGTGGTCAGGGGCAGGAACACGGCCAGCACCGTAAGGGTCGAGGCCATTACCGCCAGCCCCACTTCGTTGGTCCCGTGAACGGCGGCCTGCCGGGGATGGCTCCCCCGCTCGATGTGGGTGGTGATGTTTTCCAGCACCACAATGGCGTCGTCCACCACCATCCCGATGGCGATGCTGAGCGAACTGAGCGAGATGATGTTCAGCGTGTTGCCCGTCATTTGCAGGTAGATAAACGAGGCTACCAGCGAAATGGGGATCGTAAGCACAATGATGAACGTGGCCCGCCAGCGGCCCAGGAAGACCAGCACCACCAGCATCACCACGATGAACGTAATCAGGATGGTTTCGATCAGCGAGTCGATCGTGTTGACGATGTTGGTCGAGGTGTCCATGATCAGCCCCAGCTTCACGTCCGAGGGAAGATTTTCTTGTAACTCGGGCAGTTTGTCATGCACCTTGCGGGCAATGTCGACCGAGTTGGCGCCGGATTGCTTCTGTACGACGATCATCCCCCCCTGAATGCCGTTGTTGTAGGTTTCCTGCGCCCGCTCTTCGACGGTATCGATCACCCGGGCGACGTCCTTCAGGTAGACGTTGCGGCCGTCGGTGCTCCCCACCACCAGCGACTCCATGTCTTTGGCGTTGAAGAATTCGCCCGTTACACGCAGCGAATAGCTATTCGAGCCGACGTCGATGGTTCCGGCGGGGGTGTTACGGTTTTCGCTGGCGATGATGGCCGAGATGGCCTCGATCGACAGGTGGTAGGCTTCGAGTTTCTGCGGGTCGCAGTAGACTTCGATCTCGCGGATCGGCGCGCCCGAGATCGAAACGGCTCCCACGCCCGAGATCCGTTGCAGGGGGGTCGCCACCCGGTCGTCGAGGATGCGATTCAGGGCAGGCAGGCTCTCTTTGGCCGTTACCGAAAGCATCATGATGGGGATGTCGTCGGTACCGAACTTGAAGAGTACCGGGTTCTCGGCATCGTCCGGAAGGGCGCTCTTGACCATGTCGATCTTGTCGCGCATGTCGCTGGTAGCCACGTCGATATTGGTTCCGTACTCGAATTCGAGCGTTACGATCGACATGTTCTCCTTCGACTGCGAAGTAACGTGCTTGACGTTGCTGACGGTATTGAGCACGTTCTCCATCGGTTTGGTTACGTTGGTCTCAATATCGGCGGCGCTGGCGCCCGGGTAGGCGGTCAGTACCATGATCTGGTTGGTCTCGATGTGGGGCAGCAGGTCGATCGACAACCGGCTGAGCGAATAGAGACCCACCACAATGATCGCCACGAAACAGAGGGCCGTGGTGATCGGTTTTTTAACGGCGGCGGAATATAAACTCATAACAAAAGGCGCGTTTCAGGGGTGGGTTAATTGCGGTAGTCGAGGCTGTCGGCGGCAGAGGCGTCAATCTCTACCTGGCTGCCGTTCCGCAGGCGGCTTTGTCCGGAGGTAACCACCTGGGCGCCCGAGGCGATCCCGCCGAGGATTTCGTATTCGGTACCCAAACGGCGGCCCACCGTTACTTTGTTGTAGGACACCTTGCCCTGATCGTACACGTAGATGTAGTAGTCGCCCGAACCCACCTGCTTGACAACGGCGCGGTCGGGAGCAACCACCAGTTCTTTCGCGCCAAAACTCATCGTGGCGCGGGCGAACATGCCGGGGCGCACGCGACGGTCGCCGTTCGGCAGGGTGATCTCGATGGCGAAGGTGCGGGTCTTGGGATCGATGGTGGGAGCGATCAGGCTCACCTGTCCGTTAAAGACTTCGTCGCCGTAAACGTCGATGGTAACGCGTACTTTCATCCCCTTTTTCACCTGGCTGAAGAGCGTTTCGGAAAGGTTGACAACCAGTTTCACGGGCTGGATCTGCTCGACCACCACCACGGGTTTTCCGGCGCTGTACATATCGCCGCTGTCGTAGTTGCGGGCCGTAACCACGCCGCTCACGGGGCTGGTCAGTTGGGTGTTGGTTACCAGATTCTCGTAGGCCGCGGTAGCCACTTCGAGGGCGGTTTTACGGGCGTCCCATTCCGATTTGCTGGCTCCGCCCACTTTGTAAAGTTCGTCCACGCGGTTGAATTCGACCCGCAGGTTTTCCAGTTGGGTCTTGGCTTGCAGCATGGCGGTGCGGTCCATTTGGGCCAATTTTTGTCCGGCGCTTACCAAATCGCCCACTTCGACGTAGATTTTTTCGATGCGGGTTCCCTGGGCGGGGGCGATGTTGTTCACGACGTTGGCTTCGACCGTGGCGGTGAAGTCGTAGGTTTGGTCAACCGAACGGCTGACCACCTGCTGAATGCGTACTTTGGGCAACTCGGCGGCCGTGCTGTCGGCGGTGGTTGCCTGTTGGGCGCCTCCGCACGAGGTCATCAGAACGGCGACGGCAACAAGGGGGGCGAGGGTCTTGAAGGATTGTATCATGGTTGGGGGTTATTTTTTCGATTTGGCAAGGGGCATGGGGTTCGCCTCGACGGCGGCCCCGATGGTTTGTTCCATTTCGGCGCGGGCCGACAGGTAGTTGTAGATGGATTGGTTGAAGGCCAGCCGGGCGTTGGTCAGGGCCACCTGGGCGTCGTCCAGTTCGAGCAGGTTGCCCGATCCCACCTCGTAGCGTTTGCGGCTGATGGAAAGGGCGCGCGAAGCGAGGGTTACGCTTTCGCGGTTCGACCCCACCTCTTCGAGCGAACGTTCGATGTTGTTGATCGAGTTCCGCAGGCTCACTTCCAGTTGACGCACCACGTCTTCCCGCTGCAGTTTGAGCTGGTTGAGGGCCAATTCGTTCTGGCGCACCTGGTAGTGTTTCGAACTACCGGCGTAGATCGGGATGTTGAGGGCCAGCCCCACGGTGGCGTAGGGATTCCAGCGGTAGTGGCCGATCTGGAAGTCGTTGTTGAGCGAACTCCACTGGTAGTTTCCGCTCAACGACAGGTTGGGAAGGTAGGAGGAGCGGATCAGCGACGTGGCCTTTTCGAGTTGCAGGGCCTGAATGTCCATCTGGCGCAGCGCCGAGTTGTCCACCAGGGAGCTGTCGCCCAGCAGGGTCGCAAAGTCGGCGGTCATCTGCGTTTCGAAATTTTCGAGGCGGCCGGTAAATCGGATCGGCTCGTCGACGTCGACCCCCATGACCGCTTTCAGGCGCATCGAGGCCAGACGCACGGCGTTGGCCGCCGCGATCACCAGCGGTTTTTGGTTGCGGACGCGCACCTCGGAGCGGATCTTATCGAATTCCGACACCGTTCCCTGCGCGTATTTGTTGGCGGCGATCTGGGCGTTGAATTCGGCGTTCCGGTAGGCCGAGTCGAGTACCGCGTAGGAGTCCTGCGCCATCAGCACGCTGTAGTAGGCCCCCTTGACGGCGGCGATCAGGGCGATTTTCGAAGAGCGAGCCCCCTCGACCGCCTGCTGGATGTCGAGTTCGGAGAGCTGCACCGATTTCCACAGGGCGGGCGCCACCAGCGGCAGGGCCAGGTTCAGCCCGGCTCCCCAGGTATTGTCAGTTCCCACTTCGATTTTCATGGGAGCTCCGTTGAAATCCATCACCATCACTTGCTTCTGGATCGCACGGTTGTAGGTGGCGCCTACCCCCAGCGACGGAAGCAGCGAGGCGCTCTGTTCCTTTTTGTAGTACTCTTTTTTGGCGATCTCGCGGTCGGCGATCATCACCGAAGGACTCTTGTCCAGGGCCACTTTCAGGGCGGTTTCCAAATCCATCGCCACGCTGTCGGCGACGTTTTGGGCCCGGACGCCGAGGCATATCCCCAGCAGGCCGATCAATAGCAGGTTTTTTCTGATCATTATTCTTGCGTGTTGTTTTTAATCCATTGGTTCTCGATTGCAAAGCTGTCGAAAATGCAGCGGCCCCGGTCGGTGGCTATGCTGCGCACGGCGGCCAGCATCACGGCCGTGTGTATGTCGGTCATGGTAAAGCGGCGCAACAGCGGATCGTCCATCTTCAGGTCGGTCATTCCGATCACCAGGCAGGTGAAGAGTTCATAATCGACCGAGGGCAGAAAAACGCCCTGGCGGACTCCCTCGGCGTAAAAGCCGCGGATCTCCTCGATTTGTTGGGCCCGACCCTCGCGCAAAACCTCCATGGCGCGGGGATGCTTGCGGATCTCCTCGCGGAAACGGGGCGAATAGTGCTGAATTTGGGGGATCATCTCCTTGTAAAACTCCAAAATCGTATGCAGCACCGTTTCGGTGCGGCGGCTGATGTCCCGTCCCCGATTTTTCATTTCGGTGATGTTGTGCAGCAACGAGGCGATCAACAGCTCTTCCTTATCGGCGAAATGCACGTACAGGGTGCGTTTCGACATGCCCAGTTCGCGGGCGATGTCGTCCATGCTGATGCTTTTGACTCCGTAGCGGGCAAACAGGTCGAACGCCGTGGCCAGAACGCGGGTACGGGGGTCTTTTTCGGCGGTTGGGGCAATCTCCATCGAGGTTCGGTTGGGTGGCTCTTTGCGGGTGGCTGTCAGGGAGAAAACTTAAAAAACCGTTTTAGTTTCCGCCCAATTTGCGTGGCAAAGATACACCTTTTTCGCAATTTGACCCTCGTCCGGCGCGGTTTTTTTGATTACATTTGTACCCATGAACTTTTAATCCCTGTTTGCAATGATCAAAATCCGTTCGTTTTTCGCCTGGTTGGTAGGAGGGTCCATGCTTTTGGCTTCGGCACACGCTTTCGAGCTGCGCACCGACGCCCTGAAACTCGTTGTCGATCCGACAGGACAGATCACCTCGATCTTCGACTCGAAGGGGAAGACCGAGTACCTGCCCGCCGGAAAATCGGCGCCCCTGCTCGCCCTGCGCATCGACGGGGAGTACATCGCCCCCGTCTCGGCCCAATGGAACGCCGCATCGGGGCTGCTTACCCTGGGCTACGGAGCCAACGGCAAAGCGACCGTCGAGGTGAAGAACCGCGGCAGCTACCTCACCTTCGAGGTGAAACAGGTAGACTCGCCCCGCTACGTGGAACTGGCCCTGTGGGGTCCTTACCCCACCACCATTAAACAAACCGTGGGAGAGTGCGTGGGCGTTGTGCGCGACGGAAAGTTCGCCTTCGGCGTGCGTGCGCTCAACACCAAAACCATCGGCGGATACCCCACCGAGGAGAGCGACATCGACCCCTCGTTCGACATCTTCGCCACCAATTCGCTGGCCGACGTGGCCGACGACGTGAAAGTGCTTTACCGCGGACAGGCCGCCAAGCACACCGACTTCGGCAGCGTGGTGCAGGCCTACTGCCGCGACCGTTCGAAAGAGCGCGTCTTTCCCATGTGGGGCCACGACCGCTTTACCGCACCGGCCTACGACGACGGCGGAGTGATCGGCAGCAAAATCGCCCTGTTCGGCTGTCCCGAACCCAAGGCGCTGGACTACCTCGAAAAAATCGTCCTGGGCGAGGGACTTCCCTACCCGAAAGTGGACGGCGTATGGAGCAAAAAAAGCCCCACGGCCGCCCAAGCCTACATCATCTACCCGTTCAACGAGTCGAACATCGACGGGGCGATCGCCTTTACCAAACGCACCGGACTGAAATACCTGTACCACGGCGGGCCATTTGCCACCTGGGGCCACTTCACCCTGAATCCCAAGGAGTTCCCCTCGGGATGGGACGGCCTGAAAGCCTGCGTTGACCGCGCCGCCGAATCGGGCGTCAAACTGGGCGTACACACCCTTTCGAACTTCACCACCCCCACCGACGCCTACGTAACCCCCGTTCCGGACAAGGGGCTTGCCCGCGTGGGGGCCTCGACCCTCGGCGCCGGCATCGACGCCGCCCAAAAGGAGATCGTCGTTGAAAGTCCCGACTTCTTCAACCAAATGAAGAACAACACCCTGCACACCGTCGTGGTGGGCGACGAACTGATCCGCTACGAAAAGGTGAGCGAGTCGGCCCCCTGGACCCTGCTGGGTTGCGAACGCGGAGCCTGGGGAACCTCGGCCGCCGCACACGGCAAGGGCGATTCCATTGCCAAGCTGCTCGACCACCCCTACAAGGTATTCCTTACCGACATCGACCTAACCAAGCAGGAGGCGCGCAACATCGCCGACCTGTTCAACAAAACCGGCATCATGCAAATCTCGTTCGACGGGCTGGAGGGGGCCTGGTCGACCGGACTGGGACAGTACGGCCTGTCGCTGATGATCAAGGAGTGGTACGACCACCTGGAGCCGCAATACCGCGACTGCATCAACGACGCCAGCATGACCACCCACTACAACTGGACGATCTTTACCCGCATGAACTGGGGCGAACCCTGGTACGGCGGCTTCCGCGAAAGCCAAACCAACTACCGGTTGATGAATCAGGATTTCTACCGCCGCAACCTGATCCCCTGCATGCTGGGCTGGTTCCGCTATACCGAAACCACCGGCATCGAGGACGTGGAATGGCTGCTGGCCCGTTCGGCCGCCTTCGACGCAGGCTACACCCTCACCACCAACGAGCGCGCCGTGGAGCGCAACGGCCTGTCGGATCGGAACATCCACGCAATCCGCATTTGGGAACGCGCCCGCCTGGGCGGAGCTTTTCCTGCCGAGCTTAAACGCGAGATGGAACACATCGCCAACGAATACACCCTGGAGGAAGTGTCCGAAACCGCCTGGAACCTCTACCCCTACGCCCTGCAACGTTTCGCCCATAAAAACGTACTGCGCCAACCCGGCGAACCGGTGCAAACCAAATGGGAATTCAATAATCCCAACAAGCGGCAGCACTTCCAGTTCCTGCTCACGACCGACGAACCCGTCGAGCAGATCACCCTGGCCGTGGGAGGCCACAACACCGTAACCATCGACGCCCGCCTGGAAAAAGGACAAACCCTGAAGTACGACGGCCAAGCCACCGTTACCCTTTACGACCGCAACTGGAAAGCCCTGAAAACCTTCGCCGTCGATCCCGCCACCGACCTGATCGCCGAAAACGGAGCCAATACGCTTACTTTCACCTGCCAGTTCGAATCGGAAGAGAGCGGCACCGTCAAAGCCGAGATCAAAACCCTCGGCGAACCGGTCGCCCTCAAGGCCACCCGCTAATCCGGCGCGCCGGAACGCACCCTCTACGAACCTTCTGATTTTTCTCCGCCATGTTCGCTCCCGACACCTACACCGCCCGCCGGAACGCCCTGCATAAAAAACTGAAAAGCGGCCTTGTGCTGATGCTGGGCAACGGCGAGTCGCCCATCAACTACGCGGGCAACACCTATCCCTACCAGCAGGACAGCACCTTCCGCTACTTTTTCGGGATCGGACGCCCGGGATTCGTCGGGGTGATGGATATCGACAACGACACCGACTGCCTGTACGCCGACGAATGGACCCTGGACGATCTGATCTGGATGGGCCCCCAGCCCTCGGCCGTTGACGAAGCCGCCAAAGTGGGCATACAGGCCCTGCACGCAAGCATCGAACTGGAGTCCACCATCAACAGCGCCATCAAAAAGGGGCGCAAAATACACTTTTTGCCTCCCTACCGGGCCGAAACCCGAATCCGGATCGGCCAGTTGCTGGGCATTCTTCCCAGCCGCGTTGGCGACCACGTATCGCGGGATTTAATCCGTGCCGTAGTCTCGTTGCGCGAAATCAAACAACCCGAAGAGATCGTCCAGCTCGACGAAGTATCCCTGACCGGCTACAAAATGCACACCGCCGCCATGCGGATGGCCTTCGAAGGGACGCACGAACTCGACATTGCCGCCGAACTCGTCCGGATCGCCGCCGCAGGCAAAGGGAATACGTCGTTCCAATCCATCGTCTCGCAACACGGCGAAACGCTCCACAACCACAACTACGTTGATCGGCTCGAAACGGGCCGGCTGTTGCTGGTGGACGCCGGAGCCCAAAATGCCCTGGGCTACACCAGCGACCACACCCGCACCCTGCCCGTAGGCGGCAAGTTCAGCGAAAGGCAAAAAGAGATCTACAACCTGGTGCTGGCCGCCAACGAACGGGCGCAGGAACTGGCCAAACCGGGAGTTACCTACCAAAGCATCCACGTCGAGGCGATGAAAGTACTGGCTCGCGGCCTCACCCAGCTTGGATTGATGAAAGGCGATCCCGACGAAGCGGTCGCCCTGGGAGCCGTCGCCCTTTTCATGCCTCACGGACTGGGGCACCAAATGGGACTCGACGTACACGACATGGAAGACCTGGGCGAAAAATACGTCGGCTACGACGACGCCACCACCCGAAGCACCCAGTTCGGACTGAGCGCCCTGCGGATGGGGAAACACCTGCGGCCCGGACACGTCGTAACCGTCGAACCCGGCATCTACTTCATTCCCAAGCTGATCGAGAAGTGGGAGAAAGAGCAGATCCTCCGCCCGTTCATCGACTACGCCAAATTGCGCAACTACCTGACTTTCGGAGGAATCCGCATCGAGGACGACATCCTGATCACCCCCAAAGGCAACCGCCTGATCGGCCGCCACCGCCCCCCCGTTACCGTGGCCGAGGTCGAAAGTTTTATGGCCAAAGTTCATGAGCAATAACGACTGGAAATCGCGGCTGGGGATGGTCTATTCGACCGACCCGAACTACTCTTACAAAGAGGCCGACCTTGAGTCGCAACAAAGCCTTCCGCCCGAAAAGCAGCGGCTTCGCGTGGCCCTCGACAAGCGCAACCGGGGCGGCAAGCAGGTAACGCTGGTGGCCGATTTCCTGGGGAGCGACGAAGAGCTCAAAGAGCTGGGCAAACTGCTCAGACAAAAGTGCGGCGTGGGAGGCTCCGCAAAGGACGGCGAGATCATCGTCCAGGGCGATTTTCGGGACAAGATCGTCGAAATCCTCACCGCGCAAGGCTATAAAGCCCGCAAAATATAGCCCCGTCCACCCTTCGCCCTAAACCCATCCTTCCTCCATGCGCCTGTTGCGTTTTTTTGTAACGTTAGCTCTGTGTCTGCATGCGCTTCCGCTGAGCGCCCAGTTCTACCCGGACGGCCGCGGGCCGATGAACCTGCGCTGGATGCAGACCAAAGCCCCCGGCTACCGCCTGATCTACCCCGATTACTTCGCTCCCACGGCCGTGGGGATGACCCAACTGCTGGACAGCATCGCCCCGCACATCGGCTATGGATTCGCCCTCCCCTCCAAGAGCGTCCCGATCCTGCTCTACACCGAGAATCAGCAATCGAACGGAATGGTCGTGTGGGCCCCCAAGCGGATGGAGCTGGTTACCACCGCGCCGGCGAACAGTTCGGCCGATCCCTGGCTCGAACAACTGGTGATCCACGAGTCGCGGCACGTGGCCCAGATTTCGGCCATGCGCGACGGGCTGACCAAGCTCGCCTCGTGGCTTTTTGGCGAGGCGGGGATGGCCCTCGGGATGATCGGCGTACCCAAGTGGTTCATGGAGGGAGACGCCGTGATGGCCGAGACCCGTTTTTCGGAATTCGGCCGCGGACTCCAGCCCTCGTTCAGCGTCGATCTGCGCGCCCTGCTGATGGACTCGACGCTGGTACGCCCGTTCCCGATGGACAAATGGGTGTGCGGCTCGTACAACCAGCACATCCCCGACATCTACACCTTCGGATACCACATGATCGGAGCCGGCGAACGCCACGGAGGCCCCAACATGTGGGGCGAAGCGGTAACCTTTGCCGCGAAATGGCCGGTGCTGCTGGTTCCCATGCGGATCTACATGAAGCACCACTACGGCGCCCACGCAGGCCAAATATCCCGAGGGGCCCTGCGGGAGCTGGCCCTTTTTTGGCGACCCAATTCGCTGGCGCCGGACGACTATCGCACCCTGACCCGCCCCGGCCGTTCGTACACCACCTACGACAGCCCGCTGCCGGACGGAGCGCAGGTGATCGCCACCAAACGGGATTTCGACACCCCGATCCGGTGGGTATCCATCGACACCGCCACGTTGCGGGAACAGACCCTGGGCTGGCTATCCACCCCGTCGAGCCGCCCCGTCCTCGACCCCTTGACCCACACGCTCTACTGGACCGAATACAAGCCCCACCCCATTTGGGAATACAAAAATTACTCGATCATCCGCTCGCTCGACCTGCAAAGCGGCAAGCGGGCCAAGTACGGCATGCGGCAGGCCAACTATTTCGTTACCCCGCTCTCCGGCGGGCAATTCGCCACCACCTCGCCCGACTCGCTGGGCGGATCGCTGTTGATCCTGCGCGACGGTTCGTTCGGCGAACTGAGCCGCTACCGCTTCCCTGCGCTGACCACCCTGCACGGCCTGGCGTGGGACGCCGCCACCCAAACCCTCGCCTTCATCGCCGTAGACGACCGGGGAATGTACCTCGGCGAGGCGATCCGGCAGGGAGACCGCATCGTCTCGACCCGCGAACTGACCGCCCCCTCGATGGTTACCCTGTCGAGCCTGAGCGCCGACGCAGGCACGCTCTACTTCAGTTCGATCGCCTCGGGCAAGGACGAAATCCACTCCCTCGACCTGACCCGGCGGGAGGAGTACCAACTGACCCGTTCCCGTTTCGGAGCCTACACCCCGTCGGCTTCGGGAGGCGAGCTGCTGTTCACCACCTACACCCAACAGGGGCGGATGGTGGCCCTCGGATCGACCGACACCACCGGCCGCCGGGCTGTGGACTGGAGCCGTCTGCCCGTCAGCCTGCTCAACATGCCGATTCCCGAAATCGGAAACCCGCGCATGATCGACCTGAAGATGGAGGCCGACACCACCCCGCACCGCACCGGCCGTTACCACAAGGCGCTCCGATGGTTCAACGTCCACAGTTGGGCGCCGATGGCGGTTAACCTCGACGATCTGGTGGACGACCGCAACCTGTCGGTTTCGTTCGGAATTACGGCCTTTTTCCAAAGCGCGATGGGCGATGCGTACGGATCGGCCTCGTACGGACGGCTCAACAACGACGACTGGATCACCGGATCGTTCACCTACGCGGGACTTCCATTGCAGATAGGCCTCAGCACGGAGTACGGCGGAGGCAAGCAGTCAGTCTACATCCCCTCCTCCTCGGCCGGGGTAACCGCCCCCGCCGACCTGTCGAACTACCTGCGGGTTACGGGGAAGGCGGCCTTTCCGCTCAACCTGTCGGGAGGCGCCAATTACCGGCTGCTGCAACCCTCGTTCGAGGTGAGCCACTACAACACGCTGCTGTACAATCCCGCTTCGGACGAGTTCGACAAGGGATACCAGAAATACACCGCCTCGGTGTGGTGGTCGAACAGCCGCATCGCATCGTACCGCAGCATCACGCCCCGGTTGGGCTACGCCCTGCGGGCCGACTGGATCGGGGCCTTTACTCCGCGTTTCGGGAAGCTCTATTCGATCTACGCACGGGGTTACCTGCCGGGAGTGTCGCCCAACCACTCCATCGCGCTCCGCACGGGGTACGCCTACCAGCAACAGGCCGACCTGCACCTGACCACCAAGCCGCTCTTCCCGCGCGGCAACGACAACCTGTACGCCGCCCAGCGCTACGGGGCCGTTTCGATGGACTACTACCTGCCGCTCTGCTACCCCGACCGGGGGATTCAGGGATTTCTCTACTTCAAGCGGCTGTCGCTCGATCTGTTCGGCGACTACGCCAAAGGCGA
The DNA here is from genome assembly GCA_031549665.1 of Rikenellaceae bacterium. Taxonomy (GTDB): domain Bacteria; phylum Bacteroidota; class Bacteroidia; order Bacteroidales; family Rikenellaceae; genus Rikenella. The sequence goes on from JAVBPJ010000001.1 coordinate 95,820, forward strand.
CTACTTCACGGTAAGCGGAACGACCTCCCCGATGGAAAACTGGTCGGCGGGAGGAACCTTCTCGGTGGACGTGAACGTCCTGAGCAACGTTACTCCGATGAGGATTTCAATCACCGTGGCCGACACTCCCGGGAAAGCCTACGTGGGATTCGGGTTTTCGGCGCTGTTGTAGAGGCCGGCTCCCCGCTGTGGCAGGGGGGCGGTCGAAATAAAGTTTGCGAAATGGGGGAAGCCGCTTAATCCTGTGCGGCAAAGAGCGACTCGACGAAGCGTTGCGGGTCGAAAATCTGGAGGTCCTCAATCCCCTCGCCCACTCCGATGTAACGCACCGGTATTTGGAGCTGGTCGGAGATTCCGATCACCACCCCGCCCCGGGCCGTGCCGTCGAGCTTGGTGATGGCCAGGGCCGAGATTTGGGTGGCGGCCGCAAACTGCTTGGCCTGTTCGAAAGCGTTCTGTCCGGTGGACCCGTCCAGCACCAGCAGCACCTCGTGCGGCGCGCCGGGAATTATTTTTTGCATCACCTGCCGCACTTTGGTCAACTCATTCATCAGGTTGACCTTGTTGTGCAGCCGTCCGGCGGTATCGATCAGCACCACGTCGGCTCCGGCGGCCTTGGCGGCCGACAGCGTGTCGTAAGCCACCGATGCGGGGTCGGCTCCCATTTGCTGTTTGATCAGTTTTACGTCGGCGCGGCGGGCCCACACCTCCAACTGGTCGATGGCGGCGGCCCGAAAGGTGTCGGCGGCGCCCAGGTAGACCGTTTTCCCGGCCCGGGTCAACCGGGCGGCCAACTTGCCGATGGTGGTGGTTTTTCCCACGCCGTTCACCCCTACGACCATAACCACGAACGGGTTTCCGTCCTGTTTTTCGAACAGGAATCCGTGGTCGGAGGCCGAGGCTCCGCGAGCGAGCAAGGCGGCGATCTCTTCGCGCAACAGACGCTCCAGCTCGGCGGTTCCCAGGTACTTGTCGCGGGCCACGCGCTCCTGGATGCGGCGGATGATTTTGAGGGTGGTATCGACCCCGACGTCCGAAGCGATCAGCAGCTCCTCCAGCTCGTCGAGCAGGTCGTCGTCGACCGTGGAACGGCCCGCCACGGCGCGCGAAAGCTTTTCGAACAGACCCCGGCGGCTCTGCTCCAGTCCCTGTTCGAGCGAGCGGTGCTGTTCGGGGGCGGCGTCCCGTTTTTTGAAAAGATCGAAAATGGCCATCGGCAGGGGGTTATGCTTTGGGCGCTACAAGGCTCAGGGCCAGTTCGTCCAACTGCTCGGGGGCGATGGGCGACGGGGCGTCGATCATGGTGTCGCGGCCGGCGTTGTTTTTCGGGAAGGCGATGTAGTCGCGGATCGAGTCGGCCCCGCCAAAGAGCGAGCAAAGGCGGTCGAATCCGAAGGCGACGCCGCCGTGGGGCGGAACGCCGTACCGGAAAGCGTTGAGCAGGAATCCGAATTGGGCCTGCGCCTGTTCCTTGGTAAAGCCCAGCACTTCGAACATGCGGCTTTGCATCCGGGTGTCATGGATGCGGATCGAACCGCCGCCGATCTCCACGCCGTTGATTACGCAGTCGTAGGCATTGGCCCGCACCCGGCCCGGGTCGGTGAAAAAGAGCTCCCTGTCCTCGGCGGCCGGAGCCGTAAAGGGGTGGTGCATGGCGTAGAACCGTTCGGTTTCGGCGTCCCACTCCAACAGCGGGAAGTCAACCACCCACAGCGGCGCAAAGGTGTCGCGGGGACGGAGTCCCAGCCGACCGCCCATTTCGAGCCGCAGTTCGCACAGGGCCGAAAGGGTTTGCCGTTTGTCGCCGGCCAGCACCAGCATCAGGTCGCCCGGTTTTGCCTCGCAGGCCTTCGCCCAGGCTTGCAACTGTTGCTGGTCGAAAAATTTGTCGACGCTCGATTTGACGGTTCCGTCCGCCTCGACCCGCGCGTAGATCAGTCCCTTGGCGCCGATCTGGGGGCGTTTTACAAAGTCGGTCAACTCGTCGAGTTGCTTGCGGGTGTAGTCGGCAGAGCCTGGAACGCAAATGGCTCCGATGTATTCGGCCGTGTCGAACACGCCGAAGCCCGCCCCCTTGCCCAAGGAGGTCAATTCGACAAAACGCATCCCGAAGCGGATGTCGGGTTTGTCGCAGCCGTAGTACTCCATCGCCTCGGCGTAGGTCATCCGGGGAAAGTCGCCCTCGATGGCAACGCCCAGGGTGGTTTGGAACAGGTGTTTGATCATCCCTTCGAAGAGCCTCAGCACATCTTCGCGCTCGACGAACGACATTTCGCAGTCGATCTGGGTGAATTCGGGCTGGCGGTCGGCCCGCAGGTCTTCGTCGCGGAAGCAGCGGACAATTTGGAAATATTTGTCGTAGCCCGACACCATCAGCAACTGTTTGAACGTTTGCGGCGACTGGGGCAGGGCGTAAAATTCGTTGGGGTTCATCCGCGAGGGGACCACGAAGTCGCGGGCCCCCTCGGGGGTCGATTTGATCAGGAACGGGGTTTCGATCTCCATGAATCCGACGCCGTCGAGGTAACGGCGCACCTCCTGCGCCAGGTTGTGGCGCAGCCGCATGGCCTGTTGCAGCGGGGGGCGGCGCAGGTCGAGGTAGCGGTAGCGCATCCGCAGTTCGTCGCCGCCGTCCGAGTGTTCCTCGATGGTGAAGGGAGGCGTTTCGGCGGCGCTCAACACGCGGATCTCCGAGGCGGCCACTTCGATTTCGCCCGTGGGCATTTTGGGGTTTTTCGCCGACCGTTCGATCACCGTGCCGCGCACCTGGATCACCCACTCGCGGCCCAATTGTTCGGCCGTCGCACGGAGCGGGGCGGCGGCGTGTTCGTCCACCACCACCTGGGTAATGCCGTAGCGGTCGCGCAGGTCGATAAAAAGCATCGCGCCGAGGTTGCGCACCCGTTGCACCCATCCGGCCAGGGTAACGTCGGTTTGTTGATCGGCCAGGCGCAACTGGCCGCAAGTAGCTGTTCTGTACATAGCGGATTGTTAGGGTATTTGGAGGACGTGGACCCGGGCGGTCTTATTCCCCGAACTCAGCGTAAGGTCGGTGGTACGGTTCCCTCCGGTTTCGTTCCGGGTTACCGTTACGGTGATGGTGCGCGGCCCCGTTCCTCCCGACACATCGGGCGAACACCAGGAGGTGGCTCCGGTAATGGCCCAAAAATTATTGCAGGTGATCTGAAAAGTGGCCGTTTGAGGCTCCGCCGAGAGGTTCAATTCGGTGGGTTCGACCGACAGCACCAGCTCCTGTTCGGGAGTGATCGAAGGGCGGCAGCCCATCAACAGGGCGGCGGGCAGGAGGTAAAGGAAAACGCGAAAGATCCGTCGGGCCATTTCAACACCATTTTAGGCTCCCAAAGGTAACAACAATTCGTCGAATCGAACGATTCCGATTTTCCGTACCTTTGTAACATATTGGAACTGCGGCGTAAGAAATCCTTGCCTGCGGCGACAATAAGACAAACAAACCCGACGATATGTCCTCTATTTTCGAAGCCCGCGGGGTGGTCAAACAGTACACCAACCACCTGGCCCTGGACCGCGTGGACCTTTCCGTGCCGCGGGGATCGATCTACGGCCTGCTGGGGCCGAACGGCGCCGGAAAGACCACCCTGATCCGAATCATCAACCGCATCACGGCTCCCGACAGCGGCAGCCTGCTGTTCGAGGGCCGGCCGATGCTCCCCGCCGACGTCGCCCGCATAGGCTACCTGCCCGAAGAGCGCGGATTGTACAAGAAGATGAAAATAGGCGAACAGGCGCTCTACCTGGCGCGGCTGCGGGGAATGAGTCGCGGCGAGGCGCTCGAAGAGCTGAAAAAATGGTTCCGCCGCTTCGAGATCGCCGGCTGGTGGGACAAAAAAGTGGAGGAACTCAGCAAGGGGATGGCCCAAAAAATCCAGTTCATCGTAACGGTGGTGCACCGTCCCGAACTGCTCATTTTCGACGAACCTTTCAGCGGGTTCGACCCCATCAATACCCAACTGCTCAAGGACGAGATCCTGGCGCTGAACCGACAGGGCGCCACAGTGATCTTTTCGACCCACAACATGACCTCGGTCGAGGAGATTTGCGACCACATCACCCTGATCAACCGGTCGAAAAACATCCTGAACGGCCGGGTCGATCAAATCCGCCGCGACTGGGGCGACAACCGCTACCGGATCGAATTTTCGGGCGATTCGGCTCCGTTGCAACAGCGGCTGGAGGCGGCCGGCTGCACGGTCGAGGTTCCCGAGGTCCAGCCCGGGAAACCGAGCGAACTGCACACTTTCCGGTGCCAGTTGCCGCAACAGGTTTCGGTGCGCGAACTCGTCGCCCTGGCCAACGCCGAAGTGGAGATGCAACTGTTCCGGCGGGAACTTCCCTCGATGAACGACATTTTTATCCAGGCCGTTTCGGGCCAAACACCCACCCAACCAACTGCCGAATCACGATGAACAAGATTTTTTTGATCGCCCAGCGCGAATTCAACCAACGCGTACGCAAACGCAGCTTCCTGCTCACAACGATCCTCACTCCGCTGTTGATCGTGGGCATGACGGTGGGGGTAAGCCTGCTGGCTGTTCGCGGGATCGCGGGCAGCTCCCCGGCCCGCCAACTGGTGGTCGTGGACCCGTCCGACGCCGTTGCCTCGCAACTGAGCGACACCCCGTCGTTGACCTTCACCGCCACCGCCCTTCCGTACGACAGCGTCCGCAACCAGGATCAGTACAAACAAGCTTTCGGATTCCTGGTGGTAGGCCCCGGGGTGATCGACGATCCCTCGCAACTGACCCTGTACACCCGCCAGGCCTCTTCGCCGTCGTTCGAGCAGGAGCTCAAGGGCCAGGTGTCGGAAGCGATCCGCCACGAGCGGATCGAACGGATGGGCATCCCGCAGTTGGATTCGCTATTCCGGCAGGCATCGGTTCGCGTTTCGCTGTCCACGTTCCAGATCGACGATGACTCGAAGTCCGAAAAAGCCACCGTTTCCGGTTTTTCCAAAGGGCTGAGCACGATGCTGGGTATGCTGATCTACTTTTTCGTACTGATGTATGGGGTGGCCGTGATGAATGGAATTCTGGAGGAGAAGAATAGCCGGATCGTTGAAGTGATCGTCAGCTCGGTAAAACCTTTCCAACTGATGGCCGGAAAGATCATCGGGCAGGGAGTGGTAGCCCTCACCCAGTTTTTCATCTGGCTTGTCTTGGTAGGAGCCGGGGTTATTCTGTCGGCTTCGCTTATCTCTTCCGGCGGCGAAAGCGTCGCCTCTGCCCCGGGCCTGGTATCCGCGCTTTCGGTGATGACCGACCTGCCGTACATGGCGGGTGTCGTTTCGCTCTTTCTACTCTATTTTGTGGGAGGGTACCTCTTTTACGCCGCCCTGTACGCGGCCATCGGTAGCGCGGTTGACAATCCGGCCGACACACAGCAACTCCAGTGGCCGATTACGATACCCCTGATTTTTGGGTTCATTTTTTCCATGCAGATGGACGACCCGTCTGCTGGGTCGATCGTCGCGTTCAGCCAAATTCCCTTCTTCTCGCCGATCGTGATGATGGCCCGGGTTCCTTACGGCGTGCCAGCCTGGCAGTTGATTTCTTCGCTGGTGTTGCTCTACGGATCTGCGGCCGGGGTGATCTGGTTTGCCGGCAAGGTATACCGCACGGGTATCTTCATGTACGGCAAAAAGCCGTCGTGGAAAGAACTGATCCGCTGGAGCCGCTACCGCAGCTGATCCGTCCGGCCGGGTCAAACCGAAGCGGGAACGCAGGAAATCGGGAGAAAAACCCTACCTTCGTCCCAAATCTAAAACCGGTCGCAAATTATGAGTTTCAGTAAACGCAGCCTGTGGGGCGGGTGGATTGTCTTCGCCGTCGCCTTTGTTACGTACATGCTCACGTTGGAGCCCACCAACAGCCTGTGGGACTGCAGCGAATTCATCGCCACTTCGTACAAACTCGAGGTGGGACACCCCCCGGGAACCCCCTTCTTCTTCCTGATCAACCGCTTTGCCGCCATGTTCGGCGGGCCCGAGCAGGCCTCTTTCCTGATCAACTCGATGTCGGCGCTGGAGAGCGCCCTGACCATCGCATTCCTTTTCTGGTCGATCGCCCACCTGGGCCGCCGCCTCTACCGCAAGGAAGAGAGCGAACTCGACAACGGACAGGGATGGGGCATTCTGGCGGCCGCAGCCATCGGTTCGCTGGCCTATACCTTCAGCGACACCTTCTGGTTTTCGGCCGTCGAGGCCGAGGTGTACGCCCTCAGTTCGCTGTTTACAGCCGTGGTTTTCTGGGCCATCCTCAAGTGGGAAAACGTGGCCGACCAACCCGGATCGAACCGCTGGCTGGTGCTGATCGCCTACCTGATGGGCCTGTCGATCGGAGCGCACATCCTGAACCTGCTGGCCATCCCCGCGCTGGTGTTTATTTACTACTTCAAAAAATTCCCCGGCCGCAAAAAATCCGATCTGTGGAAACCCGGGGTGATCTCGGTGCTGCTGACCGGCGCCTTTTACATCCTCACCCCCACGGTGGTGTCGATGGGGGCCTGGGTCGACCGCGTTTTTGTGAACGGATTCGGCGCCGCGCCCAACACCGGACTGGTTGTCTTTATCCTGCTGCTGGTAGCGGGCCTGGTATGGGGCATCTACCGGACCTATCAGGCCGGCCGCGCCATGTGGAACACCGTGCTTCTTTCGGCCCTGATGGTGGTGATCGGCTTTTCGACCTACGGCGTGGTGTTGATCCGCGCTTCGGTCAATCCGCCCATGAACAGCAACAACCCCTCGAATCCCTACGCCCTGCGGTCGTTCCTGAACCGCGAACAATACGGCAGCCGGCCCCTGTTCAAAGGGGAAAGCTATGCCTCGACCGCAGTCGGTTACAAGTATAGCAAGAGCTACTACTTCGACGGGCAAAAATACCTGCCCACGGAACGCATGGTGGGCCATGAGTACGACCCCGCCACCACCATGCTCTTCCCCCGGATGTACAGCCCCTCGGCCACCCACAAGGCCGAATACCAACGCTGGGCCGACATCAAGGGGAAACGGGTACGCGACGCGGAAGGGACCATGGTTACCGTCCCCACCTTTGCCGAGAACCTGCGCTTTTTCTTCGCCTACCAGGTGAACAACATGTATTGGCGCTACTTCCTGTGGAACTTTGTGGGCCGGCAGAGCGACCTGCAAAACGAAAACATCATCAACGGGAACGTCCTTTCGGGAATCCGGCCCATCGACGAACTGTTCCTCGGCCCGCAGGACAACCTGCCCGCCGAAATGGCCCGGAACAAGGGGCGGAACGTCTACTTCTTCCTGCCGTTGATCCTGGGGTTGATTGGTTTCTTCTTCCAGTTGAAGCGCGACGGACGGAACTTCCTGGTGGTCTTCCTGCTCTTTTTCATGACCGGCCTGGCCATCATCCTCTACCTGAACCAAACCCCGCTCCAGCCGCGCGAACGCGACTACGCCTATGCCGGCTCGTTCTACGCTTTCACCATCTGGATCGGATTGGGCGCTCTGTGGGTGTACGACTGGTTTCAGCGTAAAGTATTCAAAAACAACGCGAAGATCGCCGCCGCCGTGGCCCTGCTGATCTGCCTGCCCGCCCCCGCGATCATGGCCGCCCAAAACTGGGACGACCACGACCGCTCGGGCCGCGCCATCGCCCGCGACATGGGGTACGACTACCTCGTCTCCACCCTGCCCAACTCGATCATCATCAATTACGGCGACAACGACACCTTCCCGTTGTGGTACAACCAGGAGGTCGAAGGAGTGCGTACCGACGTACGCGTAATGAACTCCCAGTACATCACCGGCGACTGGTACATCGACCAGATGCGCCAGTGGAGCTATCTCTCGGCACCCATTCCCCACTCGATGCCCCGGTCGAAATACGCGGGCAACGCCCCCGGCCAGTTCTTTGTGCGCGACGTGCCAAAGCCCACCCCCTGGACCATTCAGGAGGTGATGGAGGTGGTCAATAGCGACGACCCCCGCACCAAAGTGATGGCCGTCAGCGGCACGGCCTACGACTTTATTCCGGCGCGCCGGATCGCCGTTCCCGTCGATAAGGACAAAGTGATCGCCAGCGGCATCGTACGCGAGGAGGATCGCCACCTGATCGAAGACACCATCTACCTCAACCTGGAGCAGGAGGCCCTGCTGGCCGGCGATATGGTGTTCCTCGACCTGTTGGCCTGCAACAATTGGGAACGCCCCATCTACTTCACCTCGTACAGCGGCGCCCTGGATTTCGGGTTGGTGGTCATTGACGATAAGGAAGCCTACTCCTACCTGCAACAAGACGGTATCGCCTACCGGCTGGTGCCGATCAAATCGCCGATCGAGGGCCGCAACGTCGGCCGGATCGACGTCGATTACCTGTACGACAACCTGATGAACAAGTTCCGCTACGGCAACATCAGCGATCCGGACGTCTACGTCGAAACGTTCGCCACCAACTCGTTCGGTGCGTCGCAAATGCGTCAGAATTTCGCACGGTTGGCCGACGGCCTCACCGAACGGGGCGACAGCCTCAAAGCCATCGAAGTGGTTGACCGCGCCATGCAAGAAATGCCGCTCGAACAGTTGCGCGTGGACGACTACGTAACCTCGCTGGTGGAGTCCTACTACAAGGCCGGAGCCTGGGAAAAAGGCGATGCGCTGGCGCTGAAGGTGGCCAACTTGCAGGGAGAGTACGTCGACTACTTCGACCGTTTCAAAGGCCGCAAACTCGAACTGGTGCGCAACAACCTGGGCGAACGGCTGCGGAGCCTCTACCACCTGTACGAAGTGCTGGAATTCTACCACCGCGACGAACCGCTCAAGGTGGTCGCCTCCTACCTGGAAGACCCCAATAAAAAATAGTCCGGCCGGAGAACAACGACACAGAGCGGCAACCAACAATAAACAGGAAGCCGATCCAACAGACGGGGGGCGCCGCAAGGCGCCCCCCGTCTGTTTATAATACCTTTACGGAAGAGTCAGCGTAACGGCCACCCGTTCGACCGGCCCGCCCAACGGAGGCGCCAGTTTCGAAAGGGTGATCCGCAGCGAACGGATCGCAGGGAAGCGGGCCATCACCGCCCGGGCGGCACGATCGGCCACATGTTCGATCAGATTGGCCGGAGGCTCCATCTGCCGGCGGATGCATTCGTACACTTCGAGGTAGCTGACCGTATCTTCGATCCGGTCGGACGCGACGGCCCGTTCGGCGTCCACCTCGTACGAGAGATCGACCCGGAAACGCCCCCCCACCTGCCGCTCCTCGGCGTAACAACCGTGGTGGGCGTAGAACTCCATCTGCTCGATTTCGATTCGTACTGTTCTCACGGCGACAAAGATAACGGAATATAATCGTTATCTTTGCCAACCCAACAAAAACGGTCTATGGAAACCCCCGAAAAGCTGAACTTTCTCGAAGAGATCATCGAAGACTCGATCCGTAGCGGCCAACCCCGCGTACACACCCGTTTTCCGCCCGAACCCAACGGCTACCTGCACATCGGCCATGCAAAAAGCATTTGCCTGAACTTCGGGCTGGCACGGAAATACAACGGGAAATGCAACCTCCGCTTCGACGACACCAACCCCGTCAAAGAGGACGTGGAGTACGTCGACTCGATCAAAGAAGACATCCAATGGCTCGGATTCCAGTGGGACGGTGAGTACTACGCCTCGGACTACTTCGACCAGTTGTACGACTGGGCCGTGGAGCTAATCCGGAAAGGAAAAGCCTACGTCGACGACCAGTCGCAGGAAGAGATCCGCACCACCCGGGGAACCGTCACCCAGGCCGGAACCAACAGCCCCTGGCGCGACCGCAGCGTGGAGGAAAACCTCGACCTGTTCGCCCGCATGCGCGCCGGAGAATTCAAAGAGGGAGAAAAAGTCCTGCGGGCCAAAATCGACATGGCCCACCCCAACATGCTGATGCGCGACCCGCTGATGTACCGCATCATCCACGCCAGCCACCACCGCACGGGCGACCGCTGGTGCATCTACCCCATGTACGACTACGCGCACGGCGAGAGCGACTCGATCGAACGGATCACCCACTCGATCTGCACCCTCGAATTCGACGTACATCGCCCCCTGTACGACTGGTTCATCAACGAACTGGGCATCTTCCCCAGCCATCAATACGAATTTGCGCGGCTCAACATCAACTACACCGTGATGAGCAAACGCAAGCTGCTCCAACTGGTGCAGCAGGGCTACGTAAGCGGTTGGGACGACCCCCGCATGCCCACCATCTGCGGGCTGCGCCGCCGGGGGTACACCCCCTCGTCGATCCGGCTGTTCGCCGAAAAAGTGGGAGTGGCCAAGCGCGACAACATCATCGACCTCGGGCTACTGGAGTGGTGCCTGCGCGAAGACCTCAACAAAACCGCCCTGCGCCGGATGGCCGTACTCAACCCCCTGAAAGTGGTCATCACCAACTTCCCCGAGGGGCAGACCGAATGGATCGAGTGTGTCAACAACCCCGAAGACCCCGAAGCAGGCACGCGTCAAGTCCCCTTTAGCCGCGAAGTCTACATCGAACAGGAGGACTTCATGGAAGAGCCTCCCAAGAAGTTTTTCCGCCTGGCCCCCGGCGGCGAGGTGCGCCTGCGCTACGGTTACCTGATCAAATGCAACGAGGTGGTGAAAGACGCCGACGGCCGGATCGCCGAACTGCGCTGCACCTACGACCCGCAGTCGGCCCACGGCGAAAGCTCGGACGGCCGCAAAGTGAAAGGCATCATCCACTGGGTATCGGCCCCGCACGCCGCCGAGGTCGAGGTGAGGCTGTTCGACCGCCTCTTCGCCGCCGAGGCCCCCGACGAGACTCCCGAGGGAGGCACGTTCCTGGACAACCTCAATCCCGACTCGCTGAAAGTGGTTCGCGCCCAAGCCGAGCCCTCGCTGGCCGAAGCCGCCGCCGGACAGCGGTTCCAATTCGAACGCATGGGCTATTTCTGCGCCGACCTCGACAGCCAGCCCGGCAAACCTCTGTTTAACCGCACGACGACCCTCAAGGACTCCTGGGCCAAAATCGCCGACAAAAACTAACACGACCCCATGAAAAAAATCGTTGGACTGCTGCTGGCCGCGCTGCTGTGCAGCCCCGTTTCGGCCCAAGTGATCGATCCCGTACACTGGAGCGTGGCCCCCTCGGGGTCGCAGGTCGAAATCTCGGCCCGCATCGACTCTCCCTGGCACATTTACGACCTGGGGCCCTACACCGACGGCCCATTGGCCACCTCGTTCCGGTTCGAGCTGCCCAAAGGGGTGCGGCTCGACGGCCCGATTCGGCAAATCACCCCCTCGGAACGGGCCATCGACCCGGGCTTCGGCATCGAAGTGGGAACGCTGGCCTACGCGGCGAAGTTCGTGCAAAAATTCCAGCTCGACCCCGGTACGCAACCCGTCGTGATTCGTGGGAGCGTCGAGTGGCAGGCCTGTACCGATGAGAATTGCCTGGCGCCGAGCGATTACGAATTCCGGTTCGAACTGACCCCTCCGGCTCCGGCCCGGGAGACTCCCGCCGCCGCGCAGACGACCCCGACCGCCGTTTCCGCCACACCCGCCATCCCCGATTCGAACGGGGTTGAAAGCGATACCACGGCAAACGCCGCTGCCGTTCGGGACACGGCCGCGATCGAACCCGCCGGGCAGGCAGCCACCGCAGATTCCCTCTCTCCCGAAAACTCCGAGAAGAAGAGCCTGTGGGGCGTGATCATCGAAGCCATCCTGTGGGGATTCGCCGCACTGCTCACCCCGTGCGTTTTTCCGATGGTCCCCATGACCGTTTCGTTCTTCCTGAAAGGGAGCGAAAACAAACGGAAAGGGCGGGCCATGGCCTCCATGTACGGCCTGTCCATCGTGTCGCTCTACACGCTGCCCATCGCCGCCATTATCCTGGTTACCTACTTCGTGGGCGGAGACGCCGTTACGGCCGACATTTTCAACTGGCTGGCCACGCACTGGGTTCCGAACGTCTTCTTCTTCCTGATCTTCGTCCTGTTTGCCGCCTCGTTCTTCGGAGCGTTCGAGATCACCATGCCCAGCTGGCTGGTCAACAAAAGCGACCAAAAGGCCGACAAGGGAGGCTACATCGGAGTCTTTTTCATGGCCCTGACCCTGGTGCTGGTATCGTTCTCCTGCACGGGACCGATCGTGGGGACGATCCTTGTGAAATCGACCCAGGGCGACGTGTGGGAGCCGATTTTCACGATGCTGGCCTTCTCGATCGCTTTCGCATTGCCCTTTACCCTGTTCGCCTTTTTCCCCGCGTTGCTTAAAAACCTGCCCAAGAGCGGCGGGTGGCTCAACTCGGTGAAAGTGGTGCTGGGATTCATCGAGCTGGCGCTGGGGCTGAAGTTCCTGAGCGTGGCCGACCAAACGTACCACTGGGGCATTCTCGACCGCGAGGTCTACCTGGCCCTGTGGATCGTGATCTTCGCCCTGCTGGGACTCTACCTGTTGGGAAAAATCCGCTTTGCCCACGACAGCGAAACCAAGTACGTGAGCGTGAAACGGCTCTTTATGGGCATTTCGGTGCTGGCCTTTGTGGTCTACCTGATCCCCGGCATGTTCGGCGCACCGCTCAAAGCCCTGTCGGGCTACCTGCCTCCGCTGTCGACCATGGATTGGACGCTGACCGCTCCGGCGGCAGGCTCGCCGGAGGCCTCTTCGCAAAAAGCGGCCAAGTACAGCGACTTCCTCCACCTGCCGCACGGGCTGACCGGTTACTTCGACTACCAGGAGGGGCTGGCCGCCGCCCGCGAGGCCCGCAAGCCGGTTTTCATCGACTTCACGGGCCACGGCTGCGTCAACTGCCGCGAAATGGAGGCCAACGTGTGGTCCGATCCGCGCGTGTTGCAAATTCTGCGCGACCAATACGTGATCGTCGCCCTGTACGTGGACGATAAAAAAGAACTCCCCGAATCGGAATGGGTTACCACCCCCGAGGGAAAGGTGCAAAAGACCCTGGGCAAGATCAACGCCACGTTCCAGATCGAACGGTTCGGAGTGAACGCCCAGCCCTACTACGTCCTGCTCGACGAGCAGGGGAACGAGCTGGTCCCGCCCAAATCGTACGACCTGAATGTGGAAAACTTCATCGCCTTCCTGAACTCGGGTGTCGAGGCCTACCGGACCCGTCCGTAACGACCTTGCCTGCCAGCCATAAACCAGAGCGCCCCGGCCTTGTCAGGCCGGGGCGCTCTGGTTATCGTTCAACGGGGCGATTCTGTTACAACAGGCCCAACTCCTTCGACAGGGCGAGCATCCGCCGGATGGAACCCTCGGCCCGCTGGCGCACCGCCTCGTCGAGGGTGATTTCGGGCGACAGGGTTTCGAGCGCCGCCGCTATTTTCGGCAGCGTGTTGAGCTTCATGTAGGCGCAGTCGTTGCAGCCGCACGAGGCATCGGTGGGCGGAGCCGGAATGAACCGCTTGCCGGGGCTTGCCTTTTGCATCTGGAACAGAATGCCCGGTTCGGTAACCACAATAAACTCGCGGCAGGGATCCTGCTGCGAAAAACGGAGCAGTTCGGCCGTGGAGCCTATGTGGTCGGCCACCAGCAGGATGGGCTGTTTGCATTCGGGATGGGCCACTATTTTCGCGCCGGGGTGTTCCCGCTTCAGTTGCAGGATCCGCTCCAGCGAAAACTGCTCGTGCACGTGGCACGCGCCGTCCCAGATCACCATGTTGGCGCGTCCGGTCACCGAACGGACGTAATTTCCCAGGTTGCGGTCGGGGCCGAAAATAATCGGCTGGTCGGGCGGCAGGGCATTGACGATCTGCACGGCGTTGCTCGATGTGCAAACGATGTCGGTAAGCGCCTTTACCCGGGCGGTGGTGTTGACGTACGACACCACCGTATGGCCGGGGTGCGCGGTGATAAAACGCTCGAATTCGTCGGCCGGACAGGAGTCGGCCAGCGAACAGCCCGCTTCGAGGTCGGGCAGAAGCACCCGCTTGCGGGGTGAAAGGATCTTGGCCGTTTCGGCCATGAAGTGCACCCCTGCAAACAGGATCACGTCGGCCGACGTGGTGGCGGCCTGTTGGGAAAGGGCCAGGCTGTCGCCCACAAAATCGGCCACCTGCTGCACCTCGCCGGGGGTGTAGTAGTGCGCCAGAATGACGGCGTTGCGTTCGAGTTTGAGGGCCTCGATGCGTTGTTGAAGGGTCGGGTTCATCGCGCGGAGAGGGAGGGGTTAAACAATGCCTAACATGCGGTTGCGGGTAAGCAGGGCCGCGCCGAGAATGGCGCCGCGTTCGTCCATGCGCGACAGGCGTAGCGAGGTATCCTGCGTTACCAGCCGGAGCGAATACTTATTCAGCGCCGTGCGGATGGGAAGCATCAGGTAGTCGCCCATTTCGGCCAGGGCGCCGCTCACCACCACCAGCTCGGGGTTGAACAGGTTGATCAGCACGCCGATGCCCCGTCCGAGCTTCTCGCCCATGTGGGTAACGAGCTCGATGGTCAGCACGTCGTCGTTGCGGACGGCGGCCACCACCTCGTGGAGCGGGATCGGCTGGTCGGCGGCAAAGCGGCCGGTGAACACCGAGGGAACACCCTGCGCCAGGCGCTGTTTGATCTGCTCCTCGAGGGCTGCGCCCGACACCTCGGTCTCGAGGCATCCGCGCTTGCCACAGTAGCAAACCCGGTCGTTCTCGAAAAAGGGGATGTGGCCGAACTCGCCCGAGAATCCCGACTTCCCGTAGTAGAGCTTTCCGCCGACAACCACGCCCACGCCGATCCCCCGGCCCATGTTGATGAACAGGGCGTTGTGGATCGCTTTGTGCTGCAGGCCGCCGAAAAACTCGGCATAGGTCATCGCGCGGGTATCGTTTTCGATCACGGTTTCGATGCCGGTCGCATCGAAAAGGGCCTGGGCCAGCGCAAATCCGTCGGGGTTGGCGGCGTCGTACACCACGCCCGACGAGGGGTCGATCCGCCCCTTGAGGGAAAGTCCCAACCCGAAAATCTTGTCGCGCGGAATTTTCAATGCCTCAATGGCACGGTCGATCTGTTCGGACAGGGTTTCGATCAGCCGGGTGTTGTTGGCGGGCTGGAACGGAGTCTCGTGAATTCGCTCCAACATGCTACGGTTGAGGTCGATCGCGCCGACCGAAATCTGATCGTCCGAAAGGTTCACCCCCAGAAAATACCCGGCCTCGGGAATCAGCCCGTAGGTAAGCGGACGGCGGCCGCCCGGGGTTTCGATCTTGCCGGTTTCGCGCACAAAGCCGCGCTTGGAGAGCTCCAGCACCAGCTTGTTGATGGTGGGATTGCTCACTCCCAGCCGTTGCGAAAGGTCGGCAATGGTGGAGTTCCCCTCCGAGAGCAGGCAAAGGATCCTGCGCCTGAGCAGGAAAGCCTTTTGGCTTACCACGCTCATGGAGGGTACGGCGTTCGACCTCAGGGTAAATGTATTGGTGGGCATCGGGTTTGATTTTGGTCGCCTCCGGCACCTCCGGCAAGGTCGCCAGGCGGGAGGTGGATGGAAACGGAGGCAAGTTAACGATAATTTTTCGAAACCATTATCCCTGTTGCGAAACGGAACAACAAAAAGCCCTAAGAGGGCCATTTGCGGAATTATTGCTACCTTGCACCCGAATAGCCCACTCACACCCTATTGATTTGTACGCGCTATGGAATACAACGAAACCGACTACAACTACCACCACGACGACCCCGAACAGGAACGAGGCGCATCCTCGGTCAAGGGACTGAAAATCGCCATCATCATCCTGATCGTCATTCTGGCGGCCATCTCGTTCCAATACTGGCGGCAGGTGCAAAACCTGCGCGGCAACGAAACCGAACTGCTGATCGAGAAAGACACCCTGACCAGCCGCCTGGCGGCCCTCCAAACCGAAATGGGCGGACTGCAGGTGAGCAACGACACAATGAACCTGGCCCTTTCGCAACAGCGCCGCGCCGCCGACTCGCTGATGCAACGCCTTAAAAGCGAACGCAGCCTGAGCTACGCCAAAATCAAGAAGTACGAACGCGAACTGGGCACCATGCGCAGCACCATGCAGGGCTTCATCCGGCAAATCGACTCGCTCGACCGGCTCAACCGCAAGCTGACGGGCGAAAACCTGCAAATGAAAAAGGAGATGACCTCCTACCGCACCCGCGCCGAAATGGCCGAAGAGACCAGCCAGGAACTGGGCAACAAAATCAAACGGGGGTCGATCCTGCGGGCGCGCGACATCCGCCTCGATCCGCTCAACGCCAAAGACAAACCCACGGGCAGCGTGAAACGGGCCGCCAAACTGGTTGCCTCGTTCACCCTTGCAGCCAACGAACTCACCACGCCGGGCGACCGCACCGTCTACGTGCGGATCATCACCCCCGATGCCGAAATCCTGGGTAACGCAGGCGGCGCCACCTTTACCTTCGAGGGCGAACGGATCGTCTACACCGCCAAGCGCGACAACATCCAGTATCAGAACGACGACCTGCCGGTAAGCATCTTCTTCGAATGCTCGGGCCTGGGCCTCTACGGAGGCAAGTACACCGTGATGATCTACGTCGACGGCATGATGGTGGGCAGCGGCGACGTGATCCTCAAATAGGATTCTCCGCCCCCACGGAAATCGAATTGCGGCGCGGGTCCCTGTGGCTCGCGCCCTTTTTGTGCCTTTGGATAAGGCCGGAGCTCCCCGGCAATCTTTGAACGCAAGCCTTCGCAATTGCGTCCGGCTTTCACTACCTTTGCAACCATGAAAATCGGCGCCATCACTTTCGACGAAGGATACACCCCGCTGCTGCTCGCCCCGATGGAGGACGTGACCGACCCGTCGTTCCGGTCGGTCTGCAAAGGGTTCGGGGCCGACCTGATGTACACCGAGTTCATCTCCTCGGACGGACTGATCCGCGACGCCCGCAAGTCGGTCGAAAAGCTGCGGATCGACGACCGCGAACGCCCCATCGGCATCCAGCTCTACGGCAGCGAAATCGGCCCGATGGTCGAAGCCGCCCAGGTGGCCGCCGCGGCCGGACCCGAACTGATCGATATCAACTTCGGCTGTCCGGTCAAAAAAATAGCGGGCCGGGGCGCCGGATCGGGCATGATGCGCGACGTACCCAAAATGGTGGAAATGACCCACCAGATCGTCCGGGCGGTCGAGCTTCCCGTAACGGTCAAAACGCGGTTGGGGTGGGACGACGACCACAAAAACATCGAAGAGATCGCCCTGCGGCTGCAGGACACAGGCATCGCGGCCCTGACCATCCACGGCCGCACACGCACCCAAATGTACAAGGGCGAGGCGGACTGGACGCTGATCGGCGCCGTTAAAAATAACCCCCTGATCCGCATCCCGATCTTCGGCAACGGTGACATCGACTCGGGCCCCAAAGCGCGGCAACTGCTCGACCGCTACGGGGTCGACGGGTTGATGATCGGACGGGCGACGTTTGGTCGTCCCTGGATCTTCCGCGAGGTGCGCCAATTCCTGGAAACGGGACAGGAACTGCCGCAACCCACCGTGTTGGAACGGGTGGCGCTGGCCCGCGACCACCTGGCCAAATCGGTGGCCCTGAAAGGCGAACGGACGGGGGTGATCGAACTGCGCCGCCACCTGAGCTGTTACTTCAAAGGCCTGCCCGATTTTCGGGAGACCCGGATCCGCCTGGTTACCGACCCCACGGCCGACGGGGTACTCGCCACGCTCGACCACATCGCTGAACGATGGGGCGACTGGGACGCCTCGGCCCTGATTCCGGAACCGATCTACCCGCCACAAACCTGACTCCTCCGGGTCCCGCGTACTCGCGGGCCGGAGCCTTCGGCTCTTTTACCTGGAGTTTGCTCTAACCAAACTCCAACAAAAGACCCAAAGGGTCCCCGCCGCGGGCAGACGGAAAATAGTACGGGCCGAACATTTACCTGTTCGGCCCGCGGGGGAATAGAAAACGACTTGTAACCTATAACTTGTCTTCTACCTGGTACGTACGACGCACGTCTGCGTGTGGGGTTGGTTATTCGTTCACCGAGCTCATCGACGGAGTCAAACGGTCGTTCGACACACCGTAAGCGGCGGCTTGTTGGTTTTCGGTGGGGCGGAGTTGTACGCTCTGCGTATTCTCGTGGTTGGGGATTTGCAAGAACGCGCCCAGTTCGGCTTGGTTTGAGCAGCTGGTCATCAGGGCGGCTACAGAGGCGAGGAGCAGGATGGTCTTTTTCATGGCTTGGAGTTTGTTTAGGTTACTTGGTTGGTTTAGTCGTTCGTCCTTACTTCTATCAAGCATCGTGCCAAAGTCGAAAAATCAAGCGAAAAATCTTGCTGAAAAATGCTTTCCGTTATTTAATCTACTCTAAATAAGTAGATTAAAAATGCCCTAAAAAGGCGATTCCTTGGAGAAATAAATCGAAAGGCTTGTTTCGCCACCCTGTTATCCCCAGATCATTCAATAGAAAATATGCCGTTCGGGAGACAAAGAACTCGCCCCGGAAAGAGGGCAAAAAAGGCGGCTATTCCCCAACAAGGAAACACTTTTCAGCGGGCAGGGAGGTGTTATCGCACGAATTGTTCGAAAGTCTCCATCCTCTCCAGGTGGCCGTAGAGAGCCGTGTTGGTGAACAGGGTGCCGATCTGCTGCGTGGAGTAGTCGACCTGGAAATAGGTGTTGTAAGGGGCGCTCGACCAAAATACAGAGCGAGTGCCGTCCGTTCCGTCCAGTGTAACGCCTACCCCAGGCCATATTTTCCCCGCAGGCGCCCGGCGTTCCGATTTGGTTCGAGGTTATTGTCCGTAGGGTTTCCTCTTCCAGAAGTCGTTTGGTCGTTGGCGGGAAAAAAAGGTGTGGGTTTTCGAAAAGGGTTACAACCTGGCTTCCACCCACTCGGTAAGATCGACGAACTGGGCGACCGAAAGGGTTTCGGGACGCAGGGGGTAGAGGGCGTGTTCTTCGACCGTTTGGGTCAATGCGGGAAAGGCGGCGCGGAGCGAGTTGCGAATCGTTTTGCGGCGTTGGTTGAAAGTGGCTTTGACGATCTGTTTGAACAGCGCCTCGTTGCAGTCGAGTTGCCGCACCGCGTTGCGGCGCAGGCGGATCACGGCGCTTTGCACTTTGGGGGGCGGGTTGAACACCTCGGGCGGCACTTCGAACAGGTATTCGATGTCGTAGTAGGCTTGC
This sequence comes from Rikenellaceae bacterium, assembly GCA_031549665.1. Lineage (GTDB taxonomy): Bacteria > Bacteroidota > Bacteroidia > Bacteroidales > Rikenellaceae > Rikenella. The sequence goes on from JAVBPJ010000001.1 coordinate 114,964, forward strand.
AGCAGCACGCTCAGGATGCCGTACTCTTTCGATCCGGGAGGCGAGGCGATCCGCGCCGCTACTTCCTTTTGAAGCATCCCGGCCACGGCGGGTACGTGGTCGCGGTGGTCGAGGATGTGAAAGAAAATCTGGGACGAGATGTTGTACGGAAAATTCCCGATCACGGCGACTCCGTCGGGGAAAAGGTTTCCCAGCGGCAACCGCAGGAAATCGCCCTCGATGATCTGCAGGGTGGGGTAGTGGGTGCGGAGGTAGGCGACGCTTTCGGGGTCGATCTCGCAGACGGTGAGGGGTCGATCCAGCAGGAATTGAGTCAACACGCCCATGCCCGGCCCTACTTCGAGCAGGGCGCCGGCTTCGGGAAGCGTGGCTGCGATCCGTTCGGCCACGCGCAGGTCGGTCAGAAAGTGCTGCCCGAGGTGTTTTTTCGCGCGCACATCGCCCCTCTGGCTTTTTCCGCCCGGGAGAGTCGTGCCGTTGTCGGTGCGCTTGCGGTACTTCGGAGCCGGGGTGTTACGCACTATTTTTTGTTAAAGCGGCGGGGATTGAATTGAACCGATTCGATGATGCGCTCGGCTTGCGCCGCGCGGAGCGTGTCGCCTACGGCAAAATTGATGAAAAGTTGCCATACGGTGCGGTCTTTTTCAAGTACGAGCAGACGAAAGGCTTCCGGTTCACTCCCCAGGTTTTCGCCCACGGAACACTTCCCGTAGGTCAGGTTTCCACGCAATCCCGCCAAAACGGTATCTGCTGACGCCTCTCCGACCCCTCCCAAGCGGGTCACTATTTTGTTAAGCTCGACATCCCGGTTCCCCTTGGCGTTGCTGATAGGCAGCACGTCGTCTTTGAACCGGAAGGAGCGGAGTGTTATGTACATGGTGCCGGACTTATGCCGCAACAACCTGGCGTCTTGGATATGCGCCCACTCCCCTGTGGTAATGTTTGGGACAATGTCATTGATGGAATACCCTTGCGAATCGAAACTCAACCCGTACGATTCGTAGCGGTTTTTATCGTTGCAGGAGGTGACCACACACAGGACTCCGAGGAGCAACAGGGAGAATGAAAGGAATTTTTTCATGTCAGGCATTGAATTACGTTTCTTGTGGGGCAAAGGTCGTAAAGTTCGGTTGTTTTTGCAAGCGTTTTGCGGTACTTTCTTGGGGACCGTTCGAACCTGAAAACCGCGAGGCGATACAACGACCGCAACCCGACGGGAAGCTGCGCGGCGCCGTTGATCGTGGCGAAACAGATGTAGGGGAGGGGGTTAGTTGCCCACTTCGCTCAGGAATTTGATCCGCACCAGGCGTATCTCCTCTTCGGTGAAGTCGGCTCCGAGTTCCTTTTGGGCTTCGAGGAACGAGTCGGTTTCGGCCTCTTCGGTGAAGTAGCTCATGACCTCGTCGATTTTGTCTTCGTCGACGGCCTGCTCCAGGTAGTAGTTGATGTTGAGGCGGGTGCCCGATCCGACGATCGCCTCGATCTCGTCCAGCAGCTCTTCGAACGAGAGTCCTTTGGCATCGGCGATGTCTTCGAAATCCATCTTCCGGTCGATGCTTTGGATGATGAACACCTTGTTCCCGCTTTTGTTGACCACGCTTTTGACTACCATGTCCTGCGGGCGTTGGATGTCGTTCTCGGCCACGTAGCGGGCGATCAGTTCCACGAACCGCGCCCCGAAACGCTCGGCTTTCCCCGCCCCGACTCCGGTGATGTTTTGCAGTTCGCCCAGGGTGATGGGGTACTGGATGGCCATGTCTTCGAGCGAGGGGTCCTGGAAGATGACGAACGGCGGGAGACCCAGTTTTTGGGCGGTCTCTTTCACCAGCTCCTTGAGCATGGCGAACAGGGTGGGGTCAGCGGCTCCGCTTCCGCTGCTGCGGTTTTGGGTCGATTCGTCGTCGTCGCTCTCCTCGAAGGGGCGGTCGGCGGTCAGCATCACCGAATGGGGGTGTTCCAGGTAGTTTTTTCCACGCGCGCTCAGGGTGAGCAGGCCGTAGTTTTCGATGTTTTTGTCGATGAATCCCTGCAGCAGGGCCTGCCGGATGACCGCGCTCCAAAACAGGTCGTCGTGGTTCGATCCCGTGCCGAAAAGCTCGTGGTTGTGGTGCTGGTACGATTTGATGAGGGTGGTTTCGTTTCCCATCAGGAATGCCTTCAGGTAGTCGGCCTTGAAGTTGGGGCCGACCTCTTCCAGCACTTCGAGCAGCAGGCAGATGGCCTCTTTCCCCTCGAACTGTTCGCGCGGATGGAGGCAGTTGTCGCACGAGTCGCAGTGCGTTTCGTTGTACGCTTCGCCGAAGTAGTGCAGCAGGCTGCGCCGCCGGCACATGGCGCTTTCGGCGTAGGATACGGTCTCTTGCAGCAGCAGTTTTCCGATCTCCTGTTCGGCGACCGGTTTGCCTTGCATGAACTTTTCGAGCTTGAGGATGTCCTTGTGGCTGTAGAAGGTGATGCAGCGGCCCTCGCCGCCGTCGCGGCCGGCCCGGCCGGTCTCCTGGTAGTACCCTTCGAGGCTTTTGGGAATGTCGTAGTGGATCACGTAGCGCACGTCGGGCTTGTCGATCCCCATCCCGAACGCGATGGTAGCCACGATCACGTCGGCCTCTTCGAGCAGGAATTTGTCCTGGTTCTCGGCGCGTGTTACGGCGTCGATGCCGGCGTGGTAGGGGAGTGCTTTGATGCCGTTCACCACGAGCAGTTCGGCCAGCTCTTCCACCTTTTTCCGGCTCAGGCAGTAGATGATGCCGGTTTTTCCGGCGTTGTTCTTGATGTAGCGGATGATCTCCTTGGTAACGTTCACCTTGGGGCGCACCTCGTAGTAGAGGTTGGGCCGGTTGAACGACGACTTGAAGACCTCGGCCTCGGTCATCCCCAGATTTTTCTGGATATCGAGCTGTACTTTGGGGGTGGCCGTGGCGGTCAGGGCGATCAGCGGTGCCTGTCCGATCTCCGAGATGATGGGCCGGATGCGGCGGTATTCGGGCCGGAAGTCGTGGCCCCACTCCGAGATGCAGTGCGCCTCGTCGATGGCGTAGAACGACACCTTGATTTTCCGCAAAAATTCGACGTTCTCCTCCTTGGTGAGCGATTCGGGGGCGAAGTAGAGCAGTTTGGTTTTGCCGGCCAGCACGTCTTCGCGCACCTTTTGGACGGCGGTTTTGTTGAGCGACGAGTTGAGGAAGTGGGCCACTCCGTCCTCCATGCTGAAGGTGCGCATGGCGTCCACCTGGTTCTTCATCAGCGCGATCAGGGGCGAAATCACGATCGCCACGCCCTCCATCATCAGCGCGGGGAGCTGGTAGCAGAGCGATTTTCCGCCGCCCGTGGGCATGAGCACGAACGTGTCGCGCCCCGCAAGCACGTTGCGGATCACCTTTTCCTGGTTGCCTTTGAATTGCGAAAATCCAAAGTGTTTTTTCAGGTTGTCGTACAGTTGGTCGGTCGTTATCATATTCCTCACTGGGAATTATCCGGAGACTAAAGGTATAACGATTTTCTGAAAATCCGACTACCTTTGCGTAAAATTCTCCTGACAGTGAATTCGGAAACGCTCAAAAAATTTGCCCGGCAGATTGTCGAAACAGAACAAAAAGCGATCGGCAGCCTGGTCGACGCCATCGACGACTCGTTTGTCGAGGTGGCCCGGATGATCTTCGAAAGCTCCGGCCGATTGATCGTAACGGGCATCGGAAAAAGCGCCATCATCGGGAACAAGATCGTGGCCACGCTCAATTCGACCGGTACTCCGGCCATTTTCATGCACGCCGCCGACGCCATTCACGGCGACCTGGGCATCGTTCGTCCCGAGGACATCGTACTCTGCATCTCGAAAAGCGGCAACACGCCCGAGGTGAAGGTGCTGGTGCCTTTTATCCGCAACATGGGCAACCCGCTGATCGCCATGGTGGGGAACCTCGATTCGTTCCTCGCTTCGTCGAGCGACCGGGTGCTTGACACCACCGTCGAAGAGGAGGCCTGCCCCAACAACCTGGCCCCCACCAGCAGCACCACGGCGCAACTGGTGATGGGCGACGCGCTGGCGATGACCCTGCTCAAAATGCGCGGATTCACGGCCGAGGACTTCGCCAAGTTCCACCCGGGCGGCGCGCTGGGAAAGAAACTTTACACCACCGTGGGCGACATCATGTCGAAAGAGCCCGCCCCGCGGGTGGCTCCCCGGGCTTCGCTCAACGAGACGATCATCGAAATTTCGGGCAAACGGCTCGGGGCCACCGCCGTGGTCGATGGAGATCAGCTCCTGGGGATCGTTACCGACGGCGACCTGCGCCGGATGCTCCAAAGCGGCCGCGAACCGGCCTCGCTCCGCGCCGCCGACATCATGTCGGAAAATCCAAAAACCATCGAGGCCGACGAACTGGCCATCAAGGCGTTCCGCATCATGGAACGCAATAAAATCACGCAACTGCTGGTACTCAACGGGGGGCGGTATTGCGGCATCATTCACATCCACGACATCCTGCGCGAGGGGGTCGTCTAACGTTTCGGGCCGTCATGGAATCAACCCAAGGAAAAATGCGCCTCTGGACCAAAGACCTGGTCAAGAAATACAAATCCCGCACAGTGGTGAACGAGGTCTCCATCGAGGTGGAGCAGGGCGAAATCGTCGGGCTGCTCGGCCCCAACGGAGCCGGAAAAACCACCACTTTTTACATGACCGTGGGGCTTATCAAACCCAATGCCGGGCAAATCTTCCTGGACGACCTTGAAATCACCAACGAGCCGGTTTACAAACGGGCGCAACTGGGCGTGGGCTACCTGGCGCAAGAGGCCTCGGTGTTCCGCAAACTGTCGGTCGAAGACAACATCCGCGCCGTACTCGAAATGACCGACTACTCGAAAGAGTACCAGGAAGAACGGATCGAGTACCTGATCCGCGAATTCAGCCTCCAAAAGGTGCGCAAGTCGCTCGGAATCCAGCTTTCGGGCGGTGAACGGCGGCGTACCGAGATCGCCCGCGCGGTGTCCATCAATCCCAAGTTCATCCTGCTCGACGAACCCTTCGCCGGGGTCGACCCCATCGCGGTGGCCGAAATCCAGTCGATCGTCGCCTCGCTCAAGGAGAAAAACATCGGAGTGATCATCACCGACCACAACGTTCACGAAACCCTCAGCATCACCGACCGCACCTACATTCTGGTGGAGGGGAAGGTGATCCGCACCGGATCGGCCGAAGAGCTTGCCGCCGACGAATACGTCCGCCGCGTCTACCTCGGCCCCGACTTCGAACTGCGCCGGTAAGCCCGTAAAAAATCAGAAAAGCAGCACCGAAGCCATGGCTGCGATCCCCTGCTCGGCGCCGATGGGGCCGAGCCGTTCGGTCGTGGTGGCCTTGATCGACACCCGGTCGACGGGCAGGTGCAGCAGCGCGGCCAGCGTTTGGCGCATCGCCGGAATGTGAGGCTGGAGTTTGGGCCGTTGGGCCAGCAGGGTGGCATCCACGTTGCCGATGCGGAACCCTTTCGATTCGATCAGCGCGACGACCCGTTCAAGCAGCAATTTACTGTCTATCCCCTTGTACGTGGGGTCGTTATCGGGGAAATGCACCCCGATATCGCCGAGCGCAGCCGCTCCCAAAAGCGCATCGCACAGGGCGTGGATCAGTACGTCGCCGTCCGAGTGCGCCACGAAGCCCAGATTATGTTCAATAGAAACGCCGCCGATGGTGAGCGGGAGTCCCGGCGCCAGGGCGTGGATGTCGAAACCGTTTCCGATGCGGAAGTTTTCCATAGGGAGATCAAACAGGGTAATTGTCCGGAACAAAAGTAGTACATTTACCAAAAATAGTCGTTGTATGGAATTCGGAAATTTGGAACCCCGACTGGTGTGGGGATTTTTTCAGGAGATTACCCGCGTACCCCGCCCCTCAAAAAAGGAGGAGAAGATCCGCGCCTACCTGCGCGAGTTCGCCCGCCGGTTCGAACTCTCTCTGCGGGAGGACGCCAAGGGCAACATCGTCATCGAGCGGCCCGCCTCCGCAGGCCGGGAACAGGAACCGCCCCTGATCCTGCAGAGCCATGTCGACATGGTTTGCGAAAAGGAGGCCGGCGTACAGATCGATTTTGAAAACGACCCCATCGACGCCTACCTCGACAGCGACGGTTGGGTGAAAGCCCGGGGAACCACCCTCGGCGCCGATTGCGGCATCGGCATGGCGTTGGCCATGGCGGCGCTGGTCGATCCGCAGGCGGAGGGGCCGAAGCTCGAAGCGCTCTTTACCGTGGACGAGGAGCAGGGACTCACCGGAGCCATGCACCTCGGCGAGGGGATGCTCACGGGCCGCCGCATGGTCAACCTCGACTCCGAAGACGAAGGCGAGATTTTCATCGGTTGCGCCGGCGGGATCGACACTCTGGTCGAGTTCGCCTTCCAGCCGGAAGAGACCCCGGCCGGCTACACCTATTATAAGGTGCGTGTCGGGGGACTCCACGGGGGACACTCGGGCGACGACATCGAAAAAGGATTCGGGAATGCCAACAAACTCCTTACAAGGCTGTTGTCCCGACTCGAAGAGCAGCATCCGGAACTGCGCGTGGGAACCCTCGAGGGGGGGAACCTGCGCAACGCGATTCCCCGCGAAGCCGAGGCGGTGCTGGGATTCGCCGCACCCCTGTCCGGCGAGAACAAAAAACAATTCGACGAGTGGGCGGCCGAAATTCGCGCCGAGTACGCCATCACCGAACCCCGACTGAACATCGCCCTGCTCCCGACAGAAGCCCCCTCGCAGCTCCTTCCCCGCGAAATGGCCCACCGACTGGTGGCCGCGCTCTACGCCATCCCCAACGGCGTGGTGGCGATGAGCCGGTCCATGCCCGGCCTGGTGGAGACATCGACCAACCTGGCCTCGGTAAAAATGCCCGAACGCGGGAAAGTGCTGGTAACCACTTCGCAGCGCAGTTCGGTTGAGAGCGCCAAATACGACATAGCCGCCCGCGTGGGCGCACTGTTCTCGCTGGTCGGCGGAAAAGTTACCCACAGCGACGGCTACCCGGGATGGGCCCCGAACCCCGATTCCCCGCTGGTACGCGATGCGGTTGCGATCTACCGGGAACTGTTCGGCGCGGAACCGAAAGTAAAGGCGATCCACGCCGGGCTGGAGTGCGGCCTTTTTTTGACCCGATATCCCCGCCTGGAGATGATCTCGATCGGCCCCACCCTGCGCGATGTGCACTCCCCCTCGGAGCGGCTGGAGGTCGCCAGCGTCGAAAAAATGTGGCATTATTTGAGGGAAATCATTAAAAAACAGCCGATGTAAAAAAATCGTTAATGAAAAAAATAGCCCAAAAAATAGATCATCAACAGGTCGTATAATGTCGAAAAGCGAAGTAATGACAAGTGATTAGAATTCATAAAAAAAATAGACAACGAGGAGCCGACTCGCCAAAACAACCGCCAAAATCAGTTGTTAAACCGTCAAAAGCCAAGAAATAAGGCGGCGGGGATTTTTTTATCTCGCAAGAGTGCTATATATTTGCCAGGAGTTAGGAGTGGCACCTAACCAAAACGAACAAACCAAAACACAACAATTAACCCTTTTTCACCTAAAACGCTTTTATATGAAGAAAATTAGACTGTTAACATTGTTGGTCCTTGGACTGGCCGTAGGCACAGCCTATGCTCAAACCAAGGTAAGCGGTGTGGTTAAAAGCTCGGAAGACGGGCAACCACTCGCAGGTGTAACCGTACAAGTAAAAGGTACGACCATTGGCGTAGCAACAGGCGCCGACGGTTCTTACACCATTCCCAACGCACCGAGCAACGCAACGCTGACGTTCAGCTACGCCGGTATGCGCAAACAAGAAGTTCCCGCCGCCGGGAAAGCTACCGTGAACGCAACCATGGAGCCCGACGTACTCTCTGCATCAGGAGTCGTTGTAACCGCTCTTGGTGGTAAGAAACAAGAACGCAAACTTGGGTACGCTCAGACGACCATCCAAGGAGACGCTCTGGTTCGCGCCAACACGATCGACCCCGTGTCAGCCCTTCAAGGGAAAGTGGCCGGTTTGAACATCCAGACTTCAGGGTCTGCAGGTTTGACCGGTTCTCCCGTGATCACGCTGCGTGGTGCCAAGTCGCTGACCAAGAACAACTCGCCGATCTTCGTGGTTGACGGGATTGTTATGGAGAACGAAGAGGCCATGAGCTACGGCGCCGCCCAGATTTTGGGTGGTAACGGTGGTCCCACCGAAGGTAACAGCGCAACCCGTTATGGTAACCAGATGAAGAACCTGAACATGGCCGACTTCGAAAGCGTTACCGTGTTGAAGGGTGCTGCTGCAACCTCTCTGTACGGTTCTCGCGGTGCCAACGGCGCCATCATCTTTACCTCGAAACAAGGCAAAGCCCGCCAAGGTATCGGTGTCGACGTTTCGTACAGCCACTCGTTCGAGCAGACCTATGCTCCTCCGCTGCCCCTGCAGAACGTTTACGGGATGGGCGTTGTAACCAGCCGTTACGAAGGGAATATCGTTCCCGGAACCAACCCCGTAACCACCACTGCCGGCGATGCTTACACCCCCGCTTCTTGGGGTCCCATCATGGACGGATCGACCTCGATCGCCCAATACTACAAACTGGGAACTCCTTCTTGGGTCGATCCCCAATACTGGAACAACCCCGTTGAACCGTTGGTGGCCCACCCCGACAACTGGAAGGCGCTGTTCAACACCGGCCACTCAGACAACGTGAACGTTTCTCTGTACGGCGGTTCCGATAAAGCCACCTACCGATTCTCTTACAACTACCTGAATTCCAATGGTTCGCTGCCCAACAACGAATTCAACCGCCACTCGGTTCGTTTCAGCACCGACGGTCGTTTGAACGACATCTTCTCGGTAAACTTCCAATTCACGTACTCGAACTCCAATACGCTGAACGCCTACCTGCAGGCCGCTTGGAGCGGAAACCGTTTCACCGAATTGGTCGGCAAGCAAATCAGCCGTAATACCGACGTCGAGTGGTACAAGAACAACTACCGCGACCCCATCACCTACGAGACCATGGAGGCTCCGGGAGGCCAGTTGCTGGCGCTTCGTAACACCCTGCTTAACTACGAAAACAACAACGAAACCCGTAACGAGCAAACCATCCTGGCTGCCATCCAGTTCCGTGCTGATTTGACCGAATGGCTCGATGCCGACGTCAGCGTCAGCTACAACGACTTCAAACGGTATACCGAAGTAAAAAATTACGGTCGGGAAAAATTCCGCGAAGGTGTTGATGGTAAGTACGCTGTTTCCGGCGCTACCTCGTCGACGTACGACGCCCGTGTAAGCTTGCACAGCAACAACCGTTTTGTAGACGACAACCTCGAGTTGGACGTACGTGCGTTCTATGAAATCACTGGCGACGGTGTTGGTTCAAACTGGAACAAAAGCACCAATAACGGGTTGGTTGTTCCCGGCCTGTGGACATTCGGTAATACCGTTGCTCCGTTGACCGTCAATGATATGGGAGTTAACCGTCTGAATCGCAAAGAAATGACCTCCGGTATCGCCGCAGTCGCTTCGTTGAGCTGGAAAGATCAAATCACCCTCGAGGTAACCGGCCGTAACGACTGGTTGTCGACCCTGCTCTATCCCACTTGGATTCCCGACGGCGCCAACAATTACTCGGTGTTCTATCCTTCCGTGAACGTTGCGTGGATTTTCACCGACACTTTCCAGTTGAATCCCGACATCATCTCTTACGGTAAGCTTCGCGCCTCTCTCGCTCAAGTGGGTTCGGGTCCTGATCCTTACGAAACAGCCGGTGGTGCCGGTGGTTTTACCGTTAATGCCACTGGAGCATACAACCCCGCTGGACAACAGCAGTTTACCGCCCAAGCCAACGATACCCGCCTTCAGAACCTTGACCTCAAACCTGAGATCCAACAATCGTTGGAACTTGGTTTCGACGCCCGTTTCCTGAACGGTTTGGTCGGTATCGACTTCGCATGGTACAAGATGAACACCCGCAACCAAGTGTTGAGTTTGCCCGCTCCCGACGTATCCGGGGTATCCACCCGTCTGATCAACGCCGGTAACATCCAAAACACCGGTTGGGAAGCACAACTCGATTTCCACCCCTTCCAATCGCGCGAAGTACGTTGGGATTTCTCGTTCAACTTCGCCCGCAACAAAGGCAAGATCAAATCGCTGGTCGATGGTACCACCCAGTTTATCTTCTCAAACGGTAACGACTATGGTACCCCCCGTATCGTAGGTTTCGTTGACGGATTGGGCGGCTATGGCGATATCGTTTCTTCAGGGGGCGACTACGCTGCGTCCGCTGCAAAATGGAACGAACAGTACGCCAACTACCTGAACGTGACTAACGGTTGGGCCCAAGGCAACGCCAACTACGTAACCATCAACCCCGGTGACAAGAACTATGGAAAACGGTTGATCTACATGAACTACCTGACCAGTCCTGCCGGTGCCACTCCCGATGCCAACTGGGCTAACCAGCAGCGTATCTACTACCGCACCGCAAGCGGCAACTTCTACTGGTCAGAACAAAAAGACGCTGAAGGCAACGTAACCCGCGAAGGCAAGACCTACGACAAGCTGGGTAACGTACAGCCCTGGTTCACAGCAGGCTTCAACTCGACTGTTTCGTACAAAGGTTTCGACCTCTTCGTACAAGTCGACGGTCGCTACGGCGGTCAAATGATCAGTCCGCTGATTCGTGATGCCGTCCAAGCGGGTACCGCCAAAGCCTCGTTGCTTTATCGCGATGCCGACAATGGTGGTATGCAACGTATGAACTACAAGAACGAACTCGTATCTGACGGGTACATCGTGGACGGTGTGTTTGAAAAAGAACGTTCGGGTTCTATCCGTGACGACCAAACCGGCAGCAACTCGAAAATGGTTTCTCTGAAGACCGGTCAAATGGTTGACCTCGCCGGCATGAGCATGATGGAAGCCTACCAAGAAGGCCACCTGCAACCCGTGAAAACCGCCCTGTACTACAACGACAACTTCACCATGAGCAACATCATGGAGCTGTGCGTATACGATGCCACCTACTTTGCTCTGCGCGAGGTAACCGTTGGTTACAACTTCCCCGAAAAATGGACGAAATATGTGGGTATGCAATCCGCACGTCTGTCTGTGTCTGGACGTAACCTGTGCTACCTGTACAATGGCTTGGGGGCAAAATCAAATCCCGAATCGATCTCCAACAACAACTCGATGACTCCGATCGACTACGGTGGAGTGCCTTTCGTGCGCAACTTCTCGGTATCGTTGAACGTGAGATTCTAAGTCACCCAAAACAACAAAAAACCATATGAAAACAATCAATAAATTCCTCTTTGGGGTGGTAGCTCTGGTTGCCCTTACAGGTTGTAAGGACAAGATGGTGGAGCTCAACACCAACCCTGCCATTGTTTCGGGTACAAGCCCTGAATATCTTTTCTACTACGCCACGAACGCCATCGATGCTCCTGGCCGCGGATCGGACGCCGACCGTATGGGAGGCCTCATGCGTACGACGGGCTACTGGTCGGCAGGTTATGTTGGCGCGGCCTATGGCAACACGCCTAACAACTGGGTGGATCCGGATGCCACCTCGGCAGGAAACCCCACGACAGACATGCGGTGGTATGAGTATACCCAACGCGCAGGAAAGCGTCTGCAGTCAATGATGACTTTCATCGACCAAAAGACAGGCGATGATGCGGAACGTTATGCAGAGCAGCGTTCGATTGCAAACCTCTTCCAGGTGTATTTGGCATGGCGACTCTTCGACACCTACGGAGCGCTTCCCTACACCGAAGGGTTGAAAGCTTCTACCACGGGTCTGTTGACTCCCCAGTACGACCTGATTCAGGACATATACTCGCAATTGGACCAGACTGTCAAGGATGAAGTTGCCTTTTTGAAGACAACCCCCTCCAGCAACAATACCTCCTTGGGACAATACGACCCTGTTTACGGTTGGAAGTTTACCATCAACGAAGCCGGCGGTTCTGCTGCGGCTGCGCTTGGAGATGGTGCTCTTCAACGCAAATTGTGGGCGAAATTCGGGAATGCCCTGCGCATCAAGATGGCCATGCGCCTTCAAAAACGTGATCCGGCCCACTTTGCCGCTGTGATTGCCGATGCTACTTCCGATGCTGCCTACCTGATGTCCAATGTGAACGAAGGTGCCGAATTGAAGTACGGGGTTGTTCCCGGCAACGGAACCAGCGGTAAAGGGAACGATACCGACGATGCCAACCAGTTGTCCATGTTTTGGGCCAGCTCGGCAAGTTTCGTGAACTCGTTGCAACTGCTCGACGACCCCCGTCTGCCATTGGTAACGCGTGCCAACGAGTTCGACCCTGCGTTCAATTACGCCTACAAGGTGCTTTCAGAAGACTTCCCGGACTCAATTCGTAAGTACAACGGAATGTTGGATAACACCAAAAAAAGCCGTTTCATCGGAATTACTACCAATCCCAACCTTTGGTACAATACGGGTAATGCCCCTGGCACTGTACCCATTGACCCGACTATCGTCTTCACCCTTTACAATCCTTCGACCTCTGGCGCTGTGTTTAACGGTCCGATTACCGGTAACCCCTTGTACAACTTCTCCATGAACAAGGCGGATAATACGAGCTTCGATAAAACGGGTAAGGCACCAACGACAGTTACCGCAGCTAACGTTGCGTACAGACTCTCTATTGTTTCCGGTACGCAATGCCGTTACTGGGTAAAGATCGGTTGGGGTTCTGCGAGTTGGCGGGGACAAGACTATTGGCCCACGGAAACCAGCCGGGACAACATCCGTCTGACCCGTAAATTTATCAGCTACGCAGATCAGTGTTTGATGCTTGCCCATGCAGCCAACGAACTCGGTGCAGCCGTAGGGGGTAAAACTGCGCAACAATGGTTGAACGAAGGGGTTACCGCCAGCATGGTGGAAACCCATAACGACGCGAAACGTTGCTACGTTATCATCGCTACGAACAACACGATGCCTCCGGTTCCCGGCTACACCACGGCCCAAAATCCGCTTTACGGAATTACTCCGGCCATGATCACCACCTACCTTGCCCAACCCTGGTTGCAACTTACCGGCACCAAAGAGCAAAACAAGGAAAAGATCGCTGTTCAGGCATGGATCGCTATGTACCAAAATGTTGAAGAAGCTTGGGGCTGGCAAAAAGTTACCGGTTATCCGCAGGTAATAGATTGGGCCTCCAAGAACACCACAGTTAGCCCGGGCAACCCGACGATTAATGTACAGGTGATTACTGGCGGTCGCCCCACGGGAGCAACCGTACCGACAGTCTACCCCGACGATGGCCGGAATGTGTATCCGACTTTCCCCTGCATTGAGCAACCTTACGGTGCAACGACCGGCGCGAAACTTATTCCGCAACGTCGTCTGAATCTGCCCGCAGACGGTAGTCAAATCAATAAAGCTAACAGAGATGCAGCTGTTAACAAGATGATGCAAGACCCCGCCTACAAGGAAGAGAACAACTCTACCGGACGTATTTGGTGGGATATGCCGTAATCCATTTGACCTGACTCAGGTCTTTGAATCGAAGGGGGTCGCCGAACGGGCGGCCCCCTTCTTTTTTGTTGCGATTCATGGATGTGCTTCCCTTTTGAGGCCGTTGGTTGTTCATACCCGAACTCTGGGGGCGGCTTGCAAACCATTCCACAGGGCGCATTTCGATCCGCTTTTACCGAACGTTTGGCGCGGGCAATTCCCATCGGTAGTTGGCTGCAGGGCGAACCATTCATGGTTCGCCCTGCAGCCAATGGGGGCGAGTCGAGGCGCTTTCAGTACTACGGGGGCATGCGAGTACAGAGGGTGCTTGTAACGTCCCCGTCGAGGGGTCCTGCGAGACTAAATGATACAGCAAGGGCTGTCCATTCAGGACAGCCCTTGCTGTAATGACACGGAGAATGGTGTCCTGCGGGATTACTTCACCTGGTCGAAGAAGCGGACAAATTTTGCGTGAGGCGAAGAGACGCAGATGCGGGCGAATTTCGAGGCCCGTTCTTTCTGGCTCTTGGTAAAGAAAGCGAGCGAAACGCTGCCGATGCGGTACTGGAGCAGTTCCTCCTCGGTGCGGGTAACCACCACAAAGATTCCCTTCGGGGTCGAAGTGTCGTAGAATTCCGTGGCGAGCAGGCCCCGGGCCTTCAGGTATTCGATATTGAGTGCGATGTCGCGCGCCGTGGCGGCCTTGAAATCGTTCGAGGCTTTGATCCCCTCGGGCGTGGTGAGCAGCCGCAACACCAACTGCTGGGCAAAGGCGTTGACTCCGTTGGTGCAGTACATCAGCCGCACTTCGAGTTCGTCGTGCAGGGCCTTGTTGGTGGTGTGGATGAAACCGAGGCGTTGGCCGCTCAGGCCCACCGATTTGCTGAAACTTTCGGTAATCACCACGTTTTCGAGCTTCAACAGCTCTTGATAATAGCCGTCGTTGCGGTCGAAAAAGATGCGGCGGTAGGGGCTGTCGAAGAAGACCACCACGCCGGCATCGTTCAGTTTGCGGATGAGTGCCAGCTGGGCCGCGTCGTCGTATTTTTCACCAAGCGGGTTGCCCGGGTCGCAGATCAGCACGGCATTCCCTTTGAGCTCGGGAATCATCCCCTCCAGGTCGCTTTGGGCCATGTATTCGGCGTTTCCGACCCCGCGCACGGTGAGCATCTGGAAGTAGCATCCCCAGTAGTAAACGGGCAGGTAGAGCTTTTGCATGTTGACCGTCTGCACCACCAGGTCGAGGGCGTTCATGCCTCCGGCCGTGATCAGGATGTTGTCGGGCGAGGAGTTGCCGGCAAAATACTCGTCGTTGATGGCTCGCCGCAGCGGGAGAAAACCGGGTCCGGGAGGGTAGACCTGAATCTCGGGCGAGTTGAAGTCCATGGTTTGAACCACTTCGCGCAGGTCGATATTGACTACGGCGTTCACGCCGCGGTTCAGGGGGAGGTATTCCTGTCCGGTTTCGGCGGTGAGTTGTTTGAGCTTTTCGCCGATCTGTACGATTTTTGAAAGGGTTGCCCCGCTTTTATTGATTTCCATAAAAGATTGATTGTAGGTATGGGACAAAGGACGATTTTTTTCTGATTCCGGTCAAGGGAAGTGTTAAGAAAATAACCGATTTGTTGTTTTTTAGCAAGGCCCTCACAACTTTGTGCCGAGGATGACTAAAAACGGAAGGGCGATCGGGGGAAGAACGGGCGAAAAGGAGTGGAAGTGGAACGGAAGCGATCCACTTCCGTTCGGCCGGGTTGGGAGTCGGCGGCTTCCTTTACGTTGAACGGATCCGGACGAATCCGGAAGAAATCACCCCCGGGTCGGCCAGCATTATACCTTGGCGGGGAGATCGTCGGAAATTCCGGCGGGCGGGCAAATTCAGAAAGTCCCGAAAGTCCCGAAACGAAAGTCCCGAAAGTCCCGAAAGTCCCGAAAGTCCCGAAAATTTCGTACACGGCGCGGTGGCGCGCGGCAAAAAAAGGGAACCCCATGCATGGAGTTCCCCGCACGGAGGCACGGCGCTCCGCGTAACAAAGGAGGGAGCTATTTTTTCTTTTTCACGTCCAGGAACTCCATGTTGGCCTGTTCGTAGTGTTCGAGTTCCCGCTGCAGGCTTTGGTTGTAGAGTTTCATGGCGCGGCGGCTCATGCCCATGCTCGAAAATCCGCCGTCGTGGAAGAGGTTTTGCATGGTTACCTTGCGGGTGAGGTCCGAGAAAAGGGTCAGCACATAGTCGGCGCAGTCGAGGGCCGTGGCGTTGCCCAGCGGCGACATCCGGTCCGAAAAGTCCATCAGGGCGTCCATCCCCATCACCCCGCTGCCGGCGGTGGTGGGTGTAGGCGATTGCGAGATGGTGTTCACGCGGATCCGGTTCTCGCGGCCGTAGATGTAGCCGAAGCTGCGGGCGATCGATTCGAGCAGCGCTTTTGCGTCGGCCATGTCGTTGTACCCGTACAGGGTGCGTTGGGCGGCGATGTACGAGAGCGCCACGATCGACCCCCAGGGGTTGATGGCCTCTTTTTTGCGGGCCACCTGCATCACTTTGTGGAACGAGATGGCCGAAATATCGAGGGTCTTTTGCAGAAATCCGTAGTCCAGGTCGTCGTAGGTGCGCTCTTTGCGTACGTTGGGCGACATGCCGATCGAGTGGAGGATGAAATCGAACGGCCCGCCGAAATGTTCCATCGTGCGGTCGATCAGGTTTTCCAGGTCCTCGACGCTGGTGGCGTCGGCCGGAACGAAGATGGTGCCGAGCTGTTCGGCCAGCGCTTCGGTCTCTCCCAGGCGGGCGGCGGTGGCGGTGTTGGTAAGGACGATCTGCGCCCCCTCCTCGACGGCCCGAACGGCCACTTGCCAGGCGATCGATTTTTCGTTCAGGGCACCGAAAACAAGCCCTTTCTTTCCTTTGAGCAGATTGTACGACATATCAGACTGAATTAGACCACAAAGGTAGCACCATTTCGGCAGGCGTGCAACGGGTAAAAAAAGGCCTAAATTTCTCATCCTTAAATTTTATTCGTACGTTTATATCGATTTAGCGGACTAAAAATCACTTCCAACCATGCCCAACCAAGATCAACAAGCCTCCGTTCGAGAGATTCGAGAGATCGAGGCAGTCTATTCGGTGCAAATACCTGCTGGTCGGCGCACCTATTTCATCGACGTGCAGGCTACCCGCAGCGGGGAATATTTTTTGGTTATGACCGAGAGCCGCCGTCGAACCAATCCTGATGGATCGACTACCTATGTGCGGAACAAAATTCACGTCTACAAGGAAGACCTGTTTCGTTTTAGCCAAGGCTTGCGCGAAGTGGGTGCCTATTTAAGGCGCGAATGTCCCGAATTTTTTGAACCGCAGGAACCCTCCCTCTCTCTTCCGGAAAGCCATGCGATCGAGGAGTTGACCTTTGAACAGTTGTAACAACGCCCCCGACGTACTGGTTGCCCTGAGTGGCGGCATGGATAGTGCCGCCGCGGTGTTGCTGTTGCGGCAGGCGGGCTATCGGCCCAGTGCGCTTTTTCTGGACCTGTTCGACGACCCGACCGAAAGGGAACGGGTGGTTGCGCTGGCCGATCGGATGGGGGTTGAGCTGACTGTCGAATCGGTCGGGGAGCGCTTTCGGGACGAAGTGGTGGAGTGGACACTCCGGATGCATCGCCGGGGCGAGACCCCGGTTCCCTGCAGCCGCTGCAACCCGCGCCTGAAATGGGCGGCGCTGGAGGAGGCGGCCGACCGCATGGGAATCCGCCACCTGGCCACCGGCCATTACGTGCGCGTGGTCGAGCGGAGCGGCCGGCACTTTTTCGCCCGCGGGATCGACCCCGCCAAAGACCAATCGTACTACCTGTGGGGTGTTCCCGAGCGGCTCATCGCCCGGGCCATAACTCCTTTGGGCGATTGGAGCAAAGCCCTGTTGCGCGACTATTTGCACGATGCGGGTTACGGCGATCTGGCCCGGAGGGCCGAGAGCATGAGCCTTTGTTTTCTGCACGGGGAGTCGTACCCCGAATTTCTGAAACGCCGCCTGAACCCGGCAACGGGCCAGGTGGTCGATGCTCGCGGGGCGGTGGTTGGCCGGCACGACGGCTATCCGCTCTACACCATCGGACAAAAACGGGGTTTCGAAAGTGCGGTCGCGGGAGCCGTCGTTGCCGTCGATGCCCGTCGCAACCGGCTGGTGGTGAGCGATCGGCCCGAGGCGCTGGAGCGTTCGGAAGTTACGCTGCGGAATTGGCAGGCCGTCGATCCGGAGGGGCTGTTGCAGGCCGACCTGCGCGCCATGGTGCGCGGCATCGGGCGCAACCCCCAGGGGCGTTGCCGGGTGGAGCTGCGGGGCGACCGGCTCGTGTTGCATTTCGAGGGAGAACCCGCCTGGGCCATCGCCCCCGGGCAAAGCGTCGCCCTGTACGACGGGGAGTGCTTGGCGGGAGGAGGGATTATTTCGGCCGAACGGTTGGAGTAGTGTTGCCGAACCCCTATCTTTGCTCACGCGATCTCGCGTATGTCCAACCCACTAATCCCGCCTGCCCGATGAGTACTCCCGAAACGACCGCCGCAAAACGCCCGAACCTGCTTCGGAGACTTTACGATTGGGTGCTTCACTGGGCCGATACGCGTTGGGGCGTGGCCGCCCTGTTCGTGCTGGCTTTTGCCGAATCGAGTTTTTTCCCCGTGCCGCCGGACGTGCTGCTGATCGCCTGCTGCCTGGGCCTGCCCAAGCGGTCGTTCCATTATGCCACCGTTTGTACCGTGGGGTCGGTGCTGGGGGCCATCGGAGGATACCTGATCGGACACTACGCCTGGCTTTCGGATGGAGAGTTTACGGCCTTTGCCCAGTTCTTCTTCAACCACGTTTTCTCGCTCGATGCCTACTACCAGGTGCAACATTGGTACGAAACGTATAATTTCTGGATTGTCTTTACGGCCGGATTCACCCCCATTCCGTTCAAGCTGATTACGATCACGGCCGGGGTGTTCGACATCAACTTCGTAATGTTCCTGGTGGCCTCGATGGTGAGCCGCGGAGCGCGGTTCTTTCTGGTGGCTTTCCTGATCTGGCGTTTCGGCCCTTCGATCAAGGGGTTCATCGACAAGCACTTCAACTGGCTGGCCCTGCTGTTTACGGTGTTGCTGATCGGCGGTTTCCTGGCTGTTAAGTACATTTAACCGGATGGCGGTGGACAGGTACGGATTGGTCGGTTTCCCGTTGGGACACTCTTTTTCGGCAGGCTATTTCGCCGAAAAGTTTGCCCGCGAGGGGATTACAGGTTGTACCTACGAAAATTTTCCTATCGAACAGGCCGGGGCCATTCGCCGGAGCCTTCCCGCCGATTTGCGGGGATTCAACATCACCATTCCGCACAAGCAGGCCATTTTGCCGCTGCTGGACGAACTCGACCCCGAGGCCGGGGCCGTCGGCGCCGTCAACTGCGTCAAGGTGCTTGGGTCGGGAGTCTGGCGCGGGTACAACACCGATGTGTACGGGTTCGAACGCGCGTTGGAAGGGCTGCTGGCCGGCCTCGATCGGCCTCGGGCGCTGGTGCTTGGGTCGGGAGGAGCCGCCCGGGCCGTCCGTTACGTGTTGAACAAACGGGGCGTCCCCTTTTACACGGTTTCGCGCACCCCCTCGGGCGACCGCACGTTGGCGTACGATCAGGTAACGCCCGCGTTGCTGGCCGACTACCGCCTGCTGATTAACACCACGCCGCTGGGAATGTCGCCGAACACGGAGCAATGCCCGTCCCTGCCCTACGAGGCCCTTACGCCGCAACACCGCCTGTTCGACCTGATTTACAACCCGGCCGAGACCCTTTTCCTGCACCGCGGAAGAGCGGCGGGCGCTGTGGTGAAGAACGGCCTCGAAATGCTGATCCTGCAAGCCGAGCGTAGCTGGGAGATCTGGCAGGCCTAACCCCCTTATTTCTCTAAAGAGACGTACAAACCAAAGCGATTCGCCCGCACGGACTAACAGCCGTGCGGGCGAATCGCTGTTATCAGACAGGGGCCGCGGAGTTGCGGAACTTAAAGCTCCCGCAGGTTGCGGGTAAAGTCGTTGTATGATTTCAGGGTGCCGTACACCACCAAAATGTCGCCGGCTTCGAGGGCGAAGTCGGGGGTGAGTTCCCGGGCCGTTTTTTGGTTGTATTTGACACCGAGCGCGTTGCGTTCCTCGCTGTCGCGCAGCACGGTAAGCAACTTCAGGGTGGGGTATTTTTCCAGCCCGCAGTTCGATGCGGTGCGGCCCGCCAGTTCGGCGGGCAGTTCAAAGCGCATGACGTAGTGGTCGCGGTCGATCCGGTACGAACTCAGAAACGTACTCAGTTCGAGCGACTGGGCCATCACCTCGGCGGCCTCTTTTTCCGGAAAAATGATGCGGTCGATGCCCAGGGCTTGCAGTACGTTGCGGTGAATCTCGTCGAAAGCCCTGGCAACCAAATTTTTGACTCCCATTTGGATCAGCGAGGCGACGATGTGGATCGACGAGCTGAAGTCCTCGGCAATGGAAACGATCACCCGGTCGGCATCGGCCAGGGGCAGGGTTTGGAGCGCTTCCGGGTCGCCCGCGTCGAGGCAGATGGTGGTCGACAGGCTGTCGCGCAGCTCTTCGACACGTCCTTTGCGGCGGTCGACGCCCACCACCTCGTGGCCCATTTGGGTGAGGCGTGTTGCGAGTACCGATCCGAAGTTTCCGAGGCCAATAACAATGTATCTCATGGGGTAGGGGGGTTAGTTAAGCAAAATGGATTCGTACGGGTACGAGTAGGGGTGCCGTACCTGGCGCCGCACCATGGTCGCCACCAGGCTGAGCATGCCGATGCGGCCGAAGAACATCAACAAGATAATCACGACTTTCGAATCGTCGCCCAGCAGGGGAGTAATCCCCAGCGACAGACCGACGGTTCCCAGGGCCGAAACGGCTTCGAACGCCAGCTTGCCGGGCGAAAGACCCGGTTCGAGCAGGCAGAGCAGCAGGGTGCCGAACACCAAAATAAGGATCGAGACCATGATCACGGTAAAGGCCCTGCGGACGGTATTGGTCGGGATCTCGCGGTGGTGTACCTCGATGGCGGTGTTGCCGCGGATGGAGCTGAAAATGTTTTTGAGGGCCATGTAGGCGGTGGTAACCTTGATCCCGCCGGCGGTGGACTGCGGCGCCCCCCCGATCCACATCAGCAGGGTGGTGAGCAGCAGGGTGGCGGGAAGCATCCGGCCCATGTCGACCCCGTTGAACCCTGCCGTACGGGGGGTAACGGCGGTCAGGAATCCCTGCGCCAGCTTGCCGGAGAGGGAAAAGTCGGCCAGCGCGCCGTTCCATTCGAGCGCCAGCACGGCCCCCCAGCTCACCACGATCAACACGGCGGTGGTGCGGAGCACGATGTAGGTGGTCAGGTTCCACAGGCGGGGGCGGCGCACGGCGGGGCGGCCGATCAGCCTCCGTCCCAGGTTGCGAAGCTGGTTGCCCGCTACCGACAGCAGGTTCGAGAAGATGGGAAATCCGATCCCCCCGAAAATGATGAGCCACGAGACAACCGCGGGAATGCCCCACAGGCCGCGTACGGCGGGGTCGTAGAGGTTCCCCTCCAGGGTTGAGAACCCTGCGTTGCAGAAGGCCGAAACGCTGTGGAAAATGGCGAAGAAAAACGACTCGCCCGAAGTGCCGAAGACTCCTCCCTCGTCGACAAATCCAAACAGGAGCAAGGCTCCCGCCGCCTCGATGGTCAGGGTTACGGTAATGATCTTGATCAGTGTGCGGGGCAGACTGCCCAGCCGTTTTTCGCTCAGCAGGTCTCCCACCAGCAGTTGGCCCTGCATCGAGCTGTGTCCCAAAAAGAAAAGTCCGAAGAAGCTGGTGATCGTCATGATGCCGAGTCCGCCCACCTGAATCAGGAACAGCAGCACGATCTGTCCGGTCAGGGTAAAGGTTTCGGGAAGGCTCACCGTCGACAGACCCGTTACGCAGACCGCGCTGGCCGAGGTGAACAGGGCGTCGATGTAGCGAATTTCGCCGATGGTGCAGTTGGGCAGCATCAACAGGAACGATCCGGTCAGAATAAGCAGTAGAAAACAACTTGCCAGCAGCGCCGCCGGATTGACCTTGCGCGAAAGCAGGTTCGACAGCCAGCGCGACCATTCGATCACCGAACAGAGCAACAGGCTGACAATCACCACCCAGGGCTCTTCGGTCGTCGAACCCCAGCCCGATCCGATCCACCCGAGCCGGACAGCAAGGTTTGTCAGGGTAATGGCCGTCAGTACCAGGTAGGCGGCCCTCAACACCCACCGCATCGCCCCTTTGGTGGGAGGCCTTTCGCCGGTCTCGTCGCGCCCCAGGACGATCCGCAGGGTCAGGGCGATCCAAACGGCCAGCAGCAGGTCCTGATACAGGATGCGGATCAGGCTCAACGAGGCCTCGTTTTGATCGAAACCGAACAGGTAGATCACCCCGGCTGGCACCACCACGCTCACCGCCAGAATAACCACCGAGGCCAGTCGAAGCAGCGGGGCTTTTAGCAATTTTTGCAGGGTATGTAAACTCGGAAGTTGCATGGGCGGTATGATTAGGGCAAAGATCGTGCTTTTTTTGACCCGTTTGCCCGCCTCCGGAAAGAACCGCCCAAAAACTTTGTAACTTTGTGTGGCCCCTAAGGAAAGTAACCCCACAAAGAAGACCCCCTCATGAAAAAAAGATCCCTTTTCGCCCTTTTATCGGCAGCGGCCCTGTTGGCCGGCTGCAGCCCCAAACCGCTCGTGCAGAGCCAGGAATTGCGTGCGGACATTTCGACCCACCTGTCGGAACGCTCGGCCTGGTTGCCGGAGCTTCCGGCGGCCCTCAATACCAACGAACGCCAGGCGCTCGAATACCTGTACGCCTACATGCCGGTGGGCGACGTGGGCGACTATCCGGTGGAACTTTACCTGAAGAACGTGCGCGCTTCGTTCGACGCCCTGGGTGCGATGCCCTGGGGAAAGAGCCTGCCCAACGACCTCTTTCTGCACTACGTGTTGCCCGTTCGGGTGAATAACGAAAATCTGGATACTTCGCGGATTGATTTTTACGCCGAACTCAAAGATCGGGTAAAGGGACTCTCGATGGCCGACGCCATTCTTGAGGTGAACCACTGGTGCCACGAGAAGGTGATTTATGCTCCCTCGGACGGACGCACCAGCGCCCCCTCGGCCTCGGTACGCAGCGCCTACGGCCGTTGCGGCGAGGAGTCGACCTTTACGGTGGCCGCGCTGCGCTCGGTGGGCATCCCCGCCCGGCAGGTGTACACGCCCCGTTGGGCGCATACCGACGACAACCACGCCTGGGTGGAAGCCTGGGCCGACGGCACGTGGTACTACCTGGGAGCCTGCGAACCCGAACCCGTGCTGGACATGGGGTGGTTCGACGCTCCGGCCAAACGGGCCATGTTGATGCACACCAAGGTGTTCGGGAACTACAACGGCCCCGAAGAGGTGATCAACCGCACGGACTGCTACACCGAGATCAACGTAACCGAAAAATACGCCCCCGTGGCCAAAGTCGAGGTGCTGGTTACCGACACCGCGGGCCGCCCCGTACCGGGAGCCTGGGTCGATTTCGGGATTTACAACTACGCCGAATTTTACCCCGCCGCACACCTCCGGGCCGACAGCGCGGGAAAAACCTCGCTCTCGGCAGGGCTGGGCGATATGATGATTTGGGCTACCGACAATGTCCGTTACGGCTATCAAAAGGTCTCTTTTGGCAAACAGCCCCAGGTAACCATCGTGCTTTCCCATGGGGCGCTTGCGGCTCCGTACCGGGTTGATCTGGACGTGGTGCCGCCGGTGGAAGCCCCCGCCGCCCAGCGCGTTACCCCCGAACAGCGGGCCGAGAACAACCGCCGGTTGGCCGTCGAGGACTCGATCCGCAACGCCTACATGGCCACGTGGATGAGCGCCGCCGACGCACGGGCGTTGGCTGAAAAGATCGGCGCCGACACCTCGGTGGTGATCGGCCGCATCAAGGCGAGCCGCGGCAACTGGCGCGAGATCGCCTCGTTCCTGGAACAGAGCGCGGCCAAAGGCCCCCAGGTGCTGGCCACGGCCTTCGACCTGCTGGACGTGGTGTCGGCCAAAGACCTGCGCGACACGCCGGCCGACGTGCTGATGGATCACCTGCAGGGGGCGCTGTCCTTTGCCGGGACCCCTTACTTCAAAGAATACATCCTTAATCCCCGGGTCGGTACCGAATTGCTGGTTCCTTACCGCGCGGTGTTCCACTCCATGCCCTCCGACATCAAAGAACTGATCGCCCTGGCCGGAAAGGTCGCCGTGGTGGACAGCCTGAATCCCGCCCGGATACCGATCTCCCCGATTGGCGTACACCACCTGCAGATGGGGGACAGGGCCGCCCGCGAACGCTACTTCATCGCCACGGCCCGCACCCAGGGATTTGCAGCCCGTTACGAACCCATCACCAACCGCCTGCAATACTACGACCAACCCCAGGGCCGCTGGATCAACGTGGTGCTGGGAACCGACCTCGACAACCTGGTGCAGGTTCCGGAAAAGGGAATGCTGAAGATCGAATATAAACCCACCAAACGCAACGCCGATCCGAAGTACGAAATACACTTCTCGGTGGCCAAGATCGAAAATGGCCGTCCCCGCGCCATTTCGCTCGACCGGGCCGACGTGGACATGGGTGGTTCGGGATCGCTGGCCGCCATCTTCAAAACGCCGCTGCCGGTCGAAGCGGGCGACTACATGCTGGTGAGCGGCACCCGCATGGCCAACGGTACGGTGTTGAGCCAAATCCAGTTCTTCTCGGTGGTCGCGGGCAAACAGACCGACCTGACCCTGACCATGCGCGAGGACGAATCGGGGGTGCAGGTGATCGGGTCGATGAATCCCGAAACGCTATTCATCCCGCAGGGGGCCGCGGCTCCCACGTCGGTGCTGGCCACCACGGGCCGGGGCTACTTTGTGCTGGCGCTGCTCGAAGCCAACAAGGAACCCACCAACCACGCCCTGCGCGATATCGCCGCCGTGGCGGGTGAGTTCGAGCAATGGGGCCGCGGCCTGGTGTTGCTTTACCGCACGCCCGACGAGCTGGCGAAACTTCGCCCCGCTGAGTACGGCAAACTGCCCGGCACGATCACCTGGGGGGTCGATGCCGACGGACAGACCGAACGAATGCTGAAACAGTCGCTCAAAATATCGGGCAATCCCAACCTGCCGCTCTTCGTCATCGCCGACACGTTCGGCCGCGTGGTGTTCGCCTCGCAGGGCTACCAGATCGGATTGGGCGAACAGATGATCAAGGTGATCCGCCAGCTTTGACGTTGAGTTAGAGGCGCGGTTTTGCGCTTGCAAGAGAAGTCCCGCACCTGTCAAGGCTGCGGGACTTCTCTTTTTTTGGGGGGTGTAAAACGATTGACCTGATTATACCAAATGGCGAGTTTTACAACATGACAGAGGCTCCATTCTCATGGGAATGGAGCCTCGATTTATGGACTCGGACGGAGTCTCGGCCAGTAAAGGGGATTATTCCATCGTTACCTCGAAAGCGGTCGACTCCTCCTGATCTTCCAGCTTCTTGACGTTCTTGGCTACGTCCTGCCCCTGATCGTTTTTGCCCAGGGCAAATTCGACCCGATCGCCGGGTGCCAGCGACTCGAACGACCCTTCCATCAGGTCGAGGCTGTGGAAGAAGAGGTTGTTGTTCGGGAAGCGGATGAATCCGTAGCCGTTCTTGATGCTCAGGATGCGGCTGGTGTAGCGCTCTTTCGAAACGTCGAAAGCGTCGCGGACGGGGTACAGAATATGATCCTCGTCAATGTCGCTATTTTTCGCGCTTTCGGACGAAACGAACAAATTCATAATCAATTCATTGTTCTGTTCGAGGCCGCATTCGATCACTTCCTGCATCGGAACGGGGTAGTGTACGCTGTTGAAAAGGTCGTGCGAGGGCTTGGTAACTACGCGTACGCCATCGTCGTTGGTGTACTCGAAATCCCAGCTGATCAGCATTACGCGCACTCCCAGGGCGGCCAATTTCCGAACCAGGGGAACGTAGTCGGTGTCGGAGACCACCAGCACGGCGATGTCGATCTTGCCGGTTATGGCCATTTCGAAAACTTCGAGCGAAAGCCACACGTCGGTTCCGCGCTCTTCGCGCTTCGCGCCGATGTTCCGCAGGGGCAGGTAGTGCGAGTGGATGTTCGAGGCCATCAGAATGTCGTCGAACACGCGGTCGTGGTACAACTGGCTGCCGCGGGCGGCGGCGTCCGAGGCGTTCAGGCGGCCGCGGAAATAATGGGCTTCGTTGATGCGGCAACGTTTGGGGTCCGCACCCTCTTCTTCGGCTACGCGCTGTACGATGAAGTCGTGAAGGCCGGCAATGCAAAGCCGACGGCGTTGCGGGTGGATGTAGTTGTAATAATTGGATGCGTGTAACAAAAAGTTACCATCGTAAAACACGCCGATTTTCGGGGTCGAAAGAGTGGGTTGCATGGGCTTTATAAATTGCTATTCGGTTTAAATAATTGCCTCTTATAGCAGATGAGGCGGAGTCCAAAGGTAATACAAATTTCGAAACAGAATCACCATCCCGAGAAGATACCCCTAAAAAACATCGCTTTTTTGCTTATGGCAAATGTCGATTTACGAACGCGAAAAAAGCTAAAAATAGTATGCCGAGGGGCTGAAAAACGAAGAGCAGGGGGCGGATTTGGTCGGGGGCGGATTGCAGGTGTGGTCAAAAAAGCGTACATTTGGCTCTGCGGCGTTCCGAAAACGCCGCCCCTTTTCGAAAAACACCAAGCTATGGGATACAATGCACTGGAAACGGCCCTGCGGGAGCTTCTTGCACAGGTCGAACGTTGGCGATTGACAGATCAGGTGCCGGCCATCGAGCGCGATATGGCCCTGGGGCGCTTGCAGCAACTTTATGCCGGGCTTCAAGCCATGCGTTGTTCGGCTGCCGGTGTCCATCCGGAGGCTGCGCCCGCACCGGAGCAACAGCCCGACCTGACGGAGGCGGACAGCGCCGACACGGTGGAGATTCCCAACGGGGCGTACGCCCCCTCCGACGAATCGTTCGAACCGGAAAGGGACACTCTCCCCGAAGATACGTCGGCGGGCGATGACTTTACCCACCCCTCTGATCCGGTCGAGCCGCCGTGTGCCGATGAAAAAGAGGCAGGGCCGAAAGCGCCGGAATCGATCTTCGGCCCCGCCCCGCATGTCTTTGGCATCGAAATCACCCAGTACAGCCGGCACGAAATGATCAATACCCTGTTCCGGGGCGATGCGACGCTGTTCGAATCGGAGTGCGCGAAGATCGACGCCATGGACAACCTGGAAGAGGCCCTGATCTATATCGGAGGCCATTACCACTGGATTCCCGACAACGCGGCGACGAACAAATTCATCGACCTGCTGGAACAGCGTTTTGCCTGATTCGTCCGTGTCCAAACTTTACGTCATCCCCACGCCCATCGGCAACCTCGAGGACATTACCCTGCGGGCCGTCCGCCTGTTGGGCGAGGCAGACCTGATCGTGGCCGAAGATACCCGTACCAGCGGAAACCTGCTCCGCCACTTGGGCCTGAGCAAGCCGATGATCTCGTACCACAAGTTCAACGAACACGGCGTGGTCGACCAAATCATTGCGCGGATTCGAAGCGGGCAGCAGGTGGCGCTGATCTCGGACGCGGGTACGCCGGCCATCTCCGACCCGGGCTACCTGCTGGTGCATCGCGCCGTAGAGCAGGGGGTCGAGGTGGAGACCCTTCCCGGCCCCACGGCGCTGATCCCTGCGTTGGTGAACAGCGGCCTGCCCTGCGACCGGTTCCTATTCGAGGGATTCCTGCCGCTCAAAAAGGGACGGCAAACCCGTCTGCGCGAACTGGCCGCCGAGCAGCGAACCGTCGTGCTGTACGAATCGCCCCACCGGCTGCTTAAAACGCTCGAACAGCTGGCCGAATCGTTCGGCGCCGAACGCCCCGCCTCGGCAAGCCGCGAAATCTCCAAAAAGTTCGAACAGACCCTGCGCGGAACTCTTGCGGAGCTGATCGCCCATTTCTCGGTTACCGAGCCAAAAGGCGAGTTTGTGCTGGTCGTACGCGGGATGCCTCAAAAAAAATAGACGATGCCCTGCAAGGGTGGAAAGTGCCAGATTGTCGGGTTTTTATGCTGCCAAGCTGGCAGCACGGCCGATACGGCCTGTCAGTAAAAAGCGAGGGGGCTACACGGTTGTAGCCCCCTCGCTTTTTTTGAAGAACAAAGGTTATTCGGCAGCGGTTACATTTACGGTAACATCGGCTTTGATGTCCTTGTAAATGCGTACGGCGGCTTTGTATTCTCCCACCTCTTTGATGGCGGGTACTTTCACGTTGCGTTTGTCGATCGAGAAGCCTTGCGCTTCGATCAGGTCGGCTACCTGGGTGGCGGTAACGGCTCCGAAGATTTTACCTCCTTCGCTTGCTTTGGCGCTGATTGTCAGGACAAGGGCGGATAATTTTTCGGCTACAACCGTGGCGTCGGCTACGATTTTAGCTTCCTTGTGGGCTTGCTGTTTGAGGTTTTCGGCCAGAATTTTCTTTGCCGAAGCGGTGGCGGCGCCGGCCATTCCCTGGGGAATGAGGAAGTTGTTGGCGTAACCCGGTTTTACGTTGACAATCTGATCTTTATGGCCGAGGTTTTCGACATCTTGTTTGAGGATGATTTCCATGGTGCAAAGTCTCGGGGGTTATTTCAACATATCGGTTACGAAGGGCAGAATTGCCAGGTGGCGTGCGCGTTTCACCGCGGTGGCCACTTTCTTCTGGTACTTCTGCGAAGTGCCGGTGAGTCGACGGGGAAGGATCTTTCCTTGTTCGTTGAGGAATTTTTTCAGGAATTCGGGATCCTTGTAGTCGATGTACTTGATGCCGGCTTTCTTGAAGCGGCAGTATTTTTTCTTTTTCACCTCGACCGAAACGGGGTTGAGGTAGCGGATTTCTGATTGGGGAGCTGCCATGACTATTCCTTCGATTTAGCTGCGTTAAGGGTTCTGCGTTTTTCGGCGTATTCAACGGCGTATTTGTCCATCTTGAAGGTCAAGAATCGGATCACTTGTTCGTCGCGGCGGTACTGAGTCTCAAGGGCTTCGATGATTTCTCCGGTTGCACTTTCGAACTCGATCAGGGTGTAGAATCCTGTGTTCTTTTTTTGGATGGGATAGGCGAGCTTGCGTAGCCCCCACTCTTCTGAGTGGACAACTTTCCCACCGTTCTCGGCAATTACGCCGTGGAATTTGCCTACCAGCTCTTTCACTTGCGTGTCTGAAAGCAGGGGAGAGGCAATGAAAACGGTTTCGTAACGATTCATAAGGGGTTCTCCTTTAATTAGTTAGTTATTCCAAGATGCCGTTATTTCGCATCTTTGGACCGCAAAGGTAGAAATAGAATTCTGGTTCTCCAAAAATGAACGATTTTTTCTTGTCCAACAAAGTATTTGGCATAATTCTTGTGGCAAAAAATAACTGAACACGTTCTTCTAAAACCAGGTCTCTAACCAAGATCGGACCTAAGGAAGGTCAGCCCGCCGGATGTGAGAGAGATTCAGAATGTGACGATCCGCAGGCCTAATGTAAACAAAGGACGCAGGAACCCCTGTACTGTGTCCAGAAGAAAACAAAACAATGAGTAACAAAACTAAAAAAGAATCTGTAGTCCAGGTCTCCGATTCCGTTTGTGGTCAGTATGTAACGTACACGAACCGCGGATTGGAATGGGTGGAGCTGACTGAGAATCTTTTTGGAGTGGTTCGATCCGGAAGCAAAACCATTCACTATGCTGGAGACGTTGATACGATCCATGCAGGCGAAGTATTCTTCCTACCTTCAGGCAGACACTACATCCAAAATTATCCTCAGGCCGGCGATCCCTATGTGGAAGAAACCTTCCGTTTCGACAACAGCGCCATGGAAAAGGCAATGTCGGTGCTGGTGATGCTTTACCAAATCGACGTTCGCCGCCCTCCGGTGGAACGTCGATTGAAGTTAATGCCTCACGCAAGCACCCCGCTGTGGCACGAAATGGAACTCTTTTTTGAGTCGCTCAAACCCTATCAGGAAGACTCGGGGCTGACCCTCGAGTCGAATTTGATGCGGCTCAAATTGGCCGAGCTGGCCTACCTGGTTTTCGTACACAACGACCACAACCTGCAACAAAAACTGATGCAAAGCGTGGAACGGATCAGCGACCCCTTCGAAAATATTGTGCGGGCTTCGATTTTCGAAAACCTCACCATCAACGAGTTGGCCAAACGGACCAACAAAAGCCTCACTTCGTTCAAAACCGACTTCATGCGCATCTTCGGGCAGACGCCTCACCGCTGGATCATCCAGCAGCGCCTGCTCCACGCCCAACTGCTGGTAATATCCACCAACAAGGCGATTTCGCAAATCGGCTACGAGTGCCGCTTCGACAATATTTCGCACTTCATCAAACTCTTCAAGCGCGAGTTCGGGCAAACCCCGCTCACCATGCGCCAAAAGTCAAACAACCGTTAGGAAGTTAGTCGCGCAAAACTCCGGCGGAGGGATTTTTTGTCCCTCCGCAGGTTTTGTGTCTCCTTGGCTGGAGGCTGCGTTGCGCAAATACGGAGGGAAAAAGGTACCTTTGCGGCATGGCCGCACTGTTCGAAGGAATCGTTACCAAAAGTACCGGCAGTTGGTACACCGTGCTGGATCCCGCCTCGGGCCGGAGCCTGCGCACGCGCATTCGCGGGCGTGTGAGGCTGCAGCAGCATCGAACCACCAACCCCGTGGTGGTGGGCGATCGGGTGAAGGTGCAGCTTGGAAACACCGAAGACGACCACGTCATCGCCGAAATCGAACCGCGGCGCAACTACATCATCCGCCGCTCGTCGAACCTGTCGAAAGAGGCGCACGTGCTGGCTGCCAACATCGACACCGCCTACTTGGTCGCCACGCTCGACGCCCCGAAGACATCGAACGAATTCATCGACCGTTTTCTGGTAACCGCCGAAGCCTATAAGATTCCGGCCGTCATCCTGCTGAACAAGGTCGATCTGCTGACCTCGGCCGAGCAGCGACAGGCGCTGGCCGCTTTTCATGACACCTACCGCACGGCCGGTTATCCGGTGATCGAAATCGTGGCCAACCGCGGCGACGGGATCGACGGCCTGCGCCAGCAAATGCGCGGACACACCTCGCTGTTTACGGGCAATTCGGGGGTCGGAAAATCGACCCTGATCAACGCGCTCGATCCCTCGCTGAACGTGAGGACGGGGGCCATATCCAGCTACCACAACCGCGGGAAGCACACCACCACTTTTTCCGAAATTTTCCCGCTCGCCGGCGGCGGGTTGCTCATCGACACCCCCGGCATCAAGGGATTCGGTCTGGTAGACATCGAAACGGCCGAGTTGGGACGCTATTTTCCCGACCTGTTCCGCTACGCCCCGCAGTGCCAGTATTACAACTGCACCCACACCCACGAACCGCAGTGCGCCGTGATGGAGGCGGTGGCCCGGGGCGAGATCAGCGAGTCGCGCTACGAGAGCTACCTGAAAATGATGGAAGAAGATGACGGCAAGTACCGATAGGCAACGGCAAATCGACACGCTCCGGGCCTGCATCAGCGACGAGCGTTTCGAGCGGCTTTGCAGCCGCCTCGAATTGCGCACGCGCTACCTGACGGTGTGCCTCGAAGAGATATTCTACCCCCACAACGCCAGCGCCGTGATCCGCAGCGCCGAAGCGTTCGGCGTCCAGCAGATCCACGCGGTGGAGAGCTACACCCATTTCCGGCCCAGCAAGCACGTGGTCAAGGGCACCGACCAGTGGGTCGACCTGCACCGCTGGGAAGATACCCCGGCGCTGGTGGAATACCTTCGGGGCCAGGGTTGCCGTATCGTGGCCACCTCGCCCCGCGAGGGAGGGGCCACTCCGGCCGATTTCGACCTGGAGGCGGGCCCTTTCGCCCTGTTTTTCGGCACGGAAAAGACCGGCATCTCGGATTGGCTGATGGAGCAAGCCGACCACCACATCCAAATCCCGATGGTGGGATTTGCCGAAAGCCTCAACATCTCCGTATCGGCGGGCATTCTGGTGCAACGACTGACCGAACGGCTGCGCGGAAGCGGCATTGACTGGAGGCTTTCCGACCCCCAGCGGCAGGAGCTGTTGCTGCATTGGCTGAAGGGGTCGGTGAGGGATTCGGCGCGGATTCTAAAACGAGCAGGCTTTTAACCGGATGGATACACTACGCAAACAATTTCTGGCCCACCTGGGGCAGACCTCTCCCAATCCCCTGCTGATCGGGGTCGAGCGGGCCGAGGGAATCTATTTCTACACCCCCGAGGGGAAACGCTACACCGACCTGATCGCGGGCGTTTCGGTGAGCAACGTGGGCCACAACAACCCCCGCGTGGTGGAGGCGATCTGCGCTCAGGCCCGCTGTTATACCCACGTGATGGTGTACGGCGAGCTGATCGAACGCCCGCAGGTGCAACTGGCCCGGCGGTTGGTCGAACGGCTCGACCCTGCGCTCGACAGCGTCTATTTCGTCAACTCGGGCGCCGAGGCGATCGAGGGGGCGCTCAAACTGGCCAAACGCCGCACGGGACGCACCGAAATCGTCTCGTTCCGGAACGCCTACCACGGCTCCACCCATGGGGCGATGAGCATTCAGGGGGGCGACGCCTTTACGCAGGCTTACCGCCCGCTGTTGCCCGACGTGGCCAGGCTCGATTTCAACGCCTTCGACCAACTTTGCCGGATCACCGAACGCACGGCCTGTGTGGTGGTCGAACCGGTGCAGGGCGAGGCGGGAGTGCGGCTTCCGGCCGACGGATTCCTGCAGGCCCTGCGCCGTCGGTGCGACGAGGTGGGGGCGTTGCTTATTTTCGACGAAATTCAAACGGGACTGGGGCGTTGCGGCGCTTGGTTCGCCCACCAGTTGGCTGGTGTGGTACCCGACATTTTGGTGCTGGCCAAGGCGCTCGGCGGCGGGATGCCCCTGGGGGCTTTCGTCAGTTCGAAGGCCATTATGGACGGTTTTCAGACCGATCCTCCCCTGGGACACATCACCACCTTCGGGGGGCATCCGGTGTGCTGTGCAGCGGGACTGGCCGCCCTCGAATACATCGAGGACAACGGACTGATCGCGCGGGTCGAAGCGCTGGGCCAACGGTTCGAACGCACGCTTTCGGCCCATGCCGCCGTGTGCGAGGTACGCCGCAGCGGGCTGTTGATGGCCGTTGAGCTGGGATCGCCCAAGCGGCTCTTCCGCGCGATGGAGGCTTTTGTGCAGGCGGGTATTCTCACCGACTGGTTCCTGTTTTGCGACACGGCTTTCCGGATCTCTCCCCCCCTTACCATCACTCCCGAACAGGTGGACCAGGTGTGCCGGACACTTTCCGAGGCGCTGACCGAGGCGTTGGGGGATTTGTAATTTGACGACCGGGAAAACCCGTCGCTCCACGACCACGGAGGTGAGGACGGGGCCATCCCGACCGAATAGAAACTGGTTTTGCGCCGGATGAATAAAGAGCGAGGGCGGCCCCGACAGGGCCGCCCTCGCTTGTTGAAAGGATCGCCGAAGCGACGCTTCGATTAGGCGTTGTTGGTGGCGCGTTCGAGTTTCTTCATCACGCTGAAGATGAACATCGCCGAGAGGATGCAGCAAACCACCAGGACGCCCCAAAGCATCCAAAGCGGCATACCGCCCCACAGGTATCCAATGATGGCCACCAGGTAGTTGCCGATGGCCGTGGCGGCCAGCCAGCCTCCCTGCGCCAGCCCTTTGTACTTGGGCGGGGCCACGCGCGACACGAACGAAATACCCATCGGGCTGAGGAACAGCTCGGCGAAGGTCAGGATGAAATAGGTGCCGATCAGCCAGTTCGAAGATACCAGCATCGGACTTACCGAGCTACCTCCGGTAGCCTCTTTGACTTCGCTGGGGCTCATCAAACCGAGCGATCCGACCGCCAGCAGCACGAACCCGAGGGCGGCGATCACCATCCCGTAGCCGATTTTGCGGGGAGCGCTGGGCTCCTTGCCCCGTTTAGCGAGCCACCCGAAGAAGCCGACCGTGATGGGGGTCAAAATGACGATGAAGTAGGCGTTGAAGTGTTGGAAAATCTGGGGGGTAATGTGCATCGGATCGGGCAGGGTGGTGTAGGCCCACCAGGCGCAGGCAGCGCCCACGGCCAGCACGGCTCCGCCGATCATTTTTCCGCGCGCCTCTTTCGCCTGGATCAGGCTGAGCAGCCCGTAGAAAGCCACCGCGAAGGGAACCAGGGTGAGGATTGTGAACCCGAAACGGCCGAAACCGCTCACCGAACTTTCGGTGTAGTCGCGGGCGAACCAGGTCATCGTCAGGCCGTTCTGGTGGAACGACATCCAAAAGAAGATCACGACCGTAAAGACCAGGCCGAGGGCGACCATCCGCTCCTTGATCTGGTGAGGGGTCAGTTCCACCACGTTGGGGTTTTTCTCTTTCGCTTTTTGTTTTTCGGTTTTGTCGGCGTGCTTGTAGAGCTTCCGGAAACCGAGGAAGATGGCCATCGATGCGATCAGCGACAGGCAGGCCACGCCGAACCCGTAGTTGTACGATTCGCTGAGGCTGGTGAGGTAGGATTGGCTGAACGAGGCCAGGTCGGCGCCCGCGTGTCCCTGGGCGGCGGCGAGTTCGGTCAGCTTGTCGATCCCCGTTTGGCTGATGGTTCCGTCGCTGAGCTTGTGGGCCAGTTCGGGAATATTTTGCTCGTAGGTGAACCCGTGCTTGCCGAGGAAGTAGTTGGATACCGCCTGTGCGGCCGAGGGAGCGAAGAAGGCTCCGATGTTGATGCACATGTAGAACAGGCTGAAGGCCATGTCGCGTTTGGCACCGTACTTCGGATCGTCGTACAGGTTGCCCACCAGTGCCTGCAGGTTGCCTTTAAAGCAGCCGGTACCCACGGCGATCAGGGCCAGCGAGCCGAACATGGCGATTTGGCCCGAAAGGTCGGCGCCGGTGGGGATGGCCAGGCAAAAGTAGCCTGCGAACATCACCACGATCCCCAGAGCGATCGTTTTTCCGTATCCGAGTACTTTGTCGGCCAGCAGCCCGCCGAACAACGGCAGGAAGTAGACAAGGCTCAGGAATATCCCGAAAATGGTACTGGTGTAATCGGATGAGTATCCGAATTTTGCCTGCATGTAGAGCACAAAGATGGCCAGCATGGTGTAGTAGCCGAAGCGCTCTCCCATGTTGGCCAGTGCAAGTACAAACAGGCCTTTGGGTTGTCCTTTTAGCATGGTATTTTTTGGTTTTTAAGGGGGTGAATCGCACAAAATTAACGATTCTGCCGGATTGTGCAACGGATGCAGGGTTTTTAACGTTTTTTCCGGACTATTTCGGGGCCGCACGCTTCGATACGAGGGTCGGACGGGTGGATTTCTTTTGAGCAGACTAAACACAGAAAGAGCGGCCCCTTGTACGGGGCCGCTCTTTGGGTTGGTTGCAATCAGGTTCGGGGCGTGGCCACAGCGGCGACCGAGGCCGGCCAGGGGGTCGGTGTAACCCTGCGGAGACCGAGGCTTGCCTGCGGGGCGCTTAGCTGAGCTTGCGGGCTATTTCGACCTGTTCGTAGCCTTCGATGATGTCTCCGACTTTGATGTCGTTGTAGTTCTCGATGTTCAGGCCGCACTCCAGGTTGGTGCCTACCTCTTTCGCATCGTCCTTGAAGCGTTTGAGCGAACCGAGCTTTCCGGTGTAGACCACAATGCCGTCGCGGATCACGCGAACGGGGGTAGTGCGGGTGATCTTTCCTTCGCGCACCAGACAGCCGGCCACGGTGCCGACTTTGGTGATTTTGAAGGTCTCCATCACTTCGACCGAGCAGACGATCTCCTCCTTGGTTTCGGGGGCGAGCATGCCTTCGATGGCGTCTTTGATCTCGTTGATGGCGTCGTAGATGATCGAGTAGAGGCGGATTTCGATCTCCTCTTTTTCGGCCAGTCTGCGCGCGGTGGACGAGGGACGTACCTGGAAACCGATGATGATGGCGTTCGAGGCGGCGGCCAGCAGTACGTCCGATTCGGAAATCGGACCCACGGCCTTGTGGATGACGTTCACCTGCACCTCTTCGGTCGAGAGCTTGATGAGCGAATCGGTCAGGGCTTCGATCGATCCGTCCACGTCGCCCTTGATGATGATGTTCAGTTCGCGGAAGTTGCCCACGGCGATCCGGCGGCCGATTTCGTCGAGGGTGATGTGTTTTTGGGTGCGGAGTCCCTGCATCCGTTGCAGTTGCTCGCGTTTGCCTGCGATTTCGCGGGCCGACTTGTCGTCGTCCATCACGTTGAAGTTGTCGCCGGCCTGCGGGGCGCCGTTCAGGCCCAGCACCACCACGGGGGTGGCGGGGGGGGCTTCGTCGATGCGGTGTCCGCGTTCGTTGAACATGGCTTTCACGCGGCCCGAGTAGATGCCCGAGAGCATCACGTCGCCCACGCGGAGGGTGCCGTTGCTCACCAACACGGTGGCTACGTAGCCGCGCCCTTTGTCGAGCGACGACTCCACGATGGTGCCGGCGGCGTGGCGGTCGGGGTTGGCTTTCAGGTCGAGCAATTCGGCTTCGAGCAGTACTTTTTCGAGCAGCTTGTCGACGTTGAGGCCCGACTTGGCGGCCACTTCCTGCGATTGGTATTTGCCTCCCCAGTCTTCCACCAGGTAGTTCATCGCGCTGAGTTGCTCTTTGATCTTTTCGGGGTTGGCCGAGGGCTTGTCGATTTTGTTGATGGCGAACACGATGGGTACGCCAGCGGCCGAGGCGTGGTTGATCGCTTCGACGGTTTGGGGCATCACGCTGTCGTCGGCGGCGATGATGATGATGGCTACGTCGGTTACCTTGGCCCCGCGGGCCCGCATGGCGGTAAAGGCTTCGTGGCCGGGGGTGTCCAGGAAGGTGATGCGGCGGCCGTCGTCCATCTTCACGCTGTAGGCGCCGATGTGTTGGGTGATCCCTCCGGCTTCGCCTTCGATGACGTTGGTTTTGCGGATGTAGTCGAGCAGCGAGGTCTTCCCGTGGTCGACGTGTCCCATTACGGTAACGATCGGGGGGCGGGATACCAGGTCTTCGGGCTTGTCTTCCTCTTCGACGATTGATTCCTGAATTTCGACTCCGACGAATTCAACCTTGTATCCGAACTCTTCGGCGACGATGGCCAGGGCCTCGGCGTCGAGCCGCTGGTTGATCGAAACCATCAGCCCGAGGTTCATGCAGGCGGTGATGACTTCGGTTACGGGAACGTCCATCATCCGGGCCAGGTCGCTCACGGTTACGAACTCGGTTACCTGGATCGTGCTGCGGTCGCGTTCCTGACGCTCCATCTCTTCGGCCATGCGGCCTTGTACGGCGTCGCGTTTGTCGCGGCGGTATTTCGAGCTTTTCGACTTGCCGCCCTTGTTGGTCAGGCGGGCCAGGGTGTCTTTGATCTGTTTTTGTACCTCTTCGTCGCTGACGGCTTCGCGTACTACGGGACGGGGGCCTTTGGGTTTGGGGCCTCCGCCGAACCGTTTGTCGCCGCCCTGGCCGGGGCCTCCGGCGGGACGCGGCGGACGCGGGGTGTTCGGCGTTGCGGGCGCGTTGGCTACGTCGACCTTGGCGGTCTTCAGGCGGGCGCGCTTCCCTTTCTCTCCCGGGCGGCTGTAGACGGGAAGTTCCATCTTGCCCAGGATTTTGGGGCCGGAGAGTTTTTCGGTCTCGTTGGCGCGGAAAAGTTCGGGCTGAGCCGCAGGCGTTGCTGCCGGTGCGGGGGCTGCTTCCGGCGCCGGAGCGGGCGTTGCCGCAACGGGTTCGGCTTTCGGAGCCACGGGTTCGGGCGCGGGCGCCGCCGCTTGGGGGCGGGGAGCCGCCTCGGGGGCCGGAGCGGGCTTGGGCGCGGGCGCTACTTCGGGGGCTGCGGGTGCGGCCTTCGGGGCCGTTTTCGGAGCTTCGGGTTCGGCCTTTGGCGCGGGCGCGGCGGGCTTGGGCTTGTCGAGGTCGATCTTACCCAGGATTTTGGGACCTCCGAGCGTTTCAACGGGAGGGGTATAGAGGGGTTTGGGTGCGGGGCGCGGGGCCTCGGCTACGGGTTCGGGATGCAGGGCTACACTCTCTTTGGCAGGACGGATGCGTTCCCGAATGTTGATCTTTTCGACGTTTTTCCCGCCGAACTCCTCTTCGATCAGTTCCACAACCCGGCCTTCCAACTGGGTGTTGGGGCCGTTGTCGATTTTGATCCCCTTCTTTTCGAGGAATTCCACGATGGTTCCCGTGCCGACGTTGTATTGTCGAGCCACGCCGCTAAGTCGGACTTTTTTCTGTTCTACTGCCATTTGTCTCTCTGCTGTTTTCCTCTGGTTGAGTGGGTGGTTGGTGCGCCGGTCGCACCGGGGTTATTCGAATTCGGAACGGAGGATACGGAGTACCTCTTCGATGGTCTCCATCTCCAGATCGGTTCGTTTGGCCAGGTCGGCGGGTTCCTGTTCGAGGACGCGCTTGGCGGTGTCCAAACCGATTTTTTGGAACTGTTCGATGATCCAGGGTTCGATTTCGTCGCTGAATTCGGTGAGTTCCACGTCTTCTTCGTCTTCGGCGACGGTTTCGCGGTACACGTCGATGTCGTAGCCGGTAAGCATGCTGGCCAGACGTATGTTCAGCCCGCCTTTGCCGATGGCCAGCGAAATTTCGCTGGGTTTGAGGTGTACCTCGGCGGTTTTATTCTCTTCGTTCAGGTTGATCGATACGATTTTGGCGGGGTTCAGCGCGCGTTGGATCAACAGCGAGGGGTTATTGGTGTAGTTGATCACGTCGATGTTTTCGTTGCGCAGCTCTTTGACGATGCCGTAGATGCGCGACCCTTTCACGCCGACGCAGGCGCCCACGGGGTCGATCCGGTCGTCGTACGATTCGACGGCTACTTTGGCGCGTTCGCCGGGGATGCGGACGATTTTTTTGATGGTGATCAGCCCGTCGTAGATTTCGGGTACTTCCAGCTCGAAGAGCCGTTCCAGAAACTCGGGAGCGGTGCGCGAGAGGATGATTTTGGGGTTGTTGTTCACCATTTCGACTTTCGACACGATGGCCCGAACGGTGTCGCCCTTGCGGAAGAAGTCGCTGGGGATTTGCTCGCTTTTGGGCAGCAGCAGCTCGTTGTCTTCGTTGTCGAGTACGAGCATTTCGCGTTTCCAGATCTGGTATACTTCGCCGGTGATGATTTCGCCCACTTTCTCGGAGTATTTGGCGAACAGGCTTGCCTTTTCGAGGTCGAGGATGCGCGAGGCGAGGTTCTGGCGGATGGCCAGCACGGTGCGGCGGCCAAAGTCGGCCAGTTTCACCTCTTCGGCCACCTCTTCGTCGATCTCGTAGGTGGGATCGATCTTTTTGGCGGCGGTCAGGGTGATTTGGGTGTTGGGGTCTTCGAGCTGGTCGTCGGCTACCACGATGCGGTTGCGCCAGATTTCGAAGTCTCCGCTTTCGGTGTTGATGATGATGTCGAAGTTTTCGTCGCTGCCGTAGGTTTTGGTCAGGACGCTCCGAAATACCTCTTCAAGCACGCTTACCATGGTGGCGCGGTCGATGTTCTTGAGTTCTTTGAACTCGGCGAAGGTATCAATCAGGTTGATGGTTTCCATAGGGTTTTGGTCTATGCGGTGGTTGCAGCGACGGTGCCGGCTGCGGTTTTTGGGGAATTATTTGATGTCAAGGTGTTCGCTGGCGGATTTCAACTCGCCGAAGGGAACGTGCGCTTGCTTGGTTACTGTCTCTTTACGCTTCTTCCCCTCGGGGATTTCGCGCACCTGGTACTCGATGTCGAGGCCTTCGGGGCGGTAGGCGGTCAGGGTGGCGACTTGCTTTTGTCCGTTTTTGTAGAGCAGGTCGAGCTCTTTTCCCGTTAAACGGCGGAACTGGCGTTCGGTTACCAGGGCGCTGCCGATGCCGGCCGAGTAGACGGTGAGCGAAAAATCTTCGGCCTCGCGGTCAAGGCTGGCTTCGATGACCCGGCTCAGGGCGGCGCACTGGTCGATGTCGACACGGTTGTCGCTGTCGATCACCACCTCGATGTCGTTCCCGGGGGCGATCTTTACTTCGATCACGAAGAGGTCGCTTCCGGCCAGGTGCGCTTCGGCGGCGTGCAATATGTTACTTTTTTCAATCATCTCTCTCGGGTATTGCAGGGAGGGTGTGTCGGGAATTCCAGTTCGATATTGGTGCTTCGTCTGATCGACGATCTCCTCAAAAATGCTGATAAACAGCCTGTTGTGAGTGATTTTTCTGCGACTTTCGAACGAAAAAAGGGCTTTCGGCCCTTTTCGTCTTCCTTGCTCTACGGGGCAAAGGTAGTTTTTTTTCGCCGGAAAGCAAATTTTCACGGCCTCTTTTCGAAATTGCGGCGGCGGGGCGGACGGCCCCGCTGGCAATTTTGCCCCGGAGGCGGGGTGGGGATTGCCGGGTTGAAAAACGTGGCGTTGTCGTACAAAGGAAAGAAGGCGGGTCTAACCGAAGTTCGTGGTTTCGGTGGTCGTCCGGGTTTTCTTGCGGATGTCGCTGCCCAGGTATTCGCCCCTGAATTGGGATTTCCAGCGGTGGTCGCACAGGGTGCAGTGGTAGTTCCAGGCGTAGAGCTGGTAGTGCTTGTACTCGTGGATGTTGATGTTTTCTTCCTCCTCTTCGAATACTTGCGGGGTATCCCGGGTGATCCGGCGGTTGTTGATGTGCCGGTGTTCGTATTCGACTTTTACGCCGTCTTTGGTGACCCCTTCGTAGTTGGTGTGGACGGCGTATTGGTGGCAGTTGGGGCAGCGGTAATCGAGCTTGAACCGATTCTCGATGCCAATCCAAAAAAAGTAGGCGATGGCGGCCGCCCACAACAACAGGACGTACCATCCTTCGATATAGGCCGACAGAAAGAGGGTGAAGTTAAGGATCAAGGATCCGGATGCGATGAAGAAGATCGTTCCCAGCGCTTCGTTGCTGGAGGCGCGGTTGTTGAGCATCGACCGCCGCACCCTGACGCAGACAAAACGGGCGACCACTGCTCCGATCAGTATCAAGGCCAGCGACCCCCATCGAAAAGTCTCTGTGCGCAGGTTCACGCCGTCGTTTTCTGCGGTCAGCGAGTCGAACACGGGGCGGGTCAGCGGCTCCAGGATGTTTTCGTCGTAGGGTTTCGAGGTGGGGCGTACGTTTTCCTTCGCGGTTTCGATGTAGGCGTCCGTGGACATGGGAACTCCCTCGCCTTTGGTTGAAATGCTGAAGTAGAGGGCGTAGCGATCGGGGTACTCACGGTTGAAGGGAAGGATTTCTCCCCGGTGGTAGGTGTGGCTGTAGGTGTTGTCCAATTTCGAGAGGGTGAGTACCACCGAATCGGCCACCACCTCAAACGAGGCGTAGGGTTGGTCGTTTCCTTGCAGTTCGTCGAAGTAGGGGAGTTCGCTGATGCGCACGTACCCGGTTTCGTAGGTATTCGCCCGGACGTTGTAGCTGACTTCGGCCCATCCATTCTCTATTAATTTGACATAGAGTGGATTGTGGTTTTTGTATTGAGGGGGAGGAGCCGGGATGGTGAAAGCGACGAAGCTCGACTCGTCGGGTTTCTCGAACGCGGTAACGTCCTTGTCGGCACGCAGGTAGCGGCGCACTGCGCCCGCATCGGGCATCGCAAACAGGAGCAACGCGGCAGGCAAAAGCAGGTACTTCAGCATGGCGGAGTGTATGGATTAGGTTGTCGGGCCCTTTCCGGCCGGTATCGCGCGGAACATTGGCCGCGCGGGGCTACTCAATCTCTTCTCCTTTCAGGCGGGCCTGATAGGGCTTGATCACGCCTCGTTTCGACTCGCGGAAGAAGGTCAAGTATTCTTGTTTGAAAGGGCTTTCGGGCAGGGTCTCTTCCACCAGTTGGCACCCCTTTCCGTAGGCGTTCCCCTGTTGGAACAGGATCCGGCAGATGTCCTGAATCTGGCCGATTTGCTCGGGGGTGAATCCCCGCCGGTGCAGTCCGACGGTGTTGATGCCCACGTACGAGGCGGGACTGTGGGCCACTTTCAGGTAGGGGGGTACGTCCTTGCCGACCATCGTTCCGCCCGAGACCATCACGTGCGCTCCAATGCGCGAGAACTGGTGTACGGCGACGTGTCCGCCAAGGATGGCCCAGTCGCCTACTTCGACCTCGCCGGCCAGCGATACGTTGTTCACCAGCACGCAGTAGTTCCCCACTTCGCAGTCGTGCCCCACGTGGGCGTAGGCCATCACCAGGCAGTGGTGTCCCACGGTTGTGCGGCCCCGCGCGGCGGTACCCCGGTTGATGGTGGCGCACTCGCGTACGGTGGTGTAGTCGCCGATCTCGGCGGTCGACTCCTCGCCCTTGAACTTGAGGTCCTGGGGAATGCCCGCAATGACGGCCCCGGGATGAATGTGGCAGTGCTGGCCGATAACGGCCCCGTCGTTGATCACGGCGTGGGGACCGATCCGGGTGTGGTCGCCGATGGTTACTTTGCCTGCGATGTAGGCGAAGGGTTCAACGGTTACGTTTTCGCCCAGTTTTGCGTCGGGGTGGACGTAGGCCAAGGGGTGTATCATGGGGGGTTATTGGTTTTTGGAGATCAGGGCCATCAACTGGGCTTCGGTAACCATGGTGTCGCCCACGTAGGCTTTGGCGTTCATTTTCACGATGCCGCGGCGGATGGGTTCCGAAAGTTCGAGCGCGAACAGCAGGGTGTCGCCCGGAACTACTTTCTTGCGGTATTTCACGCCGTCGATGGTCATGAAGTAGGTGGAGTAGTTCTCCGGATCGGGAACGGTACTCAGCGCCAGAATGCCCCCGCATTGGGCCATCGCCTCTACCTGAAGCACGCCGGGCATGACGGGTTCTTCGGGGAAGTGTCCCACGAAGAAGGGTTCGTTCATCGACACGTTCTTGATTCCGATCA
Source organism: Rikenellaceae bacterium (assembly GCA_031549665.1). GTDB lineage: Bacteria > Bacteroidota > Bacteroidia > Bacteroidales > Rikenellaceae > Rikenella. The sequence goes on from JAVBPJ010000001.1 coordinate 157,396, forward strand.
CTTCACGCTCGTTCAGGTGCAGGATTTTGTCCACCAGCAGGAACGGGGGGCGGTGCGGAAGGATCGATTTGATTTTGTTGATATCGTACACCGGAGGTACGTTGGGGTCGTACTTGAAGGGGGGGCGGTCCGGGTTGCGCTTGATGGTTTTGCGGATCAGCTTGGCGAATTCGGTGTTGGCGAGGTGTCCGGGACGGGTGGCGAAGATTTTCCCCTTGATGCGGCAACCGATCAGGGCCAGGTCTCCGGCCAGGTCGAGCAGCTTGTGGCGGGCGATCTCGTTGTCGAAATGGAGCGACAGGTTGCTCAGGTACCCCTGGCGGTCGGCGCCGACGTTCTCTTTTCCGAAGAGCTTGCCGATCTTGGCGGCCTCCTCGGCGGGCAGGGGTTTTTCGACGATGACGATGGCGTTGTCCAAATCGCCGCCTTTGATCATCCCGCCCGTGATCAGGGGTTCGATTTCGTGCAGAAAGACGAACGTGCGGCAGGGGGCGATTTCGGCTGCGAAGTCTTCTCCGGAGGTAAAGGTGGCGTATTGCTTGCCGACTACCTGCGAGTTGAAATCGACGTTGACGGCGATCGACAGCTCGTCGTCGGGGTAAGCGACTATTTCGACCCCTTTTTCGGGGATCGAGAAAACGGTCTTTTCGGTAATTTCGAAGTACTTGCGGGGAGCGTCCTGCTCGACGACTCCGGCCTGCTGAATCAGCTTGGACCACACGCGGGCCGAACCGTCGCAAATGGGGACTTCGGCGCCGTCCACTTCGATCAGGGCGTTGTCTACCCCGGCGCCCCACAGGGCGGCCATCAGGTGTTCGATGGTGCAAACCGAAGCTTCGCCTTTCTTGATCAGGGTGCTGCGCGAGGTTTGGGTTACGTTCTCGGCCAGCGCGTCGATGGTGGGTTGCCCGTCGAGGTCGGTGCGGCGGAATTTGATGCCGTGTCCCGCATCGGCGGGCTGTATGGTGAGTTGAACGGGAGCTCCGGTGTGGAGGCCTTTCCCCGAAAAAGTGACGGGACTACCCAGCGTCCGCTGCTTTTCAGTCATAAGTTAGGGCTATTTTAGCAACAAAGGTAATAAAAATTAGAATCTCCACCGCCGCTTTTTTGCTAACTTTGCCTCTTGATGAGACACGACCGGATCCACCCCTCCGAAACTCCCGCCCCTGCGCCGCCGCCCAACCGAAAAGGGGCGCCGGACAAAGCGCCCCCGCGCCGCCCAAACCCGGGCCCGGCGGGGCGGCTGTCGCTCCCGTTCGACCCCACGCGCCGCCGGAAAGATGCGGGCGACTGGGTCTACCGGCATCGCGTGGGCCTGCTGGTAACGGTGGTGCTCTACCTGGTGGCGGCCATCCTGTTCCTTTCGTACCGCATCGTGATCCGCGAGAACCCCAGCAATACGATGTACATCGACCTGGTCGACCCGCAGGAACTCATCCCGCCCGACGAAACGCCTAAACCGCAGGACCCGGACTTGCTGGACCCCGCCGACTACCAACAACTGCAAAACCGTATCTCGAACGACAACGCCAAGCTGGACCCCTCGCTCAAGGACGACCGGCGCTCGAACTCCCGCGACATCTACGACGAGGCGCAACGGGTGCAGCAACAACTCGCCGCCGGACGACAAGCCTACGAACAGGGAACAAAAGAACTGGAAGCCATGGCCAACCGCCGCCGAACCGCCACCTCGTCCGAACAAAATGCTTCCGAAACGCTGCCCAAAAACGTGAAAGTACAAGGCAACGTTACGGTGCGCTACAACCTCGAAGGACGCTCGCACATCTACCTCCACGTGCCGGCCTACCAATGCGAAAACCAGGGCGAAGTGATGGTCTCCATCACGGTCGACCCCCGGGGCCGCGTCATCTCGGCGTCGGTCGACAAAGCCTCCTCGACCGACGATAACTGCATCCTCGAAATGGCGGTCAAAGCGGCCTACGCCTCCAGCTTCAACGTCGACCCCAAAGCCCCCGAAAAACAACGGGGAACCATCTCCTACATCTTCGTAAGGCAGTAAACCCTGCGGGTCTTTTATTCTGATTTTTCTCCAACTGCGCTCAGTCCCCGTGTGCCCACGGCGGGCTTTCCTGTGTTTACTCTAACTGCGCTCGGGCCGCGCCGGCCCCGCGTGCCCGCGGTGGGCTTTGGGGTGTTTGTGTTGCTGGGTTGTGCCGGGTCGTTGGCTTGTGGTTGCGTTGGGAACTACTGCGTAGTTTTGGCGATGGGCCGAGGAATGCTCACTCGAAAGCGAGCTTTCGTTCGCCTCCTCCACCCACCCCCAAAGCCTTCGGCTCTTCCCAACGCAGCCAAAAATATATCTGCCGCCATCAAAGTCAACCAACATCAACACAGCGGACAAATGCCATGATCCAATAGCAGGACCAGTATGGCTGCTATCCGACCGTTCGGTCAAACTTAGGCAAACCCTCCCCCCTTTGTGGAGTTGCGGCAAAGAGGTTTAGGTATTGCCGTAGTTGCAGCGGCGAGATTTGTTCAGCGGAAGAGTTACAGCGGACAGGTTTGCTGGGTGGAGGAGTTGCGGGACATCGGCAAATTTTCCGTGAGGAAGGCTTCCGAGTGAAAACTTGGTTTCAAGGGAACGGCCCGGTCTTAATTTCAGGTTGGCCGATCTTTTTACGAGACTACGTTTTCATTTTTTCAGGTCGAAGCTCGCGGGGGATGCTCCTAAGAGCAGGCCTCCGCAGGGCGGAGCTTCGGCCTGCCGGATCGCTACGCGACCCGAAAACAACTCTCCTGCTATTCGTCGGGTATTTTCACCAACCTGTTTTCTCAGACCGATCCAGGAGAACCGGCCCGAATCCCATTGAGCTGCAGTGGCGATATTTGTTCACGCGGGAGTTGCGGAACACCGCAGGTTTCGGAGAGGGCGGAATCTCCGAGCGAAAGTTTACTTTCAAGCGAGTGCGGTTCGGCTCCCGCCGAAAGGTACGGAACGTACCGCGCAACTCCGGCAGGCCGAAAGTCGCACAAACTCAAGAAAGCCCACCGTGGGCACACGGACCGCCGCGGGCACGCGGGGCCAGTCCGGCCTGAGGACAGTTAGAGAAAAATCAGGATAAAAGACTCGAAGAGTCCTCGAGCGCAGTTAAGGCAGATTCAAGTGCAAGGGGTATTATCCCAGGCGTTGGTGGGCGTGTGAGATGCGTTCGAGGGTTTCGGGTCGTCCGATGAGTTCGGCGATTTCGAACAGCGAGGCTCCGGCGCTGGCGCCGACCAGGGCCAGGCGGAACGTATTCATGATCTGTCCCATGGGGAGGCCCTGTCGGGTGATCCACTCTTTGATGGCCGTTTCGAGAGCGGGGGCGGTAAATTCCTCGGCTCGGGCCAGTTCGCGGCCCAGTTCGACCAGTCGGGCGGGGTTGTCGCCTTTCCAGAATTTTTCGACCGCTTTGGGGTCGTACGAGACAGGGGCTTCGAAGAAGTAGCCGGACAGTTCCCAGAAATCGGACACGAAGGTAGCCCGTTCCTTGACCAGGCCCACGATTCGTTCCACTTTGGCGGTAGGGATTTCGATGCCCCGTTGGCGGAGTGTGGGCAGGAAGAGCGCGGCCAGTTCCGCGTTGGATTTTTGGTGGAGGTAGTGCGCGTTGAACCAGCGGGCTTTTTCGGGGTCGAAGCGCGATCCCGATTTCCCGACTTTTTCGAGCGAGAAGAGGGCGATGAGTTCGTCCATCGAGAAAATTTCCCGGTCGGGGGCCGCTTCGCCCGGGTTCCACCCCAGCAGGGCCAGCATGTTGACCACCGCTTCGGGGAAGTAGCCGTCTTCGCGGTAGCCGCGGGAACTTTCGCCCTCGGCGGGGTTCCACTGGAGGGGGAAAACGGGGAAGCCCAGTTTGTCGCCGTCGCGTTTGCTGAGTTTGCCGCCGCCCGAGGGTTTGAGCAGCAGGGGCAGGTGGGCGAACAGCGGCATGCGCTCTTCCCATCCGAAGGCGCGGTAGAGCATCACGTGGAGCGGCAGCGAGGGGAGCCACTCTTCGCCGCGGATCACGTGCGAGATGTCCATCAGGCGGTCGTCCACGATGTTGGCCAGGTGGTAGGTGGGCAGGGCGTCCGACGATTTGTAGAGCACCTTGTCGTCGAGGGTCGAGCTGTGTACCGTTACCTCGCCGCGGATCAGGTCGTTCATGCGGATTTCCACGTCGGCCGGCATCCGGAAGCGGATCACGTAGGGGTCGCCGTTTTCGAGGCGTTGTTGCAGCGCCCCGGGGGTCATTCCCAGCGAGGTGTCCATGCCCTCGCGCACGGCGTGGTTGTACGCAAAGGCCTCGCCGCGCACCTCGGCTTCGCGGCGCAGGGTGTCGAGCGCTTCGGCCGAGTCGAACGCGTAGTAGGCGTGTCCGCTCTCGACCAGTTGCAGGGCGTATTGCAGGTAGAGTTCGCGCCGTTCGCTTTGTCGGTATGGGGCATGGGGGCCGCCCACGCCCACTCCTTCGTCGATTTCGATGCCGCACCAGTGCAACGATTCGACGATGTACTCTTCGGCGCCCGGCACAAAGCGTTGCGAATCGGTGTCTTCGATCCGGAGCAGGAACTTGCCGCCGTGCCGGCGGGCGAACAGGTAGTTGTACAGGGCGGTTCGCACGCCGCCGATGTGCAGCGGGCCGGTGGGGCTGGGGGCAAAGCGTACGCGAACGGGTCGTGTCATCATGCGTGGTTGAATTTGGGGGCGAAGGTACGAAAAAATCGGAGCCCCTCCCCCGCGCGGAACTCCGAAAAGGGGATTACCGTCCCTTGCTTTCGTGCGACAAGCGGCGGGCCGCCCCGAATCACGGGGCGGCCCGCCAATGAGGTCACCGAATTGGATGTAAAGGGATCATAAGGGTAACGCGGTAGCGATGCCCGGGCAGGAAACCGCCAACGGGAACATACCTGCTCCCTCCCGGAAAGGAGCGTCCGTCGTAAACGGTAACGAAACTGACTTTCTTCCCCGCTTCCGTGGCGTTGAGTCTTACCAACATATAAGCCGTATAGGTCTCCCCACTTGCCAACACCATTCCTCCGTTTTGAAAATTCAGGTTCATCTGGCGTGTGGAGTATGGGTCTGCGGTATTCATGCGTTGTTCCGGTGATGATCCGTAAGAGGGAACAATCTCCACCGTTCTCCAGAATCCGATGGATCCTACGATGTTGTCATCCATTATTACCAAGAGGCGATCGGCCCTGATGGTGCTGTCAGCGATCTGGTTCGTTATGTCGATCTGTAGCAGGGTAAAGCAGTGGCTGAGTGTCAGGGGAGAGGGCAGGGTCGCTGTGTAATTGGGGGTGTTGACCATGAAGCAGTGCGGGCCGATGTGATCGGCGTTTCCGCTGGCGCTTTGTTTCTGCGGATTGGGAATTGTGTGGGATATTACATCCAGGTCTTCGTCGTAGGTCGTAAAGTGGTTGTCGGGGAACCATGCGATGTACCCTGCCGCATTGGGAAGCGACCCGCTAAAGGTGGCGGTGGTTTCGCCCGCTCCGCCTACCAGCGGGTGGCTGACCTTGCCGGAAAAAGAACCCGAAGAGGGTGGAAAAACCATCTTGCGCGTCCCGTAACAGGTTGCGATCGTATCTCCGGCACTCCAAAGCATTTGTGCGCCGCTGGCGCTGACGGTGCCCATGTGCAGGCGGGTTTTTGGGGGTTCGTCGCTCCAGGGCAGCAGTTCGAAGCCGCAGTCGGCGGCGGCTTTGGTGGCCGCGGGGTCGGCGCTTTGCTTGATGGTGGCGGTGAAAGTCCTTCCGCCGCCGGGCGGGGGGGCGTTCGGGGTCTCCTCGGTACACCCGCATGCCAGCGAGGCGGCGGCGAGGATGAGAGCTATTTTCTTCATGTTGTTCAGGCGTTTTTACGATTTACCATACGCCTCCGTCGGGGAAGCTCGGGTCGCCTCCGGTGTCGAACGATTGTGCGAATCCTTTTTCCACGGCGACTTCGCACACCTCGGCGCGAGGCGCGGCATATTCGGGGCTTTGTGGCTGCCGGGCAGCGGATAGTTGTTCTTCCATGTGCCAAAGTTATACTGATTTTCAATAAATAACAAGTACTTATGTTGGATTGGCAAGACCGACTGCAATCGGCCTTTTTTGAGCAAAATAGTATGATTCGTTCAATAAAGCGGCGAGCCGCCCCGAATCACGGGGCGGCTCGCTCAAGAGGTAAGGAACACTGCCGGATTAGTCTGGCTGATTGATCGTAACGGTAGTGCGGTAGCGCGCCCCGAGCGTGAAACCGCCGGTGGGGATCGTCTTATTCCCTTCTCCTGCCGGATAGGCACCGCCAAGTCCCGGGATGTTGAGGTTGAAAAAAGCCGTTTCCCCCTCTTCCGTATAGTTAGTTCTTAGCAGCATATAGCCCCTGTAGGTGCCGCCCGCCGGCACCGTCGCTCCGCCGGTGTTCAGGGTGACGGTGGCTACCGGAGTGGCCGTATTCAGACTTGCGGACCCTCCAATCCCCATAGGGGGGTACATTGCCGCCACAGTCCAAAAGCCGGATGTTGGACTGGCATTGTCCATCGTTAGTGAGACGCTGTTGAGGGTAATGGGGGTAGGCAACGTATTCAGGATGTCGATCTGCAGCAGGGTGAAAAAATGAGTGAGCGTCAAGGGAGGAGCGGTAAGTCCGCCGAAAAGAGGGACATTCGTCATGAAGCAGTGCGGGCCGATGTGATCGGTGTTGCCGCTGGCGGTTTGCACCTGCGGATTGGGGAGCGTGTGGGATATTGAGCTGGAACTGAAAACCGTCGAAGCGTTGTCGGGGAAATAAGCGAAACTGCCACTCAGCGTTCCGCTGAAAGTGGCGGTGGTTTCGCCCGCTCCGCCTACCAGCGGGTGGCTGACTTTGGAGAAAGAACCGGGCGTGGGAAATGGAAACATCATTCCGGGTGTTATGTTACCGGTTGCGATCACATCGCTCGCGCTCCAAAGCATTTGTACGCCGTTGGCGTCGATGGTGCCTGTGTGCAGGCGGGTTCTGGGGGCTTCGTCGTTCCAGGGCAACAGCTCGAACCCGCAGTCGGCGGCGGCTTTGGTGGCCGCGGGGTCGACGCTTTGTTCGACGGTGGCGGTGAAGGTTTTTCCACCGGGCAGGTTGTCGTTCAGGTTTTCTTTGGTACACCCGCATGCCAACGAGGCAGTGGCGAGGATGATGGCAATCTTCTTCATGTTGTTCAGGCTTTTACGAATTACCATACAATGTCTCCTGTGAAACTCGGGTCGCCTCCGGTACCGAACGACTCGGCGAATCCTTTTTCCACGGCGACCTCGCACACCTCAACGCGAGGCGCTGCGTACTCCGGGGTTTGTGGCTGCACGGCAGCCGGGGTTTGTTCTTTCATGGGGGTAAAAATGGGGTTTACGGGCGATCAATCCGTCCGGGTTTTACACGGCGCCGCTTGGCGTACGCCGAAAGGGCCGTGAACAAGGCCGGACTTGGAGGCAAAGGTATGAAAGAAACCGAAAGACAACTCCTCTCAAATCAAAAAAATGAAACGGCGGAGCATACGGCGCGTCGCGCCGAGGCGATACCCGTTACGGATAACTGTAACTTCGGTAGTGTTGCCTTGTTAACGAACGATGCGCATCGAAACCGGCACTGCCGATCCGATACGCATCGTAATAAGGGGTTCGAGGGAGGGTTATTCGGCGGTCGGGGTAACCGATACGAACGACTTTCCGTCGGCTTTTTTCTTGAAGCAGATGGTGCCGTCCACCAGTGCGAACAGGGTGTGGTCTTTGCCGATACCTACGTTTTCGCCGGGGTTGTGCACGGTTCCGCGCTGACGTACAATGATGTTGCCTGCTTTGGCGACTTGCCCTCCGAAGAGTTTCACGCCCAGCCGTTTGCTTTCTGATTCGCGTCCGTTCTTCGAACTGCCGACGCCTTTCTTGTGTGCCATGTTTCGTTCCTTTGCTTAAAGTGGGTTACTGGGCAATGTTGTCGATCACGATCTGCGTGAGGCATTGGCGGTGTCCGTTCTGGACCTGATAGCCTTTGCGGCGACGCTTCTTGAAGACGATCACTTTGTCGTCCTTGAGGTGTCGAAGCACGGTAGCTTCCACTTTGGCGTCTTTTACTGTAGGTGCGCCAACTGCAACCTTTCCGTCATTGTCAATTAGCAGGACTTTGTCGAAGCTCACGCTGGTGCCTTCGGCATCAGCAAGACGGTGAACATAAAGCTTCCGACCCTTCTCAACTTTGAATTGTTGACCTGCAATTTCTACGATAGCATACATCTGTTTTGCTCGCTTTTTTTGGTTTTAGGGGACGGCAAAGATAGAGACTTCATTTCGAACTTCCAACTTTTCAACGAAATAAAACCGCACTCCGAAAAAAAACGTACCTTTGTTTCCGCATGGAGCAATTCGTCGTATCGGCCCTGAAATACCGGCCCGCCACCTTTCGCAGCGTGGTGGGGCAGGCTCATGTTACCGAAACCCTGCGCAACGCCGTGGCCCGCGGACAACTGGCGCACGCCTACCTGTTCACCGGCCCGCGCGGAGTGGGCAAAACCACCTGCGCACGCATTTTCGCCAAGGCCATCAACTGCCTCGACCCCACGCCCGAACACGAGGCGTGCGGAGTGTGCGAATCGTGCCGCGCCTTTGCCGAGGGGCGCTCCTTCTCGATCCACGAACTGGACGCCGCATCGAACAACTCGGTGGACGACATCCGCACCCTGACCGAAAAGGTGCGCATCCCGCCGCAGGTGGGCCGCTACAGCGTCTACATCATCGACGAGGTGCACATGCTCTCGGCCAACGCTTTCAACGCCTTCCTGAAAACCCTCGAAGAGCCGCCCGCCTACGCCGTGTTCATTCTGGCCACCACCGAAAAGCACAAAATCCTGCCCACCATCCTTTCGCGCTGCCAGTGCTACGACTTCAACCGCATCCGCGTGGAGGACATGGTGGACTACCTGGGCGAAATCGCCGCCAAAGAGGGGGTCGAAGCCGACGACGAGTCGCTGCACATTATCGCCCAGCGCGCCGACGGCGGACTGCGCGACGCCCTTTCGATGTTCGACCGCGTGGTGTCGTTCTGCGGCAACCGGCTCGCCTACGACAAGGTGGCCGAGAGCCTCAACGTACTCGACTACAATACCTATTTCGAGGCGGTAGACCTCGTCCTGGCCGAAAACTACCCGCAACTGCTTACCCTGTTCGACACGATCCTCAAAAAAGGGTTCGAGGGGCAGCTCTTCATCACCGGCCTGAACAGCCACCTGCGGGATTTGCTGGTGTGCAAAAATCCGCAAACCGCCCCCCTGCTCGAAGTAACCGGCGCCCTGGCCAAACGTTACCAGGCGCAGGCCGCCCTGTGCGACGTGGCGATGCTGCTGGAGGGGATCGGGCTGTTGACCCAAACCGACACCTCGTACCGGCAGGCCACCAACCGCCGCCTGCACGCCGAACTCGCACTGATCAAACTGTGCGGGTTAAAAAAAAAAGATAGCCCCGACGGCGAAATAGCCGTCCTGTGGGCCGATCCCGGGGCCGTTCCGCTGCCCGAGATCAAAATCGCCCCTCAAACTCCCGCCGGATCGACCCCTGCGGCGACAACCGAAACGACGGCCACCGCGCCTGTCGTACCGACCGCTGTGTCGGCCACGGTCGAAACCGGCGCCTCTTCGGACACGGAGGCCGTGAACCCGGAGCCTGCCGGACCGCCGCCGTCATCGAATCCGGTTGCGCCTGCCGCCACTCCGGCGGCTGAGCAGCCCAAAACCGCCCCTGCCGTTTCCGAACCTCCGGCCTCCCGTTCTCCCCGCCCCGCGGCGGAACGCCCCCGTTCGGTGAGCGGCATCTCGATCTCGAATCCGTTACCCGCCTCCTCCCCGCAACCTACCGTTCAGGAATCCGTTTCGACACCGTTGACCGAAGCCTCGGAACAGGAGGCCGAAGAACGTATCACGACCCGGTTCCCCCAACTGATCGAGCGCTGGGAACGACGCGGCCGCCCCCGCATCGTTACCGTACTCACCACCGCCCGCATCGAAGGGGGGCGGATCACCCTGCCCGTGCAGAACGAGGTGCTGGCCGACGAACTGGGACAGGCCAAATGGGAAATCGAAAAAGACCTGCGCGAACTGACCCTGCTCGCACGCATAACCCTCGAAATCGAGGTGGATACCCGTCCCGCGGCCTATAAGCCCGTTTCGATCGAGGACAAACTCCAGTACCTGGTGGAACGAAACCCGCTGATCGTGAAACTGCGCGACGAACTCGACCTGACCATCTAAATCCTCCGCCCCCTGCCGTGAGCGGGGTTTGAAAGCGAAAAAATCCTACCTTTGAGGCTCTAATTACCGAGATACGACCATGCTTACCATCAAACAGATACGCGAAGAGAAAGCGGAAACGCTGGCCCGCCTGGCCAAAAAAGGGGTGGACGCCGCCGCCCAACTCGAACAGATCATCGCCCTGGACGATCGCCGCAAAGCGATCCAACAGGCCCTGGACGCCAACCTGGCCGAACAGAACGGACTGGCCAAAAGCATCGGCGAACTCTTCAAAACGGGCAAGGCGGCCGAAGCCAACGCCCTCAAAGAGCGCACCGCCCAGCTGAAAGAGCAGTCGAAGGAACTCGAAACGGAACAAACGGCCGTCGTCGCCCAACTCGACGCGGCGATTGTGATACTTCCCAACCGCGCCGCCGAACTGGTTCCCGCAGGCCGCACCGCCGAGGACAACGTGGTGGTGAAAGAGGGCGGATCGATACCGACCCTGTCCGCCGACGCCGTCCCCCACTGGGACCTCTGCAAACGCTACGACATCATCGATTTCGAATTGGGCAACAAGCTCACCGGCGCCGGATTCCCCGTCTACAAAGGCAAGGGGGCCAAGCTGGAACGATCGTTGATCAACTTCTTCCTCGATCGCAACACAGCGGCGGGCTATACCGAAATCATGCCGCCGATCATGGTGAACGAGGCGTCGGGCTTCGGCACGGGGCAACTCCCCGACAAGGAGGGGCAAATGTACCACGCTCCGCTCGATAACTTCTACATGATCCCCACGGCCGAAGTGCCGGTAACCAACATCTTCCGCGACGTGATCGTCGAAGAAAAAGAACTCCCCATCCGGCTGACGGCCTACACGCCCTGCTTCCGCCGCGAAGCGGGATCGTACGGCAAGGACGTGCGGGGACTCAACCGCCTCCACCAGTTCGATAAGGTCGAAATCGTGCAGGTGGCCCATCCGGCTACCTCGTACGATCGCCTTACGGAAATGGTGGCCCATGTCGAATCGCTGGTGCAAGCGCTTGGGCTGCCTTACCGCATCCTGCGCCTGTGCGGCGGCGACATGAGCTTCACCTCGTCGCTTACCTACGATTTCGAGGTCTACTCGGCCGCCCAACAAAAATGGCTCGAGGTGTCGTCGGTGTCGAACTTCGAATCTTTCCAGGCCAACCGCCTCAAACTGCGGTTCCGCAACGCCGATCGCAAAACCGAATTGGCCCATACCCTCAACGGCAGCTCGCTGGCCCTGCCCCGCATTGTCGCCGCCCTGCTCGAAAACAACCAAACCGCCGACGGAATCTCCATCCCCGAAGCGCTCCGCCCCTACACGGGCTTCGACCGTATCGACTAATCCGCCCTATTTATATTGTGTCAGCGCCGACCTCCCAGGCCGGCGCTGATGCGTTTGTGTTGTGAACTTACTCTAACTGCGCCCGGGTTCTCCTTTGAGTTTTTTCCAACTGCGCTCAGGCCGCGCCGGCCCCGCGTGCCCGCGGTGGGCCGTGTGCCCACGGTGGGCTTTCTTGAGTTTGTGCGGCTTTCGGCCTGCCGGAGTTGTGCAGTACTTGCGTACCTTTCCGCGAGGCGCAGGCTCCCCTCGCCCGAAAACAAGTTTTCGCTCGGGAGCCTCCCTCACGGAAAATCTACCGATGTTTCGCAACTCCTGCGTCGAACAAACCTCTTCACCGCAACTCCATAAGGAAAGGCCTACCTGATTTTGAACGAATGAGAGGAGCGGTTACGACATGAGCCTTGTTCGCGGATCATGGCGTTATGGCGGTGACAGATGCACTTTTGGATGCGTTGGAAAAGAGCTGAAGGCTTTGGAGGTGGGTTGGGGAGGCGAACGAAAGCTTGCTTTCGAGTGAGCGCTCCTCGGCCCATCGCCAAGACTACGCAGTAGTTCCCAACGCACCCGAAAAAAGAACAAACAAAAAAGCTCACCGCGAGCACGCGGGGCCGGCGCGGCCTGAGCGCAGTTAGAGCAAGTACGCAAGAAAAGACTCGAAGAGTCCGGCCCGAGGACAGTTGGAACAAACTCAAACGAAAAAACGCCCATACCAACGGGCATGACAAAATGACAGTCGCTATCGTTTGGCAGGAAGTTTGCTCTATTTTTTCCTGAAAAATAAAATAAACCTGTTTTATGTCAAATCAAGCCACAAATAATCAATCCCTCGAGGCCTTGAATCGTTACGCGAACAATTTGAACGAGATGGCTCAGCGGGGGAAGCTCGATCCGGTGATAGGCCGCGACGACGAGATTCGCAGGGTGCTTCAGATCCTTTCGCGGCGTACCAAGAACAACCCCATTTTGGTTGGCGAGCCCGGTGTGGGCAAGACCGCCATTGCCGAGGGGCTGGCCCACCGGATCGTGGACGGCGACGTGCCTGAGAACCTGAAAGGAAAGCGCGTGTACGCCCTCGATATGGGCGCTTTGATTGCCGGAGCCAAGTACAAAGGCGAGTTCGAGGAGCGTTTGAAGGGGGTGGTCAAAGAGGTGATTGCCGCCGAGGGCGACATCCTGCTCTTTATCGACGAAATCCACACGCTGGTGGGAGCCGGCGGAGGAGACGGGGCGATGGACGCCGCCAACATCCTCAAACCCGCGTTGGCGCGCGGCGAACTGCGTGCCATTGGCGCCACCACGCTGGACGAATACCAGAAATATTTCGAAAAAGACAAGGCCCTGGAGCGTCGTTTCCAAAAAGTGATGGTCGACGAGCCTTCGGTACCCGATGCGATTTCGATTTTGCGGGGGCTGAAGGAGCGTTACGAAAACCACCACAAGGTGCGGATCAAGGACGAGGCCATCATCGCTTCGGTGGAGTTGTCGCACCGGTACATCACGTCGCGGTTTTTGCCCGACAAGGCGATTGACCTGATCGACGAGGCCGCCGCACGGCTTCGGTTGGAGATGAACTCGGTGCCGGAGGAGGTGGACGAACTCGACCGTCGGATCCGTCACCTGGAGATCGAGCGCGAAGCGCTCCGCCGCGAGAAAGACCACAAAAAAGTAGAGGAGTTGACCGCCGAGATCGACACCCTGTCGGCCCAGCGCAAGACCCTGTACGGGAAATGGCAGCGCGAACGCGAAATGGTGGAACAGATTCAGCAGCAGAAGGAGGCGATCGACGACTTCAAGCTCGAAGCCGCCGAGGCCGAACGGCGCGGCGACTACGGCCGGGTGGCCGAAATTCGCTATGGCAAGGTGCAGGAGGCCGAAAAAAAGATCGAAGCCCTGAACGCCCAACTCTCCTCGGCCCAGAGCGACGGGGCGATGATCAAGGAAGAGGTGGACGGCGAGGACATTGCCGCCGTAGTCTCCCGTTGGACGGGCATTCCGGTCAACCGGATGCTGGCCTCGGAGCGCGAAAAATTGTTGGCCATGGAGGACGAACTCCACAAGCGCGTGATCGGGCAGGACGAAGCGATCCGGGCCATTTCGGACGCCGTGCGCCGTTCGCGGGCCGGATTGCAGGATCCCCGCAAGCCGATCGGGTCGTTCATTTTCCTGGGTACCACCGGGGTCGGGAAGACCGAGCTGGCCCGTGCGCTGGCCGAGTTTCTGTTCAACGACGAAAACCTGATGACCCGCATCGACATGAGCGAGTACCAGGAGCGGCACAGCGTGTCGCGCCTGATTGGAGCGCCTCCCGGCTACGTAGGGTACGACGAAGGGGGGCAACTGACCGAAGCGGTGCGCCGCAAGCCCTATTCGGTGGTGCTGCTGGACGAGATCGAAAAGGCCCACCCCGACGTTTTCAACATCCTGTTGCAGGTGTTGGACGACGGGCGGTTGACCGACAACAAGGGCCGTACGGTGGACTTCCGCAACACGATCGTGATCATGACCTCGAACCTGGGGTCGGCCCTCATCAACGAACGGTTCGAGGCGCTGGACGATGCCAAGACCACGCCCGCGCAGCGCGATCAGGTGATCGACGACACCCGCTCCGAGCTTTTCGACCTGTTGAAACAGACCCTGCGGCCCGAGTTCCTGAACCGGATCGACGAGATCATCCTCTTTTTGCCCCTTTCGCTGGAAGATGTACGCCAGATAGTGCTGTTGCAGTTGGCTTCGCTCGGCAAACGCTTGGCGGCCGACGGCGTGGAGCTTCAGGTGAGCGACCGGGCTGTGGAGTGGCTTGCCCGCGACGGCTTCGATCCGCAGTTCGGGGCGCGGCCCATCAAGCGGTCGTTGCAGCGCAACCTGGTGAACGAACTTTCGAAGCAACTGCTGGCCGGAACCGTCGACAAGGATCGCCCCGTGCGGGTCGATGCGGAGGACGGGGGGCTTACCTTCTCGAATTAACCCGCCGCTCCGGCGGCGGAGGGCTGAAACTGAAGTCGTCCCACATCATTGCAACAGGGGCGGAACCATGCCGGTTCCGCCCCTGTTGCATATAAATCCGTGGGAGTTAGTACTGCTCGTTCTCGTTGGGGAAGTCGCCGCTTTTCACGTCGTCGCGGTAGCGGGTAAAGGCGTCGGTGATCTGTTCGTGCAGGTCGAGGTAGCGGCGCAGAAAACGGGGCGAAAATTCGTTGTTGATCCCCAGCATGTCGTACGAAACGAGTACCTGTCCGTCGACCTGCGGGCCCGCGCCGATGCCGATGATGGGAATTTTTACGGCCGAGGCCACCCGTCCGGCCAGCGCGGCGGGGATCTTTTCGAGGACAATGCCGAAGCAGCCCGCCTTTTCGAGCAACAGGGCGTCGTTGAAGAGTTTCTCGGCTTCGGCCTCCTCTTGGGCGCGTACCGCGTAGGTTCCGTATTTGTTGATCGATTGCGGGGTGAGTCCCAGGTGGCCCATTACGGGGATTCCGGCGCAGAGAATGCGCTGCACCGACTCGATGATTTCGGCCCCTCCTTCGAGTTTGACGGCGTCGGCTTCGGTCTCTTTCATGATGCGGATGGCCGAAACGAGTGCCTCTTTCGAGTTGCCCTGGTAGGTGCCGAACGGCAGATCGACCACCACCAGCGCCCGCTCGACGGCGCGGGCCACGGCGCGGCCGTGGTAAATCATATCGCCGAGGGTCATCGGCACGGTGGTTTTGTATCCGGCGATGACGTTGGCCGCCGAGTCGCCCACCAGAATCACGTCGATTCCCGCAGCGTCCATGATGCCGGCCATGGTGTAGTCGTAGGCGGTGAGCATCGATATGCGTTCGCCCCGGGCTTTCATTTCGGAAAGGCGGTAGGTGGTGACCACGCGGGTCTTGGTTGCGGTTGACATCGGTCGAGGGGTTGATTTAACGCCTCAAATGTAGCACAAAAAAGAGACGGCCCGCTATGGGCCGCCTCTTTTTATACAGGTTGAGGTTTTCTGTCGGGCTACAGAACGCCGATCTCTTTCAGTACGGCGTTGGTGGAACGCACGGCTTCGGCGCTCTCGGCAAAGGCTTCCTGTTCGTCTTTGGTGAGTTCGATCTCGAGGATTTTCTCCGCGCCGCCCTTGCCGATAACGGTCGGAACGCCGATGCAGATGTCCTTTTGTCCGTATTCGCCGTTCAATGAAACGCACGAGGGGACGATCTTCTTTTGGTCGCAAACGATGGCTTCGACCACCATGGCGGCGGCGGCTCCGGGAGCGTACCAGGCCGAGGTGCCGAGCAGTTTGGTGAGCGTGGCGCCGCCCACCATCGTGTCGGCCACCACCTGTTGCAGGGTTTCGCTGGTGGCCAGGTCTGCTACGGGGATTCCCTTGCAGCTGGCTTTGCTCACCAGCGGGATCATGGTGGTGTCGCCGTGTCCGCCGATCACCATGCCGTCCAGGTCGTTCGAGTTTACGCCGAGCGCCTTGCTCAGGTAGCATTTGAAACGGGCGCTATCCAGCGCGCCGCCCATGCCGAATACCTGGTGTTTGGGCAAGCCGGTGGCTTTCAGGGCCAGGTAGGTCATCGTGTCCATGGGGTTCGATACGATGATCAGGATGGCTTTGGGCGAGTGTTTGAGGATGTTGGCGGCTACCTCTTTGACGATGCCTGCGTTTACGCCGATGAGCTCTTCGCGGGTCATGCCGGGCTTGCGGGGAATGCCCGAGGTGATCACCACCACGTCCGAGTGGGCCGTGGCGGCGTAGTCGTTGGTTACGCCCGTCAGGTTGGTGTCGAAATCCAGCAGGGTGGCGGTTTGGAAGATGTCGAGCATCTTACCCTCGGCAACACCCTCCTTGATGTCGAGCAGCACGAGTTCGCTGCACACCTGGCGGGTGGCGAGTACATTGGCGCAGGTGGCTCCTACGTTGCCGGCGCCTACAATGGTTACTTTGGCCATAATGATGTTGTGTGGTCTTGAGGTGGTGGAATTATCCGATGTGTTTTTCGTATTGTTCGGCGGTCAGCAACCCTTCGAGTTGGGCGGGGTCGCTCATTTTGATTTTGATCATCCATCCTGCGCCGTAGGGGTCCTGGTTGACGGTTTCGGGCGCGTTTTCGAGGGCTTCGTTGAATTCGACCACCTCGCCGGCGACGGGCAAGAAGGCGTCCGAAACGGTTTTAACGGCCTCGATGGTGCCGAAGGCTTCGTTTTGGCCGAGGGTCTCGCCGACGGTGGTTACGTCAACGAATACAATGTCGCCGAGCTGGCTTTGCGCGAAATCGGTGATGCCGATGTAGGCGATTTCGCCCTCGGCGCGGATCCATTCGTGATCCGTTGAATACTTGAGGTTTGCGGGGAAATTCATGGGAGTTCTATCGGGTTGGTTATTGGTTAATGGCAACGAAAAACAGACCCCAAAGGTACACTTTTTTTCGCCCCCTCCAAAGGAATTGTTAGCGGAATAACAACATAAAGAGGTCTTCTTTTTACCCTTTTCCGGAAGAGCGGAAAAGCCCGCGTCCTGCGCCTGCAATTTTCCGGAATCGTCGGCCTTCGATCGGCTCGGGCATAAAAAAAGCCGGAACTGCTGTTCCGGCTGGGGTGGATGATCGGGATCGAACCGACGACCTTCGGAACCACAATCCGACGCTCTAACCGACTGAGCTACATCCACCGTCTGGGCCAAACGCCTTGACGTTTGCGGGGCAAAAGTACAACAACTTTCCCAATTGCCAAAAAAGAAAACGTTACATTTGCCCGTGCATATGCGAAAAATGAACCTGTCGTACTACATAGCCGCCCGGTTGGGCATCCGGGGGGACTCCTCGCGGGTGATGCTTCGGGTGGCGATGCTGGGGGTGAGCCTGAGCGTGGCGGTGATGCTGGTTTCGCTGGGCGTGGTGGGCGGTTTTCGCGGGGTGATCGCCGAAAAGATACGGGGCTTCGCCGCCGACATGCAAATTACGGCCTGGGCGGCATCCGACCGCGAGACGGACGCCATTACGTACGATACGCTGCTGGCATCCCGTGTCGGGCAACTGCCCGAGGTGGCCTCGATTCAGCGCATTGCCCTGAAAACGGGGGTGATCCGCGGCGACAGCTCCATCCAGGGGATACAACTTAAAGGGGTGGGGGCCGAGGCCGACCTGCGCTTTTTCGAATCCATGCTGGTCGGGGGGGCGCTGCCCCGGTTCAACGATACGCTCCGCAGCCGCGAGGCCCTGCTGTCGCAGCAGCTTTGCGCCCGTTTCGGGTTGCAGCCCGGCGACCGTTTCGAACTGCTGTTTGTGGGCGACGACCACGAGCCGCGCCGCGAACGGCTGCGCGTGGCGGGCATCTACCGCAGCGGCCTCGAAGAGTTCGACCAGAACCTTGTGATCGGCGATCTGGGAGTGGTGCAACGCCTCAACGGATGGAGCCGCGAACAGATCGGCGGGTACGAGATCCGCCTGCACGACCCGCGCCGGGCCGACCTTGCGGCGAACCGGATACGGCCCCTGTTCGCCGATCAACAGCAGCACCTGCGCCTGCAAACCGCGCGGGAACAATACGCCCAACTGTTCGACTGGCTGGCCGTGCTGGGAACCAACAGCACCATCATCATCGTGATCATGCTGGTGGTGGCGCTGGTAAACATGGTGGCCGGCCTGCTGGTCATTGTGCTGGAACAGACCCGCACCATCGGCCTGTTCAAGGCCTTGGGAATGCCCAACGGAATGATGCAGCGGATTTTTATCTTCCGCTCCATGTCGATCACGGCCTGGGGGATGTTGTGGGGCAACCTGGCGGGACTGGGACTCTGCCTGCTCCAGCAACGTTTTCATCTGCTGCGGCTCGACCCGTCGGAATACCTGATTGCCGAGGTGCCGATCCGGCTGGACTGGATCGAGGTGGCGGCGCTCAATATAGGTCTGTTTATTGTGGTTACGCTGGCCATGAGCCTGCCCACGCTGATTATTTCGCGCATCACCCCCGATCAATCCCTCCGTTACCAATGATTACGCCCCGGCCCGAGACCACAATCCCCAAAACCGAACAGGTGCGCGCCATGTTCGACGGCATCGCGCCCCGGTACGACCTGCTGAACCACCTGTTGTCGCTCGGCGTCGACCGGTGCTGGCGCAGGCGGCTGGTGCGGTCGGTGCAGCGGCGGCAGCCCGCCCGCCTGCTCGACGTGGCCACCGGCACGGGCGACCTGGCCCTGGCCCTCGCCCGGGCATTGCCCCGAATATCGATCACGGGGACCGATCTTTCGGCGGGCATGCTGGCCGTGGCCCGTACCAAAGCGGGCAAGGCGGGGATCGACCTCCCCTGGGTCGAGGCCGACGTGATGGCGTTGCCCTTCCCCGACGACTCGTTCGAGGCGGTAACGGCCGCCTTTGGGGTACGCAATTTCGAAGACCTGTCGGGCGGACTGGAACAAATGCGGCGGGTGATGACCCCCGGCGGCGGGTTGTGGATCCTGGAATTCTCCACCCCGCACGGGCCGTGGGGCGCCCTGTTCCGCCTTTACTTCCACCGCGTGTTGCCGCTGGTGGGCCGTCTGGTGTCGCGCGACCCGAGGGCCTATCGCTACCTGCCCGAATCGGTCGAAGCCTTTCCCGACGGAGAAAAATTCCTATCTTTGTTGCACCGGGCCGGATTTCAACAGCCTAAACAACAACGCATCATGGGCGGAGTCGCCACCCTGTATACCGCATCCAAATGATTCGAAAAATACTTCTGTTCTGCTTTTTATGGATCGGCCTGGGGAGTGCGGTCGTTCGGGCGCAGGATCCCGTGGGCAACTACATCTCCGGACTGGGCATGCCCGATGCAGCCGGAGGAGCGCGTGTCTCGGTGCAGAACGATCCCTCGGTTTCGGCGGCCCTGAAGGGCGCGGCTGTTCCGGCCAAGGTGCCGGGCTATCGGGTGTGCCTATTCTCGGACATCAGCCAGTCGGCCCGCGCTTCGGCCACGGCCACCAAAGCCCGTTTCGAAGAACTTTTCGGCGGCCTGTCGGCGGCCATTGTCTACAATAGTCCTGCTTTCAAAGTGATCGTGGGCGACTGCCTGAACCTGACCGAAGCCACCATGCTGTGGGGACGGGTGAAGGAGGCCTTCCCGCAGGCGACCATCGTGCGGGAGTCGATACCCGTCGAAACTTTTGCCGGCCCGGCCTCGGCCCCCGCCTCGCAAAACTCCACGACCCTGGTGCCGCAATCGCCCGAAAATCTCCAGTAACCAATGAACCTGAAAGGGGTGTGGCAGCGGTTGCTGGGACTTTGCTTCCCCCGTCTGTGTCCGCTGTGCGGGCAGTCGTTGCTCGATGCCGAAACGGCGCTTTGCATCCCCTGTCAATGGAACCTGCCGCTGACGGGTAGCTGGACGGGCGACCGCAACGAAATCTCGGAACAGCTGTGGGGACGTTTCCCCTTTCGGAGCGCCGCCGCGCTGCTCTATTTCGAGCGCGAGAGTGCCTCCCGCCGCCTGATCCATCAACTTAAATACGCCGCACGGCGCGACCTGGCCCGTTCGCTGGGCGAGTTGCTGGGGCGCGAGTTGGCCGCCTCGCCTTGTTTCGAGGGGGTCGAGCTGCTGCTCCCCGTGCCGCTGCACTGGAGCCGCCGGATCGGCCGGGGCTACAACCAGGCCGAAGAGATTTGCCGGGGAATGGCCCGCGTGATGAATCTTCCGGTTGAAACCGGCGCCCTGAGGCGCATTCGCCGCACCCCGACCCAAACCCGCCGCGGAGGACGGCTCCGGCGGTGGGAAAACGTACAGGGAGCCTTTCGGCTGCGCCGCCCCGGGCGGGTCGAGGGCCGCCGGATGCTGTTGGTGGACGATGTGCTGACCACCGGAGCCACCCTCGAAGCGGTGGCTGCAGCGATTCTGGTCCGGTTGCCCGAGGCGCAGCTCGACGTGGCGACCCTGGCCATGGTCCGACCGCCCACCGCATCGAAGTGATTTTTTTGAAGAAAAAAGGCCGTATGTGCGGCAAAACATTAAACTTTCAGGCGGTGGCGCCATCCAAAAGCAACGCCCGTCAAGGCATAAACTCCACCTTCTTCCTGCTTGTACCATGAATTCCAAGAAAAGAATCCGTCTGATCCTGTGCATCGTAATCCCCGTTGTTGTGGTGGGGATTTACTTCGCGCAACGCCAACTGTTTAAAAAAGAGTCGACCCTGCCTGCGGCGGCGGAGGCTCCGCGCGGCGAGCGGGGAGGAGGCGAACGGAGCGGCGGAGGCCGTGGCGGCGCCGTGATCCCCGTAACCGTTTGGGTGGTGGCCCAGCAGGACGCCATCGACGGCATCCGGGCCGTGGGTACGCTGGTGGCGAATCAACAGATCGAAGTGGCCTCGGAGCTTTCGGGAAAACTCGACAACATCTACTTCCGCGAGGGGAGCTTTGTTCAAAAGGGGCAACTGCTGGCCCAGATCAACGACGACGACCTGCAGGCCCAAATGCGCCGCTACGAATTTCAGAAAAAAACCCTGGGCGAACGGGTGGCCCGCCAACGCATTCTTTTTGAAAAAGAGGCTATCAGCCAGGAGGCCTACGACCAGGTGGCCACCGAATACAACGTGCTGCTGGCCGACATGGAACTCCTCAACGTGCGCATCCGCCGGGCGCAGATACGCGCCCCCTTTGCCGGCGTGGTCGGCTTCCGCCGGGTGGACCCCGGGAGCTACATCCAGGCCGGGACTCCCATCGTGCAACTGGTCGATAAAAAGACCCTGATCGTGGAGTTCTCCATTTCGGAAAAATACGCGGGCATGTCGCTGATCGGCCGCAAGGTCTACTTCACCGTGGCCGACGGCGACAAACAATACCCCGCCACCATCTACGGGATCGACTCCCGGCTGGACGACGCCACCAAGATGGTGGTTACCCGCGCCCAGTACAACAACAGCGACGGCCGCATGATGCCCGGGATGATCGCCCGGGTTACCCTGCCCACGTCGGAAGTTACGAAAATGCTCGTTGTGCCTACCGAGGCGGTGATCCCCAGCCTTGAAGGAAAAAGCGTGTGGGTGGTGCGCAACGGCGCTCCCGTGTCGACGATGATCGAGACCGGAACCCGCGACGAACGGTCGGTGGAAGTACTCAAAGGCCTCCAGGCGGGCGACTCGGTGATCGTTACCGGCCTGATGCAGCTGCGCGACGGGGCCCGTATCCGCGTAACCAACTAAACTGCCCGATCTGATGAGCATTTCGACCACCAGCATCAACCGCCCCGTACTGGCCACCGTGCTGAACGTGCTGATTATGATTATCGGCGCGATCGGCTTTTCTTACCTCGGCGTGCGGGATTACCCCTCGGTGGATAATCCCGTGATTTCGGTTTCGACCTCCTTCCCCGGAGCCAACTCGGACGTGATCGAAACGCAGATCACCGAACCGTTGGAAGCGGCCGTGAACGGGATCCCCGGCATTCGCTCCATCTCCAGCACCTCGCGCGACGGGGGAAGTTCGATCCGGGTGGAGTTCAACCTCGAAGTCGACCTGGAGACCGCCGCCAACGACGTGCGCAACAAGGTGTCGGGCGCCCAACGCCGCCTGCCGCAGGATGTCGACCCCCCCGTAGTTACCAAATCCGACGCCGACGCCAACCCCATCTACTCGGTAACGGTACAAAGCGAAACCATGTCGCTGATCGAGCTGAGCTACTACGCCGACGTGAACATCAAGGAACGCCTGCAAACCATTTCGGGCGTGAGCGCCGTGGACACCTGGGGGCTGAAGCGCTATTCGGTGCGGCTGAAAATGGATCCCGAACTGTTGGCCGCTTACGGGCTTACGCCGTTGGATATCCGTTCGGCGGTCAGCAGCCAGAACGTCGAACTGCCCTCGGGCCGGATCGAGGGGGACAATACCGAATTGACCGTGCGTACGCTGGGACGGCTGCGTACCATCGACGACTTCAACGACCTGATTATCCGCCGCGACGGAGTCCGCGTGGTGCGTTTCAAGGATATTGGCGAAGCCACCATCGACGCCGAAGACGTCCGCTCGGCCATGCGCCGCAATGGCGTTCCGATGGTTGCCTGCGTGCTGGTGCCGCAACCCGGGGCCAACTACATCGACATCGTAGACCGGGCCTATGCCGTGGTGGAGCAGCTCAGGACGGAGCTTCCGGCCGAAATCGAACTCGGCTCGTCGATGGACTCGACCATCTTCATCCGCGACTCGATCGCCGAAGTGCAGGAGACCATCCTGGTGGCTTTCTGCCTGGTGATCCTGATCATCTTCCTGTTCCTGCGCAACTGGCGTACCACGCTGATCCACGTACTGGAGATCCCCGTGTCGCTGGTGGGGGCGTTCTTCATTATGTACCTGGCCGGATTTACCATCAACATCCTTACCCTGCTGGCCATTGTGCTGGCCATCGGGCTGGTGGTGGACGACGCCATTGTGGTGATGGAAAACATCTATTCCAAGGTGGAGCGGGGCATGTCGCCCCGAAAGGCGTCGATTGCCGGGGCGAACGAAATTTTCTTTGCGGTGATCGTAACCACCGTTACGCTGGTGGCCGTGTTCTTCCCGATCGTCTTCCTGCAGGGGATTACCGGTCGCCTGTTCCGCGAGTTTGCTGTGGTGATTGCCGGCGCGGTGGCCATTTCGGCCTTTGTGGCGCTGACCTTTACCCCGATGCTCTCGTCGAAACTGCTGACCAAAAACGCCACCGAAAATCGCCTTTACCGTTGGAGCGAACCTTTCTTCGTGTGGCTTAACGGATGGTATCGCCGGGGACTGGACGCCTTTTTGCGCCGCCGCTGGCTGGCCATCGTCATTTTGCTGGCCTCGGTGGGATTGATCGGCACCCTTTGGACCGCGCTTCCCTCCGAAATGGCCCCGCTCGAAGACCGCTCGCAGTTGCGCATCTCGTCCACGGCTACCGAGGGGACCTCGTTCAGCTACATGAATCGCTACATGCTTGAGCTAAGCCACCTGGTAGACAGTCTGGTACCCGAAAAAGAGAGCTCGCTCGAAATGGTGGGGCGGGGCGGTACCAACGGGGGCAACATCACTCTGATGCTGGTGGATGCCGACAAGCGCAAGCGCACCCAGCAGGAGATCGCCGACGACCTGGGCAAAGCCGTGTCGCAGCTCACCGGAGCGCGCACCTACGTTACCCAGCAACAAACCTTTGGCGGAGGCCGGGGCGGCGGACTCCCCGTGCAGTACGTCGTTCAGGCGCCCACGCTGCAAGACCTCAAAGAGGTGCTGCCCGCCTTTATGGCCGAGGTGGCGCAGGATCCCGCCTTTGCGGCTTCGGACCTGAACCTGAAATTCACCAAACCCGAGGTAACCGTGAGCATCGACCGCGACAAGGCCACCATCCTCGGCGTATCGGTGCAGAACATTGCCCAAACCCTGCAACTGACCATGAGCGAACAGCGCATCGGCTACTACGTGATGGGGGGCAAACAGTACCAGATACTGAGCCAGATCGACCGCTCGTCGCGCAACAAACCCAGCGACCTGGCCAACGTGTACGTACGGGGCGACAAGGGACAACTCATTCCGCTCGACAACCTGGTTACGCTTTCCGAAAGTTCGATGCCGCCGCAACTCTACCGCTACGACCGCTTTGTGTCGGCCACCGTTTCGGCCGGGCTGGCCAAGGGGTACACCATCGGGCAGGGGATCGAACACATGGACCGGATCAAGGAACAGGTGCTGGACGCCCGTTTCAAAACCACCCTGTCGGGAGCCTCGAAAGACTTTGTGGAGAGTACCTCCAGCCTGCTGTTCGCTTTCCTGCTGGCCCTGGTGCTGATCTACCTGGTGCTGGCGGCCCAGTTCGAAAGCTTCCTCGATCCGCTGGTCATCATGCTCACCGTTCCGCTGGCCCTGATCGGGTCGCTCCTGGTGCTGTGGCTGGGCGGGCAAACCATGAACATTTTCAGCCAGATCGGGATCATCATGTTGATCGGGCTGGTGTCGAAAAACGGAATTTTGATCGTGGAGTTCGCCAACCAGCGCAAACAGGAGGGACTGAGCAAGGACGAAGCGATCCGCGAGGCCTCGGTGGCCCGTTTCCGCCCCATTCTGATGACCTCGCTCTCCACCATCCTCGGCGCCCTCCCGATGGCCCTGGCCACCGGAGCCGGCTCGGAAAGCCGCGTGTCGATGGGGGTGGCCGTGGTGGGCGGGTTGCTCTTCTCGACCCTGCTGACCCTGTTTGTCATACCGGCCATCTACTCCTACCTGTCGTCGAACCGTTCCCGGATTAAAAAAGAGGAAGAAGCATGAAAAAAGCAATGATTCTCGGGGTCCTCGCCCTGGCCACAGGCGGCGCCGCCGTGGCGCAACCCGCCCAGCGGATGACCCTCGAAGAGTGCCTGTTGCAGACCTATCAGGCCAACTACGGGTTGCAAAGCGCCACCCTGCGCACCGAGCAAGCCCGGAACAACGTAACCATCGCCCCCTTCTCGCCCGGGGTGAGCGCAACGGCGCGGCAAAACCAAAGCGCCGTGGGCGAAGAGGTAACCAATACGGCGGGGGCGAGCGTCAACCTCTCGTGGCGGATTTTCGACGGCCTGGGCATGTTCGCCACCCACGGCCTGCAAAAAGAACGGCTTAACGTCAGCGAATTGCAACTGCACCAGGACGTGTTGACCCTCACCAGCGAAGTGATGGGGCAGTACTACCTGCTGGTGTCGCTCCGCACGCGGGTCGACGCGGCGCGGGAGTTGATGGAGCTTTCGCACGAACGCAATAAAATCACCCTGCTCAAGTACGACCAGCGTTCGGCCTCGGGACTCGAAGTGGCCCTCTCCAAAACCGACCTGAACGCCGACAGTTCGAACCTGGTCAAACAGCAGGAAGCCTTGCGGGTGGCCTACGTAACGATGAACCAACTGATGAACCGTCCGCTCGAACAGATCGACTACGTGCGCGACTCGATTTGGATGGGGCCCACCCTGGAGCTTCCCTGGCTCGAAACGCAGGCCAGGCAGAAAAATCCCTCGATCCTGCTGGCCGAGGCGGGAGTCCGGATCTCGGAACTCGAACTCAAGCAGGCCCGGGCCGGGCGCTATCCCACCCTCGATTTCGGGGCCGGCTACGCCTACAACCTCACCGACGCCCCCAACCGCACGGGAACCTTCAGCAACAGCGACGGGCCCAACTGGGGGTTCACCCTCGGAGTGCCCATCTTCAACGGACTGGAAACCAACCGCAGGGTGCGTAACGCCAAGCTGGAACAGGTCATCGGCCAAACGTCGCGGTCGGAGGCTGAACTTACCGTACTCAGCCAGCTCGAAAAACTGTATGTCAACTACCGGAACAACCTGCAACTGATCGGTTTTGAAACCGAAAACGCCAATGCCGCCCGCTGGAACCTCGAACTGGCGATGGAACGCTACCGGCTGGGCGAACTTTCGGGGATCGATTTCCGCACCATCCAGTTGCAATACCTTTCGGCCATGGACCGGAAAATCAGCGTGATCTATCAGGCCAAACTCTCGGAAGTGGCCCTGCTGGCCCTGGCCGGAGAGCTGCTCGAAGACTCCCTGTAACACCCTCCGCGGAAAGACAGTGCCGGCGGCGGGGAAATCTCCCGCCGCCGGTTTTTTCTGCAAATGGGGTCGTGGTACCCGGAAACGGGGGCGGTTTTCGTGGGGCGATCCCCGGGAAAAAAGATATCTTTGTAGAGCCATGAGCCAACCATTGACCCTATATCAACTGCAGGAGCAGATCCGCGAGGCGGTCGCCCGGCACCTCGACGGGGTGCTGTGGGTGGTGGCCGAAGTGAGCGAACTGAAGGTAAACGCCTCGGGACACTGCTACCTGGAGCTGGTGGAGCGCGACGAGGGCGGGAAAACCCCCGTGGCCCAGGTGCGGGCCGTGATTTGGAGCAGTACCTACAAACTGCTGGCCCACTACTTCCAGTTCGAAACCGGAACGCCGCTCGCCGCAGGCATGAAAATCCTGGTGCAGGGCAGCGTCAACTACCATCCGCTGTACGGACTGAGCCTGTCGATCAGCGACATCGACCCCGCCTACACGCTGGGCGAAGCCGAACGCCTACGCCGCCAAACCCTCGAACAGTTACGGCAGGAGGGGGTGATCGACATGAACCGCGAACTGCCCCTGCCCGAGGTTCCGCAGCGGTTGGCCGTGGTGTCGTCGGCGCAGGCGGCGGGCTTTCAGGATTTCCAAAAACAGATCGAAGCCTCGCCCTACCGGTTCGAGTGGACCCTCTTTGAGGCGACGGTGCAGGGCGCGCAGGCCGAGGAGCAGTTGATCGAGGCCCTCGACCGGATCGCCGCCCAGGCCGACCGCTTCGATGCGGTGGTGCTGATCCGCGGAGGCGGATCGCAGAGCGACCTGAGCTGTTTCGACAGCTACCTGCTGTGCGCCAACGTGGCCCAATTTCCCCTGCCGGTGCTGACCGGCATCGGACACGATAAGGACGTGAGCCTGGTCGACCACGTGGCCCACACGGCGTTCAAAACGCCCACGGCCGTCGCCGCGTTCCTGATCGAACGGGCCGCCGCAGCGGCGCAACGCCTCGATCAGGCATACGAACGCCTGACCGCAGCGGCCAAACAGTTGCTTGTCGAATCCTCCCGCCGTCTGGAACAGGCCGCCTACCGGGTGGCCGTCCGTTCGCGCGAGCTTTTTGCGGCCCGTCAGGCGTTGCTCGAACGGCAGGCCCAACAGGTGCAGTTTGCCGCGCAGGGGGCGTGCGACACCCGTTCCCGGCAGTTGGAACGGTGGAACGAACAACTCCGCGCCTCCGCCTCGTTGCTCTTCGAGCGTCAAACGGCCCGTTGGCAGCAGGCCGCCGTGGTGGTGGAAGCCGCCAATCCCCGCCGCCTGCTTGAGCGGGGATACGCCCTGCTCCGCACCCCGCAGGGCCGGCCCGATTCGCTGGCCGCGTTGCATGTGGGACAGTCGATCGAAATTGAACTGCGCGACGGCCGCCTCGAAGCCGAAATACATGCCCTTTTCCCCGCTCAAAAACCATGAAAAAAGAGATTACCTACGCGCAAGCCGCCGCCGAGATCGAAGAGTTGCTGGCCAAAATCAACGACCCGGCCGTCGATATCGACCAAGTGGGCAGCTATGTCGAACGGGCCGCCGAACTGATCGCCCTGTGCCAGGAACGGCTGCTGCGCGTGCAACACCAAGTGGAACAAATTCTGGAAAAACAATGAAACGCTTTTTACTTGCCTTGCTTTGCCTGTCGGGAGTGACAGTCCAGGCACAACAAACCGACCGGTGGCGGGTGGTTTGGGAAGACGACTTTAACGGATCGACCCTCGACACGACCAAATGGAGCCGCATTGACAGGGGGCCGTCGGACTGGAACCGCTACATGTCCAAACGCGACGACCTGTACGTGTTGAAAGACGGAAACCTGATCCTGCGCGGACAGGTGAACGACCGGCGCTCGCAAGATACGGCCCGTTACGTTACGGGCGGGGTAACCACCAAGGGAAAATACAGCTTTGTTTTCGGCAAGATCGAAATTCGCGCCAAGCTGGGATCGGCCCGCGGCGCCTGGCCCGCCTTTTGGATGTTGTGCGCCAACCGGGTGCATGGCGGTTATCCCAAAAATGGCGAAATCGACCTGATGGAACACCTGAACTACGACAACGAGGTGTACCAGACCGTCCACTCGCACTACACGCTCAACCTGGGCCAAAAGAGCAACCCGAACCACTACAACAAGGCGAAAATCGACCTCGACGATTACAACGTTTACGGCATGGAGTGGTACCCCGACCGATTGGTCTTCACCGTGAACGGAAAGGTCAATTTCGTCTACCCGAAGATCGAAACCGAGCTGGAGGGGCAGTTCCCCTTCGATCAGCCGTTCTACCTGCTGCTGGATATGCAACTGGGAGGCTCGTGGGTAGGCTCCATCGACCCCTCGACCCTTCCGGTGGAGATGGCCATCGACTGGGTGCGGGTTTACGAATAGTCGGGAAGGATCCTTCAGCAGGAACGACCGCGCCCTGCCTGTCGGCCGCTCTGCCGGACCGCAGAACCGTTTGGGCGCACGAACCCCTAAACGGGTGAAAAAATTAGCCCCGCCTCCTGAAAAGGAAGCGGGGCAACTTGTTTTTGTTCTGTGAGAGTCCTTATGCGGGGTGGATCGCTTCGACGGGGCACACATCAGCGCAGGTGCCGCAATCGGTGCAGGTCGAGGGGTCGATGGTGTAAACCGAACCCGAAGAGATCGCTTCTACAGGACATTCGCCAATACAGGTGCCGCAAGCGGTACAGCTGTTCTCGTCAATTTTGTAAGCCATGGTTCAATGATTAAAGGTTGATTGTTTCGCAAAGGTAACAAATTTTTTCATTTTTCGCCGCTGCTATTCCTGCCACCCTTTTCGGGTTGGGAGTCCCAGTTGGGCCAAAATGCGTTCGACCACCGAATCGACCAGCTCCCCGACCGACGCCTCGCCGTTGTAGAACGAAGGCATGCAGGGGAGGATGGTGGCTCCGGCTTCGGCCAGGGCGGTCAGGTTGCGCAGGTGGATCAGCGAAAGGGGCGTTTCGCGTGGACATACGATCAACCGCCGGCCCTCTTTCAGCATCACGTCGGCGGCGCGGGCAAGCAGGTCGCCCGACAACCCCGCCGCGATACGTCCCACAGCGCCCATGCTGGCGGGGAGGATCACCATCGCGTCCCAGTGGGCCGACCCCGAGGCGATCGGGACGAACAGGTCGTCGTTCGGGTAGC
This sequence comes from Rikenellaceae bacterium, assembly GCA_031549665.1. Lineage (GTDB taxonomy): Bacteria > Bacteroidota > Bacteroidia > Bacteroidales > Rikenellaceae > Rikenella. The sequence goes on from JAVBPJ010000001.1 coordinate 186,643, forward strand.
GCACCACCTTGGGGTGGTTCAGTACGGAGAACTCTCCGGCGGGAAGTTCGTGGGCGGCAACCCGCTGGGCGTTGTCGGTCATCACCACCGCCAGCCGTTCGAGCGATTCGCAATCGGCGAGCCGCTCGATCAGCCGCAGGGCGTAGCGGGCGCCGCTGGCCCCGGTGATGCCGACAATCAACCGCATGGGATTACTTCAGGAATGAGTAGTTCTTGGAATAGTCCAGCATTTGCTCGGCGTAGCCCTGGGTGTAGTCGAGCTTCACATCGACGATTTGGTCGTTCTCGGTCACCGGCACATAGACGGGGTTTACAAAACCGGAGTAGGGGGCAATGTTGAGCTTGGCGTAGCGCTCCAGCACCTCTTTGTGGAGGATGGGATCGACCTTTACGGCGTACGTCTCCACCAGCGCCTTGCCGGCGGCGAAGTCGCCCTGGCTCTTGATGCGCTGGATTTCGGCCAGAAGTTGTCCGAACAGGCCGCGCAGCTTTTCGTAGTCATTTATCACGACGTAGGTTTTGCCCTCTTTTTTAACCAGCTCCACGACGTTTTCGGCCTTGCCCTTTTCATACACCCAGTAGGCGATCAGGGCGCGGTTGCGCATGTGGGCCTCTTCGATGGTCTTTCCGGGCTGGATGCGGGTGAGTTGGGTCATCAGTCCGTTCAGCATCGTTTTGTTGTATTCGGCTTTGGCCACCTCGTAGTTGGGGGCGATGCCCAGCTCGATCATCTTGGGATCGGCGATGTAATAGAGGGCGAACAGGTCGGCGCGGGCCTCTTCCAGGGTCGAACCGTAGTTTTTCAGTTCGTCTCCCTTGACCCCCGGGGCCAGTTGGCCCGAGGCGTGGCCCAGGCACTCGTGCAGGTCGGTGTGGAGGTTGTCGGCGATGGTTCCCCACTCTTCGCGCAGGGTGCGGTCCTCGTCGCGCAGCACAAACTCTTCGGTAAAACCATTCCCCTGCGAGGCGTGGTCGTAGGCGGCGGTGATGTTGGTAACGGTTACCGACTTGGAGCCGTGGTCGCGGCGGATCCAGTCGGCGTTGGGCAGGTTGATGCCGATGGGGGTGGAGGGGTAGCAGTCGCCGCCCAGCATGGCCGCCGTGATGGCCTTGGCCGAAATTCCCTTCACTTTGGGTTTGCGGTAGGCAGGGTCGATGGGCGCGTTGTCCTCGAACCATTGGGCGTTCTCGCCGATGATTTGGGTGGTTTTGGTCGAAACCAGGTCTTTGAAGTTGACCATCGACTCCCACGAGGCTTTGTAACCCAGCGGGTCGCCGTAGGTTTCGATGAATCCGTTGACGAAATCGACGTTCGACAGCGTGTCTTCAACCCACCGGATGTTGTACTGGTCGAACAGGGCCAGGTCGCCCGATTTGTAGTAAGCGACCAGGCTGTTGATAAGCTCCTGTTGCTGGTGGTTTTCGGCCACGCTGGCCGCTTTTTCGAGCCAGTAGACGATCTGTTCGATGGCGGGCGAGTACATGCCGCCCACTTTCCACACTTTTTCGGTGAGTTTTCCGTCCACCTTGGCCAACTGGCTGTTCAGGCCGTACGAAATGGGCCGGTTCTTGTTGGGATCGGCGGCGGCCATCGAGGCGTAAAAGGCTTCGGCTTCGGACTGGGTTACGCCGTCGTAGTAGTTGCAGGCCGAGGCGGCGATCATATCGACCCCTTCGCTCTGATCCACCCGTTTGGCGTAGAGGGCCGGGTCGAAAATCACTTCGGTCAGCACGGCCAGCTCGTCGGCCGAGGGTTGTTCGGCGGCGGGGATCGAGGCGACCACTCCGGCAAAGAAATCGCGCGAAAATTCGGCGGTGAATTTATCGCCCGAGTAGTGGTGGTGGATGCCGTTGGCGAACCACACTTTCTTGAGGTATTTCTCGTAGGCGGTGAATTCGGGCGCTGTTTTGTCGCCGTTGTAGTGGGCGTATCCCGCTTCGAGCAGCCGGCGGATGGGGAGGTTGTACTTGCAGTTTTGATCGAAAATGATGTCGCGGCCGCAAACGGCGGCCTGGCTCAGGTAGTACACCAGCGTCTTTTGTTGCAGGGTCAGCGAGTCGAAATTTTCGACCTGATAACGCAGGATGTTGATGTCGTCGAAGCGGTCGATCTGCCACTGGAACGTGTTGGGGTCGGTTTTCATAGCGGAGGGGTTGCTGCATCCGGCCAAAAGCGAAACGGCGGCCAGCGCGAGGAGTACTTTTTTCATTCGTGGTTGGTTTTTAGGGCGCCTACAAAGGTATCAAAGGATTCGAAGGTTTCGGCCTTCCAATGCAATTTGGTGCCGAATCCCAGGGTGTTGTCGGTGTATTTGAGCAGGGTCAGGTCCAGCAGCCAAAGGCGTTCGGCGGGCAGCAGCCGGGCGTAGGGGAAGCGTTTGAGGTAGGCGGCCCGGGCCGCCGCCTCGGTTTCGGGGTCGGGCTGGCTGACGATTCCCTGCAGTTGCAGTCCCTGCAGCCGTCCCACCACGCGGCTTTCGAGGACGATCCCTCCGGCCACCACGGCGTTGTGGGCGATGTCGCCGATGTGCCGGGTTTGGGCCGAGGAAGTGAAGACCAGCGTGCGCTCGTCGAGCAGGGCGTAGAACAGGTGGCAGCACCAGGGTTCGGCGTCGCTGCCTGCGCTGGCCAGGCACAGCACGTGGTGTTTGCGTAAGAAGGCGGCGATCCGCCGGTCGATCGGGTTGGGCATGCAAGAGGCGCGGCAGGGGCGGCAGGCTGCGACCAAGGGGGTGCGCCGCGAGGCCGCCCGCCGGAATCAGTTTCTTTTGTAGGTGTCGAACACCTCGGCCACGTCGGCTTTCATCTGCTCGAAAGCGGGTTTGTATTTCGGGCTGATGGGAGCGGACGGTGTGGAGGGAATCGACAGCGGATTGATGTATTTCCCGTTTTTCTTGACGCGGTAGTCGAGGTGGGGGCCGGTCGATCCGCCGGTGTTGCCCGAGTAGGCGATTGTTTGCTCCTGCCTCACGCGGCTTCCCACGCGGATGCCCGGCGGGTAGCTCTTCAGGTGGAGGTAGCCGGTTTCGAGCCCTCCGGCGTGTTTTACCCAGATGGTGTTGCCGCCGCCGGCCACGTCCCAGTATTTGCGGGTAACCACTCCGTCGGCCACGGCGTGTACCGGGGTGCCGATGGGGCAGGCGTAATCGACTCCGTTGTGTTGCCGGCGAACCCGCCGGATGGGATGGACGCGCACGCCGAATTTCGAGGTGAGGCGGGCTTTGAAACTGAGCGGCGAGATCAATACCGATTTTTTGAGGTTCACTCCCTTGTCATCCCAGTACCCGATGTCGTCGCCCTGCTGGAAACGGAATGCCCAGTAGCTTTTTCCGTTGTGGATAAGCTCGGCCCCGTGGATTTTGCCGATGCCGACGCTCAGGGTGTCCACGAAGCTCTCTTCGTACACCACCCGGAAGCGGTCGCCCGGTTGCAGCTCGTGGAGGTCGACGGTCGACTTGTAAATGTCGGCCAGCCGCAGGGCGAGTTCGGTGTTAAAGTTGTTTTTGATCATGGTCGTCCACAGCGAACTTTCGATCGACGCATCGGCGAAGCGTTCCTCGGTAAGCACTTCCTTGCTCCATTTTTTGACGTAGACGCTGTCGCGGACGCAAAAAGTGAGGTAGTCGGTGCGGTTGCGCTCGTAGATCAGGTAGCAGAGCTGCAAACTGTCGGGGGTCAGCAGGGCGGTGTAGCTGTTTCCGGCGCGGATGTCGCGCAGGTTGAACACTCCCTCGCACTTCTTTGTAAGTTGGTTGACCACCGAGATGTTCACTCCGAACCGCTGGTTGAGGAGTTTCGAGAAGGTTTCGCCAGCTCCGATTTCGCCGGTTTGTATTTCGTAATCGTCGGCGGGGAGTCCGTACATGCGCTTGTCGGGCCGTAGCACGATGGATTCCAGCCGGTCAATACGGTGAAATTCGGGCAACAGAGTAATCCCTCCTTCGCTGGAGCAACTCCGCATGCCGAGCAAAATGCCCAACACCAGAATAACGAGAATGAGCAGGGCCAATACCCAGGCCAGGGGTCGATTTTTAATGCGGTGCAGTCGGATCATGTTCGGTCTGTTATTTTGTTCGAAGCGCTTCGAACCCTTCGCCGTATACGCCCATCACGTTACCTACCGAGATGAAGGCTTTGGGGTCGATCTCCTTGATTACTTGGTAGACACGCGAGGTTTCGGTGCGGCGGCAGATAACCATTACCACCTTTTGGGGGCTTTTCGAGTACCATCCGGTGGCGTCCAACACGGTTACTCCGCGATGCACTTCGGTCAGGATCCGGTCGGCGATCTGTTCATATTTGGGCGAAAAGATCATCACCTGCGTGGACGAGCGGGTTCCCGAAAGCACCAGATCGACGGCATATCCCATTGCGGCCATCGTTACGTAGCCGTAGACCATGGTGGGCAGGTCGCGGAACACGAAGTACGAGCAGCCGATAATCACCACGTCGATCAGCATGATGAGCTTGCCGAGGCTGACGTTGCGGTATTTGTTGATGATCATGGCGACGATATCGGTGCCGCCCGAACTGCCGCCGACGCTGAAGCAAAGGCCCACCCCCACGCCGATCAACCCGCCTCCCAGCACGGCCGAGAGCAGTTTGTCGTCCTGCAATCCCATGAGGTCGACGGGGACATGTTCCTGAAAAATGTAGAGCAGCAACGAGTTGACGCAAATGGCAAAAATGGTTTTGGTGCCGAATCGCGGGCCGATGATGTAAAAACCGAGCAGTAGCAGAAAGGCATTGATCACGAAGTAGCTGATCCCCACGGGAATTCCGCCCCCGCCGCCCAGGGTCGACACGTAGTAGATGATGGTGGAGATCCCGCCGACCCCGCCCGCGACAATCTTGGCGGGAATCAACAGGGTGGTGAATGCGACACAGAAGAGGATCAGTCCGATGACCATCGTCAGGTAGGCGCGGATTTCGCGCCGCATCATCTTGGGGGTCAGGTTCAGGGCTTTCATGGGAGACGTTGGGGGTTACAGGAGGCGTTTTATTCGTGGCGGCGGGTCGGTCGGCCTTATACCACGACGTTGATGATTTTACCCGGTACGACGATCACTTTTTTGACCGCTTTCCCGTCGGTGTATTTCAGGGTTTGTTCGTCGGAAAGGATGGCCTGTTCGATCTCTTTGACCGGTCGGTCGAGGGCGAATTGGCGCTTGAAGCGCATTTTGCCGTTGAACGAAACGGGGTAGTCGAAAGCGCTTTCGGCCAGGTAGCGCTCTTCGCACACGGGGTAGGCGCTCAGGCACACCGATCCCTTGCCGCCCAGCCGTTCCCACAGCTCTTCGGCCATGTGGGGGGCCAGCGGGGCAATGAGCCGCACCAGCGGATCGAGCACCTCTTTCGAACTGGTTTTTTGGTCGTACAGTTCGTTCAGGCAGATCATCAGCGCGCTGACGGCGGTGTTGAGCGAGAAGCTTTCGATGTCGTCGGTTACTTTTTTGATCGCCTTGTGGAGCGATTTAAGCTGGCCGTCGGTGGCGGAGCTGTCGTCGGCGCCGTCGACCAGCCGCCAGAAACGCCGCAGGAATTTGTGTACGCCGTCGATGCCGTTGGTGTCCCAGGGTTTTGACTGCTCCAGCGGGCCCAGGAACATTTCGTACATCCGCAGCGTGTCGGCGCCGTACGATTCGATGATCTGGTCGGGGTTTACGACGTTGAACATCGATTTGCTCATCTTTTCGACGGCCCAGCCGCAGACGTACTTCCCCTCTTCGAGGATGAACTCGGCATCTTTGAAATCGGGACGCCAGGCCTTGAAGGCTTCCAGATCGAGCAGGTCGTTGCGGACAATGTTCACATCGACATGGATCTCCTGCGTGTCGTACTGCTCTTTCAGGCCGAGCGACACGTACTTGTTGCTGTTTTTGATGCGGTACACAAAGTTCGACCGTCCCTGGATCATGCCCTGATTGACGAGCTTTTTGAAGGGTTCGTCTTCGCACACGGCGCCGATGTCGTACAGGAACTTGTTCCAGTAACGCGAATAGATCAGGTGTCCGGTGGCGTGTTCGATGCCGCCGAGGTAGAGGTCGACGTTGCGCCAGTACCGGTTGGCCTCGGGTGACACCAGCGCCTGGTCATTGGACGGGTCCATGTAGCGCAGGTAGTAGGCCGACGATCCGGCGAATCCGGGCATGGTTCCCGTTTCGTAGGGTTCTCCGGCGGGGGTGTGCCAGCCTTTGGCGCGCGAGAGGGGAGGTTCGCCCGTCCGAGTGGGGGTAAAGTCGTCCACCTCGGGCAACTCCAGCGGCAGTTGCTCGGTGGGCAGGGTGTGGGCCACGCCCTCACTGTCGTAATAGACGGGGAAGGGTTCGCCCCAGTAGCGCTGGCGGCTGAAAATGGCGTCGCGCAGGCGGTAGTTCACCCGTTTGGAGCCGATGCCGCGCTCTTCGACGGCGCGGAACATGGACTGAATGGCCTCGGGAACTTCCAGTCCGTTCAAAAACTCGGAGTTGATCAGTTTGCCCGACTTGGCGTCGTAGCTGGCCTCGTTCACATCGCCCCCCTCGACCACCGGGATGATCGGCAGGCCGAAGTGGTGGGCAAAGGCCCAGTCGCGCGAGTCGTGCGCCGGAACGGCCATGATGGCTCCGGTGCCGTACCCGGCCAGTACGTAATCGCTCAGGTAAATGGGGATGGGGGTGCCGTTCAGGGGGTTGAGGGCGTACGAACCGGTGAAGCAACCGCTCACGCGGCGCGTGTCGGCCATCCGTTCCCGTTCGGAGCGTTTTTTGGTCTGCTCCAGGTAGGCTTCCACGTCGGCGCGGTGGTCGGGCGTGGTGAGCTCTTCCGCCCACTCGTGTTCCGGAGCCAGTACCATGAAGGTTACGCCGAAAACGGTGTCGGCGCGGGTGGTGAATACCTCCAGTTTGCGATCGCTGCCCTGGATCGGGAAGAAAAGCTGGGCCCCTTCCGAACGGCCGATCCAGTTGCGCTGGATCTCTTTGAGCGACTCGCTCCACTCCAGCGTGTCGAGTCCCGCCAGCAGACGGGGTGCGTAGGCGGTTACGCGGAGCAGCCACTGGCGCATCAGCTTTTGTTCGACGGGGAATCCGCCCCGTTCCGACAGGCCGTCCTTGATTTCGTCGTTGGCCAGCACGGTGCCCAGGCCCTCGCACCAGTTGACCAGGGTGTCGGCCTGGTAGGCCAACCGGTAGTTTTGCAGCACGGCGGCCTGCTCCCTGGCGGAGTAGCCGTTCCATTGCTGGGCGGTGAAGGGGTCGGGCTGGCTGGTGTGGGCGTTCACTCCGGCGCTTCCGGCCTCGGCGAATCGGGCGGCGAGCCGTTCGATGGGCAACGCCTTGTCGGCGTCGAGGTCGTAGTAGTGGTGGAACATTTGCGCAAAGGCCCATTGGGTCCATTTGTAGTAGCCGGGGTCGCAGGTGCGGATTTCGCGGTTCCAGTCGTACGAAAAGCCGATCTTGTCGAGCTGTTCGCGGTAGCGGGCAATGTTTTGCGCGGTGGTAACGGCGGGGTGCTGGCCGGTTTGGATGGCGTACTGCTCGGCGGGAAGGCCGAATGCATCGTACCCCATGGGGTGCAGCACGTTGAACCCTTGCTGCCGCTTGTAGCGCGAGTAGATGTCGGAGGCGATGTATCCCAGCGGATGACCTACGTGAAGTCCCGCTCCCGAGGGGTAGGGGAACATATCCAGGACGTAGAATTTGGGTTTATCGGGATCGGCCTCCACGCGGTAGGTTTGTTGTTCCACCCATCGTTGTTGCCATTTTTGTTCAATCGTCCGGAAATCGTACTCTGCCATGATTATTTGCGTTCTGTGTCTTGCGAGGTAAGAATGTGTGTGTATTGCGAGGGGTTGCGGAGCAGCCCGACGGTTTGTTTGATGCAGGGATCGTTTTTCAACCCGTACCGGATGGCGCCGCCGTTGTAGTACCAGCGCAACAAAATTTCGGCGGTGAGCTCTTCCTTGATCTCGGGGGCGAAGGTGGCCAGTTCGGTCGATTTGTCTTCGCGGATTTTTTCGGCGATCGCGGCCAGTTCGGCTTCGATGCGCGAGGCGTATTTTTCCCGTTCGGCGCTTTTGCGCAGTTCGTTGAGCCGCAGCTCGGTGGCGGACTCGAATTCGATGGGCTTGTCGGCCATGAAGGCGACAAAACGGGCGTAGATCGAGTCGCCGACTTCGAACCGCTCGACGGGTTGCGGCGCGTGGGTAACGGCGTATTGGTTGGCGAAGTCGTCGATGTAGCCGTACCCCCGCAGGATCGAGGTGAACTTGGCGTAGTATTGGGGGGCGAGTTTCAGGTCGGGTACGATGCCTCCTCCGTCGTACACTTTCCGTCCGGCGGTGGTTTTGAATTCGCGGATCAGCGAATCGGGAATGTGTCCCACGCTTCCGTCTTCGTTGCGGTGGGCGTAGTCGAGGGCCTGGATGCAGCGGCCGCTGGGGATGTAGTACTTGGCCGTGGTGATTTTGACGTAGGCGTCCTTGGCCACGGGACGGGTGGTTTGCACGAGTCCTTTTCCGAAGCTGCGTTGCCCTACGATCACGGCGCGGTCGAGGTCTTGCAGGGCGCCGGCCACGATCTCGCTGGCCGAGGCCGACGAGCTGTTGATCAGCACCGCCAGGGGCAGCGTGGGTTCGAGGGGGGCGGAGGTGGTTTTGTACTCGCTGTTCATGGCCTCCACTTTGCCGCGAATCGATACCACGCCGGTTCCTTTCGGTACGAAGAGGCTGACCACGCGCACGGCCTCGCCCAGGATCCCGCCGCCATTGTTGCGCAGGTCGAGGATCAGGCCGCCGAGCCGTCCCGAGTGTTTCAATTCGGCAAGCGCCTTCCGCACTTCGGCCGAGCAGTTTTCGGTGAACGAGTCCAGGCGGATGTACCCCACCGAATCGCTCACCCATCCGTAGTAGGGAACGGCCGGAATGCTGATCTTTTCACGGGTGATCGGTACGCTCAGGGTTTGGGCGGTGTCGGCGATGGGAACAATGCCCAGGGTCAGCTTGGTGCCGGGTTGTCCGCGCAGCAGGTTGCTTACCTGGGACGTAGTTTTGTCGCGCATCGAGGCGCCGTCGATCGAAACAATCCGGTCGCCGGCCCTGAGTCCGGCCCGGTCGGCGGGGGTGTTCCGGTAGGGTTCGGCGATCTCCACCCACGGGGCGCGCTGGCGGATGACGGCTCCGATACCGGCGTACTTGCCGGTGGTCATCGACTCGAAATCTTCCGATTCGGAGGCGGGGATGTATTCGGTGTAGGGATCCAGCCCTTCGAGCATCGCTCCGGCGGCCTCTTCGACCATGCGGTCGGGTTGGGTCGAGTCGACGTAAAGCAGGTTGACCTCTTTAAAGATGTTGAAAAAGGTTTGCATCGCCTGGCCCGTACGCAGGTCGGAGGCCTGTGCGGACGGAGCGGCCGCGGGCGTCTGAGGCTTCTTGGCCTGCGCCCCTGCCGCCAGCAGGGCGGTTGCAAACAGCAAACAGAGAATCCGCATCGTGCTATTTGATGTAGGTTTTCATCCGGAAGAGCGCCTTGGTTACTTCGCCGCGCGGCCCTTCGATGATCGAGGTCCCGGTGGCCGAAGTGGAGATGTAGATCTCGCCCTCGTAGAGCTGCATCAGTTTCTTGATCGGCGTAACGGGGTCGAAACGCATCACTTTCGTGTCGCCCGTGTCGGAACGTTTGTAGCCGCACAGGGTCATGATTTGCTCCACTTGCTCGACTTTTTGGGTAGCGTCGAAAAACAGGCCCCGCTTGACGAATCCAAAGAAGGGATAGAGCAGCGCGAAACCGACGATCACGCAGGGCATCATCCAGCCGCGTTCGCCCCAGAAAACGTCGACCAGGCGGAGGTGGCTGTATCCCGTTGCACGCAACAGAAGGAAGATCAGCAGGAAAAGCACGACAAGGTAAAGGGCGTATTTCGATACGCGGAGCAGGTATTTTTTCATGGCGTTAATGGTTTTTCAAAAGTTCGAGGGCCTGACGGCGCGCGGCTTCGGTAACGTTGCTGCCGCTGAGCATGGCGGCGATCTGTTCGAGGCGCTCGTCGGGGGCCAGTTTGCGGATTTGGGTGCCGCGTTGTTCGTTTTTTTCGACGTGGTAGTGGTGCGCCCCTTTGGCGGCCACTTGCGGCAGGTGGGTGATGTTGACCACTTGCATCGACGCGCCCATGGCGGCGATGATCTCGCCCATGCGGTCGGCCACACGGCCCGATACGCCGGTGTCGATTTCGTCGAAAATAATGGTGGGAAGCTGGGCGTTGCGGGCGATCAGTTCTTTGAGGCTGAGCATCACGCGGGAGAGTTCGCCGCCCGAGGCCACCTGTTCGATGGGCTGCGGGGCGCTGCCGGCGTTGGCGCTGAAAAGCAGCGAGATCCGGTCGCGGCCCGTTGCCGAAAGCCGTTCGAGCGGGGTGATCTGCACGCGAAACTGCACCTGTTTGATGCCGAGCGACTCGAGGGTTTCGGACACATGGCGCTCGATGCGCGGAGCGGCTGCCTGGCGGGCTGCGGTGATTTTGTCGGCCTGTGCGGTAACCTCTTTTTCGATCCGACCGATTTCCGCCCGCAGGGTCTCGATCTGTTGGTCGGCGTGGTCGATTCCCTGGAGTTTTCCGTCCAGTTCTTGTTGCAGGGCCAACAGGTCGTCAGCGTTTTCGAGGCGGTGCCGCTGGCACAGGGCGTAGATGGTGTCGAGCCGTTGGGTGATTTGTTCCAATTGCGGCGGGTCGATCGGGATTTGGTCGCGGCGGCTGGCGCACTCCTCAGCCAGGTCTTTGAGTTCGAGGTAGCTGCTCTGCATCCGTTCGGCCAACTCCCGGGCCTGGGGGTAGTGATCGGTGATTTTGCCCAACAGCCCGGAAAGCGTCTTGACGGTGGCGTTCACGCCCCGTTCGTCGTCGGTAAGGGTCGAGCAGCAGCCGTCGAGGGTTTGGGCGATCTCTTCGGCATGAGCGAGCAACTCCTGACGGACTTCGAGTTCGGCGGCCTCTCCCGCCTGCAGCCGCAGGGCGCTGATCTGGTCGAACTGGTGTTGCAGGTAGTCGCGCTCCTTGAGGGCTTCGGCGGCCTGCTGTTCAGCCCGGGCCAGTTCGCTGCGCAGCCCCGTGAGCCGTTTGTAGCGCAGGGCATAGTCGGCCACGGCGGCGGTTTGTCCGGCCACGGTGTCGATCAGGTGGGTCTGAAAATGGGCGGCTCCCAAAAGCAGGGTCTGGTGCTGGGAGTGGATGTCGATCAGGCGTTCGCTCAGCTCTTTCAGCAGGCCGAGCGTTACGGGCAGGTCGTCGATGTAGGCGCGGCTCTTGCCGCCGGCCCCCACCACGCGGCGGATGGTAACGACGGGTTGGTAGTCGAGGTCGTTTTCGGCGAAAAAGGGTTCGAGTCCATAGCCGTCGATCTCGAAGGCGGCCTCCACCACGCAGTTGGCCTGTCCGTTGGCCGCGCAACCGGCCTCGGCTTTGGCGCCGCTGAGCAGGCCGATGGCGCCGAGCAGGATCGATTTTCCGGCACCGGTTTCGCCGGTGATGGTATTCAGGCCCCGGTCGAAGCGGATGTCCAGCGCTTCGATGATGGCGTAGTTCTCGATCCGCAGTTCCCTGAGCATCTATTTTTGAATTTGCCGGCTTAGGTATTCCACGATGTCGCAGGCCACTTCGCGCTTGCATTTCAGCGGAAAGTGGCGCGCTCCGTCGGCATCGAGCAGGGTGATTTGGTTGGTGTGGGCGCCGAATCCGGCTCCCGGGTCGCTCAACGAGTTGAGTACAATGGCGTCGAGGTGCTTTTGGTGCAACTTTCGGGTTGCGTGTTCCAGCCCGTTTTCACTCTCGAGGGCGAATCCCAGTAAAAATTGGCCGGGACGTTTCCGTGCGCCGAGGGTGGCCGCAATGTCGACGGTGGGCCGAAGTTCGAGGGTCATCCCCTGGCCTGCGGTGTGTTTGATTTTCCGAGCGGCGGGGTGTGCCGGGGTGTAGTCGGCCACGGCGGCGCAGAACAGGGCGAGGTCGGCCTCGGGAAAGAGGGCCTCGCAGGCTTTGAACATTTCGGCTGCGCTCGGGGCGTCGACCCGTTCGATCCGTTCGGGGTAGCGCAACGCGGCGGTGGCGGCTCCGCTTACCAGCGTTACCCGGGCTCCGCGGCGGGCCAGTTCGTCGGCCAGGGCGTAGCCCATCGTGCCGGTCGAGTCGTTGCTGAGGTAGCGCACGGGGTCGATCCGCTCGACGGTGGCTCCGGCGGTAACGAGTACCCGCTTCCCTGCCAGCGGGCCGCTGGGAACGAGCAGCTCGCACAACCGGGCGACGATCGCCTCGGGTTCTTCCATCCGTCCGGCGCCGACCAGTCCGCTGGCCAGTTCGCCCGTGGCGGGTTCGATCACGTGTACGCCCAGACTCCGCAGTTTGGCCAGATTGGCCTGGGTCGATGGGTGGCGGTACATGTCGAGGTCCATGGCCGGAGCGACGCTCACCCCGCAACGGGCCGACAGGTAGGTGCACAGCAGCAGGTTGTCGGCCGTGCCTGCGGCCATTCTGGCCAGGGTGTTGGCGGTGGCGGGGGCGATCAGGTAGTGGTCGGCCCATTCGCCGAGCCGCACGTGCGAGTTCCAGGCGCCGTTCGTGGGGTCGAAGTTGTCGACCAGCACGGGGTGTTTGCAAAGGGTGGCCAGGGTCAACGGGGTGATGAAGTCGCGGGCGGCGGCGCTCATCACCACGCGTACTTCGGCCCCCTCTTTGACCAGGTGCCTAACGAGCATAGCAGCCTTGTAGGCTGCTATGCTCCCGGTAACACCTACGAGTATGTGTTTTCCTTGCAACATGGGTATGTCGGCAGGGGGGTTATTCGTTTTCCTGCGGTGCGGGGGTGCGTTCGCGGTAGCCTACTTTGTCTTGCAGAAACTCCTGCGTGGCGATCAGGCTGGGCTTGGGAAGCCGTTCGTAGTAGCGCGAGATTTCGATCTGTTCGCGGTTTTCGAAGGTCTCTTCCAGGTTGTCGGCCGCGAACGAGAACTCGGACAGGCGGTTGTTGAGCTCGGTCTTGATCTCGGCGTTGATTTGGTTGGCACGCGCAGCGATGACGTTGATGCTTTGGTAGATGTTCCCGGTGGAAGCATCCAGTTCGCTCAGGGTGCGGGTGACGGTGTTGTTGGGGATGGCGGTGCTTGTCAGATCCATGGTATTTAGTCGATTTTTTCTTCTCTTTTTTTCTCTTTCGGGTCGCTGATTCTCAGCTCCTTGGTGCTTGTCTTGATGCTTTGCTCTTCCTTTTTCAGGGTTTGTTGATTGGCCTTGATTTGTTGCTTGATCGCGGCGCGTTCGGCGGCATCGGAGGTCTCTTTCAACTTCTCTTTTTGGGCCCGGATGCTCTCCTGCAGGGTCGATACGTCGATGCGGGTCTTTTCAATGTCGAGGGTGGTTTGCTTGTTGGCATCGATGTAGGCCTGCGAACTTTTGTACATTTTTTCAAGCTCCTGCACGTAGGACTCGCTGGCGGGGTATTCGCTCACGAAGTTGTAGTACGAGTCGACCATCTTCATGTAGCGGTCGATCTTGCTCTCGGGAACGCTGCGCTTGGCGTAGTTGTACCACGACTTGCAAATCAGGTACATCATCTCTTCGCGGTGCGGGTTCTCGGGATTTTCCTTCAGGGCGCTCCGCAGGGCGGTTACGGACGCGGGGTAGTTCCGCAGCTTGTAGTAAAGCGCCGCGTTGATGAATGATTTTTCGTAGAGTACCAGGTGCAGCTCTTCGATCATGGCCTGTATGTCGGCTTTTTTGACGGACTCGGGGTGGCGGTTCAGGTATTCGTTGAATGCGATGATCGCCTTGTGGGTCTCGGTCTGGTCGCGCTCGGGCATCGCCGACAGGTTGTAGTAACTCATGGCGTAGAGGTACTCGGCTTCTTCGCCGAAGGCCGACCGGGAGTAGTGTTTACGGTAGGTGTCGAAAAAATCGCCGGCGGTGCGGTAGTCGCCGCTGTTGTAGTACGATTTGGCGGCGTAGAACAGCACGGTGTCGGCGCGGGGCGTGTTGTACAACGGCTCCATCACGCTGCCGAACAGGGCGATCGCCTTGGTGTATTTTTTCTCCTGGTAGTAACGGAGCGCTTCGGTGTATTTTTTATCGGTATTGTTGCTCCTCATCAATTCGCTGTACGAACTGCACGAACCCAGCAGGGTTGCCCCCAACAGGGAAGTGAAGAGGATGGAAAGGTGTTTTCTCATGGGCTGTTGCGGCGGGTGTAAACCGGACACACCGCGCCCGCAAAGGTAACGAATCTTTTCGGTTTTTGTCAAACCGAATCCGGTGCATTTTTCCGCCCGCCCCGGACGGCGCGGCGCGGAGGGTTTGCGGCTCGAAGATCGGTTGCGTGCCGCGCTCCTTTTCGGGCAAACGCCGCGCCTCCGAAAAGGGGCTATTTCCGCAGGGTGTAGTGCGCGTCGGCCTGCCGGGTGGGCATCACTTCGATGTCGTTGATGGTAACGTGCGGGGGCTGGGCCAGGATCCATTCGACGACCCGGGCGATGTCGTCGCCCGTCAGCGGGGTTACTCCGTCGTAGACGGCCTCGGCCCGCGGGGCGTCGCCGTGAAAACGTACCAGCGAAAATTCGGTCGCCACCATGCCGGGCCTCACCTGGCTCACTTTAATCCCCTGTCCCAGCAGGTCGATCCGCATCCCTTCGCTCAGGGCCGCCACGGCGTGCTTCGAGGCGCAGTAGACCGCGCCGTTCTCGTAGGTTTGCCGCCCGGCGATCGAACCGACGTTGATGATGTGTCCTCCGCCCTGCGCCACCATCAGCGGCGCGACGACCCGGGTAACGTACAGCAACCCCTTGACGTTGGTGTCGATCATGCGGTCCCAGTCGTCGGGGTTGCCCTGGTCGATGTGTTCGAGTCCGGCGGCCAGTCCGGCGTTGTTGACCAGCACGTCGATCGTTTGCCAGGGAGCGGGAAGCTGTGCGATGGTTTGTTCGACGGCGTAGCGGTCGCGCACGTCGAAGTTGAGCAGCAGCACGTCCGTGCCGCTCAGCCGGCGTTTGAGGGCTTCGAGGCGGTGGCTGCGGCGGCCGGTCAGGATCAGGCGGTAACCGGCGGCGGCCAGTCGCAGGGCGGTGGCCTCGCCGATGCCCGATGTGGCGCCGGTGATAAGGGCGGTTCGACTCATCGGAGGAGGGAGGGGGGTTAGTCGCTGTCGATTTGGTCCTCGGGCAGGGGAAGCTCGTAACGGGCTTCGATGATCTCGCGGTCGCCGAAGAAGAACGAGGCTTCCCAGGCGGCGTTGGCATCGCTGTCCGAGGCGTGGATGGCGTTGCGGGTCTTGCTGGCGGCAAATTGCTTGCGGATGGTGCCTTCGGCGGCCAGTTCGGGGTTGGTTTTGCCGATCAGGGTGCGGAATTCGCCCACGGCGTCGACGGCTCCCTCTTTTTCGAGTACGGCGGCGACGATGGGACCCGAGGTCATGAACAGGTGCAGGTTGCGGAAAAAGGGTTTCCCTTGGTGGATGTGGTAAAATTTTTCGGCATCGGAGCGGCTCAGGTAGGTCATCTTCAGGGCGATGATCCGGAATCCGGCCGCTTCGATTTGGGCGAGGATCTGGCCGATGTTGTTTCCGCCTACCGAGTCGGGTTTGATGATGGTGAAGGTGCGGGTTCCCATGGTGCTGAGAGGGTTTTGGTGCGTGGTTGTAAAAGGGTTGCGGGCAAATTCCGCGGGTTTTCCAAAGGTAGGATTTCTTTGCTACAAAAAAAAGCCCTGCCGCGTGGGGCAGGGCTCGAGGGGTCTTTCCCGAGGGGGGTTAGAATGGGAGGTCGTCGGCTTCGCCTGCGGAGGCTGCGGCGGCCGGAGCTTCCTGCGCGAAGGGGGCGTAACCGCTGGGGGCGGAGGCCGCGGGGGCGTTTCCTTCCAAACGGCTCATGCGCCATGCGCGTACTTCGGTGTACCAGCGGCCGTTACGCTCGCGCGACTCGATGTTGACGCTCAGTGCAACCCGATCGCCTGCCCGCAGGGCGGCGCCGTCGGCGGCGCGGTCGTTCCAGAATCCTACGCAAAGCTTGCGGCTGTATTCGCCGGGGAGGTCGAAAATGACTTCTTGCTTTTTCCATTCTCCGCGTGCGCTTTGGCCGGTGACCAACGGAAGGACGGTGTTGACGGTTACTTCAAAATCCATACGTGTTGTTTTATTGGGGTGTGTGTATTGGTTGCCGGGTTACTCCTGGGTCAGGACGATTCGTTCGATGCGGTCGCCGGGGCGGATTTGGTCGATTACCTCAAGCCCTTCCACCACGCGGCCGAAGCAGGTGTGTACGCCGTCCAGATGCGAGGTGTTGGCGCGGTTGTGGCAGATGAAAAATTGCGATCCGCCGGTGTTCTTTCCCGCATGGGCCATGGACAGCACGCCGCGGTCGTGGTACTGGTTGCCGCCCGAGGTTTCGCAGGGAATGGTGTAGCCCGGGCCTCCGGTGCCGGTGCCGTTGGGGCAGCCGCCCTGGATGACGAATTCGGGGATCACGCGGTGAAAGGTAAGCCCGTCGTAGAATCCCGATCGGGCCAGTTTGACGAAATTGGCGACGGTTCCCGGGGCATCTTCTTCGTAGAATGCAACGGTCATGGTGCCTTTCGGGGTGATAATTTCAGCTTTTTGCATGGGTTGATGAGGCTGTAACTCCGCAAAGATAATTATTTTACTCAAAAAAAGAGTGCCTGAAGAACTCAGACACTCTTTATTGGTACATTGTCTTTCCGTCGAAACGGGATTATTGAGCGGGTTGTGCGGCGGCGGGTTGGGCCGGATTTTTCTTCACTTTCACCACTTCGATCTCGAACTTCAGGGCCATGCCGGGGCCGATGGGGCCGCCCGTGCCTTGGTCGCCGTAGGCGAGGTCGGAGGGTACGTAGAGGGTGATTTTGCCGCCTTCGCCGACCTTAGTCACGCCGTACAGCCATGCTTTGATCAGGCTGCCTTCCTGAAGCAGGAAAGGCTGGGGAGCGCCGCTTTTTTTGGTGTCGCCCAGTACGTTGCCGTCGGCCAGGGTCAGTACATAGTCAACGGTGATTGAGTCGCCCAGGGCTACTTTGGGTTCGCTGCCCGCCTTTTCGATCTTGTAGAGCAGTCCCGAGGTGTCGGCCTCTACGCCTTTTTCTTTGGCTGCTTTGGCCAGGAACTCTTCGCTGGCTTTGGCGTTTTTACGCAGACGGCCTACGCTCATGTATTCGGCGATGAAGGCTTGGGATTGTTCGGGGGTCATCGCTGCCTTTGTGGCGTTTTTGTAAGCGTCGACGATACCGGCTGCAAGGATTTTTGCATCGAGGGTGGTGTCGAAGCTGCGGGCCATGGTGCCCAGGTCGATGCCGATGGCGTAAGAGAGTGAATCGGTGTCGGTTTTGAGGCTTGCACCGCCTTGTCCGCAGGCGATCAGGCCGGCTCCGCAAGCGGTAACTGCGAGGATAAAGAGCTTTTTCATGGGTTGTACTTGGTTATGTTTTTGTGTTTTTCGGTCAAAAATTCGGTGCAAAGGTAGGGATTATTTGCGGATTCTGACGCCGCCGCGATTTTATTTTTCAACGGGATTTTTCGTGAATCGGCAACGCGCGTTCCCATCCTGTCAGGCGATTGGCGGGGTGGGTCAGGGACGCTTTCCCGGCGGGCAGTTTTTGTCGCCCCCGGGGCCGCAACCCGGACATCCGCTGCAGTCGCATCCGCGTTTTCGCTTTTTCGAGAAGAAACGCCGCCAGATCAGTCCTCCGGCTACCAGCACGCAGCCTCCGACAATCAACAGGGTGATGAGTTCTTGCATGGTGTGGGGCATATTATCCGATCCAGTTTCCAACCTGGTAGACCAGCAGGGCGGCTACCCAGGCCACGGCGGTGGAGTAGACCACCGAAAAAAGCGCCCAGCGGCCTCCCGCCTCGCGCCGGATGGCGGCGATGGCCGCAACGCAGGGGACGTAGAGCAGGGTAAAGAGCATCAAACCGTATGCCACAAGCGGCGTGTAGACCGGCTGGCCGGCCCGCACCCCCGAGGTGTGCCGCTGCTGGCGCAGGGTTTCGACCAGCCCCTCTTCTTCCTCGCCGGAATTGTTCAGTACGGCCATGGTGCTTACCACCACCTCTTTGGCGGCGAATCCGGTCAGGAGCGACACGCCGATCTTCCAATCGAAGCCCAGGGGGCGGATTACGGGTTCGACGGCGTGTCCGAGCTGGCCGATGTAGGATTTTTCCTGTTGCTGGGCGGGAGTTCCCTCGCTTTGGGGGTAGTAGCCCAGCGCCCAGATCAGTACCGAGGCGATCAGGATCACGCTCCCCATTTTACGCAGGTATTGCACGCCCTTGTTCCACATGTGGCGCGTAACGCTCCGCAGGGTCGGGATCCGGTAGGGCGGGAGTTCCATCACAAAGGGGGCCTCCTGTTTGCGGAAGAAAATGCGTTTCAACCCCAGCGAGGTGAGGATGGCGACCAAAATCCCGATCAGGTAGATCGACAGCAGCACCGCTCCCTGCCCCTTGGGAAAGAAGGCCGAAATAAGCAGTACGTAGACCGGCAACCGCGCCGAACAGGAGATAAAGGGCATGATCAGGGCGGTCAGCACGCGGTCTTTGCGGCTTTCGAGCGTCCGCACGGCCATGATGGCCGGAACGTTGCAGCCGAACCCCATCAGCAGGGGGATGAACGATTTGCCGTGCAGCCCGATCCGGTGCATCAGCCTGTCCATCATGAACGAGGTGCGGGCCATGTAACCGGTGTCCTCCATCATGGAGATGAAGAAGAACAGGATCAGGATGTTGGGCAAAAAGACCAGCACTCCGCCCACGCCGCCGATCACTCCGTTGATCAGCAGCTCTTTGAGCGACCCGTCGGCCATGACTCCGCCCAGTGCTTCGCCCAGCCAGGAGACGCCTTGCTCGATCCAGTCGGCGGGGTAGCTCCCCAGGGTGAAGGTGGCCTGGAACATGACCCACATGAAAAACAGGAACAGCGGAAAGCCCCAAATGCGGTGGGTCAGCACGCGGTCGATGTTGGTGGCCTGGTGGTTGTTATCGCCCGGGCCGGGTTGCAGGGTTTCGCCCAGCGCACCGGCGATGAAGCCGTATTTGGCGTTGGCGATTTCGGTTTCGACGCGGTCGTTGTAGAATTTTTCGAGCTTGGCGGCTTCGTGGTCGGCCAGCGCACGGATTTGTGCGTAGTTGGGGACGGGACGGAGCAATTCGTCGGTGGCTTTGTCGCCCTCGAGCAACTTGATGGCCAGGTAACGCGCCGAGTAGCGGGCGATGACGTCGCAGTTGACCCGGACGGGTTCCTGAAGCAGTTCGATGCTGTGTTCGATGTCTTCGCCGTAGTGGATGTGGATGTGGCGCACCACGGGTTCGTTGTCCTCGAACACGTCGGCCACGGTGTCGAACAGGGCGTCGATCCCCTCGCCCCGCGAGGCGACCGTGGGAACGATCGGGATGCCGATCATCTGTCCGAGCATCCGGTAGTCGAAACGGGCGCCGCTCCTCTCCAGTTCGTCGTACATGTTCAGGGCGATCACCACCTTCAGGTTCATGTCGATGAGCTGGGTGGTGAGGAACAGGTTGCGCTCCAGGTTCGAGGCGTCGACCACGTTGACCACCACGTCGGGCATCTGGCCCAGGATGTGGTTGCGGACAAAAAGCTCCTCGGGGGTATACTCGGTGATGGAGTAGGTGCCGGGCAGGTCGGTCAGGTGGATCGTGTAGGGGGCGTGGCGCACGGTGGCCACTTTCGAATCGACGGTTACGCCGCCGTAGTTGCCCACCCGTTCGTGCGAACCGGAGGCGTGGTTGAACAGGGTGGTTTTGCCGCAGTTGGGGTTGCCCACCAGGGCCACGTTGATGGTGTTCCCGCCGTCGTGCAGAAAGCGGTTGGCTCCCTGGTCCTCGAGCGTGGGGCGCAGGGGGATTTTTTTGCGGGGAGCGGTGTCGGCCGGTCGGTCGAGCTGCACCTCGATCAGCTCGGCTTCGCTGCGGCGCAACGCCACGTGGTAACCCATGATCTGGTACTCGACGGGGTCTTGCATCGGGGCGTTCTTGATTACCCGGACCCGTTTCCCGCGAATGAATCCCATTTCGGTGATCCGTTTTCGAAACGAACCCTGGCCCATCACCCGGACGATGACGCCGCTTTCGGAGTTCTCCAGTTCGGAGAGTAGCCTGTGATTGTTCTGCTGATCCATTCCAACGCGCAAAATAGCGCTGCAAAGGTACATCCTTCGAGCGCTATTTGCTATCCCCAAAAGTGGGGATTTTTAAGCGGGGTTATTTCACGACCCAAAAGGCCGAAACGCTTCCCAATTCAGGATTGTCGGGCAGGGTCCACACCACCCGGAAATCGGGGGTGAACTCCACCATCTTGGGTTGCGAACGGTCGTTGCTGTGTCCGCCCCAGTTCGAAAGCAGGATGTTCCCGTTTTTCAGTGTTTCGGTTTGGGCGACAAAAAGCAGCGATACGTCTTTCAGTTCCTGCGAACTCACTTCGGTGCGTTCGCCCGTTTCGGGATTCACGTAAACAAAGCGGTGGGTGTCGCCGCACGACACCAGCCAGCGGCCGTCGGGTTGCTCCTGCACCGAAAACAGGCTGCGCCCCGCCGTTACTTTCCGTACGATAACGACCGGCGAATCGTCTTTCGGACCGCCGTCGATCTCCCACACCTCGCCCTTGCCCATCAGCGGCGCCAGGTAGTGTCCGCTCCGGGCTTTGGATACCTGACGAAGTTGGCTGTGCAGGCCGCGAATTTCGGTATCGAAGGTGATCTCTTTGGTGCGTACTCCCTGTTTGTCGAGTTCGACGATGCGGGCCGGAAATCCGCACATGGCCAGGTAGTAGGTGCCGTCGGAATTTTGACGGGCCGTATGCAGTTCGGTGCGTTCGGGGGCCTTGTAGTCCCAAATTACTTGCTTGTTCTTGTACGAAACCAGTCGTGCGCCGCCCCGGTAGGCGTACAGGATGTCGCCGCTTTTGGTCATCTGAACGCTGTTGCACTCTTCGCCTTCGACAATGGGATACGACCACAGGATTCGACCGCTCGCCTTGTCGATCACGGCGATTTTGTTCCAACCGCTCCCGCCCAGCAACAGGCGTTCGGTTTTCGGAGATTTGGCCGAGACGGTGCAGCACAACAGCGCGGCGGCCAGCGATAGCAAGAGGGGTTTCATGTCGGAAGTGTTTTTGGGAAAGGTTAGTCGGGGTTGTTTCGAGGGATAAAGGTAGGAAAAATATTCTCTCGGACCTTTTGGGTCCCGCGTGCTCGCGGCGAGTTTTTAGGGTTTGTGTTGTTCATATGCCTTAACTGTCCTCGGGCCGGACGGGCCCCGCGTGCCCGCGGCGGGCTTTTTCTGTTTGTGCTTTTGTTTGCGGAGGCGTTGAGAACTACTCTGTAGTTTTGGATACGAACGGGAGGGCATTCGCCCGAAAGCAAGCTTTCTGCTCGGCCCTCCCATTCTTCTCCAAAGCCTTCGGCTTTTCCCAACACATCCGGAAGTTCACCCACCGTATTCTGGATCAGAAACCTTCGTGTGCAAGTCCGTGTTGCGTTCAGTGTCAAAATTTTCCGCGCATTTCAAGGCGTTCGAACATACACGTACTCCTAACAAGTAAGTAGGGATGCCGTGCAATTTCCCCAGATGTGGGGATTTCCCCCATCCCGGGGGGCCGATACCTTTGCGCCAACAAAATCCGGATGGAATGAAACAAATAACGACTCTTCTGCTATGCTGTGCCGCGGCGGTTTCAACCGCTTTCGGGCAGGTCAAACAGGCCGACAGCACGCAAAAAACCTCTTGGAAACCCTCGCGCCTGCAGATCGGCGGCTACGGCGAAGCCGTCATGCAGCGGATGTTTTACAGCGATAACGTGGCCCGTTACGCCTACCCCGGCAGCTACAAGGATCAAACCCACGGCCGCTTCGACCTGCCCCACGTGGTCCTCTATTTTGGCTACGACTTCGGGCGCGGCTGGCGGTTCGCCACCGAACTCGAATACGAACACGGCGGCTCGGGATCGACCTACGAAATCGAAAATGCAGAGACGGGCGAGTACGAGGTCGAAATCGAAAAAGGGGGCGAGGTCGCCCTCGAACAGTTTTGGATCGAAAAAAGCTGGAATCCCTCGGCCAACCTGCGCATGGGTCACATTATCGTGCCGGTGGGTTTGTTGAACCAGTACCACCTGCCCACCGAATTCTTCGGCGCGCTCCGTCCCGAGGAGAACACTTCGATCCTGCCCAACACCTGGCACGAGACCGGACTCAGCTTTTGGGGGCGCACCGGGGACTGGCGCTACGAGCTTCAACTGCTGGCCGGTTTGAACGCCGAAAGTTTCAGCAATGCCGGTTGGGTCAGCGGCGGCTCGGTATCGGCCTACGAATTTAAGATCGCCAACGACTATGCGGGCGCTTTCCGCCTCGACAACTACTCGGTAAAAGGGTTGCGCGTGGGGTTGAGCGGCTACGTCGGCACCAGCGGCGGAAACACCCTGAAGCAGGACCGCTACAAGGACATCGACGGTTTGGTGATGATCGGATCGCTCGACGCCACCTACAAAAACCGCAATGTGCTGGCCCGCGGAAACGTGATCTACGGCCATCTGGGCGACTCGTACCAGATATCGACCGTCAACAAACGGATGCCTTCGGCCAGTCCGTCGCCTCGTACCGACGTGGCCTCGGATGCCTGGAGCTGGTTTGCCGAAGCGGGCTACGATGTGCTGTCGTTCTTCAAAAACCGCTCGTACACCGGCGACAAGCTCTATCTCTACGCCCACTGCGGGTATTACAATTCGATGTTCAAAACCGCCGAGACGATTCCCGCCAAAGGGTGGTGCAAAAAGACGGTTTTGAGCGCCGGGGTCAACTACTTCCCCATCCCCGAGGTGGTTCTCAAGGCCGAGTACGCGCTGCGCAAGTTCGACGCTCCCTACAACAACGAACCCACCATATCGCTGGGTGTCGGGTTCTCGGGCTTCTTCAAGTAATTCAAATCAAAAACACCAAATAACCCCCATGAAAAAAACGACCGCAAAATGGCTGATGGCCCTGATGGCCTTGACCCTTTCCACCACTCTGGTATCCTGTGAAAAAGATCCCGTATTGGACCCCGACGATCAGGCCGCCAAAGACATATTGGATAATTACGTGAACACCACCGTAGTGCCCACCTACAAGGCCCTGGCGGAGGCTTCCCTCGAGATGCGCCGAACCGCCAATATCCTGAAAACGAACAAGACCGACGCCACCGTGCGGGATGCCGCCAATGCCTGGATGACCGCCCGTATCTGGTGGGAAAAGAGCGAAGCCTTCCTCTTCGGTCCCGTAGGCGATCAGGCCCTGGACGTGGACGGACACATCGACTCGTGGCCGCTTGAGGTGGACGCCATCGATGCGGTGCTGGCCACCCAGGCCGCCAGCATGACGGGCCGTTCGGCCTGGCTGATGGACGCCGAGGTGATCGGATTCCACACCACCGAGTACCTGCTGTACCGCCAGGGACAATCCCGTACCGCGGCCAGCATCACCGCGGCCGAGGTAACCTACCTTACCGCGGCCACCGACGCGCTGGTGTGGGATTGCGTGCTGGCCTACGTGGCCTGGGTGGGTGAAGAGAACGTGTCGTCGACCATGCGGGACGTGTTCAATGAAAATCCCGACGTGGTGGCGCACCTGAATAACAACCCGTCGTACAAAAATTTCGCGCACCGCCTCACGAATGCCGTTGGGTACAGCTCGTGGGCCGACGCCCTGGGCGAGATCGCCGTCGGCGCGGCCGAAATTGCGGGCGAGGTGGGCGCCACCAAAATCGAGGCTCCGTACCGCGACCACAAAATCGAAGAGGTGGAGTCGTGGTACAGCTGGCACTCGCTGGACGACTACAAAAACAACATCCAAAGCATCAAAAACGCCTACCTGGGCGGGGTGGGCGACGGCTCGCGCACGACCGTGAATTTAAGCGGGTACGTAGCGTCGAAAAATGCGGCCCTCGACACCCAAATCAAAGACAAGATCGACGAGTGTACGGCCAAAATCACGGCCATCGGCACGGGCGGCCTCTCGTTCTACGAAGTGGTGCGCGACCGCCTGAACGCTTCGCAGGTGAATGCCGCCGTAGTCACCTGCCTTGAGCTGCAAACCCTGTTCGACGGCCTGGCCGACGTGATCTAACGCCTTTGCCGCCCACCTGCAACGAGTAGACGCAAATACAAATACCTCAAGAAAGTTCTGCGATCGCCGCAAGGCCTCGCGGAACTTGCTGTAAACAGAAGAGACGAATGATGAAAACAACGAAAAAAATGGCATGCGCCCTGCTTTTTGGAGCACTGCTGGCCGGCTGTAAGAAAGATCCCGTAACCCCCGCCGGCCCCCCCCGTCCCACCGAATACTCCGAGGAGACCGCTGAGTGGTTCCCGGGCGGAGAGAACGGCACCGTGTTCGACGCCACCTCGAGGGCCTACCGCCAGCCGATGGCCCCCATCAACGCCGACGCCGAACTCTACCGCCAGTTCATGCGCGGCGAACAAATCTTCGGCAAAAGCTTTGTGCAGCAGGAGGGGATGGGTTATTCGGGCCTTGGCCCCGCCTACATCCGCAAGTCGTGCATTGCCTGCCACCCCTCGTACGGAGGCCGCAGCAAACGGGTGGACAAGTACGACTCGAACGACAGCCGCAACGGCTACCTGCTGATGGTGTACAAACCCAATGTTCCCGGGATGCCCCTGGCTACCGATTTCTTCACGGGGATGACCCAAACGCGTGCCGTTCCCCCTTTCAAAGCCCCGATCGACGAAGAGGGGATTCATATCAATTGGCTCAACCACACCGACGAACACGGGAACAAATACCCCGACGGTACTCCGTACAGCGAAGGGTACGCCTATGCCGGTACGCTGATCTATCCGAAGGTAACGATCGACCAAAGCGCGATCCTTTTCCCCGATTTCGACATGAGCCAGCATGCCGCCTGCATCGAAGCCACCATCGGGATCTATGGTACGGGCCTGCTGGATGCCATTTCGGACGAAGACCTCCGCGCCCAGCACACCCTGGAGCAGCAGCGCAGTTATTGCAAAGGGGTGATCGGCGCCGACATCGACGAAACGGGAAAGAACCCCTACTACCCGGGCCTGCATCCGGGCCGTTTTACCTACCTCTGTACCCGTGCCACGCTCGACAACGGTCCCGGATCGAACGCCCTGTGGAACATCACCAACGTAACCCGTCCCGACCGGAGATCCAACTACATTACGGCCAAATACGCGGAGGCCATGTCGAAAGACCTGGTGGTGCAGCAGGCGCTCGGCAAAACCGAACAGCAGATCTACGCCCAGCTCACCTCGACCAGCCTGGAACCCGAAATGACCCAGGCCGACTACGACGCCTTTATGGTATGGCACCGCTCGCTGGCTGTTCCGGCGGCCCGGAATCTGGACGATCCGCAGGTGCAGCGCGGCAAGCAGCTCTTCACCGAGGCCGGTTGCGTCGCCTGCCACCGCCCCTCGTGGACCACGCGCGGCAACTACCTGCCGTTCCCGGCCCTGTCGAACCAGAAGATATACCCCTATACCGACCTGTTGCGGCACGACCTGGATATGGTCGAACCGGGCCGCGCACGGGTGTGCCGCACTACGCCGCTTTGGGGACGGGGCCTGATGCAGGTGGTTTCGGGACACAGCGACATGCTGCACGACCTGCGCGCCCGCAACTACGAAGAGGCGATTGTCTGGCACGGCGGCGAGGCGAAAAACGCCAAAGAGAAATTCCGCAACCTGTCGAAGGAGGACCGCCGCGCGATGATCAAGTTCCTCGAAGCGATCTAATCCCTTTCCGTCTGCGTGCCGCCGTGCCGCCTGTTTCGCGGCGGCGCACGGCACGGCGGGTTGTCGCGGGGCGCAGCGGAAAAATCGAAAAAGTTGCGATCTTTGCACCGCGCCGCCCCGGTGCCGCGGGCATCGGAATGGTTCGGGCAGTATAAACATGGAGTTTTTAACGCAATACCACCTGCTTGGACTGGTGATCGGGATCTGTACGTTCCTGATCATCGGGCTGTTCCACCCCGTTGTGGTGAAAGCCGAATACCATTGGGGGGTCCGTTGCTGGTGGCTGTTCCTGCTGCTCGGACTGGGCGGCGTACTCGGGTCGCTGGTTACGGACAACGTGCTGGTGGCCGCCCTGGCGGGGGTCTTTTCCTTTTCCTGTTTCTGGACCATCAAAGAGCTATTCGAACAGCGCGAACGGGTGCGGAAGGGGTGGTTCCCCCGCAATCCGAAACGCGGACAATCCTGATCCCATTGCGGCGGACAGCCTGAAGTAAGCTGCCCGCCGTTCGTTTAAAACGCCCCGACGAATTTTCCGCAATGGAAAAATTCGTCGGGGCTTTCGCTTCCATGAATCGACCCCATTTTGTGAGATCGGACGAAAGCGATCGAAAAAATCGACGGATCAGGGCAATAAAACGGAAATAATGCCGTTAAAGAAACACCCGAAAAGAGGAATTTATATTCCGTGGGGGCGATAGTGTCCCGACGGCGCCGATCGCTGTAAAATTCAGCGAAACTTTTTGTCGATCGGGGCGTTTTATGGCGGGTTTGCGAGCGTTGAGTCTTGAAAAACAAAAGCCCTGGTAAAATTATTAATTCCTGACTTTCAATTAGTTGAAATTTAATATTCGGCAAAA
This sequence comes from Rikenellaceae bacterium, assembly GCA_031549665.1. Classification (GTDB taxonomy): domain Bacteria; phylum Bacteroidota; class Bacteroidia; order Bacteroidales; family Rikenellaceae; genus Rikenella. Next base: position 213,287 of record JAVBPJ010000001.1, read on the forward strand.
AAAGCTATTTGGCACACATCTTGTTATGGGTTCGTTCCGTCGGATTTTCCCCGGGAGCCGCCCGCCGAAAATCCACCGCACCCAGGCCCGCAAGTTTTGACCCGATCAACCAAATGCAAGGACCCCTGCAAACAGACCAAGAAACCAAAGAAAACGACACACAATAAAAACCAAATTCCCCAACCAAACCAAGTATGAAAACAAAACTTCTTCTTTTCTCCTGCCTCGGATCGTTGCTGCTGAGCGCCTGCTCCTCGAACAATGAGCCGGGGACCCCTCCCGCCGGCGAGGTGAAAGCAACCAAAGTTCAAATGGTAGTTCCCGTCGGCTGTCAGTCGGTGCGCGTGGATTACCCCACCGCTTCGGGCGTTCAATCCATCACCGCCGATATCGCGCCGGTGGCCAACGTAGTCCCCGGCCGCGACGTTTCGCCCATCACCAACGCAAATCTCGACATCGTTTCGCCGGTTGCCACCTACGTGAATATTTACGACGAGGATGGCAATCCGCTGGTCGAAAACTTCCCGATTCCCGCCTCAGCCAACCTGGATACCAAAGTTGCCGTGGCCGTGGTGAAACTTCCGGAGACCGCCGTGAATGAATACATCACCGCCGACGGCCCCTTCACCTTCTACCACTCCAGCGGCGTGGTGATGTTCGACGACGGCTGGCCCAACTCGTACACCGTGGACGGAGACTTCAACGACGTGGTGGTTGACTACGACATCGAAGCCAAAACCGTGGATGCCGCCGTGGCGCCGAACCAAACCTGGCGCGAGTGCATGAAGGTGGTGATGCACCTGCGTGCCATAGGCGGAGGACACCCCTCGAAAGTGGGACTGATCCTCGAGGGACTCGACACCCGCTACATCGACAGCTACGAGTGCAAACTGACCTTGGGCAACTGGAACGAAAACATTCCCGCCAAGAGCCTCTCCGCCACCGTGGACATCACGGGAACGAACCCGATCATCACCCTCAACAACCTGAACTGGATGATCCTCAGCGGAGCGCTTAACGCCCAGTACGTCAACTCGAAAACCGGCCAACTGCAGCCCGTGAACAAAGCCAGCAACGGCGCTTCGTTCTACAACGTGGCCGACGGCTACATGAACACCGGCGGCGACCTCTTCACCCTGACCGTAACTTTCCGCGGAAAAGACCGCTCGACCATCAGCAAGACCGAGGGCGACGCCCAGGTGGCCAACTACATCAGCGCGGTGATGAACACCGAAAGCCAAAACTTCTTCCTCCGCACCAGCGACGTGGCAGGAGCCAACGAAACCCACATGAAGGGTTACCAGCCCACCTCGACCTTCGCGCCCCGGTATGCCGAAGTGTCGGCGCTGGGAGTAGCCAAAGACAACTCCACCACCTACTGCGCTCAGGCCGGTTACGTATGGGGCTTCAAAACGCCCGTAATGACCCGCCACGCCTGGGAAAAAACTTCGTTCTACAAGGCCTACCCCGAGTACACGGGTTGGGTAACCAGCGCCGGAGCGGCAAATGCCGAATGGTACAAACACCCCGATATGGCCAAGGTGGTTACCTGGTGGTAGCCCGCACCCTGAAAAACTAAAATGCGCGGGAGATTTCAATACCTCCCGCGCTTTTTTTACCCCCTTGATTTGCGGTTTGAAACAGGGGATTTTTGTCGGAGAAAAAGTACTTCAAAAGGGATTTTTATTGCGGCGGATAGATCCGGTTATTCGCATCGTTGCTAAAAATACGAAAAATTAATTCATTCATTTTCAGCAGGTTAATTTTTATTATTGACCATAACGTCTATTTTGGCATAGATATTGTATCCTCCTTTGCGACGGACTGAATAAGCGGTGTCGATTCACCTGGGAAACACCCGCTTACGGCGTTACTGAGAACGGTTCGTTTCGATGGTTCGAAAACTACCCGGACGAACCCGAAACGACAAACAAACCGAAGCCGTCGAACCCCTGAAAAAAGAAAACAACTACAAAATACCTAAACCCCCAACCAAACCAAGTATGAAAGCAAGATTTTTCCTCTTTTCCTGCCTCGGAGCGCTGCTTCTGAGCGCCTGCTCCTCCAACAAAGGCCCGGGTTCGCCCGATCTGGCCGAAGGTACCACCATCGAGATGGCCGTGCCGGTAGGCTGCCAAACGGTACGGATTGACTATCCGACCGCCATGGGCATCCGCTCCGTCACCGCCGGCATTACCACGGAAGCCTCCGTGCTTCCCGGCCACAGTGTGTCGCCCATTGCCAACGTAAGCCTCAACATCGTTTCGCCGGTGGCCACCCGCGTAAATATTTACGACGAGGCAGGCAACCTGCTGGTCGGAAACGTCGCTATTGCCGCCTCGACCGATCTGGACACCAAAGTAATGGTAGCCTCGGTGAAGCTTCCCGAAGAAGCCGTGAACGAATACATTACCGCCGACGGCCCCTTCACTTTCTACCACTCCAGCGGCGTGGTGATGTTCGACGACAGCTGGCCCTTTAAGACCGATACCGTGGATGCCGACTTCAGCGACGCGGTGATCGACTACGACATCGAAGCCAAAATCGTAGACGCCGACGCGGCTCCGAACGACACCTGGCGCGAATGCGTCAAAGTGGTGATGCACCTACGCACCGTGGGCGGCATGTTCCCCGACAAGGCCGGTGTGGTACTTGAAGGATTGGATACCCGTTTCATCGACAACTACGACGTTCGCCTGACCCTGGGTAACTGGAACGAAAACATCCCCGCAGGCAGCCTGACCTCGACCGTGGACATCAGCGGCGCCCACCCCGTCATCATGCTCAACAACCTCGCGTGGCTGAACTCGTCCGCCGCAGCCACCGCCACCTACGTCAACTCCAAAACGGGTGCTACCCAAGGGTTCGTTTCGGGCCCCGGCATCTATTACAACGTGAGTCCCGGAAAGATCAACACCGGCGGCGACCTCTTCACCCTGACCGTTGTTTTCCGCGGTAAAGACCGTTCTACCATCAGCGAAGCGGAAGGCAGCGCCCAGGTGGCCAACTTCATCAACGCGGTGATGGATACCGAAAGCCAAAACTTCTTCCTCCGCACCGACGTAACCATGTTCGGCTACGGCAGGTACGAAATCCACCTGAAAGGTTATCAGCCCACCTCGTTCTTCGCCGCCAGCTACCCGTCGGTTTCGGCCATGGGCATCGCCAAGGACAACTCGACCACCTACTGCTCATCTGTGGGTTACGTGTGGGGTTTCAAAACTCCGGTAATGACCCGCCACGCCTGGGAAGGCACCTCGTTCTACGAAGCCTACCCCGAATACAAAGGCTGGGCGCTCAGCCGCGGCGTGAACAACCGCGAATGGTACAAACACCCCGTTGCAGACAAAGTGGTTACCTGGTGGTAATCGACCCCTTGCTCTGAATCCCAACGCGAGCGGACAGGCCTGAAGGCCTGTCCGCTCGCTTGTTTTGCGGCCTTGTGCGTGTGCCTACCTGAATGTCAGGACGAAGAGGGAACCGCTGCCCTCGGCCACGGGGCGGTAGGTGAGCGTGCCGCCGTGCTGGCGCATGATTTGGCGCGAAAGGCTCAGTCCGATGCCCGATCCGCCCGCTTTGGTGGTGAAGAAGGGGACGAAAATGTGGTCGACCTCTTCGGCCGGAATGTTCGGGCCGTTGTTCCGGACAGCGATCACCACCTGCTCGCTGGCATCGACGGTGGCCGTGATTTCGATGCGGGGCGTTGGAGTCTCTGCGCCGCGTATCGCCTCGATCGCGTTTTTCAGCAGGTTGATCATCACCTGGCCCACCAATCCCTTGTCGGCGTGCAGGATCAGGTCGGAGGGGTCGACATGCAGCGCGATGTCGATGGGCGATTCTCCGTCGGGCAGGGTGGCCAGGATCAGCGACCGCTGCTCCTCCAAAAATTCCGCGACGTAGAACAGGCTGCGGTGTAGCGACGGTATGCGCGTGAATTGGCGGTACGACTCCAGGAACGAGGTCAGTCCGCTGGCCGTTTGGTGAATGGTGCGCAGCCCCTGTTTCAGGAACGTTTTGTCCTCCTGTTCCAGCCGCTCGACCAGCGAATCGCTCAGCGAAATGATCGGGTTCAGCGAGTTCATCATCTCGTGGGTCAGGATCCGGATCAACCGCACCCACGACTCGATCTCCCGATCCGAGAGTTCGTTCCCGATGTCGCTCAACGCCAGGATTTTCAACTGTTGGTCGCCCTGTTCGAAGATCGAGGCGTGTATCGACAGCGTGAAAGCCCCTCGTTCGTTCATCCATTCCAGTTGCCGGCTTTCGCCCGGCGTTATCTCCATGAGCAGGCCCGGCAGGCGGTCGTCCACGCGCTCGGTTTGACGGACGTGGGTCAGGGGCGACACCCCCAGCAGGCGAACCGCCTCGCGGTTGGTTTGCAGCACATGGCCCTGCTGGTTAATCACCACGATGCCCGTGTTGATCCGCTCCAGAATCACCTGGTAATAACGTTCGCGGACAATGGTCCGGTCGCGGGCTTTGGCCAGGATCTCTTTCATCCGGTTCAGGGACCGGTTCACCACCGGGTCGTCCGCATTTTGAGGATACTCTTCGGCGAAACGGAAGGCGTAATCATCATTCTCGATGGCATCGAACAGAAAGGCCAGTTTGCGTTTGGTGCTTCGGTCGAAGTGGATCGTTCCCCACACAAGTCCGGCCAGGATCAGGGCCGAGCAGCCCGCCAGCACGTGGAACTGACAGGCCAGCGCCCCTCCCGTTGCGGCGGCGCAGAGAACGATGGCCGCCAGCAACCAAAAAAGTGTGCGCGAATGGTTGTTGTGATGTTTTTTCATGTCCCGGATCGGTTACAGGTTGTACTTTTTGATTTTGTTGTAGAGGGTTTGGCGCGTGATGCCCAGTTGGGCCGACACCGCCGACAGGTTGCCGCCGTGTTTGATCAGTGCCTGTTCGATCATCGAACGCTCCATTTGGTCGAGGGTCGAAAACGCAAGGGCCGGATTGCCCTCGGGAGCGGCCTCGCGCCCCCGCACCACCAGCAGGTCGTCGGCCGCCACACGCGCCCCTTCGGCCATGATGACCGCCTTTTCGACAGTGTGCCTCAGCTCGCGGATGTTGCCCGGCCAGCGGTGTCCCTCAAGCTTTTTGACCGCCCGGGAGTCGAACCCGCCGCACGTTTTGTTGTAACGCCGCGCATACTCGGCCAGGAATCGCTCGGCCAGCGGAAGAATGTCCTCGGTGCGTTCGCGCAGCGGCGGAACTTCCAGGTGGATCGTGTTGATCCGGTAGAGCAGGTCTTCGCGGAATTCGCCCTGCGCCACCAGTTGGTTCAGGTCGCGGTTGGTGGCCGAAATCAGCCGGATGTCCACCGCAATGGGGGTGTTGCTCCCCACCCGCACGATGCTGCGGTTCTGAAGCGCGGTGAGCAGTTTGGCCTGCTGCGGGTAGTTGAGATTGCCGATTTCGTCCAAAAAGAGGGTTCCGCCCGAGGCGGCCTCGAATTTTCCGGCCCGGTCGGCGCGGGCGTCGGTAAAGGCTCCCTTGACGTGTCCGAAGAGTTCGCTCTCGAACAGGGTCTCGGGAATGGCGCCCAGATCGACGGCCAACATCCACTCGCCGCGTCGGGCCGACAGGCGGTGAATCTCTCTGGCCAGCAGCTCTTTGCCGGTCCCGTTTTCGCCGGTGATGAGGACGTTGGCGTCGGTGTCAGCCACTTTTTCAACCACGCTGCGCAGTTGTTGCATGGCGGAAGAATTTCCCCAAAACATCGACCCCTCGGCCGACTCTTCCTGCCGCAGCGAGCGGTTGATGTCGCCCAGGCGTTTGTTTTCGCTGCGCGATTTCCTCAGGGCCAGCGCCGCCTGCAGCGTAGCGACCAGCTTGGCGTTGTTGAAGGGCTTGACCACAAAATCGGCCGCGCCGCGCTGGATGGCCCGAACCGCCAGATCGATGTCGGAATAGGCCGTGAAGAGAACCACTTCGACCTCGGGGGCCGCCTTTTTGATCTCTCCGAGCCAGTACAGGCCCTCGTTGCCGCTGTTGATCCCCGCGCTGAAGTTCATGTCCAACAGCACCACGTCGGCGCGCGATTCGCGCAGGGTCGACAGCAGGGCGGCGGGCGAGTTCAGCGTAACGACCCGTTGGAAAATGCCGTTCATCAGCACCTCGACGGCGGTGAGCATGTTGCGGTTGTCGTCTACAACCAGCAGGATTCCCTCTTTTTTCATGGAGTGCAAAAGTTCGTTCCGGTAAAGGTAGGCCAAATGTCTAAAGATTGGACGGCGGGTGTCTATTTTTCATACATTTTGTCTTGGCGGGTCGTTTTGAAAAGAGTTGATTGTCAAATAATTTAATCGATTGGCATGCCGTTCGCAGCCATATAAAATGATATTCTCATACGACCGACCGATGAAGCTACGATCTCTTTTCCAAAGCGCCTTTTTTTTGCTGCCGATCCTGGCCGGACACTGCACGGCCCGCGGCGACAGTCCGTGGACCCTGCAGGAGTGCATGCGCTACGCCGTGGAACACGCCCCGCAGGTGGTGCGCCAGCAGTTGGCCAACGCCAACCTCCGAGCCGACCGCACCCAGGCCGTCCTGTCGCACCTGCCCTCGTTGAGCGGTTCGACCGGAGTGGGTTCGAGCTTTGGCCGCAGCATCAATCCCGCCGACAACAGTTATACCAACGTGTCGACCTTCAGCAACAACTACTCGCTGGGGGCGGGCATCACCCTGTTCAACGGCCTGCAACTGCTCAACAACACCCGCGCCAGCAAGGTGGCCCTGCTACGGGGCGACCAGCAGCAGCAACAGCTCGAAGATGCGATCGCCATGCAAACGCTCGAAGCCTACTACAACCTGCGTTACACCCTGGGAACCCTGGAACTGACCCGCCAGCGTACCGAAAACGCCCGTGCGCTGCTGGAACAGGGCCGGCGGATGATGGAACTCGACCTGAAAAGCATTGCCGACGTGGCGCTGCTCGAAGCCGACTTCGCCGCCCAGGAGTACAACCAAACCCGCGTGATGAACGAACTGCGGAGCCAGGAGCTGAAGCTCAAGGAGCTGATGAACTTTCCGCTCGATCGGCCGCTTGTTGTCGACACCGCCGAACGGTACGCCCTTCCGCAGGCCGACACGTTGAAGCTCGACGAGCTGATCGACCGGGCGCTCGAAGAGTTGCCCGCGGCGCAAATCGCCCGCCTGGATGTGCGCGCTTACGAGTTGCGGCTGTCGAGCGCCCGCGCGGGCCTGTTCCCGTCGATCAGCGCCTCGGGGAGCATCGGGAGCAGCTACTACACCTACTTGAGCGGCGGACAGACCCGATCGCCCTTCAACCAGCAGTTGCAGGACAACCTGAGTAAGTCGATCGGCGCTTCGATGAGCATCCCGATCTTCGCGGCGTGGGGGCGGCAGAGCAACATTACCCGCGCCAAAAACAACCTGCGCAGCCAAGAGCAGGCGCAAAACCAGGCCCTGCGGGAACTCTCCGTCGAGATCGAACAGGCGGTGCTGGACCTGAACGGCGCCTTTGCCGAGCGCGAACAGGCGGCCAAACAGGTCGACGCCCGCGAGCTGGCCTACCGGCTGGCCCTGCGTAAATACAACGAGGGGTTGGTGTCGGCCATCGACCTGCAAACCACCGCCAACCACCTGCTTTTGGCGCAGGCGACCCTGCTCCGCAGCGAATTTACGTGGCAGGCCAAACGCAAACAGGTCGATTATTACCGGGGGATTCCCCTGCTGAACCCATAAATTTGCGCGACTTGCGAGGGGGGCGGGGTGTAAAAACAAACTCGTGGCCGCCGCCCCTACTCGAACCGCCCGCGCTTGAACCTTCCTCGCCGCCTGCATAAACCGCTAATTAAAACCCTTTTCAAATCGAACAATAGCCGCCCAGGCGCATCATCCCGATTCGGATACAAAACCCAAGCCCATGAACTTGCTTTACTCCCTGAAAATGATCCTGCGCAGTTGGCTGCGCAGCCCGCTCAGCACCGCGATTTCGCTGGTAAGCCTCACGGTGGGCCTGGCCTGCTCGACCGTGCTCATCATGTATGTGCTGGGCGAATACCGCATAGCACAGGCGCTCGGCAACCCCCAGAATACCTATATGGTCAAGAACCTGGAGGTTCCGGATAATAACCGGCAGGAGGGACATATGACCTCTAAAATCAGGGTGTCGATGGTTCCGATGCTGGCCGAACGTTATCCCGAGGTCGAACAAGGATTACTGTGGCTGGAACGTAGCCAGATAAGATGGGAAAACGATGAGGATAAAAATTTCAATGCGATGCCCTACGTCTATGCGGTGGGTCCCGGATTAACCAATTTTTTCGACCTTCCCGTCGAAGAGGGCGATCTGGCGCAGACCCTGGCGCATCCCGACCAGGTAGCGGTTACCCGCGAGTTTGCCAGTCTGTATTTCGGTGATGACCAGGACCCGATGGGGCGGCAAATCTCGGGCGGAGAATCCTTCTGGAAGGGTAATAACCGAGAAAAAGAAGAGTTTCACTTTACGGTGACCACTATCTTGAAAAACAGCAGAGACTTGCCGTTGGCCTATTCGGGGCTTTTTGCCGCCCCCGAAAAGCAGATCAGCAGTACGAGCGGTAATTTTACCACAAACTACGGATTCCTGCGGCTGCGTGAAGGGGTGGATCCCGAAGCATTCCTTGCCAAAGTGCATGCCGACTCTGTTTTCTTTGCACGAGATTCCCTGGCATTGGCGCCGATCGATCAGCTCTATTTTCAGCCCGAGCAGATGAAAATATTCAATTTCAAGAGCCTTGTACGCACTCAGGATGCCTCGCTGCTGACCATCGGAATCGCTATCGCCCTGGCGGTATTGATCATTGCCTGCTTCAACTACATCAACATCACGATGACCCGCTCGGCGCGTCGGCTCAAAAATATGGCAGGGCAGCGCATCATGGGCGCCTCGAAGTGGAACGTACGCGGGCAGGTCTTGTTGGATACGACCCTTCAGGTCGTATTGGGTTTTGTTCTGGCGCTGGTGATCATCGATGCCATCCTGCCATTCTTCAACGAATTCATGAGTAGCCACATGGACATGAGAGATATGTTCACGGGAGCCAATCCCTGGGTGTTGCTGGGCGTGTTGGTCTCGGTTGCCATATTGTCGTCGCTGTTTGTGGCCGTCAAACTCGAAAGTTCGTCTGTGTTGTTGAGCTTCAAAGCCCCTTCGGCCGGTAAGATGACTTTTACGCGTACCATGGTGATTGCCCAATTTGTGGCTTCGGTGGTGCTGGTTTCCGTGGCGCTCAATATCACGCGCCAGATGAGTTACATTACGCACACCGTACCGGGAGCCGAACGTATGTTGTCTATCCTGGCCAGCGGGCGAGAGGCGCTTCCGGCCGAATATATCGAAGGCATCAAAAACCTCGCCTTCGTCGATACCTATATCTACTCGGACATGAAACCGAATATGATGATGCAAATAACGGGCGAGAGGGGAGAGGGGCAACAGATCGTCTTTTTTGCACAAGCCGAAGCGCAGTACTTCGATTACTACGATATGCCTGTAATAGAAGGACGGGTATTTACGGAAAGCGATAACGAACAGGTGGCTGTGGTGAACCACGCCTATGTCAAATCCCGGGGTTGGGAGACCCCCATCGGAGAATCGGTTCCGGCTCCTTTTTCCGCAGGAGGCGGAGAAACCACCATTATAGGGGTGGTCGACGACCGTGTTATGGGCAGTGCGCGCGAAAGAACGCTTCCGATGGTCGTCAGTCACAGTAAAAATGCTTACGGTCGTGGATGGAGTTTCTTCATCAAGACCCACGACGAGGCCGCGAACCATATCGAAGATCTGACCACCCTGTGGAAAGAGACGGCGGGTGAGCAGCCGCTTCCCGAATTCAAGACCATGGTCGACATCTACCGCGAAGCGAATAAGGGCGACGAACACATGCGTAAAATAATCACGTTCTTTGCCGGACTGAGCATCCTGCTCACCGCGCTCGGGTTGTTCGGCCTGGCGTGGTACGCCGTCGAACGGCGGAAGAAAGAGATCGCCCTGCGCAAGGTACACGGCTCGCGGGTGAGCCAGGTGATCGACCTGCTGTGCCGGAGCTTCTTCTCGTGGATGGCCGTTGCCGTTGTGATCGCGCTGCCCGTCGCGTGGTGGCTGACCGCCGAGTGGCTCAAAGACTTCGTGTACAAAGCCCCCATCGCGTGGTGGACGTTTGCGGCCACGGCCCTGATCGCCGCGGTGGTCACCCTGCTGACCGTGATATTCCAAAGCTGGCGCGCCGCTACGGCCAATCCAGTGAAAGCGATCCATGCCGAATAATAGCCATTGAGGTACATACCCCCAAAAAAACCAAGCCCATGAACCTGCTTTACTCCCTCAAGATGATCCTGCGCAGTTGGATGCGCAGCCCGCTCAGCACCGCGATTTCGCTGGTAAGCCTCACGGTGGGCCTGGCCTGCTCGACCGTGCTGATCCTCTACACGCTCGATCAGTGGCGCATTTCGAAGTCCCTGGGTAGCGACCGCGACACCTACGCCGTGCAGTACTTCAGTTACCAGAATGAAGACAAGGCCAACGGCGTGATGACCATAAACGGCCCCTGGCACGTGGTGCCGCGTTTGGCCGAACGCTACCCGCAAATCGAGGCGCGCGTGCTTTGGGGATCCGAATCGCTTAGCTGGGGAGAGAACGGCGACAAACAGGTGTACTCTCTGCCCAGGACCTACGCCGTTACGCCCGAAATCATGGAGATGTTCCGGATTCCGGTCGAAGAGGGCGACCTGGCCGCCACGCTCGCCGCTCCCGGCCAGATTGCCGTCACGCGCAAGTTCGCATCGCTCTATTTCGGCGATGACGAGAATCCCATCGGTCGCGAGGTGGTGGCCAAGAGCTACGAACGGCGGTGGGTGAATAACGCTCCTATCGAAAATCCGCTCATTCGCATGAGAATCAGCACGATACTCGAAGATGCCGAGTCGTCGCCGCTGGCCTATTCGGCGCTATACCGCCTGCCTGCGGATAAGAACACGGCTCAACCCCAGCAGTGGTATTTTAGGGGAGCTTATGGATTTATCCGGCTCAAGGCCGGTAGCGACCCGCAGGAGTTTTTGAACAGGGTTGCCGCCGATTCGACGTTGCTGGCCCGCGATTCCATACAGTTGCTACCCATACGACAGATGTACTTCTCGCCCGAAAAAGCCAACGAAATATGGGGCTCTCTTAACAGGCTGGTGCGCACCCAGGATCCGCAGACGCTCTATATCGCCCTCGCGATCTCGTTTGCGGTGTTGTTGATCGCTTGTTTCAACTACATCAACATCACGATGACCCGCTCGGCTCGACGGCTCAAGAACATGGCGGGCCAGCGCATCATGGGCGCTTCGAAGTGGAGCGTCAGGGCGCAAACCCTGCTCGACACTACGCTTCAAGTCGCTTTAGGGTTCGCCATTGCGCTCGTGGTTATCGACTCCATCCTTCCGGCGTTCAATACCTTTATGGAAAGCCGCCTCGCCATGAACGACCTGTTCGCCGGGGCCAATCCCTGGGTATTGCTGGGGCTGTTGGTGTTGATTACTGTTTTGTCGTCCGTTTTCGTGATCGTCAAGCTCGAAAGTTCGTCGGTGCTGCTGAGCTTCAAGGCCCCTTCGGCCGGCAAGATGGCCTTTACCCGCGTGATGGTCGTGGCCCAGTTCGTGGTGTCGGTAGTATTGGTATCGGTGGCGCTGAACATCACCCGCCAAATCAACTACCTGACCCACACCGTTCCCAATGCCGACCGCATAATGAGCATAAGTTTTTCCTCGGTCGGCGGCGGTACTGCCGCTCATAATAAGGAATACTACGACCGCGTCAAAAGCCTGGCGTTCGTCGAGAAAACAATACCCAGCGACATGCAGCCCGGCACCCAGGCCACTTTCACCACCGAAAAAGATGGAACGAAGACCACGCAGATGACTTATATCGGTGAAGTGCCGGCAGATTACTTCGATTTTTACGACATGCCTGTGGTCGAGGGTCGCGCGTTTAACGACAACGACGGCGAGGAAGTGGTGATTGTCAACCGCACGTACGCCCGACTGTTCCATCACGTCGAAAACCCGCTGGGGCAAAAATCGGGACATGGTACGATTGTGGGTATTGTCGACGACCGCATCATGAGTAGCGCGCGCCAACAGGCTGTGCCTATGATGTTTGTTCATAAACGCGAAAGTGACCAAGGACAGTTTGGAGACGGTTCATTCAGGTTTAACATAAAAACCACCGGCCCGGCCCTGGATGATGTTGAAAAATTGCAGGCCTTGTGGAAGGAGCTTGGCAACGCCCCCATGCCGGAGTTCAGGACCCTGGCGCAGGAGTACCGCGAGATGAACAAGAACGACGACCGCCTGCGCCAGATCGTTACGTTCTTCGCCGGACTGAGTATTCTGCTCACCGCCCTGGGCCTTTTCGGCCTGGCGTGGTACGCCGTGGAACGGCGGAAGAAAGAGATCGCCCTGCGCAAGGTACACGGCTCGCGGGTGAGTCAGGTGATCGACCTGTTGTGCCGCAGCTTCTTCTCGTGGATGGCCGTCGCCGTAATCATCGCGCTGCCTGTTGCGTGGTGGCTGAGCGCCGAGTGGCTCAAGAGTTTCGTGTACAAAGCCCCCATCGCGTGGTGGACGTTCGCGGCTACGGCCCTGATCGCCGCCGCCGTCACCCTGCTGACCGTGATATTCCAAAGCTGGCGCGCCGCCACGGCCAACCCCGTGAAGGCGATCCATGCCGAATAGATCCGAATAAAAAAACAATCGAACGCTCCGCAACCCGTAGCATAGTAAACTTAACCAGTCAATCTGGCACCCAACCAACGCCACAACCGATACCCCGATGAAAAACTCGTTTCAACTCAAAGCCTTTCTGACCTTCCTGAGCCGCAACAAACTCTACACCGGCGTTACGTTGCTGGGATTTTCGGTATCGCTCGCCTTTGTGCTCCTTGTGGGCCTCTACCTGCAGGACGAATACCGGGTGGATGCCTGGCACGAAAAAGGCGACCGCATCTACCGGCTCGAAGCCACGAACGACCTGTTCAGCGGGGCCAAATTCGCACCCGGGATCGCCAGGGCGTTGCAAGATCGTTATCCGGATATTGAGGCTACCACCCGCAGCTATTTTTCCAGTCTGACGATTGAAACCCCCGCGCCGAAGAACGAAAAAATGGCGGAGGGCGGACTGATTGTCGACTCGTCGTTCTTTTCGATCTTTTCGTTCCCCTTTGTCGAGGGCAGGGCGCAGGACGTGTTGCGGAATCCGAACGAAGTGGTACTGACCGAGAGCTTTGCCCGTAAAATTTACGGAGAGCGTCCCGCCCTGGGGCAGGTGTTGAAAATCGAGAACAAAGAGTATGTGGTAAGCGGTGTGGTCGAAGATTTTCACCACACCCACTTCCGCCACCCTGCGGTGCTGTTGCCCTTCTCTGTCCTGGGCGACCTTTGGGGGATAGGGCCGGACCAGTGGGATACCATGCTGCAGGGAAACAACGACTTTTCGACCTACCTGCTGGCCAAACAGGGGGCCGATCTGCCATCCAAATTAACCTCCGTCGAATTGGATCGTTTTTTCAAGGAGGATATCCAAAAGAACCTCTTTCTGGACGGGCATATGCGTGAGGCGAGGCTGAATCCGATCCGGGAGGTTTACTTCTCGCCGTTTTTCAACGCCGAATCCATGCGCAACGATCCCGTATTCCTGAACGTGCTGTTGGTTACCGTGCTTCTGGTGTTGTTCTTCGCCCTGGTCAACCACATCAACCTGTCGGTGGCCCAAACGGGATTCCGCGCCAAGGAGGTCGCCATGCGCCGCCTGTTGGGCGGCAGCCGTGCGGGGCTCTTCGCCTCGTTTATCCTGGAATCGCTGTTGCTCTGCGTAGTCTCATTCGGACTGGCCCTGCTGCTGGCTTCGGTGCTGGAGCCTTGGTTCGGACGGGTGATGAACAGTTCGGTGGGTTTGTCGAATCTGCTAACCCCCTTGAACGTATCGGCCATGCTGGCGGGCGTTTTGCTGTTGGGCGTGCTGGCCGGGGTTTTTCCCGCGTTGGTGATCGGCCGTTTCCGGCCCATCGACGTGGTGAAAGGAACTTTCCGCCGGTACACCAAAACGGTGTACGGCAAGGTGTTGATCTCGTTCCAGTATGCCGTTACTATCGTGCTGATCGGATGTACGCTGGTGATCGGCAAGCAGGTACACTACATGAAAACCACCGATTTGGGTTTCCGCACCTCGAACCTGCTTTCGTTTCGCAATCCTGTTTCGTTCCAGAGTCAGGCTTCGTTCCGGGACGAATTGATGGGCATCCCGGGCGTCGAGGCGGTCTCTTTTGCCGACGCGATACCCGGAATAGGCAACTACAACGGTCGGCTTAGCCATTACGACAAACAGGGGAACATGCAAGATTTGGCCGGTTTTTTCGGGGACTCGGCCTATGTATCGGTGCTTGGGTTTGAAGTTATGCGAACCACCGGCGTTGAAGACCCCGGAGCCGTTTACCTGAATCAAACCGCCTGGCGGAAACTGGGCCTTTCGGATGGAGCCATCGAATACACCAATGCGCAGGACCCGCGGTACAATTTCAAGATCCGGGGCATGGTGCGCGATTTCTTTACCGACGACCTGACCAACCCGATCGCTCCGGCGGTTATTGTACCCGTCAACAGGGGCAGGCGCGTTTTCGTCCGCCTGAGCGAGGGGGCCGACCAGGCGGCCGTAACCGAACAGATCAGGGAGTGCGCCAATCGGAAGCACGAAGGCAACCTCTTCGACGGAATTTTCATGGATCAAATGATCGCCAGTCTTTACCAAAAACAAGATCAAACCCTGCAAATTGTGGGCATGCTTTCGGCGACTGCGCTGGCCCTTTCGTTGATGGGCATGCTGGCCATGGCTACCTATTTTACCCGCCAACGGTTGCAGCAGATTGCCATTCGCAAGGTGTTCGGGTCGACCTCGTCCGGGGTGCTCGCGCGTTTGCTTTGGGCTTTCCTGAGCCTGGTGGGGGTGGCTTTTGTGGTGGCCGTTTCGGTCATTGCTTACCTCATGCGCGACTGGCTGGGCGGCTATGCCTACCGGATTCCGCTTACGTGGGATATTTTCGCCCTTGCGGGCGCCGCAGTCCTGCTGGTTGCCGCACTCACCATTTTCGGGCAGTTGCTCCATGCCGCCACCGTCAATCCCGTTAAATTACTCAAATCCGAATAAAATCGCTCCGGCAATCAATACAAATCTGAAACAACATACGGCAATGGATACGAAAGAAAAAGAGATACACAAGGACAACATGGACCGGGTGCTTGCCCCCAAAAAAGGGATCCGCAAGAAACACATCCCCTATATAGCCGGCGGCGTTTTCGTGCTGGCCGTGGCGGGTTGGCTCCTGCTTGGCGACCACAGCAGCTCGCTCAAGGTCGATAGCCGGACGCTGACGATCGAACCGGTCCGCAGCGGCCAGTTCAACGACTACGTCCGCGTGAGCGGCACCGTGCAACCCATCACCACGGTGCAGGTGAGTCCGCTGGAGAGCGGAAACGTCGAAACCAAAGTGGTCGAGGAGGGGGCCATGGTCAAGCGGGGCGACATCATCGTGCGGCTGAGCAATCCGCAGCTCAACATGCAGATTCTGACCAGCGAAGCCGACCTGGCCGAAAAGGAAAACCTGCTCCGCAACACCCGCGTGAGCATGGAGCAGGAACGCCTGAACCTGCGGCAGGAGCGGTTGCGGCTCGAAATGAACGCCGGCCGCCTGCTGCGCCGGTACGAGCAATGCCGGTCGCTGTATGCCGAAAAGCTGGTCTCGCGCGAGGAGTTTCTCCAGGCCAAAGAGGACTACGACCTGGCCCTGAAGCAAAAAGAGTTGGTGTACGACCGCCAGGTGCAGGACTCCATTTTCCGCAGCCTGCAGGTGGTTAACATGGAGATCAGCCTTGAAAGCATGCGCCAGAACATGATCCTGATCCGCCAGCGGGTCGACAACCTCAACGTGCGGGCCAACATCGACGGCGAACTGGGGCAGTTGGACGTGGTGTTGGGCCAGTTCATCGGCGCGGGCGCCAAGCTGGGGCAGATCAACGACCTGAGCGACTACAAGATCGAGGCGATGATCGACGAACACTACATCGACCGCGTGCGTCCGGGCCTGACGGGTACGTTCGAACGGCAGGGGGGCAAGTTCGACCTTGCGCTGCGCACCGTTTTTCCCGAAGTGCGTAACGGCCAGTTCCGCGTGTGGTGCAACCTGACGGGCGAGCGGCCCGACAACATCCGCTCGGGGCAGACCTACTACATCAATCTCGAATTGGGGCAGCCCTCCGAGGCGATCCTGATTCCGCGCGGGGCGTTCTACCAAAGCACCGGCGGGGCGTGGATATTCGTCCTGTCGCCCGACGGAACGCGCGCCTACCGCCGCCCGGTGAAGATCGGCCGCCAAAATCCGCAGTACTACGAAGTGCTTGACGGATTGGACGCCGGCGAGAAAGTGATCGTGTCGAGCTACGAAACCTTCGGCGACAACCAAAACCTGATCTTGAAATAACACGAAAATCCCGATGAAAAACTCGTTTCAACTGAAAGCCTTTCTCACCTTCCTGAGCCGCAACAAGCTCTACACGGCGGTGAACATTTTCGGTTTCGCCGTTTCGCTGATGTTCGTGATCCTGTTGGGGGTCTATACCCTGCGGGAATACTCCGTAGACCAGTTCCATGAAAACAAAGAGCGGATATTTCGGCTCGAACACGAAACGGGGTCTATCCTGTCGGCGGCCATACCGCCGTACCTCGAAAGCCGTTACCCGGAAATCGAGGCTTCGACCCGGCTTTTTCAACAGACCTACAAGGTTGAGGTGCCCGGAAAAGCAGAAGCCAAGTATCAGGAGGATATCCTATTGGCCGACTCCACGTTCTTCACCATGTTCTCCTTCCCCTTCGTAGAGGGGAATCCCGTCGCGGCGATGCCGACCAAACAACAGGTCGTTCTGACCGAAAGTTTCGCTCGGAAGCTTTTCGGCAATCAACCGGCTATGGGGCAAGCCATCAAAGTGGACGGACGGGATTTTACCGTCAACGGCGTGGTTCGGGACTTCAAAAATACCCACTTCAAGAACCCGGCGATGGTGATCTCCTTCGTCAACCTGGCCGATTTTTGGGGATATCCGGGCCTGCTGACCGAATTTAACAACAACAGTTTTACGATTTACCTGATGACCAAACCCGGAGCCGACCTGCGGGCCAAGCTGCCGGATATGGAAAAATACCTTCGAGACGATCTGAACCATTGGATGTTTTCGCAGGGACGCACCAAAAATCTGAATCTGGTTCCCCTTCCGGAGATCTACTTCAAACCGTCCGAGTCTGCCTATTTTGCCACGGGAAATAACCAGACCTACTTGGCCATATTGGGGGTTACGGCCCTGCTGATCCTGGTTTTTGCCATGATCAACTACATCAACCTGTCGGTCGCCCAAACTGGTTTCCGTGCCAAAGAGGCCGCCATGCGCCGCCTGTTGGGTGGTTCGCGGGGGCAACTCTTTTGGAATTTCATCACCGAATCGATGTTGCTTTGCGCATTCTCGTTCCTGCTGGGGCTTGGGTTGGCACAGGCGGCCGAACCCTTGTTCCAGCAAATGATGAACACACAGGTCGCGCTGACCGATGGAATGACCTGGGCGAACCTGGGCATCGCCGTCGCCGGGGTACTCGTACTGGGCATGATCGCCGGGACGATTCCGGCTGTGGTGGTTACCCGTTTCCAGCCCATCGACGTAGTGCGCGGCACCTTCCGGCGCAAAACCAAAATGGTTTACAGCAAGGTGCTGATCTCCTTTCAATACTGCATCACCATTGCGCTGATCGGCTGTACGATCACCATCATCAGCCAGGTGCGGTACATGCAGAACGCCGATATGGGGTACGCGACCCATCAGGTTATTGTAGCTCAGAATATCTGTTCGCCCGAGGAAGAGGCCGGTTTCCGCGACCGCCTGATGGCCATCCCCGGCGTCGAACGGGTCTCCTTTTCGCAAGGCGTCCCGCCTTCAATGGTCAACAACAACTCCTGGCGGGATAAAAACGATGTGAACCACAGCGTATCCACCTACACCGCCGATTCGGTCTTTATGCAGATCATGCGGTTCGATACGGTCTATTCTACGGGATTAAAAGGCTTCTGGGTCAACGAAACGATGGCTAAAAAGTCCGAGCTTCCCGCCGACGCCGTGGAAGTCGAGGTGTACGGAAAACTCCGCCCCCTGGCCGGCATTCTGCGGGACTTCCACACGGGCGGTTTTTCCGAGGAGATCGGCGAGGCGATGATCGCTCCTATGGGCTGGCAAGGCAATGGGTGGGCCTGGACTACGGTGATCGAGACTTCGGGAGGCGATCCGTTCGAAACTTTCAGGCGGGTCGAAGAACTCTTCAACGAAAAAGCGGGCGGCAATTTCTTTCAGGGCGAGTTTCTGGATCAAACCGTCGCCAAACTGTACGAGGAACAGAAACGGATGACGCAGGTGCTGGGATCGCTGTCGTTGATCGCCATCGTGATCTCGGCATTGGGCATGCTGGCCATGGCCACCTACTTCATCCGCCAGCGGACACAAGAGGTAGCCGTACGGAAAGTCTTCGGTTCCACCCGCAAGCAGGTGCTCGTACGGTTGATGGGTAATTTTCTGTGGCTGGTCGGCATCGCCTTTGTGGTAGCCGTGCCGGTGATCGCCTACTTGATGCGGGAGTGGCTGTCGGGCTATCCTTATCGGATTCCCCTTTCGTGGACGATCTTTGCCGGAGCGGGCCTGCTGGCGCTGGCCATTGCGAGCCTGACGGTGTTGTGGCAGTCGCTCCGCGCCGCCTCGACCAATCCCGTTAAATCGCTCAAATCCGAATAACATCCAACAACCCCATGAAAAACTCGTTTCAACTAAAAGCCTTTCTGACCTTCCTGAGCCGCAACAAGCTCTATACGGCGGTGAACCTTTGCGGATTCGCCGTATCACTCGCCTTTGTGCTCCTTTTGGGGCTCTATCTTCAGCGCGAATATGCGGTCGATGCCGACCAACCCAACGCCGACCGTATTTTCAAGCTGACAACCTCCGCCGGAAACGCCTTTGCTCCGCCTGCGGCGGCCGACCTGCAAAATCGTTACCCCGAAATTGAACGAACCCTGCGGGTCGGCAACATAGAACTCAACGACATTACCGTTACCCGCGAAGGAACCAAAGAGCGTTTTTCCGGCGAGGCGCTGTTTGTCGATACCACCTTTTTGCAAATGTTCTCGTTCCCGTTGGTTGAGGGAACTCCTCAAAGCGTGATGCGGACCAAGCAGGACGTGGTGCTGACTGAGAGTTTTGCCAAAAAACTCTTTGGCGATGCTCCGGCCATCGGGAAAACCATTTCGTTGGCCGACCACATGAATCCTTTTACGGTGAGCGGCGTAGTGGTCGATTTAAAGAACACGCACTTCCGCAACCCCGCTGTATTGGCCCCTTTCCCCGCCGTGGGCGACTACTATGGGGCCCCGTACCTGGTCAATTTTTGGGGGTGGTGCATGCCTTCGCTCTACCTGCAAGCCCGTCCGGGAACTGACCTGCCGGCCAAAGTGGACGATATGCTCTCCTACTTCCAGTCCAACGGGGCGTATTGGCTGTATGGCAGGGATTCGACCCTGGGCGTGCAGCTCACCCCCCTGCGCGAGGCTTATTTCGAGACCTCGTTGGGGGCGAAACACAACCACAACACAAACGACGCTTCGTGGCTGCGGGTGTTGGGATTTATGGCCCTGCTGGTGCTTGTTTTTGCGCTGGCGAACTACGTCAACTTGTCAATGGCCCAAACCGGATTCCGCGCCAAAGAGGCCGCCATGCGTCGCCTGTTGGGTGGTACGCGCGGCGGATTGTTCTTTTCGTTTATCCTTGAATCGCTGTTGCTCTGCGTGGTTTCGTTCGGGCTGGCCCTGGTGCTGGCTTCGGCGCTCGAACCCTGGTTCCAGCAGGTGATGAACAGCTCGGTGGCTTTGTCGGGGCTGCTGACCCCCCTGAACATACTGGTTATGTTAGCGGGCATCGTGCTGTTGGGCGTACTGGCTGGGATTCTTCCGGCGCTGGTGATCGTCCGTTTCCAACCCATCGAGGTGGTGAAGGGCACCTTCCGCCGCCGCACCAAAATGGTGTACAGCAAAGTGCTGATCGCCACGCAATACGCCATCACCATCGCCCTGATCGGCTGCACGTTCACCATCTTGCGGCAGGTACACTTTATGAGAACCACCGACCTGGGGTACAACACCGACTTCATCATCGGGTTCAGCAATCCGGTGGGCCAGGCGCAACAATCGAGCCTGCAGGCTGAACTGCTGCGTGTCCCCGGAGTGGAACAGGTGGTTCTTTCGAACGGATACCCGCCCAGAAAGTCGAACAACAACTCGTTTGAGGACGGCGATCGAAACGCCTACAGTTTTCAGATTTACGAGGGCGATTCGTCCTTTATGTCGCTGATGGGCTTCCACGTACTGCACCGCACCGGCGTGGAGGATGCCGATGCCGTTTGGTTCAACGAAACGGCGTGGAAGATGGCGAAGCTCGCTCCCGACGCTACCGAATGGAGGGTGACCGACCAATGGAAAATGAAATTGAAGGGCTATGTGCGCGACTTCCACTCCTACGGCCTCGATCGCCCCATCGGCGCCGAGATGATTCGTCCCTTCAATCCCCAGGGAACCGCCTGGAACGTGCTGGTAAAGGTGTCGCCCGCCGACCCGTTCGGCGCCTTCGATCGTGTACGCGAAACGACAGTCAAGTTTGCGGGAGGCGACGTTTTCGATGGCGAATTCCTCGACCAAACCATCGCTCACCTGTACGAAACGCAAAACCGGATGTCGAAGATCATGGGTTGGCTGACCATCGTCGCATTGGCCATTTCGACGATGGGGATGCTGGCCATGGCCACCTACTTCATCCGCCAGCGAACCCAGCAGATCGCCATCCGCAAGGTCTTCGGATCGACCGAGGCCGAGGTGCTGGTGCGCCTGTTGCGCAGCTTTCTGTGGCTGGTGGTGGTTGCCTTTGTGGTGGCCGCTCCGGCGATCGCACTGCTGATGCAGCGTTGGTTGTCGAATTACACCTACCGCATTTCGCTTTCGTGGCAAATCTTTGCGGTGGCCTTCCTTGCCGCCTTTGTGGTGGCCCTTGTCGCCGTACTCTGGAACGCGCTCCAGGCCGCTTACGCCAATCCCGTTAAATCGCTCAAATCCGAATAAAAAACCCTCAACCCGAAACAATCAAAACAACCAAAAACACCCCAATACTATGGAAACCAACACACAAAACCCCATGCTTAAAACCCGTCAACTCGAAAAAGTATTCCGTACCGAAGAGGTCGAAACCCTGGCCCTGAACGGCGTTTCGATGGAGGTCAACGCCGGCGAATTCGTCGCCATCATGGGCCCCTCGGGGTGCGGCAAATCGACCCTGCTGAACATCCTCGGCCTGCTCGACAACCCCACCGGGGGATCCTACGACCTGCTCGGCAAAGAGGTGGGAACGCTCAAGGAAAAAGACCGCACCCTGTACCGCAAAGGAAACATCGGCTTCGTGTTCCAAAGCTTCAACCTGATCGACGAACTGAACGTGTTCGAGAACGTGGAGCTCCCGCTGATCTACCTGAAAGTCCCGGCCAAACGCCGCAAGGAGATGGTAACGGCCATCCTCGAAAGGATGAACATCAGCCACCGCGCCAAGCACTTCCCGCAGCAGCTCTCCGGAGGACAGCAGCAGCGCGTGGCCATCGCCCGCGCCGTGGTGGCGGGCCCCAAGCTGATCCTGGCCGACGAACCCACCGGGAACCTCGACACCAAGAATGGGCAGGAGGTGATGAACCTGCTTTCGGAACTCAACCGAGAAGGAACCACCATCGTGATGGTAACCCACTCGCAGCGCGATTCGATGTACGCCCACCGCATCATCAGCCTGCTGGACGGACAGATTGTCGAAAGTGTGAAGAACAACCTGTAACGTGGCGCAAAGCCGCCCGCGGCTTCAGCCATAACCAACGAAGGAGGCTCCCACACGCGGGAGCCTCCTTCGTTTTTGCGCCCCCTCGGGGGCCGGTAGCGAGAGCCGGGCTTGAACCGGCGACCTCATGATTATGAATCATGCGCTCTAACCAGCTGAGCTACCTCGCCATATTTGCTGCTGGAGCGGCGACAAAGATAGGGTTTGTCGCACACTTTTCCAACAAGGCGCGGGAAAAAGATGGCCCGATGCTCAAAAACGACGGCGGCAGGCTTCGGGGGATACACTATTTCGTTACCTTTGTCGTTATTATCGTGTGGAATTCAACCGGATGAAAATCAATCAATACCTTTCCAAAGGCCTTGTGCTTGCCGCCCTGCTCGCGGGGACGGCAGCCTGCAAAAAATCCAATCACGACCCCCTGCCCACCGCCAACCGGACGGTGATCGTCTACATGGAGGCCGACAACAACTTGTACCAGTACGCCAAGGCCGACATCAACGAAATGGAGCGCGGCTGGAACAACCAGTACAAGGGAAGGGTGGTGGTTTATCTGGCCCCCGCGGCCAAAACCAGTGTCTATGCCTCGGGCGAACAGGATTACAACGAAAATCCCCGCCTGATGCTCATCTCCAGCGAACAGAGCGACCGGATCGCCAGCCGGGTGCTTAAACAATACACCCGCTCACAAAATCCGGCCGATGCGGCCACCCTTGCCGCCGTCATTCAGGACGCGGTGGAACTGGCTCCGGCCGAAGAGTACGCCCTGGTGTTGTGGTCGCACGGCACCGGGTGGGCTCCCCAGGGAATGGTCTCCCCGCTGCGCAGCCAGGCGGCGCCCCAGGTCGTTTCCGAAGGGACGCTGATGTCGAAGAGCGGCTTTCCCATCCAATCCTCCGAGGCTCCCCAGGTGGCCGCCGATGTGCCGCAGCCGGTCATACTTCAGTCGTTCGCCCACAGCATGACGTTTAATTCCGAAATGGACATCGACGCCCTGTCCGCAGCGTTGTCGGGGGCTCCTCATTTTAAATTCATTCTGTTCGATGCCTGTTACATGGGCTGCATCGAGGTGGCCTACCAGCTTCGCAACCGCGCCGACTACGTGCTGGCCTCGGCTGCCGAGAGTTATGCCGAGGGGTATCCCTACAACGAGGTGCTGGGCGATATGCTGGCCCTCCCCGCCCCCGACGTGGTGGGCATGGCGACCAAATTTTTCAACTACTACAACGGCCGTCCCGACGGCCCGGCCCGTACCGTTACCACGGGCGTGGTGCGCACCGACAAGCTCGAAGCGCTGGCCACAACCGTCAAAAACCTCGGTGCGGCGACTACCCCGATACTTTCAGCCAATCAGGAGTTCGGGATCAATACCTACCGGAACACCTTTTGGGATTTGGGCGACTTTATCCACACTTCGTGGCGGGGCCATGCCGGCCTGGCGGCGGTGGACGCGGCCCTGGCCGACGCCGTGATTTATAAAGCGTCGACCCCGTGGCTCTTCAACCAGATTCAGGTGAATACTTTCAGCGGGTGGTCGTGCTACATCCCCAAATCGACCCAGCCGCAGGCTTTGAATGTGTTCAAAACGCGGTTCGACTGGAGTACGGCCAGCGGCTTCAACGCCCTGGTGCCGTAGTTACGTCCGGTTGGGCAAGCATTAAAGAGCGCGGGGAGAACCATCAAGGTTCTCCCCGCGCTGCGTTTATCAGGGCTGCGTGTACGCCGTGCGTTACGGAGGCGGCAAAAATCCGTCCCCAAACGGAAGCGTCGTTTCGCTGCGTAGGGTCGGGTAAAAGGCCGGTCTATTTCCCTTTTTTGCCGGGTTTAAGTTTGACCGTTCCCCTTGTCTGAATAGGCTCCGGTTGCTCAACGGCGGGTTGCGGCGGGGCGTTCAGGTGTTTTTCGAGGATCGAATCGCCGCCATCGCGCAACAGGGATGAGGGTCTGTGGCATTGCGACTGGATGATGATCCCGTTCGGGTCGATGAAGAAGTAGCTTGGAATGCCGTCGACCATGTAGTCCCGCGTGAGCGGGTTCTCATCTCCCATCGAGTTGCCTCCCTGCAGGTGGAGCCCTTGCAGGTTGTAGGTTCCAACCGCCTTTTTCCATTCTTCGTCCGAATCGATCAGGTTAATGTAGACGAACAGCAGGTTTTTGTCTTTGTATTTTTCGTGCAGCTCGGCGCTCGCTCCCTTGAACTCGGCGACGCAGGGGCCGCACCACGAGGCCCAGAAATCGATGTAGAGGTATTTGCCCCGCAGGTCGGAGAGTTTCACCTGGTTTCCGTCCAAATCCCTGAGGGTGAACTCCGGCGCGGGCGCCCCCGGGGCGAGTTTGGCGTGACGGGCTTCGACGGCGGCAAGCGGGTTCAGGTAGGTGGTGTCAGTGCAAAGGGTACGGAAGTGATCCAACAGTTTTTTGGTCGCGTGGAAATCTCCGCCATAGGCGAAGTTTCTGATCAGGGCGTTGCAGGCCAGGTAGTCGCGCAGGGGGACTGCGCTGGTCTTGGCGAGTGCCTCGTAATAAGATCGTCCGCTTTGTACGTATTGATCCCTGTCGAATCCGACATGGGTAGTGATTGTCGGCCTTATGGATTGCAGGTATTCGCGGTAGGTGGGCGAGGTCCGGAAAATGGTGTAATCGGCCACTTTGTAGGGGTGTTGCAGGGTATTCCCGGCTGGACTCGATGGAACGGCCGCCGAGCTGTCCGCGATCTCCAGTTTTTCAATCCACTCGGGAGTTCCCAATACATGGGCCGCTTGGAAGTAGGTGTCTGTTTTGGCTTTCCAACTCATGGGCAATGGGCCGTTCTCTTTCTCGAACGCCTCGATCAGGGCCATTCTCTTCTTGTAGTAGGCGTTTGCCAGGGCGAGTCGTTTCTCGGGAGTTTCGCTGTACATGCTGCCGAACAGTTTCAGAAAATCCTTCCGGCAGGAGTCGTAGATGGTGAGCGAAAGGGTCAGTTCCTTGCTGCGGGTTTCGTTCTTGCCCCGAACGACGAGGTCTTTTTTCGGATCCTTGCCGTTGAAAAGCACTTCGATCGTGTCGCCCGGGCAGACCGTAATGGTGATCGCGTCGCCCAGGTAAAGGTACATGTCCTGCACGTCGCGGATGGGGAAGCTGCGTTCGAACGAACCGTCGGCGGCTATGGGAACGTTGAACCCTTTGTTTTCCAGATAGTTGGTCATTGCCAGCCGCCAATGGTTCATGGATTCGGGTTTGTCGCTCACCTTCCCTTTGACAACGACGGTTCCCTCGCCCAGGTAGGCCGAAAGGTCGGGTTGTTCGCCGAACGGCGACGAGGGAGTGGGCGTTTGGGCCGCTGAAAAAAGAATGGATGCGCAGAGCAACGCGGAGGAGAGGAATCGTTTCATTGCAGAGGTGATTTAGAGGGCAACTTGCCAACTACAAAAATAGTAAAATTTAGTTGCTGTCGCGCTTTGTTACTGCGATTTCCGAATTTTTTGGATCAGCATGCCGTAGTTGGTTGTGGGAACTCCGGCGGCTTTGAGTTGTTCCAGGCGGTTCCTCAGCAGGCGGGCGGGGGCCATGCAGCCGCCGCATTGTACCGCCAGCGCGTATCCTTCGAGGAGTTCGGGCAGCGGGTCGCGCCCGCCCACGAAGTCGAATTCGAGCCGTTGCCCGGTATACTGTTCCAGCCATGCGGGGATCTTCGAGCGGCCGATGTCGTCGCACGAGGGGTGGTGCGAACAGCTTTCGAGTACCAGCACGCGGTCGCCCCCGCGCAGCCGGTCGACCGCGTGCAGTCCGGCGCGGTAAAGTTCGGGAT
Source organism: Rikenellaceae bacterium (assembly GCA_031549665.1). Taxonomy (GTDB): domain Bacteria; phylum Bacteroidota; class Bacteroidia; order Bacteroidales; family Rikenellaceae; genus Rikenella. The sequence continues at coordinate 239,064 of JAVBPJ010000001.1, forward strand.
CGCCCTTGAGTTCGGCTAGCAGGATGCTGAACGAAGTAACCTCCACCCCCGGCGGGGCGATTGCCGTTACTTCGGCCAGGCATTGGCTGTCGGCTACGATCAGCCGGGGACGGTGGTGTTGCAGCCACTCGGCGGCCTGGGCGGGTTGGAGGATCGTGGGGACGGCGTGCAGGTCGAGGGCGGCCCGCAGCGCCTGCACCTGGGGCAGGATCAGCCGGCCCGCGGGAGCGCCGCGGTCGATGGGGCATACCAGCAGCAAGGAGTCTCCCGCATGGAGCCGGTTGCCGAAAAAGGGGCGGGGCGGCATGCTGCTCTGCTGCAGTTTGGCGGCGATTTGGGCGAGGAGTTCGGCGGCGGAACGGCCCTCGAAGGGCTTCCCGTCAGGATTTTCGATGACGAGCCAGGGAATGGCCCGGCGGCGCAGGGCCGTTTCGAAATCGGGGGTCGTGGCGCCGACTACCAGGGCGAGGTCGATCTCGTCGAGGGTTTGCCGCATGGTTTGCCCGCGCAGGGCTCCCAGCTCCGAGTCATCGTCCCAGCCCGGGGTGTCGATCAACAGCACGGGGCCGATCCCCGCGAGTTCGAAACGCCGGCGCACGGGATCGGTGGTGGTTCCGGCCTGGGCTGAAACCAGCGCACTTTGCTGGCCTGTTAAAAAATTGAGAAGCGAGCTTTTGCCGCTATTGGTTCGTCCGTAGATCCCTATGTGGGGCAGATCAGTCATACGACTGGGATACGTTCGAACGCACGTCGTCGGCCGTGATGGTGTCGCCGCTGAGGATCATCAGGCGTTCCACGGCGTTGTGCAACTCGCGGATGTTGCCCGTCCAGGGCATTTTTTTCATCAGTTCGAGCGCGTCGTCGGTGATTTCGCAGGGACGGGTTCCCTTTTCGGCCGAAATTTGCTGGATGAAATGGCGCACCAGCAGGGGGATGTCTTCGCAACGCTCCCGAAGGGTGGGGACGTGGATCAGGATAACGCTCAGGCGGTGGTACAGGTCCTCGCGGAAGCGCCCTTCGGCAATTTCGTGTTGCAGGTTTTTATTGGTGGCGGCGAACACGCGGGCGTCGACGTCGATGTCCTTGTCGCCCCCCACGCGGGTGATCTTGCGCTCCTGCAGGGCGCGGAGCACCTTGGCCTGGGCGGCCATGCTCATGTCGCCGATCTCGTCCAGGAAGATGGTGCCTCCGTCGGCCAGTTCGAATTTCCCTTTGCGTTGTTTCACGGCCGAGGTAAAGGCTCCCTTTTCGTGTCCGAAGAGTTCGCTTTCGATCAGTTCCGAGGGGATGGCGGCGCAGTTCACCTCCACGAAGGGGTTGACCGAACGGTTGCTCTTTTCGTGCAACCAGCGGGCTACCAGCTCTTTACCGGTTCCGTTCGATCCGGTAATCAGCACGCGGGCATCGGTGGGGGCCACCTTGTCGATCAGCGCTTTCACGCACATGATCGGGGCTGAATTTCCGACGATGTCGGCAACTTTATTGACTTTTCTGCGCAGGCTTTTGGTTTCGGTAACCAGCGATTCGCGCTCCAGGGCGTTTTTTACGGTTACCAAAAAGCGGTTCATGTCGATCGGCTTTTCGATGTAGTCGAAAGCGCCTTTTTTGATACACTCTACGGCGGCGTCGATGCTGCCGTGGCCCGAAATCATCACGACGGTTACCTCGGCCCGGTTTTCGACCAGTTTGTCCAACAGCTCCATTCCGTCCATGTTGGGCATTTTAATGTCGGAAATCACCAGATCGTAAGATTCCTTGCTGATCTTTTCCCATCCTTGCAGGCCATCTTCGGCGGTTTGCACGGTATGTCCCTCCATTTCGAGCAGCTCGGTAACGATGTTCCGGATGCTGCGTTCGTCGTCGATGACCAGTATTCTTGCCATGTATCAGCCAGTTATAGATTTACGGCCCCAAAGATAGTGAATTATTTCGAATTCTAATGCGAACGGTCCGAACAGCCGTCCGTGTGATATTTCCACAACGACAGCGATTTGTGAATAATCCCTATCTTTGTTGCCGGAATAATGCCCAAACCCGCGAACGAATGAATGGAGATAGAAGCCGATTGCTGTTGTCCGAATATGGACGCAACGTGCAACGGATGGTGAATTACCTGAAAACGATTCAGGACCGCGACCTGCGAAACCGCCAGGCCGAAGTGGTGGTGGCCATTATGGGCAACGTCAATCCGTCGCAGCGCGATACCGAGGGCTTTCAGCACATGCTGTGGGACCACCTTTTTATGATCGCCAATTTCGACCTGGATGTCGATTCCCCCTATCCCCGCCCCACGTCCGATACGCTGGCTCCGGCCCCCCGCCCGATTCCCTAGACCCAGTCGCAGATCGCCCAAAAACATTATGGGAAAAACATCCCCCAAATGGTCGAGGCCGTCGGCGCCGAACCGGCGGGCGAAGAGCGCGATGCGGCGGCGGCGAACCTGGCGCAGTTCATGAAGCTCAAGTCGTTCGAATTCAACCGCGAACACCCCTCGAGCGAGGTGGTGAGCCGCGACCTCCAACAATTTTCGCACGGCTTGCTGGGAGTCGACCCCAAGGCGCTCGACCGCGTGAAGATCGACTACCCGTCCAGCGGAACCGCCTCGGCCAACGCAAAGAACAAAAACCGCCAAAAGAAAAAACACAACAAGCGGAAATAAAACCGCCCGATGGCCCCGCAGCGCCCCTTGCCCGTCCCCGGACAAGGGGCGCTGCGGCTTTCATTTCGGGGCGTTGAAATTTGCCGAAAGTTACTATCTTTGTGGGTTGTAATTCCAGAACAAAAATGAGCGAACAACTCGAACAGACACAACCTGCCGATTACTCGGCCAGTAGCATCCAGGTACTTGAAGGACTCGAAGCCGTGCGCATGCGCCCCTCGATGTACATCGGCGATACGGGCGAAAAAGGCCTCCACCACCTGGTGTACGAAGTGGTCGACAACTCGATCGACGAGGCGATGGCCGGCTACTGCACCACCATCGACGTTACCATCAACGAAGACAACTCGATCTCGGTGGCCGACGACGGCCGCGGGATCCCCACCGAATACCACGAAAAAGAACAGAAATCGGCCCTCGAAGTGGTGCTTACCGTGCTGCACGCCGGCGGGAAGTTCGACAAGGACTCCTACAAGGTATCGGGTGGTTTGCACGGGGTAGGGGTGTCGTGCGTGAACGCCCTGTCGATCTCGCTCGAAGCGGTCATCTACCGCAAGGGACAAATATTCCGCCAACGTTTCAGCAAGGGCGTCGCGCAGGAAGACATCCAGGTGATCGGAACCACCGACCGCACCGGAACCACCATCACCTTCAAGCCCGATGCCGAAATCTTCAAGCAAGGCACCGTGTACAACTACGAAATCCTCAGTTCGCGCCTGCGCGAGCTGGCCTTCCTGAACAAAGGCATCCGCCTGAACATCACCGACCGGCGCGAGAAAGAGGAAGACAGCGGCGCCTACCGCCACGAATCGTTCTACTCGCAGGAGGGGCTTAAAGAGTTCGTCAAATACCTGGACGGCAACCGCGAACCCCTGATCGAACACGCCATCTACGTGAGCGGCGAACGCGACGGCATCCCCGTGGAAGTGGCCCTGCAATACAACAACAGCTACTCGGAGAACGTACACACCTACGTCAACAACATCAACACCATCGAGGGGGGCACCCACCTGACCGGTTTCCGCCGGGGACTCACCCGCACCCTCAAGAAATACGCCGACGAGTCGGGGATGCTCTCCAAGCTCAAATTCGAGATCAGCGGCGACGACTTCCGCGAGGGACTCACCGCCATCATCTCGGTGAAGGTGGCCGAACCCCAGTTCGAGGGGCAGACCAAAACCAAACTCGGCAACAGCGAAGTATCGGCCGCCGTGGACAGCGCCGTTTCGGCCGCGCTGACCAACTACCTGGAAGAGAACCCCAAAGACGCCAAAACCATCGTCCAAAAGGTGATACTGGCCGCTACGGCTCGCACCGCCGCCCGCAAGGCGCGAGACCTGGTGCAACGCAAAACGGTGCTTTCGGGGGCCGGATTGCCCGGCAAACTGGCCGACTGCACCTCGCGCGACAGCCAGCGCACCGAACTCTTCCTGGTCGAAGGGGACTCGGCAGGGGGTACCGCCAAACAGGGCCGCGACCGCATGTTCCAGGCCATCATGCCGCTGCGGGGTAAAATCCTGAACGTCGAAAAAGCCATCGAACACCGCATCTTCGACAACGAAGAAATCCGCAACATCTTCACCGCCCTGGGCGTAACCATCGGCACCGAAGAGGATAGCAAGGCGCTCAACCTGAGCAAGCTCCGTTACAGCAAAGTGGTGATTATGACCGACGCCGACGTGGACGGAAGCCACATCGCCACGCTGATTATGACCTTTTTCTTCCGGCGGATGCAGGACATCATCTCGAACGGACACCTCTACATCGCCACTCCGCCGCTCTACCTCGTTAAAAAAGGGAAAAACGAGCGCTATTGCTGGACCGAAGAGGAAAGGCAGGCCGCCCTGGACGATTTCGGCGCCAAAGGGGCCCACATCCAACGCTACAAAGGTCTTGGAGAAATGAACGCCGAACAGCTGTGGGAAACCACCATGAATCCCGAATCCCGCATCCTGCGGCAGGTAACCATCGACAGCGCAGCCGAAGCCGACCGCATCTTCTCGATGCTGATGGGTGACGAAGTACCCCCTCGCCGCGAATTCATCGAGCGGCACGCCAAGTACGCCAAAATCGACGCTTAAACCGCCTCGAGGCCGCACGTTCGACCCCCAGGGGCGCGTTGCCAGTCCGATAGTGTCAATTCCGTTCTCACCTCCGCTACCCGACAAAAGGGGGCGGAGGTTTTTAATGCATTCCCCTCTTGGTTTGCGAGCAAATCATTCCGAATAATGTCGTTTTAGGAATATCGGCAGTCCGCCGCCACCCCACGCGGCGGGCTGCGTCATTCGCCTGCGGTTTATTTGCGCCCTCCGCTGGCGGCGGACTCTGCCGAAGAGTGAAGGATATTTTGCCGCCGCGCCGCCATGGCCGCCGAACGGGAGGCGGGACGGTTCGTTGGTTTTTTCGCAGTTGTACCGCCGCGATCACAAGGATGAAAAGTCTTCGGAAAAAAGCTACCTTTGCAGGGATGGAGCATTACGAAGAACATCACCGCCAGACCCACGCAGAGAGCGCGTTGGAGGTGGCCGCAGGGATCGAACAGCCGCCCGCGGTCAATCCCGCGTACCGCCGTGCCAAGCGTCGCGCGTTGACCGTCGACGACTACGTCGGGGGCATTCTTCGGGGCGACATCGCCACCCTGAGCCAGGCCATTACGCTGGTGGAAAGCCTGCTGCCCGAACACCACACGCTGGCGCAGGAGATCATCGAACGCTGCCTGCCTCACGCTTCGCGGTCGGTACGGATCGGCATCACGGGGGTTCCCGGGGCCGGCAAGTCGACCTTTATTGAAGCCATCGGCGGGCAGATCACCGCCCTCGGCCACCGGTTGGCCGTGCTGGCGATCGATCCCAGTTCGGAACGCACCAAAGGATCGGTTCTGGGAGACAAAACCCGCATGGAGACCCTGGTGCGGAATCCCGACGCGTTCATCCGTCCCAGCCCCTCGGCCGGGTCGCTGGGCGGCGTGGCCCGCAAAACCCGCGAGAGTGTGGTGTTGTGCGAAGCGGCCGGGTTCGACGTGATCCTGATCGAAACCGTCGGGGTGGGGCAGTCCGAAACCGCCGTCCATTCCATGGCCGACCTCTTTCTGATGCTCCAGATTGCCGGAGCGGGCGACGAACTTCAGGGCATCAAACGGGGCATTATGGAGATGGCCGATCTGGTGGCCATTACCAAATCCGACGGCGAAAATGTGCAACGCGCCGAGCTGGCCAAACGGCAGTTCGAGAACGCGTTGGGCCTGTTCCCCATGCCCGCCTCGGGCTGGCGGCCCCGGGTGTACACCACCTCGTCGGTCGAGGGGCGCGGGCTGCGCGAGTTGTGGGGCGGCATCGAAGATTTTTTGAACTTCACCAAAACCAGCGGCTATTTCGAACGCAACCGCCGCCACCAGTCCGTCTACTGGATGTACGAAACCATTGAGGCCGAGCTTCGGACCCGTTTTTACGGCGATCCCCGCGTGGCCGCCTCGATCGAGGAATTTCGCCGCAGGGTCGAGGCCAACGAGGTAACTCCGTTTGCCGCAGCACACCAATTGCTCTCCCTACGATAGGGGTTGGATGTTGTCCCCGATTCGATTCTAAAACATTTACAGTAAGTCGATTAATTGATTCTGTCTTTGCTTGGATTGCGTGCGATCCGGCAAAGTCGTGCTTGCCGCGGGCCGCAGCGCCCGTTACATTTGCCCGAACTTTCCAAAGAAAACGACGAAAACCCCCATGTCACAACGCATTTACATTTTCGATACCACCCTGCGGGACGGCGAACAAGTCCCCGGGTGCCAGCTCAACACGGTTGAGAAAATCGAAGTAGCCAAAGCCCTCGAACTGTTGGGAGTCGACGTGCTTGAAGCCGGTTTCCCCGTTTCGAGTCCGGGCGATTTCAACTCGGTGCGCGAAATCTCGAAAGCCGTTACCCAACCCACCATCTGCGCCCTGACACGCGCCGTGGAAAAAGACATCGAAGTGGCCGCCGACGCCCTGAAATACGCCAAACGGGGCCGCATCCACACCGGAATCGGCACCTCGGAGGCGCACATCCGGTACAAATTCAACTCCACGCCCGAAGAGGTTCTTCAGCGCGCCGTGGCCGCCGTGAAATACGCCAAACGCTTTGTCGAGGACGTTGAGTTCTACGCCGAAGACGCCGGCCGGTCGGACAACGCCTACCTGGCCCGCGTGGTCGAAGCGGTGATCAAGGCCGGAGCCACCGTGGTGAACATTCCCGACACCACCGGCTACTGCCTGCCCGCCGAGTACGCCGCCAAAATCGCCTACCTGATGGAACATGTGGACGGCGTACACAACGCCATCCTGTCCACCCACTGCCACAACGACCTGGGCATGGCCACCGCCAACTCGCTGGCCGGGGTGATGGCCGGAGCGCGCCAGATCGAATGCACGATCAACGGCATCGGCGAACGGGCCGGCAACACCTCGCTCGAAGAGGTGGTGATGGCCCTGCGTTGCCACAAAGAGCTGGGCCTCGACACCGAAATCGACAGCCGCCGCATCATACAGACCAGCCGCCTGGTTTCGACCCTGATGAACATGCCCGTTCAGGCCAACAAGGCCGTGGTGGGGCGCAACGCCTTTGCACACTCGTCGGGGATTCACCAGGACGGCGTGCTGAAAAACCGCGAAAGCTACGAAATCATGAACCCCGAGGACGTGGGACTGACCGATTCGGCCATTGTGCTGACGGCCCGCAGCGGCCGCGCCGCACTGAAACACCGCCTCGAACAGATGGGTTATGTGCTTGAGGGAGACGACCTTGCCGCTGCCTACGAACAGTTCCTGGTGATTGCCGACAACAACAAAAACATCCAGGACGAAGACCTCCTTCCGTTGGTGGGCGACCTGGTGAAACGTAACCGCAAGATCCAGCTCCTCGACCTGCAGGTGCTGTCCGGAACCCTCATTCCCTCGTCGACCGTGCGCGTGCTGGTGGGCGGAGTGGAGTACACGGCCACGGCCATCGGCAACGGCCCCGTCGACGCGTCGATCAACGCCCTGCGCACCATCCTCAAAGAGAACGAGATCACCCTGCAGGAGTTCCTGATACAGGCCATGACCAAAGGCTCGGACGACGTGGGACGCGTCCACATGCAGCTCGGACACGAGGGCGGCGTGGTACACGGCTTTGCCACCAACACCGACATCGTAACCGCATCGATCGAAGCCTATATCGACGGGGTGAACAAGGCTCTGGCCTGATCCCGCTCCCCCGCTCCCTTTTCTGTGCCGTTTCCCCGACTCTGCGGGGACGAAAGCCCCTGTGTGGCACGAAATGTGCCGCTATTTTGGGGATAAATGCACAGAAGGGGTCCGGTGCGTGTAAAATTCAACAAAATCGGGCGTTCAACCCCCGAAAAAAAGTACCTTTGCAGCTTGTAGCGCAGGCCCGGACACCGTGTGCCGGAGCCTGGGTGCCTGCCTGCAACACCACAAACTGAATGTATGGGAAAAACACTTTTTGATAAAATCTGGGATGCCCACACGGTTCGCCAACTGGATGGCGGCCGTTCGGTACTCTATATCGACCGCCACTACATCCACGAAGTAACCTCGCCGGTTGCTTTCGTCGGCCTGCGTGCGCGCGGCATCGGCGTGTTCCGGCCCGAGCTGACCACCGCCACGGCCGACCACAACACCCCCACCGTCGACCAGCACCTGCCCCTCGAGGCGGGCGAATCGAAAACCCAGCTCGACCAACTGGAGCGGAACGCCCGCGAATTCGGCCTGCCGCACTACTTCGGACTGGGGCATCCGCAAAACGGCATCGTCCACATCATCGGACCCGAGTACGGCTTTACGCAACCCGGCATGACCATCGTGTGCGGCGACAGCCACACCTCGACCCACGGGGCGTTCGGCGCCGTCGCGTTCGGCATCGGCACCTCCGAGGTCGAAATGGTGCTTGCCTCGCAATGCATCCTGCAACCCAAGCCCAAAAAGATGCGTATCACCGTCGACGGCCGCCTGGCCTGCTGCGTAACGGCCAAGGACGTGGCGCTCTACATCATTTCAAAAATCACGGCCGCCGGAGGAACGGGCCACTTCATCGAGTTTGCGGGCGAAGCCATCCGCAGCCTGTCGATGGAAGGGCGCATGACCCTGTGCAACATGAGCATCGAATGCGGCGCACGCGGGGGAATCATCGCCCCCGACCAAACCACTTTCGACTACGTGAAAGGGCGCAAGCACGCCCCCGCGGGCGAGGCTTGGGAACGGGCCGTCGCCTACTGGAAAACCCTGCCCACCGACCCCGACGCCGTGTTCGACACCGAATACCGCTTCGATGCCGCCGACATCCAACCGATGATTACCTACGGAACCAACCCGGGCATGGGAATCGCCATCAATGCACCGATGCCCGCTCCGGCCAGCGAAAGCGACGTGAAATCGTTCGAATACATGGGCTTGGAGGCGGGTTGCCAGCTTGAAGGCCTCCCGATCGACTACGTCTTCCTGGGAAGCTGCACCAACGGCCGGATCGAAGATTTCCGCCTGTTTGCCCGCGCCGTTCAAGGAAAACGCAAGGCCGACGGGGTGGTGGCCTGGCTGGTGCCTGGATCCCACATCGTGGCGCAACAGGTGCGCGACGAAGGACTGCTCGACATACTCACCGAGGCCGGCTTCGAACTGCGCCAACCGGGCTGCTCGGCCTGCCTGGCGATGAATGCCGACAAGGTGCCCGCCGGAAAATACGCGGTCTCTACCTCGAACCGCAACTTCGAAGGACGGCAAGGCCCCGGCGCGCGTACCCTGCTGGCCAGCCCGGTGGTGGCCGCCGCCGCCGCCATCACAGGCCGGGTAACCGACCCACGTACCCTCTTTGACTGCAAATAGCCATGGCACGCGAAAAATTCACTACCCTCACCTCGACGGCCGTTCCGCTGCCGATCGAAAATGTCGATACGGACCAAATCATCCCGGCTCGCTTTCTGAAAGCTACCGAACGCAAAGGCTTTGGCGATAACCTGTTCCGCGACTGGCGCTACGCCAAAACGGGCGAACCGATCGCCGACTTCCCGCTCAACGACCCGCACTACGGCGGGAAAATCCTCGTGGCGGGCTACAACTTCGGCTGCGGCTCGTCGCGCGAACACGCCGCATGGGCCATCTACGACTATGGATTCCGCGTGGTGGTATCGAGCTTCTTTGCCGATATCTTCCGCAACAACGCCCTCAACAACGGCCTGCTGCCCATCCAGGTGCCGCCCGATCTGCTCAAACGGATCTTCGACACCATCGCCGCCAACCCCGCCGCGCTCTTCTCGGTCGACCTGACCGCACGCACCCTTACCGTCGAAACGAACGGGGAAACCGCCCTCTTCGAAATCGACCGCTATAAACAAACCTGCCTGATCAATGGCTACGACGACGTGGACTACCTGGTTAGCCTCCACCCCGATATCGCCGCCTACGAGGCAAAACGTTCTTTCTAATCTTTTGCATTTGAGGTCTCTCTAACTGGAGCCTTCGGCTCTTTTGTTGGAGTTGTCTCCAACTGCGCTCAGTCCCCGTGTGCCCACGGTGGGCTTTCCTGTGTTTACTCTAACTGCGCTCGGGCCGCGCCGGCCCCGCGTGCCCGCGGTGGGCTTTTGGGTGTTTGTGCGGTTGGTCTCTCCGGATTGTTTCTTAGTTGTCGGTTGCGTTGGGAACTACTGCGTAGTTTTGGGGATGGGCCGAGGAGTACTCACTCGAAAGCGAGCTTTCGTTCGCCTCCTCCACCCATCCCCAAAGCCTGCGGCTCTTTCCAACGCAGCCGAGAAGCATCTGCCGCAACCAAATTCGACACTGAGTACGGTTACGCCGTAATCAATACAAAGTCGTACGCCGCTGTTACCTCTCCCCTGTTTTTGATCAGCGTTGACCTCCACACTGGAGTTGTAAGGGGAACCGTTCCGCCCGGAAATTTTGTAGCGACGACGGAGAGATTTTTCAGTGCGGGAGTTGCGAAACATCGGTAGATTTTCCGTGAGGGAGGCTTCCGAGCGAAAACTTGTTTTCAAGGGAACGGCCCGGTCTCAATTTCAGGTTGGCCGATCTTTTTTACGAGACTACGTTTTCACTTTTTAAGTCGAAGCTCGCGGGGGGATGCTCTTTCGAGCAGGCCTCCGCAGGGCGGAGCTTCGGCCTGCCGGATCGCTACGCGACCCGAAACTACTATTCGTCAGGTATTTTCACCAACCTGTTTTCCAGACCGATCCAGGAGAACCGGTTCGAACCCCATCGAGCTGCAGTGGCGATATTTGTTCACGCGGGAGTTACGGAACACCGCAGGTTTCCGGAGGGGGCGGAGCCGTCGAGCGAAAGTTTACTTTCAAGCGAGTGCGGTTCGGCTCCCGCCGAAAGGTACGGAACGTACCGCGCAACTCCGGCAGGCCGAAAGTCGCACAAACTCAAGAAAGCTCACCGTGGGCACACGGACCGCCGCGGGCACGCGGGGCCGGCGCGGCCTGAGCGCAGTTGGTACAAACTCCAAAAGAAGACTCGAAGAGTCCCTGAGGACAGTTGGAGACTGGTTAGAGCAAACTCTAAATAAAAGAGCCGAAGGCTCCCCACCGTGGGCACACGGGGCCCGAGGACAGTTGGAAAAAATTCAAACGGGAAAGACCTACTCGTTGTATCCGAAGCGGCGGAGTTCGCGGTCGTTATCGCGCCAGTCGTCGGCGACCTTGACGAAAATTTGGAGGAACACCTTTTTGCCGATGAACGATTCGAGTTCTTTGCGGGCTTCGGTGGCTACCCGTTTGAGGGCGGAGCCCTGGTGTCCGATGAGGATTCCTTTTTGCGAGGGCCGGGCCACGTAGATCACGGCGGCGATGCGGTCGATGGTGGGTTCTTCGAGGTACTCTTCGATCACCACCTCCGAGCAGTAGGGTATTTCCTTGTCGTAGTGCGTGAGGATTCGTTCGCGGATGATTTCCGAGGCGAAGAAGCGCATCGACTTGTCGGTCAGCGTATCTTTCGGGTAGTAGGGCGGGGCTTCGGGCAGGTGGTGGAGGATGCGGTTGAAGATCGCCTCGGTGTGGAAATTCGACAGGGCGGCGGCCGGGATGATTTCGGCGTTGGGCAGCAGGGCGTGCCACCGTTCCACGAGCGCTTCGAGGTGCGGGGGGTCGGTCAGGTCGATTTTGTTGATGACCACCAGCGTGGGGATACCCGACAGGGCGACCTTTTCCAGGAAGTCGGCATTTTTGTCCGGTTGTTCCACCGTGTCCGTCACATAAAGCAACACGTCGGCGTCGCCCAGGGCTCCGGTCGAGAAGTGGAGCATCGACTCCTGCAGTTTGTATTTCGGTTTCAGCACGCCCGGGGTGTCGGAGTAGACGATTTGGAAGTCGTCGCCCGAGACGATGCCCATGATCCGGTGGCGGGTGGTTTGCGCTTTCGAGGTGATGATCGACAGCCGTTCGCCCACCAGGCGGTTCATCAGGGTCGATTTGCCGACGTTGGGGTTTCCGACGATGTTGACAAACCCCGCTTTGTGGGGACTGCTCATTGTTGGAAGCGTTCGGTAAAGTGTTGGTAGAAGAGCGGAATGGTTTCGATTCCCTTGTGGAACTGCGCCAGCGGATAGTTCTCGTTGGGCGAATGGATGGCGTCCGTGTCGAGGCCGAATCCCATCAGGATCGATTGAATGCCCAGCTCCTGCTTGAACGTGCTGATGATGGGGATGCTGCCGCCGCTGTAAAACGGAACGGGTTGCTTGCCGAAAGTCTCTTCGATGGCGGCCGCTGCGGCCCGGTAGGCCTGCGAGTCGGTCGAGGTCATGTAGGGCGTGCCGCCGTGTAGCGGCGTGCAGGTAACCGTTACGCCCGCCGGAGCGATTCGTTGGAAGTGGTCGCAAAAAAGTTGCGAAATCCGGTGAAAGTCCTGCCCCTCCACCAGCCGCATCGACACCTTGGCATGGGCTGTCGAGGGGATCACCGTTTTGGCTCCCGGGCCGGTATAGCCACCCCAGATGCCGCACAGGTCGAGCGTGGGGCGGATCCCTTTCCGTTCCATGGTCGAATAGCCGGTCTCGCCCACCAGCGCCGGTACGCCGATCGAGGCGGCGAACTGCTCTTCCGAGAAGGGGGCCTGGGCGATGGCGCGGCGCTGGTCGTCCGAAAACTCGTGTACGCCGTCGTAGAAGCCCGGAATGGTTATCCGGCCCTGCGGGTCGGTCAGCGAGGCGATCATTTGCGCCAGCACGTTGATCGGGTTGGCCACCGCTCCGCCGTAGAGGCCCGAATGGAGGTCGCGCGAGGGGCCTTTCACCTCGACTTCGAGGAACGCCAGGCCGCGCAGGCCGCAGGTGATCGAGGGGGTATCCGCTCCGAGCATCGAAGTGTCGGAGACCAGGATCACGTCGGCAGCCAGCAACTCTTTGTGGGCGGCGCACCAGGCGGTGAGTTGTTTCGAGCCGATCTCCTCCTCGCCCTCCAACATGAATTTTACGTTGCAGGGAAGAGTGCCGGTGGCCACCATGGTTTCGAACGCCTTCAGGTGCATGAAGCCCTGCCCCTTGTCGTCGTCGGCCCCGCGCGCCCATATTTTTCCGTCGCTCACCGTCGGTTCGAACGGGTCGGTGCGCCATTCGTCCAGCGGGTCGACCGGCATCACGTCGTAGTGGGCGTACACCAGCACCGTAGGCAGCGAGGGGTCGATCCGCTTTTCGCCGTAGACGATCGGCGGCCCGTCGGTGGGGAAAATCTCGGCACGGTCGGCGCCAGCCGCAAGCAGGGCGCTCCGCAGCCACTCGGCGCAGCGATCCATGTCGGGCCGGTGGGCCGGATCGGAACTGATCGAGGGAATGCGCAGCAGATCGAACAATTCGGCCTGGAAACGGTCTTTGTTTCGGGTGATGTACTCGGCGTGGGTCATGGTACGTTTGCTTGGGGTGAGACGTAATTTCGAAAAGCCAAAGTTACGAATTTTCCCGAAATGCGGATTTTGACACTTTTCATCCGTCTTACACAATAAATTATGTACATTTGCCGTTGCATAAGTACATGGTATCACTTTAAGTCGACAGAATAGCGCATAAGCTATCCCTGTCCGCCATTGTCCTTAACCCCTCAAATACCGTTTGTATGAATCGGTTTTTTACCTTTTTTGCCACTGGTCTGTTGTTTTGCAGTGCGTTCACTTCCTGTTCGGACAGACCGAACGAAACGATCAAAAACCTGAAAAGCTCCGTGCAACAACAACGCGAGGCGGCCCTTCGCCACACTTTCTTCGCCGAACAGGCCGCAAGCGAGGGTTTCACAAATGCCGTCGGTCTGTTTCACGCAATCTCCGAATCCTCGACCCGCCAGGCCAACAAAATGACGGCGATCCTCGGCGAACAGGAGGAAAAATTTACGCCCTCTCCGCTCGATTCGCTCGCCATCAAAAACAGCGTTAAAAGCACCATCGAAAACGTGCAATTCGCCCTGACAACCGCAACAAGATTCTCGCAGCTTGCCGCCAAATACCACACCACGGCCGATCAGGAGGGAGTTCGAAGCATCGGCGACTGGTTCGACCGGCAAGACCGTATTCAGCAGATGGTCAATGAGATTACCCAGAAAACGTACGACGCCATGACGCAATCCGGGGACGATTCCGAAATCCCCAGTTCGTGGTCGGTCTGCGTTCATTGCGGCTATGCCGACGCAACCTTCCGGCTGCCTTCGACCTGCCCGATTTGCCCGCAACCGTGTGATGAATTTGAGATATTCCAATAACTTTTTTTAGCGGAGCCGAACGGTTCTGTAAAAAAAAGTACTATCTTTGAGATGGAATAACACAATCCACACACGCTTTTCAATGAAAAAATACATCTTCTTATTCGCCCTTGTTGCCGCAACGTTGTCGAATGTTGCCGCGCAGGACGCCGCCGCTATTGTAAAACACTACAACCGCGTTACCGGCTTGGACAAACTGACCGAAGCCGAGGCGCAAAACGTCCGCATGGACCTCTCCATCGAGGCACAGGGAATGGAAATCCCGATGACGGTGGTCGGATCGTTGCCCGACAAATTCCGCGTGGAGATGGAAATGATGGGCTCTTCTTTTTTGGCCGTTATCAACGGCGGTAAAGGCTGGATGCAGATCCCCGGACAAGGCACCATGGAGATGCCCGAAGAGCTGATGTCCCAATTCACCCAACAAACCGAAGTTAGCCACAACCACCGCTGGAGCGATCAGGATTATACGTTCGAGCTGGCCGACAAGAAAACGGTCGACGGTGTCGAACTGCAAGGCGTACGCGCCACGGCCAAAACGCCCGCCGGCACCAGTTGCATCGTCTATTTCAACCCGTCTACCCACCTGGCCGTGCTGATCGACAGCATTAAAGCCCCCGAGGGTGTCATGGATCAGGAGGCCGCTCAAGCAGTTGCCCACTCCTCCGTCCTGTTGAAAGAGTACAAAGACTTTGGCAAATACAAACTCCCCTCGGTGATGGAGATCGATACCGGAACGGATGCAGGAACCATTATAATGAAAATCAGCAATTTCGAATACGGATTTGCTGCCCAACCTTGGATGTTCGCTCAACCCGAGTAACGGGCGAGATGAACCAACTACGGCAAGGCTCTCCCTGAGGCAAGCCGACCAAGTCCAGGATGTTCGGCGGATTTGAGTAACAAATTCGCCGATCACGTCCTAAAACAGAGAAAAACCCCCGGGATAATCCGGGGGCTTTTTTTTTGAGGGGGGGCGATCTCTCCGTTCCGGCAACCGGTGTGGACGGAGGGGGGCGGGAGCTGTTTTTGAGGGGAGAATACAGGAATTTACCGCATCACCGAGTCGAGCATGGCGATGTATTGGCCGATGCCCTGCTCGATTTCGTGCAGGTGGATGTACTCGTCGGCGGTGTGCGAACGCGCCGAATCGCCCGGGCCCATCTTGAGCGAGGGGATTGAGAGCAACGCCTGGTCCGACGTGGTGGGCGACCCGTAGGTGGAACGGCCCAGCCTCAGCCCGGCCTGTACGATGGGATGCGAGGGGTCGATGTACGACGGCTTCAGGCGGGTGGAACGCGCCTCGACCGTGCAGAAGTCGGGAACGCGGCTGCGGACGATGGCCAGCACCTCGTCGTTCGAATAGCGGTCGATCACCCGCACGTCCACCGTAAAACGGCACTCGGCCGGCACCACGTTGTGCTGTGTACCCGCTTCGATGATGGTTACGCTCATCTTCACGGGGCCGAAAAGCTCCGACTCTTTCTCGAAACGGAACGTGCGGAACCATTCGATCACCGGAAGCGCCTTGTAGATGGCGTTGTCGCCCTCGTCGCGCGCGGCGTGTCCGGCCCGGCCCTGCACCGTGCAGTCGAGTACCATCAGGCCCCGTTCGGCAATGGCCAGTTGCATCTGGGTGGGTTCACCGACAATGGCGAACTCCAGCTCGCCCAGTTGGGGGATCACCGCTTCGAGACCGTTCTCGCCGCTGTTCTCCTCCTCGGCCGTGATGGCCACGCAAAGGTTGTAGCGCAGCCCCTCCGCCCCGTAAAAATGGAGGAAAGCGGCCAGCAGCGAAACCACGCTGGCTCCGGCGTCGTTGCTCCCCAGGCCGTACAGGGTGCCGTTTTCCACGTCGGGCGAGAACGGATCGCGCGTGTACCCTCCGTTGGGACGTACCGTGTCGTGGTGCGAGTTGAGCAGGATGGTGGGCTTGGCGGGGTCGTAGGCGCTATTGAAGGCCCAGACGTTGTTTTTCAGGCGATGTACCGGCACGTCCTGTTTGCTCAGGAATTGAGCGATCAGGTGGGCGGTCTGCTCCTCCTGTCCGCTGAACGAGGGGGTGCGGATCAGCTCGCGCAGGAGTTCGACAAAGGGCTGTGTCATGGTGTTCGGTTGCTTCAGGTATTTCATCGAAAAGGGCCGCTCCCCGGTCTTGCATTCGGAAGAGAGGCCCTGTTTGTAAAGGCGGTTGGCACTGCCCGAGGCCCCTATTGGGCGAAAAGGATCAGTTCGCGCGGGGCGTTGGTGTCGAATTCGGTCGACTTGCCGCCGTACAGCACCTTGTAGTTCTTCCCCGAGGGGATGTAGAGCATCAGGTAGTTGTTCATGTCGTCGGTCTTGCCGGCGGTTTTTCCGGCGGCCACCATCTTGTTGTCCATATCCACCACGCGGATGTCCATCTGCACGCGGTCGGCGCTGCTGCGGCCTCCGTCCTGGGCAAGGTAGAGTTTGATGCTGACGGGGGTGCCCTCCTTGGCCTCGGCCTTTTGGGCGTTGTATTCGGCGATGTAGGCGTCGGTTACGTCCACGCCGGGTACTTTCTTGGTTTTACGACGATCCCATACCATGGGGAAATCGGTGCCGGTGGTCTTCCACGAGGTGGCGTAGATGCCGTAGATGGGGTTGCTCTTATCGGCTTTGCCCGCACGCTCCAGGAACCAACTGTGGCTCCAGGCGGGGGTGGGGTTGTATTCCACAAAGTACCACTTGCCCTGGTACCATATTTCGCTCCAGTTGTGGTTCCCTTCGCGGGTAACCCACATGGGCGTACCGGCAATGCGCGAGGGGATGCCCATCGTCCGCAGGGCGTCGGTGAGCAGGATCGACAACCCGCTGCACGAGGCCATGTGGATCGACATCGACTCGGAGGGCGACTGGTTGGGTTTCTTGCGCTTGGTGTTGTATTCCACCTGAATGAGCGACTGTAAACGGGCGTTGATGGTGTCGATCACGGCCTTTTCGTCGGTCATGCCGCCCACAATGGGGTAGAGCTTTTCCCAAAACATGGCGCGCCACGGCTCCCGCTTTTCGTCCATGCTGGCGTAGGGAAGCACTTCGTTGTAGAAGATCGAATCGGGCAATGCCTTGGTCCAGGCAAAGGCCTCGCGGGCCTTGTAACCCCAACCTACCTCTTCGAGCAGGAAATCGGCTGTCAGGGTGTCGCGGTCGCCGGCGGGCATGTAGGCCACCACAAAGGCCATCCCCTCTTTCTGCTGCCTGGGGGCCTTCTCAATGGCCTTGAGCAACTCGGGGCCGTTGGCTCCGGCCAGCGCGATGTTGGCCTGCGCGGCTTTCGCAATGTCGGGCGCAATGCCTTTGTAAGGATTGGCCGCAAAAACTCCTCCCGCTCCGACCAATAGGGTCGCCACCAAACAGAAGATTTTTTTCATCGTGTGTCTCAATTTTAAGGTTAGGGTCTGGCAAAGATACGTAATTTTGCCGCATGCGAAAACTTCTTTTCTCCCTGCTGCCATGCCTGGCATACACCACCTGCCTGGCACAGGCGCCGGAACTGTCGCACAAGGTACTCGACTTCGGAACGGTGCCCCTGCGCTCCAAAAACCATAGCTCGGTAACGCTCTATAATCGAACCGCCCAACCCATCGTGATCCGTGCCGTAACCGTGGACTGTACCTGTACCAAAGCGTCGTGGGCAAAAACTCCCGTCCTGCCCGGCGACAGCACCCGAATCGCTATCCAGTTCAACCCCACCTCCACCGGCGCGTTCTACAAAACCCTCCGGATCAGCACCCACCCCCCCGCACCCCTCCCCCTTGAAGTCGTCTTGCGCGGCAAAGTGGCCCCTTAGGGTCCCGCGTGCTCGCGGTGAGCTTTCCTGTGCTTGCTCCAACTGCGCTCGGGGACTCTTCGAGTCTTCTTTTGGAGTTTGCCCTAACCAGTCTCCAACTGTCCTCAGGCCGGACTGGCCCCGCGTGCCCGCGGCGGGCTTTTTTGTGTTTGTGCGGCTGGGTTGTGCCGGGTTGCTGCCTGCGACTGCGTTGGGAACTACTGCGTAGTTTTTGGGTACGAACGGGACGGCCCTCGCCCGAAAGTGAACTTTCGCTCGGCCCTCCCGTTCTTCCCCAAAGCCTGCGGCTCTTTCCAACGCATCCGGGAACGCATCTGCCGCGACCAAAGGCACTCTGCGATCGAATTAGCGCTCGCAAGTCAAGGCTGCGATCAAACCCAGCCCTTGTGCAAACTGGCGCAAAGACTGGCAAGTCGGCTTTGCCGCCCAATAGCAGTACTGTGTGCTACCGTCGTTCTACTCGTTCGGCCAACATTGAAAAGCTGACCCTGCAGAGTTGTAATGGAGAAGCTTGTTCGGAGGAGGAGTTGCGGAACACCGCAGGTTTTCGGAGAGGTCATTTCGTCCAAGCGTTGCAGCAGAAATATCTGTTTGGTGTGGGAATGCGACAAAGAGGTTCATTCGGATAGGAGTTGCAGCAGCAATGGGTCGTTGCCGGGGTTCCAGCGGCGAGATTTGTTCGGCGGAGGAGTTGCGGAATACCGCAGGTTTTCGGAGGGGGCGGAGCCGCCGAGCAAAAGCTTGCTTTCAGGCGAGTGCGGCTCCGCCCCGCCGAAAGGTACGGAACGCACCTAGCAACTCCGACAAGAACAACAACCCAACCGCACAAACACACAATAGCCCACCGCGGGCACGCGGGGCCGGCGCGGCCCGAGCGCAGTTGGCACAAATTCAAACGAAAAGCGAAAATTACCGTGCAGCGAAGTAGTCTTGCAGTTCCGTTTCGGCCTCTTCGAGGGCGTCGTAGTAGGCTTGTCCGAATCGGCGGACGATGGGTTCGCGCAGGGTGCGGAAGATCGGTTGGGCTTGTGCGGCGTTGCAGCGGCAGACGTCCCATCGGTGGTATTGAAGGCCCGTCATACCGTTGGAGAGTTTCACCAGCCGGATGGGGTACAGGTGGCACGAGATCGGTTTGCGGAAGGGGGTTTTTCCTTGCGACCACGCCTTTTCGATGGCACACCAGGTAACGCCGTTTTCGGTGATGGTGTAGGCGCATTCGGCATCGTTGACCAGGGGTGTGGTGAGGTCGCCTTCGAAGTCCAGCACCGCCACCCCCTGTTGCCGTACCGCCTCGATCCCCTGGGGGGTCATAAACGGGGCGTAGTTCGAGTATTCCTGTTCGAGCAGAGCCTCCTCGTGGGAGTCGAGCGGGGCTCCGGCGTTTCCCTCCACGCAGCAGATTCCGCGGCACGCCTGCAGGTCGCAGGCGAATCGTTCGGTAAACAGGTCGAGGCTGACAATCGTATTGTCGATTTGGATCATCGCATTTTTACGGAGCGGTAAAGATAATCTTTTTATCTTTGTCCGGATAAAGCTGCCCCATTCGAGCGATGATTCAACGCATACAAACCCTTTACCTGTTCGGTGTTTCGATACTGATGGCCCTGTTTCTCAGCCTGCCGTTGGCCACCGTAACCACCTCGATCGACCAGGCGTCGGTACCGATCCTGTTCCGGGCTTTCAGCATCGCTCCGCAGGGAGCCGAGGCCATTGTATCCACTTTCGGATTGGGTTTGCTGGCGTGTTTGACCCTCGGATTTTCGCTGTTGGCCATTTTTCTTTACCGGAAGCGGTGGTCGCAGATCCGGCTTTGCCTGGTGATGGGCGTGCTGCTGTTGGGAGTTCTCGTTTTCGAGTTCTACTACCTGTACCAGCTCGACAATTACCTCACCCAGACCGCCCCGTTCCACGCCACCCGCTATTCGGCCGTAACGCTGGCCCCCGTGCTTGCGGCGGTACTGCTGTACCTCGCTTTCCGGGGCATCAGCCGCGACGAGGCCCTGGTACGCTCGATCGATCGCATACGTTAGCGACCCCATGGAATACCCCGAGAAGACCGCCCCCCGCCTGCCCGAACGCACCATCGAACGATTGAGCGAGTACCGCCGCATGCTGCTGCAGTACGCCGATCGGGGGAATACCCACATCTACTCGCACCAGTTGGCCTCGATGCACGGCATCACCGCCGTACAGGTGCGGCGCGATTTGATGCTGATCGGCTTTGGCAGCGACGCGAAAAAGGGCTACGACATCCACACGCTGGTCGAGTTCATCGGTTCGATCCTGGACAGCTCGTCGCCCCTGCATGTCGGCATCATCGGGATGGGAAACCTGGCGCAGGCAATCACCCACTATTTTCAGGGAAAACGTTCGAAGCTGCGCATCGTGGCCGGTTTCGACATCGACCCCGCCAAGGTCGGCAGAACCGTGGCCTCGATTCCCTGTTACCCGATGCAGGAATTCGAAGCCGAAGCCGCCCGGCAGCAAATCCGGCTGGTGATCCTGACCCTGCCCTCGGACGCCGCACCCGCACTGGTTGAACCTATCACCCGGGCCGGCATACGGGGCGTGCTGAACTTCACCTCGACCCCCCTGAACTTTCCCGACAACATCTACGTCGAAGACTACGACATCATCACCCTGTTGGAAAAGGTGGCCTATTTTTCGAAATAAATGGAGGTACACTACGGATTCGATTCGTTTCCCGCCGATGTGCGCAGTGTGGTCAGTGTCGGCTCGTTCGACGGCGTACACCGCGGCCACCGGCTGCTGATCGAGCGGCTGACGGAAGAGGCCGCCAGGCAAAAGGCGCAGTCGGTAGTGGTAACTTTCGACCCCCACCCCCGGCAGGTGCTGCGCGGCGAAAACCGGCTGCTCACCACCCTGCCCGAGAAGCTCTGCCTGCTGGGCCAGACCGCCGTCGACCACGTGGTGGTAGTCCACTTCACCCGCGCTTTCAGCCAGCTCACCTCCGACGAATTCCTGAACCGTTACCTGATCGACAAGCTCCACGCCGTGGCCGTTCTTTCGGGCGACGAACACCACTTCGGCCACAACCGCGAGGGCAATCCCGCCCTGCTGGCCGAACGGCAGATCAAAAGCCTGCAGGTGGACCGGTACGAGAACATCAGCTCGACCGCCGTACGGGCCGCCGTCGAAGCGGGCGACATGGAAGAGGCCGCGCGGCTGCTCGGCGCTCCCTACCTGATTCTGACCGGCGAACCCGACCCCACCAAGCTCCTCCCTCCCGAAGGGCGTTACCGCGTGCGGATCGACGACGATCCCGACGAAACCGACATCGAGATCGGCCCCGAACTCTTTTTCGGCACGCCGCAAACGCTGTGGGTGCTTGGAAAATCCGAGCCGAACGATTAACTTTGTCCATTCACCGTACAATCAATTTACGACCATGCGTTTACTCATCGAACCCGACTACGCCACCCTGTCGAAGTGGGCCGCCAACTACATCGCCGCCAGCATCAACCGGTTCGCCCCCGCGGCCGACCGCCCCTACGTGCTGGGCCTACCCACCGGATCGACCCCGCTGGGCACCTACCGCGAACTCATCGCCCTGCACAAGGCCGGCAAAGTATCGTTCGCCAATGTGGTTACGTTCAACATGGACGAATACTGCGGCATACCGCGCGACCACGCGCAGAGCTACCACACCTTCATGTGGAGCAACTTTTTCAGCCACATCGATATCCGGCCCGAGAACACCAACCTGCTCGACGGCAACGCCCCCGACCCCGCCGCCGAATGCGCCCGCTACGAAGCCAAGATGAAGGTCCTGGGCGGCATCCAGCTCTTCATGGGCGGCATCGGCCCCGACGGCCACATCGCCTTCAACGAACCCGCCTCGTCGCTCACCTCGCGCACCCGGATCAAGACCCTGACCCTGGACACGATCATCGCCAACTCGCGTTTTTTCAACAACGACCCCGCCCAGGTGCCGAAAACCGCCCTGACCGTCGGCGTGGGAACGATCATGGACTCGAAAGAGGTGCTGATCCTGGTGAACGGACACGGCAAGGCCCGCGCCCTGCGCCACGGCATCGAAGAGGGAGTGAACCACCTGTGGACCATCAGCGCCCTGCAACTCCACCCGCACGGCATCGTGGTGTGCGACGAAGACGCCACCGCCGAGCTGAAAGTAGGCACCTACAAATACTTCAAAGACATCGAAGGGCCCAACCTCGACCCCGCGTCGTTGCTGTAACCCCGAAGATCGGCAGTTTAAGCCGCCATTCCTTTTCGAAATAAAGAGGCCTCCACCCTGCCGGGACGGAGGCCTCTTCGCTGAAAAAATCGTCAATGTTGGCCGTGGAAAATCTTTCAGAAAAGAGTTAAAGCATCGGCAGTCGGTCGATCGGCGAGACCCGTCCGGCGGCCCTGTCGACCTCGAAACAGAGATGGTTCAGGCCGTTGGTCACCATCAGCAGCGGCACCCCCAGCGACAGGTTGTAACAGGCAATCTGGTTCAGCGTGTCCTGTGAAATCGGAACCGAAGGAGCTTTGCACTCCACCAGCAGCAACGGACGGGCCAGGCGGTCGTACACCACCACATCGGCCCTCAAAGAGACCCCGTTCAGGCTAAGCCGGTCCTCCTGAACGATCCGCTCGGCAGCGGCCCCCCGTTCGGTCACCAAAAAATGGATCACGTGCCGGCGCACCCACTCCTCGGGAGTGAGTTTCAGCCACTTGCCTCGCAAAGCATCCCACACCTCGGGCCGTCCACCGGCAGAGGAAGCGCGCAAACGAAGCGGCGCATCGGGCAAATTCAATCGGGGATAATCCGCCCCGCTCAACAGGTTGTTCACAACCGCAAAGGAACGAAAAAAGGGGGTATTTAGCCCCGTCCGGGGGAGGCAGACCAAAAAAAGTGCTATATTTGCGCGTTGATAACCGATCGAAATCGAACGCATGGATTGTAGGAACGACAACATCCCCCGCCACGTAGCCATCATCATGGACGGCAACGGACGCTGGGCCGAGCAGCAGGGGCAGGAGCGCCTGTACGGACACGGCCGGGGAGTCGAATCCGTTCGGTCGGTGGTGCAGACCGCCGTCGAACTCGGAGTCGAGTACCTGACCATCTACGCCTTTTCGACCGAAAACTGGGGCCGCCCCGCCCAAGAGGTGGACGGGCTGATGAGCCTGCTCTCGCAAACCATCCTGGCCGAAACCGACGCCTTGGCGACAAACGGCGTGCGGATGCGGTTCATCGGCAACCTCGAGGGCCTGCCCGCCAACCTGCAGGACACCCTGCGCCAGGCGGAACAAACCCCCATCGAGCAGGTACGCATGACCCTGGTGATCGCGCTGAATTACAGCTCCCGCTGGGAGATCGCCCGCGCCGTGCAATGGATCGTCGCCGAGGGCCGAACCAGCGACGAGATCACCGAATCGCTGATCGCCGACCACCTCGCCACGCGAGGCATCCCCGATCCCGAACTGCTGATCCGCACCAGCGGCGAGCAGCGGCTGAGCAATTTTTTGTTGTGGCAGCTCTCCTACACCGAACTCTATTTCACCCCCACGCTGTGGCCCGACTTCGACGGCAAAGCCTTTTCGGAAGCCATCCGCGCCTACACCCTCCGCGACCGTCGTTTCGGCCGGATATCCGTTCACAGCTAATTCTTCGACCCGATAATGCCTTTCGTACAACGACTTTTCCTCTCTTTTTCCCTGCTCCTGCTCACCGTAACAGCGTGGGGAAAGGCCGACACCACCAAGAAAGTCGCCCCCGCGATCCTCCCCATCCCCGAAGCAGGCCTGGCCGACTCCACTTTCACCGGCATTCCCCGGATCAGCCTCACCACAACCGCCCCTCAGGATTACGTGATCCGCAAAATCGACATCGTAGGGGCCAGTGCGCTGGATCCCGACGTGATTCTCAAGAATCTTCCCGTGACCGTGGGAGACACCCTTGCCATTCCGAGCGAAAATCTGAGTCTGGCGGCCCGTTCGCTGCTCGACCGCCGGTTCTTCTCCGACCTGAAAGTCGAGACCGAGCTCGACCGGGACAGCGTAGACATTACCCTCTACATCAAAGAGCGTGTCCGGATCACCGGCTGGCAGTTCGAAGGCACCAAAGGAAACGACCAGAAAACCCTGACCGAAAAGCTCCGCCTGCGCAACAACAGCGAACTCTCCGACTACCTGATCGCTAACTGCGAGCGGCTCATCAAGGAGTACTACAACGAAAAAGCCTACCGCAGCGCCACCGTACGCACCGAGATCGTGGCAGACTCCATAGTCAGCGGAGCCGCCAACGTCATCTTTTACATCAACCGCGGCCCCAAGGTCAAGATCGGCGAAATCGTCTTCACCGGAAACGATCACCTATCCTCGAAGAAGCTCGAAAAATCGATGAAGAGTACCCACAAAAAGAGTTGGAACATCTTCAAAAGCGCAAAATTCAAGCAAAAAGAGTTCGGGGAAGACCTCAAAAACGTGCGCAACTACGCCCGGTCGAAAGGCTACCGCGACGCCTGGATCGTGAGCGACTCCCTCTACCTGCTTCCCAAGCCCAACCGCATGGGCATCAAGATCGACCTTTCGGAAGGAAACCTCTACCACTACCGCAACATTTCGTGGGTAGGCAACACCCTGTTCCCCACCAAGTCCATGCAGGAGACCCTGGGCCTGACCGAAGGAGACGTGTACGACAGCGAAACCATGGACAAACGGCTCAAAGGCAACGACCCCGCCGACATGTCGATCCAAACCACCTACCTGGACCGCGGCTACCTCGGGATCATGATCGACCCCGTCGAGACGGTGGTTCCGGGCGACTCGGTCGACGTGCAGATCCGCATGGTGGAAGGGAGCCAGTACCGCATCCGCGACGTTACCTTCACCGGGAACACCCGCACCAACGACCCCACCATCCGCCGCGAACTCTACACCGTACCCGGCGAACTTTACAGCCAATCGCTGTTGATGCACACCTTCCAGCGCCTTGCCTCGATGGAGCAATTCGACGCCACCAAGCTGATGCCCGACGTGCAACCCCTCGGAGGACAGGAGCTGGTGGATATTTCGTACGCCCTGACCGAAGTTCCCGCCGACCAGGTGGAACTCTCCGGCGGATGGGGAGGCGGGATGTTTATTGCCTCGGTCTCCGTCACCTTCTCGAACGTCTCCCTGCGCCACATGTTCAACAGAAAGGCGTGGAGCTTCTACCCCACCGGCGACAACCAGTCCATCAGTTTTAAGTTCCAAACCAACGGCAGTTACTACCGCGCCGGTTCGGTCAGCTTTACCGAACCGTGGTTGGGCGGCCGCAGGCCCACCGCGCTGTCGGTCAACTTTTTCACCTCGCGCGAAACCAATGCGTACTACTTCGGCCAAAAGGCCACCGCCTACTTCGGCACCATCGGGGGCGGGGTCAACATCAGCAAACGGATCAACTGGCCCGACCCCTATTTCAGCTTCTCGTTCGGTGTGAGCGCGCAGAGCTACAACCTGAACAACTGGAACTACTTCATCGTCAAAAACGGCCGGTCGAACACCCTCGCTTTCAACCTCGGTTTTATGCGGAACTCGATCAACGACCCGCAGTACCCCTCGCAAGGGTCCAACTTCGCGCTGACCGTGAGCGCCACCCCGCCCTGGTCGCTCTTCGACGGCAAAGATTACAGCAAACCCATGCCCGAAGGCGACCGCTACAAATGGATCGAATACCACAAGTGGAAACTCAACGCCCAATGGTTCTTCTCGCTCGACGCCAGCAACAAAATGGTGCTGATGGCCCGGGCCCGGTACGGCTACCTGGGTTCGTACAACCCCTACAAACCCTCGCCCTTCGAGGGATTCCAAATGGGGGGGGACGGTTTGAGCGGCTACAGCCTTTACGGCGTGGAGACCATCGGGCTGCGCGGTTACCGGAACATGTCCCTTACCCCGGGATCCGATTACGGGGTGTACGCCAACATTTTCAGCAAGTACACCGCCGAACTCCGTTATCCGCTCGTGCGAAACGCGATGACCATGGTGTACGGGCTGGTCTTCGCCGAAGCCGGGAACGCCTACACGCTGCTCTCCGAGTTCAAGCCCTTCGACCTGAAGCGTTCGCTGGGTATCGGGATGCGCGTCTACCTGCCCTACCTGGGAATGCTCGGCATTGACTGGGGCTACGGGTTCGACCGCGTCGCCTCGTCCGGAACCAAGCCCAGCGGCGCCCAGTTCCACTTCTCGATGGGCCTGACCGATTAAACAAACCCGAAACCAACCAATCCAACGAATAACCACCCTAACCAATAAAACAACCATGAAAAAAACCGTAAAACTTCTGTTGGCCGCAGCCATTCTTTTGACCGCCGGAACCACCTCGGTACAAGCACAAAAGATGGGATACCTCAACTCAGCCGAATTGATGGAGGCGATGCCCGAACGCGACTCGATCACCAAACAGATGCAAGCCTACTTCGCCAGCCTGCAAAGCGACTTCGAAGCGATGGGCAACGAGATGAAAACCAAAACCGCAGAGTACATCGACAAAAAAGATACGTACACCGACCTGGCCCGCCGTCAAAAAGAGAAAGAGCTGGAAGACCTGCAAACCCGCATCGATGAGTTCCGCAGCGGTGTTGACAACGACCTGCAACAAAAACAGGCCATTTTGATGAAACCGATGGCCGAGAAATTGAAAGCCGCCATCGATAAAGTAGCCAAAGCGCAGGGTCTGGTATGCGTGTTCGACCTTTCGACCGGTCCGTTGGCCTACTACAACGAAACCACCATGGTCAACCTGCTCCCCCTGGTAAAACAGTCGCTGGGCATTAAGTAACCCGTCTCGGAGACGAGTCGCCCGCCTCAGGCCCCGCCGGCCGCGAGCGACCTTCCCGGTAAAAAGCGCAGGATCCCGTCGGGGGATCCTGCGCTTTTTTGTACCTTTGTTCGACGTATGGATACCCCACTTCGACAACAAGCCATCGGCGTGATCGACTCCGGCATGGGCGGCATCACCGTCTGGGCCGAGCTGGTGCGCAGCATGCCCCGCGAATCGATCGTTTACTGGGCCGACAGCGCCAACTGCCCCTACGGAGGCCGGAGCAACGCCGAGATCGTTTCGCTCACCCGCGCCGGCGTGGTCGAGCTGATCGGCCGGGGAGTGAAAGCCATCGTCATTGCCTGCAACACCGCCACCACGGCCGCCATCGGGACGCTCCGGGCCGAATTTACAGACATTCCCTTCATCGGACTCGAACCCGCCATCAAGCCCGCCGCCGAACGCACCCGCAGCGGAGTGATCGGCGTACTGGCCACGCAAGCCACCCTGGCCAGCGACATGTTCGCCCAAACCAAGGCCCGGTACGGAGCCGGCGTGCAGGTGATCGAAACCGTGGGCCGGGGGCTGGTCGAACTGGCCGAAGCCGGAGCCGAAGAGAGTCCCGAAGCCTACGACCGGGTCGAAGAGTTACTCGCCCCGATGCTTGCCGCCGGAGCCGACTTCCTGGTGCTGGCCTGCACCCACTATCCCTTGTTTCACAAGGCCATCGAAACCATCGTGGCGGGACGGATGGAGGTGATCGACCCCGCCGGAGCCGTCGCCCGCCACACCCTCAACACCCTGGCCAAAGAGGGCCTGCTGGCCGAAGAGGACGCCGTGGCCGACTACCAATTTTTGAGTACCGCGGGTCCGGACCACGCGCTCGAATTGGCCGAACGGGCAAAAAAATATACCTTTACCCGGTAAATGTCCCGTCCGAAACGCCCCCTCGACCCCCTGGTGCAACGAGCCGAAGCCGACCGAGCCAAACGGCCGGCGGACGAGCGCGTGGTGCGCGTTGAACGGCGGAGTCCCGCCGCCGGAGCGGGCAAACGTCCCGCACCGGCAAAAGAGACCGCCAAACGGCCCTCGCCCGCAACCCCCGCCGCCGAACCCGCCGAAGAGTACTCGACCGACCGCTACGTTTGGTTCAGCCTCGCGCTCATCTTCCTGTCGGGCTACCTGCTTATTTCGATCCTCTCCTACTTCACCTACTGGCAGGCCGACCAAAGCCTCACCGAGTGGGGAACCCTCTTCCGCAACGTCCAGCAGGACGCCCTGAACTGGGGCGGACGGCTCGGCGCCCTGTTGAGCGAAACCATCGTGGGCCGCTGGTTCGGCGTTACCGGCGTACTGCTGCCCATCCTGTTGCTGCTGGTGGCCATCCGGTTGCTTCGCGTCAAGTCGGTCAAGCTACGAAAGATTTTCTACTCGCTCGCCCTGTTGATGGTGGTCGGCTCGATCGCCGCAGGCCAGCTCTTCGGCGCCGACCCCGATGCTTTCGGGAGCAGCTGGGGAGGAGCGCACGGCCTGTTCTCCGCCCAATGGCTGGCCGGAATTTTCGGCAACGCCGGAGCCACCCTGCTGGTGGTGGTGGTGCTGGCCGCCTCGCTGTACTACGCCTTTGGGCGAAGCGTCGAGCGGTGGCGGAAGCAATGGAAAGCGTTCCGCGCCCGCCAGGCCGAGAAGCGGCGTATCCGCGAGTTCGAAGCCCGTCAACGCCATGCCGAGCGGCTTGCCGCCGCGGCCGCCGGTGTGTCCGCTCCCAAACCGCCTGTCGCCTCCGCAAGCGGCAGCGAATCCCCCCTGTCCGGACAACCCACGGCGCAACCCGCCGAGGAAAACACCGCCCCCCTCGCCTCGTTCACCGCCCCGTCGGCTCCTGTCGAAGAGCCTTCGGCCCCGGCGCAACCCCTCTTCCGTCCCACCCCAACCACCGACCCCACGCGGCTGGTGCGCTACGGCAACGGCACCATGGGCTACCTGGCCGGATACGACGCCTGGGGCAATCCCGTGGTATACAGCGTAGACTGGGAGGGCATGGAGGGCGCCTACCTCCTGCAAGGCCCTCAGGAAGAAGAGTCTCCCTTTACCCTGACCACCCACGCCCCCGCTCCGATGGAACCCGCCGAAGTGGCCGCGATGACCGACGGAACGGGGCCTGCCGTTTCCAAAAAACAGCACCTGCCCGAGGGCGACGATCCCAGCTTCGTGGTCGAGCAATCCGAAGAAGAGCAACTGGACGACACCACCGTCAACCGCACCCAACTGTACGACCCCACGCTCGAACTGTCGCACTACCGCAAGCCGCCCGTCGAACTGATGGACGACCACAGCCGCAAGGTAAACGTAACGGACGAGGAGCTGGTGGAGAACAAAAACCGCATCCTGCGCACCCTCGACAACTTCGGCATCAAGATCGACACCATCGAGGCCACCATCGGCCCGACGGTAACCCTGTACGAGATTGTTCCCGCCCCCGGAGTACGCATTTCGAAGATCAAAAACCTGGAAGACGACATCGCGCTGAGCCTGTCGGCCCTCGGCATACGGATCATCGCCCCCATTCCCGGCAAGGGAACCATCGGGATCGAAGTACCCAACAAGGAGAAAGAGGTGGTGTCGATGTACTCGGTGATCAAGTCGCCCCGCTTCCACGACTCGGACTACGACCTGCCCGTGGCGCTGGGCAAGACCATCCAGAACGAAACATTCGTGTTCGACCTGGCCAAAATGCCCCACCTGTTGGTGGCCGGAGCCACCGGACAGGGGAAATCCGTGGGGTTGAACGCCATCATCACCTCGCTGCTCTACAAAAAGCACCCCGCCGAGATCAAATTCGTGCTGGTCGACCCCAAGAAAGTGGAACTCACCCTGTACCAGCGGCTCGAAAAGCACTTCCTGGCCAAGATGGAGGGGTCGGAGGAAGCGATCATCACCGACACCCAGAAGGTGATCTACACGCTCAACTCGCTCTGCATCGAGATGGACGCCCGCTACGACCTGCTCAAGGCCGCCAAGGTTCGCAACATCAAAGAGTATAACGACAAGTTCATCAACCGCCACCTGAACCCCGAAAAGGGCCACCGCTACCTGCCCTACTTCGTGGTGATCGTCGACGAGTTCGCCGACCTGATCATGACCGCCGGACGCGAGATCGAAACCCCCATCGCCCGCATCGCCCAATTGGCCCGCGCCGTGGGGATCCACCTGATTATCGCCACCCAGCGGCCCACCACCAACATCATCACCGGCGTGATCAAAGCCAACTTCCCCGCCCGCATCGCGTTCCGGGTGAGCAGCATGATCGACTCGCGCACCATCCTCGACCAGCCGGGTGCCAACCAGCTGATCGGCCGCGGCGACATGCTCTTTTCGAGCGGCAGCGACGTTACCCGCGTGCAGTGCGCCTTTATCGACACCCCCGAGGTGGAGCGCATCACCGACCACATCGGCAACCAGCAAGGGTTCGGGTCGGCCTACGCCCTGCCCGAGTACACCCCCGAGTCGGAAAACGGCGACAGCGGGTACAGCGGCGACGTACTGGCCAAGCGCGACCCCCTGTTCGAAGAGGTGGCCCACTACATCGTCTCGAACCAGCAGGGATCGGCCTCGACCATCCAACGGAAATTCGCCATCGGCTTCAACCGCGCGGGCCGCATCGTCGACCAGTTGGAAGCCGCCGGCATCGTGGGCCGCGCCGACGGAAGCAAACCCCGCCAGGTGCTGATCAGCGACCCCGTCAGCCTCGACAACATCCTCTCCGGACTCAACTAACACCCACAACCGCCGTGAACCGCCTGAACCGCCTTTTTACGCCGCTGCTGGCCGCCCTGCTGTGCAGTCCGGCAGCCGCCGACGCCCAGTCCGAAGCGCTGCTCCAAAAAATGAGCCAGCAAATCCGCAGCTACAACAGCTACCGGATCACCTTCACGGCCCAGGTCAAGGGGCGCGACGCCGAAGCGGGGCAACTCACCGTGGCCCGCGACCGCTTTGCCCTGAAACTCGGCGGCAAAGAATTTTACGGCGACGGCTACAACCTGTGGGCATACGATCCCAAACGCAACGAACTGGTGATCGACCCGCTGGAGAGCGACCGGCAGCGAAATCTGGTAACCGACCCCTCGCAACTGCTCGACATCGACCCCGGCCGCTACCGCCACCGCTCGCTCCCCGCCCAGGGCGGGTTGCAGGTGGTTGAGCTGACCCCCCTGGCCAAATCGCCCGAGTACGAACGCATCACCCTGCGGATCGACCCCGCCACCAGTCTGCCCAAACAGATCACCCTGCACCTGGTGCAAAGCCCCGCCGTAACGCTGGTCATCGGGTCGTTCACCCCCAACGTTCCGCTCACGGCCGACAGCTTCCGCTTTCGCGCGGCCGACCACCCGGGCATCGAAGTGATCGACTTCCGGTAATCCCCTCCTCCGCCTGGGTTCGTCCCCTCCCCAGTCCGCCAACCGATGCGGCGTTCCGCATGGGCGCGTGGAGAGAAAATCGACAAAAAATCGTTACCTTGCCGTCCGAACAGCGCCCAGAGTCCCCCGTATGGAACAACCCGTCATCATCTCGATCCAGCAGATCCGTAAAATCTACACCGTCGGCAGCCAGCAGGTACACGCCCTGGCAGGGGTCGACCTGCAAATCTACAAAAACGACTACGTGGCCATCATGGGCCCTTCGGGATCGGGCAAATCGACCCTGATGAACATCCTGGGCTGTTTGGACAGTCCCACCTCGGGCCACTACCTGCTGAACGGCACCGACGTGAGCGGCATGGACGAAAACGAACTGGCCGAAGTGCGCAACAAAGAGATCGGTTTCGTGTTTCAAACCTTCAACCTGCTGCCCCGCTACTCGGCCCTGGAGAACGTGGCCATGCCCCTGATCTACGCCGGCGTACGCAAGGCCGACCGGCTTGCCCGGGCCGAACAGACCCTGGGCAGCGTGAACCTCACCGACCGGATGGAACACAAGCCCAACGAACTCAGCGGCGGGCAGCGCCAACGGGTAGCCGTGGCGCGCGCGCTGGTGAACAACCCCTCCATCATCCTGGCCGACGAACCCACCGGAAACCTCGACACCAAGACCTCGATCGACATCATGTGCCTGTTCGAAGACATTTACGCCCACGGCAACACCATCATCGTCGTTACCCACGAAGAGGACATCGCCCGCCATGCACGGCGCGTGGTGCGCCTGCGCGACGGGCTGGTCGAATCCGACGAAATCAACCCACACCCCGCCCTGGCCCGATGAAACTCTACACCCGTACCGGCGACACCGGCACCACATCGCT
Organism: Rikenellaceae bacterium; assembly: GCA_031549665.1. Taxonomy (GTDB): domain Bacteria; phylum Bacteroidota; class Bacteroidia; order Bacteroidales; family Rikenellaceae; genus Rikenella. The sequence continues at coordinate 271,331 of JAVBPJ010000001.1, forward strand.
GGCCGACGGACGGCGGGTCTCGAAAACCGACCCGCGCGTGGAAGCCTACGGTACCCTCGACGAACTCACCGCCCACGTGGGCCTGTTGTACGACCAACTGCCCTCCGGGTGGAGCGACCTGCGCGAACCCCTGCTGGAGATTATCCACCGCCTGATGGACTGCGCCGCCATCTCCGCCGGAGCCGACACCCTGTCGGTCGGTCCCGAGGCCGTGGCGGAGCTGGAGCAGTGGTCCGACCAGTGGACGGAAGGGATCCCCGCCCTGCGCCACTTTACCCTCCCCTGCGGCCATCCGCTCGTTTCGCAGAGCCACGTGGCCCGCACCGTCTGCCGGAGGGCCGAACGGCGCCTGCTCGAAGCCGGCCTGCAGGGCGAACTGTCCACCTACATCAACCGCCTGTCCGACACGCTTTACGCCCTGAGCAGAATCCTCGAAAAACGTTGCGAAATAACACCGCACGAGTGGCTCCCGAAAATTAAATAGGCCCTTACGCTTGTTTATCGGGAAAATGATTACTTTTGCGCTTCGTTAAAACGACAAACGTTATGTATTGGACACTGGAACTGGCATCAAAGCTTGAAGACGCACCCTGGCCCGCAACCAAGGAAGAGTTGATCGACTACGCAGTTCGTTCGGGAGCCCCGCTCGAGGTGATCGAGAACCTGCAAGAGATTGAGGACGAGGGTGAAATCTACGAGAGCATCGAAGACGTTTGGCCCGATTATCCCAGCAAAGACGACTTTTTTTTCAACGAGGACGAATACTAAATCCCCCCGCTTTCGGGTCGTCCGCCCTTCTTTTTCCACTCCCTTCCCTTATTCAATGCTCAGCCGTCGCCTTTTACGGATCAAGACGATCAAATCCCTGTACAGCTATTTCACCGCGGGCGAAGAGTCCGTGGCGCACGCCCAAAAAGAGCTGCACAAAAGCATCGACAAGTGCTACGAACTTTACCTGCTGATGCTCAGGGTGATTGTCGACGTGGCCGACGTGGCAGAAAACCGCATCGCCATTGCACAGGCCAAGATGGTACCCACCCACGAGGACCTGAATCCCAACCGCCGTTTTGTTGAAAACAGCGTGGTGGCGGTTCTGCGCAACAGCCCCCTGCTGAACGAAGCGCTGCGCAAGCGCAAGTTGAGCTGGAAACACCACGACCAACTCATCAAACGGCTTTGCGACGGCCTGCAATCCTCCGCCTACTACCGCCGCTACATGGACGCCGCCACCACCAAGGCCGGCTTTTTGGCCGACCGGCGGCTGGTGGTCGACTTTCTGAGCCACCAGATCGAAGACAACGAACTGCTGGAAGAGTCGCTCGAGGAGGACTCGCTCTTTTGGGTCGACGACATCGGGTACGCCCTCGGGATGGCCATCCGCACCATCGGCAGCCTGACCGAAGAGGCCCCGGACATCGAACTCCCCGCCCCCTACAAAAACGACGAAGACCGGCAATACGTCGACCTGCTTTTCAAAGCCGCCCTCGCCCACCACGAGGACTACTTCGCCTACATCGACCGCTTTACCCAGAACTGGGACTTCGACCGGATCGCCTTCATGGACAAGCTGATCATGCTGGCCGCCATTGCCGAACTGGTGGAATTCCCCACCATCCCGATCAAGGTTACGCTCGACGAATTCATCGAACTCTCGAAATACTACTCCACCCCCGGAAGCAGCGTTTTCATCAACGGCATTCTCGACAAAGTGGTTCTTCACCTGAAAGAGGAGGGCAAAATTCAAAAAAGCGGCCGCGGGTTGATCGACACCACCCTCAAGGAGCCGGCCCAATGAAACGCGGACTGATCGTCCTGGCCGCCCTGACCACCCTGCTGCTGGCCGCCTGCGGAGGCGCTCCGAAAACGCCCGACACTTCCGCCTCGGCGCAGCTTACCATCGACATGCCGCTCGCCCAAGAGCGCAGCTACGACACCCTGCAACTGGGCCGCCTGCTCGAAGGCGACGTGGTGGAGGGCGAGATCGCCCTGCGCAACAACGGCTCGAAACCGCTCGTCATCCTCCAGGTGATCACCGGCTGCGGATGCACCACCACCGACTACGACCCCGCGCCGATCGCCCCCTCGACCGAGCGGATCATCACCTACCGTTTCGACACGCGCGGCCGGTTGGGCGACCAGTCCAAATCGATCGAAATCATCACCGCCGACCGGCAGGTAGCCACCCTTTACCTGATGGCCGAGGTACGCAAAAACTAAAAAGATTCGCTACCTTTGTGGGAAATCAATAATCCAACCAAGCAATGACACTTAACACAATCCTGCTCCAACAAGCAGCTCCCCAGGGCGGAATGAGCCTCCAGTTCATCGGAATGATGGTTCTGATCTTCGTGCTGATGTACTTCCTGATGATCCGTCCCCAACAAAAGAAACAAAAAGAGCTGAACAAGTTCCGCAGCGCGCTGGAAAACGGCTCGAAAATCATCACCGCCGGCGGCATTTACGGCACCGTAAAGAAAGTGGAAGAGACCTCGGTACTGATCGAAGTCGACAGCAACGTAACCCTTCGGATCGACAAATCGATGATTATGCGCGATCCCTCGGACATGCCCGCTACCCGCTAAGCCCTCCCGCCTTTCCGCGCCCTCCCGCGCGGGAAAGAAGAAAACCGAACAAGCCCCTTGCGCTCCCCCGCGCAAGGGGTTTTGTTTTGTTCAGATATTCCGGCTCGTACGGCGGGTTGCGAAAATCCGTTTTGCGACCACACGACCGAACGTCGGGGTGTTCCCGTTACGTCCCCCGCATACGAAACTCTTTGCGCTCGGCCCGCCCCGCAAAATTGCGTACCTTTGCGCGGTATGCAGTTCACCCTCGAAGCCACCGACCCCCACAGCCAGGCCCGCGCAGGCAGTTTCACCACCGCCCACGGCACGGTGCAAACCCCCATCTTCATGCCCGTGGGAACGGTTGGTTCGGTCAAAGGCGTTTTCCACCGCGACCTGCGGGACGAGGCGGGCGCCCAAATCATCCTCGGCAACACCTACCACCTGTACCTGCGGCCCGGGGTCGAATTGCTCGAAAAGGCCGGCGGCCTGCACCGTTTTTGCGGGTGGGATCGGCCCATGCTCACCGACAGCGGCGGGTTTCAGGTCTTCTCGCTCGAGGGGATCCGCAAAATCACCGAACAGGGGTGCCGTTTTCAGTCGCACATCGACGGGTCGAGCCACCTGTTCACCCCCGAAAACGTGGTGGACACCCAGCGTTCCATCGGCGCCGACATCATCATGGCCTTCGACGAATGCCCCCCCGGCACCGCCGAACACGCCTATGCCCTGAAATCGTGGGAGCGCACCGCCCGTTGGTTGGAGCGCTGCTTCGACCAGTTCCAGAAAACCGCCTGCCCCTACGGCTACGGGCAGTCGCTCTTCCCCATCGTGCAGGGATGCACCTATCCCGAATTGCGGCGGCGCTCGGCCGAATTCGTACGGCAATTCAACGCCGACGGCTACGCCATCGGCGGGTTGGCCGTGGGAGAACCCGCCCCCGTGATGTACGAAATGATCGACATAGTGAACGAAATCCTGCCCGCCGACCGCCCCCGTTACCTGATGGGTGTGGGAACCCCCGTCAACCTGCTGGAGGCCATCGCCCGCGGGGTCGACCTGTTCGACTGCGTGATGCCCACCCGCAACGGCCGCAACGGCATGCTCTTCACCTCGGAGGGGATCATCAACATCCGCAACCAGAAGTGGGCCGACGACCTTTCGCCCATCGACCCCGCCGGAAGCGCCTTTGTCGACCACACCTACACGCGCGCTTACCTGCGCCACCTGTTCGTCGCGGGCGAAATGCTGGGTCCGCAGATCGCATCGCTCCACAACCTCGGCTTTTACCTGTGGCTGGTGGGCCAGGCGCGCCGGCACATCGTCGAGGGAACCTTCACCGAGTGGAAAGCGCACATGATCCCGAAGCTCGAACACCGACTGTAACGAAAAAAATCCGACCTTTGTACTTATGGAGTTGCGTAAATTTCGGGTAGGACTCATCGACCGCTACATCATGCGGCGATTTTTGGGTACCTACATTTTCGCCATCGCTCTGATCATCGTGATCGTAGTGATCTTCGACGCCGCCGAAAAGATCGACGACTTCATGGAGGCCCACGTCCCTCCGCTGGAGATCCTGACGGGCTACTACCTCAACTTCGTCCCCTACTTCGTCAACCAGTTCAGCGCGTTGTTCACCTTCATCGCCGTGATCTTTTTCACCTCGAAGATGGCCTACGACACCGAGATCATCGCCATCCTGTCCAGCGGCGTGAGCTTCAACCGCATGATGTGGCCCTATTTCCTGTCGGCCGCCATCATCGCCCTGCTGAGCATGGTGTTGAGCATGGCCGTGATCCCCGAAGCCAACGCCCGGCGGATCGCCTTCGACACCGACTTCATGGCCAAAAAGAACGCCGGACAACCCGCCTATTCGGCCAACTACGACCGGCACATTTTCCGGCAGATCGAACCCAACACCTTCGCCTACATCCGCGATTTCAACCCGCAAACCCTATCGGGCACTTACCTGGCCGTCGAGACCTACGACGGAGGGAACATCGTCAGTTCGCTGCAGGCGCAAAACCCGCAGTTCGACTCCCTGACGGGCCGCTGGAGCGCTCCCCAGTACCTGCTGCGCACCTTCGAGGGCGAACGCGAAATCCTGCACAAAAGCACCCAACCGCTCGACACGGCCATCAACCTCACCGCCGCCGAACTGGGCAAGGTGCAGGACCTGATCCAGACGATGAACTCGTCGAAACTCCGCAAATTCATCAAACAGCAAAAGGCCAAGGGGTCGGACATGGTCTCCCTGTTCGAAGTCGAAAGCTATTCGCGGGTGGCCTACCCCATCTCCACCTTCATCCTGACCCTGATCGGGGTATCGCTCTCCTCGCGCAAGGTGCGGGGCGGAACCGGACTGCACATCGGCGTGGGCATCGCGCTCTGCTTTTCGTACATCGTGCTGATGAAATTCGCCGGAGAATTCGCCAAGGGAGGCATGCTTCCCCCGATCATCTCGGTATGGATTCCCAACATACTCTACGCCCTTATCGGCATTTACCTCTACCGGCGGGCTCCCAAATAGGGGGAAACGTCCGGCCCTGAACCTCTCCTCCGCTATGATCAGCCGCGAACAGACCGACTACCTGCTTACCCAAGCCTACAATGCCGCCCTGAGGGCCGGAGCGGCCATCATGGACATCTACACCCATTACGACGATTTTGTGGTGAGCCTCAAGGCCGACAGCACCCCCATCACCCTGGCCGACCGCCGCGCCCACACCCTGATTAAGAACTACCTGAGTGCCACGCGGATCCCCCTGTTGAGCGAAGAAGGGCGCGACCTGTACTACGACGAGCGGCGGGGGTGGGACCTGTTCTGGCTGGTCGATCCGCTGGACGGCACCGAGGAATTCATCAAGCGCAACGGCGAATTCACCGTCAACATCGCCCTGATCGTCGACAGCCGGCCCTACCTGGGAGTGATCTACCTGCCCACCTCGCGCACCCTGTACTTCAGCGATCCCGACCGGGGTTCCTTCTGCAAGACCGACGTGGAGGTCGATGCCGACGCCTCGCTGACCACCGCCGAACTCTTCGCCCAGGCCCGCAAACTCCCCCTGCACACCCGCCCCAACCGGCCCGTTCGGGTGGCCATGAGCCGTTCGCACGAATCGCCCTACGTGCGCGAATACCTGGCCAAAATCGAAGAACAGAACGGGAAAACGCGCGTCGTCGAATACGGCAGTTCGCTCAAAATGTGCCTGGTGGCCGACGGTTCGGTCGACTGTTACCTGCGCACCACCCCCACCATGGAGTGGGACACCGCCGCCGGAGAGGCCATCGCCCTCGGAGCCGGAGTTACCGTTCGTTCGCTTTCCGGCAATCCGCTGATATACAATCAGGAAACGCTTGAAAATCCGCCCTTTATCTGCTTCAGTCAATACACCGGATATGTCTTTTGATCCCGCTTTCAACCCCGACGACGTAGGCATTGCTAACGGCAACTACTTCGGGTTCCCGGTACCGGTCGATCAGGCCGCTTTGGTGCTGCTTTCGGCCCCGTGGGACGTAACCGTTTCGTACGGCGCGGGAGCCGCCGGGGCCCCCGAAGCGATCCTCGCCGCCTCGACCCAGGTCGAAGTGGCCGACTACCACCATCCCGAAGGGTGGAAAGCCGGAATCGCCACCCTGCCCGCCGACCCGTGGATCGCCCCCGCCTCGAAAAAACTGCGCAAACGGGCCTGCCGCGTGATCGACCACCTGGAAAAAGGAGGTTCGACGGCCGATAAAAAAATAGCCGGCCACCTGGCCGCCGTGAACGACGCGGGACGGCACCTGAACGGCCTGCTCAGGCATCAGGCCGCGGCGCTGCTGGCCGCCGGAAAAACAGTGGGATTGGTAGGCGGCGACCACAGCACCCCGCTCGGGTTGATGCAGGCCGTGGCGGCGCACCACCGCGAAGAGTTCGGCATCCTGCACGTCGACGCCCACGCCGACCTGCGGGTGGCCTACGAGGGGTTCGACTATTCGCACGCCTCGATCATGCACAACGCCCTGCAAATTCCGGGGATCACGCGGCTGGTCCAAGTGGGCATCCGCGACTTTTCGGCCACCGAGGCCCGGCGGAGCGCCGAAGACCCCCGCATCGTACCTTTCGACGACTACCGGCTGGCGAGACGGGCCTTTGAGGGCGCCTCGTGGGAGGAGCAATGCCGCGAGATCATCGCGCACCTGCCCGCGGCGGTCTACGTCAGTTTCGACATCGACGGCCTGGCTCCGGCCCTTTGCCCGGGTACCGGCACGCCCGTCCCCGGCGGACTCTCGTTCCATCAGGCGGTCTATTTGCTGGCCCAGGTGGTGGAATCGGGACGGAGGATCATCGGTTTCGACCTGACCGAGGTATCGCCCCAGCCCGGCGATGCGGAGTGGAACGCCAACGTCGGCGCACGGATGCTTTACAAGCTCTGCAACCTGACCCTGAAATCGCAACGGGCTTAGCCCCGCACCCGGAAACGCTGCGGTTGCAGCGCGGGGTCGAGAAAGACCACGATCAGCCCCGGAAGTTCGACCACCGCCGAGGGGTGGGCCGCAACCCAAGCCTCGAACATTTCGTGTTCGCGCCGGTCCGTAAAGGGTTCCGGAAGCAGGCGCACCTGTTGGGTGCCGTAACGTTCGAAAATCACGCGCGTCCATTCCTTTCGCGGCACACGCAACACCACCCCGCGCACAAAACCGTACAAAAAGGGCGAATGGATGCCGTGGCCCCGCCAGTGGCGGGCCGTCCAAAAATGGATCCAGCGCGTTTTCAGTTGGTATCCGGTCATTTCCCCCTCCCCGCCAGGTATCCGGTCGAAAGCGCGATCTGGAGGTTGTATCCCCCCGTGTCAGCGTCCAGGTCGAGCAGTTCGCCCGCAAAGTAGAGTCCCCCGACCAGGCGTGATTCCAGCGTTTGCGGATTCACCTGCGAGAGGTCGACCCCTCCGGCCGTAACGATCGCCTCGGTAAAGGGGCGGTAGTCGGTCATCTCCATCCGGAACTCCTTCAACAGCCCGATCAGGGCCTCGTCCCGCACCAGACCGGCCGATTTGGAGAGGGAACAGCCCAGCCGTTCGGCCACCTCGGCGTGAAGTCCCGCCGGAAGCAGTTTCCCCAACAGTTGGCGCAGCGTGCCTCCCGCCAACACCTGCCGTTCGCGGGCCAGGCGCGCCGCCAGTTTGTCGGCGGTCAGGGCCGGTTTCAGATCGATCGCAAGTTCCACCCGTTTTCCGTCCAGAAAAGCGTCGACCGCCGTACGGCTCACCTGCAGCACGATGGCCCCCTCGGCCACGCCGTCGTGCAGTTCCATCTCGCCAAAGCGCTCGTCGGCCACCGCCCCGTCAATCCGCAACGAAAGGCGCACGTTCCGCAGGGCGACCGCCGTGCGGGGCGAAAGCGCCACCTCGACCGGAACCAGCGCGGGACGCAGCGGCACGATCCGGTGGCCTGCATCGTGGGCAAACTGGTGGCCGTCGCCCGTACTGCCCGTGGCCGGATAGCTCACCCCGCCCGTGCAGAGGATCACCCGACGGGCCGCGTAGTCGCCCCGCGCAGTCGCCACCCCCGCCACCGCTCCCTGCTCGATGTTGAGTGTGCCGACGGGGGTTTGGCAAAGCAGCTCGACCCCCTGTTCGCGGCACCAGCGCACCAGCGCGTCGGCCACGTCCCACGCCCGGCCGCTGGCCGGAAACAGGCGTTCGCCGCGCTCGCACACAAGCGGCAAACCGATCGATTCGAAAAATTGTACGGTCGCCCGGTTGTCGAAGGCTTCGAAAGCGGGACGGAAAAAATCGGCTCCCTGCCGGATCTTCTCGAAGAACTCTTCGCGGGGTCGCAGGTTGGTCAGGTTGCACCGCCCCTTGCCGGTGATGCGGAGCTTGCGGGCCGGTTTTTCCATCTTTTCGAGCAACAGCACACGTTCGCCCCGCGAGGCCGCCACGCCGGCAGCCACGAGGCCGGCTACGCCGCCGCCCACCACGATCAGGTCGTACGATCGACTCATTGTTTCAGCGCCGCTATGCTTTGCGCAACCCGTTCGGGTGAGGTAACGTCGCGTTGAAACTCGTCGATGGTCACCGTGCCGCCCATCGACACCCGTTCGTTACGGTATTCCATGCCGCTGGGCAGGCGGTGGCGGGCCGACATGTGGAACTCCCGGGCGCCCGTTTCGGCGGCCAGTTGGGCGATGTTCGTCTCGTTCACCCCGCATCCAGGCATGATGATGATGCGTCCGGCGGCCTGTTCCACCAGTTGTTTGATCAGGAACCGCCCCTCGAAGGCGGTGGCCTCCTGCCCCGAGGTGAGGATGCGGTCGAAGCCCAGTTTGATGATCTGCTCCAGCGCTTCGAACGGATCGGCGCACACGTCGAAAGCACGGTGGAAAGTGGTCGAAAGCCCCTCGGCCTCGGCCATCAGCCGCGCGTTGCGTTCCAGGTCGACGCTCCCGTCGGCGTTCAGGCAGCCGAAGACCACGCCGTCGGCTCCGGCGGCGCGGGCGGCGGTAATGTCGAGCAGCATGGCGTGCAGTTCGTTGTCGCAGTAGAGGAAATCGCCCGCACGGGGGCGGATGATGACGTTCAACTGGATGTCGATCGCCCGGCGGGCCATCACCATTTCGCCGTAGCTGGGGGTAGTTCCCCCCTCGGGGATTCCGGCGCAGAGTTCGACCCGCACCGCACCGCCCGCCTGGGCGGCGATGCAGCTCTCGGTCGAGTTGGCACAAATTTCGAGTTGCGGAAGTTCAAAAGTTACCATACGTAAGTTCCTTGAAAGGTTTGTTTATTCGCTTTGGCATCGGTTACCGTAAGCACCACCCGGCGGCTCGCGGGGCCTCCGGCGGCGACGGGCGCATGGCTCATGCGGTTGCTTTTGGGGTCGTATTCCAGCAGCGCCCAGGCGCCGTCGACGGTCAGTGTGTAGGAGGCGATGCCCGACAGGTCGTCCGTCACGGTGAAGCCGAGTTCACCTCGCAGGGTCGTCCCGGGTTTCGCCAACGGAGTGATAACGGGGGCCAGCGTATCGAACCCGATGGCGAAATCGCCCAACGTACGGGTCGATGCAGACAGGCTCTGTTGCAGGTTGTCCCAGTTTCCCCCCACGGCCGAACTTTTCCCCGCCGCCTGCCGAACAATCAGCGCCTTGGATTGCAGGGCGACGGGGATGGCGGGGTCTTTTTTGACTATCCGCACGGGAAGTTGGAGCGGCACGTCGCCCGATCCGACCGAGAAAACGGTACTGTCGGCGTTGGCGGCAACGGGCAGCAGGGTCGATTCGTAGAGCGCTCCGGAGGGGATGGTCAGGCTCCATCCTCCGACCGTTTTACGAAATTCGCGGTTCCAGAACACCGGTTCGCCAACCGGCTCGGGACAGGCGGAATCCATTCCCCGGCCGATCCAGAAACGGAGGGTGGTCCGGTTCCCCGCATCGTCGGATACGGTGGTCTCGATCCGGCGGCTGCACCCCGGTTCCGGAGGGTCGATCACGCCCCGCCGCACCACGTTGCGGTAAACCTGCAGCGGGTTGTTGGGCGATACGTAGGCCCGCAGCACATGGTTCCGGCTGGTGCGGTTCTGCGCGTAACTGACAAAGGTATTGACGTAGCGGGTGGTGGCGAAGTCGACGCGGTCGATGGCGAACGAGAAGCCCACCTGACCATCGATCTTTTGGGTCAGGGAGTAGACCCCCAGGGTGTTTTTCGTGGCGTCTTTGTAGTCGATCACCTCGTAAGCCAGGTAGCCGTTTTTGGAGAGGTACAGCACGCTGTCCCTGGCCAGGCTCGACGCCGGAACGCTGCGCACCAGCCGATGCACGGGAACCCATTGCAGGGTGTCCACCTCGAACAGCAGCACGTTCAAAACGCTTGGGGCAATGTGGTCGGGAATGGTATAAACTCCCTCGGCCGTGAGGTTGCGAGGCTGTCCGGCCCGAGCGTCGCGGATTTCGAAATGGAGGTGCGCTCCGCCCGACGAACCGCTGTTGCCCATCGAGGCGATTCGTTCTCCTTTTTTCACGGGAAAAAGGGCTTTGTCGGGATAGAGGTCGACCGCAAAACTTTTGCGGTTGTACTGCTGTTTGCGTACCCAGGCCCCGATGTTGGAAGAAAAGCCAAGCAGGTGTCCGTACACCGACACCTCGCCGTTGGGGTGGGTGATGTAAAGGGCTTTTCCATACCCCGTGGGACTCACCACGATGCGGGAGAGGTACCCGTCGGCGACGGCGTAGATCGGATCGCCCGTAGCTCCGATCGAAACGGGGCGGATGTCGTACCCGGCGTGGAAGTGGTCGGCTCGGATTTCGCTCGGGTTGCCCGACAGGGTGATCGGGTGCGCTACGGGAGAGCGGTAGTAGTCGGCTCCGCCCTGGGCGGCGGCTCGGGCGATTCCGGCAAAAAGCAAAAGGGCGGGCAAAAGGGTTCGGGGTCTAAACATCATCGTCGGGCAGGCTTTGGGAGATTTGTTCGAGGGCGGCCTTGGCCGTGTCGTAGGAATAGCCGCGCCCCACGGCCCAGCGCAACAGTTTGCCGCGCAGGGCGTAGCTGTCGGCCGATCGGCGCAGTTCGCGCTCGTAGCGTTGGCGCAGCAGGGGGGCGAGCGGGGCGGTGTCGGAGGGGTTGGGACCGAATTCGGCCATCGCCTCGCGGATAACGGCCTCGGGGATGCCTTTTATTTTCAGTCCGTTGACTATTTTCACCGGCCCCCAGGCGGAGAGTTGCCGCTTTTCGCGCACGTAGGCGGCGGCGTAGCGGCGTTCGTCGATGAAGCGGTCGCGCACCAGCGCCTCCAAAACAGGGGGGTGTTCCGAGGCGGGGATACGCCACCGGAACAGCGACCGGCGGGCGTCGCTCAGGCAGCGTTCGGCGCGGGCGCAGGACAACTGCAACGCCTCGAGCGCCTGCTGCGGTGTCTTGGCCGGAAGCGAAAAATCGATGGTCTTGGAGCGTTCGGGTCTCATCGCAGGGCGTGTACAAAGCGGGGTTTATCGTGCAGGTCGGCCAGCAGTTCCACGTGCGCGAAACCGGCCTGCCGAAATAGTCCGGCCACTTCGCCGCCGAAACGTTCGTTGATTTCGACCCACGCCTCCGAAGCCGGATAGCCCGCCAGCGCACGATAGAAAAGCAACGGGTCGGAGTCGGGAACATAGAGCGCCGACGAGGGTTCGTAGTCGGTAACGTTGGGCCGCATGGCCGCCCGTTCGCTCCGGCACACGTAGGGAGGGTTGCTCACCAACAGGTCGATGGGCGTTTGCGGGGGTTCGAGCAGGGCGTCGCGCTGGCGGAAATCGACCGTCGCGCCCAGCCGCTGCGCGTTGGAACGGGCCACCTGCAACGCTTCGGGCGAGATGTCCCACGCCGACACCCGCGCCTGAGGCAACTCCAGGGCCAGGGTAATGGCGATCGCGCCGCTTCCAGTACCCACGTCCAGGATGGTAGCGGGGCGGGATGCATGTTTGAGGATGCGGTCGACCAGCTCTTCGGTTTCGGGACGGGGGATCAACACGACGGGCGACACGGCGAACTCCCGGCCGTAAAACGGCGCCCGGCCCACCACGTATTGCAGGGGTTCCCAGCGGGCGAGCCGCGCGACGTCGTCCGACAGGTCGGCGGTTTGTTCGCTGAAGCGGTCCAGGCCGTACTTTTCCTCCAGCAGGCGTGCGAGCATCGCCACCGCCTCCCGCTCGCCGTACAGCGCGCAAAGAGACTCGAAAGCCGGGCGATATTTGGTTCGCAGATTCACCGTAAGGCAAAGATAACTATTTTTGCAGGGATGAGCGAGCCGATCTACATGAAAAGATGCTTGGAACTGGCCCTGTTGGGGCTGGGTCGGGTGTCGCCCAATCCGCTGGTCGGCGCCGTGGTCGTCCACGGCGACCGGATCATCGGGCAGGGCTGGCACCGGCAGCACGGCGGCCCGCACGCCGAGGTCGAGGCCGTTCGCGCCGTCGAACAGGCCGGGCTGGGCGCGCTGTTGCCCGAATCGACCCTCTACGTGAACCTGGAACCGTGCAGCCACCACGGCAAAACGCCCCCGTGTACGGAACTGATCCTCGACCGGAAGATTCCCCGAGTGATCGTAGCCACCGTCGACCCGTTCGAGAAGGTGGCCGGTAGCGGCATCGCCCAACTCCGCGCCGCCGGGGTCGAGGTCGAAGTGGGGATGCTCGAAGACGAAGCGCGGCGACTGAACCGACGATTCTTCACCTTTCACCAAAAAAAACGGCCCTACGTGGTGTTGAAGTGGGCGCAGACCGCCGACGGGTTCATGGACGCCCTCCGCCCCGCCTCGGTACCCGCCGCCTGGATGACGGGCGAGGCCTGCCGCACGCTGGTACACCGCTGGCGCACCGAAGAGGACTCCATTCTGGTGGGGCGCGGCACGGCGCAAATGGACAACCCCTCGCTCACGGCCCGCGCATGGCCGGGGCGCAACCCGCTGCGGGTGGCGGTCGACCCGAACCTGTCGCTTTCGGCCAACCTGAAACTGTTCAACGGCGAGGCTCCCACGCTGGTGCTTGTTGCGGAGGGGATGCAGCTCGAAGCGATGTCGAAACTGGGCGGCCGCAACGTCGAAGTGGCGGGCATCCCCCTCGGATCGCGCGTCGACGACTTGCTGGAATCCCTGTACGAACGCTGTGTCCAGTCGGTGATGGTCGAGGGAGGGGCCAGCCTGCTCCGGTCGTTCATCGAGGCCGACTGTTGGGACGAGGCGCGCATTTTCACCGCACCCGTCATGGTCGACGAACTTTACCCCGCGATCCCCTTTACGGGAGGAGTGGCCGCACCCCGCATCCCGCATCGCGGCGCAGTCCGTACCGCCAATCCCGCGCTTGGGCTGGAGGTGTTGCTGCGCGACTGATCCCTTTTACCGGCCCTCCGGCCCGGAATCCGCCCCGTCGCCCGACAGGGAGAAAAATTACGCTTATCCGCAAAAATCCCCTGAGGGTTGTTCATTTTGGGCGTGCCATGTATTTACCGGCATCGCCCTTGGCGATGCCGGCAGTCCGCCGCCGCCCCCACGCGGCGGGCTGCATCACTCGCCTGTGGCTCATTTGCGCCCTCCGCCGGCGGCAGACTGTGCGCTCAGGGATATGATTACGGATAAGTAAAACTCCCTACTTAAAGCAGAAATAGCCCGGAATAATGTCGGTTTTGAAATTCGACAAGGGGGTTCCTGCGGCCGAATAGCGGAAAATGATCCCCTTTTGGATGTAGTCGATCGCATCGCTCACGTACAGATCGCCCTGCCGGGGATCGACCCCCAGGGCGCGGAAGAGCCGCCCGCCCTCGGCAATAAAAGGCGCTGCGGGAAGCGCTGCGGCGGTAATGTCCATCGAGTAGACGCCGTCGGCCTGCGTGCCGCTCTGCAGGAAGTAGAGCCGCCCGCCCGCCGCGTCGATCGACAGGAAGGTGGGGGTCGCCGCGGATTCCGAAAAGGTGAAACGCGCCTCGACGCTCAGGTCCGCCGGATCGATCCGCAACAGCGAGGGCTGCTCGCGCAGGGCAGTTCCCACCAGTCCGCCGTCGGCCAGTACCCACAGCTTTTGGTTCCGGTCCACCACCAGCGTGTTGGGCTGGCGGCCCACCTCGACCGAGGCCACCACACGGTCGGTGGCGGGGTCGATCTTGTACAGCTTGTTTTGGTACGACCAGCTGACGGCGTACACAAACCCGCCCGCCTGCACCATCCGTTCGGTCGAACCGCCCACTTCGACATAGCCCGTAGTGGCCAGCGTCTGCGGATTGACGATGGCGATCCGCGAGTCGTACAGGTCGGAAACGTAGGCTTTGGTGTCGGACAAAAATTCCACGTAGCGGGGCGAAGTAAGGCCCGTAATCTTTCCGATGTAGGCGTTGGTCGCGGCGTCGATCACGTAAATTTTGGAGGAGTTGTTCACCACCACGAACCCCCGTCCGTTCCGGATGGCCATTGAGTGGCAGACGTCGCCCAGGGGGAAGGGCTGCCCGTTGTACGACAGGGCGATGCGCGGCGTTACCGCATCCCGCTGCGGGTCGTAGAACGAGAGCGAGGCGTTGTCGTAGGTAAAGTTCCCCTCGTTGCAGATGAACACGCCGTGTTCGGCATTGGGCGCGGGAGGCGGCGCCGGCTGGGGATCGGACGAAGAACAGGCGGTGAAAAGCAGCGCGGCGAGGATCGGAAAAAGGAGTCGGTTCATCGGTTAGAAACTAAATCGGAGTTGGGCGTAAAAATTGCGTCCCGGCATGGCCCGCCACAGGATCGCCTGGTAGTCGAGGTCGAACAGGTTCCGCACGGTCAGTTGCAGCTCGGCGGGGCCCCAGTTCCCTCCCACCGACAGGTCGACGAGCGAATAGGCGGGCAGGGCGAACGGAACGGGGTCGTTGGCCGAATTGGTGAAGCGTTCGCCCACGTAGTTCCATTGCAGGGTGATCCACGCCCGGCTGCGGTAGCTGCAATCCACCAGCGCCGCGGCCTTGTGGACGGGTACGTAGATCAATTGCCGCCCCACCGAAGCGTCGTAGGGAGAGGCGGCCTGCTGCGACGTGGTGCGGGTGTAGGCGTAGTTGGCCTCCAGGCGCAGTTTCCAGGCCGGACTGCACGCCCAATGGGTACGCATGGCGGCCTCCACCCCCCGGGCGAAGACCCGTTTGAGATTTTCGGCCGTCCAGTAGTGGTATTCGCCGGGTTGCCACACGATCCAGTCGTCGATCCACGACAGGTAGCCGGTGGCCGTGGCTTCGATTCCCGCCCGGTCGCCCGCCTGCCGGAACGTAGCGCCCAGGTCCGCGGTATACCCCTGCTCGGGGTCGAGGTCGGGATTGCCGCCCGGCATCCAGTACAGATCGTTCAGCGAGGGCTGGTGGTAGTTGCGTGCGGCGTTGGCGCGCAGGGTAACGGTTTTCGATGCGGCGTATTCGGCTCCCACGGAGGGCATCAGCGGGGTAAAAGCGCCGTCGACAAGCTGTTGGGCCGCGAGCGCGTAAAGGTTCCAACGGCGGCCCAGCGACTGGTGGGCCGACAGGGTGAGGGTGGCCCCGTCCCGGCGGGCGTCGTAGCCCGCCTGCGGGTCGACCCGGTCCGACGAGCGCACCCCCTGATGCTCGTAGTCGATCCGCCCGCGCAACAGGGTGCGTTCGGCAGCCCGCCAGTCGCCCCGCGCGTGGAGTTGCAGGCGGTCGGCGCGGTTGTCCGAATCGTGGTTGGTCATCCAGCCCGCGCCGGTTTTATTCTCCAGCAGGTAGTCGAGCCGCGTGGCGGCATATCCCGCTCCGGCTTCGGCGTGTAGTTTTTCGCCGTAGCGGTTCCAGCGGGCGGCCATGCGCAGGGCGTCGTCGCGGGTCTGTTCGTTGCGCCCGGCCCCTTCGTACGACATGACGGCGGGCAGGTTGCGGGCAGCCGTCTGCCACCAGGCGTTCAGGGTCAGTTGTTGCCGCTGGGCGGGGCGGACGAAGAGGTCGACCACGGCCCCCTGCTTGCGATAGTCGGCGTGTTGCTGGGCGGTGCGTTCGAACGGAGGAATGGCGGTGTTGAGGTACGAAAAATCGTTTTGCGCCTGTTCCCACAGGTAGCGTCCGCGCACCTGCACGCGCTGGCCTCCTCCGCCCGCCGAAAGCAGCGTTTGATACGTGCCGAAACTCCCCGCGCCCTGCGACAGCGACCCGTACAGGCGGTCGCTCCAACGGGGCGACGACCCCAGCAGCACCGTACCGCCCAGCGCTCCCGGGCCCGCGGCGAGCGAGCTTCCTCCGTGCAACAGTTCGGCGCGGTCGACGAATGCGGCGGGGATCAGCGAAAAGTCGACCTGCCCCGACATGGGGTCGTCGATCGGCAGGCCGTTCCAGCGCACCTGCGTATGCGAGGCGGCCGTTCCCCGGAACGAGACGGTGGCCACCGCCCCCCCGCCGGCGCTCTTCACGAACAGGGGCGAATAGCGGCCCAGCAAGTCGGCCAGCGACCCCTCCCTACCCTGCGCCAGCACCAGCGAATCGACCGCCGAACGGGTCAGGGCCGTCTGTTCGGGACGGGGGGCCGAAACCCGCACTTCGGGAGCTTGGATCACGCGATCCTGCCCCGAAACGCTCATGCATCCCGGAAACAGCAGAAAAAGGAGAAAAAGGCGGCGGCCCATCGGTTCGATTCGGCTTGGTTAGGTGTTATGTGGTTTTGTTCGGTTCGGTGAAAATCAGCGGGACGCCGTAAGCGAAATGGCGCCGCACACTTCGGTCGAAACCTCGCCGATGGGTCCGGCGGCATGGAGAACGGCCGTATGCACCCGCACCAGGCGGATGCGGGCCAATTCGACCGGACGGCCCGAAGCGTCGACAGCGTTCGAGAGGTCGAATTTATTGCTTCCCCGCGTGTCGGGGTCGTCGTTCACCAGCTCGTTGTAGTCGGCTGAAAAATTATCGGCATACCCCGATTCGTAGGGGTAAAGCTCGTGCTGGTGGTTCACCACGGCGGTGCGTGGTTCGAGTTCGGTTCCGGAAAAAGAGAGCGAATTTTCGGAAAACCACAAGGGATAGTAGCATTGCGTGTGGCTGGGGTTGACCACCAGTTCGCCCGCTCCCAGGCGGCTGTGCGTCCAAGGAATGGGTTGTGCGTCGACCGTACTGGCGGGGCGCGAATAGGTGATGGACGAGGCGGAGTGTTGTTCGGCCGTACCGTGAGCCGATCCCTTCAGCTCGTACCACGCCGTGCCGTCGGGCGACACCGAAACGACGCCCGGCTCGGAACTGGTGGGAAAGGCGTTGCCATGGATTACAAAGTCGATCCCCGGGCGGTTCTCCACCTGGTGGTCGAACGAGAAAACGATGTATCCGCCGAAACCGCCCAGCGAGGCGCATCCGCTACGTCCGCCGACGATCGACAGGGCGGCCTGCCGGTCGCCCAGCGACTCGTTCATGAACTGGCCGGGAGCGGGGGCGTAGACGTCGACCCGTGCGATCCATTTGGAGTTCCGGGCCGGCTGTTGTTTGTTGCACGCGGCAAGCAACAGGGCCGAACCCGCTAAAAAAGCTGTACGAAGCAGGGGGTAGCGTCTTTTCATCCGAAGGCGTTTTGCGCTCGATTGCAACTTGCGGACGAAGAAAGGAGGCGGGCCTTTCACGCGAGGGGCGGAACCTATTTCACCGTAGGTTGCAAAAGGGCTGGTTTAGGGGCCACGGCAGGTCTTCTGACTCACCCCGGGTTTGTTTTCGGCCTTCCCATCCCGCAGGGGGGACAGTGGCGTTTGGTCGATGAAAACAACCCGTCGCGGGGTTCACAGCAGCGGGAACTGTTGCCGGATTGCACGGCATTCCCTCTTAGCCCCCTGCCTGAAGCGGGGGACCCTGGCTCGCCGCAAAGGTAGCATATTTTCGGGTTCGGGAACCAATGGCCTTAAAATAGCCTACCTTTGCGGGATGATATTAGAAGAATTCAAGGAGCTGGGCCTCTCGGACGAGACCCTCGAAGCGCTCCACGTCAAGGGGTTTGAGACCCCTTCACCCATTCAACGGATGACCATTCCCGTTGCGCTGCACGACCAAAACGACATCATCGCCCAAGCCCAAACCGGTACCGGAAAGACGGCCGCGTTCGGCCTGCCGATCATCGAACAGCTGGTTCCCCAACAAAAGGCCGTACAGGCCCTGATCCTCACCCCCACCCGCGAACTGGCCATCCAGGTAAACGACGAAATTCAATCGTTCCGCAAGGAAAATCTGCGCGTAACCCCCATCTACGGCGGGGCCGCCATGAACGAACAGTTGCGCCGGCTGAAAACCGGAGTCGACATCGTGGTGGGAACCCCCGGACGTATCCTCGACCACCTGCGCCGGGGTACCCTCGACCTGTCGCAGGTACACTGGATCGTGCTGGACGAGGCCGACGAGATGCTCAACATGGGCTTCATCGACGACGTGGACGAAATCCTCAGCTACGCCAACGAACAACGCCGCATTTTCCTGTTTTCGGCCACCATGCCCGAGCGGATCGTCCACCTGTCGCAAAAATACATGCGCGACGTGGAGCTGCTCAAAGTCGAGGCCAAACAGATCACCACCGACCTGACCGACCAAATCTACTTCGAAGTGCGCGAAAGCGACAAGTTCGACGCCCTGACCCGCATCATCGACGTGGAGAACGACTTTTACGGCATTGTTTTCTGCCGCACCAAAGTAGCCGTCGACCAGTTGGTAAACGCCCTGCTCGAACGGGGCTACGCCGCCGAAGGGCTTCACGGCGACGTGTCGCAGGCCCAGCGCGAAAAAACGCTGCGCAAGTTCAAACGCCGCCACACCAACATCCTGGTGGCCACCGACGTGGCCGCGCGGGGCATCGACGTGTCGAACCTTTCGCACGTGATCAACTACTCGCTGCCGCAGGACCCCGAGGCCTACGTACACCGGATCGGGCGCACCGGAAGGGCCGGCAACGAGGGAACCGCCATTACCTTCATCTCCAGTTCGGAATACCGCCAGTTTTCGGCCATGCAACGCCAGGTAAAGGTGGCCATCCGCAAGGAGACCCTGCCGACGGCGCACGACATCGTGGCCGTGAAAAAGGAGAAGATCAAGGAGGAACTGGGGGCGATCATCGAAGAGGAGAACTACTCGGACTACATGGAGATGGCCCACGAACTGCTGGGGTCGGTCGATCCCGACGTGGCCCTCGCCTCGTTGCTTCGGCTGGCCTTCAAGAACGAGCTGGAAGAGAGCAACTACCCCGAAATCCGCCGCATCGACGTAGACCGCCGCGGCACGGCCCGCCTGTTCATCGCCCTGGGAAAAGCCGACGGCTACCGCCCCAAAATGATCGTCGAACTGCTCAAAAAAGAGTGCGGAATCCCCGACCAAAAGATCGACGACGTGCGGTGCATGGACGATTTTTCGTTCGCCACCATCCCTTTCCACGACGCCGAACAGGCCATGCGTAAATTGAACAAAATCGACCGTTTGAGCAAAGGCGACCGCCCGCTGGTTACCCTGGCCAAAGAGGAAGAGAAACAGAGCGAACGGGGCGAAGGCGGCCTGATCACCGACCGCGGTTCCTACCGGAAATCCTACCGCAACGAGCAGGGCCGGCCCAGCAAAGGCTATGGAAAACCGGAGCATACCCGTCGCAAACACTAAAAAAGAGTTACCTTTGCCGTAAAATAAACGGAGCCAAAACCTCGTTTACCCCTTGTATGAAACGTATTCTCAGTTCAGCCGCCCTGTTGGTCGTTGTCGCCGTCGCGCTTGTTTCGTGCGCCGAAGAGGCTCCCGACCGCGGGCTGGAAATCAGCCGTAAAAGTTTCGACGCATGGATCACCAAAAATGCTCCCAACGCCCAGGCGTACGGAGACATTTACATGGAATACATCGAACACGGCCGCGGTTCCGCCTCTCCCGTACTTAACCAAAGTTGGATCTCGTTCAACTACACCGGACGCACGCTGGACGGCACCGTTTTCGCCACCCGCAGCGAGTCCATCTCGAAACGTGTGGGCCGCTTCATTTACAGCACCCGGTATTCTTCCGACTTCACCGCGTTCAACGAGCGAAACGTAAAACTCTGCAAAGGGCTTCACCAGGCGCTTCCCCTGCTGCACCCGGGCGACTCGGTTCGGATTTACATCCCCTCGGATCTGTCCTATTTTGGCGGCATGGGAATCAACTCAGGCTACTACGGCGAGATTTCCGGCGTAACTTACAACGGGAAACCCATTTGCATGGACATCCGCCTGAAAGAGGTGGTAACCGACGCCGGCATCTGGGAGCGCGACTCGGTTCGCCGCTACGCGCTGCACCACTGGGGACAAACCCCCGATCAGGAAATCAAAAGTCCGGAGGACTTCCTCCGCGTGGGACTGTTCCTCCAAAAACAGGTCGCACACCCCGATAAGCCCGCCATCCGGGAAGACACGTTGGTTACGATCTACTACGCCCAATACTTCATGGACGGGTTTCTGCTCGAAACCAACGTAGACACGATCGCCATCAAGCGAAACCAGGTCGACCAATCTTCGGCGTACGAGGAGAAAGAGGTCGCCCCCTGGCAAATAGACCAGTTTCCCAACAACAAGATGTTCGCCTACGTGCTGGTACACATGCGCCGCGGCGAAATTGCCGACGTGGCATCCGCCTCCGTCTGGACCCACGGGGTAGACGGCAAACTCGACAACTACCCGGAGATCGCTCCCTACCAGCCCACCCTTACTCGGATTTGGGTGGTGGAGAAGGACGAGAACGGCGACGAGGTACCTTTCCCGGAACTCCCGCCCCTGTTCCCGTAGGAAAGGGTCTGGTTTAAAAAAGAATGAAAATCGCGGGGCGCTTGTGTAGATCGAGCGCCTCGCGCTCTTTTTTCCATGCCGCCACCGTCCGGGTGATGATCTGCTGCGAAGGTTCCAGCAAATCGACCGCCACGGTCAGGCGCGTGGCGGGAGCGCACACCGACAGGAAACTCTGCAAAAGCTGTCCGTTACGGTAGGGAGCCTCGATGAAGAGCTGCGACTCGCCCCCCTGCGCCCTGCGTTCGGCCTGCACGATGGCCTGCCTGCGGGCCGGATCTTTCACCGGCAGGTAGCCCCGGAAAGCGAACGACTGTCCGTTGGCCCCCGAAGCCATCAGGGCCAGCAACAACGACGAGGGGCCCACCAGCGGCACCACCTCGACGCCCGCCGCATGCGCCGCCTCGACCAAACGCGCTCCCGGGTCGGCCACGCAGGGGAGGCCCGCCTCCGAAAGCAATCCGATGTTGCGTCCCTCCAGAGCCGGAGCCAACAGGGAGGGGATTTCCGCCTCGGGCGTATGCTCGTTAAGTTCGGCAAAGTGCAGTCCGTCGATCGGACGACCGATCGGAAGGCGCGACAAAAAGCGCCGGGCCGTTCGGGTGTTCTCCACCACAAAACAGTCCAGCGTTTCGATAATTTCCCTGTTTTCGGCAGGCAGCGCCCGGCTGAGCGGGGCCTCGCTGCCCAGGGGAGTAGGAATCAGATAGAGCTTTGCCACGAGGGCAAAGGTAGCGAAATCCCCTTAGAGTGTATCCTCGTAGCGTTTCTCCACCACCTTCCAGTCGATGATGTTCCACAGGCCGCCCAGGAAGTCGGGACGGCGGTTTTGATAATCCAGGTAGTAGGCATGCTCCCACACGTCGGCCGTCAGCAGGGGCGTAGCGCCCGCTTTCAGCGGATTCATCGCGTTGGGGCCTTGCGATATTTCGAGTTTCCCGCCCTTGGCAGAGAGCCAGGCCCAACCCGAACCGAAGAGCGAAACACCCGCTTTGGCGAACTCTTCCTTCATTTTTTCGAACGACCCGAAATCGCGGTCGATCGCCTCGAGCAGTTTTCCCGTGGGGGCCGCCTGCGGCGTGGCCGAAAAAGTGTAGAAGAAGAACGTGTGGTTCCAAGCCTGCGCGGCATTGTTGAAGATGGGACCCTCGGCCTTCACGACCAGCTCTTCGAGCGTATCGTTGGCCATCGGGGTGTCGGCAACCAGGTTGTTCAGGTTGTTGATGTAGGCGGCGTGGTGCTTGCCCCAGTGGAATTCAAGGGTGCGGGCGCTGATTACCGGTTCCAGGGCGTTCATCGCGTAAGGTAGGGGGGGGAGTTCAAATTTCATAAAGCGACAGGGTTTTTTAGGTGTTAAAGGTTTGTTGATTTTTTACAAAGATAGCAGGGGCAAAATCCATTCCAAACTTCTACATTTGTCCCGGGTTGGTTTTCCGCCTTTTTTCTTTCCGATGCGTTTTTTTCGGCTATCATACCTGTTTTTAGCGTTTTCGCCTCTGCTCTGGAGCGGATGCGGCACGGCCCCGAAGCAGGCGCAGGCCGACACGCTGGCCGTACTTTACCAGCCCCGTTACGCCACCCATTTCGAACTGCGGAAGACCGCCGACGGAGGAGCGCTGCTCCGCGTACGCAACCCCTGGCAGGGCGCCGATAGCGTGGTCCGCGACTACCCGCTGCCGGAGGCCGCCACGCGGCTGGTGTGCATGTCCTCGTCGCACGTGGCCTTTTTGGATGCGCTGGGCAAGACAGACGCGGTGGCGGGCGTGTCGGGCCGCCGCTTCATCAGCAACCCCGCTATTCGGAACAACCCCTCGGTGGCCGAGGTGGGTTACGAACAGCAGCTCAACTACGAACTCATCGTGGGCCTCGGGGCCGACTGGGCGCTCACCTACGAAGTGGCCGGCGAGAACTCGGCCGCCAGCGACAAGCTCCGGCAACTGGGCGTACGCACCCTTTGCGTTGCCGATTACCTGGAAAACAACCCCCTGGGCAGGGCCGAGTGGATCGTCGCCTTTGGCGCCCTGACCGGCGTGCTGGACGAGAGTGTCCGCCAGTTCGAACAGATTGAACGGGCCTACCTCGAAACGGCCCGCAAAGCGGCCTCGGACGACACGCTCCACCGCCCCCGCGTGATGCTGAACGCCCCCTACCGCGACGTGTGGTACCTGCCGGGCGACCGCAGCTACTTGGTGCGCCTGATTCGGGACGCGGGCGGAAGCTACCTGGCCGCCGGAGTCGACAACGACGTAAGCCGCCCCGTCAGCAGCGAACAGGCCCTGCTTTACCTGAGCCGGGCCGACGTGTGGCTGAACCCCGGACAGGGCGTCGGCACGCTGCGGCAACTCCAAATCGACTACCCCCGCTTCGCCCACGTACCGGCGGTGGCCCGGGGGGCCGTCTACAACAACGACGCCCGATCGACCCCCGAGGGAGGCAGCGACTTCTGGGAATCAGGCAACGTACACCCCGAACGCATTCTGGCCGATCTGGTTCGAATTTTCCATCCCGACCGGATGCCCGGCCACACCCTTTATTACTTCCGCCGCCTTGAATAGATCGACCCTGCTTTTTACCGCCGCAGCGGTATTGCTGGCGGTGCTTTTCGCCGCCGACCTGCTGGTGGGCTCCGTGGCCGTTCCGTGGAGCGAGCTGGGCACGCCCGGCAGCCTCGGCCAGCGGTTGCTGTTCGACTTCCGCCTGCCCAAGGCCCTTGCGGCCCTGTTGGCGGGGGGCGGTTTGTCGCTGGCGGGCCTGCTGATGCAAACCATCTTTCGCAACCCGCTCGCGGGCCCCTACGTGCTGGGCGTAAGTTCGGGCGCGGGACTGGGCGTGGCTCTTTTTCTACTGGGGGGAACGGGCCTGGGATTGGGGCTGGCGCGCGACCTGGGGGTGGCCCTTGCCGCATGGATCGGCGCCGGAGCCATTCTGCTGGTGGTGATGGCCGTTTCGGCCCGCATCCGCGACATGATGGCCGTGCTGATCCTCGGCATGATGTTCGGAAGCGCCGCCGGAGCTTTCATCAACGTACTGCAATACTTCAGTAACGAAGCGGCCCTGAAGGGGTTCGTCGTCTGGTCGATGGGGAGCCTCGGCGGCTTGTCGCACGGACAACTGTGGGTGCTGGGCCTTTGCACGATCTCCGGCATCGGTTTGGCGCTGAGTGCCGTCAAACCGCTCAACCTGCTGCTGCTGGGCGAACAGTACGCCCAAACGATGGGCGTTCGGCTGACCCGCACGCGCGGCATCGTCTTTTTGGCCACCTCGCTGCTGGCCGGCAGCGCAACGGCCTTTTGCGGCCCGATCGCCTTTGTTGGAATCGCCGTGCCGCACATCGCCCGGATGCTCTTCCGCACGGCCAACCACCGCGTGTTGCTGCCCGCCGTTTTGCTGACGGGAAGCTGCCTGATGCTGCTGTGCGACCTGGTGTCGCAACTGCCCGGATTCGACCTCGTACTGCCCATCAACACCGTTACGGCCCTGTTCGGCATTCCGGTGGTGGTGCTGGTGGTATGGAATAACAAACGCTCCCGATGATCCGCACCGAACACCTCACCCTGGGCTATGCCGACCGGCTGCTGATCGACGACCTGTCGATCAGCGCCGGCGGCGGGCAGCTCATCGGACTGCTGGGCCGCAACGGCGTGGGCAAAAGCACCCTGCTGCGGGCCATGGCCGGAGTGCTGAAACCCCTGTCGGGAACCGTTCTTGTGGGCAGCCGCCCCATCGGTTCGCTCACCCCCGCCGAACGCGCCGAACGGGTATCGTTCGTTTCGACCGAGAACCATTCGGTGGCCCACCTGCGCGTGAGCGAAGTGGTCGAAATGGGACGCGCACCCTACACGGGCTGGCTGGGAACCCTCTCGGCGCAGGAACGCGCCCTGGCCGACCAGGCGCTGGATCGGGTGGGGATGCTTCCGTTCCGCAACAAAGAACTCCGCACCCTGAGCGACGGCGAACGGGGCCGGGTGATGATCGCCCGCGCCCTGACCCAGGACACGCCGGTGATGCTGCTCGACGAACCGACCGCCTTTCTGGACATCCCGAACCGGTTCCAAATAGCATTGCTGCTGCGCGAACTGGCGCACGACACGGGCAAGACGATTCTTTTCTCGTCGCACGACCTGTCGACGGCCCTGCAACTGTGCGACACGCTGTGGGTGGCCTCGCACAGGGGCGTTGCGGCGGGCCCTGTGGCCGAGGTGGTGGCCTCGGGGGCGCTGGAGGTCATTTTCGAGGGAACCTCCCTGCGGCTCGAGGGTACCGAGGTACGGTACTAAGTCCGCTTCCCGGATGAGGGTGCAGGGGCCGAAAAAGAAAGAAGGCCTCGACTCATTATCAAGTCAAGGCCTTCCACGAAAGCAACTTTTATATTACACCAAACTCAGTTGCTTTTGTTCGATCATTTTGCGCAGGTTAATCAGCGCGTAACGCATCCGTCCCAAGGCGGTGTTGATGCTCACGCCGGTTTGTTCCGAAATCTCCTTGAAGCTGAGGTCTTCGTAGTGCCGCAGCACCACCACTTCGCGCTGCTCCTGGGGCAGGAGGTCGATCAGGGTGCGGATTTCGGCGTCGATCTGTTCCTTGATCATCCGGTCTTCGATGTTCGGGTCGGACTGTTTGTCGTTGGGGAAGAGTTCGTAGGGGGTGTCTTCCGGGGTTATGTGAACCACTTTTTTATTGCTCCGGAAGTAGTCAATCACCTGATTGTGTGCAATACGCATGGTCCATGAGATGAACTTGCCGCTCTCCACATAACTTCCGGCGCGGAAACTGTTCAATACTTTGATAAAGGTTTCTTGCACCAAATCGTCGGCCACCTGACGATTTTTCACCATCGAAAAGATGTAGTTAAACACCTTTTGACGATTTTGCTCGATCAATTCCCCGATGGAAGCCCCTCCCGAGAGGGGCGAATGGGGGCCTTTTTGACCGGTTTTTTCTATATTCGTTTTCATTGGGTTCGGATCTTTTAATTCCGCAGGGGGTCAGTGATTGGCCTTACCACTGGTTGCGACCCGCTGCCTGTTCAATACGGCTGTCTGTAAAAACAAGAACCGTGCCAAACCCGATTTTTAGTATTTTCCCGATTTTTTGAAAAAATAAAAAGGCCTCTGTTTCCAGAGGCCTCATTCGATTGATTGATCGTGCGTTATTCGATGGTATCCGCCACCAGAATCCGACCGCAATATTCGCAAACAATCACCTTTTTCGACAGCATAATGTCGAGTTGGCGTTGCGGGGGAATCCGGTTGAAGCAGCCGCCGCAGGCGTCGCGTTTTACGGTTACCACGGCCAGCCCGTTGCGTACATTCTTGCGGATGCGTTCGTAGGCGCTCAGGTAGCGTTCTTCGACCTTGGAGCGGAGTACGCCGGCTTGCTTTTCGAGTTCGGCCAGCTCTTTGGCGGTCTCCTGCTCGATGCCGGCCAGCTCTTCGCGCTTGGCCTCCAGGGCGATTTTGCGGTCGTCGATCAGCTCTTTGGTTTGGTCGGCCAGCCCTTTTTTCATTTTGGCGTCGGCGTTGAACTCTTTGATCTGCTTCTCGCACAGTTCGATTTCGAGCTTTTGGAACTCGATCTCTTTCGACAGCGAATCGAACTCGCGGTTGTTGCGCACGTTGGCTTGCTGCTCTTCGTATTTTTTGATGTGGGCCTTGGCGTTCTCGATCTCCTCTTTTTTGGCTTTGGCCTCTTTGGCGAGTTCTTCAGCTTCGCCGAGGTAGCCGGCCATACGGGTTTCGAGGCCGCTCAGGATGTCTTCGAGGTCCTGCACTTCGAACGGAAGTTCCCCCTTGAGGCGGTTGATGCTGTCCATTTTCGAGTCGATCTGCTGCAATTCATACAGGATGGCGATTCGCTGTTCGGTGGAGAGTTCTTCGACGTTCTTGGTGGTTTTTGTTGCCATGGGATAAGGTGTGCGTTACTTGCCGAGGGTGAAGTAATTGACCGGATTCGAGGGGGAGTCGCCCCGGCGGACGGCAAAGGTAGGGATTTTTTTCGAGATTTGCTCTGAAAAAATCTCGAGCACCTGCTGCTCCGTCTCGTAGTGTCCGGCGTCGACAAGGGCGAAATCCGGAGCGGCCCGTTGAAAATCGTGGTATTTGAGGTCGGCGGTCAGGTAGAGGTCGGCCTGCCGGCAGGCCGTGTCGATGAACTCGCTGCCGCTGCCGCCGCAAAGGGCCACCCGCCGGACAAGGCCTCCGCCTCCGGCGTGGCGCAGGCAACCGACGCCGAGCAGGCGGGCCGTGCGCTCCAGAAACGCTTCGAGCGGCAGGGGTTCTTCCAGGGTGCCGATCCGTCCGGCTCCCACCTGCGGGTGGTGGGCCGACGGAACCAGCGGCCCCTCGGGACGGATCCCCAGCCGTTCGGCCAGCCGCACGTTCACTCCGCCCGGGGCGTTGTCGATGTTGGTGTGGCACGAGTAGATGGCGATCCCACGGCGCAGGGCGCGGGCCACGATCCGCTCGACGGGCGTGGCGTCGGTTACCTGCCGGATTCCCCGGAACAGCAGCGGATGGTGGCTGACAATCAGGTCGCAGCCCTGCTCAAGGGCTTGATCGATCGACGATTCGGTTACATCCAGCGTGAGCAGGACGGCGCGCACGGGCTGGTGGGATTCGCCCACCTGCAGGCCCGAGTTGTCCCACTCCTCCTGCCAGGCAAGGGGAGCAAAGGCTTCGAGAGCCTCCATGACGTCGCGCAACAGGGTCATCGCTTTTAAAACAGGGTGGGTTCGATGTAACGGGGTTTTTCGGAAACCGGGGCGGGGGCCGGCGTCTCGGCCGGCGATTCGGCGGCGGGGAAAGAAAAATCTTCGGAAACCGACACTTCGTACCCCTCAACAGGCACATCCGGCTGCGGATCGGCCGTTTCGGCGAGCGGCGGTTCGCTCTCGCGCAGGTCGGCCGCCTCGGACGGATCGGGAAAATCGGGCTGGTCGATGCCCGTCAGCACAATTTGGGTCTCGTTGGTCTGGTCGCCCAGTTCGGCCTTGATTTCGAGCAGCGTGGCCCGGATCCGTTGCAGGTGTTCCACCACCTGCACCTCGCGTTTGAGCGAATTTTTATTGTCGCGGATCGAGGCCTTGTTGTCCCTGATGTACTTTTCGGCCCCTTCGAGGGTCATCCGCTTCTCGCGCACCAGGTGGTAGATCAGCTTCAGGTTCTCGATATCCTCGGGGGTGAACAGGCGGTTTCCCTTGTTGTTCTTGCGGGGTTTAAGGATGGGGAATCGCTTCTCCCAAAAGCGGATGAGCGATGGGTTGACATCGAACATTTCCGAGACTTCGCCCATGCTGAAAAACAGCTTGCGGGAACCTTTTTTGGGAGAGGGTGTCATGCTTCCTGGTGGTGGGGTTTCGACGGCTAAGGTAGGCAAAAAAGCGTTACCTTTGTTCCCGACTATGGAAATTATCGAGCGCATCACCGGCCGTGTCGAACCGGGCCGAGGACTGGGACGAACGCTGGGTTTCCCCACCGCCAACCTCACCCCCGGCCACCCGTTCCGGTCTGCGTACGGGGTTTACCTGGCCCGCGCCCTGGTGGGCGACACGCGCCACTGGGCGCTGGTTTCAGCGGGGGTTCGCCCCACCGTCGAGGAGCGGGGCGGGCTGAAGATCGAGGCTTTCCTGCTCGACTTCCACGAAACGCTCTACCGCCAAACCATCACCCTCGAACTGCTCCGGTTCCTGCGGCCCGAGGTGCGGTTCGACTCGGTCGAGTCGCTGCGCGCGGCCATGGAAGCCGACCTCACACAAGCAAAACAACTCATCGCTCATGGAGACTATTCCTTATAAAGTAGCCGACCTGTCGCTGGCCCAATGGGGCCGCAACGAGATCGAAATGGCCGAACACGAAATGCCTGGCCTGATGGCCCTGCGCCGCAAATACGCCGACCAAAAGCCCCTGCGGGGCGCCCGCATCATGGGGTCGCTGCACATGACCATCCAGACGGCCGTGCTGATCGAAACCCTCGTGGAACTGGGGGCCGAGGTGCGCTGGTGCAGCTGCAACATCTTTTCGACCCAGGATCATGCCGCCGCGGCGATGGCCCGGGCCGGCGTTCCGGTGTTCGCCTGGAAGGGCGAAACGCTCGAAGAGTACTGGTGGTGTACCTCGCAGGCCCTGCGGTTCGAGGGGGGAGCGGGCCCGCACCTGATCGTGGACGACGGGGGCGACGCCACCCTGCTGATCCATCAGGGGTTCGCCGCCGAAAACGACTCCGCCACGCTCGACCGGACACCTGAGAGCCAGGAGGAGGCCGTTATCCTCGACCTGCTCCGCCGGACCCTCGCCGACGAACCCGGCCGCTGGCACCGCGCCGTGAGCGAACTGCGCGGCGTGTCGGAAGAGACCACCACCGGCGTCCACCGCCTGTACCAAATGATGGAGCGGGGCGAGCTGCTTTTCCCCGCCATCAACGTCAACGACTCGGTAACCAAAAGCAAATTCGACAACCTGTACGGCTGCCGCGAATCGCTGGCCGACGGCATCAAACGCGCCACCGACATCATGATCGCCGGCAAGGTGGTGGTGGTGTGCGGCTACGGCGACGTGGGCAAGGGGTGCGCCAAAAGCATGCGCTCGTACGGCGCGCGGGTGGTCGTTACCGAAATCGACCCCATTTGCGCCCTGCAGGCGGCCATGGAGGGGTTCGAGGTGAAAACCGTCGAGAGCGCCCTGGCCGAGGGAAACATATTCGTAACGGCCACCGGCAACCGCGACATCATCCGGTTGGAACACATGCTCGGCATGAAAGACCAGGCCATTGTCTGCAACATCGGCCACTTCGACAACGAGATCCAGATGGATCGCCTCAACGGCTTCGCCGGAGCCACCCGCACCGAGATCAAGCCCCAGGTGGACAAATACACCTTTGCCGAGAGCGGCCGTTCGATCTTCGTACTGGCCGAGGGGCGGCTCGTGAACCTGGGTTGCGCCACCGGACACCCCTCGTTCGTGATGAGCAACTCGTTCTCGAACCAGGTGCTGGCCCAGCTCGACCTGTGGCAACATCCTCATGAGGTAGGCGTGTGCTGCCTGCCCAAACGGCTGGACGAAGAGGTGGCCCGCCTGCACCTCGAACAGTTGGGCGTCGAACTCACCCGGCTCACCCCCCAGCAGGCCTCCTACATCGGGGTCGGGGTCGAGGGGCCCTTCAAATCCGACCTGTACCGCTACTAACCCCCCTGTCCGGAGTATTTTGTTCGATCCATACGCCGAAAGCTTGGCTCGATAAAGTTCTGATCGATTTTTGCTACCTTTGCGCAAGAACCGTAAAAACACCCATCATTATGACAACACCCAGCATCCGCGGCACACAAACCGAACAAAACCTGCTGAAAGCCTTTGCGGGCGAATCGCAGGCGCGCAATCGCTATACCTTCTTCGCTTCGCAAGCCAAAAAAGAGGGGTACGAGGTGATCGCCAGGTTCTTTGAAGAGACCGCCAACAACGAGGAGCAACACGCCAAACAATTCTTCAAATTCCTCGAAGGAGGGATGGTCGAAATAACCGCCGCCTACCCCGCCGGCATGATCGGAAACACCGCCGAAAACCTGCTTGCCGCCGCCGACGGCGAAATGGACGAATGGTCGGAACTCTACCCCCACTTTGCCGAAACCGCCGAAAAGGAGGGATTCCCGCAGGTGGCCGCCAAGTTCCGCCTGATCATAGCCATCGAAAAACACCACGAAGCGCGCTACCGCAAACTGCTCGCCACCCTCGAAAGCGGCGAAATGTTTAAGAAAAGCGAAAAAACCGCCTGGCGCTGCCGCAAGTGCGGACACGTACACAACGGCACCTCGGCCCCCGAAAAATGCCCCGTGTGCGACCACCCGCAGGCCTACTTCGAAATCATGCACGACGAGTTTTAAACCGCCGCACCGTACCGCACCGGGCCGACCCTCCGCAGAGGGTCGGCCCGGCCGTTTTTCGGGGTTGGACATTCCGCAGAAAAGCGCTACCTTTCGCAAACAAAACCCCCGACACCCCTCCCCTTTCATGGAATCGATCCAAGGCATCTACCGCATCGGATGCGGCCCCTCGAGCAGCCACACAATGGGCCCGCGCCGCGCCGCCATCCAGTTTCTGGAACGCAACCCGGGCGCCAGCCGTTTCGAAGTAACCCTTTACGGCAGCCTGGCCGCCACAGGCCGCGGCCACCTCACCGACCGGGCCATCCTCAGCGTTCTGGAACCCGCAGCCCCCACGCACATCCATTGGCGGGCCGACGAATCGCTCCCGTTCCATCCCAACGGCATGCGCTTCGAGAGTTTTTACAACGATCCGCACCGGGCCGGCGAGTCGTGGCAGGTGTACAGCACGGGCGGTGGATCGCTCTCCACGGGCGAGGCCGACCCGGAGCCTCCCGCTGAAGTATACCCCCTGCACACCATCGCCGAGATTCAGGCCTGGTGCGAACGCGAGGGAATCGCCTACTGGGAGTACGTCGAACAATACGAAGGCCCCGCCATTTGGGACCACCTGCACCGGGTGTGGGAGACCATGCAGGCCGCCGTGCGCCGCGGACTCGAAGCCGAAGGCGTACTTCCGGGCGGCCTGGGCGTACGCCGCAAAGCGGTCGACTACTTCGTCCGGGCCAAGGGATACTCCGACTCGATGCGCAGCCGCGGCCTGATCTACGCCTACGCGCTGGCCACTTCGGAAGAGAACGCCGGCGGCGGCGAGATCGTTACCGCCCCCACGTGCGGATCGGCCGGAGTGATGCCCGCCGTGCTGTACCACCTGAAACAGTCGCGCGAATTTTCCGACAACCGCATCCTGCGGGCGTTGGCCACGGCCGGGCTGTTCGGCGCCGTGGTGAAGCACAACGCCTCGGTGTCGGGCGCCGAGGTAGGTTGCCAGGGCGAGGTAGGCGTGGCCTGCGCCATGGCGGCCGCCGCCTCGTGCCAATTGTTCGGCGGCACCCCCGCCCAAATCGAATACGCCGCCGAAATGGGACTGGAACACCACCTGGGACTCACCTGCGACCCCATTTGCGGGCTGGTGCAGATTCCCTGCATCGAACGCAACGCCTACGCCGCAGCCCGGGCGCTGGACGCCAACATTTTCGCCACCTACTCCGACGGAAAACACCGCGTGAGCTTCGACCGCGTGGTGGCCGTGATGCGGCAAACCGGCCACGACCTGCCCAACCTGTACAAAGAGACGGCAGGGGGCGGACTGGCCACCGTGGGGATGGAGTGATGCGCCCGGAAATTCGGATAGTTTTTTGTACCTTTGCCACTTAAAATTCCTAACCTCCAAATCGATATGGCCCAAGATAAATTCGTACACCGCCATGTGGGCAACGGCCCGCAACAGGTAGCCCAAATGCTGGAAACGGTGGGCGTGAAAGACCTCGACCAACTGATCCACCAGGTGGTTCCCCCGCACATTCACCTGCCCGAGCCGCTCGACCTGGCCCCCGCCATGAGCGAATACGAATACGCCGCCCACATCCGCGCCCTGGGCGCCGGGAACCGCCCCCTGCGGTCGCTCATCGGCATGGGCTACTACGGCACCGCCACTCCGGCCGCCATCCTGCGCAACGTGTTCGAGAATCCCGCCTGGTACACCTCGTACACCCCCTATCAGGCCGAAATTTCGCAAGGCCGGCTCGAAGCGCTGCTCAACTTCCAAACCATGGTCGTAAGCCTGACCGGCATGGAGATCAGCAACTGCTCGCTGCTGGACGAAGCCACCGCCGCCGCCGAAGCCATGCACATGATGCACGCGCTCCGTTCGCGCGAGGCCGTCAAGGAAGGCCGCAACCTGCTGGTGGTGGACGAAAACATCTTCCCCCAAACCCTCGACCTGCTGCTCACCCGCAGCGAGCCGCTCGGCATCGAGCTGGCCGTCGACAACTTCGCCGAATACGAATTCACCGGCCGCGAGTTCGGCGCCATCGTCCAGTACCCCGCCGCCAACGGACAAATCCGCGACTACCGCGCCTTTGCCGAAACGTGCCACGCCAACGACGTGTTCGTGGCCGCCGTGGCCGACATCCTGGCGCTGGTGGTGCTTCAGTCGCCCGCCCAATGGGGGGCCGACATCGCCGTGGGCTCCACCCAGCGTTTCGGCATTCCGATGGGCTTCGGCGGCCCCCACTCCGCCTACCTCGCCACCAAAGACGCCTACAAACGGTCGATGCCCGGCCGCATCATCGGCGTATCGGTCGACCGGCTGGGAAACACCGCCCTGCGGATGGCGCTCCAAACCCGCGAACAACACATCAAGCGCGAAAAAGCCACCTCGAACATCTGCACCGCCCAGGCCCTGCTGGCCTCGATGGCCGGCATGTACGCCATTTACCACGGCGCCGAGGGATTGCGGCGGATCGCCCTGCACGCCCACAGCCACGCCGTAGCCGCCGCGCAAGCCCTGCAGGCGCTGGGCTTTGAAGTGGCCGAGGCGAAGAACTTTTTCGACACCATCGAAGTCGGAGCCGACGCCGAGCGGGTAGGCGAGATCGCCCTGCGCTGCGGACTCAACCTGTTCTACCCCACCGACGCCCGCGTGCGGATCAGCTTCGACGAAGTATCGACCCTCGACGAGGTGAACACCCTGATCGCCATCTTCGCCGAAGCGGCCGGAAAAGAACCTTTCGCCCTCAAAGAGATTCCCGAAGCCATCCACTTCGACCGCGCCTTCGAACGCCGCGACGCGATCCTAACCGAGGCCACTTTCCAAAAATACCGCAATGAAACCGACCTGATGCGCTACATCAAAAAGCTGGAACGCCGCGATATTTCGCTGGCCAACAGCATGATTTCGCTCGGGTCGTGCACCATGAAGCTCAACTCGGCCGTATCGATGATGCCGCTCAGTTTGGCCGAATTCGGCAACGTCCACCCCTTCGCCCCGCTCGATCAGGCGTCGGGTTACATGGAATTGATCGAGAACCTGGAGAGAGACCTGGCCGTCATCACCGGCTTCGACAGCATTTCGCTGCAACCCAACTCGGGAGCCTCGGGCGAGTACGCCGGACTGATGGTGATCCGCGCCTACCACATCAGCCGCGGGCAGGGACACCGCAACATCGCCCTGATTCCCGCCTCGGCGCACGGCACCAACCCCGCCTCGGCCGCCATGGCCGGCATGGAAGTGGTGGTAGTGGCCACCGACGCCAACGGCAACGTCGACGTGGACGACCTGCGCGCCAAAGCCCAGCAGTACAACGACCGACTGAGCTGCCTGATGATCACCTACCCCTCGACCCACGGCATTTTCGAGAACCGCATCCGGGAGATCGTCGAGATCACCCACGAAAACGGCGGGCAAGTCTACTTCGACGGCGCCAACATGAACGCCCTGGTGGGCCTGTCGTCGCCCGGCTACATCGGCGCCGACGTGTGCCACTTGAACCTGCATAAAACCTTCGCCATTCCGCACGGCGGCGGCGGTCCGGGCGTAGGCCCCATCGGCGTGGCCAAGCACCTGACCCCCTTCCTGCCGTCGCACCCGCTCGTTTCGGTCGGAGGCACCGAGGGGATCACCGCCGTGGCCGCGGCTCCCTGGGGAAGCGCCATGGTGCTTCCCATCACCTACGCCTACATCAAAATGCTCGGAGCCGACGGACTGCGCAGCGCCTCGGAAATGGCCATCCTGTCGGCCAACTACATGGCCTCGGCCCTGAAAGGCCACTACGGCATTGTTTACACCGGCGAAACCGGCCGCGTGGGACACGAAATGATTGTCGACTGCCGCAACTTCCGCGCCGAATACGGCATTGAAACCGGCGACATCGCCCGACGGCTGATGGACTTCGGATTCCACGCCCCCACCCTGTCGTTCCCCGTACACGACACCCTGATGGTGGAACCCACCGAAAGCGAGCCCAAAGCCGAACTGGACCGTTTCCTCGAAGCGCTCATCGCCATCAAGGCCGAGTGCGAAGCCATCAAGGCCGGAACCCTCGACAAGGAGGACAACCCCCTGAAGATGGCTCCCCATACCGCCGCCGAAAGCGCCGCCGACACCTGGAGCCACCCCTATGGGCGCCAGCAGGCCGCTTTCCCGCTGCCCTGGGTGGGCGAAAACAAGTTCTGGCCCTACGTCTCGAAAATCGACGCAGGCTACGGCGACCGCAACCTGGTGTGCGTGTGCGACCCCATCGAAAGTTACCTGTAACCCATCACGTTTTCCGCCCGACCATTGACCGCTGAACGACACGATGTACTTGTGGCAGGCGCCGGCCTCTCCGGCGCCACCGCCGCGCGCACCCTGGCCGAAGCGGGCTGCCGGGTGCTGGTGATCGAACGCGGCGAGCAGATCGGCGGGCAATGTTACGACCACCGGAACCCGCAGGGGATCACCGTCCACCGGTACGGCCCCCATATTTTCCACACCAACGACGAAACAGCCTGGGCCTTCGTGCGGCGTTTCGCCGACTTCAACAGCTACCAGCACCGCGTGTTGAGCAGCGTTGATGGCAAACTCCTCCCCTTCCCGATCAACCGCTCGACCCTGAACCAACTGTTCGGGCTGCAGCTAAGCTCCGAGCAGGTTCCCGCTTTTTTGCGGAGCGAGGTGGAACACTCCTCCCTGCGGGCCGCCGCAGAGCAGGCCACCTTCCGCGACGCCGTCGTGGAGCAGGTGGGCGAACGGCTCTACGCCCTGTTTTTCGAAAACTACACCCGCAAGCAGTGGGAGTGCGACCCCGCCACGCTGTCGGCCTCGCTGGCCGGACGGATTCCCGTGCGCACCGACGACGAAGACCGCTACTTCACCGACCTGCACCAGGGGCTGCCCGTGGACGGTTACACCGCCATGATCGGGCGGATGCTCGACCACCCCAACATCGAAGTGCGTACCCGGTGCGACTACTTCAACCACCGCGCCGCGCAGGAAACCGCCCCCCGCCTGACCGTATACACCGGCCCGCTCGACCGCTACTTCGATCACCGCCACGGACGGCTGCAATACCGTTCGGTGCGCATCGAATTCGAGACCCTTCCGCAGGCCGATTACCAGCCCGCCGGAGTGGTCAACTACCCCAACGACCACAACTTTACGCGCATCACCGAGTTCAA
The DNA here is from genome assembly GCA_031549665.1 of Rikenellaceae bacterium. Classification (GTDB taxonomy): domain Bacteria; phylum Bacteroidota; class Bacteroidia; order Bacteroidales; family Rikenellaceae; genus Rikenella. The sequence goes on from JAVBPJ010000001.1 coordinate 307,136, forward strand.
GAAGATGACCCTCGAGGAGTCGTCCTCCACCACCCTTTGCCGCGAATACCCGACGGCCGACGGCCCCCCGTTCTACGTGGTGCCGAGCGCCGAGAACACCGCCCGCCGCGAACGCTACATGGCCGAGGTGGCTCCGCTCGAAGCCGCGGGCAGCCACCTGTTCGCAGGCCGACTGGCCGAATACCGCTACTACAACATGGACGGGGCCGTGGCCGCCGCCCTCGACAAAACCAACCGGTGGATCGCCGCCCACGGCCCCGCCCGATAAAACCTCCGCGGCACGCACGCCGTACCGCACCGCCGAAACCCGAATGACCAGCCGCCTCCTCGTTTTCCTTCACAAACCGACCGCCACGCCGCCCTCCGACGGGGTGTACCTGCCCCTGCACGTGGGGCGCGCCCTGACCCCGGAGGCCATCGAAGGGATCGTGGGGGACGACACGGGCGACAACATTTCGGCCAAAAACCGCAGCTACTGCGAACTGACCGGAATTTACTGGGCCTGGAAAAACCTGACAGGAACCGACTACATCGGCACCTGCCACTACCGCCGCTACTTCGACACCCTCCATCGCGGAGCGCTGATCGACAAACGGTACATCCGCTTTGCCGACCTTGCAACCGACGGCGTGGAGCGCGCTCCCGATCTGGCGGCCCTGCTCGGCAGGCACGACATGGCGATCACCACCCCGCGGCCCTACTCCTACCCGCTGGCCGCCGACTACCGCAAACAACACATCGAGGCCCATCTGACCGCCCTGCGCGGAGTGCTCGGCGAGCTGCACCCCGACTACCTGCCCGCGTTCGACCACGTCCTGTACCGCACCAACCGGCTGAGCCACTACAACATGTTCATTTGCCGTTGGGATCGGTTCGACCACTACGCCGGGTGGCTGTTCGGACTGCTGTTCGAGCTGGAACGGCGGATCGACATTCCCGCCGACCCCGTGCAAGGCCGCGTGTTCGGATACCTCGCCGAACGGCTGCTGATGGTCTACTGCCGCCACCACCGGCTCGACGTAAAGCGGCTGCCCATCCTTTTTGTCAACGAGGGGGACACGAAAAAGCCGCGTCCCTACGTTAGTTACTTGTTCAAGGTGGCGAAAAACAACCTGCTGTTTTGGCTGGTCCGTCCTTTCGAGCGAAAACCCCGGTAATACCCCACGGCGCGAGTCTGTAAACACAGGCCCGTGTTGCCGATACCTTTGAATCAATCCCCGCAAAACAATCACACTCAAAAACAATACAACTCATGAACATCGCAGAACAGAAATTCGTCTCCCTCTCCTACACGCTCACCTCGGGCGGCGAAACGGTGGAAAGCGTTCCGGCCGACAAGCCCCTCAGCTTCGTGTACGGCATCGGCCAGTTGCTTCCCAAATTCGAACAGCACCTTGCGGGCCTGAAAACGGGCGACAAATTCCAGTTTACCCTCACCCCCGCCGACGGCTACGGCGAACTCAACCCCGAAGCGGTGGTTGAACTTCCCAAAGACATCTTCATGATCGACGGCGTGCTGGCCGAAGAGATGCTCACCGTGGGCAACGTACTGCCCATGAGCGACCAGGCCGGAAACCGCCTGATGGGTACGATCCGCGCCATCGGCGATGCCAGCGTTACGATGGACTTCAACCACCCGATGGCCGGAAAGACCCTCGAATTCAGCGGCGAAGTGGTTGGCGTGCGCGACTCCACCCCCGAAGACCTGATGCCCATGATGGGCGGCGGCTGCGGGTGCGGATGCGACGACGGTTGCGAAGACGACTGCGAAAAGAGCGGTTGCGGCGGCTGCGGGTGCTAACCCCCTCGGCGCGGCAATGAAACGGCTTTTGGCAACGCTCCTTCTTCTGTGCGGTGTATTCACCGTGCAGGGGAAGGAGCTGTCCTATTTCGGGAGCGACCCCTACGCCGCCCTGGCCGAAGCCAAACGCACCAACCGGCTGCTGCTGGTTGAATTTTACGCCCCGTGGAGCCGCGCCAGCCGCTGGGCCCACGAGCGCATACTGCCCGATTCGTCGGTGCGCCGGATGCTGGATGAGAGGTTCCTGCTCGTGGTGGTCGACACCCAAACCCCCGAGGGAGCCTCGCTGGCCGCCACCTATCAGGTAACCGACTACCCCAGCATCGTCTTTTTCGACAGCAACGGGACCGTATTGGCCAAAATCGGAAAAGGGATCGACCGCGACGGGTTCCGCTACCAGCTCGAAACGCTGCTGCTGGCCTCGGGAAGCCGCAGCGGATGGCGGATGGATCAGGCCTTTGCCGCCGCCGAATCGGGCGATGTCGAGACGGCCGACCACTACGCCCGCCTGTTCCTGACCTCGGAACCCCCGCCCAAACTGATCAACAGCGCCACCTGGCCCCTGTTCGAAAACAGCCTCATCACCCGCTACGGTTCGCCGTCGTTCAACTACCTGGTCGACCACCGCGCGGCGTTCGAGGCGGCCATGGGAGCCGACCGGGTCGACCGCCTGCTGGGACAAAAGATCGAAAACGCCCTGATCAAACAGGTGGTCGGCACCGAAGCGTGCGACACCGCCGAGATCGACCGGATGGCGGCCCTGGGAAAGACCCTCGTCGCGGGCCGCCGCATCGAGCTGCTGGGAGCGGCCGCCAAAGCCCGCGCCAACGACCAGCTGAGCGACCTGATCCGCTGGATCGGCCTTTCGTTGAACGAAATGGACGACGAACTGGCTTTCCCGCTGATGATGGCCTTCGAAGTGGTGGCCGAACGGGGCAACGAAAGCCAGCGCAAAGCCGCCGCCGCACTGGTGCGGCAAGTCCGCCAGGCCACCCCGGCATTCGATTCGAAGGCAGTGCTGGGGCAACTCGAAGAGCGGATCGCCAAATAATTTTCTACCTTTGGGGGTTCAAACCGAAATCGCTCCCGCAAAGATGAAACTATCGTACCGCTGGCTCAACGACTACCTTCCCACCCAACTGACGGCCCCGGAGGCCGCCGCACTGCTCACCACCTCGGGCCTTGAGGTCGAGGGGATCGAAACCCACGAATCGATTCGCGGCGGACTGCGCGGACTGGTTGTCGGCGAAGTACTCACCTGCACCGACCACCCCGATTCGGACCACCTGCACGTAACCACCGTCTCGACCGGCGGGGGCGAACCCCTGCAAGTGGTGTGCGGGGCCACCAACGTGGCCGCCGGGCAAAAAGTGGTGCTGGCCACCGTCGGCGCCACCCTCTACCCCATCGGCGCCGAGGAGGGATTCACCATCAAGAAATCGAAAATCCGCGGCGTGGAATCCTTCGGGATGATCTGCGCCGAAGACGAAATAGGGATCGGCACCGGCCACGACGGCATTCTGGTGCTGCCCGCCGATACCCCCGCGGGGACGCCCGTTGCCGAACTGTTCCAGCTCGGCGACGACCAAACCCTCGAAATCGGCCTTACCCCCAACCGCATCGACGCCGCATCGCACTACGGCGTGGCGCGCGACCTGGCGGCCATCCTCACCCTGCAGGGAACCCCCTGCAAGGCGCAGCTTCCGGCCGTTGAACTTCCCGCCGCCGCAAATCCGCAGCCCGTCGAAGTGGTCGTCGAAGCTCCCGACGCCGCCCCGCGCTACATGGGGCTGACAATGAGCGGCATCCGCATCGCCCCCTCGCCCGAATGGCTGCAGCAGCGTCTGCGGGCCATCGGCCTCAATCCCCGCAACAACGTGGTGGACATTACCAACCACGTGATGTACGAGTGCGGACAACCCCTGCACGCTTTCGACCTGTCGAGGGTCGAGGGGCGCAAGATCGTCGTGAAACGCTGCGCGGAAGGCACCCCCTTCACCACCCTCGACGGCGTGGAACGCACCCTGTCGGCCGACGACCTGATGATTTGCAGCGCCACCCGCCCGATGTGCCTGGCCGGCGTGTTCGGCGGACTCGACTCGGGCGTAAGCGACACCACCACCGAAATTTTCCTGGAAAGCGCCTACTTCAACCCTGTAAGCGTGCGCAAAAGCGCCAAACGGCACGGACTCAGCACTGACTCGTCGTTCCGTTTCGAACGCGGCACCGACCCCGACATGCCCCCCTACGCCCTGCGCCGCGCCGCCGCGCTGATCGCCGAGCTGGCCTCGGGCAAGGTAACCAGCCCGGTGGTCGACCACTACCCCGCGCCCGTCGAACCGTTCCGCTTCGGTATCGAATACGGGCGGATCAACGACCTGATCGGCAAGGAGATCCCGGTCGAAACGGTGAAGACGATCCTCGCCTCGCTCGAAATTGCGATCGAAAAAGAGACCCCCTCCGGCCTCCAGATCGGCGTACCCGCCTACCGGGTGGATATCCGGCGCGAGGTGGACGTGATCGAAGAGATCCTGCGCATCTACGGCTTCAACAACGTCGAAAACCCTCACTACATCAAAAACGTCATCACCGTCGGCAACCAGCAAACCGCCGACCGGATGATCGACACCCTTTCGAACCTGCTGGTGAGCTGCGGAGCGACCGAAATCATGAGTAATTCGCTCACCCGGTTGAGCTATTACGACGGGCTGGAGCAACTGCCCGCCGCGCGGTGCGTGCGCATCCTCAACCCGCTGAGCAACGAGCTGAACGCCATGCGCCAAACGCTGCTCTTCAACGCCCTCGAGGCGATCCAACTGAACAGCAACCGCAAACGGAGCGATCTGAAATTCTTCGAATTCGGCCACTGCTACTTCTTCGACCCCGACAAGGCCACGGATGAGACCCGCGGAACCCTGAAACCCTACCGCGAGGGCATGCGGCTGGGCATTGCCCTGACAGGCCTTGCCACCCAACCCAACTGGAACCAAAAGGCCGTCCCCGGCGACCTGTTCACCCTGAAAGCCCTGGCGGAGCGGATGCTGCAACGCCTGGGCGTGTCGCTGCACGAGGGAAGCTACTCCGCCGGCACAAACGACCTGTACGCCGACTCCATGCAATACACCCTGCGGGGCAAGCCGCTGTTCGAGATGGGCGTGGTGGCCCGCAAGATCGCCGCGCAGTTCGACCTGAAGGCCCCCGTCTACTTCCTCGAACTGGATGTCGACCAACTGGCCCGGGTGGCCGCCACGGTAAAGGTAGCCGCCGCCGAACTGTCGAAATTCCCCGAGGTGAGCCGCGACCTGGCCCTGCTGGTCGACAAATCGGTTACTTTCGAAGCCCTGCACGCCGCCGGGATGAAAAGCGGCAAAAAACTACTGAAATCCATCTCGCTGTTCGACGTGTACGAGGGCGACAAGCTGCCCGAGGGCAAAAAATCGTACGCCCTGAACTTCGTACTCGAAGACACCGCCAAAACCCTGACCGACGGCGAAATCGACCACGTGATGGGCAACCTGATCGCCGCCTTCGAAAAACTCGGGGCGCAAGTACGAAGCTAATCCCTCCTTTTCCGAATCGTATCGAACCGATCCCCCGCTGTATTTGATTACAGCAGGGGATCGGTGTGATTACTTCTCCCTTTCGTATGCCACTTTCGGCCCGCGGCCAGCGGAGGATGAATCGGGAAGCCGCAGGCGATCGATTCCGGCCCTCCGCGCCGGGTGGCTGCGGGCCGACGGCCTTGTGCAAGGCCGGATTTTGCACTTCCGGTAAAAATTCCGTTGCACCGTATCCGTATCCGACACGCGCAACCCGCGCGCTTCACAAACCTAATTTTTTGTAGATTTGCCGGGCGGAACAAACTATTCCGCCCGGCTTTTTTTACGATTCCCAAACCGCCCAATACCCCGAACCACTCAATCCGTCGAACAATGAAAAAACTCCTGCTGTTGATCTTCTGCCTGGCCCTGGTTGGCCATGCAAACGCCCAGAAAAACACCAAAGCCGCCGAAAAACCCGTTGCGGCGGCAGAAACTTCGGCGCCCGCCGAGGCATCCACATTGACCGCTGCCAAACTCACCTCGGAAGACCTGATGGTTCTACTCAACAGCAGCGGAAAATTCCTGATGAAATACGACCTTGTTTTCAGCGGCAAAGAGCCCGGAAGCATGGAGATCATCATGGAAGAATACAACGGCCGCGACTCCGTCAAAACCATTTTCGGCGGATTCGGCATCGGCGGCCTTCGCAAGGACGACGGATCGATGAAAAGCCTGCTGGTGGGGATCGACCGCACCTCGGACACCACCGCAACGGCCCTTGTACGTCTGGGTGGCGAGGGTGCCGGTTGCCGGTTGGCCCTGAAGCGGATCCTTGCCACCCAACCTCCCTTGTACGGAGTCCGCCCCTTTACGATCGGCGAAATCAAAACCGGCGAAAAGATTCCCGTGCTGCTGTACGCCTCGTACTTCGTCGACCCCGAATCTGCAAAAACCGACCGGCCCTACCTGCGCTTTTGCGGTTCGAGCGAAGTGGACCGCGAGATGACCGACGAACTGTTCGACCTCTGCCCCCACTACTACATCGTCAGTGTCCGGTTCCGGTAAATTCGCTCCGGAATTTCGGGGTAAAACCCTTTGACATTCAAATTAAATGGCTACCTTTGCGGCTCTCCGCGCGAGCGGGGATCAATCAATAGTGTCTAACCTTTTAGCGAACACACAACAACGCATGGAAACAAACGCAGAAGAAAAAGTGGTTAAACAACCCGTAAACGCCTCGGTAGCCAACGAAAGCTTCAACTGGGACGCTTACGAAAACGAACTGGGCCTGTACGGCGGAAAATCGAAAGAAGAGATCTCCGGCTCGTACGACCAAACCCTGTCGAACATTCAGGCAGGCGAAGTGGTGGAAGGTACCGTTACCTCGGTCGACAAGCGCGAGGTACTGGTAAACATCGGCTTCAAATCCGAGGGAGTGATCTCGGTGGCCGAATTCCGCTACAACCCCGACCTTAAAGTGGGGGACAAAGTAGAAGTATACGTAGAGTCGGCCGAAGACCGCAAAGGTCAGCTCGGACTCTCGCACAAAAAAGCACGTCAGCTCCGCTCGTGGGATCGCGTGAACGAAGCCCTCGAAAAAGACGAAATCATCAAGGGGTACATCAAGTGCCGCACCAAGGGCGGTATGATCGTCGACGTATTCGGCATCGAGGCCTTCCTGCCCGGCTCGCAAATCGACGTGAAACCCATCCGCGACTACGACATCTATGTCGACAAGACCATGGAATTCAAGGTCGTGAAGATCAACCAGGAGTTCCGCAACGTGGTGGTGTCGCACAAAGCGCTGATCGAAGCCGAACTCGAAGCGCAGAAGAAAGACATCATCGGCCGCCTCGAAAAGGGCCAAATCCTCGAAGGGATCGTCAAAAACGTTACCTCGTACGGGGTATTTGTCGACCTGGGCGGTATCGACGGCCTGATCCACATCACCGACCTGAGCTGGGGCCGCGTGAACCACCCCGAAGAGGTGGTGCAGCTCGACCAAAAGCTCAACGTCGTGATCCTCGACTTCGACGACGCCAAAAAACGCATCGCGCTGGGTCTGAAGCAACTCACCCCGCACCCCTGGGAAGCCCTTTCGGCCAACCTGAAAGTGGGCGACAAAGTAACCGGAAGAGTAGTGGTTATGGCCGACTACGGCGCCTTTGTCGAAGTGGCTCCCGGCGTCGAAGGGCTGATCCACGTCAGCGAAATGAGCTGGTCGCAACACCTGCGCTCGGCCCAGGACTTCATGAAAGTGGGCGACAGCGTCGAAGCAGTCATCCTGACCCTCGACCGCGAAGACCACAAAATGTCGCTCGGCGTGAAACAACTCACCCCCGATCCGTGGGAACACGTGGAGACCAAATACCCCGTGGGATCGCGCCATCAGGGCAAAGTACGCAACTTCACCAACTTCGGCGTGTTTGTCGAAGTGGAACCCGGAGTTGACGGCCTGATCCACATTTCGGACCTGAGCTGGACCAAGAAAATCAAACACCCCTCGGAATTCACCCAAATCGAAGCCCCGATCGAAGTACAGGTACTCGGCATCGACAAGGACAACCGCCGTTTGAGCCTCGGCCACAAACAAGTGGAAGAAAACCCCTGGGATGTGTACGAAACCATCTACACCGCCGATTCGGTACACACCGGAACGATCTCGGAAATGAACGACAAGGGCGGCGTGGTTACCCTGGCCGAAGGCGGCGAAGGGTTCTGCCCCACCCGCGGCCTCAACAAAGCCGACGGCACCGTGGCCAAACAAGGCGAGACCCTCGAATTCCGCGTGCTGGAGTTCAACAAAAACTCGCGCAAGCTGATCCTCTCGCATACCCGCACGTTCGAAGAAGCGAAACAACGCGACGAGCAGGTGAAAGAGGCTTCGACGCAAGACGCCGTGAAGAAGCTCTCGGCCTCGATGGAGAAAACCACCCTCGGAGACATCTCGGGGCTGGCCGAACTCAAAGCGCAACTCGAAGGCAAGGAATAACCCCTCTCCCTGAAAAGTTTCTACCCCAAGCGGGGCCCTGCGGTTGCAGGGCCCCGCTTTTTCGTGCCGCCCCACAGGTCGCCGTCCACCCGGGCCGTACTCTGCTGCCGTAAAACGGCGGGGCGCGCGGGACACACCCGGACACACGCCCCGGAAGGGAAAAATCGGAACGGCGCAACCGGGAAAATCGTACCTTTGGGCGATGACATTCCGCGTAACCATCCTCGGCTGCAGTTCGGCGCTGCCCCATCCCCACCGGCACCACTCGGGGCAGGTGGTCGACGTACACGAACAGTACTTTCTGGTCGATTGCGGCGAGGGAACCCAGTACCAACTGGCCCGTTACGTACCCAACAGCGCGAAGATCAACCACCTGTTCATCAGCCACCTGCACGGCGACCACTGCTACGGCGTTTTCGGCCTGCTGTCGAGCCTTTCGATGCAAGGCCGCGCGCGGGCGCTGACCATCTACGCCCCCGCCCCGTTCCGGGAGATGCTGGAGAGCCACTTCCGGTTTTTCGGCATCGAACTCGCCTTCCCGCTCGAAGTGGTTGAGATCGACCCCCGGAAACACCTCAAAATTTTCGAAAACCGCATACTGGAGGTGTGGACCCTGCCGCTCAGGCACCGCGTCCCCACGAGCGGTTACCTGTTCCGCGAAAAATCCCCCGGGCTGAACGTCCGCAAAGAGGCCATCGAGCGGTACGGGCTGGACCTGGCGCAGATCGCCGCCGCCAAACGCGGCGAACCGGTCGCGCTGGACGACGGCCGCGTGCTTGCCAACGACCAAATCGCCTACCTGCCCTACGCGCCCCGCAGCTATGCCTATTGCAGCGACACCACCCCCTCGGGCAAAGTGGCCGGACTGGTGCAAGGCGTAGACCTGCTCTACCACGAAGCCACCTTTCTGCACGTCGAAAAGGCGCTGGCCCTGAAAACCGGACACACCACCGCCAAACAGGCCGGCAGGCTCGCCGCCAAAGCCGGCGCGGGACACCTGCTGATCGGCCATTACTCGCTCCGCTACAAAGAGAGCGATCGGCTGCTGGCCGAAGCGCAGGCCGAGTTCCCCCGAAGCCACGCCGCCGAAGACGGCCTGCAGATCGAGGTGCTGAAAGAGGATCATTCGTTGAAAATAACGGCGAAAAGATAACTTGCGGCTTCCGGAAAATTCGGCCCGCATCGCCAAAAAAATCGGCTTGCACCCCCGAAAAATCCGGCGAAAATCCGCTACCTTTGTAGCCTAAATTCTTTCCGATGCAACAGAAAATCCTTGTCCTCGATTTCGGTTCCCAGTACACCCAACTGATCGCGCGGCGCATCCGCGAACTCAACGTATACTGCGAAATTCACCCCTACAACAATCCCCCCGAACTGGACGAATCCGTCTGCGGAGTGATCCTTTCGGGAAGTCCTTTCTCGGTACGCGACGCGGTCGCACCGCAGATCGACCTTTCGCACATCAAAGGGCGCCTGCCCCTGCTGGGCATCTGCTACGGCGCGCAATACCTGGCCCACCACTACGGCGGCGAGGTGAAACCCTCGAAATCGCGCGAGTACGGACGCGCCATGCTGACCAAGCTGGCCGCCGAAAACGCCCTGCTCAGGGGCATCGGCGAACTTTCGCAGGTGTGGATGTCGCACGGCGACACCATCGTCAAAGCTCCCGACGGGTGCGAAGTGATCGCCAGCACCTCCGACGTGAAAGTGGCCGCTTTCCAACTGAAAGAGGAGCAAACCTGGGGCATCCAGTTCCACCCCGAGGTATACCACAGCACCGAAGGGATCCACCTGCTGAAACATTTTGTGGTCGATATCTGCGGATGCCGCCAGGATTGGACGCCCGCCTCGTACATCGAAACCACCGTCGCCGAACTGAAAGCCCGCCTGGGCAACGACAAAGTGGTGCTGGGCCTGTCGGGCGGAGTCGATTCGTCGGTGTGCGCCGTGCTGTTGAACCGCGCCATCGGAGAGAACCTCACCTGCATTTTCGTCGACCACGGCCTGCTGCGCAAAAACGAATTCGCCAGCGTACTCGACTCCTACAAACACATGGGACTGAACGTGATCGGCGTGGACGCCAGCGACAAGTTCCTGGACGATCTGGCCGGAGTAACCGACCCCGAAGCCAAACGCAAAATCATCGGTCGCGACTTCATCGAAGTGTTCGACGCCGAGGCCCACAAACTCACCGACGTGAAGTGGCTGGCCCAGGGCACCATCTACCCCGACGTGATCGAGTCGATCTCGGTGAACGGCCCCTCGGTAACCATCAAATCGCACCACAACGTGGGCGGGTTGCCCGAAAAAATGAACCTGAAGATCGTCGAACCGCTGCGCCTGCTCTTCAAGGACGAAGTACGCCGCATCGGCGCCGAGCTGGGCATGGCTCCCTCGATGCTGGGCCGCCACCCCTTCCCGGGTCCCGGACTCGGCATCCGCATCCTCGGCGAGGTTACCCGCGAACGGGTGCGCGTGCTGCAAGACGCCGACGCCGTGTTTGTCGACTCCCTGCGCGAAGCGGGCCTGTACGACCAGGTATGGCAGGCGGGCGTGATCCTGTTGCCGGTGCAAAGCGTGGGCGTGATGGGCGACGAACGCACCTACGAATCGTGCGTGGCCCTGCGGGCCGTGGCCTCGACCGACGCCATGACCGCCGACTGGGTACACCTGCCCTACGAGTTTCTGGCCAAGGTGTCGAACGACATCATCAACAAAGTGCGCGGCATCAACCGCGTGGTGTACGACATCAGCTCGAAACCCCCGGCAACCATCGAATGGGAATAAAACAAATCGGGCCTCAAAATCGGGGCCCGATTCTTTTCTATACAAACCACTAAAATCCAAACCACCCGATGAAAACACTCAATCCCTACCTGTCGTTCAACGGCAACTGCGAGGCCGCATTCAATTTTTACAAATCGATCCTGGGCGGCGAATTTTCGTCCGTGAGCCGCTACAACGACATGCCGTCGGAGGAGCCGGTCCCCGATTCGGAAAAGAACAAAATCCTCCACATGGCCCTGCCCATCTCAGAACATGTTTCGCTGATGGGTGCCGACACGTCGGAACTGTACGGTCCCAAGGCCGATTTCGGCAACAACGTGGCCCTGTCGATCAACACAACCGACCAGGCGGAGGCCCTCCGTATCTTCACGGGCCTTTCGGCCGGCGGAACGATCGTCATGCCGTTCGAGGCGGTCTTCTGGGGCGGGCTATTCGGAATGTTCGTCGATCAGTTCGGCGTTCACTGGATGGTGAGCTGCGAAACGGAAAATAACTAACCGTTCGAAAAAGGGGTTTGGGCAAACGCCGAAGTTTGCTTACCTTTGCCCCTGCAAATGCTTCTTTAGCTCAGCTGGTAGAGCACGACACTCTTAATGTTGGGGTCCAGGGTTCGAGCCCCTGAGGGAGCACTGCCCAAAGGCGATCTGTTCATCAGGTCGCCTTTTTCATGCCGGACAACGACGCTCGAACCCTGAACCCCTCTCCGCCGGGCGACGCGCTACCCCTCCACCATCCGGCAACTTTTTTCCATCAGCGAACGAAGGTGGGAAATGCGTCCCTCCAAATCCGTACTCCCCATCAGGTAACGCACCGCGCAAAGGTTTCGGGCGCCCGCGGCAACCGCCCCCCGGGCGGTGATCCCGTCAATGCCGCCGATAGCCACCACCGGAAGCGGCGAGAAACGCACCACGTCGGCCAACTGCTCCAACCCCGCCACCGGATCCGGTTTCGCCTTGGTCGGCGTGGCATACACAGGGCCGAATCCGATGTAATCCGGCCGATGGGCCATCTCCATCGCCGCACGGGCCTGAGCCAGGGAGTGGGTCGAAAGGCCGATAATCATCTCCGGCCCCACGATCCGCCGCGCCTCGGACAGCGGCAAATCCTCCTGCCCCAGATGCAGTCCGTCGGCGTCGCAGAGGGCCGCTATGTCCGGACGGTCGTTGACGATCAGACGGGTGGCCGACCCTCGGGTGATCGACCTCAACGCGCGGCATACCTCCAACAGTTGCCGGTCGTTCATCCCCTTTTCGCGCACCTGCAACATCCGCACTCCCTGCTGGACGCATACCTCCGCAATCCGCGCGTGCGGCAGCACCGGATCGGTGATGATGACGTACAATCCGAAATCATCCATTATTCGCCGTCCAGTCTTTCGATGATGATCCGCGCCGCTTTTTGCCCCGACAGCAACATACCGCCAAAGATCGGCCCCATGCGGAAACTTCCGCCCACCCCGTTGGCCGCCATGCCCGCAACAAAGAGTCCCGGAAAAACTTCCTTTGTATTTTCGACCGTCGTCCGTTCGCCCAACTCCACCGCCAGCGAACGTTCGCCCATCACCGCGCCGGTGGGAGTATCGAGCCGGACTCCGTTTTTTCGGGAGACAATGCGGCACACTTCGCAGTCGTGTCCCGTCCCTTCGAGCACGGCGCGGGACTGAAACACCAACGGATCGACGTGCAAGCCCTCGCGGTGAACAGGCGCCCAGTTAACCACCAGGCCGCGCACCGCTTCGTGGCGGAAGACCACATCTTCCACCGAAAAACAGTTGAAAATCACAGCTCCCGCCCGGGTGGCCCGGTAAATCAGGGCCGAAGTGGAATGCACCGAGTCCACGGTAACGTAATCCTCTCCCTGATAGGGAACGTAATCGATCCCCATCTCGTCGAGGATCGGCAGGGCTTCGCGTTGCACCATGATTTCGTTGAACATCATGGCTCCGCCCCACATGCCTCCGCCGGGGGCCAGCTTACGTTCGAAAATGGCCACCCGTTTTCCGGCCCGAGCCAGGTAATACGCCGCCACGAGGCCCGACGGACCGCCGCCCACAATGGCGACATCCAGTGTCAGGTGGTTTTTAAGTTTGTTGAAATAGGAGTCGATGATTCCTGCCGAGACAATGCGTTCCATGTCGATTTCTTGTTGTTAAAGGTGAAACAAAAAATCACACAGCGATGCCTTACGGCGGACCATTCCTCACGAAATAGACACTCTTTTACTCCCTACGACGGCATTGCCCGCATCAGGTTCAATGGGTATGATCTCAGACTGCCCCGACGAGCAGACACCCCTGTATGAATGATGGACAAAGATAACCAATTCGGCGGTTCCGGCCTCACCGGACCGCCGAATTATCAGACGACCGCCGGGCGCCGGGCGGGATTACAGCTTGTGTACGAATTCGGAGGCGGGCTTGCGCGTGCGCGGAGCCACCTCGCGTTCCCTGAGCGGCGAAGGCAGTTTATCGGCCGAATCGGGGACCCCGAGGGTCATCATCGTTACCGGTTCCACCGTGTTGAGGTCCAAACAGAGCAGCTTTTCGCACCGTTCGATGCTGAAGCCCGCCATTTGGTGCAACTGCAACCCCATCGAAGCCGCCTGCAGGGCCATCGACACGTTGGCCGCGCCCACGTCGTGCATCCAGTGGCGGTTCGGTTTTCCGTTGCGGGCGAACGCCTTGCGGCCCACCGACAGGATAATCACCGGCGCTTTTTCGGCCCACGCCCGGTTGGAGTCGACCATGCAGGCCGCCAGGGCGGCGTGCGCCTCGGGCTGATCGGCCGTGGCGTAGTAATACTCCCACTCCTGTTCGTTGTTCGACGAGGGGGCCCAACGGGCCGCTTCGAACACCAGATCCAACTGCTGCTGCGTAACCGCCGTGGCGGCGTACGAGCGTGGACTCCAACGTTTCTGAATAATATCCAATAGTTCCATAGTTTCGTTTTTGTACATGAAAGATACAAGATTCCTGCCAAGAATTCGCTAACTTTGGAAGAAAATCGCCCCCATGATCGAAAAAGAGGAATCCATCAAACAGGAGGCCCTGCGGGCCGTTGCGCTGAAGATGATGACCGCCGCCCGGACGGCCCCCAAGGCCAAAGGAGCCGACCACCTGGAAATTGCCGCCCTGACCCATCCCGACGACTTCAGGCCGCTGATCGGAAAGATGATGGAAATCGCCCCCCGCCCCGGTCGGGCCTTTTTCGAACGCGACGCCCACAACATTGCGGCCAGCGCAGCCGTCGTGCTGATCGGCACCCGCCGCGCGGTGCTGAACCTGAATTGCGGCTGGTGCGGCTACCCCACCTGCGGGGCCAAGGTCGACCAGGCCCCTGCCGTTCCCTGCGCCTTCAACATGAACGACCTGGGGATCGCCGTGGGTTCGGCCGTTTCGGTCGCCGCCGACAACCGGGTGGACTGCCGCGTGATGTTCTCGGCCGGTGTGGCCGCCATGGAACTCGACCTGCTCCCCGGATGCCACTGCGTCCTGGCCATTCCCGTCAGCGCAAGCAGCAAGAGCCCCTTCTTCGATCGTAAATAAGCCGAAAATAGCTACCTTTGCGAAAATCCACATCGACCATGAAAGGCATTGTACTGGCGGGAGGGAGCGGAACGCGCCTCTACCCCATCACCAAAGGCGTATCGAAGCAGTTGCTGCCCGTTTACGACAAACCGATGATCTACTACCCGGTCTCGGTGCTGATGCTGGCCGGTATCCGCGAAATCCTGATCATCTCGACCCCGCACGATCTGCCCGGTTTCCAGCGGCTGCTGGGCGACGGCAGCGACTACGGCGTAACGTTCAGCTATGCCGAACAACCCTCGCCCGACGGACTGGCTCAGGCCTTTCTGATCGGCGAAGAGTTTATCGGCGACGACGCGGCCTGTTTGGTGCTGGGCGACAACATCTTCTTCGGCAACGGATTTTCCGCCATGCTCGAACGCGCCGTGGAACGGGCCGAAAAAGAGTCGAAAGCCACCGTATTCGGCTACTGGGTGAACGACCCCGAACGCTACGGCGTGGTGTCGTTCGACCAAAACGGACAGGCCGAAACCCTGGAAGAGAAACCCAAGGAACCCAAATCGAACTACGCCGTTGTGGGCCTCTACTTCTACCCGAACAAGGTGGTCGAAGTGGCAAAGTCGATCAAACCCTCGGCCCGCGGCGAGCTGGAGATCACCACCGTAAACGAACGTTTCCTGCACGACCAGGAGCTGTCGGTCGAGATCCTCGGCCGCGGGTTCGCCTGGCTCGACACCGGTACGCACGATTCGTTGAGCGAGGCCTCGACTTTCATCGAAGTGATCGAAAAGCGGCAGGGACTCAAGGTAGCCTGCCTGGAGGCGATCGCCTACAAAAAAGGGTGGATCACCACCGAACAGCTCATCGCGCTGGCCTCCCCCATGACCAAGAACCAATACGGGCAGTACCTGCTCTCGCGCATTAAAACCAACCGATGAGCAAGTTCCTCGCCACCGCCACCCCCATCGAAGGATTGTTGGTTATCGAACCCACCGTCTTCGGCGATCACCGGGGATTTTTTCTTGAAAGCTATTCGGAACGCGACTTTGCCGAAATCGGCATCAACGAGCGTTTTGTACAGGACAACCACTCCAAATCGCGGCGCGGCGTTCTGCGCGGCATGCACCTTCAACACCCGCACGCCCAGGGAAAACTGGTGCGCGTAGCGGCCGGAGCCATCTACGACGTCGCCGTCGACGTCCGCCCCGGGAGTCCCACGCGCGGGCAGTGGTTCGGCGTAGAGCTTTCGGCCGAAAACAAGCGATTGTTCTGGGTACCCGCCGGATTCGCCCACGGCTTCCTTACCCTGGAAGAGGGGACCGAGATGCTCTACAAATGCACCGACTACTACCACCCCGAACTCGAATCGGGCTACCTGTGGAACGACCCCGCGCTGGCCATCGACTGGCGATTGCCCCATTACGGTTTTGCGGAGAGCGACCTGCTGCTCTCCGACAAGGATCGCCAACACCCCCCGTTTATCCGCTAAACACCCCCTATTCCTATGGAAGCTAACGAGCCGAAAGAGATCGACCTGATTCAATTGTTCCGCCACTTGCTGGGCAAGTGGAAATTCATCGCAGGGGTAACCGCCGCCCTCTTCGCGGTGGGCATGGTCGCCTACGTAAGCACCCCCAACGAATACAGAAGCACGGCAAAACTTTTGGCCGAAGACGCGCAGAGCCGCGTCCCCTCAGGGCTTGCCGGAATGCTGGGCGGCGTCGCCAACATGAGTACCGACGCCATCACCTCCTCCTCGTTCCCCGACATCGTCAAAACACGCCCCATGTTGGCCAAATTCCTCGATCTCGAGGTGCAAACCATCGAGGGAGAGCCAGTCAAACTGTTCGAGTACCTGGTCAACGAACAGCGTTTCCCCTGGTGGCAGTACATCACAAAGCCAGGGCTGTGGAAGTCGCACAAAATCAATCCCCAGGACTACGTGTACGACACCTGTTCGATCACTCCCCTGCAAGGCCTGTTTTTTGGACGGCTTTCGGAAAGTTTCGAGGTCGTACTGGAGAAAAACGCCCCCAATACCGTTACCGTAACGATGCAGGATCCGCACATAGCCTTCCAAACCGCCCGGCTATTGATGCAGGAACTCGAAGTCTACATCTCGGATTACCGTACCCTGAAAGCGCGGCGAAACCTCCATTTTTCGGAGCTGCAACTCGACAGCGCCCGAAAAAACTACGTGCTGGCCCAGGAGAAGCTGGCACGATTCGAAGACGCCAATCAAAACATGATCTCCCGCTTTGCCCGCACCGAGTGGGAACGGCTCCGTAACGACTTTAGCGTCGCCACCTCGGTATACGGCACCCTGGCCACCCAAACCGAAACCCTGCGGTTGGAGCTGCAAAAGGCCAAACCCGTCTACGTCGTCCTCGAACCCCTGACCCTGCAACCCGGTAAAATCGCCCCAGGTCTTTTCAAATATGCCGCGATCTCCATTTTTCTGGGCCTGTTTTTCGGCGCCGGTTACGTGGTAATCACCTACCTCTTTTGCAGCGGAGACAAGTCCAAGCAGTCCGACCAACAGTGATCGATTTTTTTGCACAATTTTCCCCCGCTTTGCTGGCACTCTGCGCGGGAGTGGTAGTTGTGGCGATCGTGCAGATCGTCTACCTGCTGCGCTATGCGCAAATTGCCACCCACCGGCACAAGCGGCGCCAACGAAAATCCGAACCGCTGCCTCCCGTCTCGGTCATCGTGGTGGTGGCCGACGATCCGGAATACATCCTCGAAAAACTCCCCCGGCTGCTCACCCAGCACCACCCCGATTACGAAGTCGTTGTTGTGGACGACGGGTCGGTGCAAGACCTTACCACCGAACTGCTCGCCGTCCAGCAGCAATACCCCGACCGGCTGCGCTACACCACCATCAAGGCCGATCCCGTTTTCCGGCACAGCCGCAAACTGGCGCTGACCGTCGGCATCAAAGCGGCCAGGCACGAACGGATGATCTTCATCGATCCCGACGGATGGCCCTCGTCCGACAAGTGGCTTTCGCTGATGGCCCGCG
Source organism: Rikenellaceae bacterium (assembly GCA_031549665.1). Taxonomy (GTDB): domain Bacteria; phylum Bacteroidota; class Bacteroidia; order Bacteroidales; family Rikenellaceae; genus Rikenella. The sequence continues at coordinate 324,809 of JAVBPJ010000001.1, forward strand.
GTTTCAACGGCGGCGGCGTGGTAATCGGCTACACAGGCATTGAAAAGAGGAAAGGAGCAGTAAATGGTTGGATCCGGTGCGACAGGCTCAGCCGGTCGATCCGTTTTTTGAGCGCCGCCATCCACCGCCACCCCTACCGGGGCATGTACAACAACCTCGGGTACACCAAGTCGCTGTTTTTCAGAAACAAAGGATTCACCCACCTGCGCATGACCCTCGGAGAAGACGACCTGTTCGTCCAATCCGTCGCTCCGTGGTGCGACACCAGCGTGATCCTGAATCCGCAGGCTACCGTTTGGCAGGAACAGCGCGGCGGGCTGCGTTGGTGGTGGAACGAACAAATCTACCGCAGCGGAACGTTCTCCCTGTTTCCGGCGCGCGTCAAGGCCGGGCAGTTCACCGACCTGCTCACCCGGACCCTGCTGTTGGCCGGAGCCATCACCCTGGCCCTGCTGCAAACGCCGGTGTTGTGGATGGTCGGAGTCGGCGCATGGGTACTCCGCGAGGCGTTGCTGCTGGTTACCCTGCGCATGATCATGCAGCGGTTGGGAGAACGCAAACTCGCCTGGTACTACTTTGTCCACGACCTGTACCTCCCCGTGGGGGAACTCCTGCTTTGGATCAACCGCACCCTGAAACCCAGCCAACGGATATGGATCTGAAAACCGCCAGCGACCAGGAGCTGATCGTCCGGATTCTGGAAGGCGACAGCACCTGCTACGACCTGCTGTTCGACCGTTACCGGCAGTCGCTTTACGGAGCGACCCTGCAGCGGTGCGGCAATCCGCAGCAAGCCAGAGAGGTGCTGGAAGAGGCCTTTGTACGGATCTATTTCAACCTCCACCGTTACGACCCCGCCTACCCGTTCGGCCCCTGGGCGCACAAGATCGCCCAAAACCTGTTCATCGACCAGGCCCGCCGCAAGCGCACCAGTCCCTGGGTCGAAATGGACGAACGCAGCGAACAAAACACCCCCAGCGAAGCCCTGAACCCCGAGGAACGGATCATATCGGTCCAAAGCAGCACGCAGCTCAACGCCCTTTTGAAGGAGATGCCGCCCCACTACCGAACCATGATCGAGTTGCGCTTTTGGCACGAATACTCCTACGAAGAGATTGCCGAAAAACTGGGAGTACCGCTCGGAACCGTCAAGACGCGCATCCATCGCGCCCGCGAAAAATTCTGCGAACTCATCACCGACAAAAAACTATGGTAGCGCGCTACTTCCCCGAGCTCACCCCCCGGCAGCTCGAACAGTTCGCCGCCGCCGAGGCGTTGTACCGCACGTGGAACGCCCGCATCAACCTCGTTTCGAGGCAAGAGGCCGACCAGCTCGAGGAACGCCACCTGCTCCATTCGCTCGCCCTGGTCAAGGCCGACTGCATCCGCCCCGGCCAGCGGGTGATGGACCTGGGTTGCGGCGGAGGTTTTCCCGGCATTCCGCTGGCCATCTACTACCCGCAGGTGCAGTTCACGCTCGTGGATTCGATCGGGAAAAAGATCCGCGTGGTAGAAGCCATTGCGGAAGAGCTTGATTTGCAGAACGTAACCGCCGTATGGGGACGGGCCGAAGCCGTCGAAGGCCCTTTCGACTGGGTGGTCAGCCGCGCCGTCGCACCCCTGTCCGACCTGGTGGCATGGAGCTGGGCGAAAAGCGTTCACGGCATTTTGGCCCTCAAGGGAGGCGATTTGACCGCCGAAATAGCCGCCGCGAAACAAAAAGCCCGCCTGCTCCCCATCTCGGACTGGTTCGACGAACCCTTTTTCGAGACCAAAAAAGTGGTGATTCTCTCCAAAAAATAGATTGGGAGTTGTTTAACTCGCCTCTTTTGCTTACCTTTGCCCCACATTTTGCAGAAACAAAGCACCTAAAGCAACGATATAGCCATGAAACGGACTTTCCAACCCTCACAACGCAAACGAGTTAACAAGCACGGCTTCCGCGAACGGATGTCTACGCCCAACGGTCGTCGCGTATTGGCCGCCCGCCGTGCCAAGGGGCGCAAAAAGCTGACCGTATCGGACGAATTCCGTCAGGCCTAATTCCGAGTCCCGCCCGGGAGCGAGGGGGTTCCAACCGCACCGAAGCCCCGCCCGCCGCAACCCCGCAGCTCGACAATACCCCATACCGAAAAACCGCCGGCCGGACAGCCGGCGGTTTTTCGCATCCTAACCGATCCCCCGCCCCATGCCGAACGACCCCCGCATCGAAACGATTCTGAGCCGCCTGGAACAAGGCCAACGGCTCGCGGACGACGACGCCCTGGCCCTGTTCGAACGCGGCCCCCTGGCGCGTTTGGGCGACCTGGCCCGTCGCCGCAAGGAGCAGATCGGCGGGCAGAGCGTCTTCTACAACCGAAACATCCACCTCGAACCCACCAACATCTGTGTGTTCCGTTGCCGGTTCTGCTCGTACCGGCGCGAGGAGGGCGAGGCCGACGCGTGGTACCACGACCTCGACCAGATCGAACAGATCGCCCGCAGCCACGCCCGCGAAGCCATCACCGAAGTACACCTGGTGGGCGGAGTCCATCCCGACCACACCCTCGACACCTACTGCGACATGGTGGCCCGCGTGAAACGCGCCCTGCCCGGCGTAACCGTCAAAGCCTACACCGCCGTCGAGCTGCACCACGTCATCCGCCAGGCGGGCCTTTCGCTGGAAGAGGGGCTTCGCCGCCTGCAAGCCTCTGGCATGGAAGCCATCCCCGGCGGCGGAGCCGAAATCTTCGCCCCCGCCATCCGCCGCCAAATTTGTCCCGAAAAACCGGGCGCGCAGGAGTGGCTCGACACCCACCGCGCCGCCCACCGGCTCGGCATCCCCACCAACGCGACCATCCTGTACGGCCACCTGGAGAGCTACGCCGACCGGATCGACCACCTGCGCCAATTGCGCGAATTGCAAGACGACACCCACGGTTTCGACGCCTTTATCCCGCTCAAGTACCGCCACCGCCACAACCAACTCTCGCACCTGGGCGAAGTGTCGCTGCCCGAAGACCTGCGCATGATGGCCCTTTCGCGGCTCTACCTCGACAACATTCCCCACCTGAAAGCCTACTGGCCCATGCTGGGGATCGACGCCACCGAACTGGCCCTGGGTTTCGGCGCCGACGACATTGACGGCACCATCGACGACACCACCAAAATCTACTCGATGGCCGGAGCCGAAGAGCAGCACCCGCGGATGAGCATCCGCCAAATGGAAACCCTGGTTGAACGAGCCGGATACCGGGCCGTCGAACGAGACACCTTTTACCGAACGGTCGAAAAATCCGTACCTTTGCCCTAAACCACCCGATACCACGATGGCGTTCCCTCCCGTTCCCCCCTCGTACCCCTCGTCGCAGAAAAAAGGGCCGCAACCGCCCAAGCCGAGCGACCGTCCCGCACCCGCCAAACCGCAGGGCGGCAAGCCCCGTATCCCCTTCGGGAAGGGGAACGGCGACGGCCCCTCCGCCCAATGGAAACAACAAGCCGCCCAGGGGTGGCAGAAAACACACCGCACCCTGCGCGGCAACACACTGCTGCGGACATTGGTCATTTTCCTGTCGCTTTCGATCGTCGCGCTGTTCCTGGTGAGCATGTTCCTGAAAATCTACACCCGGCACGGCCAAAAATTCATTGTCCCCACCCTGATCGGCCAAAGCGTCGACGACGCCGCCAAACTCGCCAAAAAAGGCGACCTGCGGCTGGAGATCATCGACTCGCTGTACATGCCCAAGCAACCCCCCGGAGTGATCCTCGACCAAAGCCCCAAGCCCGGCATGGGAGTCAAATCGGGCCGTCGGGTATTCCTGACCATCAACGCATTCCGTCCACGCACCGCCGTCATTCCGTACGTCGCTGGATTCTCGCTTCGGCAGGCCAAGAACGTGCTGGAGAACAAGGGATTCGAGATCGAACGGTTGGTCTATCGCAACGACATGGCCACCAACAACGTGCTGGAGGAGCGCTACGAAGGCACGCTGATCCTGTCCGGAAACAGCCTCGAGGCCGAACTCGGTTCAGCCATCACCCTGGTCGTGGGAGTCAACCACGGCGACCCGCTGCCGCAAGTTCCCAAAGTGATCGGCCTCACCCTGCGCGAAGCCCGAAGCCGCCTGTGGGAGGTAGGTCTTAACCTCGGAGAAACCAAATACGACCTGGCTGTTCCGGCCGACCAGCACGAAGACGCACGCGTCTACCGGCAAGAACCCAACCTGCTCAGTCGAAGCGACTACGGAGGCCGGGTAGCGCTGTGGTTGACCCTGGACCCCGCTCAAATCGCCTCGTCTGAGAAAGAATCCGAGACCCGCGCCCGCACCATTTCGAATCAGGACGTGGAGGACGACGAACTGCTCGACACCGACCCCTCAGTCGACGAACAATAGCCCCATGAGAAGCGACATCGACGAGGAACTCCGCGACGAGGAGGAGGCCGGCGAGGAACTCTACGAACATTTCCACATCACCGCCGATAAGGGGCAGGGACTGCTTCGGATCGACAAATTTCTGGTTACGCGGCTCGAAAGCACCTCGCGCAACCGCATTCAGGCCGCCGCCGACGCGGGCAACATCCGGGTGAACGGCACGCCGGTCAAACCCAGCTACAAGATCAAGCCGCTCGACGAAGTGTCGATCGTGCTGCCCTACCCGCCCCGGCAGGTCGAAATCATCGCCGAGGACATTCCGCTCGACATTGTGTACGAAGACGACCACATCATCGTCATCAACAAACCCGCCGGCATGGTCGTCCACCCCGGACACGGCAACTATCGCGGCACGCTGGTGAACGCCCTCACGTTCCACCTGCAGGGGCTTCCGCTGTTCAGCAGCGGCGACCTGCGGGCCGGACTCGTCCACCGGATCGACAAAAACACCTCGGGCCTGCTGGTGGTGGCCAAGAACGAACGGGCGCACGCCTTTCTGGCACGCCAGTTTTTCGACCACACCATCCAGCGACGCTACCACGCGCTGGTGTGGGGCAACATGGAGCAGGACGAGGGAACCATCACCGGCAACATCGGCCGTTCGCTGCAAGACCGCCTCAAAATGGCCGTCTTCCCGGAAGGGAGTCCTCTGGGCAAGCACGCCGTTACACACTACCGCGTGCTGAAACGACTGGGCTACGTCAACCTCGTGGAGTGCCGCCTGGAGACGGGCCGCACCCACCAGATCCGCGTACACATGGCCCACGTCGGCCACCCGCTGTTCAACGACGAGCGCTACGGCGGCGACCGCATCCTGAAAGGAACCACTTTTACCAAGTACAAACAGTTCGTCGAGAACTGCTTTGCGCTGATGCCCCGGCAGGGGCTGCACGCCCTGAGTCTGGGCTTCACCCATCCTGCGACCCGCGAGCAGGTTTATTTCGAATCGACCTACCCCGCCGATTTTTCGGCCGTCATCGATCGCTGGAAGAACTACACCGCCGCCCGCCCCGCCGAGCAGGAGTAGGAATCAGTATGAGGACCGTCTACACGCGGCCCTCATTTTATCTGCGGACTAATTGCCCGGGATTAAATACACCACCACATTGTAGGCAGGTAACTTTAACCTTATTGCTGCCAATAAATCCAGCAAGCAATCCAATCCCACCTGTTAATATAGCTCCACCGACAGCTTTACCAAGCCCGAATCCTTTCTTATTGGCAGTTAAGTGTTCGGAGTTGCACGCAGGACATCGTAATGTTGGGTATTGATTTTCCATGATTTTATCGAATTAAAAATTAGGGTGTTCTCGCATGTAGGCGTCAATAGCATCGAGATCATCTTGCTGCTGTTTACTGCCCTGATACTGAATCTGATTAGCCTTTCCATCAATCGTCTGGTAATCACCATCACTACTTACGGTAGGAGTATATTCATCTTCATCCATGTAGCCGGACGAAGTTTCAATGGTTTCTTGTTGTACTCTTGGCGAAGAATTACTAGATGAAGTATCAACAGTTTCCCGCTTTACTTGTTGCGAAGAATTGCTGCACGAAACAACAATCATGAATGTAACTCCGATTGCAATTAGTTTGGCTGATGTTTTCATAATGCTTTTAGTTTACGTATTGAGTTATCTTACATGATAACCACAACACAAATATATAAAAGAATCTTTGTTATCAAAAATGACAACAAGAATTCTTATGGAGAAACAAGCTGTTTTAATCCAGATTGGTCAGCGAATACGTGATATTAGGGAACAAAAAGGAATCAGTCAACAGGATCTGGCTGCTGGCTGTAACTTCGAGAAATCCAACATGAGCCGGATTGAGGCAGGACGTTCAAACTTTACGATTGGAACGCTTGTCAAAATTTGTCAGGTACTTAAAATTAAACTATCGGATTTGATGACGGACCTTTAGTCTTACTCCAAAGAAAAACACACAACTATAGTTGTGTTAAAACATTGCCACAAATTAATATGTCAAATTCTGTAATTAATAACGAAGCATGAGAGAATTTAACAACCCTAAAGAGCGCGCATATTTAGAGCTATTATCAGAAATGAGCAAAAATCCGGAACTAAACTTGGGCAACTTCGTAGCTAAATGTATCCTGAATAAGGATAGAGCTGTTGAGATTCGAAACGATGAAATCATATTCTTTCTCAAATTCACAAATGACAATGAGCATGTATTTATAAATGATCTATCAGGTCTAACCTCATTAATTGAGATATTAAAGAAAGACAAGTTATTATTCACTCATTCCAATCCTAGAATATTACAAAATAAATTAACGGATATTTCATCCGACCATTCCGAACCCCATAACGGCCGCATCGCACTCTGCCTGACAAACGATGATCAGTTTAAAGTAAAAATTTTACAGTCTCCGAGTGATTATAGGCAATGGGTTCTTCCCACAACATTGTCTATCTATGTGCCTGAATACGTTAATCAATTTTGTTATGTCAGGCCCGAATTGATTGACTATATAGATAATAGGTTCCGTACGCCAGAACAATTACGTTTCATACAAACCATTTGCTGGACAAGGATTGCGGCAATAATTTCGTTCATGGGATTATTAATCGCCTTGTGGCGAGCATAAAAAATCCAGGAGTACTTACGACTTGCGGCCTTGGAGCGCTTGGGTAAAGGCAATAAAGAGGGTCCGGGATGGGGTCCGGGATGGGGTCCGGGCGTTGACAATAAAGAAGGATTCGAGATATGTTTCGGATTCCCAACAAAAAAAGAGGGCCGCGAGTCTTGCGACTTGCGGCCCTCTGAAGGGGCGGCGACCTACTCTCCCACAATAACTGCAGTACCATCGGCGCAAATAGGTTTAACTTCTCTGTTCGGAATGGGAAGAGGTGGAACCCTATCGCTAT
>JAVBPJ010000016.1:0-48956 GCA_031549665.1 Rikenellaceae bacterium
TCGGCTTGGTTTGAGCAGCTGGTCATCAGGGCGGCTACAGAGGCGAGGAGCAGGATGGTCTTTTTCATGGCTTGGGAGTTTGTTTAGGTTACTTGGTTGGTTTAGTCGTTCGTCCTTACTTCTATCAAGCACCGTGCCAAAGTCGAAAAACCAAGCGAAAAATCTTGCGGAAAAATGCTTTCAGTTATTTAATCTGCTCTAAATAAGTGGATTAAAAATGCCCCGAAAAGGCGATTCCTTGGAGAAATAAATCGAAAGGCTTGTTTCACCACCCTGTTATCCCCAGATCATTCAATAAAAAATGTGCCGTTCGGGGAACTGAGAACTCGCCCCGGGAATCCATCCAGAACCGAAAGCCCCTTACGGCAACCTATTCAGAAAAACGGAACAAACGAAAAAGAGACCCTTGCATTCAGGGGAACAGGGCAGGGCGGAAAAGAAACACCCTCTCTAACGGAATAGATCGAAAAACAATCCTCCCGCAAAAGGGAGCGAGGCGGGAACGGGACGGGGGTTCCACCGAACGGGCGCGGGAACCAAAAATAAGGGGCGAATCGCAAAAAGGAGATTTCTCCTAAAAACACGAGGGGAAAGACAGGGCGCTGAGGGGTGGAAATGGACAGGGGGGGCTCTTTGATCAAACAACAGGGGACGGGGAATCGGGCAACCAAACAAGAAGGCCCCGCCAATGGCGAGGCCTTGTCAATATCCGGCGAGGCCTCCTATTGTGAGGCCCCGAGGTGAGGAGGTTACTCTTCCGCAGCGGCGGAAGCGGCGGCGCGGGCCATTGCTTCTTTCGGGCCTACGATGAAGTTTTGAAAGCGGCGTTGGCCGGTACCTGCGGGGATGAGGTGTCCGCAGATAACGTTTTCCTTGAGTTTTTCGAGCGGATCGACCTTCGCGTTGATGGCGGCTTCGTTGAGGACCTTGGTGGTCTCCTGGAACGAGGCTGCCGACATGAAGCTCGACGTTTGCAGGGCGGCCCGGGTAATCCCTTGCAGCACCTGGTTCGACGTGGCGGGGATAGCTTCGCGCACCACGACCTCTTTGAGGTCTTTGCGGCGGAGCATCGAGTTTTCGTCGCGCAGTTGGCGCAGGGTGATGATCTGACCGGCATGGAGCGTGGCCGAGTCGCCGGCATCCATCACGACGCTTTTGTCGTAGATGTTGTCGTTCTCTTCCATGAACTCCCACTTGTCGACCACCTGTTCGGGCAGGAAGCGGGTATCGCCGGGGTCTTCGACACGCACTTTGTTCATCATTTGGCGAACGATGATTTCGAAGTGTTTATCGTTGATCTTCACCCCTTGCATCCGGTACACCTCTTGAATTTCGTTCACGATGTACTCTTGCACCTTGGTGGGGCCTTGGATGGCGAGGATGTCCTCGGGGGTAATGGCTCCGTCCGAGAGGGGCATCCCTGCGCGGATGTAGTCGTTTTCCTGCACGAGGATCTGGCGGGCCAGCGGCACGAGGTACTTTTTCACCTCGCCGGTACGCGAGGTAACGCTGATCTCGCGGTTACCGCGTTTGATCTTGCCGAACGAGATTTCACCGTCGATCTCGGATACCACGGCGGGATTCGAGGGGTTGCGGGCTTCGAAGAGTTCGGTTACGCGAGGCAGACCTCCGGTGATGTCGCCCGCTTTGCCGACCGCGCGCGGAATCTTGATCAGGATGTCGCCGGCGGCTACCTTGGCGTTCTCTTTCACCACGATGTGAGCGCCCACGGGCAGGTTGTACTGCCGTTGTTCGGCGCCGTCCTTGTCGAGGATTTTGATGACGGGGTTCTTGGTTTTGTCTTTCGATTCGATGATTACCTTTTCGCGGTAACCGGTGGTTTCGTCCGACTCTTCGCGGAAGGTAACGTTCTCGATCACGCTGTCGAAGGTTACTTTTCCGCCGAACTCCGAGATGATTACGGCGTTGTAGGGATCCCATTCGCAAATCACGTCGCCCTTTTTCACCTGGGCGCCGGGTTTTACGTACAGGGTGGCGCCGTAGGGCAGGTTCGAGTTGTAGAGCGTGGCGCCGGTGTTGTTGTCTACGATGCGCAGATCGGCCAAACGGCTGATAATCATGTAGACTTTGTTTCCGGCGGCGTCTTTTCTCTCTACCATGCGCAGTTCGTCGATTTCGATGTGGCCGTCGTAGCGGGCCACGATCCTGTGTTCGGCGGTGGCGCCGCCGGCAACCCCCCCGACGTGGAAGGTACGCAGGGTAAGCTGGGTACCGGGTTCGCCGATGGACTGGGCTGCGATCACCCCCACGACTTCGCCCTGTTGCACCATGCGGCCGTTGGCCAGGTTGCGGCCGTAGCATTTGGCGCAAACTCCCTTGTGGCTTTCGCAGGTGAGTACCGAGCGGATTTCGACCTGTTCGATGGCCGATTTTTCGATCGTCGCGGCGATCTCTTCGGTGATCTCTTCGCCCGAGGCCACGATGATGGCGCCGGTTTGGGGATCGTACACGTCGTGTACCGAGGTGCGGCCGAGGATGCGGTCGTAGAGCGACTGCACCACCTCTTCGCTGCGTTTGAGGGCCGTGGCCTGCAAGCCGCGCAGGGTTCCGCAGTCTTCTTCCTGGATGATCACGTCCTGCGCCACGTCGACCAGACGGCGGGTGAGGTACCCGGCGTCGGCGGTCTTGAGGGCGGTATCGGCCAACCCTTTCCGGGCGCCGTGGGTCGAGATGAAGTACTCAAGCACCGACAGCCCCTCCTTGAAGTTCGAAAGGATGGGGTTTTCGATGATCTGCGCCGCTTCGGCCGAGGCTTTCTGCGGTTTTGCCATCAGGCCCCGCATGCCGGAGAGCTGGCGGATCTGTTCTTTAGAACCCCGTGCGCCCGAGTCGAGCATCATGTAAACGGGGTTGAACCCATCCTGGTCTTCGGTGAGCTGTTTGAGGACCGTGTGGGTGAGTTTCGAGTTGGTGTGTGTCCAGATGTCGATGATCTGGTTGTAGCGTTCGTTGTTGGTGATCAACCCCATGTTGTAGGATTCCATCACCTCGCCCACCTGGGCGTATCCGTCGGCCACGAGCGCCTCTTTCTCTTCGGGGATGATCACGGCGTCCAGGTTGAACGACAGACCGCCCCGGAAGGCCATTTGGTAACCGAGGTTCTTGATGGCGTCGAGGAAGCCTGCGGTTACGGCTGCCCCGCTCTGTTTCATCACCTGTCCGATGATGTCGCGGAGCGATTTTTTGGTCAGCAGCTCGTTCACATAACCTACCTCCTTGGGTACGTGTAGGTTGAAGAGTATCCGGCCGATGGTGGTGTCGATGATCTTACCGGCTTCGAGGCGGAGTTTTACCATGGCGTGCAGGTCGGCGCGGCCTTCGTTGTAAGCGATGATGGCCTCTTCCGCCGAGTAGAACACCAGTCCCTCACCTTTTGCTCCCTTGCGGGGTTTGGTGATGTAGTAGAGGCCAAGCACCATGTCCTGCGAGGGCACGGTGATGGGGGCTCCGTTGGCGGGATTGAGGATGTTGTGCGAACCGAGCATCAAAATCTGGGCTTCCAGAATGGCGGCGTTGCCCAGGGGCAAGTGGACGGCCATTTGGTCGCCGTCGAAGTCGGCGTTGAATGCGGTACAGGCCAGCGGGTGGAGCTGAATGGCTTTCCCCTCGATCAGTTTGGGCTGGAAGGCCTGGATACCCAACCGGTGGAGGGTCGGGGCGCGGTTCAGCAGCACGGGGTGTCCCTTGATGACGTTTTCGAGGATGTCCCAAATGACGGCATCTTTGCGGTCGATGATCTTTTTGGCCGATTTAACGGTCTTCACGATTCCGCGCTCGATGAGCTTGCGGACGATAAAGGGCTTGTAGAGTTCGGCGGCCATGTCTTTGGGCAGCCCGCACTCGTGCATTTTGAGTTCGGGGCCGACAACAATTACCGAACGGGCCGAGTAGTCTACCCGTTTCCCGAGCAGGTTTTGGCGGAAACGTCCCTGTTTTCCTTTCAGGCTGTCGCTGAGCGACTTGAGCGGACGGTTCGATTCGGTTTTCACGGCGTTGGATTTGCGCGAGTTGTCGAACAGCGAGTCGACGGCCTCTTGCAGCATCCGCTTTTCGTTCCGCAGAATCACTTCGGGGGCTTTGATCTCGATCAGCCGTTTGAGGCGGTTGTTGCGGATGATCACGCGCCGGTACAGGTCGTTCAGGTCGGAGGTGGCGAAACGGCCGCCGTCCAACGGCACCAACGGGCGCAGTTCGGGCGGAATCACGGGCACCACTTTCATCACCATCCACTCGGGCTTGTTGATGTTGCGCGAGGAGCGGAAAGCTTCCACCACGTTGAGCCGCTTGAGGGCCTCGCTCTTGCGTTGTTGCGAGGTTTCGGTGCTGGCTTTGTGGCGCAGCGAGTAGGAGAGTTCGTCGAGGTCGATCCGCTGAAGCATCATTTCGAGGGCTTCGGCGCCCATCATTGCTATGAACTTGTTGGGATCGCTGTCGTCCAACTGGCGGTTGCGGGGAAGGGTCTCGAGGATGTCGAGGTACTCTTTCTCGGTCAGCAGGTCGTGTTCTTCAACGCCTTCGGCGGCGCCTTTCTGGATCACGATGTAGCGCTCGTAGTAGATGATCATGTCGAGCTTCTTGGTCGGAACGCCGAGCAGGTAGCCGATCTTGTTGGGCAACGAGCGGAAGTACCAGATGTGGGCTACGGGAACCACCAGTTGGATGTGTCCCATGCGCTCGCGGCGTACTTTCTTTTCGGTTACCTCTACCCCGCACCGGTCGCAGACGATGCCTTTGTAGCGGATCCGTTTGTACTTGCCGCAGTGGCACTCGTAGTCTTTCACGGGGCCGAAGATGCGCTCGCAGAACAACCCGTCCCGCTCCGGTTTGTAGGTGCGGTAGTTGATGGTTTCGGGCTTGAGCACCTCTCCGCTCGATTTTTCGAGCATCTGTTCGGGCGATCCCAACGAGATGGTGATTCGGTTGTAATTTCCCGAAACAACAGCGCTTTTTGTATCTTTATTGTATGCCATTTCTGTGTCGTGTTCTTTAATGATTTCTCACTGTGTCGGGTTAGTCGAGTTTTACGTTCAGGCCCAATCCGCCCAGTTCGTGGAGCAGTACGTTCATCGCTTCGGGAATCCCTGCCTGCGGCATGTTTTCGCCCTTGACAATGGCTTCGTAGGCTTTGGCGCGGCCCACTACGTCGTCGGATTTGATGGTGAGGATCTCTTGCAGGATGTTGGCGGCCCCGAAGGCTTCGAGGGCCCACACTTCCATCTCCCCGAAACGTTGTCCCCCGAATTGGGCTTTCCCGCCCAGGGGCTGTTGGGTGATCAGCGAGTAGGGACCGATCGAACGGGCGTGCATCTTGTCGTCGACCATGTGGCCGAGCTTGAGCATGTAGATCACTCCGACCGTGGCGGGCTGGTGGAACCGCTCGCCGGTGCCGCCGTCGTAAAGGTAGGTGCGGCCGCTGTGCGGAATGCCTGCCTTGTCGGCGTAGTCGTTGATCTCTTCGAGGTTGGCGCCGTCGAAGATGGGGGTCGAGAATTTCAACCCGAGCTCTTTGCCGGACCATCCCAGAACGGTTTCGTAGATCTGCCCGAGGTTCATCCGCGAGGGTACCCCCAGGGGGTTCAGCACGATGTCGACGATGCTTCCGTTTTCGAGGAAGGGCATGTCTTCGTCGCGCACCACTTTGGCCACGATCCCTTTGTTCCCGTGGCGGCCGGCCATCTTGTCGCCCACTTTCAGCTTGCGCTTTTTGGCGATGTAGACTTTGGCCAACTGCACGATTCCGGCGGGTAGTTCGTCGCCGTTGGTGATGTTGTATTTCTCGCGTTTGAGTTGTGCGTCGAGCTCTTTGTACTTGATGATGTAGTTATTGATCAACACCTTCGCCTGCTCGTTCTTTTCCTTGTCGGCGGTCCACTTGGTGGGGTTGATGGTCAGGTAGTCCAGATCGCCCAGCAGTTTTTGGGAGAACTTGACTCCTTTGCCCACCACTTCCATGCCGAAGTAGTCGAGGATGCCGGCCGAGGTTTTTCCGCTCAGCACGGTGGCCAGTTTGCCGATGAGGATCTCTTTGAGGGAGGCCACGCGTTTTTGGAACTCGGCGTCGGCGGCGTCAAGGAGCGCTTTTTCGCTCTGTTTGCCTTTTTTGCCGCTCTCCTTGCCTGCGCGGGCGAAGAGTTTTTTGTCGACCACCACACCGAACAGTGAGGGTTGCGCTTTGAGCGAGGCGTCTTTTACGTCGCCTGCCTTGTCGCCGAAGATGGCGCGGAGCAGTTTCTCCTCGGGCGAGGGATCGGATTCGCCTTTGGGCGTGATTTTCCCGATGAGGATGTCGCCGGGTTTCACGTTGGCGCCGACACGTACGATCCCGTTTTCGTCGAGGTCTTTGGTGGCCTCTTCGCTGACGTTGGGGATGTCGCTGGTGAGCTCTTCGACACCGCGTTTGGTGTCGCGCACTTCCATGATGTATTCGTCCACATGGACCGAGGTGAAGATGTCTTCACGCACCAGCCGCTCGGAGATCACGATGGCGTCCTCGAAGTTGTATCCCTGCCAGGGCATGAAGGCTACTTTGAGGTTGCGTCCAAGGGCCAGTTCGCCGGCTTCGGTCGAATAGCCCTGGGTCATGATCTGACCGGTTACCAGGCGATCGCCGCGGCGTACCACGGGTTTGAGGGTGATCGAGGTGTTTTGGTTGGTCTTGCGGTACTTGGGAAGGGTGTAGACGGTTACGTCGGGGTCGAAGCTCAGGAACTTCTCTTCCTCGGTGCGGTCGTACTTCACGTGGATCTCTTTCGAGTCGGAGTATACCACTTCGCCTTCGCGTTCGGCCACGATTTGGGTGCGGCTGTCGACGATCACTTCGCCTTCCAGGCCGGTACCCACGATGGGGGCTTCGGCACGCAGTAGCGGCACGGCCTGGCGCATCATGTTCGATCCCATCAGGGCGCGGTTGGCGTCGTCGTGTTCCAGGAAGGGGATGAGCGAGGCGGCGATCGAGGCGATCTGGTTCGGGGCCACGTCCATCAGTTGCACCTGTTCGGGCGCTACGGTGGGGAAGTCGCCGTTCAAACGGGCTTTGATGCGTTCGTCGGTCAGTTTACCCTCTTTCGATACGGTGGCGTTGGCCTGGGCGATGATCAGGTCTTCTTCCTCTTCGGCCGAGTAGAATTTGGCGTTTTTGGTGTCTACCTTGCCGTTTTTCACTTCGCGGTAGGGGGTTTCGATGAAGCCCATGTCGCTGATTTTGGCGAACACGCACAGCGAGGAGATCAGCCCGATGTTGGGACCTTCGGGGGTTTCGATCGGACAGAGGCGGCCGTAGTGGGTGTAGTGTACGTCGCGCACCTCGAACCCGGCGCGTTCGCGCGAAAGACCGCCCGGCCCGAGCGCCGACAGACGGCGTTTGTGGGTCATCTCGGCCAGGGGGTTGGTCTGGTCCATGAACTGCGACAACTGGTTGGTTCCGAAGAAGGAGTTGATGACGCTCGACAGGGTCTTGGCGTTGATCAGGTCGACGGGGGTGAACACTTCGTTGTCGCGCACGTTCATCCGTTCGCGGATGGTGCGGGCCATGCGGGCGAAACCTACGCTGAACTGGTTGGCCAACTGTTCGCCCACGGTGCGTACACGGCGGTTGCTCAGGTGGTCGATGTCGTCGACGTCGGTCTTCGAGTTGATCAGCTGGATCAGGTATTTGATGATGGCGATCATGTCCTCGCGGGTGAGCACCCTCACTTCGCTGGGGATCTCCAGACCCAGTTTTTTGTTGATGCGAAAACGCCCCACGTCGCCCAGGTCGTAGCGTTTGTCGGAGAAGAAGAGCTTCTCGATCACGTCGCGTGCGGTGGCTTCATCCGGCGGTTCGGAGTTGCGCAACTGGCGGTAAATGTAGACCACGGCCTCTTTTTCTGAGTTGCAGGGGTCTTTTTGCAGGGTGTTGTATACGATGGAGAAATCGTTGGCCGAGGCGTGTTCCTTGTGCAGCAGGAGGGTTTTTTCGCCCGAGGCCAGGATTTGATCGATGTGCGCTTCGGTCAACACGGTTTCGCGGTCAACGATGATCTCGTTCCGTTCGATGGATACTACCTCGCCGGTGTCTTCGTCCACGAAGTCTTCGGTCCACGACTTGAGTACGCGGGCGGCCAGGGTGCGGCCCACCACTTTTTTGAGGGCGGGGGCGGTTACTTTGATCTCGTCGGCCAGGTCGAAAATTTCGAGGATCTGACGGTCGCTCTCAAAGCCGATGGCGCGCAACAGGGTGGTTACGGGCAACTTTTTCTTGCGGTCGATGTAGGCGTACATCACGTTGTTGATGTCGGTGGCGAACTCGATCCACGATCCTTTGAAGGGGATGATACGGGCCGAGTAGAGCTTGGTCCCGTTGGTGTGGGTGCTCTGCCCGAAGAATACGCCGGGCGAGCGGTGCAGTTGCGACACGATCACCCGCTCGGCTCCGTTGATCACGAAGGTTCCGCGGGGGGTCATATAGGGTACGGCGCCGAAGTAGACGTCCTGGATCACGGGATCGAAATCTTCGTGTTCGGGGTCGGAGCAGTAGAGTTTCAGTTTGGCCTTCAGCGGCACGCTGTAGGTGAGTCCGCGCTCCAGGCATTCGTCGATCGAATAGCGGGGCGGGTCGATGTAGTAGTCCAGGAACTCGAGCACGAAGTTGTTCCGCGTGTCGGTGATGGGGAAGTTTTCGAGGAAAACTTTGTAGAGGCCTTCATCGAGCCGGTTTTCGGCGGTGGTCTCTAACTGGAAAAAGTCTTTGAAGGATTTGAGCTGGACTTCGAGGAAGTCGGGATAGTTCATCCGCAAACCCGAGGTGATGAAACCTATGCGTTGTTGCGGGGCTTTTTTCTGCGTGGGCATTGTTCTTTCCTGATTGTAAATAGTTGGTGAACAGCGCGCTATATGTACCTTTCAGTTGTTTCTTTCGCCGCGAACTAGCACTTTTCGCGGGTCAACTTTTGCTGATCGGTTTCGAGACCTGGGGTCGAAGCGGCGGTCTCTTCCGCTTGGGGCGGCCTGTTCCCGGAGCGTTTCTCTCGAATTGCCTCGGGCTGGCTTTTGGGGTGGCGAACTTGTCCTCGAACTGTTTTCTTTCGAATCATCCGGGTCGGCTCTCGGGGTGGCGAACCTGTCCTCGGATTGTTTTTTCGAATCGTCCGGGTCGGTTCTCGGGGTGGCGAACCTGTTTCCGGGCGACCTCGCCCGGGGGACTCCCTGTCTCCGGTGTCGGAAAAACGGGGGCTTCTTTCGGCGGTTCGGCCGGTCTCTTTTCGGCTGCCTCGCAGGCGCCTGAAGATTGTCTAATTTCTACAAGGCGAGGCTCTAAAAAAGATCGGCGCCTTTAAGCCAAGAAGTGGTGTAGGCCCTCTGCGAGGTCCTACACCATTTTCTGGCGAATTGTCCCTGAATCGGGACAGGTGTGTTATTTCACTTCGACTTCGGCACCGGCCTCTTCGAGCTGGGCTTTGAGTGATTCGGCTTCTTCTTTCGATACGCCTTCTTTCACGGGCTTGGGAGCGCCGTCCACGAGGTCTTTGGCTTCTTTGAGGCCGAGACCGGTGAGGTCTTTCACTACTTTTACCACTTGAAGTTTGGCGGCACCGGCTGATTTGAGGATCACGTCGAAAGCGGTTTTTTCGGCGGGAGCTTCGGCGGCGGCAGCGGCAGGAGCGGCTACGGCTACGGCAGCAGCGGCGGGCTCAATGCCGTACTCATCTTTGAGGATGGTGGCCAGTTCGTTTACTTCTTTTACGGTGAGGTTTACCAGCTCTTCGGCCAGTTTTTTGATGTCTGCCATCGGTTTATTGGTTTTTAAGTTGTTTTGTTGGTTTTCGGTTTGCCTTCCGAGGGTTCTTACCGCTAGCTTGGGCTTGGGATTTGGAGGCTGCCGGACGGGCGATGGTTCTCGGGTGAGTGGTTCGGTCTTTATCTGTTTAATTCAAACTTCAAAAATCCGCTCTTCCCGTATGTCGCATCGTGGTTGTCCATGGGCCCCTGGGTCTCTTTCGGCCGGTTGGTCGCGCCCCTCTTCTTCGGGCTCCCCGTGGGGTTTTGGTTGTTGTTTCAGGCGGCCTCGCGCGGAGGCCTCGGGTGTGGGTCTTCGGCGGGGCCGAGGACGGTGGCGGGTTTAGCTGTTGCGCTCTTCGAGGGCTTTGACCAAACCTGCGATCTTTTGACCGCCGGATGCCTGCAGTGCCGAGATGACGTTGCGGGCGGGCGATTGGAGCAGGCTGACGATCATTCCCAGCAACTCTTCTTTGGACTTGAGGTTTACGAGCTCTTCGAGCGTTCCTTCGCCAATGTAGAGGCATTCGTCTACCAGGGCCGCTTTGAGGGCGGGCTTGTCGAGTTTGCTGCTGGTGCGGAACTCTTTGATAAGTTTCGCGGGGGCGTTGCTGGCGTTGGTGAACAGGATGGAGGTCGATCCACTGAGGATGGCTCCGAGTTCGTCGCTGGCTTTGCCGGTTTGTTCGAGCGCTTTGCTGAGCAGGGTGTTTTTCACTACGACGAGCTTGATCTCTTTTTCGTAGCATTTTTTGCGCAGGGCGGCGGTTTGTGCGGCGTTCAACCCCGAAATGTCGGCGAGGTAGAAGTGCGGATAGGCCCCCAGTTGCTCGGCTAAGCTGTTGATTACTTCGGTTTTTTCTTCCCTTTTCATGGTGTCTTCTTAGGTGTTATTCGGCGGAACGGGGGTCTACGGCCAGGCCGGGGCTCATGGTGGTCGAGAGGTAGATGCTCTTGACGTAGGTGCCTTTGGCGGCCGAGGGTTTCAGTTTGATGATGGTGTGAAGGAATTCGCGGGCGTTCTCTTCGATCTTTTGGGGGTCGAACGATACTTTGCCGATGGAGGTGTGTACGATGCCGAATTTGTCGACTTTGAAGTCGATCTTACCGGCTTTTACTTCCTCGACGGCTTTGCCTACTTCCATGGTTACGGTGCCGGTCTTGGGGTTGGGCATCAGGCCGCGGGGGCCGAGGATGCGTCCCAGGGCGCCGACTTTGGCCATCACGCTGGGCATGGTGATGATTACGTCTACGTCGGTCCAACCGCCTTTGATTTTTTCGATGTAGTCGTCCAGTCCGACGTGTTCGGCTCCGGCGGCTTTGGCCTCGGCTTCTTTGTCGGGGGTGCAGAGTACCAGCACGCGCACGGTTTTACCGGTTCCGTGGGGCAGGGTTACCACGCCGCGTACCATTTGGTTGGCTTTGCGGGGGTCTACGCCCAAACGTACGTCGATGTCGACCGATGCGTCGAACTTGGTGTAGGTGATGTCTTTCAAAAGAGCGGCGGCTTCGCTCACTTTGAACACTTTGCCCGGTTCGATCTTCGCCAGGACTGCTTTTTGGTTCTTGGTCAGTTTCATGCTCTTGCTCTATTTAGGAAATTCTCCGCTTACGCTGATACCCATGCTGCGCGCCGTTCCGGCTACCATGGTCATGGCGGCCTCGAGGGTGAAACAGTTCAGGTCTTCCATCTTCCCTTTGGCGATCTCTTCGACTTGCGCCCAGGTAATGGTGGCTACTTTTTTCCGGTTGGGTTCGGCCGATCCGCTCTGTACTTTGGCGACTTCCTTCAACTGCACGGCCACGGGGGGCTGTTTGATGATGAAATCGAACGATTTGTCGCTGTATACGGTGATGATTACGGGCAGAACTTTGCCGGGCTTGTCTTGTGTTCTTGCGTTGAACTGCTTGCAGAACTCCATGATGTTCACCCCCTTGGACCCGAGTGCGGGACCTACGGGAGGTGAAGGATTGGCTGCTCCGCCTTTGATTTGCAGTTTGATAAACGCTGCAACCTCTTTTGCCATAGCTTTGCTTTTGCTCTTGTGGTTGGTTTTTAAAAGGGAGGGGGGAGGTCTGCCTTCGAAGTCCGGTGGGCCGGTGGGTGGGGTGGGCTTGGTCGGTTTAACCCTTTTTCAATTGATTGCCCGACGGTCGCTTGACCCAGTCCATCTCGTTTCCCGTCGTCCGAAAGCGGACGCACACTCCTCTCCTGCTCTTAAAAATCGTTCCTTGGGTTATTACTCTTTTTCTACTTGTGTGAAGCTCAACTCCATGGGAGTCTTGCGTCCGAATATCTTGACGGAAACTTGCAACTTTCTACGTTCGTTGTCGACTTTCTCGATCGTACCGACGAAGGAAGCAAAGGGTCCGTCGATTACTTTCACTGATTCGCCCTCGAAGTAGGGGGTTTCGTTGGCCTCCTCCTGCGTGGCGAGTTCGTCGACACGACCCAAAATGCGGCTCACTTCGATCGGACGCAACGGCGTCGCTACCAGCGAGGACTCTTTGGTGTCGCTCAAAAAACCCATCACGTTGGGGGTGTTTCGCAAGATATGCGGGATTTCGCCCACCAGGGCGGCTTGGACTAATACGTATCCGGGGTACGAGGTGCGCTCTTTGGTGATTTTTTTCCCGTTGCGTACCTGGTATACTTTTTCGGTGGGGATAAGCACTTGGGCGATGTAGTCTTCCAGGTGAAGGTTGCGTATCTCGGCTTCGAGGTACTCCTTCACTTTCTTTTCCTTACCGCCAATGGCACGGATTACGTACCATTCCATGGGTGTCTTTTCGCTCATCTGCTATCCGAATTAGTAGAGGATGCTGTATATGCCCTTCATGATGTTCTCAAAGCTGAGGTCCATGGCCAGCACGACCAGTGCCAGAATCAGGGAAGCAATCATGACTACGATTGCACTGCCTTGGAGCGAGCTCCAGCTGGGCCAGGTTACTTTGTGAACAAGTTCGTTGTATGACTCTTTGATGTATGTTGCTTTCATCATCTTGGGTTTTTCGGTCTTTCGATCCGTTTGTGTGAAGTCCGGTTGGGGCTTCGGCGGGACTCTGTGTCCGGGCGGGGCCGTTCCTTGTTGTAAATTACCGCCAAGGGGGGGCGCCTGCTCGGGTTGGAAGCTTTTTAAGAGTCTTTGTCGGTGGACTTTCGATCGGGTTCCTCTCGCTCCTCGCAACCCTCTGCTTCGAGGGTGAACGCGGTGGGGGAGGTCTCTTTTCTCGGCCTCAGGCAGGGGTGGAGGGATTCGAACCCCCATCAACGGTTTTGGAGACCGCTATTCTGCCCTTGAACTACACCCCTAAAAGAGCCGTGCGGAAGCTGTTGCGTTCCGCACAACTCGGTGTTTCGGGCGGGATCGGGGTTTTTCGAACGGCTGACGGCTGTACGCCGGGGCTGTTTCGCGGGACCCTTTTTCCTCGCTCGGGGCGTGCGCTATTCGGTGATTTCGGTGATCTGACCGGCACCTACGGTACGGCCGCCTTCGCGGATGGCGAAACGCAGACCTACGTTAACGGCTACGGGGTAGATCAGCTCTACGGTGATGGTTACGTTGTCACCGGGCATTACCATGTCCACACCGGCGGGCAGTTCCACTTCTCCGGTTACGTCGAGGGTACGGAGGTAGAATTGCGGACGGTATTTGTTATGGAACGGGGTGTGACGGCCACCTTCCTCTTTTTTGAGGATGTAGACTTCGGCTTTGAATTTGGTGTGGGGGGTGATTGAACCGGGTTTGGCCACAACCATGCCGCGTTTTACCTCTTTCTTGTCGATACCGCGCATCAGCAGACCTACGTTGTCGCCGGCTTCACCGGTGTCGAGGAGCTTGCGGAACATTTCAACGCCGGTACATACCGATTTCATTGATTTTTCGCCAAGACCTACGATTTCCACTTCGTCGCCTACGTGGATCACGCCGGTTTCGATACGCCCGGTTACCACGGTACCGCGGCCGGTGATCGAGAAGACGTCTTCAACGGGCATCAGGAAGGGTTTTTCGTTTTCGCGGGGAGGAATGGGGATGTAGGTGTCTACGGCGTCCATCAGTTCCATGATTTTTTCTT
The DNA here is from genome assembly GCA_031549665.1 of Rikenellaceae bacterium. GTDB lineage: Bacteria > Bacteroidota > Bacteroidia > Bacteroidales > Rikenellaceae > Rikenella. Next base: position 13,852 of record JAVBPJ010000016.1, read on the forward strand.
CCCATTGGGGTTCGCCGTTGAGGGCGCCCAGGGCTGAACCGCGGATTACGGGGGCGTTGTCGCCGTCGAATTGGTAGAAGCTGAGCAGTTCGCGCACTTCCATTTCAACGAGTTCGAGCATTTCGGGGTCGTCTACCATATCGACTTTGTTCAGGAAAACAACGATACGGGGAACGTTCACCTGGCGGGCGAGCAGGATGTGTTCGCGGGTTTGGGGCATCGGACCGTCGGTGGCGGCTACTACGATGATGGCGCCGTCCATTTGGGCTGCACCGGTTACCATGTTCTTCACGTAGTCGGCGTGGCCGGGGCAGTCAACGTGCGCGTAGTGGCGGTTGGCGGTGGAGTACTCTACGTGCGAGGTGTTGATGGTGATACCGCGTTCTTTTTCTTCGGGGGCGTTGTCGATCGAGTCGAAGCTGCGCAGTTCCGAAAGACCCTTCTTGGCAAGCACGGTGGTGATTGCTGCGGTCAGGGTGGTTTTACCGTGGTCTACGTGACCGATGGTACCGATGTTCACGTGGGGTTTCGACCGGTCAAATTTTTCTTTTGCCATGGTGTTTGTACGTTTTTGTGTGTTGTGGTTATTTGCTTTTGCTGTTGTTGTGTAGTACGGCGGCCATTGGGTTAGGTTGGAAGCGTTGGCCGCCGTTGTTATGGTGAGCGGAAGACGAGGTTCGAACCCGCGACCCTCAGCTTGGAAGGCTGATGCTCTACCGACTGAGCTACTTCCGCTTATTTTTTGTGTTCATTTTCCGATCTCGTCCCTGCCGGATGGCCGGGGGTTGATCGATTTTCAAGGTACGTTCCGTTGCCGCGGGGTCTCCTCGGCCGGGGTGGGGAGAGCAGGATTCGAACCTACGAAGACATAAGTCAGCAGATTTACAGTCTGCCCCAGTTGGCCGCTTTGGTATCTCCCCGAGCTTTCCAACCCCCTGGTTCTTAACCTATTATGCCGATTCAATCCAGCACAAAAGAACCCCGGGTGGGGACAATTCGGACGACAAAGATAGAGAAAGGGTTTTACAATGCAAACTTTTTTTCGTGGCGTGGCGCTTTTCGGGCTGTTTTCCTGTTGATTGGCTCCCGGCAGGGGAAGCCGAAGGGGGATGTTGGCGGCTGCGCCGCCCGGATGATTTTCCCGAAAAAGCGGCAGGAGCCCGCGAAGGCTCCTGCCGAGAGGGGGCTAACCAACTGCCGGTCAGGCGATCCACATATACAGGTAGTAGATGCCGGCGGCGAGCAGGGCGCTGATGGGGATGGTGATCACCCAGGCCCACATCAGGTTGACCGTTACTCCCCAACGTACGGCCGAGACGCGTTTGACGGCGCCCACGCCGATGATGGCTCCGGTGATGGTGTGGGTGGTACTCACGGGAATTTTCCAAAGTTCGGTCAGGTAGAGCGTCAGGGCTCCGGCGGTTTCGGCGGCGACTCCTTCCAGGGGGGTTACTTTCGTGATTTTGGTACCCATGGTGCGGACAATGCGCCATCCGCCCGACATGGTGCCCAGGGCGATCATGCTGAAGCAGGCCAGCGGCACCCAGCCGGGGATTTGCATGATGCTCCCCGTCTGTCCGGCCACAAAGAGGGCGGCGGCGATGATCCCCATCACTTTTTGCGAGTCGTTCAGCCCGTGTCCGATGCTGAATAGCCCCGAAGAGACCAGTTGCAACCGTTTGAACCACATGTCGGCCTTGTGCGGATTGGCGCGGCGGCAGATGTGCATGATCAGGATCGTGATGATCGAGGCCATCACCATCCCGATCAGGGGGGCCAGCAGGATAAAGGCGGCGATTTTAAGCACCACCGCGGCGTGGATGGCCTGGAACCCGCCGTAGGCGATGGCGGCTCCGGCGAATCCGCCGATCAGGGTGTGCGACGAGGAGGAGGGGATCCCTTTCCACCAGGTGAAAAGGTTCCAGACAATGGCGGCGATCAGTCCGGAGAGGATCACCGGCAGGGTGATGAACTCTTCGCAAACGCTCTTCGACACGGTATTGGCGATGCCGAACTCGCCGATGACGTACTTGGCGATGAAGAAGGCCACAAAGTTGAACGCCGCGGCCCACAGCACCGCCAGGAACGGGGTCAGCACTTTGGTCGAAACGATGGTGGCGATGGAGTTGGCGGCGTCGTGGAATCCGTTGATGTAGTCGAACAGCAGGGCCAGGACGATGGTAACGATCAGCAGGGTGGTCATCGAGCGGGCGTTAGGCGTATTTCACGATGATGGTCTTGAGCACATCGGCCACGTGCCACGACTTGTCGGTGGCGCTTTCGAGCAGCTGGATGATTTCGACCAGCTTGATGAGTTCGATCGCGTCTTTCTCCTGTTCGAAGAGCGAAATGATGAAGTGTTCGTAGACGTCGTCGGCGCTGTTTTCAATTTCGTGCAGGCGGCGGCATTGGGCGCGGACTACCGACGGGTCGCGTTTCACCTTTTCCAGTTCGTCGATGGCGATGCGGATGCAAACGGCGGCCTCTTTGACGTGTTCGGCCAACTGTTTCATGCTTTCGGGCATTTCGCGCGGCTGGTACAGAACGGTGCGCTTGGCCGAACCGTTGATCAGGTCGAGCAGGTCGTCCAGTTGCGATGCCAGCGAGTGGATGTCTTCGCGGTCGAAAGGGGTGATGAATGTGTTGTTGAGTTCGTTGAGTATCTCCTCGGTGAGGCGGTCGCAATGGGTTTCGAGCTTTTTGATCTCGGCGTAAAGCACCTTGCGCTCTTCGTGTTCCTGGGTTTGCGTAAATTGCACCAGCAGGTCGGATGCCGCGGCGATGTCGTCGATTTGTCCGCGAAGCAGCGGAAGAAACTTGCTCTCTTTCGGAAGAAAGAATTGAAAGAAACGGTTGATGTTGAATCCCATTGGATAATCTGTATTTTGGTTACCCCGCAAAGATAGAAAATTCCCGCTATTTTCGACAGCTTTTCGGCCTTTTCGACGGCTCGCCCGCCGATGGGCCGACGAACTGGCGAACGCACCGACACGTACCGCCGAAAGGGGTTGTCGGCCGTCCTGCCCGCCGAACTTACGCGCCGTTATATCCCGAAGAGTTCGCGGGCGCGGGCGCTGGTGGCCTCGGCCACCCGGGCGGGAGTAACTCCTTTTATTTGGGCGATTCGTTCGGCGATCAGCGGCAGGTAGGCGCTTTCATTGCGTTTGCCGCGATAGGGGACGGGGGTGAGGTAGGGACAGTCGGTCTCCAACAGGATGTCGTCCAGCTCCACTGTCTCGAGTACCTGGGCGATGGCGGCGTTTTTGTAGGTTACATACCCGCCGATACCGATGGCGAATCCGCCCATTTCTTTGATTTGACGGTAGTTGCGCTCCGATCCCTGAAAACTGTGAAACACCCCGCGCAGGCGACCGCGGAAGGGTTCGAGCAGCGGGAACACTTCGTTCCAGGCGTCGCGCACGTGCAGGATGATCGGCAGGTCGTACTCCAGGGCCAGTTGCGCCTGCACCACCAGGGCCTGGCACTGTTTCGACAGGGTGCTGCTCTCCCAGTGGAGGTCGAGTCCCACCTCGCCCACCGCCACAAAGCGCACCGGGGGTTCTTTCAGGTAGTCGCGCACCTGCTGTAACTCTTCTTTCAGGCGGCACTCGTTGATCGAGGTGGGATGCACGCCCATGGTGGCCCAGCAAACGCCGGGGTACTGTTGCGCCGTGCGGATCATGGCCGCGTGGCTGCGCGAATCGATGGCGGGCAGGATGAACTGCCGGACTCCGGCCGCGGCGGCGCGATCGAGCATGGCGGGCCGATCGGCGTCGAAATCGGAGTGAAACAGGTGTGCGTGGGTGTCGATCATAACAGCAGGGTGAGTTTAATAAGGGTTTCACGGGCCAAATCGACCGGATCGCCGGTCGGTTCGGCCGGATAGGAATTGGTTTGAAGGGTCCAGGCCTGTTCCATCGGATAGTAGTCGGCGGGAGGCGCCTCGCCGCGGTAGAGGGCATCGAAAAAGGCCCTCCAGCGCATTTGGTAGAAATCGCGCAGCAGGCCGCTCCACTCCTTGTGGGCGTAGTCGCGCAGGCCGCCGGTATTGGCTGCGTAGTGGTTGCCCCAAACGGTGATCTGGGTGCGGGCGTTCCATTCGTACCAATCTTTCTCGGCCGGGGTGTCTCCCTGGCTGCGGGCGGCGTTGAGCCAGGTACCCAGCAGGAAGCCGGGTTGCGAACCCAGCAGGCGGTCCTGCATCAACAGCAGATCGAGGAAACGGTCGCTCTCGGCACGAAAACGCTCCATATCCTTCGCATCGAAAGCCTCGCCCGCCCGGCGGAGCTGCACAACGGCCTGATCGGTGGTGGCTTGCCGGGCAATGTCCACCAGGTCGTATTCGAAATTCTTGTTGCCCCGGTAGCGGTCGGCCACGTCGAGCATGGATCTCAGGGCGTCGCAGGTCTCGCGGGGATCGTACCACAGGGGGTTGTGTTTCCAACGCCCCTGGCTGGGGCGCAGGCAGAAGATGGTTTCGGTGGCCCCCTCCTGCACCGACTCGTAGGGGGGCGCGTAGACGCTTCGGGCAAGTATCCGCCAGGCCTCCACCAGTTCGGGCGCCGAGCTTCCGTAACGGGCGCCGATCCAACCCGCCAGCCACGATTCGGCCGAGGGTTTTTCCGGGATCCACGGCAACTCGAAGATCAATTCGTGCAGCACGGTGTTGTTTTCGATCGCCTCGGGGGTAGCCCCTACTCCCCTGAGGGTCGCCCCGTTGGGGTGGCTGCGGGCCAGGTAGTAGCCGTCGATCACTCGTTGCAACTTTCCGAACAGGCCGACGTTTCCGCCAAAGTTGGTCAGCATGCAGTAGACCCATTCGTGTTTCCCGAACCCTTCGGGACGGTACCACAACGAGCGGGGATCGCCCCACTGGGGCCGTCCTTCGCTCCACAGGTCGAGCACCAGCAGATCGCCCTTGGGCAGGGAATCGATCATCGGGCGGCGGGGGTTGTCCTGCCACGACTGAATCACCCAGCGGCTTTCGGGGTTGTGCCGTTTCATGGCGTCGTAAATGGCCCGGCCGGCGGCGTTCAGATCGACGCCCGCCACGCTGCCTCCTTCGTGGAAGGGGTCCATCGAAAAGTAGCAACCCTTGCCGAAGAGTTTTTCGAACTCCTTATAGTAGGTGTCTGCTATTTCGGCAAAACGGGGGTCGGTGGGCTGCAGAAAAGCGGGACGGGGAAAACCGCACCAGGTGCCGGGGTCCTGAATCTCGAGCCCCAGGGCCTGACCGGCGTCGCGCGGCACCATGCCGGAGTATCCGGCAAATACGGGGCGCATGCCCCATTGCGCCATCCGTGCGTTGATCTGGAGGGCCAGCGCCTCCTGTTTCTGGTAGTAGCTGTCGGGATTGGGGCCGCCCCACCCCTCCAAATTGTTCATCAGAAACCACGCCTGAAAGGCGGGGCCGGCGATAAAGCGGTCGATCTGCTGCTGTTCGTAACCCAGCGTACGCAGGGTATTGCGCCACACGGTGGCGGTTCCGGTCAGGGCCAGCGGCATGTTTACTCCGTGCAGGGCCATCCAGTCGATCTCTTGCTGCCAACGTTCCCAATCCCAAAAGGCCATGGAGTAGGAGTAGGTGCAATAGTTAAAATAGAAACGCACCAGTTGGTCGGTAGAGCGGCGTTCGGGCTTGGCCACGCGGGGCAGCCGCCCTTTCAGCGAGGGGTGGGGATCGTTCCACGAAACATGAATGCCGGCGTGGTGCTTGAGGTACCAGTTCAGTCCGGCGGCAATGCTTACGTAGTTATTTCCCCGGACGACGATCTTTTTCCCTGCCGACGAGATCTCGAAAAAATCCTGCGCCGACTGCGGGTCGGTTACCTCGAACCGAAACCAGCGCGAGGTCCCCGGATCGATACGATCGACCAATTCGTAAACGGGATTGGGGGTCGGGGCCGACCACGCCAGGGGAGTCGTACCTGCAAACAGGCAAAACCAAACAATGCGCAGGAGGGTCTTCATGCCAGGTTCATTTTTAAAGATTCGGACGGCGTGGCGGCGTTACAACGCCGGAACGGTATGGCTACTCGATCGTCTGCAACAATCGATAGGTGGCTTTGGCGCGCGCAATGGGGTCGGCCTGCGGGGTGATGAAATAGGGTTCCATCGCTTCGGCCCAGGCGGCCTCCATGGCAAAATAGTCGATCGCGGGGCGCACTCCGGCATTCATTGCCTCGAAAAAAGCGCTCCAGCGCTGGTAGTAAAGGGTGCCCAGAACGCCGCTCCACTCGCGGTGCGAGTAGTCGTGCAGGCTGCCGCTGTTGGCCGCTATGCGCGGACCCCAGGTGGTGATGAGGGTTTTGGCGTTCCACGAAAAGGTTTCGCGTTCGCCGATGTGGCGGGCGTTGCGCACCGCCGCGTCGATCCACGGGCCGAGCATAAACTCGGGGCGGGAGCTGAGCAGGCTGTCCTGCGCAAGGATCAGTTGCAGGAAAAGCTCGGAGCGCTGCCTGAAAGCCGTCGTGTCTTTTTGGTCGTAGCTTTGTTCGATGCGGCGGAGCAGCAGGTTGCCACAGTCGGTGGTCGCCTGCCGGGCCACGTCGACCAGGTCATATTCAAAATTGTTGTTGCCGCGGTAGAGGTCGGCCACTTCCAGCATATCGCCCAGCGCTTCGAGGGTCTCTTTCGGGTCGTAATGCAGCTTGGCGCTCCCCCACCCCGACACTTTCGGCATCCGCAGGGCGGGACGGCCGCAAAAGACCGATTCGTTCACCCCTGCCTGGGTCGATTCGTAGGGGTACTCGTACACGGTACGACTCAATATATCCCACGCGGCCTGCATTTGCGGGGTGGTATGCCCGTAACGAGCCTTGATCCAGTCGTTCACCCAGTCGGCAATGACGGGTTTTTGGTCGCGCCAGGGCAGCTCGAACAGCAGTTCGTACATCACGGGGTTGTTTTCGATGGCTTCGGCCGTAACGCCCACGCCCCGCAGGAATTGCCCGTTCTTATGTTCCTTGGCCAGGTAGTAGCCGTCCGCCACGCGTTGGAGTTTGCCTGCCATTCCCACGTTGCCGCCAAAGTTGAGCAGCATGCAGTAGACCCAGTCGTGGCGACCGTGTCCCTCGGCCCGTACCCAGGGCGATTTCGGGTCGCCCCATTGGGGACGCGACTCAGCCACCAGGTCCAAGACGATGACTCCGCCCGCGGGAAGGTCGCGGATCATCGCGGGCCGGGGGTTGTCCTGCCAGCCCTGGATCACCCACGACGAACCGGCGCTGGCCTGCCTCATGGCGTTGAAGATCGCCTCGCCCGAGGCTTTCATGTCCACGCCGTCGGTATTCCCCCCCTCGTGGAAAGGATCCATCGAGTAGTATTTCGCTTTGCCGAAGAGTTTTTCCATCTCCTGGTAGTAGATGCCCGCTATTTCGGCGAAACGCGGGTCGGTGGGCAGCAGGAAGGCGGGGCGCTGAAAGCCGCACCAGGTGCCGGGGTCTTTCACGTTGAGGCCCAGCTTGGCCTTGGCGTCGTGAGGCACCATGCCCGCATAGCCCGGAAAGACGGGATCGATGCCCCATTCGCGGTAACGGGCCACGATTTTTTGTTGCAGCTCGACCTGCTCGTCGTACCAGGTTTGCGAGTTGGGGCCTCCCCAACCCTCCAGATTGTTCATCAGAAACCAGGCCTGGTGCGCCGGACCGGCGACGAAGCGGTCGATCTCGTCGGCGGCATAGCCCAGCCGCGCCAGCGTGTTTTTCCACACGGTAGCCGTACCGGTCAGCGCCAGCGGCATATTCACTCCGTGCAGGGCCATCCAGTCGATCTCCTGCTGCCAGCGGCTCCAGTCCCAAAAGGCCATCGTGTACGAAAAAGTGCAATAGTTGAAGTAGTAGCGCGTCAACATGGCGGTGGAACGGCGCTCGGGCGTGGCCACTTTGGGCAACGGCCCCTGCAGCGAGGGGTGCGGATTGTTCCAGGCCACCTGAATGCCGGCGTGGTATTTCAAATACCAATTCAGCCCCGTGGCAATGCTGATGTAGTTGTTCCCCTTGACCACCACCTTGTTGCCGGCGGACGACAGTTCGAAGAAATCCTCGGCGGACTGCGGGTCGACCACCTCGAAGCGGAATTTGGAGGAGGCGCCGGGGTCGATCCGGTCTACCAACGCATAAACAGGGTTTGATGATTTGGCCCCGAAAGCCAATGAGGCAACCCCCGAAAAAAGAATGAGGAACAGGTGCAATCGGAAGGTTTTCATCGCGGCGGGGGTTTTAGTTTGGGGGATTAAATGTGCGCGTTATTGAATGCGTGGGCGATCTGTTCGGCCAGGGTGTCGACGGCGTGTTGCAATTTGCCCCCGAGCATCATTTTCATCATCATGTTGAGTTCCACGTCCAGCACAATGTGCAGACGGGTCTCCTGGGGGGCCTGGGCTTCGAGCTGCAGGGCAAAGGCGAACGGGAACGGAAGTCCGCACTCGTCGCCCACCACCCGGATGGTGTGCGAGGGGAGGCGGTCGGCCATCTTCAACCCGATTTGGATTCCCTGCGCTTTGAACGAGCAGTGTTCTTCGGTGGCTTCCCACCCCTCGACCCGCTGGCCGAGGATGGGGGTGAAGTTCGAGAACGACGAAAGGGCGCCGTAGATGGTGTGGTCGGCCCGTTGGATATCTACTTTCTTGCTGGTGTATTTCATGGGAGAGGAGTGCGCGTTTACTGATTCCAGGTATCGGGGCTTTGGCGCCAGGCGCGGAGGGTTTCCACCTCTTCGGGCTGCACGTATCCCTGGGCCTGGGCCAATTCGATCAGGGCGTTGTAGTTGCTCAGGGTTGTGAGTTCGACCCCCGCGGCGCGGAAGTTGGCTTCGGCCTGCGGAAAACCGTAGGTGAAAATGGCCACCATGCCCAATACGTCGCATCCCGCGGCCCGCAGGGCTTCGACGGCGCTGAGGCTGCTGCCGCCGGTCGAGATCAGGTCTTCGATCACCACCACCTTGTCGCCGGGGGTGAACGCTCCCTCGACCTGATTGGCCAGACCGTGTCCCTTGGGTGCGGAGCGGACGTAGATGAAGGGCTTTCCCAACGCCTCGGCCGCCAGCACGCCGCAGGCGATGGCTCCGGTGGCCACGCCGGCCACCACGCCGGCTTCGGGATATTTCTGCCGGATGATCTGCGCAAAGGCTTCGTAAATTTCCTTGCGGGCGGCGGGATAGGAGAGGGTTTTCCGGTTATCGCAATAGATGGGCGAACGCCAGCCGCTGGCCCAGGTGAACGGGTTTGCGGGACTGAGTTTTATTGCCTTAATTTGCAGCAAGGTCTGAGCTATTTGTTTCTCGATCGGATTCATGGAATGAAAAAAGTTTTTTTTGCGGATCGCAGCCTGCTCTTTTGCACGGCGGCCGAACACGAATCGCTTCCGGCCCGGGAACAGGCCATCGCTTTCGACTTCGCCACCGTACGTCAGGGAGAATTCCGGCTACTCGAAAGAACAAATTTGCTCAAAATTTTCGAAACGGCCAAATCGATTCACTGCCTGTGCGATACCCCGGCCCAAGCCGACGAGCTTTTCGAACGGTTGGCCCGAAATTTCACCCGGATCGATGCGGCCGGAGGGGTGGTCCGTTCGCCTCGGGGCGAACTGCTGATGATTTTTCGAAACGGGCGCTGGGACCTGCCCAAAGGGAAACGCGAGGAGGGTGAATCCATGGCCGAATGCGCCCTGCGCGAGGTGGAGGAAGAGTGCGGCATCTCGCGGCCGACCCTCGGGCCGCTCCTGGGCAGCACGTACCACACCTACCTGCTCGACCAAACGCCCGTGCTCAAACAAACCGCCTGGTTCGCCATGGGGCATCCGGCCGACCAAACGCCCACGCCGCAACTCGAGGAGGGGATCACCGAAATCCGCTGGGTCGACCCGACCGTACTGGCCGACTACCTCAAGAATAGCTACCCCTCCATCCGGGATATCCTGACCCGGGACTGATCCGGTCTTGCCTACAAAAAAGCGCCCCCGCCTTTCGGACAGGGGCGCCATCCATAAACCCGGATAGGTGATTGGCATAAAGGAATAGGGCTACACGTATATCTTCTTGTATAATTTCTTTCGTTTCCGTACCTTTACCCGCTGAGAGTTATGCCATGCTCGCCAGTGGATCGATCCTGAAATTCAATATCACAGTGCAAATATACAATATAAAATTGTAATTCCAACTTTTCAACTCGATTTTTATGACCGACTGGCAGCGACTGGAACAGGTGATTAAGTGGACGGGGCTCTCCACCAATGCGTTCGCATTGGGAATCGGGCTCAAGCGGTCGGAAAATCTGTACCAGATCAAACGGGGGAATCACGGCATCAGCAAGGAGCTGGCCGAACTGATCGGCGCAAAGTATCCTTCGATCCGGGCTGCGTGGCTGCTCACGGGCGAGGGATCGATGCAGGGCGCCACCTCGGAGAGCGGCTCTGCGCCGCCGGACGGAATCCCTTACTACGACGTGGAGGCGGGACGGCTCAACCGCCTGCCGGAACAACCCGCCTGCACCCTGAGCCTTCCTCCCTTCGGGCCGTGCGACCTGGCGATCAATGCTTCGGGACGGGCCATGGAGCCGGAAATTCCCAACGGTTCGATTGTTTTATTGCGCGAGACGGGCCTCGAAACGCTCCTGCCCGGCGAGGTCTACGCGGTGGTAACAGCCGACCTGGCCGCGCTGCGCTACGTGCGCCTCACGCCCAACGGAGACCTTTTGCTACAGGCTGCCAACCGGGCCGATTTCGACGACCTGGTGATCGCACGCCAACAGCTCCGCCGCCTCTATCAGGTGCGGGGGGTACTGACCAAACGCGGCTGACGCGGGGTCGATCCAAGGGGCGGTTTCTTTCCCGATCGACAGACGATGAATGTCCCGCTATAAACAGCGGAAAGAGCGCCTGTTCCCCTGCCGGCGGTGGAATGCGGGAGGGGCTGTTCCCTGCCTGACGAGCGCCCCGGCGTCGCCCCGTTGTGAAGCGGAGGAGTACTCTTTCATTTGGCCATCTCGCAAACTCCCCGACCGACCACAATGCAAAAAAATCGAGAGGGCCCCGTGCGGGGCCCTCTCGATTTAAAGGGAAAACACGTTCCTGCTTATTCTCCGGGTACGGAGGGAGCTCCCTGGCTGGCTGAATAGCTGATGCTCAAGGCATTCGCACGGCGCAACTCTTGCTTAACGTCGGTTACCAAACCCATGCGGACGTTTTTGTCGATTTTCAGACTAACGGTCATGTCGGGACGGTCTTTTTCGCTGAGTTTATCGCGTTCTGCGGCGATGAACTGAGTGATGTGTTCCTTTGTACTGAAGCTGTCGTTGAGCTGGATCCGCGGCGAGTCGCCGAACTGGGACCGGAGGTTCCGCACCGGCGGGCCGATGTAGATGTAGCTCGCCAATGACTTCTTCTCAAGCCGTTGCACTTCGGAGGCGCTCGGGGTCTTGATTTCCACTTTCATCTCCTGTTCACGCATCGAGGTCGATACCATGAAGAAAAACAGGAGCATGAACACGATGTCGGGGAGCGACGCGGTGGAGATGGCGGGGGTTCCTTTTTCCCCTCCTTTCCGAATGGTCTTTTGTTGTGCTGCCATAACTATCGTGTTCCGGTTAGGTTACGTGGTTCTGCTTCGGAGATACGGGTGGGGATCGCTTTGTTGATCGCTTCCCGCTGTTCATCTTTCAGCTCGGAGTAACTGCGATTGAATTTCGCGTTGGCTAATTCGTTTCGCGCCTGGTTGTAGGCCTTAGTGAGCTCGTTTTGAACCCGGATGTAGGTTTCGTAGCTCGTTCCGCGGTCGTTCTGCAAGGAGACCAAGCCCTTTGTTACGGGATAGAGTCCCAACAGGGGGAGTTCGGTCATCTCCTTTTCGGGCATCGTGGGATCGTTGGTGGGATTGGTGATGAAGAGTTTTGTCGCTTCGGCCAACCCGCCAATGTCCATCCGTCTGCCTGCCACGAGCAACTGGTTATTGGAGTTCACGAACACTTGCAATACGTTGCGTTCGTGGGCGTCCATACCAGGGTCGTTCTCCTGATCCACCATCGGTGGCAACTTCCGCGCGATACCCTTGTCGGTATCCATCGTGGTGGTTACCAGGAAGAAGATCAAAAGCAGGAAGGCGATATCCGCCATCGATCCGGCATTGATTTCTTGGATTTTTCTTGCCATTGGAATGGGCTAGTTTTTAATGAGTTTGTAGATTTCGCCGAAGACGATGCTGCCGAAAGCGCCAAACATGGCAATGTACATTGCGTAGAGGGCGGTATCGGTAACCATAAGGCCTGCCTTGTCGTCGAAAATCTGGGTACCCCCGGCTACGCGGACGGGTTCATCGGAAGAGAGGGCGTACGATACAAGAAGTACCACCGCCAGAACGCCTAATCCCAACAGGGAGCGGCGGGCGCTCTTGGGATTCTGGAAGATTCCCACCAAAGGCATCGCCAACGCCAACAACGCGGTCAGCGCCAACAGCACGCCTGCCCAAATGAGCATCGCGTCGATCTCCATGGCTCCGAACATACCAAGCAGTACGAGTACTGTCGATACAACGAGCAGGACGAATTTAAGAATTGCTACAGCTTTCATTGTCTGAACCGTTCCTTATTTTTTGTAGTATTTGGTCAGGATGTCGATCAGCGAGATCGATCCGTCTTCCATGGCGAGCACCAGGGTGTCGATTTTGGATACGATGTAGTTGTAGAACAGTTGCAGGATGATGGCCACGATCAAACCGCCGATGGTGGTCAACAGGGCGATTTTGATACCGCCGGCCACAGCCGCAGGCGCGATTTCACCCATTGATTCGATGGTGTCGAATGCCTCAACCATCCCTACTACCGTTCCCAAGAACCCGAGCATCGGAGAGAGTGAAATGAAGAGCGAGATCCACGAAAGGCCGCTTTCCAAACGGAAGTTTTGCACGGAACCGTAGGAGATAACCGATTTTTCAACCACGTCGAGACCTTCGCCTGCGCGGTCCAAGCCTTGGAAGAAGATCGAGGCTACGGGGCCGCGGGTGTTGCGGCAAATTTCTTTTGCAGCTTCAACGCCTTTGGTGTTGATGGCTTCTTCTACGTTGGCGAGCAGTTTTTGGGTGTTAACGGTCGACAGGTTCAGGTAGAGGATACGTTCGATGGCGATGGCCAAACCGAGAACCAAGCACAACAGAATGGGGGACATCCAGCCCACACCGCCTTCAATGAATTTTTGTTTCAATGCTTGGTGCATAGGTTGCCCTCCAAGATCGGCTTCGAGGTCAGCGCTTGCATCAGCGGGGGCTGCGGCTTGCTCGGTTTGAGCAGGCGCTTGGGCGTCTTGAGCATACAGGTTCACGGTGCCAAAGCTCAAAAGGCCTACCATGGACACGATTGTCAAAAGTTTTTTCATGATGACGGGGTTTTGAATTAGTTGTTGATGTTTGGTTGTTTTTAAGTATGTTGGTGTTGTTCAAAATCCAACGAGTGCAACGGCAAAGATAGGGAAAAAAATGAAATGCAATGGCTTTTTCGAAGTTTCATTGCCCCGGTTGGGGAAAAAAGCGCGCCCGAAGCCCGGATTGCCGCCCGGTACGGGGATCGATGGCCCTGCCGGCGGGAACCTGCCTTGCCCGCCGGCGGCGGCCCGCAAAAAATCCAATACGGAGGAAGAGGCACTGCGCCGCCTTGCTTTTGTCCGAAAAAGCTCGCCCGCACAGGTTCGACTCGACCTCAAACAGAAGAGGCATCCCGAAATTCGGGATGCCTCTTCTTTCTCTTTCGTTTTGCGGAGAAAAAGGGATTCGAACCCTTGATACCCTTGTGAGGTATACGCACTTTCCAGGCGCGCGCCTTCGACCACTCGGCCATTTCTCCAATCTCTGACTTGTCGCGCACTCCGTTAGGCGGCGCCGCGCCTTCGACCCCCATTACTTCGGGGCCATTTCTCCAATCTCTGACTTGTCGCGCACTCCGTTAGGCGGCGCCGCGCCTTCGACCCCCATTACTCCGGGGCCATTTCTCCAATCTCTGACTTGTCGCGCACTCCGTTAGGCGGCGCCGCGCCTTCGACCCCCATTGCTCCGGGGCCATCTTCCACTGTCGACCGATGCGCGTTTTGTTGGGCAATACCCGTTCGCAGTTCCAGAAAGTCTCCGGTTGCATCGAAATCGGGGGTCAAAAGTAGGCAAAATACGGTTCTTTCGCAACGTCGGGGTAAAATTTCGGTCTACTGCTCCTCCATCTCCCCCCGGATCGAACGGCCCATCGTCCGGCGCACCTCTTCGACGGGAAGGCCCTTGCCCAACAGGTACATCAGCTTGGTTACCGCCGCTTCGGTGGTGAGGTCGCGGCCGCTTACCACCCCCACCTGACGCAGCGCGCGGCCGGTGTCGTAAAGCTCCATGTCGACGCTTCCGGCGGCGCATTGGGTGACGTTCACCGCCACCACACCCCGGTCGACCGCCTCGCGCAGGGCCTCGACAAACCACCCCTCGGTGGGGGCGTTGCCCGAGCCGTAGGTCTCCAGCACCACGCCCCTGAGTCCTTCGAGCGCAAGCATCCCCCGGAAGATCGCCGGCGTGATCCCCGGGAATATCCACACCACCGCCACCGACGGATCGAGCGTGGTGTGCGCCCGCAGGGGCAGAGGTTCGCCGGGCAGCGGACGAACCCACTGCGGATGGTACTTGATCGACACGCCCGCCTCGGCCAGCGGAGGGTAGTTCGGGCTGCGGAAAGCGTTCAGGTGTTCGGCGTTGTATTTGGTGGTGCGGTTGGCCCGCAGCAGGCTGTTCTGGAAGTAGATCGACACCTCGGGAACCAGGCCCGACGCGGCGATTTCGATGGCCGAAACAAGGTTTTCCCGTCCGTCGGTACGCAGCACGCCAATGGGGATTTGGCTGCCCGTAAAGACCACCGGTTTCGCCAGGTTTTCGAGCATAAAACTGAGCGCCGACGCCGTATAGGCCATCGTGTCGGTTCCGTGCAGCACCACAAAGCCGTCGTAGTGCGGCTCTTTGTCGGCGATCAGCCGGGCCAGATCGCTCCATTGATCCGGCTGCACGTTCGACGAGTCGATCACCGGATCGAACGTCAGCGTATCGAGGGTGATGTTGAACTTGCGCAGCTCGGGAACCTCCGCCTCGATCTGGTCGAAGTCGAAAGGAGCCAGCGATCCGGTTTCGGGATTGGTCTTCATCCCGATGGTACCGCCAGTGTAAATCAGAAGGATCGAACGTCGTTTCATCGACGGCGAAGGTACGCTTTTCTGCCGAAATTCCGCTTCGGCTCCGCAAGGGATGCCTCGAAAAATCTGTCGATTCGATCAAAAAGTTGCTTTGTTCCGAATTTTGACTACGTTTGTAGTTGAAAAACGGATTGGAGCAGCGCCGATGTTTGCTCCAAAAATCCGATCAATGTTCTGATACACACTGAACAGCATTGATAATGATCGGCAAACGCCTTCCTGCCCATTGCAACCGGCACCTCTTTTCTGTTGCAAATAGAAAAATTGCTTTTACATTTGCAGTGCATTAATGATGTAACACACAAAGTGATTGGCGTCAGAAAAACAACATAATTGATTGACAGTCAATTTTAAAACTCCGTTTCGAGAAATGCATTCTATCGCTTCGAACTCTTAAAAAACAACGCAAAAACAATGCGACCATGAAAAAAGCCCCCCTCTCCGTTCGATTTATCCTTTTTGCAGGCCTTTGCCTGGCGGGTTCCATCTCCGGGGTGTCGGCGCAGGTCGTCGTCTTTTCGTCGGGCGGCGGCGCAGGGGGCGGAGCCGTTCCGCGGAGCGCAAGCGCAAACACGGCAAAGGCCGACGAAGCGAAACTTCCGCAAATCGTCCTGCAGGGCGTTGTAAGGGACTCGACCGAGAAAAATCCGCTCGCCTACGCCACCCTGTCGCTGCGCCGCGACAGCGCGGGAGTGGTCGCCGCCGCCGCGGCCGACGCCAACGGGCGGTTCGAAATGGCCGTCCGCCTGCAAGGGCCCTACACCCTTACGGCCAGTTCGGTGGGCTATGCTCCCGTCAGCCGGCGGGTGGTGCTGGACTCCGAGGTGCGCAAGCTGGAGGTGGGCGACATCCTGCTCGACAACAGCCTGCAAGCCAAGGGCGTAACAGTTACGGCGCAACGTCCGCTGGTTACCAGCGACATCGACAAAATCACCTACAACCCCGACGCCGATCCCGAAACGGGAAGCCTCAACACGCTCGAAATGATGCGCAAGGTACCCCTGCTCACCGTAGACGGCGAGGACAACCTGCAACTGAAGGGGCAGGGCAACTACAAAATCCTGCTGAACAACAAAACCTCGACCATGCTCAGCCGCAACTACAAGGACGTGTTGAAATCCATGCCGGCCAGCTCGATCAAAAGCATCGAAGTGATTACCGACCCTCCGTCGAAATACGACGCCGAGGGGGTGAGCGGCATCATCAACATCAACACCGTGCGGCGCACCAACAACGGCTACACCGGCAACATCTCGCTGAACAGCGGGGTAACGGGCATAGGAAGCGGCAAAAAACTGCCCGTCGCTTATGGCGGAAGCACCTACCTGGCGGCGTCTGTCGGCAAGTTCAACATTTCGGGCAACTATTTCGGTTCGACCAATCCGTCGGTCGAAAGCCCCTCGGGAAGCACCAACCTCAACTACCTCTCCGACGACTACTACCTCCGGCAAGACCAGCGGACCAGCAGCAGCAACTACAAGTTCAACGGATTTGGCCTGGAGACCAGCTACGAGATCGACACCTTCAACCTGGTAACCCTTTCGGGATCGGGCTATTGGGGGAGCAGCTCGTCGGACGGCACTACCCTTTCCCAAACATTCAGCAAGGCCAACCAGCTGACCCGTTCGTACCGGAACACCTCGACCAACAACAGCGATTACGGCACTATTTCAGGCAATTTCGACTACCAGCGCACCTTCAAAAAACCCGACAAAACCCTCACCTTCTCGCTGCGGGGCGACTACAACCCCAACAACAGCGGGTTCGAAAGCCACATCGACCAGGAGTTGAACTACACCGGATTTTCGCAGCGCTCCGACAACCGGGCCAACGGCGGCGAGTACACCGCCCAGATCGACTACTTCGATCCGCTGACCAAGATGCACCAGGTAGAAGGCGGGATGAAGTACATCCAGCGCCCCAGCATCAGCACCTCCGACCGATTCATCCAGGACGCCGACGGAGAGTGGCAGATCGACCCCTCGCTGCTCAACGACCTCGACTACCGCCAGCACATTGCCGCGGCCTATGCGGGCTACCTGTTCAAACTGAAGAAATTCACCGCCAAGGCGGGCCTGCGGGCCGAATACACGGTTAACGACGCGACGTTCCACTTGGTTGAGGATCAGAAATTGTTCAACCGAGCGTTCAACCTGATCCCCTACGTCAACCTGGGTTACAAACCCACCGACTCGCAAAACATCCGGCTGAGCTACACGCAGCGCCTCTCCCGTCCGGGGATCTGGGACCTGAACCCTTACGTCCGCAACAGCGATCCGCTCAACCTGTCGACCGGAAATCCGAACCTGACCCCCGAGGTGAGCCATTCATTCAACGCCAGCTACGGGATATACGGCGCCAAGTTCAGTTTCAACCTGAGCGGGTCGGCCGGTTTCGTGAACAACGCCATCGAGCGGGTCGAAACCATCGACGCGCAGGGGGTCCACCTGACCCGCCCCGACAACATCGGCCAACGCCAAAGCTACGGCCTGTATAGCTACGGGAACGTAAGGTTCCTGAAAGGAAAACTGAACGTGGGGATAAATCTCGGCGGCAACTACACGGACTACCGGGCCGATCGCGGGACCACCACCCTGCACAACCACGGATGGAACTGGAACGGATCGCTCTACGCCTACGGACAGCCGTGGAAAGGCGGGAACGTGTCGGGCAACCTGTGGGCCTATTCGGGTTATGTGGGTTTGCAGAGTCGGGGGTCGGATCAATACTCCCTTTCGTTCTCGGTCTCGCAAGCGATGTTGAAACAAAAAATGCGCGTGGGGCTGAGCATCAACGATCCCTTCCGCTCCCAGGTGAGCTACTCCAGCACCACGACGGACCCCTCGTTCTCCTCTTCGTTCGAATCGATCCGCTACGGACGCTCCATCCGGCTGAACGCAAGCTGGCGTTTCGGGCAAATGCAGACTCAGGTGAAAAAAGCGAAACGAGGCATCAGCAACGACGACAGCCGGGGTAGCGGCAACAGCGGCGGAACGGCGGCCCAGTAGGCGCATCCGTCGGGATTCGGCACGGCAGCGGACAGGTTACCAGCCCGGAAGAAGGGGCAACAGGTGGATGGCCACGGCGCAGCCGATCATTACCAGGTAGAGGGCGGTCGCCAGTCGCCGCGCCCCTCCCTTGCTGAAGCTGCTGGGGATAATCACCGCCAGCGGAATGGCCAAAATGGGCAGTTGGTACAGCGACCTGCACGGGGCGAAAAGAAGAATCCCCGCCACGGCCAACAGCATCCACACAAAGAACAGGTATACCTTGACCTGTTGCAGTTTGTGCCGCCCTCCGCTGCGCAGGAATCCGTAAAACGAGAGGAGCAGCAGCCCGCTCAGGCAGCCGATAAACATCCATTCGAACCCGCTCAACAGGCGCCACGAGGGAAAGCCCGCGCCCTGGCCCAGCTCGGCGAGCATCGCCCGGATCGGGGCCATGAACTCGCCGCCCGCCAGCCACGCGGCATAGGCGGTAAAGAAGAGCGGCAGTGCCCATCCCACCATGCCCGCCGCCCACTCCCGCGGGTTGGTCATCCGGAAAATGACCCAGCCGATCGGCAACAACACCGCCAACAGGATCGCCGGAGCATAGATGGCTGCGGCCAGTCCGAAAAGGAATCCCATCCCCAGCGCATTGCCCGAGGCCAGGGTACGGTGGTAACTCTTGAAGAGCAACTCGCACCCCATCAGCACCAGCAGGGCCACCAGCAGGGGGCGGAAGCTCATGTACGAATTGTAGTAACCCGAACTGATCAGCAGGTAGACGATCGCCGGGGTGTAGGTACGCTCCAGATAGGCCACGTTCCGAAGAACGACCCGGCTGACAAAAAACGCATTGAAAAACACCAGCACCGAAGTAACCAAAAGCCCAAGCAGGGGCATTCCGGCAAACACCCGGTCGATGGCCGCCTCCAAGGGAGTCCCGGAAAGGGGTGCGGCCGCGGGATGGGGAATACCGGCCACCCCCTCGCGCGAAGGGGCGAAGAACTCCGGGCCCCAGAACACCGCGGTCAGCAGCACGAAATAGAGCAGCGTTTTAAGGAGGTTTCTGCTGGAGTGGTCCAAAACGAGCGGAAAATTTGCGGTAAACTTTACGAAACGCCCCCGCGTCTCGGCGGGGTTAAGGCATCAGGGTTAAGGCGTGTTGTCCATCGGGTCGACCGGGGTGTGGACAGCTATCGAAGCAGGTCCTGCCCAATGTCGGTGCGGTAGTAACAACCCTCGTAGTCGATCCGGCCGACGGCGGCGTAGGCCTTTTCGAGCGCGGCGGGAACCGAATCGCCCAACGCGGTAACGGCCAGCACGCGGCCGCCCGAGGTAACCACCTCTCCTTTCCGCTCGGCGGTACCGGCATGGAAAACGATCGCATCGGCCGGGTCCTCCAGCCCGCCGACGGGGAAACCCTTTTGGTACTCTTCGGGGTAGCCGCCCGACACGCAAACCACGGTGGTGGCGGTACGGGGGGTGATTTCGATCCGTTTTTCGTGCAGGGTGCCGTGGACAATGCCGTCGAACAGGTCGATCAGGTCGGAGGCGATGCGCGGCAACACCGCTTCGGTTTCGGGATCGCCCATCCGCACGTTGTACTCGATCACTTTCGGTTCGCCGGCGCAGTTCATCAGTCCGACGAAGACGAATCCCTTGTAGTCGAGCTTGTCGGCCGCTATGCCCGCCACGGTGGGTTCGACGATGCGGGTGCGTACCTTTTCCATAAATTCGGCCGTGGCGAACGGTACCGGCGACACGGCGCCCATCCCGCCGGTGTTGAGGCCGGTGTCGCCCACTCCGATCCGTTTGTAGTCTTTGGCTTCGGGAAGGATTTGGTAGCTCTTTCCGTCGGTGGCCACAAAGAGCGAAAGTTCGATCCCCGACAGGTACTCTTCGATCACCACGCAGGCCGAGGCGGCGCCGAATTTTCCGGCCAGCATGGCTTCCAGTTCCTGTTTGGCTTCGTCCGGCGAGTCGAGGATCAGCACCCCTTTCCCGGCGGCCAGTCCGTCGGCCTTCAGCACGTACGGAGCCTGCAGCGTGTCGAGGAAAGCGATCCCCTCGTGCAGGTTTTCGCGCGTTACCGCCAGGTAAGCGGCCGTGGGGATGCCGTGCCGCAGCATGAAAGCTTTGGCGTACTCTTTGCTCCCCTCCAGGCGGGCCGCCTCCTGCGAGGGGCCGACCACGGGGATGTGGCGGATTTCGGGATCGTTCAGAAAAAAGTCCTTCACCCCCGCCACCAGCGGCTGTTCGGGACCCACCACCACCAGGTTGACGTAGTTGGCGAGTACAAATTGTTTGATCGCCCCGAAATTCAACGGATCGATATCGACGTTGGTTCCGCACCGGGCGGTACCGGCGTTTCCGGGGGCGATATAGAGTTTGCCGAGCTGGGGGCTTTGGGCGATTTTCCAGGCGAAAGCGTGTTCGCGGCCGCCGCTACCCAGCAGCAAAATAGTCACAGCGTGTGGCAGTTTCATGGGTTTTTGTTGGTTTGCTCGGCAAAGATAGCTAAATTTGAGCCTTTGAAACCTGTCAACTTACCTCGACCCATGAAAAAATGGACCCTGGGGCTGCTCGCCCCGCTCCTGCTAACCCCGACCCGCGCACTGGCCGACGAGGGGATGTGGCTGCTTCCCTTTATCGAAAAACTGAACTACCAGCAAATGCACGCCGAAGGCCTCAAACTCAAGGCTTCGGACATCTACAGCCCCGCCAAATCGTCGCTCAAGGACGCCATCGTGATCTTCGGGGGCGGCTGCACCGGCGAGGTCATTTCGTCCAACGGGCTGATCCTGACCAACCACCATTGCGGGTACGGAGCCATCCAGCAGCACAGCAGCGTGGAACACGACTACCTGATGGACGGCTTTTGGGCCGCCACCCAGCGGGAGGAACTTCCCACGCCGGGCCTGGCGGTAACCTTTATCCGCGAAATCAGGGAGGTAACCGATTCGATGACCGCAGGCATCACCGACCAGACCGACAACGCCGAGCGGAGCCGGGTGCTGAAAGAAAACGAACGCAACCTGACGGCCCGCTACAAAGACATTCCTTACGCCACCGCCAACGTCGTGGCCATGTACGGAGGCAACCGCTACTTCCTGTTCGTGGGCGAACGCTTCGAAGACGTGCGGATGGTAGGGGCCCCTCCCTCGTCGATCGGCAAATTCGGCGGCGACACCGACAACTGGATGTGGCCGCGGCACACGGGCGACTTCTCCCTGTTCCGGGTCTACGCCTCGAAAGAGAACAAACCCGCCGCCTACTCGGCCGACAACGTTCCCTACCAGGCTCCCAAGCACCTGGCCATCTCGATGAAAGGCTATAAAGAGGGTGATTTTTCGATGATCATGGGTTTCCCGGGCCGCACCAACCGCTACATGACCAGCTACGAAATCGACCAGGTACTCGAACAGGACAACCCGATCCGTATTTTCATTCGCGGCGCGCGCCAGCAACTGATGTGGGAATCGATGATGGCCGACCCGAAAGTGCGTATCCAGTACTCGAGCAAGTACGCCTCGTCGTCGAACTACTGGAAAAATTCGATCGGCATGAGCCGCGGACTCCGCAAGCTCGATGTCAAGAGCAAGAAAGAAGCCCAACAACAAGCCTTCACCGAGTGGGTCGGCCAGGATCCGGCACGCGCGGCCAAGTACGGCACGGCGCTCGAAACGATCCGTACCGCCGTGGAGGGACGGCGCCCCTGGGCCGCCCAGGCGCAGTGGCTCAGCGAAACCCTGCAAACCGGCGTTGAAAGCTACACCCTGGGAATGTCCGTATTTCCGGTGGTCGCCTCACAATCCTCCGATTCGGCCAAGGTGGCGCAATTGCGCGCCATCGGCGAGCGGTTCTTCAAGAATTACGACCCCGCCACCGACCGCAAAATCACCGCGCGCATGCTTCAGCTCTACGCCGACAGCGTGGGCTGCTGCAAAGGGCCCGACTTTTTCCACGGCGTAAAGGCCGACGTGGCCGGTTACTGCCGCCGGTTGGCCGACAGTTCGCTGCTTACCTCGCCCGACCGTTTTTATGCCGCGCTGGAGTCTTTCGACAGCACTTGCTGGAGCAACGACCCGGCCGTGGTCGCCGCCCGCTCGATCGCCAAAAAGGGCCGCATGTTCAGCGACTCGCTGAGCAGCTACGCCGCGCTGTTCGCCCAAGGGCAACGGCGCTGGATCGGCGGACTGATCGAAATGAACGCCGGCAAGCCGATGGCCCCCGACGCCAATTTCACCATCCGCCTCACCTACGGACAGGTGCTGCCTTACTGGCCCGCCGACGGCATTTTCTACAACTACTTCACCACCCTGGACGGGGTGATGCAGAAAGAAGACCCCTCGAACCCCGATTTTGTGGTTCCTGCCCGGCTTAAGGAGCTGTACCGCGCCCAAGATTTCGGCCCCTACGCCCTGCCCGACGGCCGGTTGCCGGTGGCCATGCTTTCGAACAACGACATCACGGGCGGGAACTCCGGCAGCGGGGTGCTGAACGGACGGGGCGAGCTGATCGGCCTGGCTTTCGACGGAAACTGGGAGGCCATGAGCGGCGACATCGCCTTCGAACCCGACCTGCAACGCACCATCTCGGTCGACATCCGCTACGTGCTGTTCATCATCGACAAGTACGCGGGAGCAAAACGCCTGATCGACGAAATGACCCTGGTGCGTTAACGCCCCGCTCTCCGAGCGATCGGAGAAAAACCCTTTTGCCGCATGGAAAAACCAAAACTTCGCCAACTCTTAGACCAGTTCGACATCCGGCTCGAAACAACCGCCGAACAACTCAGCAACTTCGGCTGTGAGCTGGATCACGCCCTGCTGGGACTCTCGCAGAACGGCGATCCCGATCCCGAGTCGCTGCCTGCACTGCTGGCATGTGTCGACTACACCTCGCTCAAAGAGACCGACACCCCCGAAAGCATTGCCCAACTGGCCCGCAAAGCCGTGGAACTGATCGAACAGGGACTGCCCGCGGTAGCCACCCTGTGTGTCTACCCCTCGCTGGTCGAGGCGGCCGGAGTGGCGCTGGGCGACTCTCCCATCGGCATCACGGCCGTGTGCGGCGCGTTCCCCTCGGGACAAACCTACCTGGAGGTCAAGATGCTCGAATGCGCCATGGCCGTCGAAAACGGCGCCGACGAGATCGACCTGGTGCTGAACGTCGGCGCAATGATCGCCAGCCAGCGCGAAGAACTTCGGGAGGAAAAAGAGGCCCTGGTGCGCAGCGAACTCGAAATGCTGCGGGCCGAGATCGGGGCCGAAACCACCCTGAAAGTGATCCTCGAAACCGGTTCGCTGCTCGACACCCGCCTGATTGAACGGGCCTCGATCCTGGCGATCGAAGCGGGAGCCGACTTCATCAAAACATCGACCGGAAAGACCCCCATTTCGGCCAAACCTTCGGCCGTTTCGGCCATGTGCAACGCCGTCCGGGCGCACTACAACGCCACCGGCCGACGGGTGGGGATCAAGGTGTCGGGCGGAATAAAAACTCCGGGCGAGGCCCTGCTCTACCACGAATTTGTCAAACGGCAACTCGGCCCGGAATGGGGCGGCCCCGACCTGTTCCGGATCGGCGCAAGCACCCTGATCGAGCCGTTGGTCAAAGCCATTCAGGCCGCAAAATAACCGCCCCGCTTTAAGTTCCACCCCCGATGACCCCCGACAGCCGCATCCCCTTCCCCATGGATCGCCGCGCCAAGTGGCTGACCGTGCTGTTTTTGGCGGTGGGTATCGGCACCGTCGGAGTCCTCTATTACCTGTCGAGCGGGTCGTACCTGCCGGCATGGTTCACCACCCTGGCCATTGCGCTGATGCTGCTGGCCGTGCTTTCCATCCCGCGATTCATGCGGGTGTCGCCCCACTCGATCGAAATCCATTGCGTGATGGAACTGGCCAAAATTCCCCTGCAGGATATACGTTACATCCGCATTTTACGCCCCTCGGGCATGCGACGCTGCATCCCCATCTGGGGCATTTACGGGTTTTTCGGCTACTACGGCTACTACCTGCACCTGCGTAAACGCAAGATTTTCAGGGTATATGCGCGAGAATGGCGCAACTTTGTCCTGATCGAGGACATTTACGAAGACCAAATCGTGGTCAGTTGCCCCGACCCCAAGGCGTTCGTCCAACTGATCGAACAATTCCGCAAATAACTCCTTCCACGCATTCAACAGCCAGGGGGGGCGCCGTTGCACGGCGCCCCCCTGGCTGTTTGGGTTCGACAGAACGGAGGATTACCGCAACACGCCCAACTCGCGCCCCACCTTGGTGAAGGCGGCGATGCAGTGGTCGAGCTGCGCGGCGGTGTGTCCGGCCGACACCTGCACCCGGATCCGGGCCTGGTCTTTCGGCACCACGGGGAAGTAGAAGCCGCGCACGTAAATTCCCTCCTGTTGCAGGCGGTCGGCAAAGTCCTGCGAGAGTTTCGCGTCGTAAAGCATCACGGCACAGATGGCCGATTGGGTGGGCTTGATATCGAATCCGGCGGCGATCATCCGGCTGCGGAAATAGTCGACGTTGGCCGCAAGCCGGTCGTGCAGCGCATCGCTTTCGGCCAGCATGCGGAACAGCTCGAGGCCCGCACCCACCACGGCCGGGGGGATCGAGTTCGAAAACAGGTAGGGACGCGAACGCTGGCGCAACAAGTCGATGATCTCGCGGTGGCCCGTGGTAAAACCGCCGATGGCCCCGCCAAACGCCTTGCCCAGCGTACCGGTGATGATGTCGACCCGGCCGCGCACGTCGAACAGTTCGGTAACTCCCCGGCCCGTAGGGCCTACCACGCCGGCCGAGTGGCACTCGTCCACCATCACCAGCGCATCGTATTTTTCGGCCAGTTCGCAAATCCGGTCCATCGGGGCCACGTTGCCGTCCATCGAGAACACGCCGTCCGTAACAACGATCCGGAACCGCTGGGCCTGGGCAAGTTTCAGGCACTCTTCCAGTTCGGCCATGTCGGCGTTGGCATAGCGGTAGCGCTTGGCTTTCGACAGACGTACCCCGTCGATGATCGAGGCGTGGTTCAGCGCGTCGGAAATGATGGCGTCCTCTTCCCCGAAAAGCGGTTCGAACACCCCGCCGTTGGCGTCGAAGCAAGCGGCGTAAAGAATCGTGTCCTCGGTGCCGAAATAGTCGGAGATGGCCTGTTCCAGCTCCTTGTGAATATCCTGCGTACCGCAGATAAAGCGCACGCTCGACATGCCGAAGCCGCGCTCGTCCATCGCCCGTTTGGCCGCTTCGATCAGGCGGGGATGGTCCGAAAGGCCCAGGTAGTTGTTGGCGCAAAAGTTCAACGCGCGGGCCGAACCCTCCACTTCGATATCGGCCGACTGGGCCGAGGTGATGATCCGTTCGCGCTTGTAGAGGCCCGCGGCCTCGATGGAGGCGAGCTCTTGATTCAGGTAGTTTTTCAGTTTTCCGTACATGGGCTGTTTTCTTTCCCGCAAAGGTATCGATTTTATGCAAAATGCCCCCGCTGCAAAATTTTTGATGATTTTGATTAAACCTTGGGTTCTTTTCGTCATCTACTTGGGTGTAAGGGGTTGTGTCTTTTTCACATATTCCCTCTATTTTTTTACTTCCGCGCCGATCCTGACCGGCCCGGAGGGTGTATGTTGAACGAACTTCGTCAAACTTTACCACACATACCATGGCAAGAACTCCAAACAAAAAACTTCAACCCGAACAGGAAGCGGTCCCGCGTCGCAAAAAAGGCGCCGTAGGGCGTGTCAAGCGGAACGTAACCGCCCGCAAGAAAGCGGATGAGGCCCTTGCGGCCCAGGCGGGCGAAGTTCCCGTTAAACGCCGTGTGGGGCGCCCCCGCAAGGTCGATCCCGAGTCTCCCGAATTCAGCAACGTGGTTTTCCACGGCCCGGGGACGATCGAGGCCTACCGCGCCCGCCTGGCGGCCATGGCCGAAGGGACCTCGACCCGCGATTTGATCATGCGCTACGGCCGTGAAATTTTCAACCGCAGAGGGGTATTTGAATTCCGCCTCGAGGACATTTCGCGTGAACTTTCGCTCAGCATCGGCAACATCACCTACCACTTCAAACGCAAGGAGGATTTGGCCGAGGCGGTTTGGGAAGAGTACCTCACCAAATCGCTCGAGATCTTCCACGAGAAGGTAACCCCCCTGTTCGACCTCAAGCAACTGTTCCTCTACTTCCGCAAGTCGGCCACCCGCGCCTTCGATTATGCGGGCGTGGTAGCGTTCTACATGGGCGACACGGGAGCGCACCTGCGCGAGGAGCATCTGTATGCCGACCAGCTGGACAAATTCCGCAAACTGCATACCAGCCAGCTCGGCATGCTGGAAAAAACCGGTTATTTGGCATTGCCCCAAGATACATTGACCCGGGAGTTGACCTTCGAATCGATCTTCCTCTCGTTCCGGTGGTGGATCAACCACGCCTTGCACCAAGTCGAAAGCAGGGAACTCGACAAAGTGGTCGACAAATACGCCATCGCCGCACTGACGGTATTGAGTCCCCACCTGACCCCTTCGGGCCGGGAGCAGTTCGATCATATTCTCAAACTATTCAAATAGACCCTTATATGGCCAAGAAAACCACACCCGCCAAAAGCCAAAAGCCCGCTCCCCGCAAACGACCCACCAAGGTCAAGGCCGAACAGATTCGGGAGATGGTGCTTCCGCTCATCCTTCGCATGATGAACCAAGGAGGGATGCACGCCTACCACCTCGATGCGGTCGCCTCGAAGCTGGACCTCAAAATCGGACACATCACCTACCATTTCCACCGCAAGGAGTCGGCCGTAATGACCCTGTGGGAACGGTACATCACCGAGTACCGCAACCTGGAACGGGGGTTTACCGAAGCCGCCGACCTGCGGCAGGTATTCGTTTTCAACCTGAATTTCCTGCGCCTGAACTACAAGTACCGGGGCGTGGTGATGTTCCGCGGCGGAGACCTCGCGGCCATCGCCAACAACAAGGTCCGGGAACTCAGCATCGACGACCAGCAACAGGCCGCCATCCGCGAAGCCATCGATCTGCTCACCCGCAACGGCTACCTGATCGACCAGGCGCCTAAAAACCTGACAGACACCGTAGCAATGCAGTACGACCTGGCGCTCCGCTGGGGACTCAATGCGGCTTACCACCTGTACACCCCGCACAACGTGGGGGCCAAGCTCGAACACATGGCCCTTGTAGCGCTGCACGCGCTCTACCCCCTGTTGACCGAAAAGGGACGAAACGAATTCGCCAAACTCGCCGAGGAGGTGGAAGCGGGAACGTTCCAGGCCGAACTGGCCCCGATCGATCCCGACACGTTGCCTACCCCTCCGCCCAAAATCCGCAAGAACGCGCGGGTGGAAGGCGCCACCGGGAAAAAACCGAGAACTCCCGCCAGAAAAAAAGCGGAAACTCCGGCCAAAAAGAAGGCGGAAGCTCCGGTCGGGAAAAAGGCAGACGTTCCGGCCAAGAGGAGGGGAAGGCCGCGGAAAGTCTGACGAAACTCCCGCCCGATTAAGCAGGAAGAGGGGCGCCCCATCGGGCGCCCCTCTTTCGTTGTTTTTTGTCTCTGCCTGTCAGAGAACCGCCCAGCAGGGACGGGTTAAGCTATGGCAAGATCGGCTTTATCTCTACTCCTCCACGGGCGGCGACGGAGCGGACGCTCCCGGCAGCCGTTTGCACTTTCCCGTCAGGTGTTCGATATCGAACCGCAATACCGCAGTGCGCTCGAACGAGCGGGCAATGTATTTTTCGGCCTGATCGGCCAGTTCGGGGTTGTACTTGCGGGCAAGCAGGACGAGCGCCTTATGCCGTTCCGGGTCGGGTTCCACCACATGTACGGAGCCGAAAACCAGCGCCGACTCGTACGCCGTAGTAAAAGTTCCTACGCTGGTGGATCCCACCACGCAAAACGAGGCCCGGGATTGCCTGCGGATCGCATCCAGCTTATGCCCTTCGGGGGCCGCGTGGAAGTAGATCCGCTCGCCCTCAACAACATAACTCAACGGAACACCGTAGCCGCCACCGGTATCCGGGTCGCAAAGGGCCAAAAACCCATACTCCCCCCGTTCCAAAAGTGCGCGTGCGGCGGCCTGGTCTAAAATCCGGTCCTGCCGGCGAACCGGGCGGTAGCTACGGTTGCCGGTCATTTACCTGTTTTACTTTGGCCAGCAGGGCTGCCAGTTCCTTTACCTTGTCGGGGTACTGCTCCGCCAGGTTGTTGCGTTCGCCGATATCGTCCACCAGATTGTAGAACTGGGGTTTGGGCGAATTGCCCATCTCGGTGTTGGTGCCGGCCCAGTAGGTGTCGTAGTTCGAGGGTTCGATGTATTTCCACGGGCCTACGGTAACCGAAAGCGCAAAGGCGTGTTCGACGATGCAGGGGCGGCCGTTTTCCAGGTCTTTGCCCAGCAGGGTCTGCAGGTTGTTGTAGCTGTCGGGGGCTTCGTCCGCACCGAGCGGTTCGTCGACCAGGGCGGCAAAGGTGGCGAAGAGGTCGACCTGGCTCAGGGCGGCATCGCTCACCCGGCCCTTTTTGATGTGGCCGGGCCAGCTTGCCATGCCCGGAACCCGGGTTCCCGCCTCGAAGATGCTGTACTTGCCTCCGCGCAACTTGCCCCAGGGACGGTGGTTGCCGAGCAATTCCACCGCCTGATCCCGGTAGCCGTCGTCCACCACCGGCCCGTTGTCGCTGGTCAGGATCACCAACGTGTTCTTATCCAGTCCCAACTCTTCCAGCTTGTCGAGTACGGCGCCCACCGACCAGTCGAATTCGAGGATCGCGTCTCCCCGGGGGCCCATCCCGCTCTTGCCCACAAAACGGGGGTGCGGGTCACGCGGCACGTGGATGTCGTTCGTGGCGAAATAGAGAAAGAACGGTTTGTCGCCTCCGGCCGAACGCTCGATAAAACGCAGCGCGGCGGCGGTAATCGTGTCGGCGATGGTTTGATCGACCCACAGGGCGCTCTTTCCGCCGGTCATGTAGCCAATGCGGCCAATGCCGTTGATCAGCGCGTTGTCGTGGCCGTGGCTCGAACGCATGCGGAGCATTTCAGGATTCCCCTTGCCGGTGGGTTCTCCGGGGAAGGGGCGGTCGTAGCTCACGCGGATCGGGTCGGAGGGATCGAGGTTCACCACCCGGCCATTCTCAATGTAGACACAGGGAACGCGGTCGCCCGTGGCGGCCATGATGTAGGAGTAGTCGAACCCGATGTCCGAGAGGGCGGGAGTGATCAGCCCGTTCCAATCCTGTTTTCCGCGCTGGCTGCCCAGCCCCAGGTGCCATTTGCCGACGGCGGCGGTGGTGTAGCCGGCCCGTTGGAGCATCTCGGGCATGGTTTTGTGCTGCGGAGTAACGATCATCGCCGCGTCGCCGGGAGCGACCCCTGTGCCGGGTTCGCGCCAGGCGTATTCGCCGGTGAGGATGCTGTACCGCGAGGGGGTGCTGGTGGCCGCCGTGGAGTGGGCGTTGGTGAAACGCACGCCGGAACGGGCCAGTCGGTCGATGTTGGGCGTTTGAACCGTTTCGAACGAGCCGTTGCAGGCAATGTCCCCGAATCCGAGGTCGTCGGCCAAAATGACCACGATGTTCGGTTTGGCCGTCTTGGGAGCTTTTTTGGGTT
Source organism: Rikenellaceae bacterium (assembly GCA_031549665.1). GTDB lineage: Bacteria > Bacteroidota > Bacteroidia > Bacteroidales > Rikenellaceae > Rikenella. The sequence continues at coordinate 43,651 of JAVBPJ010000016.1, forward strand.
GGGCCGCTTCGGCCTGCGGAATGGTTATGCCTGCCGCCAGGCCGCCGAACAGGGCCATCGGGAGAGATACCTGATTTCTTTTCATGGTAGGTTACGCTTTGATTTTAAAAATGACCTTACGCACCGAGGCTTCCTCCCCGGGCGCGGGATTGATTAGCGGAGCATGGGCGTCTTCGGGAAAGAAGATCAAAAATTCCCCCGCCCGGGCGGTTACGACGCTCTCGGGGCGGTCGGAGAAAAAGAGGATGTCCCGTTCGGTGTCGAACGCACCCTGCGGCGCACGGCACGCGGTCCGGGAGGCCCAACCGTACCGTTCCTCGCCCCGCAACACCCACTGGAGGTCGATGTAGCGGTCGTGTACTTCGAGTCGGGCGGCTTCGGCCGGCTTGAGCGGGTGTTCGCCCACCAGCGCAAAAAGCTCCTCGCCGCGAAGGTCGTAACGGCCCTCTTCCGCCAACCATCGGTCGGCATGCAGGGCCATGGCCTCGAAGACTTCGGCCAACAGCGGGTGGAGCGCCGCGTAACGCCTGGAGGTCAGCGGAGTGAACAAGTCGTGAACCATAATCCGAAAAGAAGCGACCGTAACAACAAAGAGCCGCACAAGCGCAAAGGTAGCGTTTCTGCGCTTGTTTGTACCTGATTTTTTCTAAATTTGTGGCCGGGACGGACGACTGTTTCGCCTCTCATGTAACCTAAAAGAAGACTTATGAAAAAACTGTTTTTCTCGTTGATCGCCCTGTCGCTTTTTGCGGGATCGACCGCCTATGCGCAAGATTATTCGACCGCCGTAGGCGTGAACCTCGGCCCCGACATGGGTTTTACCGCTAAAAAGTTCATTACGCCCGAAAGTGCCATCGAAGCCCAATTCGCCTACAACATCTCGTGCGACGGGCTGATGGCTTCGGCGGTATACCAATACCACTTCCCGCTGGGTGAAGGGTTCAGCCTGTATGCCGGCGGCGGCTTGAACATCGGCGTACTCCACATGGGGAAGAAATACGGTAAGTCGGACTTTGCGCTGGGAGTAGATCCCAACGTCGGCTTCGAGTATTCGTTCCGCAACGCTCCGATCGTACTGGGCATAGACTACAAACCGAACATCAACTTCACCACCCACTCGCAGTGGGAGCTGGCATCGTTCAAGATCCGCTTCAAGCTGTAACTCGCAGACGAGAATCGCTCAACAATAAAAGGCCTGATCCCTTTCGGGGCAGGCCTTTTGTTATGCACCCCGATTCGAGGTTATCTCTTTTGTTTCGTTTTGTCGACCGCTTTGGGGTCCTTCGTTCCGAAAACGGCATGGGTTATTTCGACCTCGACCGAGGAACCGTCATCGGCTTTGTATTCGTATCGAATGTTAACGGGCATCAGCGTGGGTTCCCAGCGCTTGTAGCGGAAGTCCACGTAGTCGGCCGAGATGTTATACACCCCGTTCATTCTCTGATTGCTAATGATCAGGATTGACACCTCTGCCTTTACCAGCGATTTCCGGTTTTCGTCGATGTGTAATAGCTGCTGGTAGGTATCGCCCAACATGGTTTCGGGATAGAACGGAACCCTGAATTTCATGATCCCGTTCTCTTTGCCCAGGTAACCGAACCGGAAACCGTACCCCTCACGGCGCAAAAGTTCTCGCGCTTTTTTTCGGGTCATGCAAGTTCCGGTAATCCCTCCCGCAGCGTCCAACGCCCAATGCACGTAGCTGCGTAAGGTTCGATCCATACCTGCGGTATCGCTTACGGTCGAAAAACGGATGGAATCACCGAAAAATCTTTGTCCACGCATGGGACGCACCCAGTTTTTGTTCCAAATTTCATTGTCGACCTTGAGCGAACCTTCTACCGCGCGCGTTTTAACGCCTGGCTGGCTGAACACCGCCCTGAAGTTGGCGGCAAGCGTGCCGGAATACCACATGGGGATTATTTCACGTAGATTTTTGGCAAAAAAATCTTCCATGTCGGCATGTACGACGACCTCCTTGGCGGCTATTGTCGCGTGGTAATTTTCGGGCAGCACGAGTTCGGCGCGGCCCTGCCTTTGGATCGTCCTGTCATATACGACCCAGCCCGGCAGGTTGCCTATCATCGTGGCCGACAGGGTGTCGCCGAGGTTCAATTTTTCGCCCGAAATGCTCACCATGCCCAGCGTATCAGCAATGCCGGCCGCACGGCCGTTTACGTAAACGTAGGCGTAAGGCAGCGGTTCGGCCAGCTCGTTTTTCACAGAGACGCGAAGGCTTTGGGCCGAAACCAACCCCGCATGGAGGGCCATCAACAGGAATAATACCGTTCGTTTCATCATGAGGGCTATTGATCAGTGTGCAACTTTACGTACTTCGAACAGGAAGCGGTCAGCGTCAACGGATTTTAACCGACGGAATTACGACCGCCAAAAACTTTTGCTGACAAAGCCCAGTACGTCCACCAGGCCGCTGCGCCAATAGCTCCACGTATGACCACCGTCGCGCACGCGGTATTCGTGGGGGATTTTCCGGTCGCGCATCAACACATGAAGAGCGGCATTGCCCTTGTACAGGAAATCATCATCGCCGCAGTCGATCCAAAACCGCACGGGAGGCTGTTTTGGATTGGGTAACTGCTGCATCAACTCCAACGGGTTATGTTGGCTCCAGTAGGCATTGGGATAGGGAGGGCCAAACAGTTGCTCGAAAATAGCCTTGTCGCTCTGCTGGGCCTCTTCGTCCGTAAATACCGCCGCGCTCAGTGCAGCCACCGACCCAAACGTTTCGGGATGGCGCAGGCCGTACAGCAATGCGCCGTACCCGCCCATCGAAAGTCCGGCCACCGCGCGGTATTCGCGCGTGGTACGGGTCCGGTAGGTCGTCTCGATGTGGGGTATCAGCTCTTTGAAAAACATATCCTCGTAGGAGTCCTTCCCGTCGAAACGGTTCACATAAAAACCCCTTCCGGCGTCGGGCATCACGATGATCATCGCGGCCGCCTGGCCCGAAGCGATGGTGCGGTCGGCGATTGCTTTCACGTCGCCCTGCTGACTCCAACCCGTGTGGTCGTCGCCCAGTCCGTGCAGCAGGTAAAGCACGGGATAGCTGCGCGTGTCGGTGTCGTACCCGTCGGGCAGGTAAACCGAGTAGGCCACCGCCCGACCCAGGATCGTGCTTTTCAACGTTCCGTTTTGCCGGATGGTCCCTTCCGCAAAAATCGGGTTCAAAACTCCTACTAAAAGAAGGAGGATAAAGAGGTGCTTTTTCATGGCGTTGTTTTTGCGAAGATAGCCTTTTTTGGTGTATCTTTGCACCGGACTTTCGGGGTGTAGCACAGTCCGGTTAGCGCGCCACGTTCGGGACGTGGAGGTCGGAAGTTCGAATCTTCTCACCCCGACTCCTCCCTCTGCGGAAGAGCAAAGAGGCCCACCAGCGATGGTGGGCCTCTTTATTTTGGTGTCTTTTCTATTTTGAGAGTCTCTTTATTTACTCCCGGGCGAGCAAGCTTTGCAAGTTATTTCCTGCGAGCCGTTTAGCCACGTACCACCTTTCTGTCATCGCGCCTCACGCTCCCTTTATCGGCTGATCACGATCTCGGTTACCTGGCTCAGGTCGGGGTTCTCCTTAACGACCGACACCACACCGGCGGCCGCGGCGGGAGCCAGCGGAATGCGGATCGTATACAGTTTTTTGCGCGAAAAGGTGTACTGGGTCGCGTCGTTCTTGTCCTTGATCGTTTCGGTCGTTACCCCGTTCCCCTTGGTCCATACGATACTCATCGGGATCTCCTCGCCGTAGGCATCACCCGTCCAGGCGTTGTCGCCGGTACTGTTTTCAAGGGTGTACAGCACGGTGGTTTCAGCGGCGCCGCCCGCTGTAAAGACCACCGGGGCCGCCTTGTCCAGTTCGATCGAGAGGCTTCCTTCCGAAAGGCCCTCCACCACAAACTTCACCCCGAACACCACCCGTTTGAGCGTGATCGATGGAGCGGTCGCTCCGGGTGCGTAGTCTGTCAGCTCGCCGTAGTAGCGGTCAACCGGAGGATGGTAGTAGTTTTTGTAGGTGGCGCCCGACACCACGGCCGAGTAGCCCTTGGCAATGTTGTTGAAGTAGCGGCTTGTCGACAGGGTAAAGGCGTTGCCCACGGCGGTGTTGCCTCCGCCCGTGCCCATCGTCGTAAAGGGAGCGCGATAGGCGTTGGTTATCAGCTCTTTCGAAATAAGGCTCGTGCCGTTCACCACCGACGTTACTTCAAACCTGTAAAGCTTGCCCGAGGTGAGGTTGAGGCTCATCGTCGTCGGATCGTCGAACAGTCCGTAAGCATAGCGATCGTAGGTGGAGCCGTTCTTTTGGTACACCTGTACGGCGTAAAGTTCCGTACCCGAGGCTTTGACGGTCAGCGGCTCTTCGCCCACCTCGATCGCTTCGCGCATCAGGGCGAGTTTAATCGCCATCGGCTCGGCCACCATCGGCTGCTTTTTGCTGCATGCCATCGCCAGCAGCGCAAGCGCCAGCAGGGTCAAAAGTTTGCCTGAATTTTTCATTGCGCCCTCCTTGGGTTTGAAATGTTTCGCTCAAATGTACAGAACTTTTGTGGCACAAACTTCATTTATGGCGATTTAATTGTTAATTATTTTCCTTGATTCGGCCCTATTACCGTATTTTATGAATTTTATTCGCAAGGCTATTCGATCCATGAACGAGGGATTGTTTATTTTTCGCCATTTGATTTGTCGATATTTATCTATGTTTTTGTCTTTTTATGCATTTCAGGGATTAAACAGAGAGTGGGAGAAGGGGGCAGGGGAGTAGTGGTGAGTGTTCGAGGAAATAAAAAGGGTCCGAGCATTAACCCAGGTCTCAAATAGAAAGAACCGCAGGTCTTCCGACTGCGATTACTTGGATTAAGGGAATGGGAAATAAAAAAGGGATCAAATAAAGAGGCATGGGATGTTTCCCAATAAAAAAGCCGGATCATTGCCGATGGGGAAACAAAAAGAGGGCTGAGAGAACCTGTCGGCCGCTGGGATGTTCCAATAAAAAAGCTGGATCATTGCCTATGGGGAGACAAAAAGAGGGCCGCGAGTCTTGCGACTTGCGGCCTTGGAGCGCTTGGGCAAAGGGAATAAAAAGGGTCCGGGATTGGGTCCGGAGGGGAATAAAAAAGCCGGATCATTGCTGATCCGGCTTGAAGTAGGGAAATAAAAAGAGGGCCGCGAGTCTTGCGACTTGCGGCCCTCTGAAGGGGCGGCGACCTACTCTCCCACAATAACTGCAGTACCATCGGCGCAAATAGGTTTAACTTCTCTGTTCGGAATGGGAAGAGGTGGAACCCTATCGCTAT
>JAVBPJ010000013.1:0-15690 GCA_031549665.1 Rikenellaceae bacterium
GTTTGAGCCCAACAAGCGCTACCGCCTGAGCGGCATTGTGCTGGATGGCGCCGCGACGACCCTGGACACTTCGACGCCCCGCACGTGGACGCTCACTCCCGTTACGCCGGAGGGCAACACCTACAAAATCAGCACCGCCGAACAGTTGGCCTGGGTGGCCGACCAGGTGAACAGCGGAACCAATGACTTTTCGGGCAAGACGCTGGAGTTGCAAAACGACCTGTCGCTCGACTACGCCCCCTGGGTGCCCATCGCCAGTGGCCTCTCTCAATCTTTTCTCGGCATTTTCGAGGGGAAAGGACACACCGTTTACGGCATGCACATCAAAAGCCGTGAGAACTTTGGGATGGTGGGCCTGTTCGGCACTTTGGGGTCCGGTTCGGAAATCAGGAACGTAACCGTCAGCGGCGGATGGATCGAATACGATGAAGACTACTGGGCGGCAGGCGCCATTGCCGGCTATAGCGATGACGGGTCGTTGATCGAAAATTGCCACAACAACGGATTGTTGATTCGCGGAGTGATGTTTTCGGGCGGAATAGTCGGCGGAAACAAAGGGATGGTGCTTGCCTGCACCAACAACGGAAAGATTTACGGGACCGACGCCATGGGCGGCATTGTCGGAACCAATGACGGAACGATCGCCGTTTGCCTGAATGCGGGTGGCCGCGTCGACGGCAACGGCCCTTTTTCGGGGATTACGAAAACCAATGCCGCTGCGGGTAGAATCTACGCCTGCATCAACACCGGCAACGACCTGGACTCCACGCTGTGTTCGAATAATCTCGGCATCATTGACGGATTCTTGACGGTACATACCGCCGGCATACCCATGCAAGACTTCGGCAATGCGCCGGCCCGTGTTTCATCCGTCGCCTCGCTGTTCAATATCGATCAGACGACCCTCGATCTTTTGAACAACGCCATCCCCGCGGGCACAATAGATTGGCGTTGGGACCTTGCCGCCCCCGGAGCGCTTCCTCGGCCGGTGCTGGTGCCGTAATCGCAGGCAACTTGTCTCGTAACAAGGGGGGCGCGACGGGTAAATCCGGAGCGACCCCCTTGTTGTCGCGCGACGGTCGGTTCGTTGCTCTTGGCGTATCGGTTATTTTCCGGCCCGGCGTGCGGCGTGTACCAACCGCCTGGCCCCCACGGGGCAGGCGGCGCAACGGCCCGGGGCGCAGTATTCGGTGGAAAGCTGGATCAGCGCCTGCGAATAGAACGCGTTGGCGGGCTTGTAGCCCGAGGAGGCCCACAGGCGCGTGTAGCGGTTGTTTTCGGGGGGAATGGCCTCGTACAGCTCCAGGGCCAGTTCGGTGAGCCGGTCGTTGCGGGTGGTACGCCCGTAGGCCAGCAGCAACGGAATGACAAAATTGATGATCCGCAGATCGATCTTTTCGGCCGAAAAAGCCGACACCTCGTACCGCTGCCGCCAGTAGGGAGAACTCTCGGCCCGAAATAGCGAACGCAGGGCGGCCTCGATCTGCGGCGTGCCGGACTGTTCGTTCTCGACGATTTCCAGGATGCGGCGGAAGTAGTTGCCCTCGCGGGCCAGCATGCAGGCCATCTGCGCCAGCAGGAACGGCGGCATCGAGGCGGGGCGAGAGGCTCCGTCGCTCCAATGCACAATGGGGTTTTTGAGCGAAAACTCGCGTTGCAGATGCAGGAAAATGTCCTGCAATTCGCGCGTGTAAAGGTCGGGAGAGGCTACCCGCAGCAGGCCTGCCTGACCCAACAGCAGGGCCTCGATTTGCTTCACGTCGCCCTGGCAATGGACAATGTGGCGGTAGGGGGTGTGGCGGGCCAGGGCCTCGTACGAATGCTTGCGGTCGCCCATGCCCAGCGAACGCATCAGGCACAGGTAGGCGATTTCGTTCCAGTCGCCCCCGAGCGATTGCCGAAGGGCCAACACCTCGTCGCTCTTGCGGCGCAGGCGGTCGGTCATCACCCGCGCCAGCAGTTGTTCGCGGGTCAGCCCGTTTTGATCGGCCAGGTAGGCGGGGCAGTCGCCGCCTCCGCTCCGCAGTCGGGCGTAAAGGGTTTCGATGGATTCCGGAACGCCGACCTGCCAGCTCAACAGTTCGCGGCCGCCGCGCAGCAGCACCGTGTCGCGCTGCTCCACCACGTGCAGGATCACGCTGTCGGGGCCGGGCGCGGCCTTGCCGCGCTGCCAGTCGGACGAACGCCGGTCGATTTTGATCCCGCCGAAGAGTTCGGTGCCGGTTTCGACAAACCGGATGCCTGCTTCGGTAAAGTCGGGCAGGTGGTCGGCCGATCCTTCGCGCAGGTTGCCCGTCCGGATCACCTCCGCGCGCGAGCCGTCGCTCAGCGTAAGCGTCGGTTCCTGTTGCAGGCCCTGCTGCCAAATCAGGCGCAGCAATTCGTTCCGGTGAGGGTCTTCGGTCATTCGGGGTGGGCGGATTTGCTACCAAAGGTACGCTTTTTTGGTTTTTATCGTACCTTTGCACTCCGAACGAATAAACACGAATTACCGAACTATGGGAAGAGCCTTTGAATTTCGTAAAGCTCGTAAAATGAAGCGCTGGGGCAACATGGCCCGCACCTTTACACGGATTGGGAAAGAGATTGCCATCGCCGTGAAAGCCTCTGGCCCCGATCCGGCCAACAACCCCCGCCTGCGTGTGCTGATGCAAAACGCCAAGGCGGCCAACATGCCCAAAGAAAATGTGGAACGGGCCATCAAACGCGCCAGCTCGAAAGAGATGGACGACTACAAAGAGGTAACCTACGACGGCTACGGCCCCTTCGGCATCGCCATCCTGGTGGAGGCCGCCACCAACAACAACACCCGCACCGTGGCCAACGTGCGCAGCTACTTCAACAAGGCGGGCGGTTCGCTCGGCACCACGGGCAGCCTCGACTTCCTGTTCGACCGCAAATCGGTCTTCAAAATCGCCGCCACGCCCGAGATCGACCCCGAAGAGCTGGAACTCGAACTGATCGACTACGGAGCCGAAGAGGTCTTTGTGGACGAGGGGGAGATCATCATCTACGCCGCGTTCGAGAGCTACAGCAAAATCCAGCAATACTTCGAACAAAAGGGCATCGAGATCGTTAGCGGCGAATTCGAACGGATCCCCGTCGATACGAAAGAGGTAACGCCCGAACAGCGCGAAACCATTGAAAAACTGCTCGAAAAATTCGAGGAGGACGAGGACGTTACCAACGTCTTCCACAACATGAAAGAGGAGTAACCCTCCCGCCGACTTTATATTTACCCCCCCCGAGGGGATGGCCGAGGGGCGCCCTTTCCGGGGCGCCCCTCTTCTTTCTCCGCTTCTCGGAGCCTCCGGCTCTTTTGTTGGAGTTTTCTCTAACTGCGCTCGGGCCGCGCCGGCCCCGCGTGCCCGCGGCGGTCCGTGTGCCCACGGTGGGCTTTCTTTTGTTTGTGCCGCTCGTTTTGGTCGGTCGGAGTTGCGCGGTACGTTCCGTACCTTTCCGTGAGGCGCAGGCTTTCCTCGCCTGAAAACAAGTTTTCGCTCGGAAGCCTCCCTCACGGAAAATCTGCCGATGTTCCGCAACCCCTCCTCCGAACAAATCCCTCCGCTGCAACTGCGGCAATCCCAGACTTCTTTACCACAATTCCTGCGACGCACCAATGCGTTGTAACGACCATCCCTCAAACCTCCCGTAGGAACTCCGTAAGGATCAAATTCCACTCTCCCGAAAGTGAGTTTTCGCTCGGGAGCCTTCCTCACGGAAAATCTATCGAATGATGCGGTGTTGCCGCGCGAACTGTTTGAGTTCCAGGTCGAGCTGCTTCCAATGAGGCAGAAACCCCTCGAGCAGCCGGTAGAAATCGCGCGAGTGGTTGTGTACCACAAAGTGGCAAAGCTCGTGCAGGACAATGTATTCGATGTGGGGCCGGGGGGCCTGGATCAGGTGCAGGTTGAGGGTAACGAGTCCTTTGGTGTAGTAGCAGCGGCCCCAGGCGCGGCGCATGCGGAAAATTTTGATCCGGGGCGCGGGAAGCGCGTATCCGGCGGCGTGAAAGGCGGGAATCCAGCGGTCGACGGCCCGTTGAAACTCCTTGCGGGCGGCGCGGCGCAGCCACCCATCCATAAAGGCCTCGAAAGCGGCCCGCGTCGGGGTGTGCAGCGTAACCGTCCACTGGCCTTCGGCTGCCTTGAGGCTGTTCCGTGTCCCCTGTTTCAGTGCGACGGAGTAGGGTGCTCCCAGAAAAAGGTAGGCGCGGCGCACGGAACGAAGGGGCGCCTCCGCTTGTCGGAGGGTTCTTTGGCGAACGCCGACCGGTTTTTTGCGGCCGAAAAGCAGCAGTTTAATGATGGCCATACGATTCCACGTAAGCGATGATGGCCTCGATCGGTTCGGGGGCGAACCAGGCGATCGAGGGATCGCGCCGCAACCAGGTGAGCTGGCGTTTGGCATAGCGGCGGCTGTTGCGTTGCACCAGGGCGACGGCTTCGTCAAGGGTCGTTTTGCCCTCGAAGTGGTCGAAAAATTCTTGATAACCAACAGTTTGCAATGGATTCAGGTGCCGATGGGGGTAGAGCGTGCGGGCCTCTTCGACCAGTCCATCGGCCACCATTTCGTCCACCCGTCGGTCGATCCGGCGGTAGAGTTCGTCCCGGCTGCGTTCCAGCCCGATCATCACCGTTTGGAAAGGGCGCTCTTTGGCTTCGTTTTGCCGCAGGGCGGAGTAGGGTTGTCCGCTCGAACGGCACACCTCGAGGGCGCGAATCACCCGCTGCGGGTTGTTGCGGTCGACCCGGGCGAAGTAAACGGGGTCGAGCCGTTCGAGTTCTTCCAAAAGGCCGGAAAGGGGCCGTTCGGCCAGCTTTTCGCGCAGCGCGGGGTCGGCCTCGGGCAGGGGGTCGAACCCCTGCAACAGGGCCTGTACGTAGAGGCCCGATCCTCCGACCACCAACACCCGGTCGTGTTCCGAGAACAGGCGTTCGAGCAGCGCGAGCGCCTCCTGTTCGTAGCCGCCCGCCGACAGGGGCGCATGGATCGAGCGGTCCTGGATGAAGTGATGCCGGGCGGCGGCCAGCTCGTCGTCGGTGGGTACGGCGGTTCCGATCCGCATTTCGCGGTAGCATTGCCGCGAGTCGGCCGAAAGGATGGGCGCGTTGAAATGGCGGGCGAGCGCGATTCCCACGGCGGTTTTTCCCACCCCCGTAGGCCCCTGCACGACCACCAGGCGTTTATTCGTCATCGTAGCTGTCGTCTCCGGCGAAGTCGTCAAATTCGCCCATCGCCTCGTCGAAGATCGAGGATTCGGCCTCCTGATCCAGTATTTGGGGCGGCGGCGTGCCGGCGGCGCAAAGGATCCGGGGATAGGATACGCCGGCCTCGGGGCGTTTCGACTCCAACAGTTCGAGGAAGAACTGCCGTTCGGCGAAGATGTCGAACAGGTAGATCAACCGGTCGAATTTTTCGTGAATGATTTGCCCCAGCACCACGCTGTTCATCGGGCGGGGGACTCCCGCTTCCGCATCTTCCAGGGATTCGGAAAAGCCCATGTCTTCGGCGGTAAATTCGGCCAGCTTCTCCCACGAGCTGCCCGCGGTGAAGATCGAGGCCATCTCGGCGGCGCTGTATCCCACCGATTCGCGGATGTAGTCGTAAAATTCGGCCAGGTTCATGTCGTAGGGGACCTCGTAGTCGCGCACGAAGTTCTCCGCCTCGTCGCTCAGCATTCGGAATGTAAATATCATGGGGTTCGTTGTGTGTTTTTGAATGTCCAAATGTATTGATTTTTTGCCGATTCGTATAACGTAAAAATCGGCGAAAATTCGTTACTTTGCAAGGATATTAATCAATGATCAAACCAAGGAGAAAAACGATGAAAAAGATCAGAGCAGCCGTTGTAGGTTACGGAAACATTGGAAAATACGTGGTGGAAGCCCTGGAGGCTTCGGCCGATTTTGAACTCGCCGGCGTGGTGCGCCGCGATGCGGCCAACTGCCCGCCCGAATTGGCGCGGTATGCGGTGGTCGGTTCGCTCGACCAGCTGGGCGAAGTGGACGTGGCCCTGCTTTGCACCCCCACCCGCAAGGTGGAAGAATTTGCCCGAAAGGCCCTCGAACGGGGCATCAACACGGTCGACAGTTTCGACATCCACACAGGCATCGTCGATTTGCGGCACACCCTGGACGCGCTGGCCAAAACGCACGGCGCCGTGTCGGTTATTTCGGCCGGCTGGGATCCGGGCAGCGATTCGGTGGTGCGTGCCTTGCTCGAAATATGCGCCCCCAACGGGTTGACCTACACCAATTTCGGCCCAGGAATGAGCATGGGCCATACCGTGGCGGTAAAATCCGTGCCGGGTGTGCAGGCCGCCCTTTCGATGACCATTCCTACCGGAACCGGCATCCACCGCCGGATGGTGTACATCGAGCTGCAGCCGGGAGCCGATTTCGGCGCCGTAGCCGCCGCCATCAAGGCCGACCCCTATTTTGCGCACGACGAAACGCACGTGATGCAGGTGGAGAGCGTCGAATCCCTGCTCGACATGGGCCACGGCGTGAACCTCGTCCGCAAGGGCGTGTCGGGAAAAACGCCCAACCAGCGTTTCGAGTTCAACATGAGCATCAACAACCCGGCCCTGACGGCCCAAATCATGGTAGGAGCCGCCCGCGCCTCGCTGAAGCAACGCCCCGGAGCCTATACGATGATCGAAATACCAATGGCCGATTTCCTGTACGGAGACCGGGACGAACTGATTAAACGGCTTGTGTAACCCGCCGGTTACCACCGTCTACACCCATGTAATTGCGATGTCCGGATTTACCCACCTCCACGTACACACGCAGTATTCGATTCTTGACGGCGCGGCGGCGATCAAAAAACTGATCGCCCGCGCCAAAGAGTTGGGTATGGATTCGTTGGCCATTACCGACCACGGCAACATGTTCGGAGTCAAAGAGTTCCATGCCGAAGCAACCAAGCAGGGCATCAAACCCCTGCTTGGGTGCGAGGTCTATGTGGCCACCCAAAGCCGTTTCGACAAGGGCGGAAAAGAGGATCGCGGAGGCGACCACCTGATCCTGCTGGCCAAAAACCTGCAAGGCTACCGGAACCTTATCAAGATGGTGTCGTACGCTTGGACCGAAGGATTTTACTACAACCCCCGGATCGATAAATCGCTGCTCGAAACCTACCACGAGGGGCTGATTTGCTGTTCGGCCTGCCTGGGCGGCGAAATTCCGCAGTGGATCATGCAGGGCAACCTGGAGGCCGCCGAAGCCTCGGTGCGCTGGTTCCGCGACCTGTTCGGCGAGGACTACTACCTCGAATTGCAACTCCACCGGTCGGGCGATGCCGAAATCGACGGCAAGGTGTTCCAAAAGCAGCAGATCGTCAACAAGGAGCTGCTTCGGCTGGGCGAAAAACTGGGCGTGAAATGCCTGGCCACCAACGACGTTCACTACATCGAGGCCGAAGACGCCACGGCCCACGACCGGCTGATTTGCCTCAGCACGGGCCGCGACCTGGACGACCCCCAGCGGATGCGGTACACCACCCAGGAGTACCTGAAAAGCTATGACGAGATGCACGCCCTGTTCGGCGAACATCCCGAATTGCTCGCCCACACCGGCGAAGTGGCGGCCAAGATCGAGGAGTACACCCTCAGCCACAAACCCTACATGCCCAACTTCGCCCTGCCGGACGACTTTGAGATCGAACTGGATCGGTTGAAGCGGTCGATCGGGGTGGGGATGAAAAAACAGTGGGACAAAGAACCCGAAAAATTCGCCGAACTCACCGAACGGCTTGAAAAAGCCCCCGACCAACGGGCCATTGCCGCGATCGAGGAGCTGGCCGAAGGGCTGGATACCGCCCGCCAGCAGCTTTACCTTGAACACATTGTGTGGCTCGGCGCGCGGGAACGCTACGCCGAACGGACGGACGAGGAGGTGATCCGCGAACGGATCGAATTCGAACTTCGAACCATCGAGTGGATGGGCTACCCGGGCTACTTCCTGATCGTATGGGACTTTATCCGCGCCGCCCGCGAAATGGGCGTTTCGGTGGGGCCGGGCAGGGGATCGGCGGCCGGTTCAGTGGTTTCGTACGCGCTGAAAATCACCAATATAGACCCGCTTCCGTACGGCCTGCTGTTCGAGCGTTTTCTCAATCCGGAGCGGGTGTCGCTGCCTGATATCGACATTGACTTCGACGAGGACGGCCGCGAAAAAGTGCTTCAATACGTGGTGGAGAAGTACGGGAAAAAACGGGTGGCCCAAATCATCACCTTCGGAACGATGGCCGCCAAATCGGCCATTCGAGACGTGGCCCGGGTGCAAAAACTCCCCCTGAACGAGAGCGACCGGCTGGCCAAAATGGTCCCCGAGCGTCCCGGGGTAACCCTTGCCGGAGCCTACAAAGAGGTGTCCGAACTGAACGCCGAACGCGAGTCGGAGAACCCCCTTGTGCGCGATACGCTGAAATACGCCGAAAAACTGGAAGGATCGGTGCGCCAAACCGGCGTACACGCCTGCGGAGTGATTATCGGGCAGGACGACCTCGAAAACTTCGTCCCCATCTCCACCGCCAAGGACGCCGATCTGAACGTGGTGCAGTTCGAGGGCGGGCTGGTCGAAGACGTGGGGCTTATCAAGATGGACTTTCTGGGGCTGAAAACCCTGTCGATCATCAAGGACGCCGTTGAGAACGTCAAAGAATCGAAAGGAATCGACATAGACATCGACCAGGTGCCCCTGGACGATGCCCGCACCTTCGAGCTGTACAGCAACGGCGAAACAACGGGCCTGTTCCAGTTCGAGTCGCCCGGGATGAAGAAACACCTGCGCGCCCTGCGGCCCGGCCGGTTCGAAGACCTGATAGCAATGAACGCCCTGTACCGACCCGGGCCGATGGAGTACATCCCCGACTTTATCGCCCGTAAACACGGTCGTGCCGCCATCAGCTACGACCTGCCCGACATGGAGGAGCAGCTGGCCGACACGTACGGCATCACGGTCTATCAGGAGCAGGTGATGCTCCTGTCGCAGCAGTTGGCCGGCTTCACCAAAGGCGAGGCCGACACCCTGCGCAAAGCGATGGGGAAGAAGCAAAGGGCCGTTCTCGACAAAATGAAAGACTCGTTCCTGGACGGGGCGGCGGCCCGTGGCCACGAACGTCCGGTTTGCGAAAAAATATGGCGCGACTGGGAGGCTTTTGCCGAATACGCTTTCAATAAATCGCACTCCACCTGCTACGCCTACGTGTCGTATCAAACCGCCTACCTCAAGGCCCACTATCCGGCCGAGTTTATGGCGGCCCTGTTGAGCCGCAACCTGTCGGACATCAAGAAGATCAGCTTTTTCATGGACGAGTGCAAACGCATGGGGACTCCGGTCAAGGGCCCCGACGTGAACGCCAGCCGCCTGCGTTTCTCGGTCGACAGCCAGCAGAACGTCCGCTTTGGCCTGGGAGGGATCAAGGGACTGGGCGAAAATGCCGTGCAGTCGATCGTTGAAGAGCGCAAAGCCCGCGGTCCGTTCAAGGATATTTACGATTTTGTGGAGCGCGTCAACCTGCAAACGGTCAACAAAAAGAACCTGGAGTGCCTGGCCCTGGCCGGTGCGCTGGACTCGATCTCTGCGGCCCATCGGAGCCACTATTTCGCCATCGACGCCAAAGGCCTGTCGTTCATCGAGCAGTTGCTCCGCTACGGCAACCTGGTGCAGAGCGACCGCAACAGCAGCCAGAACAACCTGTTCGGCGATATGCTCTCGAGCGTGATGGTGCAAAAACCCGAAATCCCCAAATTCGAACCCTGGGGCAAGCTCGAAACCCTTGAGAAGGAGCGGGCCGTGGTGGGCATCTACCTTTCGTCGCACCCGCTGGACGACTACCGCATTGTGATCGAGAAGTATTGCAGCAACGTGGTTACCGACCTCGAAGACCTTGTGGCCCTGCGCGACCGCGATTTCAGCATCGGAGGCATGATCACCTCGGTGCAGCCCCTGTCGACCAAAACGGGCAAGCCTTACGGCCGTTTTACCATCGAGGATTTCAGCGGCAGCCACACCTTCACCCTTTGGAACCGCGACTGGGAAACCTACCGCAGTTACTGTTTCGAGCAGGCCTCGATCCTGATCAAAGGCCGCGTGCAGCCGAGCCAGTACCGGCCCGGGGAGATGGAGGTCGTGATCCGCAGCATGAAAAACCTGTCGCAGGTACTCGAATCCGACATCCACGAGCTGGTGGTTACCCTCCCCCTCGAAACCCTGACCGATACGCTGATCACCGACCTGGCGGGAGTAACCGCCGGCAGCGGCTCCGTGTCCTTGATATTCAACCTGATCGATCCCGACAGCGGCATCCGCGTACCCCTGCACACCCGGTCGCCGAAGACCGAGATCAATGCGCAGATAATCAATATTCTGGATGATTATGGTTTGCAATATCGGATCAATTGATTAGATTTGCTCTCAAAAACAAACAATACCTGACACCTTTATGGCATTAGAACTCAACTCCGCCAACTTTAGCCAGGCGATGGCCGCAGATCAACCCGTTGTGATCGACTTTTGGGCCGAATGGTGCGGCCCCTGCCGGATGATTTCGCCCGTGATCGAAGAACTCGCAGCCGACTACCAGGGCAAAGCGCTGGTGTACAAGTGCGACGTCGATTCGAACGACGAAATCGCCGCCAAATTTGCAATCCGCAACATCCCCACCATCCTTTTTGTAAAGGGAGGCGCGGTGGTCGATAAGCAGGTGGGAGCGACCACCAAAGCGGCCCTGGCCGAAAAGCTGAACAAGCTGCTTTAACGCGCCACACCCATGACCGAACCTCCGAGGGGATGCGACAGCGCGTGGCATCCCCTCGGGTCGTTCCTGAACCCGCCTTTTTCCCAATAGCCAAACATCCCAATACCAAGGCGTGATACGAGCTGCCATTTTTGATCTGGACGGCGTGGTGGTCGATACCGCCCGCTACCACTACCTGGCGTGGCGTTCGCTGGCCCGGCGGCTCGGCTTTCGGTTCACCGAACAGCAGAACGAACGCCTGAAAGGGGTGAGCCGGATGCGTTCGCTCGAAATCCTGCTTGAAGTGGGCGGGCTGGCCGATCGCTTTTCCGAAGCCGAAAAGGCGCAGATGGCAGCCGAGAAGAACGCCGACTACCAAACCTACATCTCCCGCATGACACCCGACGAAATCCTGCCCGGCGCCCTGGCGTTTTTGCACGAAGTGCGCGCCGACGGGCTGCGCACGGCCCTCGGCTCGGCCAGCCGCAACGCCCCGTTGATTCTGGAGCGTACGGGCCTGGCTCCGCTGTTCGACGTGGTGGTCGACGGGTCGATGGTGGGCGAAGCCAAACCCGACCCCGAGGTCTTTTTGCTCGGCGCCGAACGGTTGGGCGTGCCGCCCGCCGAATGCGTGGTGTTCGAAGATGCCGAGGCGGGGATCGAGGCCGCCCGCCGCGCCGGAATGCGGAGCGTGGGCGTGGGATCGCCCGAACGCCTGGGGGCGGCCGACCGGGTGATTCCGAACTTTGTCGGCCAGCACTGGAATGAACTGAAAATAACCTTGCCCCATGGATAGAATCCTTGTTACAGATCCCTGGAAAATTGTGGAACAGGGCTTCGATCCCGCCGCGATGCGGGAGTCCGAAAGCCTTTTCAGCCTTGGAAACGGGGCGATGGGAGGCCGCGGGAATTTTGAGGAGACTTACAGCGGCGACACGCTGCCGGGCCACTACGTCGGAGGGATTTTTTATCCCGACAAGACACGGGTGGGGTGGTGGAAGAACGGCTATCCCGAGTCGTTCGCCAAGGTACTTAATGCCGCCTTTTGGATCGGGGTAGAGGTAATGGTGGAGGGTGAGACGCTCGACCTGAACCAATGCGAGGTAACCGCTTTCCGCCGGGAGTTGGACATGCGGCGGGGCGTACTGACCCGCTTGTTCGAGGCGACGCTGCCTTCGGGGCGAAGGGTGTCGGTACAGGCCGAACGTTTTGTGTCGCTCGCGCGGCTCGAAGCCGGGGCGGTGCGTTACCGCATCACGCCGCTCGGGGCAGAGGCCCTGATTTCGCTGGAGGCCTTTGTCGACGGCGACGTGCGCAACGAAGACGCCAACTACGACGAACATTTTTGGGAACAGGTCGGAACCACTCCCTCTTCGTTGACGATGCGGACCCGCAAAAGCGGTTTTACGGTTTGTTGGGCGCAACACAGTCGCCTGTCAACCTCGACGGGGACGGTTCCGCAGTGTGAAATAACCACCCGCGAAGGGCGGATCGGGGAGCGATTCACGGTACGCGCCGCTGCGGACGAGGCGGTGGTGTTGGAGAAAGTGGTGGGGATTACCTCGTCGCAAAACCATGTCAAGGCCGAACTGCGCATCCGGGCCGAGGGGGTCGCAACCTCCGCGCTGGAGGCCGGATTCGAAACCCTGCTTGGGGAACACACCCGCGCCTGGGCCGAAAAATGGGAACATGGCGACATCCAAATCGGCGGCGACGACAAGGCGCAGCAGGGCATTCGTTTCTGCATTTTCCAATTGCTGCAAACCTATACGGGCCACGATGCCCGGCTCAATATCGGCCCCAAAGGATTTACGGGCGAAAAGTACGGCGGAAGCACCTATTGGGACACCGAGGCCTACTGCTTCCCGTTTTACCTGAGTTCGGTGGGCGAACAGGTGGCCCGGCAGCTGCTCACCTACCGCTACAATCAGCTCCCACAGGCCATCGAAAATGCCGCCAAGCTCGGTTTTACGGACGGGGCGGCCCTCTATCCGATGGTAACGATGACCGGACAGGAGTGCCACAACGAGTGGGAGATCACCTTCGAGGAGATTCACCGCAACGGAGCCATCGCCCGCGCCGTCGACTACTACTGCCGATACACCGGTTCGCGCGACTACCTGGCGCAGGGGGGGCTCGAGGTGCTGATCGGCATCGCCCGTTTCTGGGTGCAGCGGGTGAACTGGTCGGATCAGCGGCAGGGTTATGTCATGCTGGGCGTGACCGGCCCCAACGAGTACGAAAACAACGTAAACAACAACTGGTACACCAACTACATCGCCCGCTGGTGCCTGCGTTACGCCGCCGAAGCGGCCCGGTGGGTAGGGGAGAGCCGTCCCGATGACTACCGCCGCATTGTCGAAAAAACCGGCCTGAAAGAGGCCGAATTCTCCCAGTGGGAGCAGGTGGCCCGCGAACTGGTGTTGCCTCAGATAGAAACCGCGCAGGGAACCCTTTTCCTGCAACAGGACGGCTACCTGGACAAGGAACAGCGGCTGGCCCGGGAACTTGCTCCCGACCAGCGGCCCATCAACCAGCACTGGTCGTGGGACCGGATCTTGCGGAGCTGTTTCATCAAACAGGCCGACGTGTTGCAGGGACTCTACTTCTTTCAGGACGACTTCGACCGCCAAACCCTGCGGTGCAACTTCGATTTCTACGAACCGCGCACGGTACACGAATCCTCTCTTTCGCCCTGCGTACACGCCATCCTTGCCGCCCGGCTCGACGACGCCGACAAGGCCTACGAATTGTACCTGCGCACCGCCCGCCTGGATTTGGACGACTACAACCGCGAAATCCGCGAAGGACTGCACGTAACCAGTATGGCGGGGTCGTGGCTGGCGGTGGTGGAGGGCTTCGGCGGCGTGTGCCTGGCCGCCGACGGAACGCTCTCCATCGATCCGAAACTGCCCCGGGCGTGGCAGTCGCTGCGTTTCCGCATCAACTACCGCAATGCGTTGATTGACTGCCTGGTTACTCCCGGAAAATTACTTCTTACCTCCTCCGAACCGGTGCAACTGTCCGTGCGCGGCGTTCCGGCGGTGGTCGATACCCACCCCTTTCAAATAGCGCTGTAACTATGGGCGAATTGCTTTACCGCTGCCAACCCGAACCCTGCAAGCACCACCCCGTGTGGAGCCGCACGGCGGTGATCTACGAACTGAACGTGCGCCAATTTTCGCCCGAGGGAAACTTTGCCGGAGTGGCCGCACAACTGCCCCGGTTGCGCGACCTGGGCGTCGACCTGCTGTGGCTGATGCCAATTTATCCCATCGGCCAGGAGGATCGCAAGGGCACGCTTGGAAGCTACTACGCCATCCAGGACTATTGCGCGGTGAACCCCGAATTCGGTACTTTCGACGAGTTCCGGCAACTGGTCGAACAGATTCACGCCCACGGCCTGCGCGTGATCCTGGACTGGGTACCGAACCACACGGCGCGCGATGCCCGGTGGGTGGGCGCACACCCCGACTACTACGTGATGAATCCCGAAACGGGCCGTCCGGCGGTTCCGTTCGACTGGAGCGACACGGCGCAACTCGACTACGCCAACCCCGAAATGAGGCGGGCCATGGTCGGCGCCATGCAATTCTGGCTCCGCGAAACAGCCATCGACGGCTTCCGGGTGGATATGGCGATGCTGGAGCCGATCGATTTTTGGGATACGGCCATCGGCGCACTGAAAAAGGTTCGCCCCGACCTCTTCATGCTGGCCGAGGCCGAGGGGCCGCATTTCCACCGACAGGCCTTCGACGTGTCGTACGCGTGGGAGCTGCACCACCGGCTGGTCGACATCGCCAACGGACGGGCTAATGTGCAGTCGCTGAGGGAAATGCTGCGGGCCGAGTCGGAGGCCTATCCGCTCGATGCTTTCCGGATGTTCTTTACCTCGAACCACGACGAGAATAGTTGGAAGGGGTCGGAATTCGACCGCTTCGGCCCGGCTGTCCGAACCATGGCGGCGCTGACCTACTTCCTGCCGGGCATTCCGCTGATATACAACGGGCAGGAGGTGGCTTCGAAACAGCGGCTCGCTTTCTTCGACCGCGATCCCATCCGCTGGAACGAGGGCGACCCCTCCTATACGCTCCTCTACCAACGCCTGAACCACCTGCGCCACACCCATCCGGCGCTGGCGAGCGGGGCGGCCGGAGGCGACCTGGTGTCGATCGACAACTCGTCGCCGGAACAGGTCTTCTCGGCCAAGCGCTCCCTCGACGGCCACACGGTGATCGGACTCTTCAACCTTTCGCCGGATCCCATCGACTTGGCTTTCTACGACGAGGAATTCGACGGCGAGTACTCGCAATTGGAGTCGCCGGAATCGGCCCTGCTTCGCTCAGGAGCTCATTTCTACCTGCCTCCTTGGGGATTTTTCCTCTATTCGAGGTAAATATTGATTCGCAGGGAACCTTTCTCTTGACCCTCTTTTCCCATTCCACCCCCTAAAAAAGCTCCATTGGAGCTTTTTTTTAATCACCTTATTTATAGCACATTAAATAACGGAAAGCATTTTTCCGCAAGATTTTTCGCTTGATTTTTCGACTTTGGCACGGTGCTTGATAGAAGTAAGGACGAACGACTAAACCAACCAAGTAACCTAAACAAACTCCAAGCCATGAAAAAGACCATCCTGCTCCTCGCCTCTGTAGCCGCCCTGATGACCAGCTGCTCAAACCAAGCCGAATTGGGCGCATTCTTGCAAATCCCCAACCACGAGAATACGCAGAGCGTACAACTCCGCCCCACCGAAAACCAACAAGCCGCCGCTTACGGTGTGTCGAACGACCGTTTGACCCCCTCGATGAGCTCGGTGAACGAATAACCAACCCCACCACGCAGACGTGCGTCGTACGTACCAGGTAGAAGACAAGTTATAGGTTACAAGTCGTTTTCTATTCCCCCGCGGGCCGAACAGGTAAATGTTCGGCCCGTACTATT
>JAVBPJ010000017.1:0-46763 GCA_031549665.1 Rikenellaceae bacterium
CAGAGCGTACAACTCCGCCCCACCGAAAACCAACAAGCCGCCGCTTACGGTGTGTCGAACGACCGTTTGACTCCGTCGATGAGCTCGGTGAACGAATAACCAACCCCACCACGCAGACGTGCGTCGTACGTACCAGGTAGAAGACAAGTTATAGGTTACAAGTCGTTTTCTATTCCCCCGCGGGCCGAACAGGTAAATGTTCGGCCCGTACTATTTTCCGTGTGCCCGCGGCGGGGACCCTTCGGCTCCCGCGTGCTCGCGGCGAGCTTTTAGGGTTTGTGCTGTTTGTATGCTCTCACTGTCCTCAGGCCGGACTGGCCCCGCGTGCCCGCGGCGGGCGGTTTTTGGTTTGTGCTGTTTGTATGCTCTCACTGTCCTCGGGCCGCGCCGGCCCCGCGTGCCCGCGGCGGGCTTTCTTGAGTTTGTGCGGCTTTCAGCCTGCCGGAGTTGCGCGGTACTTGCGTACCTTTCCGTGAGGTGCAGGCTTCCCTCGCCTGAAAACAAGTTTTCGCTCGGAAGCCTCCCTCACGGAAAATCTACCGATGTTCCGCAACTCCTCCTCCGAATAAACCTCTCTGCTACGACTCCAGCGGCAGCCCAAATACTTCACCACAACTTCATGTGGATATCCCACTCGCCCGAAAGTGAACTTTCGCTCGACCCTCCCATTCTCCCCCAAAGCCTGCGGCTCTTTCCAACGCAGCCGGGGATGAATCCGAAACGCATCTGCCGTCATTTAAAGCCACTCTGCGATCAAATTGGCGCTCGCAAGTCAATGCTGCGATCAATCCCAGAGCGGTGTGTAACTCCGTTTCGCAATTCGGGTAAACGCTTCAGGCATTTTCCCGCCTTCACCGAGCGTACATTTTCCCTGCGTAGGCCCGTTCCAGATTGCAACGCATTCGTTTTTCCCTACATGCCTTGTAACACTTAATAAGAGGTACCTGCGAAGCGTCGACAAAAAGCACTTTTTCATTTGCACATTTGAAAAAAGTGCTACCTTTGCATCCACAAAACCATTCCTTGTTAGCTCAGTTGGTTAGAGCACCTGACTGTTAATCAGGGGGTCCTAGGTTCAAGTCCTAGACAAGGAGCCCGAACGCCCGTAGAGAAATCTACGGGCGTTTTTCTTTGGCGTGAAGTTCCATACGTCCTACTTGAAGCGCAAAAGTTGCAGTGGGTGGTTTTGTTTGGCGCAGGAGTTGCGAGACATCGGCAGATTTTCCGTGAGGGAGGCTTCCGAGCGAAAACTTGTTTTCAGGCGAGGGAAGCCTGCGCCTCACGGAAAGGTACGGAACGTACCGCGCAACTCCGACAAGAACAACAAACCCAGCCGCACAAACACCCAAAAGCCCGCCCACCGCGGGCACGCGGGGCCAGTCCGGCCTGAGGACAGTTGGAGACAAATCCAGCACAAGACTAAAAGAATCCCCAGAGACGGTTAAAAATCAGGATAAAAGACCCGAAGGGTCCCTGAGCGCAGTTAGAGCAAACTCCAATAAAAGAGCCGAAGGCCCCGGTCCGAGGACGGTTGGAGAAAACTCGAACAAGTCCAACGAAAAGTCTAAGGCCCGCATCTTGCGGGCCTTAGACTTGTATAAGGTAAAGAAAACAGTGCGGAGATATTCCCTGCGTACGGCGGCATTACAGCACCTCGTCGATCAGGTATTGGTTGCGGTCGGAGGACGAGCGGTTGATCATTTCGCCGAGGAATCCGGCCAGGAAAGTTTGCGCCCCCAGCACCACGGTCAGCAGGGCGATGTAGAAGAGCGGTTGGTCGGTAACTCCGCGGACGGGCAGTCCCTGTCCCTGGAGGTAGAGTTTTTCGGCGATCAGGTAGATGGCGATGACCGTTCCGATGAGGAACATGGCCGTGCCGATGCCGCCGAACAGGTACATGGGTCGTCGGCCGAACTTGGTCATGAACATGACCGAGAGCAGGTCGATATAGCCTTTGATCATCCGTTCCCAGCCATATTTAGAGTGTCCGAACTGGCGTGCGCGGTGTTCGACCGCTTTTTCGCCGATGCGTTTGAATCCCGCTTTTTTGGCCAGGATGGGGATGTAGCGGTGCATTTCGCCGTAGACCTCGATGCTTTTGACCACCTTGTTCCGGTAGGCTTTCAGTCCGCAGTTAAAGTCGTGGAGCTTGATTCCCGACACGCAGCGTGCCGTGGCGTTGAAGAACTTGCTCGGCAGGGTTTTTCCCAGCGGGTCGTGGCGTTGTTCTTTCCAGCCCGAGACCAGGTCGTACCCCTGTTCGGTGATCATCCGGTAGAGCTCGGGGATTTCGTCGGGCGAGTCCTGCAGGTCGGCGTCCATGGTGATGACCACCTGGCCTTGGGCGGCTTCGAATCCGCAGAACAGGGCCGCCGATTTGCCGTAGTTGCGGCGGAAACGGATGGCCCGAATGGCCGGATAGGTCGTTTTCAGTTGGTTGACCACCTGCCAGGAGGAGTCGGTCGATCCGTCGTCCACGAACAGGACCTCGTAGCTGAACCGGTGGGTTTGCATCACCCGGTCGATCCACTCCATCAGGGGCGGAAGCGACTCTTCTTCGTTGTAGAGCGGGATGACTAATGAGATGTCCATGGGGCGATTACTCTTCGGGGAGGGTGGTTGGCAGGGCCGAGGCCGGTTTTTTCAGCAGGGCCGAGGTAACCAGGGCCACCAGTCCGCCGCTGAACATCATTCCGAAGCCGTTCATCAGGATCAGGGCCAGGGGGCTGCTCATCGAGTCCTGCATTTTATGCATCATTTCGAGCTGCTGGGCGGTCGGCGGGGTGGGCATTTTATCGATTTGCGCCTGCGTGGCCGTCTCCATCAGGTTCCGGTAAAATTCGGGATCGACAAAGTGGTGCATCACCACGTCGACCAGTCCGGTGAGCAGGCCGGCAAAAAGGCTGAGGATCATCGAAAAGGCAAAGGCGTTTCCGTAGGTGAATCCGCGGGGGTGTCCGGCGTACAGGGGGGCTACCCGCCGTCCGTACCGCATAAATACGAAACCGAGAATCAGAATTTGAAGGACGAAAATGACGCTCTTCAGCAGGAATCCCTCGATCGGTTTTCCGTAGAGGTAAGAGATCAGGATGATCAGCACGAAGAGCAGGCCCATTACGAGGGCGCCCTGAAGCAGTTCGTTCCAATAGGTGCGTTTGTCGAATTCCATGGCAGGTTAATTTTGGGACAAAGGTAGGGATTATTCGCCGAAAGACCCGGCGCCGGGACGAATCAGCAGGGGTTCGCCGCTGGTCAGGTCGACCAGGGTCGAGGGGACGGTGTGTCCGATCCCGCCGTCGACCACGGCATCGAGCTGGGTGTAGTGTTCGTGCAGCAGTTCGGGGTGGGTGATCGTTTCGGGATCGACCCCTTCGGGCAGGTGTACCGAGGTGGAGACCATCGGGCATCCGAGTTCCTGGATCAGCGCTTGGACAATGGCGTTGTCGGGGATCCGCACGCCGACGGTGCGCCGTCCCACCATGATTTTTTCGGCAATGCGCGACGAGGCGGGCAGGATAAAAGTGAAAGGGCCTGGCAAGCTGTTCTTTAGCGTGCGGAAGCTCTGGTTGTCGATGCGTGCATATTCCGAGGCCATCGACAGGTCGCTGCACACGATCGACATTTCGGCTTCGGCTTTTCCTCGCAGTATCCGCAGCCGCTCGATTGCTTTGGGTTGTTCGATCGAACAGCCCAAAGCGTAGAGGGTGTCGGTCGGGTAGGCGATCACTCCGCCGTCGCGCAGCAGGGCGACCACCTGACGGACAGTGCGTTCGTTGGGGTTTTCGGAATAGAGTTTAATCAGCATGGGCCGGTGGGTTAGGGCGGGGTGAAAGGGTTATGGGAGGTAGATGCCGAAATCGTCGATCACCAGCATGTCGTTGCCCGACCGGAGGATGGCTATGTAGTAGTCGTCGGCATCGGGGGTGAACACGCCGTCGAGGGTGCCGCGCCCGTTGAGGGGTTCGCTCAACAGCGTTTTTCCCGTTGTGAGCGATTTCACCACCACGCGGTAGGCTCCCGCCGTGGGGGCGTTGTATTCAAAGCGCAGCCCGTAGGTGGTTCCCTGCTTGAAACTGAGCAGCGAGGGCATGGTCCGCAGAATCTCGCCGCGGCCCTCGTTCAGGGTTTTGAACGACCAGTTTCCGTTGATCACATCGCCCGCGGTGTAGGGATCGTGCCGTTCCGAAAGGTGGGTGGTGCAGCTCGACGGACGGGAGAGCATGAAGGGACCCCATCCGAAATCGACGTGTTCAAAATCCTGGTAGTAGAGGTAGCCCTCCTTTTGGCAGCGGGTGATCTCCATCAGCCGCACGTCGTCCCATGCCACGCGGGCGGTGTCGGACGGAGTGGCGGAGGCATTCAGCCAGATCAGGGCCGTTCCGTCGGCCCCCTGCGGCAGGGTGAACTCCACGCGGAGCCGCTGGTAGCGGGTGCGCCGTTTGTCGGTGTTCTCGACAAAGGTGTTGATCGAAGTTTCGGCGATCGAACTTTCGACCGTCGGCCCGCCATAATTGCCTACTCCCAGGGTGGCGGGACGGATGCCGTCGATTTGCACCCAGGCCGTCAGGCTGTAGCTTTGGCCGGGTTTGAGTCCGCCGATGGTTTGCTGAACTCCGGTTTGCGCCTTGCCCCCGAGCGACAGGTAGGATTGGCCGTAGGGCGTTACGTCGAAATGGACGCCACGCGCGTTGCCGGCAGGTTTCCAGGCGGCTGTCGAGCGGCTGTCGAAACCCATGTCCTTTACGGGACTGGCGTAGCTCCAGTCGGCGGGAAGCAGGGGGGCCGGAGCCGCCTTGTACAGGACGTAGGGAACGCCCGCTTCGGCGGTCAGGGTTACCTGTCCGTTGCGGACGGCCACCGCGCCGAGCGCCTGGCGGCCTCGGTCGGTCAGTTTATACAGCAACACCCGCCGGGCGCCGCTCCAACTTTTGGGCAGCGACCAGGTGGAGCTGCCGCCCTCGACGTTGTAGTGGAGAATTTTGCTCTCGGAGGCCGGATCCCAGGGTATGAACAGGCGTTTCCCCTCGACGAAAATGGGATTTCCGTCCTTGTACAGGGTGGTGATTCCATTGGCCCGCCGGGTCTCCACGCCGTCCCGGAAGCGCGCCTGGGCGGCGTCGCGGTAGAGGAGCGGGTGGTGCATC
Organism: Rikenellaceae bacterium; assembly: GCA_031549665.1. Taxonomy (GTDB): domain Bacteria; phylum Bacteroidota; class Bacteroidia; order Bacteroidales; family Rikenellaceae; genus Rikenella. The sequence continues at coordinate 5,145 of JAVBPJ010000017.1, forward strand.
AGGTAGCGCAGGGGCAGTTGCTTGGTGTAGAAATTTTTGAGAGCGAGGTTCATGTCGCGGCCGCTTTGCCAGCCCTCGAATCCGATGTCGGCCCCGCGCCCGTAGCCGCCCAGCAGCAGCGAGTCGTAGGCGAAACCGTCCTTGCGGGTGCCGTGGACAAAACGCGACACGATGCTCTTCGAATCGGGGTGGTAGTGTATCCATGTGCCGTAGCGGTTGAACACGCCCGGGTCTTCGGTCCAGATGGTCCAGCCGCGCTCGTTGAAGAGTTTGGCGGTTTTCCAGGCCAGGAAGCGGTGTTCGCGGTAGGTGTCCAGGTAGATGAACGAGAGTTCGGGCAGGTCGCTCTTCATGGCGTCGAGCCGGGCCTGGAACGTGCCGTTCAGGTGGTCGACCTCCTTATTGATGAGGTACGACTTGTCGAGCCACGTCCAGCCCGGAATCCGGGTAACGATCGTGTCGTTGAAGGCGTGGGCCTCGGGATACGACTCGCTGTGGTTGATGTGCACCCCCACGCGGGCGTTGTATTTCAACCCTTCGTGGATCAGGGTCTTCAGGTCGGCGAGTCCTCCCGCGCGGGTGTTGTAGTTGCCGGCATAGTCGGGGTGGGCGCTGTCGTGTCCCTGCGACTGGTAGCCTTTGAGTTCGATCATCTGGCCGAACCCGTCGGTCAGGTAGTACACCTTTTTCAGGTTATCCAACTGGCGCAGGAAAGGGTACTGCCCCTCGCTGGCAAAGTTCATGTTGATGGTGATGTTGGCGTTGCGCACCCATTCGGCCCCGTAGGGAGTGGGGTACTGTTCGGCCAGTGCGACCGCCCCGTCTTGCCAGTCGACCCGGTTGTCCTGATTGCGGTCGTCGGCGAAGATAACGCTCTCCCAAGGGAGTTCGGTAACCTCGTCCCCCAGCCCACGGTAGATCCACTCGTTCGATCCCAGCGCGGTTTCGTCCGCCGAACGCTGAAAGAGGAACTGCTTGCTTTCGTACATCGAATTATTGTCCATCGACACGGCCACGCGGCTGTCGTTCAGCACCGCAATGGCGGCCGTACGGACCACCGTGTCGGGTGTTGCGCGGTTCAGGGGGAAGAAACCGTCGCCCCCCTCGCCCCAGGCTACCGTCAGGGCAGCGGTTTCGGCGCGGTTCGACAGGCTCACCAGCGTGGGATCGCCCCACGCAAGGGTTTTTACTTTGATCGAATCTTCCTTGATGTTCAGCACCTTGCGGGTAAATACATTCCCTTCCACACGGCACTCAACCTCCATTTCGACCCCGATTTCGGGAACTGTTACCAGGTAGCGAAGCAGGTCTTTGGCGGTGCCGGTGGTGCGCGAACGCACGTTGTAGCGCTGGCCGTTGACCAGGATCCACGGCGAAAGCGACGCCGCGCCCGACAGGGTGTCCCCCTTGTAAATGTACCGGAAGGGAGTGGGGTGCGGGCCGTAGAGGTTCACCACCAGATCGCCCCCGTCGAGGGTGTGCGGCGCACTCATGTTCAGCAGCCGTTCGGGGGTGAGGTTCTGATTGCGGTAGGCGATGTCGCTGATTGCCGCATCGCCCCCGCGGAACACGCGGAAGCCGTAGTGTCCGGCTTCCGACCCGGCGGCGAAGGCGGGCAGTACGGTTTGGGCGATTTTTTCGCCGTCGATCCGCACGGTCAGCTCCTGCCCGATGCAGTCTATCCGGATGCGGCGCGGGTACTCCTTATAGAGTTTGGCGATGTCGTTGGCGATGCGTGTGCGGCCCTTGGGGGTTTCAATGAACCAGGGGGCGTAGCCGAAATTGTCGGAGATGTTGTCGCAACCGACGTAGACCCACGAACTGTCCGACAGGTAGCGCACCACGGCGCCCACCTGGGCCAATTCGTTGTGGGGCGTAACGGTGAATTCGAGCGAGCAGTCGCGGTAGCGGGCCGAGGCGGTGTCGATCACCAGCATGTCGGATTGCGACCACAGGTCGAGTCCCGTTTTCGTAACGATCGCGCTGCTTTCGGCGCGGGAGGTGAGGACTACCCGCCCGCCCCCCTGCTGGGGGCGAACGGGCCGGATCGACCGCTCGATGTATGAGATTTTCCAACCCGCCGACGGGGTGGTTTCGGCGTAACAGGCGCCGGCAAAAAACAGGAGGCAGAAAAAGGGGAGTCTCTTCATCGAAAAAACGGTTTTAGAAAAACTAATCAGCCCGTAAATATACGATTTTCTTTGTTGTGTGCCGGTGAAAGGGGAAGCCCAAAAAAATGCGTCGGAATGGTTTGTTATTTCAGTAACAAGTAAGTAACTTTGTAGCTTACTTTCAAATACGATCCTTTTTTCGGTCAATTTTCTGAAAATTAACACATTAACATACAACTCCATGGAAGCAACACACATCGAACACATCGGCATTGCGGTCAAAAGCCTCGAAACTGCCATTCCGTACTACGAAAAAGTACTCGGACTGAAGTGCTACAACATCGAAGAGGTGGCCGATCAAAAGGTGAGAACCGCGTTCTTCAAGGTAGGGCAAACCAAGATCGAGCTGCTCGAACCCACCTCGGAAGAGAGCACCATCGCCAAATTCATCGAAAAGAAAGGCGAAGGCTTTCACCACCTGGCCTTTGCCGTAAAGGGCATCGAGGATTCGCTTGCCCATGCCGAGGCAGAAGGCGTGCAACTGATCGACAAAACCCCCCGCGGCGGCGCCGAAGGAATGACCATCGCTTTCCTGCACCCCAAGTTTACCCAGGGCGTGCTGACCGAATTTTGCGAAGATAAAAACCAATAACCGTCCGGCCCTCTCACCATTCCTTACCACCATGAATATCAATCAGAAAAAGATCCAGGAGCTGGTCGCCATGCGGGAAAAGGCCAAGCTCGGCGGCGGCCAAAAACGGATCGACACCCAGCACGCCAAAGGGAAACTCACCGCCCGGGAACGCATCGAACTGCTGCTCGACGAGGGATCGTTCGAAGAGTTCGACATGTTTGTTAGCCACCGATGCACCAACTTCGGCATCGAGAAGGAGTCCTACCTCGGCGACGGAGTGGTTACCGGCTACGGCACCATCGACGGCCGACTGGTCTACGTTTTTTCGCAGGACTTTACCGTTTTCGGCGGATCGCTCTCCGAAGCCTTCGCCGCCAAAATCTGCAAGGTGATGGACAAGGCCATGATCAACGGCGCCCCCGTGATCGGCCTCAACGACTCGGGCGGGGCGCGGATTCAGGAAGCGGTCAACGCGCTGTCGGGCTATACCGAGATTTTTCAGCGCAACATCCTGGCCAGCGGCGTGATTCCGCAGATTTCGGCCATTTTCGGCCCCTGCGCCGGCGGAGCGGTCTATTCGCCCGCGCTGACCGACTTTATTCTCATGAACAAAGGCACCAGCTACATGTTCGTTACCGGCCCCAAAGTGGTGAAAACCGTTACCGGCGAAGAGGTAACCCAGGAACAACTGGGCGGCGCTTCGATGCACTCCACCAAATCGGGTGTGGCCCACTTTGTCAGTGAAACCGAACAGGAAGGCATCGCCATGCTGCGCAAACTGCTCAGCTACCTCCCCCAAAACAACCTGGAAGAGCCGATGCTGACCGTATGCACCGACGACATCGACCGCCTGGAGGAGAGCCTCAACGAGCTGATCCCCGACCATCCCAACAAACCCTACGACGTACTCGAAGTGATCAAGGCGATCGTGGACAACGGCGAATACCTCGAATCGCAAAGTTCGTTCGCCCCCAACATCATCACCTGCTTTGCCCGTTTCAACGGCCAAAGCGTGGGGATCATCGCCAACCAGCCCAAGTACTACGCCGGCGTGCTGGACATCAACGCATCGCGCAAGGCGGCCCGTTTCGTCCGCTTCTGCGACGCGTTCAACATCCCGATCATCACGCTGGTGGACGTTCCCGGGTTCCTGCCCGGCACGGCGCAGGAATACGGCGGCATCATCATCCACGGCGCCAAACTCCTGTTCGCCTACGGCGAGGCCACCGTCCCCAAGATCACCGTTATTTTGCGGAAAGCCTACGGCGGTGCCTACTGCGTGATGAGCAGCAAGCACCTGCGCGGTGACATCAATTACAGTTGGCCCACCGGCGAGATCGCCGTCATGGGCGCTCAGGGAGCCGTTGAAGTGCTGCTCAACAAAGAGATCCAGGCTGTCGAAGACCCCGAAAAACGGGCCGCTTTCGTCGCCGAAAAGGAGAACGAGTACACCGAAAAGTTCGCCAACCCCTACGTGGCCGCCAGGTATGGCTACATCGACGACGTGATCGAACCCATGAACACCCGTTTCCGCATCATTCGCGCCCTGCAGTCGCTCTCGACCAAAAAGGTGGTGAATCCCCCCAAGAAACACACCAACATCCCCCTGTAGGCCATGAACAAAATCCGAGGAATCCTGATGGGTTTGTTGGCCCTGGCCGGTACCGGAGTCGCGTATGCTCAGGGAATGAAAGACATGCGGATCAACGAGATCCTTGTCCTGAACGAACACAGCTACGCCGACGACCACGCCAACCACAGCGGGTGGATCGAACTCTTCAACAGCGGTCACTCGAACGTCGACATCGGTGCGGCGTTTCTGACCGTCAAGCGCGGCGACAAGGCCTACACCTACCGCATCCCCAAAACCGATGCCCGGACCGTGATCGGCCCGCAGCAGTACGTGATCTTTTTTGCCAGCGGCCTCTCCAACCGCGGGACATTCCACACCAATTTCCTGCTGGATCAAACCGGTTACCTCGCCCTGCTGGATCAGGGAGGACACATGGTCGATTCGGTGGTCTACGACGTGCAGGCCCAACAACCCGACGTGTCGATGGGACGTTTGCGGATGAGCGACGACAGCTACCGTTTCGTACCCCTTCCCAACATCACCCCCATGCAGTCGAACGACCCCGAGGTGGAGATTCCCCCCTCGGAACTGTTCCGGATGAAAGACCCCTCGGGCATGGTGATGACCATTACGGCCATGAGCGTTGTCTTCACGGCGTTGGTTGTGTTGTTCCTGATTTTCAAATCGATCGGCCGGCTGATGGTCGGCATCGCGCTTCGCAGGGAGCGTAAGGCGCTGGCAGCGGCGACTCCCGCGGAGACCCCGCTCGCTCCGGAGGCCCTGGTAGTCCCCAAGGAAGAGGTGCTTGGCGAGGTGATCGCCGCCATAGCCATGGCCTTGCGGCGCTACGAATCCGACATGCACGACATCGAGTCCCACGTACTCACCATCAACCGGGTGGCGAAAGCCTATTCGCCCTGGAGTTCCAAAATATACACCCTGAGGCAGTTGCCCAACAAACGCTAATCCCCCTCTTTTGCGATGAAAGAATATAAAATTAAGATCAACGGCAACGACTACGCCGTATCCATTGTCAGTGTCGAGGACAACCAGGCGCACATCAGCGTGAACGGCACCGAGTACGAAGTGGAAGTGGAGGGAATGGCCAAAAGCCAGCCCAAAACCCCCAAGTTGGTACAGGAAACCAAAATTCACAACGTAGAGACCGCCGTGGCCAAAACGTCGAGTCCCGTAGCCACCGCCTCGGGAAGCATCAAATCGCCCCTGCCCGGCGTTATTCTCGACGTACTGGCGAAGGTAGGCGACCGCGTGAAGACCGGACAACGCCTGCTCGTGCTCGAAGCGATGAAGATGGAAAACAACATCGACGCCGACCGCGACGGAACCGTTACCGCCGTTCAGGTACGCAAGGGCGATTCGGTGCTTGAGGGAGACGTACTCATCTCAATCAGCTAACCGCCATGATCAGTGCTACCACTCCCGTTGCGGTAGAACACTCCCAGGGGGTGTTTGACTTCCTGGTCAGCAACCTCCAGCAGTTCTACCAATACACCGGTTTCGCCAACGTTACCGGCGGCCACCTGGCGATGCTCTGCGTGGGGATGTTCTTCATCTTCCTCGCCATCCGCTTCAAGTTCGAGCCGATGCTGTTGATCCCGATCGGTTTTGGGATCATGATCGGGAACATCCCCTTCTTCCCCGGCCTTGAGATCGGCGTTTACGAGGAAGGATCGGTACTCAACTACCTCTATTTTGGCGTAATCAAGGGACTCTATCCACCCCTGATCTTCCTCGGGATCGGCGCGTTGACCGACTTTTCGGCCCTGATTTCCAATCCGAAATTGATGACCGTCGGCGCCGCCGCCCAGTTGGGTATATTCGGCGCCTACATCATCGCCCTGCAGTTGGGCTATACCGGAGCCGAAGCCGGAGCCATCGCCATCATCGGCGGCGCCGACGGCCCCACCGCCATTTTCCTCACCTCGAAACTCGCCCCCGAAATGCTCGGGGCCATCGCCGTTTCGGCCTACTCCTACATGGCCCTGGTACCGGTTCTCCAGCCCCCCGTGATGCGTCTGCTCACCACCAAAAAAGAGCGGCTGATCCGGATGAAACCCGCCCGTCAGGTGTCGCAAAACGAAAAGATCATGTTCCCGATCATCGGGCTGTTGCTGACCTGTTTCCTGGTTCCCTCGGCCCTGCCTTTGCTGGGCATGCTCTTCCTTGGCAACCTGATTAAGGAGTGCGGCGTAACCAAACGGCTGGCCGTAACGGCAGGCGGTTCGATGCTCGACATCGTTACCATCCTGATCGGGTTGACGGTAGGGGCTTCGACCCAAGCCACCACCTTCCTGACCCCGAAATCGATCGGCATCTTCGTTCTCGGAGCCATTTCGTTCATCATCGCCACCTTTGGCGGCGTGCTTTTCGTGAAGTTCATGAACCTCTTCCTGAAAGAGGGGAACAAGGTGAACCCGCTGATCGGCAACGCAGGCGTTTCGGCCGTTCCCGCTGCGGCCCGTGTGTCGCAGGACGTGGGGCAGAAATACGACAAAACCAACTACCTGCTTATGCACGCCATGGGCCCCAACGTAGCCGGTGTGATCGGAAGCGCCGTGGCCGCCGGTGTGCTGCTGAGCTTCCTGGCCAGCTAACGGGGCGGATGCCCGATCCTTATATAAAGCGGTGCGCGGTATGCGCGCCGCTTTTTTATTTTTCGGGCAGTTCGTTTTTCGCGCTCGGAGATTAAACCTATCTTTACCCACCGACTCAAAGAGACAACATTTTTTCCCATTTCTTCCACCCTCATCCCATGAATAAACTGCTTCTTTTTGCGAGACCCGCCGCTTGGGCGCTCCTCTCGTTGGGCGCGCTGACCGCTTCGGCGCAAACCAAAGTTACCGGCAACGTGGTGGCCTATTTCGGCTCTGAAAAGATCGAAACCACCAACGAAGGAAACATTTCGTACAAATTCACCGAGGGTTGGATGCTACCCGGTGGCGTCGGCGCGGGAACCCTGTTCAACGGACAGGACATGGTAGCCTGGCTCTATGCCGTCGGCCAGTTCAAAACCCCCGTTGCGGGCGAAAAGATCGGCTACGAGTATCCCGCCGCTCCTGCCGCCGCTACCCTGCAAACCGGCCCCGGCCCCGCACGGCAGGGCCAGGGCGACCGTCCGCGCACCCTGCGAGGCCCCGGTCCCGTGGTAGCCACTCCGTGGACGTGGACCGCGATCAAGGCCGATTCGACCGACCAGTTCCGCCACCCCTTCCTGCGCAACGCCTACCTGTACACCTCGTACGAAGCCCCGGCCGATCAGATCGTATTGCTCGAAACCACCGGCGGAACGCGCACCTACGTCAACGGCCTGCCCCACGAGGGCGACCACTACGACTTCGGTTACACGCTCGTTCCGCTGAAACTGCGCAAAGGGCTGAACGAATTTGTCTACACGCCCGGCCGTTTCGGCCGTGTTAAAAGCCAACTGGTCGCTCCGGCCAAAGCCGTGCAGTTCACCCAACGCGACATGACCCTGCCCGACCTGATTACCGGCGAGGGTGATGCCAAATGGGCGGCTATCCGCGTGGTGAACGCCACCGAAAAAGAGCTCAAGGGGATGAAAGTGAAGGCCATCCTGTCGACGGGCGAATCCATCGAATGCCCGACCGACGTTGTGATGCCCCTGAGCGTCCGCAAGGTGAAGTTCCAGCTTCCCGCCCTGGCCGCTTCAAACACCGCCGCCAAAATCACCGCCACCGTGGTGTTGAGCGACAGCAAAGGGAAAGAGCTGGACCGTACCGAAATCAACCTGCGCCAATGCCCCATCAACGTGATCCACGAACGCACCTTCATCAGCAAGGTGGACGGCAGCGTGCAGTATTACAGCATGACTCCCGCGCTGAACAACCCCGCCGGAGGCGACAAGGCGATGGTGCTGTCGGTACACGGCGCCTCGGTCGAGGCCCGCAACCAGGCCCGCGCCTACAAGCAAAAAGATTGGGTGAACATCGCCTGCGCCACCAACCGCCGCCCCTACGGGTTCAACTGGGAGGAGTGGGGCCGTATCGACGCCCTTGAGGTGCTTGCCGAAGCCCGACGCATTTTCAAAACCGTTCCCGAGAAGACCTACCTCACCGGCCACTCGATGGGCGGACACGGCACCTGGCACCTGGGCACCACCTATCCCGACAAGTTCGCCGCCATTGCCCCTTGCGCCAGCTATCCTGACATCAGCACGTACGGAAGCGGCCGCACCGACCAAATGCACCGCCACCACCCGACCTTCGAGGCGTTCGCCCGCGCCGCCAACGCCGGACGCACCCTTACCCTGGGCCGCAACCTGCTGCAATCGGGCGTTTACATCTTCCACGGCAGCGCCGACGAAACCGTTTCGGTGTCTCAGGCCCGCCTGATGCGCGAATACCTCGGCACGTTCCACAACGATTTTTGCTACTACGAATACCCGGGCGGTTCGCACTGGTTTGGCGACCACAGCATAGACTGGAAACCGATTTTCGACTACTTCCAACTCCACACCATCCCCGCCAACAGCCAGGTGAAGGAGATCGAGTTCCACACCGCCTCGCCCGCCATCTCGGCCTCGGACTACTGGGTGAAGATCGAACAACAGCAGGTGCCTTACGATTTTTCGACGATCCGCATCCGCTACGACGACAAAACGCACACCGTAACGCTGGACGAGGCGAAAAACGTGCGCCTGATGGTGCTGGACATGCCCTCGCTGGAGTGTTCCTCGCCGCAGGTAACCTTTGTTTCGGGCGAACAGAAGCTCACCCTGCCGGGGGCCGAAAAGGCCTACCTGACCTGCACGGACGGCACGTGGTCGACCCTTGGCGGGGTGGATCCCGCGCAGAAAAATGCCGCGCGCTACGGAGGGTTCAAGCAGCTCTTCGACAACCGCGTGGTGTTTGTGTACGCCACCCGCGGTTCGGCCGCCGAAAACGAATGGTACCAGAACAAAGCCCGTTTCGATGCCGAAACGTTCTACTACCGCGGCAACGGATCGATCGACGTGATTCCGGACAAGGAGTTCAAGGCCGCCGCCTATCCCGACCGCAACGTGGTGATCTACGGAAACGCCACCAACAACCTGGCGTGGAAGCAACTGCTGGCCGCCTGCCCGATTCAGGTAACCTCGAAGGGGATCAGCGTGGCCGGAAAACAGCTCACGGGCGACGACCTGGCCGCCTACTACCTCTACCCCCGTCCCGACAGCCCCACGGCCTACGTGGGCGTAGTGGGCGGAACGGGCCTGGCCGGAGCGCGCGCCACCTCGCCGAACAACTACATTTCGGGCATCACCGGATTCCCCGATGCGGTGGTCTACCGTGCCGCGATCCTTAAGGATGGCCTCGCAGCCGTCGAAGCCGCCGGCTTCTTCGACAACCACTGGAAATGGTAGTCTTTTCCGGGAAATAGGCCCTCGTACGGACTTCGACCGGATCGACCGGAGTATCGTTAGTAAAACAGGAGGCCCCCTGCCATTGCGGCAGGGGGCCTCCTCTGTTATCGGGTGCCGCTCCAAAGACGGAGCGCACTGCGGCGGAAACCGGAACGAACGGACTATTCGGAACCTTTCACCTCCTCGTAATCCACGTATTCCCCAACTTGCTTGGGAACCTTATGGGCGTTCGATTCGGGCTGTCCGGTAATGGTTACCTCGCCTTCGGGACGGTTCTGCGGCGGGGTGTCCCTTCCGGGTCCGCCGAACTGGTAGAAACCCCGGAACGGGCCTCCGCCAAAACTGCCCGACTGTCCGCCGCGTTGTTGTGCCCGCCGGATAAAGGCGGCGAGCAACCAGCGGCCGATCCGGCCCAGCAGCCAGAATCCGACAAAAATGCAAAGAAGAACCGTCAGTAAAACCTCCATCGAAAGCGCCGTGCGGGAATTACTCTTCTACCTTGGTGAACATATCCTTGCCAACGCCGCACAGGGGGCAGCTCCAATCGTCGGGAATATCCTCGAACGGGGTGCCGGGGGCAATGCCGCTGTCGGGGTCGCCCTGGGCGGGGTCGTAAACGTAGTTACAGATGCTGCATGTGTACTTGTCCATGGTTTTGTAGGTTATTTGGTGTGAAAAATTCCCGTATAACTATGCGGGGTGATTGAGCGGAGTTCGTTTTTTACCTGCTCCGACACATCGAGGGCATCAATAAACGTGCCGATGGTGCGGGCCGAGATCGCCTCGTTGGTGCGGGTGAGCGCCTTGAGCGCTTCGTAGGGATTGGGGTAGTTTTCGCGGCGCAGGATGGTTTGGATCCCTTCCGCCACCACGGCCCAGTTGCGCTCCAGGTCGGCGGCGATCGCATCGGGGTTGAGGATCAGCTTGCCGAGTCCCTTTTTCAACGAGGCCAGCGCGATTTGGGTATGCCCCACGGGTACGCCCACGTTTCGCAGCACGGTCGAATCGGTCAGGTCGCGCTGCAGGCGCGACACGGGGAGCTTGGCGGCGAGGTGTTCGAAAAGGGCGTTGGCCAACCCGAGGTTCCCCTCGGCGTTTTCGAAATCGATGGGGTTCACCTTGTGCGGCATGGCCGACGACCCCACCTCGCCCGCTTTGATGCGCTGCTTGAAATAGTCCATCGATATGTAACTCCACACGTCGCGGCTCAGGTCGATCAGGATGGTGTTGATCCGCTTCAGGCCGTCGAACAACGCGGCCAGGTTGTCGTAATGCTCAATCTGGGTGGTGAGCTGCGAACGCTTCAAACCCAGCTTTTCATCCACAAAACGGTTGGCGAATCCAACCCAGTCCACTTGCGGATAGGCTACGTGGTGGGCGTTGAAGTTGCCGGTGGCGCCGCCGAATTTGGCTGAGTAAGAAACCTGCCCCAACAGGTCGAGTTGACCGCGCAACCGCTCCACAAACACGCCGACCTCCTTGCCCAGTACGGTGGGCGAGGCGGGCTGCCCGTGGGTGCGGGCCAACAGGGATATGGCCATCCACTCGGCCGATAACCCCTCGAGGGTCGAAATAACTTCGGATAGCGCGGGGAGGTAAACGGCCTCCATGGCCTCTTTCAAACTGAGCGGCGTGGCGGTGTTGTTGATGTCCTGCGAGGTCAATCCGAAATGGACGAATTCGCGGCTATCCCCCAACCCCAGCGCGTCCATCCGATCCTTGATGAAGTACTCGACGGCCTTTACATCGTGGTTGGTGGTGCGCTCGATCTCTTTCACCCGCGCCGCATCGCCCTCGCCGAATTGCTCGTAAATGGCCCTCAAAGAGGGGTAAAGCGCCTTGTCGAACCCGGCTAACTGGGGCAAAGGCAACTCGCACAAGGCGATGAAGTACTCAATCTCGACCCGAATCCGGTAACGGATCAACGCCTGCTCCGAAAAATAGGCAGCCAACGGCCCGGTTACACTCCGGTACCGACCGTCGATGGGCGAAATGGCGTTCAATGTATTTAGTGTCATCTTTTTAAAAGGTTTCTTTGCTGTTTGTCTTTTGTCTCTTTAGTTGTCTCCAACTGTCCTCAGGCCGGACTGGCCCCGCGTGCTCGCGGAGAGCTTTCTTTTGTTCTTGTCGGAGTTGCTCGGTACGTTCCGTACCTTTCGGAGGGAGCGGAACCGCGCTCGCTTGAAAGCAAGCTTTCGCTCGGCGGTTACACCCCCTCCGAAAACCTGCGGTATTCCGCAACTCCTGCGCCGGGCTAACCCTCACCCGAACCCTCACCCGAACGAAATGCGCTCCTGCTCTGAACAGACTTCCGCACTGCAACTACGGAAAGTCCCAAGTCTTTTGACGGAATTCCGTAAGGGCTGAATCCAATTCGTCTGAAAACAAGTTTTCAAGGGAACGGCTCGGTCTTGATTCCAGATTGGCCGACCTGTTTTTACGGGAACACGTTTTCATGTTTCAGGTCGAAGCTCGCGGGGGGATGCTCTTTGGAGCAGGCCTCCGCAGGGCGGAGCTTCGGCCTGCCGGGTCGCTTCGCAACCCGAAAACCAGCTTTCGAGCAAGTGCGGTTGATTGCACACGGCATTGTGCCGATTGCGAAATGATTCCGTACCCATTTGATGCTGATCGCAGCCTTGAACTGGCGCTCACGGAGCGGAGTCGGTTGCAGCAAATGGTATTCGGTTGCGTCGGGAAAGAGCCGCAGGCTTTGGGGGTGGGTTGAGGAGGCGAACGAAAGCTCGCTTTCGAGTGAGCATTCCTCGGCCCATCGCCAAAACTATGCAGTAGTTCCCAACGCAACCTCAAACACAAGACCGCCCGCCGCGGGCACGCGGGGCCAGTCCGGCCTGAGGACAGTTGGCGCAACTAAGGAAGAGAAAGAACGTTAGGCAACGACGGTCATCCGTTCGATGCGGGTTTTGGCGTAGTCCAGTTTTACGCGGAACGTTTTGCGGTTCGAGGCGGGTACCTCGAACATGGCGTCGGTCATCACCGCTTCGCAGATCGACCGCAGGCCGCGCGCTCCGAGTTTATATTCGACGGCTTTATCGACGATGTAGTCCAGCGTGTCGTCGTCGAAAGTCAGTTTCACGCCGTCCAGTTCGAACAGGCGGGTGTATTGCTTGACGATGGCGTTTTTGGGTTCGGTCAGGATGCGTCGCAGCGCCTGTTTCGACAGCGGTTCGAGGGCGGTGAGTACGGGCATCCGTCCCAGCAGTTCGGGGATCAGGCCGAAGCTGCGCAAGTCCTGGTGAGTGATGTATTTCAGCAGGTTGTCGCGTTCCAGGCGGGCAATTTTTTGTTGTTGGCCGTATCCCATGACGCGGGCGTTGAAGCGTTGGGCGATTTTTTTCTGTACGCCGTCGAAGGCGCCTCCGGCGATGAACAGGATGTTGCGCGTGTCGACCTGGATGTATTTTTGGTCGGGGTGTTTGCGGCCGCCTTGCGGGGGGACGTTCACGACGGTTCCTTCGAGGATCTTGAGCAGCGCCTGTTGCACCCCCTCGCCCGAGACGTCGCGGGTGATGGAGGGGTTGTCGCTTTTGCGGGCGATTTTGTCGATCTCGTCGATAAAGACGATCCCCCGCTCAGCCGCTTCCAGGTTGTAGTCGGCGGCTTGGAGCAGGCGCGAGAGGATGCTTTCGACATCTTCGCCCACGTAGCCCGCTTCGGTCAGGGCCGTGGCGTCGGCGATGGCGAAGGGGACGTTCAGCAGGCGGGCTATGGTTTTGGCGATCAGCGTTTTGCCGGTCCCCGTTTCGCCCACGAGCAGGATGTTCGACTTGTCGAGTTCAACCTCGGCGTCGCCTTCGGCGGCGTGGGTAAGGCGTTTGTAGTGGTTGTAGACCGCCACCGAAATGGTTCGTTTGGCCTGTTCCTGCCCGATGACGTACTGGTCGAGGAATTCCTTGATTTGTTGCGGCTTGTAGCTCTTCATCGCCTCTTTGGGCTGGAACAGAGGAGATTCGGCCGCTGCGTCGTCCGTCGAGTCGCCCATCTGTTCGTCGATCAGTTCCCAGGCGCGTTCGGCGCACTGGTCGCAGATCACCGCCTCGCGGCCGTGGACGAACATTCCCACTTCGTCGGCCTTGCGGCCGCAAAACGAGCAGTGTTCTCCTTTGGGGGTCTGGGGGGTATCGGCCATGTTATTTGGAGGGGCGTTTGGTGAGTACCTGGTCGATCAGTCCGTAGGCGGCGGCTTCGGAGGCGGTCATCCAGAAGTCGCGGTCGGCGTCTTTTTCGATCTTTTTTTCCGGCGTGTCGCTGTGCAGCGCGAGGATTTTGTAGAGTTCCCGCTTGATCTGGCTGATTTGGCGGGCGGTGATTTCGATGTCGCTGGCTTGTCCTTCCACGCCGCCGATGGGCTGGTGGATCATCACTTTGGAGTGTTGCAGGGCCGAACGTTTTCCCTTTTCGCCGGCCGACAGCAGAACGGCTCCCATCGAGGCGGCCATGCCGGTGCAGATGGTGGCCACATGGGGGGTGATCAGTTGCATCGTGTCGTAGATGCCCAGCCCGGCCGAAACCGATCCGCCGGGGGTATTGACGTAGATGGTGATGTCGCTCGTCGGGTCGGTCGACTCCAGAAAGAGCAGTTGCGCCTGGATGATGTTGGCCGCGTCGTCGTTGATGGGTACGCCCAGGAAGATGATGCGGTCCATCATCAGCCGCGAAAAAACGTCCATGGCCGCAACGTTGAACTGCCGTTCTTCGATGATGGTGGGCGAGATGTATTCGGCCGAGAATCGCTGGTACCGGTGCATGGCGAGCGAGCCGATTCCCCGGCTGCGGGCGAATTTATCGAATTCGTTCATGGTGGTGTTTTACAAAATTTACGGATTTGCCGCAAACCACAAAGGTATAAAAATGGGGCGAAATAGAAACCCACCCGAGCGTAAAAACACCTGTCGCGGGTATCGGGAATTGCCGTTTTGCGAAAGGACCCGCAGGATTGTTGTGCATAACAGGAAAATCCGTAAATTTGCAGTCCGGAATTTACGGATTTTCAACAACCAAAACCATACATCATGTCAAAAATCAAAGTAGGGATCAACGGTTTCGGCCGGATCGGGCGCCTGGTCTTCCGCGCCGCAATGCAAAACAACCAAATCGAGATCGTAGGGATCAACGACCTCATTTCGGTGGACTACATGGCGTACATGCTTAAGTACGACACCATCCACGGCCAGTTCAAGGGCACCATCGACATCAAAGACGGCCACCTGGTAGTGAACGGGCAAACCATTCGCGTAACCGCCGAACGCGAACCCGCCAACCTGAAATGGAACGAAGTGGGCGCCGAGTACGTGGTAGAATCCACCGGCCTGTTCCTGACCAAGGAAACCGCTCAAAAACACATCGACGCCGGTGCCAAGCGCGTGGTGATGTCAGCCCCCTCGAAAGACGACACCCCCATGTTCGTGATGGGTGTGAACACCGCATCGTACAAGGGCGAAACCATCGTTTCGAACGCCTCTTGCACCACCAACTGCCTGGCCCCCCTTGCCAAAGTAATCAACGATAAATTCGGCATCGTGGAAGGTTTGATGACCACCGTACACGCTACCACCGCCACCCAAAAGACCGTGGACGGTCCCTCGGTGAAGGACTGGCGCGGTGGCCGCGCCGCCGCCGGCAACATCATCCCCAGCTCGACCGGAGCCGCCAAGGCCGTGGGCGTGGTTATTCCCCAGCTCAAAGGCAAACTTACCGGCATGGCCTTCCGGGTACCGACCCTCGACGTATCGGTGGTTGACCTGACCTGCCGCCTCGAGAAAGCCGCCACCTACGAAGAGGTTTGCGCCGCCATCAAGGCCGCCGCCGAAGGCGAAATGAAAGGCATTCTCGGTTACACCGAAGACGAAGTGGTTTCGGCCGACTTCATCGGCGAAGCCCGCACCTCGGTGTTCGACGCCAAAGCAGGTATCGCCCTGAACGGAAACTTCATGAAACTCGTGTCGTGGTACGACAACGAGTGGGGTTACTCGAACAAAGTGTTGGAGCTGATCTGCCACATGGCCACCGTGAAATAGGTTCGCAACGAACCCGTTTTGAACCGCAGGAACGGTTCGGCGCCCCCGGGTGCCGGACCGTTCTTCGTTTTCTTTTGCTACCTTGCGGGGAAAACACCCTCCTTGCCTTATGATCCGATCGACGATGAAACGCCTGACGACCCTTTGCGCCCTCGCCGCGCTGCTGCTGTCGGGAGCTCTTGCGGCTGCCCAGCCGTTGCTTGTACCCAAACCCGTGTCTGCACACTACAACGACGCCCGTTTTACGGCCGACGCCCAAACGCGCATCCTCTATCCGGCCAAAGACGCCGAACTGCAACGCCTGGCCGGTCTGCTCGGCGACGCCATCGCTTCGCAGTGCGGCCTCCGGCTTCGGGTCGAACCGCTCAAGAACAAAAAAACCGACAACTCCATCCGCCTGCAACTGGGGCAGGATGCCGGGCTGGGAGAGGAAGGATACAGCATCGACGTGGAGGCGAACACCGTTCTGCTGACCGCCCCCACGGCGCGGGGACTCTTTTACGGCATCCAGACCGTGCGCCAGTTTTTTCCCTATGAACCCGCCTCGCAGGTATCGATCCGGGGAACCAGTATCCGCGATTATCCCCGCTTCGAGTGGCGCGGCATGCTGCTCGACGGGTGCCGCCACCTGATTTCGGTCGACTACATCAAATGGGTGTTGGACGAGATGGCCTACCACAAGCTCAACAAACTCCACTGGCACCTGACCGACGACCAGGGCTGGCGGATCGAGATCAAGAAATATCCCAAACTGACCGAGATCGGAGCCTGGCGCAACGGCACCCAATACGGCCCCGACCGCCGCAATGACGTAGACACGCTCCGCTACGGCGGCTTCTACACCCAGGAGCAGATCAAAGAGGTGGTCGCTTACGCCGCCTCGCGCAACATCGAGGTGATTCCCGAGATCGAAATGCCGGGCCACTCGGTGGCCGCTATCACGGCCTATAACTACCTGGCTTGCGGAACCCATAGTTTCGAAACGGGCGGGCCGTTCGAAGTGCGTAAAACGTGGGGCGTATCGAAAGACCTGCTCTGCGCCGGGAACGAACAGGTGTACGCTTTTTTACAGGACGTGCTGACCGAGGTGATGGTCCTGTTCCCCTCGAAGTACATCCACGTGGGAGGCGACGAAGCGCCGCACGACGCATGGAAACAGTGTCCCAAGTGCCAGCAGCGGATCAACGCCGAGGGGCTGCACGACGAAATGGGGCTTCAACACTACCTGGTACGCCGCATAGAACGCTTTTTGACCGACCACAACAAGGAGATGATCGGCTGGGAAGAGATCATGGGCGGCGACCTGGCGCCCACCTCGGTGGTGATGTCGTGGCTCGGCACGTCAAGCGGCGTACGGGCGGCCAAGCGCGGAGCGCGGGCCATCATGTGTCCCTACGAACACCTCTATTACGACGGGTACCAGGCCTCGCCCGCCATCGAACCGCTGGCCGTCGGCTACGACCTGCCGCTGGAAAAAGCCTACCGATTCGAACCCTACCACCCCAGCCTGACCGAACAGGAGCAGCCCTTGATCATGGGCGTGCAGGCCAACATGTGGACCGAATTCATCTCCACCTCCGAACAGTTCGAATACCTGCTCTATCCGCGCGTCTGCGCCGTGTCGGAAATTGCCTGGTCGCCCCGGGGAACCAAGGACTGGGAGCAGTTCAAGGCGCTTCTCGGCCAACAGATGAAGCGCTGGCATGCCGCAGGGATCCGCTACCGCATCCCCGTGCCCGAAGCGCCCGCCTACCTCTTTGTGTCGGAGGGCGACTCGCTAAAAATAGCGAATAGCTGGGCGGCGGGCGAAATCCGCTACACCACCGACGGCACCGAGCCGACCCCGGCTTCGCCGCTCTACACCGCACCGATCGCGCCCCCCGCGGGCAGCGTGGTGCGCAGCGCCGTGTTCCTGCCCGACGGACGGCGCAGCAGCGTATGGAACACGCTCGTGCGTGCGCGCGAGGATCGCTCCCTCACCGCCCCCATCGCCCGCCCCGCCGCGCAGTAGCCCCGCACGGAACCACCCCTGTCGAACGAGGGACAATCCCCCGGCAGGGTCGGAAAGTCCCGCCGTCGATGCAAAACGAGGGGGCCGCCTCTATCTTATGGGGGCGGCCCTTTGTTTCCGAGTTGGAAATCACTACCTTTGTCGCCTCAAAAAATGCAATCCCCCATGAACGTAGTCAAAGAGAACCTCGCCAACCAAACCGCCCTGCTCAAAGTAACCGTTACCTCGGCCGACTATGCCGAACAGGTTGAGAAACAACTTAAAGAGTACAAACGCAAAGCCAACGTCCCCGGTTTTCGTCCCGGAATGGTTCCGATGGGAATCATCAACAAAATGTACCGCAAGGGCCTGGTGGCCGACACGGCCTACCGCCAGGCATCGGAAGCCTGCTTCGACTACGTCAAAGCCCAGCAGATCGACATTTTGGGCGATTTGATGCCCTCCGACCAACAGGGAACCCTCGATTTCGACAACGCCGCCGACTTTGAATTCTGTTTCGAAGTGGGGCTGGCTCCCGAGATCAACCTCGATTTCGGCAAAGAGTCGCTTGTCCGCTACACGGTCGAACCCTCGAAAGAGATGCGCGAAGGCTACCGCAACAACTACCTGCGCCGTTTCGGCCGGCTGGTCGATGTGGAGAGCGTTACCAAAGACGAAGCCATTACCGGCAGCCTCACCCAGGGCGAAACCACCATCGACGAAGCCTACGTCGGCCTGATCGGCATGAGCGACGACGAGCGCAAACCGTTCCTGGGCAAGAAAGTGGGCGACCAACTGGCCGTGAACGTGAACGAGCTGTACAAAACCCCCTCGCAACGCGCCTCGATCCTCGGGGTGAAAGAGGGCGAACTCGACGGCATCGACCCGAATTACACCCTTACGATCAATCAAATCCGCCAGTTCGCCAACCCCGAACTGAACGAAGAGTTCTTCAAAATGGTCTTCCCGGCCGGCGACGTAACCACCGAGGCCGAGTTCGAAGCCAAGATCGACACCCTGATCGCAGGCGAACTCGCCCGCGAGGCCCAATACAAATTCGCCGACGACCTCCGCCGCTTTGTGCTGGCCAAGATCGCCCTGCCGATGCCCGAGCAGTTCCTCAAAAACTGGCTCTTCGCCATCAACGAAGGGAAGTTCACCCCGGAGCAGATCGACGCCGAGTTCGCCTCGTTCCTCGAAATAATGCGCTGGGACCTGGTCAAACGCCACGTAGCCCGCGCCCACAACCTGGAAGTTTCGGACGACGAAGCCAAAACCGAGGCCAAGGCCCTTGCGATGATGCAATTCCAGTACTACGGCATGCACACCGTGGCCGACGACATGCTCGAAAACTACGCCGGATCGATCCTCTCCAATAAGGAAGAGGCCAAAAAGATCTACGACAAGGTAGGCGAGCAGAAAGTGGTCGACCAGCTGGCCGGTCAAATCAAGATCGCGGAAAAGAAAGTCGGCCTCGACGAATTCCAAAAAATGGCACAGGAAGCCCGATAAAGGCTGCACCCCCTCCTTTTTAGCAAAGAGGCGCCCCACGGGGCGCCTCTTTTTTGATTCTGCATAACGTGCAGATAAACAGCGATATACATCTCTATTCCGCCATTTTCGAGTATCATAATAAGCTCTTATTTTAATATAAAACACGCTCCAAAAAAGTTTGGCACCGAAGTTGGTAATGTGAAGTGCAGTTCTTTTTATGGTAACAGAAGCGTTTTTTAAATGCCCAGATGTAGTGAAAGATGAAACTTTTAGTGTATCAAAGCGTTATACGACGAGCCTGGTCGGGATTTAGCACAAAGGAAACCAACCTGCCAAATCACGCAAAGAAGGATCTGATAGCCGGAAGCATTCAGAGAATTCGGGGAGTCGAATAGAAAAAGCCTTCAAAAAAGAAAAAAACAATAAACGCGGTTCGGGAGCGTTCTCCTGACGAAAGCCGCAAAACAAAGTCGCTAACCCTGAGGCGAACTAAACAATGTTTTTCAAAAACAACAAAGAAATCAACCTAAGCAGCCCTCGTGTTGGCCGTGGAGTCCGTACCCAGCGTACGGTAGCAAAACTCCTCGGCAAAACCGGAGCCGCTTTTGTATTGTTGTTCCTGTCGCTGCAGCCTCAAGCTGCCATCGGCCAGCACATCAGGGCACTTCTTCCCAAATCCGACTCGGTACTGCTACACTTCCGGTTCAACAGCGATGTAGTCGATAAGGGGTATCTCTCCAACGGGAAATCGTTGGAAGAACTGAAGTGGTTGCTGGCCGATCAGGGGCAACGTACAATCGATAGCATCACCATTGCCGGCTACTCTTCGCCCGAAGGGTCGGAAGCGGCAAACAACCTGTTGGCCCAAAAGCGCACCAAGGCCCTGAAAGGATACCTGGTATGGCGCTACCCCCACCTGGATCAACGCAATATCTACACCCGCGGACTGGGCGAGAACTGGGCCGGACTGAAACAAGCCGTGCTGGCCGATTCGAACCTGCCCCACCGCGAGGCGGTGCTCGAAGTGCTTGGCAACCCCCTGCTCGACAGCGAAGGCCGCGAAGCCCAACTCAAGCAACTGTACGACGGGACTCCCTACCGCTACATCCAACAAAACATCCTGCCGATCCTGCGCAACGCCTCCACCTGCATCGTGTGGTTCACCGGAGCCGCCGACCAGGCCGTGCAAGCCCAACCCGCCGCCGCTGCCGAGGCCCTGCAAGGGGTCGAATCAGGCCGTGCGGATCAACCCGAACAACCCGCCGCGGTCAAGTCGGACTCTTTGGCGCAATCCGCCGGAGTCGGCCTGCGGCAAGCCGCGCCGACCACCGCCCAACCCGGCGGGGAGGCCCAAATGGAAACCGCCCCCGTGTTGGAAAGCGCGGCCGTTTCCGAACTCACGGCCGCCAAGTCCGCCGACCGGTTGGAATACCCCCGCTTCGCCGTCAAGAACAACCTGTTGTACGACGCCATTCTGCAGCCCAACGTCGAACTGGAGTACTATTTCGCACAACGCTGGTCGGTGAACGCCGGCTACCAGATCGCCTGGTGGAACTTCCCCGCACAGGACAACTTCTACCAGTTTCAGGCCCTGAACGCCGAAGCCCGCTACTGGTTCAATAAAAACGGACAGTTCAAAGGAAACTACCTCGGTCTGGCCGCAGGCGCCGGGTTGTACGACCTGAAAAAAAGCACCACCGGCTACCAGGGCAACTACTACACCGTAGGCCTGAGCTGGGGGTACATGCTGCCGATCAAAAAGCGGCTGGCCATTGAATTCGGCCTGACCGTCGGGTACATGAATACCCAGTACGACAAATACGAGCGTTACGACCCCATGGACCAGCACTACGTCTACGAGGGTACCGCGCGCACCTCTTACATCGGCCCCACGGCCGCCAAGTTGAACCTGGTTTGGCGCTTTGGCTCGAACAAAAAATAGCAACCCGATCGTGAAACTTTACGGATACATCCTTTTGTTTGCCGCCGCCGCCCTGCTGAGCGGGTGTCGCAAGAAACTGTGCTACGAGGAGAGCCACCCCCACCAGATCTCGTTCCGCGTGATCGTCGACTACTCGCGGATGGACTACACCCCCGAAGAGATGCAGGTCGACTTCTACTCGATCGAGACCGGCCAGCGCTTCGTGCGTTTCGTTACCCCGACCAACGACCACGTCCACCTGCCCGGCGGCCAGTCGTACCGCGCCGTGATCTCGAACCACGACTCGGAGTACATCGAGTTTTCCAACGGCGACCTGTACGAGCAGTACAACGCCCTGCTGCCCGATTTGACCCGTACACGCTACAACGGCATCTACTCGGGCCGTTCGCTCCCTTATTCGCAGTACACGCAAAGCCAGGCCTCGCACGAGGTGGACGTGCAGGAGGAACAAACCTATTCGAACTCCATGCCTAACATCACCCGCAGCATCGGCCAGCCCGACCTGCTGTTTGTCGACCACGTGGCCTCGTTCGCCGTGGTGAGCGACGCCAGCCAGCCGCAGCCCGACATGCACGTGGCCCCGATCAACACCACCAAGCTCTACAAGGCGCGTGTCAAGATCGTCGGCATGCAGTACGTATCGCGGATCCGCGGCACCTTCACCGGAGTGGCGCCCGCGTTGTACCTCCACAACCAGCAGCGGGTTTTCGCCAACAACGTCGGCGTAATGTTCGACTGTTCGAAAGACGGCAGCTATGCCGACTGCCGCTTCACCGCCTTCGGGTTGATCCAGGGCAATCCCCAGGATCCCGCCATCCACGCGGTCAACTACCTGGCCATCGAGTTTTTGCTGGTCGACGGCACCATATACACCGCCACCTTCGACGTAACCAACCGGCTTACCGAAGAGATTTGCTGCGAGGGGGGAAGCATTTTTATGGACGATTTGGAAGTGAACATCCCCGAGACCCATACCGACCAAAGTGGTGGTTTTGAGGCGAATGTGGACGAATGGGGACCGGAAATCGAAGTTCCTCTGCAATAAAAAATAAGTTTGGCACGCTATTTGGATAACAGCTAAACGACCCCGAATTTCAAAACAAAAAGACGGGATCGTAAAAACAAAACAGCGACAGAATACGCCTAAGGCGGAAGATACGAAAGACAAAAAACAAAAAACACAACAAAACAAACAACCAAACACCCCAACCAACCATGAAAAAAATCCTACTCCTCGCTGCTACTGCAGCAATCGCGATGACCAGCTGTTCGAAAAACGAAGACGTTGCCGTTGCTCCCTCGAGATCCATCTCGTTCCAAGACTCGTACGTAACCAAAGCTAACTTGAGCGCGGGTACTTTCAACATTGCTGCCTACACGGGAACTGTTGCTGCTCCTACCACTCCTGTTTACTCTTCCTCCAAATTCATTGACGTATACAACGTAGCTAACAACAAATATGGCGGATCTGATAAGATGTATTACTACGACGCTACTGTCAATTACTGGTTCTACACCTACGGCAACCTGAAAGGCAGCGGAAATGCTCCTTTAGCAGCCGACGCCCTCAAAGCATTTGCCGTTAACTGTGCCGATACTGTTGTTTACTCGGTGGCTTCAGGGACTACTCCCCAAATCGTCTTCACCGCCCCCGCCAACGCCGCAGTCGACTTGGTAACCGCTTCCCTCGCAAATCAGACTCCCGCTGCCGACAAACAACTCACCTTTGCCCACCAACTTACCAAAGTAAGATTCTCGGTAAAGACCAGTTCCGTTTCAAACGAAAGCCCGATTAAGGTAACCTCCATCGAGTACGCCGTAAACAAAAACAGCACCACCATCAACCTGCTGACCGGCGCCCAAACCCTCGGAGCGGACAACAACACCGTCTATACGATGCCCGCACCCACCACCAACAACGCGTTGACTTCCTCTTTTGTTGCATTTGAAAGCGATGCTAACGCCTGCTTCTATGTCGTTCCTCAAACCCTTACGACCTCAGCTCCATTAGCTCCTGTTGTTGGTACCGATGCTTATCTGAAAGTAACTTACCAAGTGGGTAACAACGGCAGCTTCACCGGTGTGGATGACCAAGTGAAATACTTCAGTCTTCAGGGTGCCGCCTTGGGCAAAAACCAACAAATTCACTACAAAATCACCCTCGGTTTGCAAGCCATCACTTTCGTCGCCGACGTTACCGACTGGACGACTCCCGAAGTAGAGCCGGCTGGCTTCTAAGCCGACACGTGCATAAATACCGCGATCCGAAGGCACATGGATCGCAACACAGACCGGGCGGGGTTGGATCTCCCCTCCCGGTCACTTGTTGGAAATAAGTTGTAAAAATCAGGTAAAAAAACCGTTACTTTGCAACAAAACATACTTCGAGAGCGTTATAGCGTATGAAGAAAAGAAAGCCCGGCTATACCATGACGAAGCAACTACGAAATATCCTGATTGTGTGCGGTGCGGCCCTGCTGCTCCCCGCGTGCAAGCAGTCCCGCGAACCGGAGCCTCCTTTCGAGCCTCTGGCTCTCGCCTTTAGCGGCGGCACCGAAGCGGGCGAATGGGATCGGATAGCCCCCACGCGGGCCGTCTATCCCGTGGGAGGGAAGTTCGGCGTGCTTGCCTACGACACCCAGACCATCCCCTGGGCCACCGCAGGAGCGACCACCACCCCCGGATTCCTCTACAACCAAATGGTGGAGAAAACCGCCGGAGGCACCACCTACGACCCCATCCGCTACTGGAGCTATCCCGAACAGACGATCACCTTTTTCGCCTACTCGCCCCACAACGGCGCGGGCATCACCCTTTCCGACAACCAAACCGCCGGAGCCCCCTACATCGACTTTACCGCTCCCGCCACCCCGAACACCGACCTGCTCGGCGCATCGGCCGCCGACCGCAGCGCAGGCGACGGAACCATCAACTTCCAGTTCACCCACCTGTTGAGCCGCGTGCGCATCTCGGCCAAAGTAGCCGCCGACGCCAGCCAGTACACCGCCACGGTAACCGGCCTGAAGCTCGTGGGGCTGAAAAACAGCGGCCGCTACACCTGGGCCAACAACCAGTGGAGCGGACAAAGCGGAGCCGTTACCTTCACCCTCCTTTCGGGCGCAACCACCGCCATCCCCTACAACGCCGCCGCGCCGAACGTCGCCCTGTCCGACAGCTACATGCTTCCCCAGGCGGTAACCGCGGCAAGCAAAATCGAAATCAGCTACACCATCGCCTCCCCGTTCGAGGAAAATCCCGTTCAGCGCACCGCCCAGATCGACCTGACGGGCATGAACTGGGATCCCGCAAAAAACATTCACTACGTGGTCACCATCCGCCTTTCGGACGTGAGCTTCACCCTGCAGGTGAACGACTGGACCGAAAATCCCGACCCCAGCGGCGGAAGCACCGTGCTCTCGTAACCCCCCCCCCCTGTGAAACCCATGCGTCAACGAATCTTATCCATTCTGACCCTCAGCCTCTCGGCGCTGCTCTTCTCCTGCCGGAGCGAAAGGCCGGCCGTCGAGCAGAGCGTTCGCCTGCAATTTCAGGTAACGGCCCCCGAGCAGGTCGAGACCAAAGCCGCGGTCAACCTGCCCGCGGGCCGCACCGTGCGCATTGTCGTGTACAAGGGCGTCGAGGGCGAGAACTACTCCAACCTGAGCCGCCCCTGCGTTACCTCGGCCACCTACGAAGTGCAGGCCAACGGATCGCTGACCCCCTGCCTGGTGGACGAAGACGGCAACAAAACCGACGGCGACGCGTTCGACCTGATGATACCGGTCTACGACGGAGACACGAAATACTTCGACTTTTACGCCTACTCGCCCGCCATCCCGCTGAACGAAGACCAGCAAACCGTAACCGTACCGAACGGCGTGGACTTTATGGCCTCGGCCACCTACGCAAAGGGGATCACCAGCGCCCTGACCCAAACCGTCTCGATGCCCGTGATGGACCGCCTGTGTTCGGCCATCCGGTTTCAGTACATCTACGCCGAGGGCGCCGGAGCCAACATCGCCCTGCAAACCGGCTACGAATACCTGACCAACCGCAAGCTCGGCCTGTCGATCGAGCACCTGTACCCCTACGGAACCTACACGTTGGGAGTCGAGGACATTGAAATGCCCGATGACGAAGGATTGTTGGCCACCTATGCTTTCCCCGACGGAACCCTCGTGCATCCGGCCACCAGCGTGGCCAACTACCTCACCAAGCTGGAGGGCGAGGTTTACCTGCTGCCCGGAGCGGCCACCAACTCGAACTGGCCCGACGGATTCCTCATGAAATTCGACATGGTTTTTGAGGTGGTCTCTCCCCCCGCCTCCGCGTCGGCCTCGCTGACCACCTACCCCCGCACGCCGGTGGCGATTTTGACCAAAGGCTGGCGAACCACCATGGGCATCAAAACCAACATCATGGCCCCCAGCGCCTTCCCGCTCGGTGTCATATCGAGCGCCATCACCACCGACTCGGAGAACAACATCGTACCCTGGAAAGACGGAGGAACCACGGTATATAGAGAAGATTAGAACCCATGAAACGTAACATACACCTGCTGCTCTTGCTCCCGTTGCTGGCCCTGACCGCCTGCAACAAGGAAGAATTGCCCGCCGCCGGCAACGAAGAGGTCAGCGACAAGCCGCTGTTCATTACGGCCGATATCGCCGGCCCTGCGGGAGACACCAAAAACTACGGAGAGACCGGCATCGCAGCCGTCAACTTCACCGCCAACGACCAAATAGGCATTTTCATCACCCATACCCGCGACGACGGACAGCTTCCCACGCGCGCCGACGTCTTTTACACCTACGCCAACGTGGGGTACAGAGCGGGGACGCTTTCGCAATCGGGCGGGAAAGACAAGACCGTGTGGAGCTACTATAACGGGACCCCGAAACAGCCGCAACTCTGCGCCCCGATCTTCCCCAGCACCAAGCTGGACATCTACGCCTACCATCCCTGGCCCGCCAACAACGAGGAGATAACGGTGGTAAACACCGAGGATATACAAAAAATGCGTTTTCGCCTCTACCAGGACCAGGGGGCGACCAAAACCATCAACTCCAAAGCGGCGATGATCGGGCTCAACTTTTCCGACATCAAACGCGCCGACCCCATCCGCAACAAAAGCTACCCCCTGACAGGAGGAACCACGCAGGCCCAAAACGAACTCTATCGTCCGGTAAACCTCCGCTTCCGCCACATCATGTCGCAGATCGAGTTTCACATGTACAAGGACGACCGTCAGACGCTACCCGTGGAACGGCGGTGGAACGAGGGAGACCAACTCTTCTACCACCGGTTGACCATGTTCGGCAACAAAATCAACACCGACGGCACCTTCAACCTGGTGGCCGACGACCCCGAAGTAACAGCCGCCAGCAGCCTGACCTCTACCCGAACCTCTGTGTTCAAGGCCGACCAGCTGGCCGCGGGCAGCGCGGTTCCCGACTCCTGGACCGGCCCCACCACCGGAGGATCCATGTTCCTGCGCCGCAACCTGATTATCCCGCCCGTTCCGCGAATTTCCGCCAACCCGGTGATGAATCCCGTTACCAAGCAGTACGACGTGGAGATGATCTTCGAGATGACCTACCAGCTTGCGGGCGAAACGGAACCCCACTACACCAACCGCCACTACATCGTCAAAGACATCGAATTTAAGAGCGGCTACAAGTATATCTTCGAGATATACATGGACAAGCACACCTACGAAGGCGATACCCCCATTCAAATTACCGCCACCTCCGTACAAAACTGGACCGAGGTACACTGGGGCGTAACGTTCGATTAACAGAACCAGGAAATAAAAACCGCAAAAAGTCCGTTTAGTAATCGGGAATTTATAAGCGTGAACAAGAACATGAACATACGATTCGTCCTGCTCTTCGCCTGCCTGGCGTTGCTGGCGGGGTGTAAGAAAAGCGAAGTGGTGAATCCCGATCCCCAGCGGAACGGGAACCTGGAGATCGCCCTTTTTCCCCAATTGCCCGAGGAACTGGAGGTGTTGCCCTCCACCAAGGCCCCGACCAACGCCGAGAAATTCATCTACAACGTGGATGTCATGGTGTTCGACCCGGCCGGCGTACTGCTCTACGAGGGGTTTGCCGACGGCTCCAACCTGACCTCGATCACCATTCCCGCCGCCCACATCGTACCCGGAGCCCGAATCTACGCATTCACCAACCTGGGTAACAACACCGTCGGGAACGCCAACTACTACCGCAACTACCTGAATCCCTACCTGGAAGAGAGCGACCTGCTGCGGGCGCTCTATGTGCTGGATGCACTGCGGGCGCTCGATCCCAAGCTGCCCGGCGCTTCGGGGTTCCCGATGTCGGGAGTCTACAACGTAACCCAGGCCAACATCGACAACCCGGCGGCCAATCCCATCACCATTCCCGTGAAGCGTGTCGGCGCCAAGTTGATCTGCGACGTAACGGTCGATGCCGCTGCGCCTGCCGATTTCCGGATCATGATGATGCGGTTTGTGAACCTGGCGGGAGTCGACTACGTCGCCCCCCGCGACTTTGATAACGACGGCGAGGAAGACCCCTTCCCCCTCCAGCCTCTTTACTACATGCACACCGACTGGTTTGCCCCTACCGCCGGACAGAACGGGAAAAAGGCGTCGGTCACCGTGTACAGTTGCGAAAACCGCATTGGTACGGGGCCAAGCCGCGTGGATAAAAATGCCGCGGGCGACAAACCCGCCCAGGGGACATACCTCGAAATCCTGGCCGAGGTGAACGGGTTGCGCTACATCTACAAAGTCTATTTTGGCGGCCCCGCCGTCGACAATTACGACATCCTCGCCAACACCGAGTACAAAGCCACCGTAACCATCCGGGGAGTGAACGACATCGACACCGACGTGCGCGTTTCGCGCGACGGAACCGACTGGTACGTAACCAGCGGCCTGGTACTTCACTACGACGGGATTTACAACAACGGCCGCGACCCGGGAGACGTGCGGGTGGACAACAACTCGCCGCTTTTTACCGACCCCCAACGTCCTGCGTATGCGAGCAGCAAATACGTTTACAGCGCGACCGTTCCCCCGATTCCGTTTAAAACCAACAGCAGCGACGGAACCGACGGACACCGCAACCGCTGGAAGAACATCGCCCCCGCCACCGAAGGCAAATTCAACATGCCGCTTGTATCGACCACCAATACGTCAACCTCCCCCAAATTCACCACCGCAATGGGTTGGGGAGCCGACTGCATGATCGTCAACGAGACGGGAGTCGGAAGCGACATAACCATTGGAAGCATGGAGCTCGATCCGGCTGAAGATATCCTCTTCCCCGAGGTATTCACCGTTGAAGTGATTTTCCGCGCCAATGCCCTCAACACCACATCCGGTGGGAACGACCTTTTCTCGTTCTTCTACGAACCCCTTGGTCCCACCTACGTAACCGCCGACGTGGAAATTTACATGGGCGGCCTGGGCCTGATGGCCGGTAACGACTGGAACGGGATGAACTTCGGTACCGACGACCTGATCAACCGCCGCCGCCGCGTCGTTATCCAGTTCGACGGGCAAAAACTGATCGCCTGGTACGGCAACCGCATTGTGTATACCGAGCCGAAAAAACTGCCGGGAGCAATCCCCTGGGCGCGCGGGCCGCTCTGCTCGTCGGGGCCCAACGCAACCACCGACGCCTACAACACCCGAGCTCCGTGGGCCACTCAGCTCAACCTTGGAACCTGGGCCCGCCATTACGCGGCCGAAACGCTCCGCGGGCGGATCTATGCCTTCCGTTTCTACAACCGTTTGTTGACAAAGGCCGAGCTGGACCGCAACTTTGCGCTCGACATGGAGCGCTACGGGATGCCCTCGGTGGATACCCCCGGGGAATAATCCACGCCGATACCTCCGGCTTTGGCCGGATAAAGCGCGCATCGGCGCCCCGTTTCGGGGTGCCGATGCGCACTTTTAGCGTTTTATGTGGTTTAATGCTTTAGCCTGGGCCTTTGCGTTGCGCGACTACTGTTGCGCGGGCGGTGTAGCCGGGTCGATCCGGTAGGCGTGAATCGCGTTGCGCGTCGAGCGTTCGACCCACCCGCCGAAATTCAGGTGGCGGGCCACCCACGCCGGGTAGGGAAGAACGTCCAGCTCCCGGGAGGGCCATTGGTGTACAAGGGCCGGGCTTTTCGACAGCACGATGAGCGGCTCGGCGCGCCCTCCAGCCAGCCGGATGCGATCAGCCAACGCTACCGAGTCGGCGCAGGGCTCCAGGGCAAGGTTGGCGGGTTTGTAGAAATACGAGGGGATCAGCCGCTCGGTCAGCACATACTCCGGCAGTAAAAAATGATTCTCTTCCTGGGGCAGGTAAAGCAGCGTGGTGGGCCGTCCGTCGGCCCGGCACGAGTCGTAGATCGAGCGGAAAAAATGTACGCGCGGATCGCGGGCCACCAGCATAAAAAGCACCAACAGCCCGTTGACCACCACCACGATGCGGAGCGGAAGCTGAACCCACGTTTTGTTAAGCCGTTCCAACGGGAACTGGCGGAAGAACCAGACGATCAGGTAGGGAGCGAAAAAGGCCATCGGCAGCAGGAAACGGGCCTCCTTGTGGCCCACCAGCAGGTGGGCGAGCAGGAAAGGAACGATTATCCAGGTGAGCAGGTCTTTGGGGCGTTTCCAGAAAAACCAAAAGGTGCTTACCAGGAAAAGAAGCCCGGGAAAGAGACCCGTTTCGAGGATCGCTCCCCGGAGGTATTCCCACGCGGGATCGATCCCGAACGAGGCCATGTGGTTGTCGATCAGGTTGCCCTGCACGTAATTCCAGGGCGATAGCGTCCACACGCCGTAAAACCAGCGGTCGCATAGCAGCAGAACCGCCGCGGCGATTGCTCCTCCGGCTGCGAATCCCCCCAAAAGCTTTCGGTTGCGGCCGAACAACAACAGCCAGGCGGCAAGGCCCAGCAGGCAAAATCCGACCTGAAAACGGCACAGGAACGCCGCCCCTCCGCACAGCCCCATCCACAGACCCCACTTCCAGGGCGAGGCCCCCGGCTCCGCTTGGAAACGCTGGTAACAGGCTACCGCCAGCAGTAGAAAATTGGCCGAAAGAGTCTCGGACGAGAAACGCACGTGGTGGTAGGCGAAGATCCAGAGGAAAAAACCGATCAGCAGGAACCATTTTTCCCACCGGACACCGCCCAGCTCCTCGCGGAAAGCGCGGAAAAAGGCCAACAGGGCCGCCAGCGAAAGCGCCGCGCTCAACAGGCGCAACAGCCCCGCCAGCACGAACGGGTCGTAGAGTCCCGCCCCTTGCAGGGCCGCTCCCACGGCGTAGGCGACGAGCGGCTGAAAGCCCGAACGCATCTGCAGGGCGTACTCCCAGGTGAGTTCGTGTCCCGGTTCATGGAACAGCCTGAGGTGCACCGGTTCGAGGATTTGGAAATGTTCGTCGGGAAAGTAGTATCCCATGCTGAAAACCACGTACGCCAACAGCAGTGCCACGCCTGCGTAAATAATCCGCTGTGGGGTGAGCCACCGAAAAAGTCGTTCCATCGGGAGGGGGGATTCGGTTGGAAGGGGTACAGAAACTGGTCGTCCCTTCGGGTTACGGGGGAGGAGCGAACCTGTCCGGCGTGCGGAGGGGGCTCGACGCCTGATGTGCGGATGAAGGGACTCGAACCCCCACGCCTCTCGGCACCAGATCCTAAGTCTGGCGTGGCTACCAATTACACCACATCCGCAAGGGATTTCGGGACGAAGGTAGTTATTTTTTCCGACTCAAAGAGGATCGACCTCGATGGAGCGGGCGACGGATCGGAACGATCGGGGCAGCTGGGCGAGTTGCCGGAGAATTTCGCGCCGAACCTCTTCGAACGAGCGCGAACGCTCCACGCGCAGCAGCAGGTGCAGGATGTAGTGGTCGGAGAGTCGGTCGATCTGAGGCTCGAACGGCGGCGAAAGCCGCTCCCCGAACGCCGGGCGCAGGAGTGCTTCGATCGCCTCGGCGCACTGCCGCAACAGGTGCGGATCGGTGTGCCGCAACGTGAACCGCACCATCCGGAAGAAGGGGGGGTAGTGCAGTTGTTGCCGTTTTTCGGCCTCGGCGGCGTAGAGCGACTCGGGATTCGCCGCCGCCAGCGCCGCCAATACGGGATGGGTACGGTTCGATCGGGACGCCTGGATCACCAGTTCGCCGTGCGGCGCCTCGGCCAGCATGCCCCGCAGTTGGGCGAGCAGTTGGAACGCCCGTTCGTCGGTGCGGAAATCGGGGTAGATCAGCAGGGCGTCGGCCTGCAGCACGCCCACCAGGGCAACGCGGTCGAGTGCCGGGGTGCGCGTTACAAGTTGGGTTCCGACCAGGATATCGCCCCTCCCGCCGGAAAATTCCGAAAGCAGAAGGTCCCTGCTGCGTTGCGAGGAGGCGCTGTCGGTGTCGAGCCGCACGACGCGGGCCATGGGGAAGAGCCGCCCCAGCTCCTCTTCGATCTGCTGCGTGCCGAACCCGTGCGGTTCCAACGCAGGCAGTTTGCACGAGGGGCAGGCCGCGACATACGGGGTGCCGAATCCGCAGTAATGGCACCGAAGCAACGACTGCTCTTTGTGGTACGAGAGCGACACGTTGCAATGGGGACAGCAGGGGACGTAGCCGCAATGGGGGCAACTGACAAAGGGGGCGAATCCGCGCCTGTTTTGCAGCAGCACCACCTGTTCGCCCCGGGCGAGGGTTTGCTCGATCTGCCGTTGCAGGTAGGTCGAAAAGAGCCCCTTTCCCCGTTCCAGCAGGGTGATTTTCGCGCGGCTCGGGGCCAGCAACGGCCCGTGCAGGGCGTATTTCCCCTGGCGGGCGTTGAGCCAGCTCTCCAGCGAGGGGGGATTCCCCGCCAGCAGGGTGTGGGCATGGTGAATCTGCGCCAGCATCAGGGCCGAGTCGCGCCCGTGGAAACGGGGACTGGGGTCGCTTTGGCGGTAGGAGGGTTCCTGTTCGTTGTCGATCACCACCCGTTGCAGGTTGTGGAACGGCAGAAACAGGGCCGAGCGCGTGCCGGCCACCCGCCGAACGCTCCCGGGGGCGGTGAGCATCCGGTAGTAGGCCGCGCTACGGGCGGCCTCGCTCAGGTGGGGATGAAACAGCAGCGTGCCGGGATCGTTCCACGTCCGGGCAACCTCGCCAAGCAGCGTTTGGTCGGGAAACAGGATGAGGCTTTGCCCGTCGGTCGCCGTCGCGCTCCGGTAGAGCGGCAAACGGTCGGTGCGAGGCAATCCGCTCACCAGCAGTGTTTTATTTTCGGAGAGTGCTTCAACGATCTCCGACAGGTTGCCTGTGGACAAATCGTCGGGCGGCGGAGCCGCAGGGTAACCGGCCGCCTCGTTGCGCGTTTCGAGCAGTTCGCGGTCGATCATCCCTTTCAGCAGGGCGCTTGACGCCGGAAGCTCCGTGCGGGGGACCCACGCCTCGGGCCGTTCGGCCAACGCCTCGACAACGCGCCGCTGGGCTTTGGAGCGGCGGAGCCGGTCGAGCAGTTCGTGCAACGCCTCGTCGGTGTGGTAAGCCTCCGGCAGGCGCACCTCCCGACGGGTGGGCGGACGGTAACTTCCGCGCCGAATGCCGAGCGGAACGGCGGTTTTTAGGATGTCGCCCAATGGGCATAGGTAGTAATCGGACACCCACTCCCACAGGCGCATTTGCGGGGGCGTTACCACCGGCAGCGGGTCGATGAGTTCTCCGACCGGTTTGGGGATTCCCCGCGCAGGGGGCTGGTTGTGGATGCGCCAAACGATCCCCTCGCTCATTTTTGTCCGTCCGAGCGGCACACGCACCCGGACTCCCCGTTCGAGTTCCATCCCCTCGGGAATGGCGTAGGTAAAGGGGGGCAGGGGGATGGACAGCAGGATGTCGGCAAAGCGGGTCATGGCATGGCGGGAGGGACGGCGGCGGCCACCTGTTCCATCAGCCACTTGGGGGTGGAGGTGGCTCCGCAGATGCCGACGCTTTGGCAGTCGGCGAACCATTCGGGGCGAAGTTCGTCCGGTTCCTCCACCCAATGGGTGCGGGGGTTGACCGACGCGCACACTTCGTACAGGGCCTTTCCGTTCGAACTTTTCCGCCCGCTCACGAACAGGATCACCTGGTAGCGCGCCGCAAATTCGCGGAGGTGGGGATTGCGGTTCGACACCTGCCGACAGATGGTGTCGCGCACCTGTACGGCGGCGGGATCGGCGGCGCGGCGCAGGATTTCGCTGCGAACCTGTTCGAACAGGTCGAGCGGTTGCGTGGTTTGTGAAAGCAGGTAGATGGGGCGGCTGAAATCGATCGCCGCCAGGTCGTCCGGTCCCTCAACGACCAGGGCCCGGTTGCCGGTTTGTCCCGACAGGCCGATCACTTCGGCGTGTCCCCGTTTCCCGAAAATGACCACCTGCCCGTTCAGGGGCCTCATCTCTTCCCAGGCCGAGCGTACCAGCCGTTGCAGTCGGGCGACCACGGGGCAGGTGGCGTCCACCAGCTCTACGCCTAAGGAGTTGGCCAGGGCGTAGGTTTCGGGCGGTTCGCCGTGGGCGCGGATCAGCAGCGGACGGTCGGCGGCCGTACAGATCTGGGCGTGTGTGATGGTGTGCAGCCCGAGCCGTTCGAGCCGGTCGACCTCCACGCGGTTGTGCACCACGTCGCCCAGCGAGTAGCCTCCGCCCCGCTCGGCAAGCAGCCGTTCGGCGGTGTCGATGGCCCGTACGACCCCGAAGCAGAAGCCTGATTTTTCGTCGATCTCGATCAGCATGGAAATGGGAGGATTATTCGTCGGTCGGAACGGGGGCCACGAATTGGCTGCGGCCGCAGGGCGACCACCGCAGGTAGGTGATGGGGAGTCCTTCGGCCAAAAAACGGGCCTCGTAGGTGGTTTTGATCGAAAGCAGCTCGTCGGCAACCCCTTTCCCGTAGATGTCGTCGCAGGCCAGGGCGGGTTCGATGCCGTTGGCCTCAAGCACGGCGCGTGTGTAGCGGTGCAGGGGTTGGCTGTCGGTTTTCAGGTGTACGACCCCCTCGGGATGCAGAAAACGGGCGTAACGGGCCAAAAAGTCGGCGGCGGTGAGGCGTTTCTTCTCGCGCCCCTTTTTCAGTTGCGGATCGGGGAAGGTGATCCATATTTCGGCCACCTCGCCGGCGGCGAAAAAGCGGTCGATGAATTCGATGCGGGTGCGCAAGAAACCGACGTTGGGCAGCGGCTCTTCGGTGGCGGTTTTGGCGCCGCGCCACAGCCGCGCTCCCTTGATGTCCACGCCGATGAAATTGCGGTCGGGGAAACGGCGGCCCAGTTCAACGGTATATTCACCCCGCCCGCAACCCAGTTCGAGGATGATCGGCCGGTCGTTACCGAAGAACTCGCGGTGCCAGGCTCCCTTCAGCGGATGGTCGGCAGCCGGAGGCCCTTCCACCTGCACCAGGCAGCGGAAAGTGCGGTTTTCGTCGAAGCGCTTGAGCTTGTTTTTTCCCATGGGGCGTCAGTCTGTTGCAAGTTGGCATCCGGTGGCCTCCACGCCGATGGCCAGGATCCCGTCGAGCGATGTCGGGTCGTTGAGCTGTCGGACGGAAAGCGCGTATGTTCCCGGATAGGGATAACGGATGTGTGTGCGGTAAAGGGTGGTCAGGTCGTAATGGTCGGCGTAGTGTTTCCCCACCCATTTGCCCCGGGCATCGGTCAGGGCGACCGAAAGGGTATCGACCCAGAACTGGCGGCGGGGATTGACCCCTTTGATCTCCAGCATCAGGCGGTTGTAGGCAAACTGTTCGGTGTGCCGCAGGGCGATCGACAGGGTGTAGTCGCCCTCGTCGGGGGTGAGCGGTTCGAAACGGAACACCGCCGACTGATCGGCCTGCCAGGGTTCCCCCTCGAAATGAAAGAGTTCGGTGTAGGATGAGCGGGTGCATCCTACCGTCAGAAGCAGCAGGAACGCTCCTGCCACGCCGCGGCGCAACCGGCTGCCGGG
This sequence comes from Rikenellaceae bacterium, assembly GCA_031549665.1. Lineage (GTDB taxonomy): Bacteria > Bacteroidota > Bacteroidia > Bacteroidales > Rikenellaceae > Rikenella. The sequence goes on from JAVBPJ010000017.1 coordinate 40,261, forward strand.
CGCGGGGTTATTGTTGTTCGCCGCCACGGGATGATCCTCCTTGGCTACCTTGTCCGCCCTGTCCGCCGGAACGGCCTCTTCCGCGTCCGCGGTTGCGGTGACCCTGGTTGGGCCTGCCGCCTCCCTGGGGCGCGGTCTGTTCGGGACGCGCCGTCGGACGGTTCTCTCCTGCGGGTTTGTTCTGTTGCTCGGGACGTGCGGTATGCCGGGGCTGTTGAGGTTGCCGGGGCTGGCCCGGCGAGGCGTTGTGGGATTTGGCCGCGCCGCCTTCATTACGTCCTCCGTGTTCATTGCGACCGCCGCCCTCATTGTTGCGTCCGTTGCCGTCGCCCCGTCCGCTGTTATTCTCGTTGCGTCCGTTGCCGTCGCCCCGTCCGCGTCCCCGGTTGCGCCCACCGCGACTGCGGTTCCGACCCCGGTCTGCGCCCCTTTGGCTGTCGAAACGGGTGATGCTCTCTTCGCCGACGACGTTTTTGATTTCGGGTTCCTCGAATTGCGGTTTCTCCTTGACTGCGGTTTTGTCTTCAAGCTGGTCGACCTTTTCGCCGCGGCGGTTGACGGCCACGATCTGCAGCACCCGCTCCACGCTCAGCGGAGTGAGCGCCAGGCTCGATTTGGGATCGGGGCTGAACCACATGATCCGCTCGAAAATGTCGGTTTTAACCAGGTAGTAGCTGCCGTCCAGCGCTTCGAGCGGGCCGTTGATCTTGGGGATCGACTGCCGTGCGTCGAGGTAAACGTCGAGTTCGTAGTTGAGGCAGCATTTCAGTTTGCCGCACTGCCCGCCCAGTTTTTGGGGGTTGGGGGTGATCTCCTGATGGCGCGCCGCGCCGATGGTAACGGACGAAAAGTTGCCCAGCCAGGTCGAGCAGCAGAGTTCCCTGCCGCAGGGGGCGATTCCTCCGATGCGTCCCGCCTCTTGCCGTGCGCCGATCTGGCGCATTTCGACCCGGATGCGGAACTGGTCGGCGAGGATTTTGATCAACTCGCGGAAGTCCACCCGCTCGTCGGCGATGTAGTAGAAAATGGCCCGCATGCCGTCGCCCTGGAATTCGACGTCGCCGATCTTCATGTTGAGCCGCAGGTCGGCGGTGATTTGCCGCGAACGGATCATCGTGGCGTGTTCGCGGGCAATGGCTTCCTGCCATTTTTCGATGTCGCCCGGCTTGGCTTTGCGGTAAATTTTCCGGAAATCCACTCCCTGCGGGTTGAATCCGGTTTTTTTCATCTGCCGGGTAACCAGCTCGCCCGCGAGCGAGATGATGCCGATGTCGTGGCCCGGCGAGGCTTCGACGGCCACAATATCGCCCGGTTGCAACGGCAGGTTGCTGTCGTTGATGAAGTATCCCTTGTGGGTGTTTTTGAACTGAACTTCGAAAATCTGGTTCGAGGCCAGCGGATCGGGCAGGTCGGCCATCCAGTCGAACACTTCGAGTTTGTGGCACCCGGGGCAGTTGTGCGCGTGGGCCTGACCGTTGTCGTCACGCGAGAAACAGCAACCGCGGGTGGTATCTTTGATGCAGCTCATTGGCAGAGAAATCCTAATGGGGACGGGGTATTCGACAAAGGTAGCGTTATTCGATCACTTCTGCAACCGTAAAGGTGCTTCCGCCCACGAAGATCAGGTCGTCGGCGCCGGCCAGCGCACGGGCCCGGGCCAATGCCTCGGGGACGGTGGGAACTACTTCGCCCGACAGGTCGAATCGGCCCGCCTGGGCGGCCAATTCCCCGGCGGGCAGGGCGCGCGGAATGGAGGCTTGGGTGAAAAGATAGTAGGCGTCGCGGGGAAGCAACGGAAGAATCGCGTCCAGCTCCTTATCGGCCACCACGCCCAGCACGAAGTAGAGTTTTTTGCGGGGTTGGCGCGCCAGTTGATCGACCACAAAGCGGATGCCCGCCACGTTGTGGCCCGTGTCGCACAGCACGGTGGGGTATTCGCTCAACTGCTGCCACCGGCCCCGCACGCGGGCCGAGCGCAATCCTTGCCGCAGGGCGTTTTCGTCGATCTGAAATCCGTTCCGCAGCACGTCGACGGCGGCCAGGGCGGTACACAGATTGAGGCCCTGGTAGTCGCCCCGCATGCCCAGTTCGTAGTCGGTGCCGTTGACGGCGAATCGGTTGTCGGCGTGGCCGTCGCAGCGGTAGTGCCGGGAGGCGAAACGGAGCGGGGCCCCGACCTGCCGGGCCCGTTCCTCGAACACCGGAGCGGTGGCGGGGTCGTATTCGCCCACCACGACGGGGATCCCGGCCTTGATGATGCCCGCCTTTTCGGCGGCGATTTCAGCGAGGCTGTGGCCCAGTTGGGCGGTGTGGTCCGAGCTGATGTTGGTGATGATGCTCGCCTCGGGGCGGATGATGTTGGTGCAGTCGAGCCGTCCGCCCAGCCCCACTTCGATCACGGCTACATCCACCTGTTGTTGCCGGAAGAAGTCGAAGGCCATCGCGGTGGTGATTTCGAAAAACGAGGGGCGCAATCGCTCGATCTCGGGCCGCATCGTTTCCACAAAATCGATCACCTGTTGTTCCGGAATCAGTTCCCCGTCCACCTCCATCCGTTCGCGGAAGTCGCGCAGGTGGGGCGACGTGTAGAGTCCCGTGCGGTAACCGGCGGCGCGCAGGATGCCGTACAGCATCTGCGACACGGATCCCTTGCCGTTGGTGCCGCCCACGTGGATGGTTCGGTAGGCGCGGTGGGGGTGTTCCTGCAGACGGTCGAGTTCGAGGCTGGTGTCCAGACCTCCTTTATACGCAGCGCCCCCGATGTGTTGAAACAGGGGGGCGGTGCGGTACAGGTAGTCGATGGTTTCGGCGTAGGTCATAGGGCGCCGAGCCGTTGGAGGTGTTCCGTGGCCCACTCCATCTGTTGGCCGGGGGTCATGTGGCTGTTGTCGAGCAGCAGCGCGTCGTCGGCGCGGCGCAGGGGGCTGATGGCGCGGGTTTCGTCCAGGCGGTCGCGCTGGCGGATGTTGGCCTCGATCTCTTCGAGCGAAACGGCGTCGCCTTTGGCCCGAAGTTCGTCGTAACGCCGCTGGGCGCGCACCCGGGGATCGGCCGTGAGGAAAATCTTGAACTCGGCATCGGGGAAAACCACCGTGCCGATGTCTCGCCCGTCCATCACAATGCCTTTGCGAGCGCCCATTTGCTGTTGCAGGGCAACGAGCTTGGCGCGTACTTCGGGCAACTGGCTGACGGTGCTGACGTGGTTGCTTACGTCGATCGTGCGGATCTGCTCTTCGACCCGTTCGCCGTCCAGAAAAATCTCGCTGCGGCCGCTCGCCGGATCGACCCGGAAATCGACCTCGATGCCCGGCAGGGCTTCGATCAATGCCGCCGGATTGTCGAGCAGGTTGCGGCGCATGGCCCACAAGGTAATGGCGCGGTACATGGCCCCGGTGTCGATGAAAATGTACCCCAGCCGCGCGGCCAACGCCTTGGCGAAGGTGCTTTTGCCGCCCGAGGAGTAGCCGTCGATGGCTATGACAATCTTTTTCATGCGTGCTTACAGGTTGGACAACGGCCCGCCGAGGTTGAAAATCAGGCTCAGGATCACCAGCGCGCCGAATGCCACGATCACCGATCCGGTGATTTTGTTGATCCACCACAGGTGCCGCAGGCGGAACCGACGGCGCAGCTTGTCGACCGTCCAGGTGAGCAGGAACCACCAGCACGAGGCGCCCACCAGCACGCAGCCGATCAGCAGCAGGTTCTCGAGGAACGAGTTCTGGCCGCTGTTTACCCCCAATGAGGCGAACAGGGTGATGAACACCAAAATGTAAGCCGGGTTGGTAAGGGTGAGCAAAAAGGTGGAAAAATAGTCGCTCAGCAGGCTGCTCTTGGTTTGGTTGCGCTGGCTGGGCCGCTTGATGCGTTTGTAGAAGATGGTGAAACCCAGCACAATCACCAAAATACCCCCCACGGCTTTGAACCAGATGATGTTGTGGTGGATAAAATCGGTCATGAACGAGAGCGAGAAAACGGCCAAAAAGGCGAAAATCGTGTCGGCCGAAGCGGCTCCCAACCCCGAGGCAAATCCCGAAGTGCGCGTCCCGTTCAGGGTGCGCTGAATGCATATCACGCCAATAGGCCCCAACGGGATTGAAGCCAAAAACCCGACGATAAGTCCTTCGATCAACAGAATAATAGGATCCATAATTCCGACAAAGTTAGTTTTTTCCATACATTTGCCCCTAAATCACCTGCAAAAATGCGGAAAAAAGGGCTGTTGGCGTTAAGTACGGGACTGCTGCTCTCCCTCCCCTGGCTGGGATTGGGCGGTTGGTGGCTCCTGGGGGCCTTTGTCCCGTTGCTGATGCTGGGAGATCAAAAACCGCGCCGTTACGGATGGTGGGTGATTCTCGCCTTTTTCGTTTGGATCATGCTCACCACCTGGTGGGTCGGGGTCTCTACCTGGATCGCTACGGTGGCCGTGCCTTTGGTGGGACTTTTCTTTTCAGCCACTCCGTTTTTGCTGTTCCACCGATTCCGCTTCCGGGTTCCGGCGGCGCTGGATTGGAGCCTGTTTGTAACGCTCTGGATCGCTTTCGAGGCGCTGTACCTCTACAACGAAATTTCGTTCCCGTGGCTCACCCTGGGCTATGGATTCGCCCGCGAACCGTGGCTGGTGCAGTGGTACGAATGGACGGGGAGCCTGGGGGGATCACTCTGGGTACTTGTTTCTAATGTCTTGATTTACAATACCTGGAAGACTTGGGAGAAACGCCGCTGGATCGGGGTGCTTCCGGCCCTGCTTTGGATCGCCGTCCCGACGGGCGCCTCGCTGATCCGCTACGCCACCTACCGCGAACAGGCCGATCCGGTGCGGGTGGCGGTGATCCAGCCCAACATCGATCCGTACAACGAAAAATTCAGCGGCCTGACCTCCGATGAGCAACGGGACAAAATCCTGTCGCTGGTCGCGCAGGCCGATCCTGCCGCACAACTGGTGGTAACGCCCGAAACCGCGTTCGACGATATGCTGTGGGAAGAGTCCCTCGCTTCGAATCGGACGGTCGGCGAGATCCGCCGCTCAATGGCCCGCTATCCCGACGGGTTGATGGTGGCCGGAGCCACCACGTTCTCCCGCTTCGAAGGCCCCCGCCATCGCTGGCCCTCGTACGTGCGGCCCCTGGGACGCGGCATGGCCGGAGGCTACGCGGCCTACAACACGGCGATGGGAATCGACACCTCGGCATCGGTGCAGCTTTACCACAAATCGAAACTGGTGTGCGGGGTCGAAACGATTCCTTACCCCCAGGTGCTTGGACTTCTTGAATACGTTTCCATCGACCTCGGAGGCTTTTCCGGAAACTACGGATCCCAACCGACCCGCTCGCTGCTCGTCATGCCCGATGGCCGCCAGATCGGTACGGCCATCTGCTACGAGTCGGTCTATGGCGACTACTTCGCCGATTACATCCGCCAGGGAGCCTCGCTGATGACGATCATTACAAACGACGGGTGGTGGGGCGATACCCCGGGCTACCACCAACACCTGAGCTTCGCCCGCCTGCGCGCGGTCGAAACGCGCCGCTCGATCGCCCGTTCGGCCAATACGGGCATCTCGGCCCTGATCAACCAACGGGGCGACGTGACCGCTTCGCTGGGATGGGACCGCGAGGGGATCATCGAGGGGACCCTCAATGCGAACTCCGCCGAAACGCTCTACGTGCGCCGGGGCGACTACATCGCGCGCCTGTCGCTCTACCTGCTGGCCCTCTGCACGCTCTACCTGCTCAATCTTCGCTTCCGCCGCCGACTGCCGAAATAGCGTTTACGCGCACTTTTTTTGGCTGTTTTGGTTCCCGTTCGGGTTTGCGCCAATCGTCCTCGGGCCCCGTGTGCCCACGGTGGGCTTTTGTATACTTGCTCTAACTGCGCTCAGGGACCCTTCGGGTCTTTTTTCGTTTGAGTTTTCTCCAACTGTCCTCAGGCCGGACTGGCCCCGCGTGCCCGCGGCGGTCCGTGTGCCCACGGTGGGCTTTCTTGAGTTTGTGCGGCTTTCGGCCTGTCGGAGTTGCGCGGTACGTTCCGTACCTTTCGGAGGGGGCGGAACCGCTCTCGCGTGAAAGCAAGCTTTCGCTCGGCGGCTCCGCCCCGCCGAAAACCTGCGGTGTTCCGCAACTCCTCCTCTGAATAAATCTCTCTGCTACGACTCCAGCGGCAGCCCAAACACTTCGCCACGACTTCATGTGGATTGTCCCACTCAATTCGAGAGCAAGCTTTCGCTCGGCGGCTCTGCCCCCTCCGAAAACCTGCGATGTTCCGCAACTCCCACGTGAACAAATATCGCTGCTGCAGCTCGATGGGGTTCGAACCGGTCCTCCTGGATCGGTCTGAGAAACAGGTTGGTGAAAATACCTGACGAATAGTAGTTTCGGGTCGCGTAGCGATCCGGCAGGCCGAAGCTCCGCCCTGCGGAGGCCTGCTCGAAAGAGCATTCCCCCGCGAGCTTCGACCTGAAAAAATGAAAACGTAGTCTCGTAAAAAAGATCGGCCAACCTGAA
>JAVBPJ010000005.1:0-29410 GCA_031549665.1 Rikenellaceae bacterium
TCGGCGGTGCTGATTTTGTAGGTGTTGCCCTCCGGCGTAACGGGAGTGAGCGTCCACGTGCGGGGCGTCGAAGTGTCCAGGGTCGTCGCGGCGCCATCCAGCACAATGCCGCTCAGGCGGTAGCGCTTGTTGGGCTCAAACTGAAATCCCGACGAAAGTGTCTTCTGAATCACAACATCCCCGTAATTCGTACCCAGGGTTATGTCCATGGTCGCCCCGGGATCGCCATCGGCGGCAGCAATCAGTATCCAACAGGTGTAGGTGTCGTTATCGTCGTCGAAAACGGCGGCGTTCACATGAAGCCTTACACTGTTGCCGCTAACGGTCGGCGTGCCGACGCCATCGCTGTCAAAGTCCACCGCAAAGTGGAATATCTGATTGGGACAAGACACCGAAACGGTGTTGATCGTGATGGGTATTCCCGCGGCGATGTTATCGGCCGTGATGGGAATCTCCAACAGCGTACCGAAGTGTTTCAGGGAAAACGTAGCGGTGGTGGCGTCTGCCGCAAGAGCCTGCGGGGTGGAGGAATACATCGCGTCCGCCGCGGCGATGTGCGAACGGTCGTCCGCCTTCACCTGCCGCTGCTCTCTCGGGAAATTGACCCTCAACCCGTTGCTGGCCGCAATGAGCATATCGGGCCGGTAAGGATAATTGGCCACGTAATCCCCGGCCGGCAGGGCGTAGCCCGAAAAATCGGCCTGGGCCAACCCCTCGGTCGCCGCCGAAATGGTGAAGGGGTGGTTGCTGATAAATCCTTCGTCGGTTATTTTGCAAAGCCCCAACTGGTCGTTGCGGCTCCAGGTCATCACGCCGTTGTCGTCGAAATCGGTGCGCGTGGCGGGGTCGTACCAGGGCAGCTCTTCGAAATCGCCCGAAACCATCCCGCTTTTGGTGGTTGAATTATCCACTCCGGCGGTAATCACCAACTTGCCCTTGCCCGGATGCTCGGGATCGGCCGGCAACACGGAACTCTTTGAACAGCCCGCCAACAACAGGGCGGCGCTCGCTGCAAGTAGTATCTTTTTCATAATCATGTCTTGGTGTTAGATAGGTTCCGAATTCATTACAGGTCAATCGTGCCCCAATCGGTCAACGAACTGGCGTACCCCTGTTCGGGAACTACCTCGGTCACCTCCACCATCGGCGGAAAATAATCCAATATCTCTGCTTGTTCTTTCATCGCGGGCGGGGTTTGTTTTTAGATGATCCGCGCAGCGAACGGGCGTACTTGCGGTGGATGATCTCGGCAATGGGGATGTTCTGTATCTTGCTCTCCAGCCACGAAATAATATCCAGATAGAAAAACGGACGGCGTTCGTACGGGTGGTTTTCGAACGGTTTGAGGTGTTCGTACAGCCGCGTCAGTTCGCCCTTGAAATCCGAAGCGTAGGTGTGCGGGATACGCTTGAGGAACGAGATGATTTCGTGTTGAACGGCGTGCATATCGTTCATCTTCACCACAAAACTGTACACGCTCTTGATCTGGTAGTCGAGCGAATAGTCGTCGCCCGCGTCGTACGAGGCGATCAGGTGGAGGATCCGTGCAAACACCTGCAAATCGCGCCGGAACTGCGGATCGGGGTTGTTGATGATGCGTTGCAGGTAGATTTTACACTGCTTGTAGTCGCCGTTGCCGAAATGCATGCAGGCGATTTTGTAGTAGATCAGCATTTGGTGGTGCGGATCGACGTACCGGCCGTACTTTGCAAGAAATTCCACCGCCTCCGGAGCCAGCTTCACCCCCTCGGCAAAGTTGCCCTCCAGCAGGTGGATGTTGATTTTTCCGAGCAGCAGCGCGTGTTTCGACATCACGATCACGTTGTCGCTCATGGGGGTGATGGTGGGGAGTTCCGCCTCGAATTTTTCGATCAGCTCGGCCATTTCGTCCCGTTTGCGGATCATGAACAGCACGTCGAGCAACCGCGAAACCGCCCGGATGTAGTGGTCGTAGTAGGGCGAACGCATCGACGGATTTTGGTCGAAAAGCCCCACCCAGCGTTTTGCGTAGCGGTAACACATCGAAAAATCGTGGTGTATATAGTAGTACCACATGCGCGCCTGGTACAGGTAGAGCCGTTCGTGGAAACCCATCGACTGTTCCTTGTAGGCGTTCAGTTTGTCGTAGAAAAAGGCCGTGGTGAGCTTCCGGTCGCGTTCGCTGCGGACGTATCCCAGTTGGAGGTTGAGTCCGTACAGCAACACCGAAAGGTTCGACAGTTCGTTGATGTTGGCAATGCGGCGGGCAAGCCGTTCGGCCTGAGCGCTGAGCTGCTCGGCCCGGTCGTTGGCGCTGCGGGTCATGTGCAGCACCTCGATCCGTTTCTCGAACTCCACGATTTCGAGGGCCAGCGTAAAGTTTTCGTAATGAAGCGCCGTCGATTTCGCCTTGTCGAGGATGGCGAGCGCCTGCCGGAACATGCCCTTGTCGTACAGGATTTGAGCGAAGTCGACCGCCTCGCGCACCTCCATCACCCCCACGTGCTGCACGTTCAACAGGCGGATCGAGATCAGAATCTGGCGGTACAGGTACGATTTGATGTTGGGCAGTTGTTCCTTCTTGATGCCCGTGCGTTTGAGGATCTTCGCCTCGTCGTAGTCGCCCGGAGCTTCGAGCGCATCGAAAAGCGCCAAAAACTTCGCATCCTGGTTGGCTGCACTGCGCGAAACGTAGAGTTTGAAATTCCGTTTCTCGGCCTTGCTCATCGCCTGGATCAGGTCGAATACGACGTCGCGTTTGGAGCTGCTCATTGTTGATTGTTTGAGTACTTGGCAAAGGTACCATTTTAACGAGGATTATTTACTGTGAAACCATTCACGCTTATGAAATTTGTTTTAACTTTGCGCTTCGTTTCATCATCCAGAAACCCCCATGACCGATCGTTCGCGCTATGCGGGCCGCGGTGTCTCCTCGGGAAAAGAGGAGGTACACAAAGCCATCCGAGACATCGACAAAGGCCTGTTCCCTCAAGCCTTTTGCAAGATCGTCCCCGACCACTTCACCGGTAGTCGGGACCACTGCCTGGTGATGCACGCCGACGGAGCGGGCACCAAATCGTCGCTGGCCTACCTGTATTGGAAAGAGACCGGATCGCTCGACGTGTGGAAGGGGGTGGCGCAAGACGCCGTGGTGATGAACACCGACGACTTGCTCTGTGTAGGCGCCACCGAAAACATCCTGCTCTCCTCGACCATCGGCCGCAACAAACGGCTGATTCCCGGCGAAGTGATCGGCGCCATCATCAACGGCACCGAGGAATTTCTGCAAACCATGCGCGATTTCGGTGTGGAGATCCACTCCACCGGCGGAGAAACCGCCGACGTGGGCGACCTGGTGCGCACCATCATCGTCGACAGCACCGTTACCGCCCGGATGCGGCGGTGCGACGTGCTGACCAACGACACCATCGCCCCCGGGCAGGTGATCGTGGGGCTGGCCTCGTACGGACAAGCCGCCTACGAAACCTGCTACAACGGCGGCATGGGAAGCAACGGGCTCACTTCGGCCCGGCACGACGTATTCAACCGATCGGTGGCCGAGAAATATCCCGAAAGCTACGACCCGGGGATTCCGACCGATTTGGTCTACACCGGCCCCTACTCACTGACCGATCCCGTGGAAGGCGTTTCGCTCGACGCCGGGCGGCTGGTACTCTCCCCCACCCGCACCTACGCCCCCATCATCACCCGTATTTTGAAGGGATGCCGCAGCGGCGTAAAGGGAATGATCCACTGCACAGGCGGCGGACAAACCAAGGTCCTCCACTTCGCCGGAGCCGGACTCCACATCGTCAAAGACAACCTGCTGCCCGTACCTCCGCTTTTCCGCCTGATTCAGGAAGCATCGGGAACGCCGCCCGACGAAATGTACAAAGTCTTCAACATGGGGCACCGGATGGAACTCTACGTGCTACCCGAAGCCGCCGACGAGATCATCGCCATCAGCCGCGAGTTGGGTGTCGAAGCCCAAATCATCGGCCGCGTCGAAGCCGCCCCGGGAGCCGCCCGCCTGACCATTTCGGACCCGCACGGCAGTTACTCCTACCAACGCCAATAACCCACTCATCCCCCTGCCAACCTTTACCCATTCACCCAATATGTCGAAAGTAATCAAACTACGCAAAGGACTCGACATCCACCTGCTCGGCACCGCCGAACGGGTGCTGACCAAGAGTACCGATGCCGCCGACTATGCGTTAGTTCCCGATCACTACCAAGGCGTGATCCCCAAATTGTTGGTCAAAGCAGGCGACCCCGTCAAGGCGGGCACCCCCCTGTTTTTCGACAAGGAACATCCCGAGGTGCTTTTCACCTCGCCCGTCAGCGGAACCGTCAGCGCCATCAATCGCGGCGATAAGCGAAAAATCGAAAGCATCGTCGTCGTCCCCGACGGCGCAGGCGAAAGCGAAACGTTCGACGTGAAAGGACAGGCCGACCTGTCGGCCGACCAGCTCAAAGAGCTGCTGCTCCGTTCCGGCCTCTGGCCCATGCTGATCCAGCGGCCCTTCGGCATCATCGCCCGCACCGACACCACCCCCAAGACCATCTTCGTCTCCGGCATCGATACCGCCCCGCTCGCACCCGACCTCAACTTTCTGGTGCAAGATCAGGGCGAACAGCTCATCGCCGGCCTGGAAGCCCTCAAAAAACTGACCCCCGGCAAAGTACACCTCACCGTAGGGGTCGACACCACCGCAGGGGTACTCAGCCGTGTCAAGCAAGTCGAAGTACACCCCATCGAAGGCCCCCACCCTGCCGGAAACGTCGGCGTACAGATCGCCCAGATCGACCCCATCGCCAAGGGCGACATCGTGTGGACCATCGACCTGCAACACGTGGCCATCATCGGCCGCCTGCTGCTGACCGGCAAGGTGGACATGACCAAAATCATCGCCCTGGCCGGATCGGAAGTGGCCAAACCCCACTACTACCGCGTGATCAGCGGAACGAACCTCGGCAAAATCCTCGAAGGGAACCTCCGCAGCTCGAACGTGCGGATCATCAGCGGCAACCCCCTGACCGGATCGGCCGTAGCCTCGAACGGATACCTCGGATTCTACCACAACCTGGTGAGCGTACTCCCCGAAGGCGACAACTACGAGCTGTTCGGATGGATCATGCCCCGGTTTAAAAAATTCTCCACCTCGCGCAGCTACTTCTCGTGGCTCACCCCCGGGCGCCGCTATCGGCTCGACACCAACTTCAACGGCGGCGAACGCGCCTTCGTGCTCAACGGCATTTACGAACGCGTGCTGCCGATGGACATCTACCCCGTCTACCTGCTGAAAGCCATTCTGGCCAAAGACATCGACAAAATGGAACAGTTGGGGCTGTACGAAATCATCGAAGAGGACGTCGCCCTGTGCGAATTCATCGACCCCTCGAAGATCGAGTGGCAACAAATCGTCCGCCAAGGCATCGACCTCATGATCAAAGAACTCTAAGACCCCGCCGGCATGAAAGCACTCAGAAACTACCTCGACCGGATCAAGCCCCAGTTTGAAAAAGGGGGAAAATTCCACGCACTGCACTCCACTTTCGACGCTTTCGAAAGTTTTCTTTACGTCCCCAAAACCGTTACCGCCAAAGGGAGCCACATCCGCGACGCCGTGGACATGAAACGCGCCATGAGCATCGTGGTGATCGCCCTGGTCCCCACCCTGCTTTTCGGGATGTTCAACGTCGGATACCAGCACAACAACATCGCGCTCGGGTTGGCCGACACCACCGTTTGGACCAACTTCTGGTTCGGATTCTGGAAAGTACTTCCCCTGGTGATCGTCTCCTACGTGGTGGGTCTGGGGATCGAATTCGCATTCGCCCAATGGCGCGGCCACGAGGTGAACGAAGGATTCCTGGTTACCGGCATGCTCATTCCGCTGATCATGCCCGTCGACGTTCCGCTCTGGATCGTTGCCGTAGCCACCGCCTTTTCGGTGGTGGTCGGCAAGGAGATGTTCGGCGGCACCGGCATGAACATTTTCAATCCCGCCCTGCTGGCCCGGGCCTTTGTCTTCTTCGCCTACCCCACCTCCATTTCGGGGAACCAGGTCTGGGTCGACGGACTCAAGGACGGGTTGCAGACCGTTGACGGCTACTCGGGAGCCACGCCGCTCGGCGACCTGGGCGCCGCCTATTCGGACGGCGTGACCAAGCTCTCCGACGTCGCCTTCGCCAACGGAACCTCGGCCCTCGACTGGTTCTACGGGCTGATCCCGGGATCGATCGGCGAAACCTCGACCCTGGCCATCCTGCTCGGGGCCGCGCTGCTCATCTTCACCGGCATCGCCAGCTGGAAGATCATCGTATCGACCTTCGCAGGCGGATTGGCCATGGGATGCCTATTCAACCTGATCGGCGGAGGGGGGGACAACGTACTGATGCAGATTCCCGCCTGGCACCACCTGATCCTCGGCGGATTCGCCTTCGGAGCCGTGTTTATGGCCACCGATCCCGTTACCGGATCGCAGACCGAAACCGGCAAGTGGATCTACGGCTTTTTGATCGGCCTGCTGGCCGTGCTGACCCGCGTACTCAACCCCGGCTACCCCGAGGGAATGATGCTCGCCATCCTGTTCATGAACGCGATGGTTCCGCTGGTCGACTACTACGTGGTGCAATCCAATATTCGCCGCCGGATGAAACGAGCCAACCGCTAAACCCCCACGAGTCATGAATAAACAGACCAACACCTATATCGTTGCCTACGCCGCCATTTTGGTGGTGATCGTGGCCGCCGTGCTTGCCTTTGCCGCCATCCAGTTGCAACCCCGGCAGCAAAAAAACATCGAAATCGAAAAGATGGGGGCCATCCTCAGCTCGTTCGGAAAAGGAGGCGACGCCGCTTCGGCCGCCGACAAGAACAGCTACATCGAGGCCGAATACAAAAAATACATCACCAACAGCTTCCTGGTTAACAACCAGGGGACACAGGTTGAAGGAGACGCTTTCGAGACCCTGGGCAACCTGGAAGAAGTATTCTCCACACCGGACGGAGCTTATCCCGTTTTTGTCGCCACGCTCGACGACGGAACCACCGGCTACGTCGTTCCCATGACCGGGAAAGGTCTCTGGGGGCCCGTTTGGGGCTACATCGCCCTGAAGGAAGACGGAAACACCATCCTCGGCGCCTCGTTCGACCACAAAGGCGAAACCCCCGGACTGGGAGCCGAGATTGCGTTCTCTCCCTTTGAAGACCAATTCATCGGCAAAACCCTCTTCGACGGCGGTCAATTCGTTTCGATCAACCTGACCAAAGGCGTAGGCTCCTCGCAGGGAAATCCCCACGCCGTAGACGCCATTTCGGGAGGCACCCTCACCAGCAACGGCGTCAAGGCCATGCTCAAGGCCTGTTTGAGCTGCTACGTTCCCTTTCTGCAGAGCCTGGCACAACCCGCCGCGCCCGAAGCGACGGAACCGGCCGCCGACTCCCTGACCACGAATTCGCTTAGCACCCAACAATAGCCGTTATGAACAACGAAAAAGAGCCGCTTTTCTCAGCGAAAAATCTCCGCATATTGACCAACCCCCTCGGGGTCGAGAATCCCATTCTGGTGCAGATTTTAGGGATCTGTTCCGCCCTGGCCGTAACGGCCAAAATGAAGCCTGCCTTTGTGATGGCCCTTTCGGTGGTGGTGGTTACCGGTCTTTCGAACCTGATCATTTCGCTGATGCGCAAAGGGATTCCCTCCCGCATCCGCATCATCGTGCAACTGGTTGTGATCGCCTTTCTGGTGATTCTGGTCGACCAAATCCTCAAAGCCTACGTGTACGACGTGAGCAAACAACTCTCCGTATTCGTCGGACTGATCATCACCAACTGCATCCTGATGGGGCGGCTGGAAGCCTTTGCCATGAACAACAGGCCCTGGCCCTCCTTCCTGGACGGCATCGGCAACGGCATGGGCTACGGCCTGATCCTGCTGATCGTGGGTTTCTTCCGCGAACTCTTCGGATCGGGAACCCTGTGGGGATACCCCGTCATCCCGCAATGGTGTTACGAACACGGCTACCAGAACAACGGCCTGATGATCCTGCCCCCGATGGCCCTGATCACCGTAGGGATCATCATTTGGATCCACCGCAGCCGGAACAAAAACCTCCAAGAAAAGTAAGCGCTGACCCCCTATGGAAAACCTGTTAAACATATTCGTCAAGTCGATCTTCGTCGACAACATGGTATTCGCCTTCTTCTTCGGGATGTGTTCCTACATCGCCGTGTCGAAGACCGTAAAAACCGCCATGGGCCTCGGCATCGCCGTCATCTTCGTGATGGTAATCACCGTACCCCTCAACTACCTGCTCAACCACTACGTACTGGAACCCGGAGCGCTGGCCTGGATTTCGCCGTCGATGGGCGAAGTGGACCTCAGCTTTCTGAGCTTCATCGTCTTCATCGCCGTAATCGCCTCGGTGGTGCAGTTGGTCGAAATGGTGGTCGAAAAATTCACCCCCGGCCTGTACAACTCCCTCGGTATTTTCCTGCCGCTGATCGCCGTAAACTGCGCCATCATGGGAGGTTCGCTCTTTATGCAGGAGCGCGACTACGCCAACGTAGCCGAAGCCACCTCGTTCGCACTCGGATCGGGCATCGGCTGGTGGCTGGCCATCATCGGCATGGCCGCCATCCGCGAGAAACTCAACTACTCGAACATCCCCGCACCGCTCAAGGGAGTGGGCATCACCTTCATCATCACCGGCCTGATGGGCATCGCCTTCATGATTTTCCTCGGCATCCAACTTTAATAACCACCACGCGATGATCCTTTTAACTGCTTCATTAACCACATCGATCGTCACGGCCATCGCGGCTTTTGTGGCCATCACGCTGATTCTGGTGGCGTTATTGCTGTACGCCAAGAAAAAACTGACCTCGTCGGGCACCGTTACCATCGACATCAACGACGGCGAAAAATCCATCGAAGCCGAATCGGGCAGCACCCTGCTCACCACCCTGGGCGAAAACGGAGTATACCTCCCCTCGGCTTGCGGCGGAGGCGGCTCGTGCGGCATGTGCAAATGCCAGGTACTGGAAGGCGGCGGAGAGATCCTCCCCACCGAAGTGAACTTCTTCACCCGCCGCCAACAACAGGAGAAATGGCGCCTCGGCTGCCAGGTCAAGGTGAAGGAGAACCTCAAGATTCACGTTCCCGAAGAGGTGCTCGGCGTGAAGAAATGGGAGTGCGAAGTGGTATCGAACCACAACGTAGCCACCTTCATCAAGGAGTTCGTGGTCAAACTGCCCGAGGGCGAAACCCTCAACTTCCGCGCCGGCGGCTACATCCAGATCGACGTACCCAAGTACGAAGTCGATTTTGCCAAAGACGTGGACGTGGAACCCGAATACCGCGAAGACTGGGACGCCATGAACCTTTGGTCGCTCAAGGCCGTCAACAAAGAGGAGACCTTCCGCGCCTACTCCATGGCCAACCACCCCGCCGAGGGCAACATCGTGATGCTCAACATCCGGATCGCCACCCCGCCGTGGGATCGCGCCGCCGGAGGCTTCATGAACGTTCCTCCCGGCGTCTGCTCCTCGTACATCTTCTCCCGCAAGCCCGGCGACAAGGTAACCGTTTCGGGTCCCTACGGCGAGTTCTTCATGCGCGACACCCCCAACGAAAAGATGTTTATCGGCGGCGGAGCCGGCATGGCCCCGATGCGCTCCCACATCTTCGACCTGTTCCTGACCAAAAAATGGACGGGCCCCGCCACCTTCTGGTACGGCGCACGGAGCAAACGCGAAATTTTCTACCAGGACGATTTCGACCGTATCCAGCAGGAACATCCCAATTTCAACTACACCATCGCCCTGTCCGACCCCAAACCCGAGGACAACTGGACCGGAAAAACCGGCTTCATCCACCAGGTAATCTACGACCAGTACCTCAGCAAACACGAGGCTCCGGAAGATATCGAATACTACCTGTGCGGCCCGCCGATGATGATCGACGCCGTTTTGAAGATGCTCGATTCGCTGGGCGTTCCCGCCGAAAACATCCTCTTCGACGATTTCGGATCCTAACCCCCTCCTCGAAAACCCTGCAAGACCCCACCCGAAAGGCGGGGTCTTTTCGTATCGTCTTAAAAGGAGCCTACTGCCTATAATCGGTCATTTTGTTTTCGCCTTGCAGTGGGTGTAGAAAATCCGACGGATCCAAAACAGCCGATTAAATCACGATTTTAGCTGATTTCATGAAACATATTAAGTATTTAATCGTATAATATATACCAAAGAGGTGAGATGCTGTCGCCCATACATCACGTTTTCATTCTGTCCCTGATCATGTTTTGCGCAGGAGTGGAGGGGGTGTTTGGACAAGCGCCTGTTCCTGCGGCTGCGACACACGAGCCAACCACCCCGGTGCAACCCGTTTCCGGGACAAGCGGGACAGAGATCAAAATCACCCCGAACGACTCGATATTTGCTTCGAAAAATCAGGGAATCACACCAACTCTCCTACAAAAGACCCACCTAACCCTTTCTCCAGCCCTCAGAACGAACCTGCTTTTCGATGCGATGGGAGCCCCCAACATCGGAATCGAGGTACCCATCGGGAAACATTTTTCGGCTGCAGCCGATTTTGCTTACGCCTACTGGCGAATTGACAACCTCTACGCATTACAGACCATCCAGGGAAGTATCGAAGGGAGGTACTGGTTTCGTCAGGGCGGAAAGCCGTTGACCGGATGGAATGTAGGGATTTACGGGACCTACGGAGGTCGGTATGACGTACAATGGAGGGAAGGTTATCAGGGCGATCGTTTTTTGAGCTCCGGAATAACAGGCGGATACGCAACCGCCATAGGAAAACACCTGCTGCTTGATTTTTTACTCGGTGCAGGCTATTTTTTCACCCCCGAAGTAAGGCACTACTCCGCCCCGCAGGACGGAAACCTGATCTGGGAAGAGACCAGATACAACGTGGGACGATTTGCCCTCACCAAAGTGCGAATCGGCTTGGTATGGCTTCCGAATTTCAAAAGATAGAATCTTTGAAATGAAAAGACTTTTACCAATTGTAACCGTTCTATCCTTGCTGGTCGGGTGCGACCAGCAACGTGATCTTTATGGCGTCTCCCCTCCGGCACTCTACATCGAGGGCGACTGGCGGCCGACCCTTTCGTTGGACAATATGAGCCAGCGGGCCACCGCCATACTCTACAACCAAAGCGGCATGGCAGCCAAAGAATACTTCATCCGCCCAAATTGCGTTACGGCAAGAATTCCTCAAAGCGGAGAGTATAAAATTTTATTATTCAACGGGTTGATGTATTCTCCCGAGGAAACCCACCTCGACCAGATCTATTTTTGCGGAACCGAGCAGGCCGAGACTTTCGAGGCGTGCGCACGCGAGGCGCCCGCTAACAACCGGCTGACCCGGGAAGACAGAGAGTTCATCGCCAGCAACGACATGGAATTGCTTACCTCGCTTTGCAAGACAGCAATCATAACAGGGGAAAGCGATTATTACCTCAAATATAAAAACGGAAAAAACGGCAACACGATTCCCCCCAACCACGTCAAGGACAGCCTTTTTATGGTACCCGTGGCGGTTTCATACGAAGCGCAAGTAATGATCCAACTGGTCAATCCAAGCAGTGCGGGCATTGCCAACGGAGCGCTGCGAGGCTTTGCCGGATCGGTATTTATGGAGTCGAGACTCCCGTCCCATGCTCCAGTTACCCATCACCTACGGTTTAACAATTTAAGAATTACCAATCCGGGTACTCCGGACGATCCGGACGATCCTGAAACAGGCACCATTGAATCGCCCGTTTTCGTCACCTTCGGCCCTCCGCTCGATCTTTCCGACAGGAGGTATGAATTCTTTCTCAGCATCGTACTGAAAGATGGTACGCCATTCGAACGCACGGTAGACATTACCGACAAAATGCTCCCTGTCATTGCCAGCATCAACGCCTGCCGGACGGGAGAGACCCCTACTTCGGGCAGAATTTTCATTCCAATCAATTTATCTTTCTCCCTGCCAAAACTCTTGGACAACACCGGTATTGGTGTTAATGGCTGGGGCGATGAGGAAGTGATTCGAGTCCCCATACGATAAAAAACTTCAAACCCCTACAAAACGAACGGCATGAACAAAAAACGATCCATTACCAACCCTCCAAAAAACAACATCATGAAAACAAAAAAAATGGGTATCACAGCATTAGCCCTGTTGTTAGTAACAACAAGCTGTAACCAGGAGAGCATCGAATCGCCCGACGGCACTGGCCAACCGTTCTCTTTCCAACCCGTACTTGGCAAGCAAACCAAGGCCGTGGAGACCACTGAATTACTGTTGCGGACCCTCGCGTCCAGCGATGCTACGGGCTTTCCTGTCAGAGGTTATGTCGCCGGGAACAGCAGCACCACCCCCTTTCTGAGCAAAAACCTCTATTACAGCGGCGGATGGATCTATAACACTGCGGTGAATCACCCCAATGTTCCGATGAATTTTTACGCCTGGTATCCTAACTCGGCCGCCATTACCACCCCTCCCAGCGGCTCGGGTACCGTGCCCCCAACTCTTGTTTACACCGTAAATGCAGCGGCAGCCAATCAAGAAGACCTGATCGCGGCCACTGTGACTGACAACTCGAGTGCGTCTGTCCCGCTCGGCTTCGAGCACCTTCTTTCTCAGGTCAATCTTGCGGTCCAGGGCATGGAGAACATCGTCATCGAACTGAGCGACCTTAAAGTAACCGCGCTCGGTGTCGGAACCTATTCCTTCGCATCGAAGCAGTGGAGCGACCAGGAGACCGAGACCACCTACGACTATGTTGGTTCGTATGCAGAGAATGCAAACGCCGCCTACACCCCCGCCGCACCTTACAAGACCACCGGCGCCGATAACAACCTCTGTGTCATCGGCGATGGCACAAATACCAAGAAAAACGCCCTGATGCTGATACCTCAAACTTTTAACGCCAGCAGCACCGCCAAACTCGCCTTCAATTTCAAATTGAAGACGCTGGAAGATGGCCTCCTGGCCAACAAAACTGCCACAATCCGCCTCAACGACTTTTTCGTCACCACCTGGGAAAAGGGAAAGAGATATCTCTATGTCATCGATTTCTCGAACTACCGTAACGAGTTAGGCCCGGTTGCTTTCGCTGTTACCGTTGGCGATTGGGAACCTGCCGGTTCGTCGGTCAACCAGACGATCCTGATATCCTCCGCACTGAAACCGTCGATGGATGCGGCTATTGCATCGCATAACATTGCCAAAGGCATTACTTCCACCCTGACAGTATTCCCGATTTGCGTATCCGACAACCCGGGAGTCATTGCATTGGATATTCCTGCTGTCAACAACTTCGTGGAAGACGACCAGATCCGCATCGAACTGCCCACCCCCGGATCCGTGGGCAATATCACACTCAATACCGCCGGTTGGACTAAGAGCACAGACGGCCGGGTGGTGATTTTCACAAAAGACTAATTCCGCCCTGATTAACGCACAAGTCAAGCGAACGGTCAAGGCCATCCGGTTCGATACCTGAAAAATCTGCAACATCCATATCCACTGAGTGAGACACCTCACCACCCCACCGCAACAAAGGAGTTAAGGCGGTTGTAACGCAAAAAGCCCGGGACAGAGCATTCTGCTTCCCGGGCTTCTATTTAATTCATGTTGTCCAAAAGGCGCGGGTGCGGGTCTTTCGCACCGGAAAGTATTGCACGGATCGATAAAAAGACCTACCTTAGCAGGTCGAAATACACGTGAAAATAATGCAAGAACTGCAAGAACAGACCGAACCCAAAGAACGCATCATAAAAGTCAACATCGAAGAGCAGATGAAGACCGCCTACATCGACTATTCGATGTCGGTGATCGTATCGCGCGCCCTGCCCGATGTCCGCGACGGCCTCAAGCCCGTTCACCGGAGAGTCCTGTACGGCATGGCCAACGAATTGAGCCTTTACTCCGACAAACCCTATAAAAAATCGGCCCGTATCGTCGGCGACGTCATGGGTAAATTCCACCCCCACGGCGACTCGTCGATCTACGACACCATGGTGCGGATGGCCCAGGAGTGGTCGCTGCGCTACCCGCTGGTAGACGGACAGGGAAACTTCGGATCGGTCGACGGCGACAGCCCCGCCGCCATGCGCTACACCGAGGCCCGGATGAAGAAAATCACCGACGAAGTGATGGCCGACATCGACAAAGAGACCGTCGACTACACCCTCAACTTCGACGACACCATCCCCGAGCCCACCGTTCTGCCCACCAAGATCCCCCTGTTGCTGGTAAACGGCACCTCCGGCATCGCCGTCGGCATGGCCACCAACATGGCCCCCCACAACCTGGGCGAAACCATCGACGCCACCGTAGCCTACATCGACAACCCCGACATCGAAATCGCGCAACTGATCGAACTGATCAAAGCCCCCGACTTCCCCACCGGCGGCATCATCTACGGCTACGAAGGAGTCCGTGAAGCCTACGAAACGGGGCGCGGAAGGGTCGTGATGCGTTCGCGCACCGAAATCGAACACACCGCCTCGGGCCGCGAAAGCATCATCATCACCGAGATCCCCTATCAGGTGAACAAGGCCGAGATGATCCGCAAGATCGCCGACCTGATCAACGAAAAGAAAATCGAAGGAATCTCCTACATCAACGACGAGAGCGACCGCAACGGCATGCGCGTGGTAATCATCCTCAAGCACGACGCCGTAGCCAGCGTGGTACTGAACAACCTGTTCAAATACACCCCGCTGCAATCCACTTTCTCGGTCAACAACATCGCCCTGGTCGACGGCCGTCCCCGGGCGCTGAACCTCAAGCAGCTCATCAAATACTTCGTCCGCCACCGGCACGACGTCGTGTTGCGCCGCACCCGTTACGACCTCGACCAGGCCCAAAAGCGCGCCCACATCCTCGAAGGGCTGCTGATCGCCCAGGAGAACATCGACGAAGTGATCCGCATCATCCGCGCCGCCAAAACCCCCGACGAAGCCAAAGCCAACCTGTGCGAACGCTTCTCGCTGAGCGACCTGCAAGCCCTGGCCATCGTCGACATGCGCCTGCGCGCCCTCACCGGACTCGAACACGACAAACTCCAGAACGAATACAACGACCTGCTCAAACAGATCGCCTATTACAACGAACTGTTGCAAAGCGAATCGATGCAGATGCAAGTCATCAAGGACGAACTGCTCGAAATCAAAAACAAGTACGGCGACGCCCGCCGCAGCGAAGTCGTGCTGAGCGCCGAAGAGTTCAACCCCGAAGACTTCTACGCCGACGAAGAGGTGGTGATCACCATCTCGCACATGGGCTACATCAAGCGCACCCCGCTCACCGAATACCGCACCCAAAGCCGGGGCGGAGTGGGCAGCAAAGGGAGCGCCACCCGCGACGAAGATTTCATCGAACACCTCTACGTAACCACCATGCACAACACCATGCTCTTTTTCACCGAAAAAGGGCGGTGCTACTGGCTCAAAGTATACCAAATCCCCGAAGGGAACCGCACCTCGAAAGGACGCGCCATCCAAAACGTCATTCAAATCGAACCCGACGACAAAGTGCGCGCCTACATCAACGTACGCAACCTGGGCGACAAGGAGTACGTCGATAACAACTACATCATCATGTGTACGCGCGAGGGGATCATCAAAAAGACCAGTCTCGAAGCCTACTCCCGTCCCCGCCTGAACGGCGTGAACGCCATCACCATCAAAGAGGGCGACGAGCTGATCGACGCCAAACTCACCAGCGGGAAAGCCCAAATCATTCTCGCCGCACGCGGTGGAAAGGCCATCCGCTTCGAAGAGGAGAAAGTCCGCGCCATTGGCCGCACCGCGGCCGGCGTGCGGGGCATGAACCTCGACGACGGCGACCAGGTGATCGGGATGCTCACCGTCGAGCCCGACCAAAAACTCGAAATCCTCGTCGTATCCGAAAACGGCTACGGCAAGCGCACCGACCTCGACGACTACCGCATCACCGGCCGTAGCGGAAAAGGAGTCAAAACCCTGCAAATCACCGAAAAAACCGGCAGCCTGATCTCCATCCAGGCCGTGAGCGACGACAACGACCTGATGATCATCAACCGTTCGGGCCTCACCATCCGGATGCCCGTGTCCGAAATCCGCCAAACGGGCCGGGCCGCACAGGGCGTGCGCGTAATCAACCTGCGCGGCGGCGACGCCATCGCCTCGGTGATCGCCATCCCCAAAAGCGAAGAAGACGACGCCGAGACCGCAGAAACCCCCTCGGCCGACACCCAAGCAACCGAATAAACCCAACCGAACTCATTAAAAAGCAATCGAATAGCATGAAAAAAATCCTTCTTCTGGTCGTTGCCTGCGCCACGCTGGCCGCCCATGCACAAACCGAAAAAGAGCTGGCGAACTTCAAAAAACAGCTCGAAAAAAGCGACGCTTCCGTAGCCGATCCCAAAAAGGCCAACTCGCAAAGCACCTGGATCAACCGCGCCAGCGATATGATATCGCTCTCCAACATCTACACCTCGTACCTGGCCGCCGGACTTCCGATCGAGCAAAACATCATGATGATCGGCGAAGATCCCGACGAAATCGTGGAAGTTAACATCAATGGACAGGTCTATAAGAAATACGAGTACGAAAACTTTGACATCTACGTCAACGAAAACGGAGAAACCTCGTTCTGGCAAGCCAAGAAAGAGTTTGTTCCCGGCGCCCTTGAAAAAGCGTTCGACGCGCTGACAAAGGCCCAGGCCATCAACCCCAAGGGCTACGAATCGGCCGCTTACTTCCCTTCGACCAACCTCTACAACGCCTTCAATACCGAAGCGATGAACTACTACAACCTGGGCAATAAGGAACAGGCCGCGGCCACCTTCGAAAAAATGATCAAGGTGAAAGCCCTGAGCGACGACGTGGACTCGGTGATGATCTACTACACCGGCGTATCGTACCTCGAAGCCAAGAACGACGCCAAGGCGATGGAATACCTCAACAAAGCCCTTGAAATCGGCTACGACGAAAACGGCAGCGTTTACTACTACGTAGCCTACATGCTCGAACAACAGAGCAAGCCCGACGAAGCCATCGCCCTGCTGAAAAAAGGGTTGGCCAAGTACCCCGACAACGAAATGTTGAACACCGAGCTGCTCGGCCTCTACATCACCACCAAGAAAAGCCCGGAAGAAATTGCTCCGCTGCTGAAAAAGGCGCAAGCGCTCGACCCCGAAAATCCCTCGAACTTCATCACCGAAGGAATCCTGTGGACCCAAATGGGAGATTTCGAAAAAGCCAAAGCCTCGTTCCTCAAAGCCGGTGAACTTGACCCCGAAAGCCCAACCCCCTTCATGAACGTCGGCTTCATGGAAGCGGATCAGGGCGATAAAATCGTTAAACAAGCCAACGACCTGGACGTTAACGACGTAGCCGGTTACAACAAATTGGTTGAAGAGGCCGTCCCGCACTACACCGAAGCCATCGAGATGCTGGAAAAGGCCCACGAGATCGATCCCCGCAACGAAGACGTCATTCTGACCCTCCGCCAGCTCTACTACCCGCGCCGCGAAGAGTCCGTGAAAAACGGCGAACGTTACGAATACTTCAACAAACTGTACAAACAGTTCGAACAGGAGTAATCGATCCCCCCCTCCAAAGGGGTGAATGTACGTACGGTGCATTCACCCCTTTTTCGTACCTTTACCCCGTGGATGAGAAACAACTGATCGAGGAGACCTCCCTCGGAGAGTACAAGTATGGGTTCACCTCGGACATCGAGACCGAGACCTTTGGAAAAGGCCTCAACGAAGAGATCGTCCGGGCCATTTCCGCGAAAAAAGGGGAACCCGACTGGCTGACCGAATTCCGGTTGGCCTCGTTTCGTCATTGGCTCACCCTGGAGCAGCCCGACTGGGCCCACCTGGATATCCCCCCGATCGACTTCCAACAAATCATCTACTACGCCGCCCCCAAGGCCCGCAAGGAGCTGGACAGTGTCGACGAGATCGACCCCGAGCTCAAAGCCACCTTCGACAAGCTGGGCATCCCGCTCGACGAGCAAAAAGTACTGGCCGGAGTGGCCGTCGACGCCGTAATCGACTCCGTGTCCGTGAAGACCACCTTTCAGGATAGTCTGGCCGAACAGGGAATCATCTTCTGCTCCTTTTCCGAAGCCGTGCAGCGACACCCCGAACTGATCCGCAAGTACCTGGGTAGCGTCGTACCACCCGCCGACAATTTCTACGCCGCCCTGAACAGCGCCGTCTTTTCCGACGGATCATTCTGCTACATTCCCGCCGGAGTGCGCTGCCCCATGGAGCTGTCCACCTATTTCCGCATCAACGCCGCCGGAACCGGCCAGTTCGAGCGCACCCTGATCATTGCCGAAGCCGGAGCCTACGTGAGCTACCTGGAGGGATGCACCGCCCCGATGCGCGACGAGAACCAACTCCACGCCGCCATCGTCGAAATCGTCGTCGAGGCCGAAGCCGAAGTCAAATACTCCACCGTACAGAACTGGTATCCGGGCGACAAAAACGGCGTGGGCGGGGTGTACAACTTCGTTACCAAACGCGGCCTGTGCCGCGGAAAACGCTCGAAACTGTCGTGGACCCAGGTCGAAACCGGATCGGCCATCACCTGGAAGTACCCCAGTTGCATCCTGCAAGGCGAAGAGAGCATCGGCGAGTTCTACTCCGTGGCCCTGACCGGCAACTGCCAGCAGGCCGATACCGGCACCAAAATGATCCACCTGGGCAGCCGGAGCCGTTCGCGCATCGTCTCGAAGGGGATCTCCTCGGGCCGCAGCCAAAACAGCTATCGGGGGCTGGTTTACGTCGACAAACAGGCCGACGGGTGCCGCAACCACTCGCAATGCGACTCGCTGCTGATCGGCGACCGCTGCGGGGCGCACACCTTTCCCTACATCGACGTGAGAAACTCCGGCGCCGTGGTCGAACACGAAGCCACCACCTCGAAAATCAGCGAAGAGCAACTGCTTTACTGCCGTCAGCGCG
Source organism: Rikenellaceae bacterium (assembly GCA_031549665.1). Lineage (GTDB taxonomy): Bacteria > Bacteroidota > Bacteroidia > Bacteroidales > Rikenellaceae > Rikenella. The sequence goes on from JAVBPJ010000005.1 coordinate 18,979, forward strand.
GCATCAAGGCCGAGGAGGCCGTCGGGCTGATCGTGAACGGCTACGCCAGGGAAGTACTGAACCAACTGCCGTTGGAGTTCGCCGTCGAAGCGCAAAAATTGCTGGCCCTGAGCCTCGAAAACTCGGTCGGATAGCCATTAAAATTCTCGTTGTCATGCTATTAGAAATCAATAACCTACACGCCTCGGTCGAGCAAAAAGAGATCCTGCACGGAGTTAATTTAACCGTCCGCGCCGGAGAAGTACACGCCATCATGGGGCCGAACGGGTCGGGCAAATCGACCCTCGCCTCGGTGTTGGCCGGCAACGAACGCTTTACCGTTACCGGCGGCAGCGTCCGTTTCGAGGGATTCGACCTGTTGGCCATGCCCGTCGAGGAACGCGCCGCCCGCGGGCTTTTCCTCGGGTTCCAATACCCCGTCGAGATTCCCGGGGTCAGCATGGCCAGCTTCCTGCGTCTGGCCATGAACCAGCAACGCGCCTTCCGGGGCGAGGAACCTATCGCCGCCGCCGATTTCCTGAAGCAAATGCGCGAAAAGAGCGCGCTGGTCGAATTGGGCGACACGCTCATCAACCGCGCCGTGAACGAAGGTTTTTCGGGAGGCGAGAAAAAGCGGAACGAGATATTTCAAATGGCGATGCTCGAACCCAAGCTCGCCGTACTGGACGAAACCGACAGCGGGTTGGACATCGACGCGCTCCGGATCGTGGCCACCGGCGTGTCGAAGCTCAAACGTCCCGACAACGCCACCATCGTCATCACCCACTACCAGCGGCTGCTGGACTACATCGTTCCCGATTTCGTCCACGTGCTGTACCAGGGCCGCATCATCCACAGCGCCGGCAAAGAGCTGGCCCAAAAACTCGAAGAACAGGGCTACGACTGGCTTATCCAGCAATACGGCAATGAATAGAACGCTGCGGGAACGATACAAATACGGTTCGCTCGAACCGTTCTCCGCCGTCCCGCCCGGACGGTTGGAGGTCGATCTCGACCTCGAAGCCGTCGACTGCCTGGTCGAGCGGAACAGTGTCGCCCCACCAGAACTTCCCTCAGGATGGGAAGACGACCCCCTGTTGCTCGAAAATCTCAGCCAAAAAGAGGCCGAACAGGTGCAGATCACCATTCCCGGCCACACCGTCGCCAGCGGCATCCTCTACCTGCAGGCTCACTACCGGGGAAGCGGCCGCGCCACCCTGCGCAACCACATCCGCGTAAAGGCCGGAGCCGAGGCGCGGATTGTCCTGCACCACCACCCTTGCGAAAGCCCCGAATCAATAATCAACAGCCTAAACGTCATCCACTTGGAACGTGGAGCCAAACTCACCTGGGTCGAAGTGGCCGACAGCCACGCCACCCTCGCCTGCTCCACCCTGCTCAGTCAGGAGGGAGAGAGCCGGGCGCAACTCACCACGTTCGATCTGGAGAACAACCTGTTGCGGCGCAACCAAGTGGTAACCCTCGGCGAACCGAAAGCCCACTGCCAACTGGGAGGGCTTTACCTGACCGCCGCAGCCGAGTACGCCGACAACCACGTCGACATTCGCCACCAATCGCCCGACTGTTCGAGCGACCAACTCTTCAAGGGAGTCGTTTCCGGAACCTCGAAAGGCGTATTTACGGGACACATTCTTGTGGCCACCGACGCGCAGCAAACCCAGGCGTTGCAGCAGAACCACGCCATTCTGCTGAGCGACCGGGCCCGTGTCCACACCCGTCCGCAGCTCGAAATTTATGCCGACGACGTTCGTTGCAACCACGGCGCCAGCGTCGGGCAGCTCGACCCCGAGGCCCGTTACTACCTTCGTCAACGCGGCATTCCGCCCAAGGAGGCCGAACGGCTTCAGCTCGAAGGCTTCGTGAACGAAGTGATCGACCGCAGCGGACTGGAAGAGTTTCACCACGCGATCCGGGAAAAAATCATCCGCCGCCTCAGCACCCTGTAACCGCCCATGAAGACCCTCGAAGCGATCCGCGCCGATTTTCCCATCCTCGGTCAAGAGGTAAACGGCCATCCGCTCGTCTACCTCGACAACGCCGCCACCGCCCAAAAGCCGCTGGCCGTGATCGAAACCATCGATGCGCTCTACCGCACCTGCAACGCCAACATCCACCGGGGCATCCACACCCTGGCCGAAGAGACCACCCGCCGCTACGAAGCCTCCCGGGAACAGATACGCGCCTTTATCGGCGCCGAAAAAAGCAGCGAAGTGATCTTCACCAGCGGATCGACCGCCTCCATCAACCTGGTGGCCTTTTCGTTCGGAGAAGCCTTCCTGAAAGCCGGAGACAACCTCGTAATCAGCGAGATGGAACACCACGCCAACATCGTCCCCTGGCAAATGGCCGCCCTGCGCAAAGGGGCCGAGGTGCGCGTGATCCCCTTTGACGACCACGGACGGCTCCAAACCGAACTGCTGCCGGGCCTGATCGACAAGCGCACCCGCATCGTTGCCGTTACCCAATGTTCGAACGTGTTGGGAAGCTGCCCCGACCTTTCGGAAATCATCCGCACCGCCCACGCCCATAACGTTCCCGTGCTGGTGGACGGGTGCCAGGGCATTGTCCACGGACGGGTCGACGTGCAACAACTCGACTGCGACTTTTACCTCTTTTCGGGGCACAAACTCTACGGCCCCACCGGCATCGGCGTCCTGTACGGCAAAGAAAAATGGCTCGACCGGATGCCCCCCTACATGGGCGGCGGCTACATGATCGACACCGTTCGGCTGCCGCAGGGAACCACCTATCAGGTACCCCCCTTTAAATTCGAGGCAGGCACCACGCCCTACATCGAAGCCATCGCCCTGGGGACGGCGATCGACTACCTGCAGGGCTTTGACTGGGACGAAATCCACCGCCACGAACAGGCCCTGCTCCGTCGTATTACCGAGGGATTGATCAACAATATCGACGGAGCAACCATCTACGGAACCACCCCCGGCAAGGCCCCCATCGTCTCGTTTTCGGTCGAGGGGGTGCATCCGGCCGACATTGCCCAAATCATCGACAAGCTCGGCGTGGCCATCCGCAGCGGAACCCATTGCGCCGAACCCGCCCTGGCCCACTACGGAATCACCGCGTCGGCCCGGCTCAGCATCGGGCTTTACAACACCGCCCAGGAGATCGACCAGGCCATTGCAGCCATCCAACGGGCCGTACACATGCTGCGTTAAACCCACCACTTGCTATGTTCATCGTACTCGAAGGCCTGGACGGGGCCGGCAAATCGACCCAGGTAAACCTGCTCCGCAAACAATTTGAAGCCGCCGGAAAACAGGTTCGTTACCTCCATTTTCCGCGTTTCGACGCGCCCGTTTACGGCGAGCTGATCGCCCGTTTCCTGCGGGGCGAACTGGGTGCGATCGATCAGGTGGACCCCTACCTGGTGGCCCTGATCTACGCCGGCGACCGCGCCGAGGCGGCGGCCGCCATCCGTGGCTGGATCGACCGCGGCGACGTGGTGATTGTAGACCGCTACGTGTGGTCGAACATCGCCTACCAGTGCGCAAAGATCGACGACCAACCGCAACGCGCGGCGCTCAAGGAGTGGATCCTTGCGCTGGAATACGGCCACCACCGGATTCCACAGCCCGACCTGTCGCTCTTTTTGGACGTTCCCTTCGCCTTCACCGCCCAAAAGCTCGCCGAAGAGCGGCAGGGCGACGACCGCGGCTACCTGCAAGGGAAGCAGGACATCCACGAAGCCTCGATCGACCTGCAACGCCGCGTGCGTGAGGTCTACATCGGTTGCGCCGACCGCCCCGATTTTCAGGTAATTGACTGCTCCGACCCCGAGGGCCGGATGCTCGCCCCCGAAGCTATTTTTGAAAAAATCCGCCATGCCATCGCCCACCTTTCATAGCGTAATCCGCTACCTCGGCGGACGTTTCGTTCCCGTAGCCCGCTACCACCTGGCGGCGCTGTTCATTCTTTCGGGCGCCTCGAAAGCGATCGACCCGTTCGGCCTTTCGGTCAAACTCGGCGAATACTTCGGCGCGTTGGGTCTCGATTTTTTGAAACCCCTGAGCGACCTGGGATCGGTACTGCTCCCCTCGGTCGAAATGCTGGTGGGATTGATGCTGCTGACCGGCGTTTCGCGCCGGTTGAGCGCCTGGATCGCCTTTGTGTCCATGAGTTTCTTCACGTTGCTCACCCTGTGGCTCGCCATCGCCAAACCGGTAAGCGACTGCGGCTGCTTCGGCGACCTGATCCACCTGACCAACTGGGCCACGTTCTTTAAAAACCTCGCTTTTTACCCCTTTGCCATCGCCCTGTTCCTGGGGCGCAACAAGCAACAGACCCTCAACCCGCCGCCGCTTCGCACAGCCGTTACCTACGCGGTGATCGTTCCGTTGAGTTTCGGGCTGAGCCTCTACTCGCGCGCCTTCCTGCCCCCGATCGACCCCACTCCGTTCAAAATCGGGGTCAACATTCCCGAGGCGATGCGCGAACAGAACGAAAACCTGCGCACCACACTCATCTACCGCGACAAACAAAACGGCCAACTGCGCCAATTCGCCCTGGAAGACACCACCTGGTACGACACCACCCGTTGGGCCTATGTCGACACCCGCATCGAAGGGGCCTCGAAAAAGGCCGCACTCCCGAGCATTCCCATGTTCGACGGGCAGGGCGACCGCAGCCGGGAGGTACTGTCCGCACCGGGCTACACGCTGCTTGTGGTGGTGAACGGCAACGCATTGAACGCAGAGGAGATCGGGAAAATCAACCGCTTTGGCGCCTTCATCCGGCAACAGGGCGGACAGGTCGTTGCCCTGAGCGCCTCGGCCCTTCCTCCTTTAGAGGAGGGGATCGAACCGCTGAGCGGCGATCCCTCGGCGCTGCGCACCCTGATCCAACACGCCGTCGGCGGAGCGCTGCTTCTGCGCGACGGAACCATCCTCGGCAAATGGCCGATCCCCCACCTGCCCGCATGGGAGAAGGGAGACCCCGAGGCCCTGACAATCGCCCAATACCGCCAACAACAAGAGCGACTGCTGGTAACCCTTTTCGGTTTCGCCATCGCCCTGATCGTGCTGGCCTCCGTGCTGCGTTTGCCCGCCAAGAAGCCCTAACGGGCGTTCACAACATCCTCCGATTTTTCCATTTTCCCGCCCTTTTCCGCCGGAAAATTTGGGATTTTGCGCCTTTTTCGCTACCTTGCGTAGGTCTGATTTTTCGTCTCGCCGCCCATGCACCTCACCCCCGAAAACATCATCCTGATCGGATCGTGCCTGCTTTTTGCCAGCATCATTGCCGGACAGAGCGCATACCGTTTCGGCATCCCCACGCTGATCCTCTTTTTGGCGGTGGGCATGCTGGCCGGCGAGGACGGCCTGTTGAAAATCCATTTCAACAGCCCCTCGACCGCCCAGTTTGTCGGGGTGATCGCCCTGAACTTCATCCTCTTCTCCGGGGGGTTGGACACCCAATGGAAAGAGGTTCGTCCCGTGCTTCGGCAAGGGATCGCCCTGTCGACCCTCGGGGTGCTTTTCACCGCTTTTATCGGCGGTATTTTCATTTGGCAAATCACCGATTGCACGCTTTTCGAGGGGTTGCTGCTCGGGTCGATCGTCTCCTCGACCGACGCGGCCGCCGTGTTCTCGATCCTGCGTTCGAAAAGTTTGTCGCTCAAGAACAACCTCAGGCCGATGCTCGAATTCGAGAGCGGGAGCAACGACCCGATGGCCTACCTGCTCACCATCCTCTTCCTGGGCCTGGTGCAGCAGCCCGACGCCCCGATCGGGATCGCCGTTCTGAAATTCCTGGCCCAAATGATCCTGGGGGTCGGACTCGGCATCCTCTTCGGCATGCTGATGACCCGGGTGGTGAACAAAGTGAAACTCGGCTACGTGGGCCTCTACCCCGTGATGATCATCGCCCTGATGTTCTTCACCTTCGCCGCCACCGACCGCATAGGCGGCAACGGATTTTTGGCCGTTTACATCGCCGCGCTTTGGCTGGGGAATCACAAAATGCCCCATCGGGCCGCCAACCTGAACGTTTTCGACGGATTCGCCTGGCTGATGCAGATCATCCTGTTCCTTACCCTGGGGCTGCTGGTGGCTCCCAGCCAGATTTTACCGGTGGTCGGAACCGGACTGCTCATCTCGCTCTTTTTGATCGTGGCCGCCCGGCCCGTCAGCGTGTTTTTGGCCCTGCTCCCGTTCAAAATGCCCATGCGCGACCGCTGGTTCGTGTCGTGGGTGGGCCTGCGCGGAGCCGTTCCCATCGTATTTGCCACCTACCCGTTGATCGCAGGCATTGAAAAGGCCGGATTCATCTTCAACATCGTCTTTTTCATCTCGCTCAGTTCCATCCTGATTCAGGGAACAACCATACCGCTGGTAGCCAAATGGCTAAAAGTATCGCAACCCCTCGACAAGCCTTTTGGCAAACGGCCCGAACTCGATCCGGCCGACTTCGACCACCTGATCGAGATCGAAGTAAGGGAAGACAACGAGTGGCTCGACCGGCCCGTGGCTGAGATCCCTTTCCCGGACGGAGCCCGCATATCGATCCTGCGGCGGGAAGGGACCAACATCGTTGTTACGGGATCCACCCAACTGGCGCAGGGCGATCGGCTGATTATCCTGTGCCACAACGCCGACGACGCGGCCGAAGTACACAAGCTATTCGGTTGCTGATCCCGGCCAATCCATCCCCACGGGCCGCACTCCCCGTTCGGGGAATCGGGGGGTATGGTTTTTTGTTGCGCTCCCCCTGTTCAACATCCAAATAAATCCTTACCTTTGCGGCTTGTTTAAGACCTTGTAAAGAAGAGACAAAAAACGATGAAACGAGTTTTAGTTGCAACCAGCGGCGGGGACTGCCCCGGGTTGAATGCAGTAATCCGCGGCGTTGTTAAACGCGCCGCCCAAGAAGGCGACTGGGAAGTACTGGGAAGTATCCAGGCCTACAACGGGATCCTGTGGGAACCCACCGAAGTGAAAGTTCTTGACGAAGCGGCCGTGGCCGGAATCCACTACCGCGGCGGTACCATTATTGAAACCACCAACAAAGGAGGCCCCTTTGCCTGGCCCATTCACAACAAACACACCGGCCAGTGGGAATACGTCGACCGTTCGGACGAAATGATCCGCAAGCTCCAGTACATGGGCGTTGACGCCGTGATCAGCATCGGCGGCGACGGGTCGCAACGCATTTCGCAACAACTTCAAAATCAGGGACTCGACATTGTAGGAGTACCCAAAACTATCGACAACGACCTTTCGGCCACCGACTTCACGTTCGGTTTCCAAACCGCCGTACAGATCGCCACCGACGCCGTTGACAAGCTGGTTACCACCGCAGCGTCGCACAACCGTACCTTCATCCTCGAAGTGATGGGCCGCGACACCGGTTGGATCGCCCTGCACGCCGCCATCGCCGGCGGCGCCGACGTCTGCCTGATCCCCGAGATTCCCTACGACCTCGAAAAAGTGATGGAAAAGCTCCATAAACGCTATCGCGGCAACAACCGCGGATCGGCCATCATTGTCATGGCCGAAGGAGCCAAACCCAAAGACGGCACCGTTCACGCCGCCATCGCCACCGAAATCGGCTACGAAAACGTGCGTTTGGGCGGGGTGGCCTACGACCTGAGCCGCCAGCTCAAGGCCGCCGGCTTCCAACCCGATATTCGTGAAACCGTTCTCGGACACATCCAGCGCGGAGGGGTACCCATCGCCTACGACCGCGTACTGGCCACCCAGTTCGGCGTAAAAGCCTTCGAGTACATGCTCGAAGGAAAGTTCGGCCACATGGTATCCTACCGCCACCCCGACATCATCGCCGTTCCGTTCGAAGAGGCCATCGGCCGCACCCACTACGTCGATCCCGAAAGCGATATCGTACGTACGGCGCGCGGTTGCGGCATCAGCTTCGGCGACTAACGCCACGCATTCCCCGCCCCCGTTTTGCGGGACACCAAAAGCCCTTGCCCATTTTCGGCAGGGGCTTTTTCCGTTCGACAAAAAGACGTACATTTGGGCTAAAATTCGCCCCCATGTCGTTTCGCCTCGCCCTGCTGACCCTTTTCGGAGCGCTGCTCCCCACCCTTACCCACGCGCAACAAGTACTCGATTCCGAGACTTTGGGATCGTTCCGGTCGATCGAACTGGTCGGCCCGCTGCGGGTAGAGCTGATCCCCTCCGACGAAAACCGCCTGCAGCTGGTGCTGTGGGACATGAAACCCGAGAACGTCCGCTGGACGGTCGAAAACCAAACGCTACGCATATCCGCAAGCAAAATCGTCGGTAAAAAGCGCGCCTTTGCCGAGGTAAAACTGTTCTACCGCGCCATCGACCACATCAAAAGCGCCGGAGCCACCCTCACCTGCGCAGGCCCCATCGTTGCCTCCAGCCTGCTGGTCGAGGCCGAAATCTCGAAAAACGACCTGTCGCTGATGGTACAAACCGACGAATTGGTGCTGCGCGCCAGCGGCGGCAAAAACCGGATCCGGGCCACCGGAATCTCCACCTACGCCGACTACTACGCCCGCCTGGGGGCAGTCATCGAATGTTTGGGCGTTACGTCGCGCTACGCCAAGGCCTCGGCCGCCGAAAAGGGCGAGATCCAGCTCGGCGTGGTCGAGACCCTCGATTCGAGAGCCACCCTGGGGGGCAGCGTCTTTTTCCAGGGTGATCCCGAACTGATCAACATCAAGCGGTCGACCGCCGGAGGAGTCGAGAACGTCAATCCAAGGTAGACCGGCCCGCGCATGCTTGTCAAAACATACAGCAGCACGGTGGACGGGATCGATGCCCGCACCATCACCGTCGAGGTAAACCTCTCGCCCGGCATCCGCTTTTTGGTGGTGGGACTGCCCGACAACAGCGTGCGCGAAAGCCAGCAACGCGTAACGGCCGCCTTTGCCAACACCGGCTACCGGATGCCCGGATTCAACATCCTGGTGAACATGGCTCCGGCCGACCTGCGGAAAATCGGGTCGCACTACGACCTGCCCATCGCCGTCGGCATCCTGGCCGCGTCGAAGCAGGTCGAAATCGACCGGCTGGATCACTACATCCTGATCGGCGAACTGTCGCTGGACGGCAAGGTAGCCCCCGTGAAAGGCGCGCTGCCCATTGCCATTCAGGCTCGCAAGGAGGGTTTCCGAGGCGTCATCCTTCCGCTGGAGAACGCCCGCGAAGCCGCCGTGGTGCAGGACATCGACGTATACGGCATCGAGACCCTCACCCAGGCCATCGAAATCCTGAACGGAGCGCCCACCGTCGAACCCGTCCGGCTCAACACCCGCGAGGACTATTTTGCGGGGATCGACCGTTTCGAGATCGACTTCCGCGACGTCAAGGGGCAGAACGACGTGAAACGCGCCTTGGAGATCGCCGCCGCCGGCGGACACAACGTACTGATGATCGGCCCTCCGGGTTCGGGAAAGAGCATGCTGGCCAAACGCATGCCCACCATCACTCCGCCCATGACCCTGAACGAAGCGCTGGAGGCCACCAAAATCCACTCCGTCGCCGGAAAGATCGGCAATGCCGGCGGGCTGCTCACAGCCCGCCCCTTCCGCGCCCCCCACCACATCGTGTCGGACGTGGCGCTGGTAGGCGGAAGCGTCCCCCCCCAGCCCGGCGAAATATCGCTGGCCCACAACGGCATCCTTTTTCTGGACGAGCTCCCCGAGTTCAACCGTCGCGTGCTGGAAGTGCTGCGCCAGCCGCTGGAAGAGAAACGCATTGTGATCGCGCGGGCCACCTATTCGATCCAGTACCCCGCCAACTTCATGCTCATCGCCGCCATGAACCCCTGTCCCTGCGGCTACCGGAGCCACCCCGACAAAGTATGCACCTGTACCCCCGGCGCGCAGGAGCGGTACAAGAACAAAATCTCCGGCCCGCTGATGGATCGGATCGACCTTCACATCGAAGTGGTGCCCGTGGCCATCGAGAGCATCACCCGCAAACGCGAAGGCGAGAGCAGCCGCGACATCCGCGCCCGCGTGATCGCCGCCCGCGAACGCCAAGTCCGCCGTTTCGAGGCCGAAAACAGCCCCGTATCCTGCAACGCGATGATGACCCCCGACCAAATGGAACGCCACTGCCAGTTGGACGGCGAAAGCATCGACCTGCTCAAAAGTGCGATGAGCAACCTGGGACTTTCGGGCCGCGCCTACGACCGGATCCTGAAAGTATCGCGCACCATCGCCGATCTGGCCGGGGCCGACAACATCGGGCTCGACCACCTGGCCGAAGCGATCCAGTACCGCAGCCTCGACCGCGAAAATTGGGGGTCGTTTTAAACCGCAGCGACCGCACCCACCCTCCGCACCGCCGAAACGAGTCTCTGCCAGCGCCCGGAACCCCTCTTTTTCGGCCCCCCCCCCCCCCCCCCCCCCCCCCCCACGCCCCGGGGAACCCAACCCACCCCCCCCAGGTTGGGGTGGGGGGGGGGGGAGAGCGGC
>JAVBPJ010000011.1:0-86676 GCA_031549665.1 Rikenellaceae bacterium
CAACGCACCGCGATCCCCCCAGATTGCCCGATGCCGATGATGACGACGACCCCAATAGACCCGGGTACGGAGGCGGCGATAACGGCGGTGGCAGCGGGGGAGGACTCTCCATACCCAGCATACCCGGCATCATAGCGGCATACCCAAAAGAACTTGCCACCGCTAACCGTTTTATCCCCTATGGTCTATATGGGGACTGTTTCAAAACAGCCGAAGAGATAATGAAGCAAAAATTCGGCAAGACCAACATCGGTAACAAAGAGAAGGTAATCCAGCTAAGGCAGGAACGCACTACGAACGGAGTGCGGGAATTGGGGTATTACGGGAACAATCCGCAGGGCGCGTACGTATCTGCGGTGAACACCATGATCACCCACCTCAACAACGGCAACCCCTTGATGGTGGGCGTTAACCATAGATTAGGCCAAACCATCAACGAGGGTGCGACCGACCACTTCGTTGTGGTTACCGGATTTGCATACGACGGGAATAGTTTGTACTTTACCTACATCGAAACAGGAACAAAGCGAGAGGCGGCCGGATTTAACACCAATGACAACCGGCTCTATTACGACCCGAACGGCCCGAGTTTGGGAGACCCGAGTACGTACAACGGTCGTCGCTATGAAATGACACAAGTTCGGCCCAACGACGGCTCCACTCCCGAGTTTTCCGGCCCCCAGCCGCCCAGGCAATAAAAAAACAAGACGAACAACCCATGAAAACAACAACCATGAAACGATTTTTCTTCGCCCTGCTTTGCGCTTTGGCGTCCGTATCGGGGTTCACCCAGGTACCCCAAAACTTAATCACCAACTGGTGGCCCACCTACAACCAGGCAAACTACCCGTACCTGTTAGGTCGTGTACCGCAATCCCAACCGACAAAAGACATCGGCATTCAAACAGAGAAGCACATCGAGGCGTTCTTTTGGCGAGACTTGCAAGGCACCATCAAGCATCCTGTTGAGAACGAAATGTCAGCCGCTTTGAAAATGCAACCGCAGAGCGGAGCTTATTACCTGATCCCGGTAAACGTTGGTGACTACGTGACATCTCGTATCGTATTGGCCACCTATACCCCCTCGGGCGCTTTTATCGACCAACTGGAGGCCGGAGTGGTTTGCGAAGGGTATGATCATTGGCTGTATACCAAGCAGTGCCGGGTGGATCAAAACATGAAGGTTACGATCTACCATTTGAGGGTTACTAACTCGAACTCGATCGATGTTTTTGGGACACTACCCGCCACTATCACCGCCCAGCGCATTGATACCACGTACCAGATCACTTCGGACGGTCATTTCCAAAAGATCGGCGAAAAAAAGTACCACGAACGCCTCTACACCAAAGCCGAGTTGAACGTCAAAGACCGGAACATCTGGGACGGCAGCGAAGTCCCGTTACCCTAACGGAGATCGTTGCAATTTTAGGGAGGGCGCATAAAGCGCCCCCCTTTCTGTTGCTGGAGAACAAATCCAACTTCAAAACTGCAAATAACCATGAAAATAACATTGATAACCCTGATGGCCAGTATGGCCTTGTTCGTGAGCAGCTTTTCGGCAACAGCCCAGCGGAGCGATTATGTATACACACCCTGGTCGACCTTCCAAAACGACACGCTTGCCTACCTGAAAAAGAATTTTGTTCCAGGTCCCGATTATTTCGGAGGCTATCCGGTCAGCGCATTCCTGGATCGGCTGGAACTTTCGGTGAAAGGGGTCAGGTACCGAGGATCTTTTGGTGTGGCTGCTATCGACTTTATTTTTGAGGACCCGGCCGGGTACCAATACAAAGAGCTGCACGAAAAACCCTTCATCCTCTGTGAAATTTCGGTAACCCCCCCCCATACCAACGGTTCCGGGGGAGGGGGGATTTCCCACGAAGAGGGGTATCGTGTGTTCGGGGTCGGTCCCCTTGTGATCGTTCCCATGACTCCCGAGATCAGGGCCTGGCTCAGCCGGTTGAAGATTAGTCTGGGCGACGGGATCAATATCTATCGTTGAGTATTGATCGCTTGTTTACGGGAAGGGATGTTAGTCCCTTCCCGTAAGCACTTTTGTAGTTCATGGTATAAGGTTCTCCGGCCCCCAACCGCCCAGGCAATAACCAAAACAAGACGAACAACCCATGAAAACAACAACCATGAAACGATTTTTTTTCGCCCTGCTGTGTGGTTTAGCATCCGCATCGGGGTTCACCCAAGTACCTCAAGATTTAATCACCGGCGTGTGGCCCACCTACAACCAGGCAAACTACCCGTACCTGTTAGGCCGCGTACCGCAATCCCAGCCGACAAAAAACTTTAGCATTCAAACGGAGCAGTATATCGAGGAATTCGTTTGGGAAGACCTGCAATGCACCATCAAGTATCCTGTTGAGAACGAAATGTCCGCCGCGTTGAAAATGCAGCCGCAAAGCGGGAATTATTACCTGATCCCGATAAATATTAGCTACTTTGCCCCGTCCCGTACCGTATTGGCCACCTATACCCCCTCGGGCGCTTTTATCGACCAACTGGAGGCCGGGGTTGTCGGCGAAAGTTACAACACGTGGCTATATGTCAAGCAATGCCGGGTTGACCAAAACATGAAGGTTACGGTCTATCACTTGAAAGTTACCAATCCGACCTCGATCATATTCATCGAGGCGCCCGCCACCATCACCGCCCAGCGCATCGACACCACGTACCAGATCACTTCGGACGGCCATTTCCAAAAAACAGGCGAGAAAAAGTACCACGAACGCCTCTACACCAAAGCCGAGTTGAACGTCAAAGACCGAAACATCTGGGACGGCAGCGAAGTCCCGATGCCCTAACGGAGATCGTTGCAATTCCAAGGGGGCGCTTAATGCGCCTCCCTTTTTATTTGACGAAAAACAAGAAAATCCCCACCTCCTGTTCAGAAGATGGGGATCGAAATCAATCCGGCGGAATCGGACAACGGAGAACTATTCCACCCAGCTCTTCACCAAATCGGGCGAGGGAGCGGTCAGGCCCAGCTTGTTCTTTTTGTTGTAGCCGCACAGGTCGTTGAAGAGCTTGCCGGCCGGTTGCCCTTTGAGGGCGGCGGCGGTCGAAAAACCCATTTTTTGCAGCACGGGGATCCACTGCTCCGGAACGCCGAGAGCCGCGTAGGCCTCGGGGCCGTCGTGCACAGGGCGCTTTTCGGGCCGCATCTGCGGGAAGAACAGCACGTCCTGAATCGACGACTGGTTGGTCATAAACATCGTCAGGCGGTCGATCCCGATCCCCATGCCCGAACAGGTGGGCATGCCGTATTCCAGGGCGCGGACAAAGTCCATGTCGATGAACATCGCCTCGTCGTCGCCCTTTTCCGAGAGCTTCAACTGCTCCTGGAAACGTTCCAGTTGATCGACGGGGTCGTTCAGCTCCGAGTAAGCGTTACAAAGCTCCTTGCCGTTCACGAACAGCTCGAACCGTTCGGTCAGCTCCGGATTGGTGCGGTGGCGCTTGCACAGGGGGGACATTTCGATGGGATAGTCGGTGATGAAAGTGGGCTGGATCAGGTCGGCCTCGCACTTCTCGCCGAAAATGGCGTCGATCAGCTTGCCCGTCCCCATCGTCGAGTCGGTTTCGATCCCCATCGAGGCGCAGGCCGCGCGAAGCTCCTGTTCGGTCTTGCCCGTGATGTCAAATCCGGTCTTTTCGCGGATGGCCTCGGTCATCGACAAGCGGCGGAACGGCGCCTTGAAATCGATCTCCCGGTCGCCCACCGTCAGTCGGGTCTTTCCGTGGAGGGCCAGGGCGACCGTCTCGATCATCTGCTCGGTGAAGTTCATCATCCACACATAGTCCTTGTAGGCGATGTATATTTCCATGACCGTGAACTCGGGGTTGTGGGTGCGGTCCATCCCCTCGTTGCGGAAGTCCTTGGCGAATTCGTACACGCCGTCGAACCCGCCGACGATCAAACGCTTGAGGTACAATTCATTCGCCACCCGCAGGTAGAGCGGCATATCGAGCGTGTTGTGGTGCGTGATGAACGGTCGCGCGGCGGCCCCCCCGGGAATGGGTTGCAGGATGGGAGTCTCCACCTCGACATAGCCGCGCTCGTCAAAGAAACGCCGCATGGTGGCGATAATTTTCGAGCGTTTCAGGAACGTATCCTTCACCTGCGGATTGACAATCAGGTCGACATAACGCTGGCGGTACCGCTGCTCGGGATCGCTGAAAGCGTCGAAAAGCTGGCCGTCCTTCTCCTTTACCACAGGCAGCGGACGCAGCGACTTCGACAGCACGGTGAGCGCACGGCAGTGTACCGACAGCTCGCCCATCTTGGTGATAAAGGCAAAGCCCTCGACCCCGACAATATCGCCGATGTCGAGCAGTTTTTTGAAGGCGTTGTAAACCTCCTCGCCCACGTCGTCGCGCTTGATGTAGACCTGGATCCGGCCGGTGGCATCCTGCAACCCGAAGAAAGCGGCGCTTCCCATGATGCGGCGCGCCATGATGCGGCCGGCAAGGGTTACGGCCCCGTATTTCGGATCGGGAAGAGGCTCCCCCTCGGCATTTTTGGATTCCATGTCGTACCCTGCGGCAATTTGCGCCGCCGTCGCCGTTACCACATACTCGGCGGCCGGATAGGGTTCGATCCCCATTTGGCGCAGTTGTAGCATCGAGCTTCTTCTAAGTTGTTCCTGTTCGCTGAGTTCGTGGTTTTCCGTCATAATGGTTGCCTTGTATGTAACTTTCAGATTCCGAAGTGCAAAAATAGTCATTTCGTCGGGTTGTAAGTGTCCTGTTGTTTCAATTTTTTTCCTACTTTTGCGGGAACCAACCCAAGCAATTGAACTCTATGGTCTATTTGCTATTTGTCTTTTTGACGTTTATCATCTCGCTTACCGTCGGATTGATGACCATCCCTCGCATTGTGGTCTTCTCGAAGGCCAAGCGTTTGTTCGATTCGCTGGACTCCCGGAAAGTACACACGGGGAGCATTCCGCGGTTGGGCGGATTGACCTTTTTCCCCGCCACCCTGTTTTCGTTCGCCTTTGTATTGGGCTTGCGCTACTACGCGGGGTATTCGATCGTTCTCGACCTGCAAGGGGAATTGCTGGTGCAGTTTTTATTCGTCATTTCGGGGATGCTGCTCCTGTACGGGATCGGATTGGCCGACGACCTGATCGGGGCAAGTTATAAAACAAAACTGGCGACACAAGTTTTGGCGTCGTCCATGCTGGTATTTGCCGGGGTTACCATTGGCAATTTCAACGGTTTTCTGGGCGTACATGAGCTTCCTTTTTGGATCGACGTTCCGCTAACGGTAGGTTTCTCCGTGCTGATCATCAACGCATTCAACCTGATCGACGGGGTGGACGGGCTTTGCTCCGGACTGAGCCTCATTCTGTTGACCACGCTGGGTGCCTGGTTCATGTGGGCGGAACTTTATGTGTACGCCATGTTTTCGTTCAGCATGGTGGGGGTGTTGCTGGCTTTCTTCCAGTACAACGTACTCGGCACGCGATTGAAAATATTCATGGGCGATACGGGGTCGCTCACGCTGGGACTGCTCATTACCTACCTCGGCCTTATATTCATCAACGCCAAGGACTTTGCCCCTCCGTACATCGACACCGGACTCAACATGCCCCTGTTCATCGGGTTGATTTTCCTCCCCATTTTTGACACTTTCCGTGTCTTTGTCGGCCGCCTCAACCGAGGCAAATCGCCTTTCTATCCCGACAAAACCCACATCCACCACAAACTTCTGCGGATGCACCGGAGCCACCTGCAAAGCACCGGCATCCTGCTGACCATGCAGGTGTTTTACGCGCTGTTAAACGTGCTGATGGCTAAGTTGTTCGAATGGAACATCAACATCATTGTAGTGGTGGACATTGCCGTCGGCGTGGGCATCAACCTGGCCATGAACCGTTACATCAACCGTGAGGGAAAAGACCTGTCCGAAATCGAGATCGCCTCGAAGGACCCCGACATACTGACACCAGACTCCAATACAAACATAAAATCCACCACCCCAAACATACATCAGTAAGATGATTACCAGAGAGAAAACTGTATTGGTAGCCGGAGGGGCGGGTTACATCGGCACACACACCACCGTTGAGCTCATCCAAGCCGGTTACAACGTTGTGATTGCCGACAACCTGTCAAATTCCGAATTTTTAGCCATCGATGGCGTTCAACAAATCATCGGTCGACCCGTTCCCTTCGAACAGATCGACTGTTGCGATTTAGATGCCCTGGAGCGCGTTTACCGGAAATATCCCTTCAATTCCGTGATCCACTTCGCCGCTTTCAAAGCCGTCGGCGAATCGGTAAAGCAACCGTTGAAGTACTACCGGAACAACCTCGAATCGTTGATCACCATCATTGAATTGATGAAGAACAACGCCGTTGAGAACCTGGTTTTCTCCTCGTCGGCCACCGTGTATGGAACCCCCCGCGAATTGCCGGCCACCGAAAAAACCCCGCAGCACAAGAGCAGCTCCCCGTACGGGATCACCAAACAATTCAGCGAGCAGATCATCGAAGACTGCACCCGTTCGATCCCCTCGCTCAGCGCTATCGCCCTGCGTTACTTCAACCCCATCGGCGCGCACAGCTCGGCCCTGATCGGCGAATTGCCCAAAGGAGTACCCAACAACCTGGTTCCTTTCATCACCCAGACAGCGGCCGGAGTTCGGGACTGCCTGAGCGTGTTCGGAGGCGACTACAACACCCCCGACGGATCGGCCCAGCGCGACTACATCGACGTGGTCGACCTGGCGCGGGCCCACGTGGCCGCCGTACACCGCATGATCAGCGGTTACTCGAAAGCCCCCTACGAAGTGTTCAACATCGGGACCGGCGTTCCCGTTTCGGTGCTGGAACTGCTCCGCGAGTTTGAACGCATCAACAAAGTCAAAGTCAACTACAAAATTGCCCCCCGCCGCTCGGGCGACGTCGAAAAAATCTGGGCCGACACCACCCTCGCCAACCAGGAGTTGCGCTGGAAGGCCGAACGCCCGCTTTCCGAAACCCTCCGAAGCGCGTGGGAGTGGGAAAAACGCATCCGCGGAATCAAATAACGCACAACCCCCGAACCTGTACGCCGACGAACCCCCTTTCGTCGGCGTTTTTTCCCGCCATCAGGCAACAACACGTCCAATCGCATTCAACAAATCCCATCCCTCATGACGCAAGACCCCCAACAACACTCCGAACAAACGGAAGGCCTGCCCGAAAACGCCTACCGCGAACTACACCCCGGCGAAGAGTACCAACCCGTGATGCCCGCGAAAAGCAAGCCCCGCGAGGTAACCTTCTATTCGGTGAGCATGGGCATCCTGATGGCCGTGATCTTTTCGGCCGCCGCCGCCTACCTCGGCCTGCGCGTGGGGCAAGTGTTCGAAGCCGCCATCCCCATCGCCATCATCGCCGTCGGCATCGGCGGGATGTTGGGCAAAAAAGGGATGCTGGGACAGAACGTCATCATCCAGTCCATCGGGGCCAGTTCGGGCGTTATTGTCGCCGGAGCCATCTTCACCCTGCCGGCCCTGTACATCCTGGGGTTGGACGCCGCTTTTTACCAGGTGTTTCTCGCCTCGCTGTTCGGCGGCGTGCTGGGGATCCTGTTCCTGATCCCGTTCCGCAAATACTTCGTCAAGGAGATGCACGGCAAATACCCCTTCCCCGAAGCCACCGCCACCACCGAAGTGCTGGTGAGCGGCGAGAAGAAAGGGAATCAGGCCAAACTGCTGGCCGTAAGCGGACTGATCGGCGGGCTTTACGATTTCATCGTCAGCACCTTCGGGTGGTGGACCGAAAGCATCTCGACCCGCATTGCCGAGTGGGGGACCCTGCTGGCCGACAAGTTCAAGGTAGTCTTTAAGATCAACACCGGCGCGGCCGTACTCGGGCTGGGCTACATCGTGGGGTTGAAATACGCCGCCATCATTTGCGCCGGATCGTTCACCGTCTGGTTCGTGTTGATTCCCTTCATCAGTTACTTTGCCGACGGGCAAACCGTCGCCGTGGGCGAGGGGATCACCACCCTGCTGAGCCAGATGAGTCCCGAAGAGATATTCCGCCACTACGCCCGCCACATCGGCATCGGCGGCATCGCCATGGCCGGGGTGGTCGGCATCATCCGCTCGTCCGGCATCATCAAAAACGCCGTAGGACTGGCAGCCAAGGAGCTCACGGGAAAGAAAGGGGAGACGAACGACACCGCCCGCACCCAACGCGACCTGTCAATGAAGATCATCGTGGGCGGGTTGCTGGTAACCCTCGTCGCCCTGTTTATCTTCTTTACGCTGGGCGTTGTTCACAACCTCGGATTGGCCCTGGTGGGCATCGCCATTGTGTTCGTGATCGCTTTCCTGTTCACCACCGTCGCCGCCAACGCCATCGCCATCGTGGGTACCAATCCCGTATCGGGCATGACCCTGATGACCCTGATCATCAGCTCGCTGATCCTGGTGGGCGTGGGACTGAACGGCACACAGGGCATGGTGGCCGCGATGATTATCGGCGGAGTGGTTTGCACGGCGCTGGCAATGGCCGGCGGATTCATCACCGACCTCAAGATCGGATACTGGCTCGGCACCTCGCCCGCCAAGCAGGAGGGGTGGAAATTCCTCGGCACCGTGGTGTCGGCGGCCACCGTTGGCGGAGTGATGATTTTGTTGAACAAGACCTACGGTTTTGTGGGCGACGGCGCATTGGTGGCCCCTCAGGCCAACGCCATGGCCGCCGTCATCAAACCCCTGATGGAGGGAGGAGCCACCCCCTGGATGCTTTACGCAGCCGGAGCCGCGTTGGCCCTGATCCTGACCATGATCGGCGTTCCGGCACTGGCCTTTGCGCTGGGGATGTTCATCCCGCTCGATTTGAACACCCCGCTGCTGGTGGGAGGCCTGGTAAGCTGGTGGGTGGCCAAACGGGGCAGCGACGCCGCCAAAGAACGGGGTACGCTGATCGCCTCGGGCTTCATTGCCGGCGGAGCCCTGATGGGAGTGGTGAGCGCCCTGCTGCGCTACTTCGGGGCCGACTGGTTTGCCGCCGAATGGAACGCCACCCTCGGGGCGCAATGGGCCGCCGTGGGAGCCTACCTGGGCCTGATCGCCTACTTTATCTGGGATAGCCTAAAAGTGAAAAAACAATGAAACAGCAACTCTTAGAGCGTTTTCTGCGCTACGTCGCCTACGACACGCAAAGCGACCCGTCGAGCGAAACCTATCCCTCGACCGCCAAGCAGCTCCGGCTGCTGAACGACCTGGTGGCCGAGATGATCCAACTGGGACTGGCCGACGTGGAGATCGACGAACACGGTTACGCAACCGCCACGCTTCCGGCCTCGGAGGGGTGCGAGCAGGCGCCCGTGATCGGGTTCATCGCCCACGTCGACACCTCGCCCGACATGAGCGGCGCAGGCGTCAAACCCCAGGTGATCGAGCGCTACGCGGGGGGCGACATCCCGCTGGGAAGTACCGAAACGCTGCGGGTAGCCGATTTTCCCGAACTGGCCGACTACACGGGCCACACCCTGATCACCACCGACGGCACCACCCTGCTAGGAGCCGACGACAAGGCAGGGATCGCCGAAATCCTCACCGCAGTGGAATACCTGCTCCAACATCCCGAAATCAAGCACGGAACCCTCCGCATCGGCTTTACCCCCGACGAGGAGATCGGGCGCGGGGTGGACTATTTCAACGTCGAAAAATTCGGCGCCCGCTTTGCTTACACCATGGACGGAAGCGCCGTCGGCGAGCTGGAATACGAAAACTTCAACGCCGCCGGAGCGAAAATCGCCATTCAGGGCCGCAACATCCACCCGGGTTACGCGAAAGGAAAGATGATCAACGCCCTGCACGTGGCCCACGAATTCGACGCCCTGCTTCCCGCCGGCCAGCGGCCCGAATCGACCGAAGGCTACGAGGGTTTTTTCCACCTCACCTCGATCAAGGGAGACGTGGACAGCGCCACAGTCGAATACATCGTCCGCGACCACTCGCGCGAGGCCTTCGAACGCCGCAAGCAGCAGATGGAACAGGCCGCCGGGGCGCTGAACCGCACCTACGGCCCGGGAACCGTCGCCCTTACGCTCAAAGACCAGTACTACAACATGCGCGAGATGGTGGAACCCCATCCCGAAGTGATCGAACTTGCCCGTCAGGCCATGCTGCAGGCAGGCGTTACCCCTGCGATCAAACCCATCCGGGGCGGCACCGACGGCGCCCGCCTCTCTTACATGGGTCTTCCCTGCCCCAACCTCTTTGCCGGAGGGGTCAATTTCCACGGGCGGTACGAATTCTGCTCGCTCCAAGTGATGGAACAGGCCGCGCAAACCATCCTGGCGCTGGCACAACTCTGGGCCGTTCGGTAGAGGCATGGGAAGAGGGAGAGGCCTGATCGCCCCGCTTTTGGGGCTTCTGCTGGGGCTGACCGGTTGCGACTACAACCGGTTCGATCCCGTCGAACCCAATCCCTACGCCAATCTGACCGCCAACACCACCCCCGGAGACCTTTACCGACTGGCCGCCGCAGGCACCTTCACCGCCGGGGCGGAGATGCTCCTGAGCGGCGTGGTAACCAGCAGCGATTCGGCCGGAAACTTCTACCGCACCCTGGTGGTGCAACAGGACGAACGGGCCGTGGAACTGCTGCTCGGCACCTACGACATTTACAGCGCCTATCCGCGCGGACAGCAGGTGATCGTCCGGCTCGACGGGCTGGGCTGGGCCCTGCGCGACGGCCTGTTGCAGGTCGGTTGGCCGGCGGACGGAACCAGCTCGCCCGACTACATCGGCTCCAGCCCGTTGGTAAGAGGCTGCGTAGTCCGCGCAGGACGGTTTTCGACACTAACCCCGCCCCGCCTGCGGCTCGACCAAATCACCGCCGATCGCATCGGGCAGTTGGTTACCCTCACCGGAGGCAGCTTTACCCAGGGCGGCAGCGCCCCCTGGAGCGGAGAACGCACCTACTCGGCGCCGGGGACGACCTCGATCCGCACCTACACCTCGCCCTACGCCTCGTTTGCCGGACAGACGCTTCCCGCCGGAGCGGTCGACCTTACCGGCATCGTTACCAGCTATCAGGGGCGGCTGCAACTGAAAATCAGTTCGACCGACGACGTACGCCCCACCCCTTAACCCGTTTTGCAGGCGCACAAGCGGTGCGGCCCGCGGGCCGTTCGGCCAAATCCCTGAAAATCGCTACCTTTGCCTCTCGTTATGACGACTCTCAGCCAGGGCATTCAATTTCTCCCCTTCTCGGCCGATCTGGTCGGGATGGTGCTGTTGTTGGTGGTGCTGCTGATCTGTTCAGCCCTCACCTCCTGCTCCGAGACCTCGTTTTTCTCCCTGTCGCCGGGCGATATCAAGGCGTTGGAAGAGCAACCCGAAAGCAAATCGAGCCGCGCCGCGCTGGAGCTGCTCGAAAACGAAGACCGACTTCTCTCTTCCCTGTTGATATTCAATAACCTGGTAAACATTGCGGCCATTCTTGCCGCCAACGGCATTCTCGACCAACTGATCGACTTCGGCGATGCGCAGGTACTCCACTTCGTGGTCAATGTCATCATCGTTACCTTCATCCTGCTGCTTTTCGGCGAGATCATGCCCAAGGTGTTCGCCACCTCGAACGCCCTGGCGGTGGTCAAAAAGGCGGCGCGGCCCCTGCGGACGGTTTGCCGGATCCTCAACCCCCTCTCGTTCGTGCTGATGCGGGGCGGGAGTTTCATCACCCGCACCCTGTCGAAGAAACAGGCCAACCTGTCGATGAGCGAACTCACCGACGCGATCGAAATTACCGAAACCGACTCGGACGAAGACAAACGGATGCTCACAGGCATTGTGCGGTTCGTCAAAACCGAAGTCGACCAGATCATGAAACCCCGCATCGACGTGGTGGCCCTGAGCCTCGACTCCGACTTCGAAGCGGTGAAACAAACCGTCATCGACTCGGGATTTTCGCGCATTCCCGTCTACGGCGAAAACCTGGACGATATCCGCGGGGTACTTTACGTCAAAGACCTGCTTCCCCACCTGACCGAACAGGCGGGCTTTGCGTGGCAAAAACTGTTGCGCCCCACCTATTTCGTTCCCGAACACAAAAAAATCAACGACCTGCTGGAAGATTTCCAGGGCCGAAAAATCCACTTCGCCGTGGTGGTCGACGAGTACGGAGGCACGCTGGGGATCGTTTCGCTGGAGGACATCCTCGAAGAGATCGTGGGTGAGATCGCCGACGAGTCGGACACGGAACAGGTGCCGATTTTCGAGCCGTTGAGCGAGGGCCGCTACCTGTTCGAAGGGCGTGTCCACCTGGGCGATTTCCTGCGCGCGCTGGAACTGCCCGACGACCTGCTCGACCGCGTGCGCGGCGACGCCGACACGCTGGCCGGGTTGATGCTTGAGATCAGGGGTGAATTTTTCGAAGAGGGCGACGCCGTCAACTTCGACAACATCGAGTTCAAGGCCCGGCGGGTAGAAAACCGCCGCATCACCAAGGTCGAAGTAACGGTCGAAAGCGCCGACGTGGCCGAGGCGGAGTAACCATGCTGCACCTTCGCCCCCTCGAAACCGCCGGACGAGCGCAGGAGCGCCATGCAGCCCAGGCGTTGGTCGCCGAACTGTTCGGCCCCGACGTGGTGCTGATGCGCGATCCCCACGGCCGTCCTTTTCTAACCGGCATTGCGGGCCTTCACATCTCCATTTCGCACACCCAGGCGTGGTTGGGGCTGCTGGTATCCGACCGCCCGTGCGGCCTCGACATCGAGGCTGCCAACCGGCGCACCGCCCACCTTGCCGACCGTTTCGCCACCCCCGGCGAACTGGCGCTGGCCGGCGGCTGTTTTCCGCAAAATCCGGCCCTGTTGGTTTGGTGCGCCAAAGAGGCGCTCTACAAACGGCAGGGACGGCAGGGGGTAGACTTCCTTCACGACCTGCACCTGATCGCCGGCGACGGCTCCACCCTCACCGCGCAGGCCCACGAACAAACTGTTTCGCTCGGTTTCGAACTCCGCGACGGGCTGCTGGTGGTTCGCACAAGCGATTAGTTGACCCGCCCCGCAACGCATTCGCCGGAGGTGGTATCCTTAATTATAACATGTTGTTGGGTTTCTCCTGTCGGGCGGGCAACTACGGATGGGCGGCGATAAAGGTTTTGAGTTCGGCCCGCTGCTCAGCCGTCAGGTTTTCGAATTTGAACAGGGCAATCCCCTCGGCCCCCGCCTCCAGGGCCGCCGTGCAGCACTCGGTCAGCGAATACTTTCCATCTCCCGCCGAACGGGACATATCGGGTACAAACAGGCCGCAATAGATCGGCGTGCCGGGCTTGTCGCGCCGGCAGTCGCGCACGCACCCCGCAATCCAGGCCGGATCGCCGTAGTAAAAGCCGTGGTAGATCATCGGGAACACCAGGTCCAGTTTCCAGGCGGCCCAATCCTGACGCACCATTCGGCGCGACATTTCGGGGGTCGGAAAAGGCGATGCGCTGATCGTTTTTCCGTAGCGATGCGCCATGGCGGCCAGCCGATTCGCCACGTCGGTTACCTTGTCGAGCCGGAACTGCAGCCACACCGAATCCTGCGAAGGGTCTTCCAGCCGACTCGGATCGTAGCCGTACTGCTTTTCGAAGGCGGCCAGCATGGCGGGGTGGTAGCCGTAGTCCCACTCGGCATACTCCTTATCCTGCACGATTCCGTACTTGGGCCACAGGCTCGTGGGAAGAATCTGGTCCACGTAGCGGCAATAATCCAGGCTTACTCCCTGCACGCCGTCGATTCGGGCGATCCGTTCGATTTGGGCCACGATCGAGTCGCACGCTTCGGGAATGGCCGGGGAGAGGAACTTGTAGTAATTCACATAGGCCGGTTTTTCGGCCAGCGACTCGCCCGCGCGGTTGTAGTCGAGCCATTCGGGGTGTTGGGGGGCCAGGGCGCGGTTGTTCATCACCCACACCCAGGCGTAGAGCGTAATGCCGTGGCGGGCGGCCAGCGGGGCCACTCGTTCGAATCCCTCGGGCTGGCTTTGCAGGATCACGCCGCCCACGCCCGTCTCTTTCAGTTGGGCGAAATAGCGGTCCCAATCGCGGCGGGGCGAGTAGTCGGCCCACGTCCAATATTTCGGGGCGGCCTCGGCGGCAAACGACAGCAGAATCAGAAAAATAAGCAGCAAAGGGGAGCGAAACGACATAACGGCAGAGATTTGGGAGGACGGAAGACGATTGGAGAGGGTTTGAAACGATTGGAGCGCCGGAGCGAAGCAAATATAGGAAAGAAAGCGTAACTTTGGTGGCCTTACCCCGCTTTTTATCCGCCATGAAACATTCCCTGCTGATCGCGGCCTGCGCCGCCCTGTTATCTACCGCCGCCCCGACCGTCCACGCGCAAGCGATCGCCCGCAAAGACCTGGCCCAAATCCAAAAGCTCGACCGCGTGATGTACCTGCTGGCCGGGGCCTACGTCGACACGGTCGACCTGAAGCCGCTGGTTGAAACCGCCATCCGCGAGGTACTCGACCAGCTCGACCCGCACAGCCAGTACATCCCCGCCGAGGAGATGGAGAGCCAGCGCGAGGAGATGAGCGGCAATTTCGAGGGGATCGGCATTGAATTCAACGTCCTGCGCGACACGATTGTGGTGGTGAACACCATCCCCGGAGCGCCCGCCGAACAGGTGGGACTCGCGCCCGGCGACCGCATCGTATGGGTGAACGGAAAAAGTTCGGTGGGGGTAAAAACCACCGACGTACCCAAAATCCTGCGCGGACCGAAGGGAACCCTTGTCGAAGCGCGGGTGGTGCGCCACGGGGTGGCCGACACGCTGGAATTCCGCATCGTCCGGGACAAAATTCCCATGTTCAGCCTCGACGCCGCCTACAAGGTGGACAAGCAAACCGGCTACGCCAAACTCAACCGCTTTATGGCCACCACGAACGACGAACTGCAAAAAGCGTTGCAGGGAGAGCTTCGGGGGGTCAAAAACCTGATCCTCGACCTGCGCAGCAACGGCGGCGGACTGTTGGATCAATCCATTCTGGTGAGCGCGAATTTCCTGCCCAAGGGGAGCCTGGTGCTTTACACCGAGGGGCGGGCCATCCCCCGCCAGGAGGCGCACACCGAAACCGAGCCGCTCTTCGGCAAAGGGCAACTGATTGTGCTGGTGGACGAACATTCGGCCTCGGCCAGCGAGATCGTGGCCGGAGCCGTCCAGGACTGGGATCGGGGCCTGGTGGTGGGCCGGCGCACGTTCGGCAAGGGACTGGTGCAGCGGCAGGCCGACCTGGGCGACGGCTCGGCCGTCCGGATCACCGTGGCGCACTACTACACCCCGTCGGGCCGCTCGATCCAGCGCCCCTACAAACAGGGCAACGTCCTAGGATACTACCGCGAGTTTGCCGAACGCTACACCTCGGGCGAATTGACCGAGGGGCGGAACGTGGTCGACTCGTCGGCCCGTTTTCAAACGCTGGTCAAAAAGCGCACCGTTTACGGCGGAGGAGGGATCACCCCCGACGTGATCGTCCCGCTCGACACCGCCCAATACACCCCCTATTGGAGCGCCCTGGTTCGCAAAGGAATCATGCTCGAAATGGTGATCACGGAACTCGACCTGCACCGGGCCGATTACGCGGCCCGCTACAAAACGGCAGACTCCTACGTGCGTGATTTCACGGTCTCCGAAGCGATGATCGACCGACTTGTAGCGCTGGGCAAAGAGCGGGGAGTCGACGAAGCTCCGGCCGAATTGCAACGCTCCCTGCCCCTGATCCGCACCCAGATGAAAGCCCTGATCGCGCAGCGGCTGTGGAACACCACCGCTTTCTATCAGGTGCTTAACGCCGAGCGCGACCCCGAGTTCCACCGGGCGCTCGAACTGCTGGCCCGATGATCCGCCTGCTCCGCCGCGTGCGTTCCCTGCGAAGATGCGGCACCCCGAACGGGCGCGGTTTCCGGAAGGGATTCGTCGGGCTGATCGTCGCAGGATGGGCGGCCGCCGCTCCGCTTTGGGCCGAAACCCCGCGGACGGCGCTCCGAATCGCCACTTACAACATGGGCAATTTTTTCGATACGGTCAACCATGCGGGGATCCAGGACTTGGTACTTACTCCCGCCGCCTTTGCGCAAAAACTGGACGCCCTGTCGCAGGTGATCCTCGACCTGCGGCCCGACGCGCTCGCCCTGTGCGAAGTGGAGAACCGGGAGGTGGTCGAAGCCCTGTTGCACACCCCCCGGCTGGCCGAACTCCCCTACCGCATCGTCCACTACGATTCGCCTGACCCGCGCGGGATCGACGTGGCGGTGATCTACCGCGCCGACCGATTGGCGTACCGGTCGGGCGAACCGATCGCCGCACCGCACGGCTACCGCACGCGCGACGTGCTGCGGGTGGAGTTCGACGAGCTGACCCTCTACGCCCTGCACCTCCCCTCACGGCGCGGCAACAACCCGCAGGCGGCCCGGGCGCGGGAAGCTATCCTCCAACAAGTAGGAACGGCCGTCCGCAACGAACTGGCCGCCGAACCGCAACGCCGGATCGTGGTGCTGGGCGACTTCAACGAAAACGCCTCGTCGAAGCTGCTCCGCCAAACCCTGCCCGAACTGCATCCGGCCACCCTGGCCCCTTTCCGGCAGGGAAAGGGTTCCTACGCCTACCGCGATATGTGGCTGATGTACGACAACCTGCTGGTTTCGCAGGCGCTCGGAACGCCGACGGCCCAAATCTTCGCTCCAACCTACCTGCTCACTCCGCAGGGGCGTTTTCGGGGCTATCCGAACCGCGCGTACAGCGATCACCTGCCGGCGCACCTCGTATTCGAAACGAGCGGGGACTAATCCTTCCATCCGGATCAACGCGAAAGGCCCCGTTCCGGTTGCAACCGGAGCGGGGCCTTTCAGGCGAAATCACAACCTGCCCCCTTTTCGGCAGGGGGTAAACGGCGGCGTTACGAAGCGCCGTGGCAGTTTTTGTATTTCTTGCCGCTTCCGCAGGGGCAGGGATCGTTCCGGCCCACCTGCTTTTCGACATGCACCGGAGCGGGGCGGCTCTTTTCGGCCTGTCCGGCGGCGGCTGCCGCGGCGGCGCGCGAGGTCTGCATCCGGCTCATGTCGGTGTGTTGCCGCTGGGCCTGACGCGGGGCCTGCTGTTGCTGTTCGGGGCCGGGCAGGTAGATTTTCGCCAGGGTGGCGATGCCCTCGCGGTTGGCCTTTTCGATCATCTTGCGGAAGAGTTCGAACGATTCGAACTTGTAGATCAACAGGGGGTCTTTCTGTTCGTAGCTGGCGTTTTGGACGGACTGTTTCAGGTCGTCCATATCGCGCAGGTGTTCTTTCCAGTCTTCGTCGATGGTGATGAGCATCAACGCCCGGCCAAAGGCCTTGTAGATTTCCTCGCCTTTGGTATCGACCGCTTTTTTCAGGTTGACGGGGATGTTGAATCCGCGCTTGCCGTCGGTCAGCGGAATGGTGATGTTGTCGTAGCGGTCGCCGTGTTCCTTGAGTACGTTTTCGAGTACGGGATGGGCCTGCGTACCGATCTGCGTTCCCCGGCGACGGAGGGCGCTGCGGACGTCGCCCAGCAACAGGTCAACCAGCTGGGGATTTTTGAGTTCCTGGAACTCCCGCTCGCTCAACGAGGGCTCGATGGAAATCTGGGTGATCATTTCGAGCTTGAACTCTTCGAACTCCATGTCGCGGTTGTTTTCGACGAAGGTCTCCACAAAATCGACGATCATGTTGTTGATGTCCACCTCGATCCGTTCGCCGAACAGGGCGTGGCGACGGCGGGTGTAGATCACTTCGCGCTGCGAGTTCATCACGTCGTCGTATTCGAGCAGCCGCTTGCGGATGCCGAAGTTGTTCTCTTCCACTTTCTTTTGGGCGCGCTCGATGGCCTTGCTCATCATGCCGGCCTGGATCACTTCGCCCTCTTTGAGGCCCATGGTGTCCATCAGGCGGGCGATGCGTTCCGAACCGAACAGGCGCATCAGGTCGTCTTCGAGCGAAACGAAGAATTGCGACGTTCCGGGATCTCCCTGGCGGCCGGCGCGTCCGCGCAACTGGCGGTCGACACGGCGGCTTTCGTGGCGTTCGGTGCCCACGATGGCCAACCCGCCGGCGTCCTTCACCTCCTGGGTGAGCTTGATGTCGGTTCCCCGGCCCGCCATGTTCGTGGCGATGGTTACCTGACCCGGGCGGCCCGCTTCGGCTACGACCTGGGCTTCGGCCTGGTGCTGCTTGGCATTCAGCACGTTGTGCTTGATGCCGCGCAGTTTGAGCATTTTGCTCAACAGTTCCGAGATTTCGACCGACGTGGTACCCACCAGTACGGGACGACCCGCTTCGACCAGTTTGACGATCTCTTCGATCACGGCGTTGTACTTTTCACGCTTGGTCTTGTAGATCAGGTCCTGGTAATCTTTCCTCGAAATGGGGCGGTTGGTGGGGATGACGATCACGTCCAGCTTGTAGATGTTCCACAACTCGGAGGCTTCGGTTTCGGCCG
The DNA here is from genome assembly GCA_031549665.1 of Rikenellaceae bacterium. Lineage (GTDB taxonomy): Bacteria > Bacteroidota > Bacteroidia > Bacteroidales > Rikenellaceae > Rikenella. The sequence goes on from JAVBPJ010000011.1 coordinate 18,479, forward strand.
TACCGGTCATCCCGGCCAGCTTGTGGTACATCCGGAAGTAGTTTTGGAGCGTAATGGTGGCAAAGGTTTGGGTGGCGGCTTCGACCTTTACGCGTTCCTTGGCTTCGATGGCCTGGTGCAGGCCGTCGGAGTAGCGGCGGCCGTCCAGAATACGGCCGGTTTGCTCATCCACGATCTTCACCTGGTTCTCCTGCACGATGTACTCGGTGTCTTTGTCGAAGAGCGAATAGGCTTTCAACAGTTGGTGTACGGTGTGTACCCGTTCGGACTTGAGGGCGTATTCGTTCAGCAGTTTGTCCTTGGCTTCGAGCCGCTCTTCCACCGTCAGGCTGCTTTTTTCGAGGGTGGCGATCTCGCTGCCGATGTCGGGCAGAATGAAGAACCGCTTGTCGTTCACGTCCCTGGCCAGGGTGTCGTGTCCCTTGTCGGTGAGTTCCACGGAGTGGTTCTTTTCGTCGATCACAAAGTAGAGGTCGTCCGTAATTTCGGGCATCCGCTTGCTATTGTTCTCCATGTAGACGTTTTCGGTCTTCTGCATCAGGGCTTTGATACCGGGTTCGCTCAGGAACTTGATCAGCGGCTTGTATTTGGGCAGTCCTTTGTGGACGCGGTAAACCAGCACGCCGCCCTTTTCGTTTTCGCCGGCGGCGATCAGCCGACGCGCCTCGGCCAGCAGGCCGGTGCAAAGGGTGCGTTGCAGGTTGTGGAGCTGTTCCACCTGCGGGCGGTACTCTTCGAAGAGCTGGTCTTCGCCGCGGGGTACGGGACCCGAGATGATCAGCGGGGTACGGGCGTCGTCGATCAGCACCGAGTCGACCTCGTCGACAATGGCGAAGTGGTGTTCGCGTTGCACCAGATCGGCGGGGTCGAGGGCCATGTTGTCGCGCAGGTAGTCGAACCCGAATTCGTTGTTGGTACCAAAGGTGATGTCGGCCAGGTAGGCTTTACGGCGGGCTTCGGAGTTGGGTTGGTGCTTGTCGATGCAGTCGACCGTCAGGCCGTGGAACTGGTACAGGGGGCCCATCCACTCCGAGTCGCGGCGGCTCAGGTAGTCGTTCACCGTTACGATGTGGACTCCTTTTCCGGCCAGGGCATTCAGGAACACGGGCAGCGTGGCGACCAGGGTTTTCCCCTCACCGGTGGCCATTTCGGCGATATTGCCCTTGTGCAGGGCCACCCCGCCGAAGAGTTGCACGTCGTAGTGTACCATGTCCCAGGTGATGGTGTTTCCACCGGCCATCCAATGGTTTTGGTAGATGGCCTTGTCGCCTTCGATGGTAACAAAATCGCGGTGGGCGGCCAGTTCGCGGTCGGCGTCGGTGGCCGTAACGGTGATGGTGGGATTCTGGGTGAACCGGCGGGCGGTCGACTTGACGATGGCAAAGGTTTCGGGCATGATCTCCAGCAGCACCTCTTCGATCGAGGCGTTGACCTCCTTGCCGAGGCGGTCGATTTCGGTGGCGATCTGTTCCTTTTCGGCGATTTCCACGTCGGAGCTTTCGAGGCGCTCCTTCAACCGGGCGATCTGTTCGTTCTGGGCGGCCACGCGGTCGCGGATCTGTCCGCGCAGGGCCGCCACCCGCTGGCGCAGGGCGTCGTCGCTCAGGGCGTCGACGGCGGGATAGGCGGCTAAAATTTTATCGACGTAGGGCTGAATCGCTTTCCGGTCTTTGTCGGCCTTGCTGCCGAAAAAAAGTTTGAGCAGGCTTGCTGTAACGCTCATGGGGGTATCTTGATTTTAGACTGTTCTGGGAACGGGCAAAGGTACGCAATTAATCCCTAACCGAGGTAGGGTTTCAGAATGCGTGTGATGGCTTCGGTTTCGATCAGAAAACCGTCGTGTCCGAAATCGGAGGTTATTTCGTGGTAGTCGGCCCCTCCGGTCCCGATCGCTTCGGCCATGCGGCGCACTTCGGCGGGCGGAAAAAGGATGTCGCTGTCGACCGAGATCACCACCGTGCGAACGGGGATGCGGCCGAGGGCAGCCTCCACCCCGCCGCGACCGCGACCCATGTCGTGCGAATCGAGCGATTGCAGCAGGCGGTAGTAGCAGTGGGCGTTAAAACGGCGGCGCAGTTTCTGACCCTGATAGCGCTGGTAGCTCGCGGCGCGGTAGCCGGAGCATTTTTCCTCCCGGTCTTCCTGCGTGCGGCAAAAGGCGGTCGAATTACGATACAGGAGCATCGACATGGCGCGGGCTGCGGCCATTCCGGCTCCTCCGCCCTCGGGGTGGCGGGTAAAGAAGGTGGGGTCGGCCTCGATGGCCATCCGTTGCGCCTCGCTGCTGGCCACCACCCAGGGCGACGCCTTGGGTTCGATGACGGCCAACGCCAACACGCCGAACAGGTCGGGTTCGACATAGCTCCACTCCATGGCCTGGGCGCCGCCGGTCGATCCGCCGTAGATCATCGCAATGCGCCGGATGCCCAAGTGCTGCCGCAGGAGTTGATGCGCCCGCACCATGTCGCGTACGGTAACCTCGGGAAAATCGAGGTACCAGGGTTCTCCGGTGGCCGGATCCAGGCTCATGGGACTCGAACTTCCGTAGGGCGATCCGAGTTTGTTGGCGCAAACGATGAAGTATTTGTCGGGATCGAACAGTCCGCCGGGCCGCACGGTTCCGGGGAACCAGTCGGCCACGTCGGAATTGGCCGTGAGTGCGTGGCAGACCCAGATCACGTTGTCGGCCCCGGGCGAAAGGGTGCCGTACGTGTGGTAGGCCACCGTGAGTTCGGGGAGTACCGCGCCAACCTCCAGGGGGAACGGCTGGCGGTGGTGAAAATAGCGGGGAGCCGCTCCGGCGTAGGCTTCGTACATGGGGCGAGGCAGAAAATCAAATGCGCCCCAAAGGTAGGATTTTTAACGGACTTATCGCGGCGGAAGAGCGGGGGGCGACGATTTTATCGCCTCCCGCCGGATCGTGCCGGACTGCCTCGGCGTGCAACCGCTACCCCAAAAAATCGCTCAGTCGTTCGAACGACTCTTCGGGTTGCTCCACAAAGCCCATGTGGCCCGAGCCTTCGAGCCAAACCACCGAGGCTTGCGGCTGACCGGCCGCAATGGCGGCTGCCGCCTCGGCGGGGATGTACTGGTCGTTGCGGCCGAAGATCATCAACTGGGGAACCCCCATCCGGCGCATCGCGGCGTTGCGGTCGGGGCGGGCCGCCATGCCGCGCAGCGCGGCGACAATGGCCTCGTTCTCCATCATCATGATCTGTTCGCCCAGCTCGGCGATCGTTTCGGCGCAACGGCGCAGGTTGTCGGGGGCGAACCCCTTGCCGGGATTGGTGGTGGCCAGCAGCTCTTTCCGGTCGGCTTGGACGATTTCGATCTCGCGCTGCCGGTTGGCGGCCTTTTCGGGCGTGTCGGCGTTGGGCGAGGAGTGGAACAGCACCAGTTTTTCGACCAGCGCCGGATGGTTTTCCGCCAGCGCCAGCGCCACGTAGCCTCCCATCGAATGGCCCACCACGACGCACCGCTCAACGCCCGCCCTGGCAAGCGTTCCCGCCACCACATCGGCCATAAAATCCATCGTCAACGTGTCGCGGCCGCCCGTTCCCGTGAATCCGTGGCCGGGCAGATCGACCAGCAACACCCGGTAGCGTTTGCCCAACTGCCCCGCAAACTCTTCCCACACCTCGATCGCCTCCAGGTAGCCGTGCAGCAGCAACACCGCCTGCGGGCCTTTGCCAAAATCGGCATAGCGCACCGGAATGCCGTCGACCATGATGAATTTTTCCATGTTTTTTCGTCGGTTTAATGAACGGATAAAAAACCCCGCCGGGGCGGGGTACGGTTTGCTCTACTCCTCGTCGTCGTCGATGTAATCGAGCGCCGACTCTCGTTTTTGGAACCGGAGAGTTTCGGACTCCCCGTCCTCGTCCTGGTCGATGGAGCGAAAAAGTGCGTGACGTTCTTTCCCGCTTTTGCGGATGGGATCGAGCTTGTGCGATTTTCGAGGATCATCTCCGTGGTCGGAACGCAATCCTTTCATCGATTTCATTCGTTAGCTGATTGGGGTTAAGTGGTTTCCGAGTGCAATGATACGATTTTTCCAAATTCGTTCAACACTTTGCCTTAACAATGTATTATTTCTCGCTGGACTTCGAAAAAAATGAACGCTCTAAGCGTTTTTCTTGGGCTTTTTCCCGTATCTTTGCCTACACTGATACTTTTGCACGTATGATCGCCGAGATTGCCCAACACCGCACCATCCGCCGCTTTGAACAGACCCCCGTTCCCGAGGAGGTCGTCCGGCTTTTGTGCGAGGCCGCAACACGAGCCTCGAACACCGGCAACATGCAACTATACAGCCTGATAACCACCACCGACCCGGCATTGCGGGGGGAGTTGGCCGACTGCCATTTCAACCAGCCCGCCGCGCAGGCTCCGCTGCTGGTTACGTTTTGCGCCGACATCCACCGTTTCGGCCAATGGTGCGAACAACGCGGCACCGAACCCGCTTTCGACTACTTTTTGTGGTTTGTGAACGGAGCCATCGACGCGTTGCTCGCCTCGCAGAACTTCGCCCTCGAAGCCGAAGCCAACGGGCTGGGAATCTGCTATCTGGGAACCACCACCTACACTGCCCGGCGGATCATCCGCATCCTGAAACTTCCCGTGGGCGTTGTCCCCGTAGCCACCCTGGCCGTGGGCTATCCCGCAGAACAGCCTCCGTTGACCGACCGCCTGCCCGTCGAAGCCATCCGCCATCAGGACTACTACCGCCCCTACTCCTCCGAGGCGATCGACCGCATTTGGGCCGAACGCGAAGCCAGCGAGGAGACCGCCCGGCTGATCGCCGAAAACGAGCTGCCAAACCTTGCCCGTATCTTCACCGAACGGCGCTATCCGAGCGACGACAGCCGGAACTTCTCGTACGACTACTTGAAAGCGTTGCAGGAGCAGGGATTCTTCGAGTTTAACTTCCGATGCGAAGTCTGATCGAAGCCGTTCCGAACTTCAGCGAGGGACGAAATCTGCCGACCATCGAGGCAATCGCCCAAGCCGCCCGGGAGGTCGCCCGCGTACTCCACATCGACCGCGGCGAGGCAGCCAACCGCACCGTCATTACGCTGGCCGGAACTCCGGCGCAGGTAACCGAGGCCGCCTTCCGGATGGTCCGCACCGCATCGCAACTCATCGACATGCGCTCCCAGCGCGGCGAACATCCCCGCATCGGGGCCGCCGACGTGTTGCCGCTCGTTCCCATCGAGGGCATCTCGCTGGAAGAGTGCGCCGAACTTGCCCGCACCCTCGGAAAACGGATCGGCGAAGAACTAGGCATCCCCGTGTACTGCTACGAAGCCGCCGCCACCGAGGCCTACCGCCGTCCGCTGGAAGCCTGCCGCCGCGGCCACTACGAGGGGCTTCCCGACAAACTGAAAGACCCCCGCTGGCGGCCCGACTTCGGCCCGGCGGAGTTCACCGAATCGGTCGCCCGGAGCGGAGCGACCATCGTCGGCGCACGACACTTTCTGGGAGCCGTCAACTTCAACCTCAACACCGCCGAAGTCGAACCGGCCCGGGCCATCGCCTGCGAGGTGCGCGCCAGCAGCGGAGGACTGCCCTGCCTGAAGGCCATCGGGTGGTACATCGCCGAGTACGGATGCGCCCAGGTGTCGACCAACCTGACCGACATGCACACCACCTCGCTGTGGAGCGCCTACAAGGCCGTTTCTGCCGCCGCCGCGCGGCGCGGAGTGCAGGTTACCGGCACCGAAGTGATCGGCCTGCTGCCCGAATGGGTACTGGCCGAAGCAGGGCGCGAGGCACGCAACGACCCGCACATGGATTCCGAAGCAGCCCTGCGTGCGGCCATCGAAACGCTGGGACTGGGGACCCTCCGCCCCTTCGACCCCGACAAACGGATCGTGGAACGGCTATTGGCCTCCTCGCTGTAATCTTCCGGCTCGCTCCCCAGTCCAAGGGGGCCCTTTGGGCGGGGGGATGCTCTTTTCCACATTTTTACTACCTTTATCCCCCGAAATGCCGCACGCCATGAAAAAGACCACCCTAATCATTCTGTTCCTAATCATCATAGGCTGTTTCGCTATGATTTTCCTGATGAGAAAGCCGAACGAGACCCCGCTCTCCCTGCTCCCCTACCCCGTCGCCCGCATCGACACCGCGGTACACGACAACTATCACGGCACCCTGATCGCCGACCCCTACCGCTGGCTCGAAGACGACCATTCGGAAGAGACGGCCGCCTGGGTAACGGCCGAAAACGAAGTTACCCAACACTACCTGACCCAAATTCCCTACCGCGAACAGATCCGCCAGCGGCTCACGCTGCTTTACAACTACCCGAAAGAGGGGCTTCCCCAACGGGTCGGCGACTACTACTTCGTGTTCAAGAACGACGGGCTGCAAAACCAAGCCGTACTGCACCGTCAAAAAGGGCTGGACGGCGCTCCCGAACCGTTCCTCGACCCCAACACCCTCTCGACAGACGGCACGGTGGCGTTGACAAACATCCAATTTTCGGACGACAACACATTGATGGCCTACACCCTGTCGGGTTCGGGATCGGACTGGACAGAGATTCACCTGATGGAGGTCGCCACCGGCAAAAAGCGGGACGACGTGATCCGTTGGGTGAAATTCGGCGGCATCAGCTGGGGCGACAACGGCTTCTATTACAGCCGCTACGACGAACCCGCCGAACACGCCTATTCGGCGAAAAACGAACACCAAAAGGTCTACTTCCACCAACTGGGGCAACCTCAGGCGGCCGACCGGCTGATCTACAGCGATCCGCAGCACCCGCTCCGCTATTTTAGCGCCGCGGAGAGCGACGACCGCCGGTGGACGTTCGTCATCGCCTCGGAAGGGACTCACGGGACCGAGATCCTGGTCAAAGGGAAAAACGACAAGGCGTTCCGCGTACTCTTCCCCGGCTTCGAAAACGACTACCTACTGGTCGACTGCCAAAGCGACAAGGCCCTCTTCCTGACCAACCAGGGAGCCCCCAACTACAAACTGATCCAGGTGGCCCTGACCGGAACGCCTCAAATCACCGAAATCATTCCCGAAAAGAGCGACCTGCTGCAATGGGTTACCGCCGCGGGCGAATACCTCTTTGCCGGATACCTGCAAAACGTAACCAGCCACGTCTACCAGTACTCCGAATCGGGACAACTGGTGCGCGAAGTGCAGCTTCCGCCGAACGGCACCGTAACCGGCTTCGATGGGAAACGGGCCGACAAGGAGCTTTTCTACAGCTTCGTCAACTTCAACACCCCCACCACCTCGTACCGTTTCGACGTCGCCACCGGACATTCGACCCTGTACTACCAGCCGAAAGTCAATTTCGACGTATCGCAATACGTTACCGAGCAGGTCTTCTACCCCTCGAAAGACGGGACGAAGATTCCCATGTTCCTGGTGTATAAAAAGGGACTCGTGCAGGACGGATCGCACCCCACCTACCTCTACGCCTACGGCGGTTTCAACATCAGCCGCACGCCCGGTTTTTCGCCCTCAACCATCCTGCTGCTCGAACAGGGAGGCGTTTACGCCCTGGCCAACATCCGGGGCGGCGGCGAGTTCGGCGAGGAGTGGCACCGGGCCGGCATGCTCGAAAAGAAACAGAACGTTTTCGACGACTTCATCGCCGCCGGCGAATACCTGATCCGCAACGGATACACCACCTCGAAAAAACTGGCCATCGGCGGCGGATCGAACGGAGGGTTGCTGGTGGGAGCCTGCATGGTGCAACGTCCCGACCTGTTTGGGGTCGCCATCCCCAACGTCGGAGTACTCGACATGCTGCGCTACCACAAATTCACGGTAGGCTGGGGCTGGGCCGTGGAGTACGGATCGAGCGACCAGCCCGATCAGTTCGCCTACCTGCTCCGCTACTCCCCGCTGCACAACATCCAAAAAGGACGCTGCTATCCGGCTACCCTGATCCTGACCGGCGACCACGACGACCGCGTGGTTCCGGCCCACTCCTTCAAGTTCGGGGCCTCGCTCCAGGCCGCCCAGGGATGCGAAAATCCGGTTCTGGTACGCATCGACATCAAAGCGGGCCACGGAGGCGGAAAACCCATCTCGAAAGTGATCAACGAACACACCGACATCTGGTCGTTCCTGCTGTGGAACTCCGGCGTACGGGCGTTGGAACAACCCCTTTCCTCCCAGTAAAACAACCCGTTCAGCACATTCAATAAATCCAACACATAAAAAATCACCCTGCACCATGAACAGAAGAAAAATCGTTGCCGGCAACTGGAAAATGAACACCACCCCCGCCGAGGGAGTCGCCCTGCTCAAGGGCGTGACCGCCCTGAAAGCAGGCGTGGCCAGCGACGTCGAACTGATTGTCGGCGTTCCCTTCACCCACCTCTGCTGCGTGAAAGACGAGGCTGCAAAAGCCGGCATCGCCGTAGCGGCGCAAAATTGCGCCGACCACGAGTCGGGCGCCTACACCGGCGAAGTGTCGGCCAAGATGATCGCCTCGCTCGGAGCCAAATACGTGATCCTGGGCCACTCGGAACGCCGCGAATACTACGGCGAAACCAGCGCCACCCTCAACGCAAAACTGACGCTCTGCTACGCCAACGGCCTGACCCCGATCTACTGCGTGGGCGAAAAACTCGACGAACGCGAAGCAGGCAAACACTTCGACGTGGTACGCCAACAGATCGAGGAGGTGGCTTTCAACCTGACCCCCGAACAGTTCGCCTCGCTGGTAATCGCCTACGAACCCGTGTGGGCCATCGGAACCGGCAAGACCGCCACTTCCGACCAGGCGCAGGAGATCCACGCCTACATCCGCACCGTGCTGGCCGAAAAATTCGGCGCCGCCGCCGCTGCAACCCCCATCCTGTACGGCGGAAGCTGCAAGCCCTCGAACGCCGTCGAAATCTTCGCCAAGGCCGACGTAGACGGCGGACTGATCGGCGGAGCCGCCCTGGTGGCCGACGATTTCATCGGCATCGCCAAATCGTTCTAATCCCCCGTAGGATTCAAGTCAAGAAGCGGCGGCCCCATCGTGGGGCCGCCGCTTTTCAGTTTGGACGGAGAGAGGCGATCGCCCGCTCAGGGAAAAATCGGAGCCAGCTCCAGCAGCGACCGAATCTCGTAAGTCGGCTGCTGCTCGCACGCAAGCCCGTGCGGATTGTAAAAAACCGTATCCATCCCCACGGCTCCGGCGCCGTAAACATCGTTGTAGGCGTCGTCGCCGATCATCGCCGATTCGGCCGCCTTGACCCCCGCCTTGCGGAGCGCATACTCGAAAATACCCGGATTCGGCTTGTTGACCCCCGCAAATTCCGACGTAACGATCCGCTGGAAGTAGCCCGCCAGCCCGCTCTGTTCCACTTTATGAAACTGGACCTCGTTGAAGCCGTTGGTAATAAGCGACATGGCGTAACCTTTCCGCTGCAGATCGTCGAGCGATTCGATTGAATGGGGCAGCAGAGCATTGTACGACGGCACGATGCGCAGGTAGTCGTCGCTCATCTGCTCGGAGAGCGCTCCGTCGTCGACCCCGGCCGAGGCGAGCAATTCCGAAAAACGCTGGTTGCGCAGCGTGCGCCGATCCACAATCCCGTCGCGGTACAGGTTCCACAGGCGGTCGTTGATGCGACGAAAACGGCCATAATAGGTGTCGAAATCAGGGAAAAAACGGCCCATTTCGAACGAGGCGTACAGCTCCTGCTGGGCTGCCCGCTGGTTTTGGTCCACGTCCCAAAAAGTGTTGTCGAGGTCGAAAAAAAGGTGTCGATACATAAGGAAAGTCCAAAGGTACAAAAAATGGACAAATAAGGCGACCTGACAAAATGTCAGCAAAATTCCTTTGGCATAGCTATTGTAGATAATGGAGGAAACAAAACCAACCCGAAAACCAACAGAAAACAAACTTAAAAACAGATAACACAGCCATGGGAAAAATTATTGGTATCGACTTGGGTACCACCAATTCGTGCGTTTCGGTGATGGAGGGGAACGAACCCGTCGTAATCACCAACAGCGAGGGGCACCGGACAACCCCCTCGATTGTCGCTTTCACCGAAGGAGGCGAGCGTAAAGTGGGCGAACCGGCCAAACGTCAGGCCATTACCAACCCGCAGCGCACCGTTTCGTCCATCAAACGGTTCATGGGCGAAACTTTCGATCAGGTATCGAAAGAGGTCGGCCGCGTGTCGTACAAAGTGGTCAAAGGCGAGAACAACACCCCCCGCGTGGCCATCGACGACCGCCAGTACACCCCGCAGGAGATCTCGGCCATGGTTCTTCAGAAAATGAAGAAGACCGCCGAAGAGTACCTCGGCCAAGAGGTACACGAAGCGGTTATTACCGTACCCGCCTACTTCTCCGACTCGCAACGCCAGGCCACCAAAGAGGCCGGCGAGATCGCCGGACTGAAAGTGAGCCGCATCATCAACGAACCCACCGCGGCCGCCCTGGCCTACGGCCTGGACAAAATCCACAAGGACATGAAGATCGCCGTGTACGACCTTGGCGGCGGTACGTTCGACATCTCGATCCTGGAACTGGGCGACGGCGTGTTCGAAGTGAAATCGACCAACGGCGACACCCACCTCGGCGGCGACGACTTCGACCACATCATCATCGACTGGCTGGCCGAAGAGTTCCAGAAACAGCATGGCGTCGACCTGCGGAAAGACCCGATGGCCCTGCAACGCCTGAAAGAGGCCGCCGAAAAGGCCAAGATCGAGCTTTCGAGTTCGACCTCGACCGAAATCAACCTCCCCTACATCATGCCCATCGAGGGGATTCCGCAACACTTGGTCGTATCGCTCACCCGTGCGAAATTCGAACAACTGTGCGACAAACTGATCCAAGGCACCGTCGGCCCCTGCCGCCAAGCCCTCAAAGACGCCGGACTGAGCGCTTCGCAAATCGACGAAGTGATCCTTGTGGGCGGTTCGACCCGTATTCCCGCCATCCAAAAGGTGGTGGAAGAGTTCTTCGGCAAAGCCCCCTCTAAGGGAGTGAATCCCGACGAAGTGGTGGCCATCGGAGCCGCCATCCAGGGGGGCGTACTCACCGGCGAGGTGAAAGACGTGCTGCTGCTGGACGTTACCCCGCTGTCGCTGGGAATCGAAACCATGGGCGGCGTGATGACCAAACTGATCGAGTCGAACACCACCATCCCCACGCGCAAGAGCGAAGTGTTCTCCACCGCGTCGGACAGCCAGCCCTCGGTCGAAATCCACATCCTGCAGGGCGAGCGCCCCATGGCCAACGGCAACAAGAGCCTCGGCCGCTTCCACCTGGACGGCATTCCGGCCGCTCCGCGCGGAGTGCCGCAAATCGAGGTAACGTTCGATATCGACGCCAACGGCATCCTCCACGTATCGGCCAAAGACAAAGGCACGGGCAAGGAGCAGTCGATCCGCATCGAAGCCTCGTCGGGGCTGAACGACACCGACATCCAACGGATGAAGGACGAAGCGAAAGCCAACGAAGCCGCCGACAAAGCCGAACGCGAAAAGGTGGACAAGGTGAACCAGGCCGACAGCATGATCTTCTCGACCGAGAAACAGCTCAAGGAGTATGGCGACAAAGTGCCCGCCGACAAGAAAGCGGCCATCGAGAGCGCGCTCGAATCGCTGAAAGAGGCCCACAAGTCGCAAAATCTGGCCGACATCGACAAGTATAGCGAAGCGCTGAACGCCGCCTGGCAGGCCGCCTCGCAAGACATCTACAACGCCGGGAACGCCCAGCAGGGTCCGGCGGCAGGCGCCGACCAACCCGGCGGTGGAAACAGCCCCGAAGACGAAGGCCCCAAAGACGTCGACTTCGAGGAGGTGAAGTAAGGTCGGCTTAAACCGGTTCTTAGTAATGACAAGGCCGCAGTAAACAATGTTTACTGCGGCCTTTTATTTTGCGATTTTGATGTTTAATTATTTTGGGAGCGATTCGGATTCAACATATTCAAGGAATACGATGCAGACAATAAGACGAGGGAATGCTACGGAATAACGAAAAAACATACAACGTATTTACAAATCAACAAATAACAAAGCTAATGAGTTTCTAATTTTTTATTCATCTTATAATTGGTAAGGTATAATTTGTTAGCCTTCCTCTTCTGTTCTTCATCCACTATAAACCCTTGTTTTTCAAAGAATGGTCGCGCTGTGATACTGATTTCCGAAGTTATCCTTACTGTGCCTTTTTCTTTGGCGTACCGTTCGAGTGTTTGGTAAAGCAATGTAGCGATTCCCTGATGCTGAAAATCCTTATGTACGAATAAAGTATGCATATACCCCGTATCGTTTATCGAGGCAAAGCCAATGATTTTACCCTTATCATTTTCAGCAACAATGTAATGTTGTTCGACAAACAGTTCATCCCAATGCGCTGTGTCATCTCCACACGAAGCCCAATCTTCTACTTCCTCGGCAGAATAATCTTTCCGGTTGACCGTTAAAACGGTACTTCTGTACAATTCCGTCATTTCGGGAACGTCGGAAACAGTTGCCTGGCGAATAGAGAACATAATTTTTCCACGTTAATTCTCTGCAAAATTACGTTTATACGGGCGTTTGTCATTCATGCAGTACAGATAGAAGTGTCAGCGTAACCGCCCGGTGATCGGAACGGCCACATTTGCCTCATTTTAAAGGGCCCGCGTACGAAAAATTCCATACACGGGCCAAGAGTTTTCTAACAGATTAAAGGGTTATTGCACGTTCTTGGTGATCGGGGTTTCGGACGGGCGGCCCGCCAGGTCGTTCAGCGAACGGACAAAGATGCCCAGCTCGCCGACCGGCTTAGCCTCCTTGAAATGCAGTTCGATGGTGCGCTCCTCGCCGGGCAACAGGTCGAAGTAGGCATCCGAGGGGTTGCCCTGGATGGCTTCGGCCTCGAACAGCAGGGATTTAACCAACGTTTTGGCCTTGATGGTGGCCAGTACGCGGTCCCCTTGTTCCACATAGTTCGCCGTGTAGTCGGCTTTCGGCAGGGCCAGATCCTTCAGCGGAACAAAGTAGTGGATGGCCCGCATGGGCTGGCCGTTCAACTGCCCCTCGGCCACCAGAAGCACCGTGCGCGGATCGGCTCCCTGCAACAGGCTGCTCTCTTTCTTCCGGAGCAGTTCGAGGTTCGAATTGGCGGCGAGGTCGACCGTTTTGGTTTCGCTCCATTTCACATTGCCCTCGAAATCCATCAGGGTGAGCTTCACCTCGCCCCGCTGCGGTTGCAAGCGGTCGGTGATGGCCCACAGCACGGCGGTTTGCGACGAATCGACCTTTTCGAAGTACACTCCCGTGGGCGCAAAGCTTCGGCGGGCGTAGTATTGCAGGGCTTTCCAGCGCATTTCGCTGTCGAGGCTCGACCACGAGGCAACGGGCCAGCAGTCGTTCAACTGCCAGTAGAGCGAACCCATGGTAAAGGGGCGTTTCATGCGGTGGCCCTCCATGGCGATCTTGATCCCCTCAGCCTGCAACAGCTGGGTGAGGTAGACGTAGGTGCGGAAGTCGTCTTTCAGGAGCGGCAGGTCGCGCACCATGTACTCTTCGATCACGCGGTACCCCTTGGGGTTTTTCTGGTGGATCACCATCGCCTCGGAGTAGAGTTTCATATCCTCGGCCTTGAAGTATTCGCGGTAGGTGTCGTAGCAGGCCAGCGACTGGAAGCCGTACTCGTTCGAGAAGCGGCCCGGCTTGTCCTTGTACACCGAGAAAGGTTCTTCGTCGTGGAACACGCCCCAGTAGTGGACGTCGCCGGCGATCTGGCTCAGGGGGTTGCCCCGTCCGTACAGCGGCGAACTGGGATGGTAGTAGCGGGTGGTGTCCTCGGCTTTCAACACCTGGGGAAGCACGCCCTCGAACAGGGCTTTGTAGCCGTCCCAGATGGCTTGTTTTTCGTCTGCGCTCCATTTGTACACGCGGGCGTATCCCCAGTGGTACCACGCTTCGCTGATCTCGTTGTTGCCGCACCAGATGGCGATCGAGGGGTGGTTGCGCAGGCGGCGTACGTTTTGGATCGCCTCGGTGCGCACGCTTTCCAGGAATTTCTCATCCCACGGATAGAACGAACAGGCGAACATAAAGTCCTGCCACACCATGATCCCCTGCCGGTCGCACTCCTGGTAGAATGCGTCGTCCTCGTAAATTCCGCCGCCCCACACGCGCAGCATGTTCATGTTCGACTCGCGCGCCACGCCGACCAGTTCGCGGTATTTAGCCGGAGTTACCCGGGGCAGGAAAAGGTCCTGCGGAATGTAGTTGGCTCCCTTGGCAAAGCAGGGCTGTCCGTTCACTTCGAAGTAGAAGCTGACCCCCTTGCCCGTCGGGTCGGGCTGTTGCACCAGCCGCACGGTACGCACGCCGACCTGTTGGCTCTGCTGGTCGAGTTTTTCGCGCCCGGCGGTCAGCACGGCCGTCAGGTGGTAGAGGTTCGGTTCGCCCATGCCGTTGGGCCACCACAGTTTGGGGTTCTTGATGGAGACGGGAACGGTGATCGTCTGCTTTCCGGAGAATACGGGAACAAACTCGGAGCCGTACACCTTGCCGGTGGAGTCCATAATGAGCAACTCGCAAGGAGTCTCGCGGGCGGATATCGCCCCGTCGAGGGTTACGTGTACGTCGAACTCGGCGAGCTTGGCGGATTGCGACTTTTGAAGAAACTGTACGTTGTCGATCCGCGCGGCTTGGTAGCCTTGCAGTTCAACGGGCCGCCACACGCCGACGGTGGCGTAGCGGGGACCCCAGTCCCAACCGAAGTGGTAGGGGGCTTTGCGGGTAAAGACACTGGTTTTGTAATCGGCTCCCTTGTCATTGTCGGCGGGAAGCTTGACGGGCCACGCCTTGGCCAGTTCCAATCCCTCCTTATAGGCCGAACGGAAAAGAATGCGCAGGCGGTTTTCTCCCTGTTTCAGGATTCCCTTCACGGGCAGTCGCCACGTAACGAACATGTTGTCGGCCTTGAGCAACAGGCTGTCGTTCAGGTAGACGTCGGCGTAGGTATCCAGTCCGTAAAACACCAGTTCCTGCACGGCGTCGGCAAGTAATTCGGCCGAGGGGGTAAAGACCGTGGCGTACTCCCACTCTTCCATTTCGATCCACTGTAGCTTCGGTTCGTTGGTCGAGGCATAGGGTTCTTCGATCACGCCGTTGGCCAGCAGGTCGGTATGCACCACGCCCGGGACGGTGGCGGGCATCCATTTGTCGGCGCCTGCCTGACGGAATTGCCACGCGGCGGGCAGGGTTTCGGTCTGTTTTTGGGTAGGTTGGGTAAGCCACCGCGCTCCGTTCGAGGCGCACGAGACACCGAACGAGGCGAGAGCTGCGAGCAGAAAGATTTTTTTCATGGCAGGGATGAGAGTTTGGTTTGTTCCGACACAAATCTACAAAAAAGCGCGGGGTTGCAAACATTTCCCACAACGTAATTCCTCCGTTGGCGAAAATTTCTACGGGGATCATCTTGTCGCCCTATACAACAAAGACTGGAAGGAACCGCACCCTCCGGCGGAAATTCACGCACCCGGAGACTCGGGACAAGCCGCAACCGCTCAAATAAAAAGGCTGTAAACCGGTGGGGTTTACAGCCTTCGTGTGCCCAGGACAAGAGTCGAACTTGCACACCGTTACCAGCACTACCTCCTGAGAGTAGCGTGTCTACCAATTTCACCACCTGGGCATTGCGGGATTCGGTAACGCCCCCCTTTCGGAGGAACGCGGGGACAAAGGTAGTATTTTCTTTCGGTTTACAAAACAGGAGGAACTTTCAGGGCCGTTTCTTTTTGACGAGCCTTTTCTTCGGCCTTATCCAACGACTCCAAGTAAAGGTTGGACGCCATGTAAATGGGAGTAAAACAGATCAGCGTCCAAATCAACACGGCAGGAACAAGCACGATGCGATCGGTCAGGGCTTTCCCCTCGAAGAAAAAGCTGTTTCCGAACCAAATGCTTCCGACCACAATCACCACAACCGACCAGGCAACCACCACGCGGTGGTATTTAACATAGCGTTTGAACACCGCCAGGTAGAGGTAAGAGAAGAGCAGGAACACCAACAGGAAGATCGAATACCCCGAGAATGTGTCGAAATAGACTACGGGACGTTCGGCGCCCATGTTTCCGGGTTGGGCGTAATACCACGTCATAACAAAGAAGACGACGGTGGGGATAACGACGGCAATTAGCGGCGACAGCCAATAAAGCCACCCCTTGGCAGTGGTTTTCATAAACAGGTCGGTTACAAGGTTTTCTCTATCTTTTCATGGACTCCGGCCCGGTAAAAAGCACAGGAATCCACCTCGAAATAGTGCAAAAATCGGGCCAAATATTGCATCCAAGTCATCTAACCGGAAAAATATTTAAGCCTTTTCTCAAAACTCCGTACTTGTCCGTACCAATCGCTTTTTTCGACAGTTCGAAACAACCCAAAACAACGCCCTGCGAACCGACGAAATTTCCCATCCGAATCTCCGGCTACAACAAACAACTCGATTTTTCCACAACAAACACGACTTATCCCAACGTTTTTAACGTTTTTAGGCGTCGAAGATAAGATATAAGATCATTTAAATACAATTATACGCCAAATATGCGTGCATATGGTCGAAGTTTAAAGAAAAGAGCTATCTTTGAGGCACTTTTGTCAGGAGAGCTTTGCGGCTCGTTGTCGATTCGCAGTTGGTTTTCCGCCGATTTTCGGACACCATGCAAGCACAGCAACGAAAAAACTGGATTTACTGGACCTCCCCGATCTGGGGTGCATTGATTCCCACGATCATTTTTTTTCTCGCCCAGGGTTATTACGCCCTGCCTCAAAATGAGGGAAAAGACTCCTTTATTTACTTCACATCGACACCACTCTACCTGCAACTGTTGGTGCTTGGAATAGCCGGAATTTACGCCTACCTGGTTTATCTCCGCAAGTTTCCTCAGCACTACACCTCAAGCACCTTAGCCTCGCTGGCCCTGACGGCCGCTGTGATCGTGGTGGTCGGCAAGGCCCGTTTTTGCGTCGGCATGGAGGAGCTGGATTGCCTGTCGTTCCTGGCAGGATACCTGCTTTGGGTGTCGCTCTACTACATCCCCTCTTACTGGATGGCTCACGAGCGGCACAGAATTACGCCCGACGACGATTCCACAGAAGAGCTTCCGGAAGATTCGATCTCGCTTTGATTTAGTCAATACGTCCTCGCCAATATCAACAAAAGGCGCTTCCCCACGTGGGGAAGCGCCTTTTGTTGAACCCCTGTCTCCGACGTTACCCCCGCTACGGCCCGAGAAATCGCCCGCAAGGCCTGCCGGCCAAAAACGACAAAGGGCCGATCATCGTCGATGATCGGCCCTTTGTGCCCAGAACAAGACTCGAACTTGCACACCGCAACCGGCACTACCCCCTCAAAGTAGCGTGTCTACCAATTTCACCATCTGGGCAGATGGCTGCGCCCCGGCAGCGGGGCGAACAGCGGGGCAAAGGTATCCTTTTTTTCGGTTCACACAAAACAACTCCGCAAAAAAATGCGTACTTTTGCCCCGTTAACTTTTGGGGTAGTGGTCGAAAGCCGACCCAACCCCGAAGCCACCGACCCCGTAACCCAACGCATCGAGCGACCCCATAGCGCAATGATTAAGATCACTTTCCCCGACGGCAACGTCAAAGAGTTTGAAGCAGGCATCACGCCGCTCCAGATTGCCGAGAGCATCAGCCCCCGCCTGGCACAGGACGTGCTGGCCGCTACCGTCAACGGAACCGTCGTGGACATCACCCGCCCCATCGCCGAAGACGCCACGCTCAAACTGCACAAATGGGACGACCCCGAGGCCAAGCACGCCTTTTGGCACTCGTCGTCGCACCTGCTGGCCGCCGCGCTGGAGCAGCTCTACCCCGGCATCAAATTCGGCATCGGGCCGGCCATTGAGAACGGTTTCTACTACGACGTCGATTCGCCCACCCCCATCACCGAGGCCGACCTGCCCGCCATCGAAGCCAAAATGCTCGAACTGGCCCGCGAAGGCCAGGCTTTCTCCCGCCGCGAAGTAAGCAAGGCCGAAGCGCTGAAAACCTATGCCGACAAAGGAGACCAGTATAAAGTGGAACTGATCGGCGACCTGGCCGACGGCACCATCACCTTCTACACCAACGGAATCTACACCGACCTTTGCCGCGGCCCCCACCTGCCCAACACCGCCCCGATCAAGGCCGTGAAGCTCACCTCGATCGCCGGAGCCTACTGGCGCGGCAACGAAAAGAACAAGATGCTCACGCGCATCTACGGCATCACCTTCCCCAAAAAATCGCAGTTGGACGAATACCTCGCCCTGCTGGAAGAGGCCAAAAAACGCGACCACCGCAAGCTGGGCAAGGAGCTGGAGCTGTTCACCTTCTCGCCCCGCGTGGGACAGGGCCTCCCGCTGTGGCTGCCCAAAGGGGCCGCCCTGCGCGAACGGCTCGAAAACTTCCTGAAAGGAGTACAGAAACAGCATGGCTACGAACAGGTGATCACCCCCCACATCGGGATGAAAGAGCTGTACGTTACCTCGGGCCACTACGCCAAGTACGGCAAGGACTCGTTCCAACCGATCCACACCCCCGACGAGGGCGAAGAGTTCCTGCTCAAACCCATGAACTGCCCCCACCACTGCGAAATCTACCGCTGCAAGCCCCGGTCGTACAAAGACCTGCCGGTGCGGCTGGCCGAGTTCGGCACCGTGTACCGCTACGAAATGTCGGGCGAGCTGCACGGCCTGACCCGCGTGCGCGGATTCACCCAGGACGACGCCCACCTGTTCTGCCGCCCCGATCAGTTGAAAGAAGAGTTCAAGAAGGTGATCGACATCGTGCTGTACATTTTCAAAACGCTCGATTTCAACGATTTCACCGCTCAGGTATCGCTCCGCGACCCCAGCAATACCGAAAAATACATCGGCTCGGACGAAAACTGGGAGAAAGCCGAGAGCGCCATCATCGAAGCCGCCGCCGAAAAGGGTCTGCCCACCGTGGTGGAGACCGGCGAGGCCGCCTTCTACGGCCCCAAGCTCGACTTCATGGTGCGCGACGCCATCGGCCGCAAGTGGCAACTGGGAACCATTCAGGTAGACTACAACCTGCCCGAACGGTTCGACCTCACCTATAAAGGATCGGACGACAAGGAACACCGCCCCGTAATGATCCACCGCGCCCCCTTCGGGTCGATGGAGCGTTTTGTGGCCGTGCTGCTGGAACACACCGGCGGGAAGTTCCCGCTTTGGCTCACCCCCGAGCAGGTGGTGATACTCCCGATCAGCGAAAAATTCAACGACTACGCACAGAAAGTTTCCAAGTTGCTGAATAATTGCGATATTCGCACCCACATTGACGAACGAAACGAGAAAATCGGCCGGAAAATCCGGGACAACGAACTCAACCGGATCCCCATCCTGTTGATCGTCGGCGAAAAGGAAGAGGCCGAAAACACCGTGTCGGTGCGCTTCCAGGGCGAAGGCGACAAAGGATCGATGACCCTGGCCGACTTCACCAAGATGGTAGCCGACCGCGTAGCCCGCGAAATTGAACCCATCGCCGCAAACCTGTAACCCCGTCCGAAAAGGGGTCCGGCCCGTAACAAAACCCCATTGCCGCCGTTTATAGTAGCGGCACATTGTACAAAAACAACAAACCCGCCCCCTGTCCCTGAACGGAACAGCCCAACCAGACACCAACCAACCTTAAAGGAGGACAAAACTATAGCACCACCGATCCAAAAGAAACCGTACCGCGGACGCGTCCAAAAAGAGGCGCTCCATCGTACCAACCGCGAGATTACCGCCCTCCAGGTACGCCTGGTCGGCGAAAACATCGACCATCCCGAAGTCTACCCCATCGCCCAGGCGCTGCGGATGGCCGAAGAGATGGAACTCGACCTGGTTGAAATCTCGCCCAAGGCCGACCCTCCCGTCTGCCGGATCACCGACTACCAAAAGTTCCTGTACCAACTGAAGAAGAAAGCCAAGGAGATCAAAGCCAAAGCCGTAAAAGTAGTGGTCAAGGAGATTCGTTTCGGCCCCCATACCGACGAACACGACTACAACTTCAAGCTCAAGCACGCCGAGAACTTTCTCAAGGAAGGGGCCAAGGTAAAAGCCTACGTCTTTTTCCGGGGACGCGAAATCGTCTTCAAAGACCAGGGCGAAATCCTGCTGCTGCGTTTCACCCAAGACCTTGAAGAGTTGGCCAAAGTGGAACAGATGCCCACCCTGGAGGGAAAACGGATGAGCATCATGCTCGCCCCCAAACCCAAAAAATAGGGACGGCAGCCAAAATGAGGGAAACCCCCGCGCGGTTCCGACCGCACAGGGAGAACCCCGGCAGCGAGTCCGGACAACCCGTGCAATAGAGAACGGCCCGCGCGCCCAACCGCAACAAACACACTATTAACCACTAAATACCAACAGCAATGCCAAAGATGAAAACCATCTCCGCTGCCAAAAAGCGTTTCACGCTTACCGGTACCGGAAAAGTGAAGAGGAAGCACGCTTTCAAGAGCCACATCCTCACCAAAAAGACCATCAAGCAAAAGCGCAACCTCACCCACACCGGGGTTATGAGCGACGTCGACACGCCCGCCGTGAAGATGATGCTCGTAAAGTAACGCTCCGCTCGACGGCAACAGGCGGCGACAATTCCCGCGCCGCATTCAGCCGGAGTTTCCGGGACTCCACGGGGGCGACACCCCGCCAAGATGCCGCAACCATGTTAACCCGACTCGTTTAGCCCACAAGCGCCCTAAAACCAAAAAAAATCACGGGCCGCTAAACAGTCCAAAAACGAAAACAACCATGCCAAGATCAGTCAACGCGGTCGCCTCGCGCGCCAGAAGAAAAAAGGTACTGAAATTAGCCAAAGGCAATTTCGGTTCGCGCTCCAACGTGTGGACCGTTGCCAAAAACACCGTCGAAAAAGGGCTCACGTACGCCTATCGTGACCGTAGAGACAAAAAACGGAGCTTCCGCGGCCTGTGGATCCAACGGATCAATGCAGCGGTGCGCCAAAACGGAATGACCTATTCCGAATTCATGGGAAAAGTGAACGCCAAGGGCATTGCCCTCAACCGCAAGGTGCTGGCCGACCTCGCCATGAATCATCCCAAAGCATTTGCCCAGATTATCAAAGCGGTAAAATAGTGTGTCCGATCCGGCCGACCCGTTAAAAGGTCAGCCGGATTTTTAGGCAAAAAAGGCGCCCCCTGACCGGAGGTGCCTTTTTTGCTTTTACAATTCAATAATAAGATTTAAAATGTTATTTTTTTGCTTTTTATGGCACGATATTTGCATTTTCTATACACGTAAAGTAGCTACTTGACATCCTTATGCCACATCGAAGCGGCCCGTTGGCCGAGATCCTCGCATTAGGTGTCCGCGCCCCCAACTGCTTCAATGCGCAGATGTGGCAGGTGCGGATTACCTCTGAATTGAGTTTTTCCATTCAGCCCAACCCCACCTGGAGTTCGTCATCATCGCTCGACCCCGAGAACCGCGAACTCTGGATCAGTATCGGAGCGTTCATTGAAACCTGCGTCCTGGCAGCCGCCGACCGCGGGTATCAAACCATCACCAACAACCGAAAAGGCGAGATTTCGTTGCTGTTCCAGCCCGATCCGAAGCCTCAAAAAAGCCACCACTCGGCAACCATTATCAAACGGAGAACCTCGCGGTGGTTCTTCTCGTCCAAGCTCCCGACCGATTTGGTGATTGAGATGACCCGCATCAGCTCCCAGAACACCCTCTACTTTCAACGCTATTCGCGTCAGGGAGAACTGATCGCCAAGATCATTCTGGAGGCCAGCGAAAAACAGGTAGGCAACCCTGAGAAGAGGCGCCAGGTTATGAAATGGCACGTTCGATCGATGAAGGAAGACATCTTCCGCAAAGACGGCATCTCGGCACGTTCCTACGACGGAAGTCTGGTAGGTCGATTCCTTTATTTCCTGTTTATCAACCCGAAAGCCTATAAAAGCCCAAAATTTGGCAAGTTTTGGCTAAGTCACTCCGCAAAACAGCTTGAACGCTGCGCCGGGTTTGTGCTGATTCTTTCCGACAAGCAGACTCCGGGAGCCCAGGTATACGCAGGACGGGAGTTGCAGCGCATTTGGCTCGAACTGACCAAACGCAACGTATGCGCACAACCGATGAGCCAGCCGATGGAAGAAGGGGAGGAATTCGAGCAACGGTTGATCGACGGCCTGCAACTCGGCAACAAACGAATCCAGATGATCCTTCGCGTGGGTCAGTGTCAAAAAGTATTTAAAGGCGTCTCCAAACGCAAATCGATCGAGGATATCCTCGTTCCCTAACCTCCCACCACCACCGTAGTGAAGCTCGCCGGATCCAAATAGGTCTGTGCGAGCTTTTGCAATTGCGCCGGAGTGATCGAGCGCACCCGTTCGAAAAACCGGTGCAACGCCTCGTTGTCCAGACCGCACTGCAGGTATTCGATCGTTACGTCGGCAATGCCGAAGGGCCCGTCCAAAATCCGCATCATCTCGCCGATCATCACATTGCGCACCATTTCGAGCTCCTCGGACGAGATCCTCTCTGTGCGTAACCGCTCCATTTCGACAAAAATTTCGTGGATCGCCTGATCGGTCGCCTCCACCGCCACGTCCGAAGCCACGGCCAGGTAGCCCGTATGCTCCAGGTTGACCATGGCGGCGTAAATTCCGTAAGTGTAGCCCCGCTCCTCGCGGAGGTTTTTCACCAGCCGCGAGCCGAAATATCCGCCCAGCACCGTGGCCAGCACTTGCATGTCGTCGAAGTCGGGATGCGTTTTTGGAAAGAGCAGCCGCCCGATGCGCAGCGACGACTGCAACGGATTTTCGGTGTGTTCGCGTACCCGCGGCACCGAGGCCGGCGCGGGCAGGGGCGGTTCGACCGCAGGCGTCCGGGCCGCCGGAAGCCGTTCCAAAAAGGCTGTCAACAACCCCTCCTGCTCGGGAGCTATGCCCCCCGAGGCCACCGCCATCAACGAGTCGGAGGTGAGATAATGATCGTAAAAATCGCGCACCTGGGCCGTCGTCAGGGTGTCGTAGCCCTCCGGCTCCGACACCCTGCCATAGGGATGCTCGGCCCCGAAAAGCGCCACTGAAAAGCGCTCCCGCGCCCGGGTGCCCGGTTTTTCGCGGTCGATAATCAGTTCCTGTTTCCGTTTGGCGGCGTAAACCGCAAGTTCCCGTTCCGAAAAATGGGGATGGAGGAGTATCTGCTCCAACAAGTCGAGCGCCTGGGGCAAAAAGCGGTTCAGGCAACTGATTGTGATAAAGGCGTAGTCGCGGTCGATGGAGGTGTCGTAGTAGATGCCGTAAAAATCGAACCGTTCGGCTATTTCGGCCGACGAGTAGGGTCCCGCCCCCTCGCTCAGCAGGTTCAACATGGCCGAGGCGACAAAAGGGGCCGTCTGAAAGCGGGTTCCCGCATGGAAAACCAGCGACAGCCGCAGCAGCGGCTGGGTTCCCGCCGGGATGTTCCAGAAGCGCACCCCGTTGGCAAGGCGATGGCTGTACGCCCGGGGAATCGACAACCGGTCGGGTATCCGGAACGGGGGTGTTTGGGTGCGGTCGATCATGGCTGTTCTCTCTCCTTTTCGGCCCGGTACCACAGGGTCGAGCTGTTTTCGAGCCGGAAAAGGCCCTGCGCGGTGGCGGCGATCTCGGCGGCGGTTACCGAACGGTGTTCCTCCACCTCGGTATTGATGAGTGCGGCGTCGCCCAGCAGTTCGTAGTACGCCAGGTTCATCGCCTTGTTCAGCACGTTGATTTCGCCGAACAGGTAGGTGGCTTCGAATTTGTTTTTCACCTTTTCGAGTTCGTAGTCGCCCACCGGTTCGCGGCCCAGTTGCTCCAGTTCGCGCCACAGGGCCTCTTCGGCCTGCGCGGTGGTGATTCCGTCCATCAACCGGCCCGTTACCACAAAAAGGCCCGGGTCGATGTCGCCCGAAATGTAGGCGTTGACGCTCGAAAAGAGGTTTTGCTGCTGCACCAGCCGTTGGTAGAGGCGGCTCGATGTGCCGTTGCTCAACAGGTCGGAGATCACGTCGCACACCGTAGCCTGGCGGGAGAGCCGTTCGGCCATGTGAAAGGTAATGTAGACCACCGAAGCGGGAACAGGGCGGAACACCTCCATCCGCTTGGGAGTTTGCTGGAGGGGTTCGGCGGGAATTTGGTCAACGGGCGGAGGGCCGGAGGGAATCTCCCCGAACCATTTTTCGGCCAGCGCGAAAAGCTCCTCCTCGGGCAGATCGGCCGCCAGCGAAAGGATGGCGTTCGAGGGGCGGTAATAACGGGCGAAGAACGCGCGCACCTGTTCCATGGTGGCGTTGCGGATGTGGTCGACCTCGCGCCCGATGGTGGCCCAGCGGTAGGGGTGCCGTTCATACACAAAGGGGCGGAGCAGCAACCACACGTCGCCGTAGGGCTGGTTCAGGTAGCGTTGGGAAAACTCTTCGACCACTACTTTGCGTTGCACCTCGAGGCTCTTCTCCGAAAAGGCCAGCCCCAGCATCCGGTCCGATTCGAGCCACAGGGCCGTTTCGATGTTCTCTTTGGGCAGGGCGAGGTAATAGTTCGTGTAGTCGTTGTTGGTAAAGGCGTTGTTTTCGCCTCCGGCCAACTGCACCGGTTCGTCGTACGAGGGGATGTTGACCGATCCGCCGAACATCAGGTGTTCGAACAGGTGGGCGAACCCGGTGTGGTCGTAATGTTCGTTGCGCGATCCCACCTTGTAGAGCAGGTTCACCGCCGCCATCGGGGTCGAGTCGTCCCGGTGAACCAGCACCGTAAGGCCGTTGGCGAGTACCCGCCGTTGAAAGTCGATCATTGCCCAAAGGTACGTTTTTTCCCCGAAGTACGGCCTGGGAACGAACGCCTTGTCCTCGGGCCGGACAGAGCTGTTTTTCGGGGCGGGGATGGCGTACGGCAAGAGATCGGCGGAGAAACTGAAAGAATTTATTACCTTTGAAACCGATGAAAAAATGGCTCGAACAGCTCAAAGAGCGCCCCAACCTTTTCCTTGCGCTGCTGCTTGCGGGATGGTGGATCCTGAACCTGGCGCAGGCGGCCTTCACGGGCCTTTCCGGCGACGAGCTCTACTACTGGTACATCTCGCAACGGCTGGACTGGGGCTATTTCGACCACCCCCCGATGTTCGCGCTGCTCACCCGTTTCGGCGTATCTTTGGGCGGCGACGGGGCGCTGTGGATCCGCCTGGGGGCATTGACCCTGCAACCTCTTTACCTGTATCTTTTCTGGACGCTGGCGCGCACCCCGCAAAGCACGTGGCGGTCGGCGGGGCGTTATTTTCTGATCGCTTTCAGCATTCCCCTGCTGCAACTCTACGGATTTGTCGACACGCCCGACGCTCCGCTGATGTTCTTTTCGGCGCTTTTCCTGTGGAGCTACCGCCATTACCTGAAGACCCCGCGCGAACGGGGCCTGTTGAATCGGGACCTGTGGCTTTACAGCCTCGCCTTGTGCGTCGCGCTGGCCGGACTGGCCTATTCGAAATACCACGGCGCACTCGTGTTCCTGCTCATCGTGCTGTCGAACCTGAACCTGTTGACCAAACGGAGTTTCTGGTTGTTGGCCTTCGGCGCGGCCCTGCTCGTACTACCCCACCTGCAATGGCAATACGAACACGACTGGGTGTCGCTGCGCTACCACACCTCGGGACGCAACGCCCTGTTCGAATGGGGCAACGTGTGGGAGTTCCTGCTCAACCTGTGGGTTACCTTCAACCCGCTGCTGCTGCCGCTGTTCCTGCTGGTATTGGTAAAATTCAAGGCCGCCGACCGCTTCGAGCGGGGACTGAAATTCCTGGCCTGGGGGTTCATCCTCTTTTTCGGATTTTCGGCCCTGCGCGGACAGGTGCAGCCCCAATGGCTCATTCCGGTGGTTTTTCCGTTGCTGTACTGGTTGTTCCGCGAAGGGGAACGCCGTCCGAAACTGCGGCGCGTGATTCGTCGGGTGGGTTGGGTGAGCGTCCTGCTCTTCGTGGCCGTGCGCATCTTCGCCATGTGTTACCACGGCACGGCCATCCGCAACGAAATTTTCACCAACGAACGCGACACGAAAGCCCTGGGGCAACAACTCGGCAACATGCCCATCATCTGCGACGGCAATTACCGCATGGCCTCGTCGTACATCTACTACAACCACGCCGAGGCCTACGCCATGCCCTCGATCTACACCCGCAGCAGCCAGTTCGAACTGCTCGACACCGACACCCGCCTGTACGGCAAGCAGGTGGCCATCGGCATCTCGCCCAAGGTGATGGATTCGATCCCTCCGGCGCTGCGGAAAGAGCGTTTCCCCGTCTATTTCCAGGCCACGCCGCGTTCGGGAGTCTTCCACTACCGCGTGGTGGACCACTACATCCCCACCCGGCGGGTGGAGATCACCCACTCGCCCCTGCCCGAGAAGATACTCACCGGCGAGGTGCTGCCCATGACCCTGACCCTGTACAACCCCTACCCCTTCGACATTCCGATGGAGGGGATACGGCTCGTAGCCCAATTCCGCCCCTGGCGGCTGGAGCACTACGACGTTCCGGTGAAAACCGCGCCCCAGATCAGCGAACTCAAAGCGGGCGAGCGCGTTACCGTGCGGGTCTACCTCACCATTCCCCAACTGAAAGAGAGCCGCGATTACGGTTTCGGCTTCACCCTGCAACGATGGCCCTTCGGCTCGTGGTACAACAGCCCCCGAAGCACCATCTACGTGGTCAATCCCCACGGAAGAATCAATTAAACCACTTGCTAACCTACATACATCGAATCTCATGAAAAAAACGATCACATCAGCCGCCCTGCTGTTGGGCAGCCTCTGCTTGGCCCGCGCCGAATGGAAGCCCGCCCAATGGCCCGTACTCAAGACCTACGACAAGGACCACCTCTACAACGTCGCCCTGCCGCTGGGAGGCATCGGAACCGGAACCGTAGCCCTGGGCGGGCGGGGCGAACTGCGCGACTGGGAAATCATGAACGTGCCGGCCCGCAACTACAGTACCATCCTGATGGGCAACGACGCTCCCCTTTTCGCCATCTACGTAAACGACAACGGCAAGAAAGACACCCGGGGCCTGATCGGCCCGGTGGATCGCGCCGAGTACATGCACTACGAGGGGCGTCCGGTGAACCACCACGGGGTTCCGCGCTTCGAGAACGCCTCGTTCGAAGCGGCCTACCCCTTCGGCCAGGTGCTGCTGAGCGACCACAACACGCCCGTTCAGGTGCGCATCAAGGGATTTAACCCGCTCATCCCCGGCGACGCCGAACGGAGCGGCATCCCGATGGCCGTGCTGAGTTACCAGATCACCAATCCGACCGATCGCCCCATCGAGGTGGCCGTGTGCGGCAGCATCCGCAACTTCATCGGCCGCGACGGCAGCAAAAACTGGGAAAGCTGGAAAGGCGACCTGCATCCCGAGGGGGCCAAGAAAAACAGGAACGCCTACCGGGTCGAACCCGGATTTTCGGGCATCTACTTCACCTCGGAAGGCGTGGACAGCAGCAGCCTGGCCTGGGGAACCCTCGCCCTGGTTACCGATGCCCCCTCTTCGAAAGTCAGCTACCGGACCGCCAGTTGCGGAAACGCCTGGGCCGACGCCATGCTTGATTTTTGGGATGACTTTTCGGCCGACGGGTTGCTGAACGACCGCTGGCCTCAAACGGACGACGATCCCATGGCTTCGCTCTCGGTCAAGAAAACCATCGCTCCCGGAGCCACCGAATCGTTCAATTTTTACCTGACCTGGCACTTCCCCAACCGCGAAGCGTGGTCAGACAACAACCCCTTTGTGAACTACTACTGCACCACCTACGAAAATGCGTGGGACGTGGCCCAGCAACGGATCCCGCAGGTTCCGGCGCTGGAGGCCGACACCAAAAAATTCGTGGACGCGCTCTGCAACTCGTCGCTGCCCGCCGTGGTGAAAGAGGCCGCGCTGTTCAACCTGCCCACCCTGCGCTCGCAAACCGTGTTCCGCATCACCGACGGCCACATGATGGGCTGGGAGGGCGTGATGGACCGACACGGGTCGTGCTACGGATCGTGTTCGCACGTATGGAACTACGAAGTGGCCACCCCGTTCCTGTTCGGCGAACTGGCCATGACCATGCGCGACGCCGAATTCAACTATTCGATGAATCAAACGGGTCGCATGAACTTCCGGATCGCACTGCCCCTTTCGAAAGCCGCCGACAACGTGGTGTGGGCCGCCCCGGCCGCCGACGGACAGTTGGGTTGCATCATGAAAATGTACCGCGAATGGCAGCTTTCGGGCAACACCGAGGCGTTGAAACAATACTGGCCCAAGGTGAAACTGGCCATGAGCTACGCCTGGCGCGAAAACAGCTGGGATGCCAACCAGGACGGAGTGATGGAAGGAACCCAGCACAACACGATGGACGTGAACTACCACGGCCCCAATCCCCAAATGGGTTTCTGGTACATGGGAGCCCTGCGGGCCAGCGAAGAGATGGCCAAAGCGATGGGCGACACCGAATTCGCCGCCAAATGCCGCAACATCTACGAACTCGGTAGCGCCTGGATGGACGCCAACCTGTTCAACGGCGAATACTACGAACACAAGATCACCAATCCGAAGAACCACAACGAGTACATGGACATGAGCGACCTGGGTTCGACCGCCCTGCCCAACTACCAGCTGGGCCCGGGCTGCCTGGTCGATCAACTGGTGGGGCAATACATGGCCCACATCTGCGGCCTGGGGTACCTGGGCGACGAGGCTAAGATCAAAACCACCCTGCAAAGCATCATGAAGTACAACTACCTGCCCTCGTTCGCCAACGTGTTCAACAACATGCGTTCGTACGTGATGGGCGACGAGTCGGGCCTGATCATGGCCGGCTGGCCCAAGGGGCGTTTGCGCACTCCGTTCCCCTACTTCGCCGAGTCGATGTCGGGATTCGAGTACACGGCCGCCGTGGGAATGCTGTACGAGGGGCAGACCGAAGACGGCATGAAGTGCATCGCCAGCATCCGCGACCGCTACGACGGCGACAAACGGAACCCCTTCAACGAGCCGGAGTGCGGACACCACTACGCCCGCGCCATGGCCAGCTGGGCCGCCGTGATCGCCCTGTCCGACTTCCAATACTCGGGCGTGAAGGGAACGATGAGCTTCACCAAAAATCCGGGCACCTATTTCTGGTCGACCGGCTACGCCTGGGGAACCGCTCAGGTGAAACCCCAAGGAAAAACCACGGTCGACGTGCTGTTCGGCTCGGTGAAGATCGGCAAAAAGAGCCACGCCGCAGGCGACAGCTTCTCGCTGTAACCCGCCTTCTTTTCGACAGAGGGGACAGACCTTGCGGTCTGTCCCCTCTGTCGATTCTGACCCCGCCCCTGGGCGCGGCTTTTGCCCGGGTTTTTTGCCCCGCTCGGATCAATCGGGAAAGAACCGCCACGAAGCCGTCAGGAAAAAGGTGATCCCGGGTGCGTGGTAATACTTCGTGTCGAGCGGCTGCAGGTGGCGTTCCGCTCCCTCCCCTACCCCGCGAATACGTTGCGATTCGTACCCTCCCGTGGTCAGGTCGCGCCGATTGAACAGGTTTTGCACGCCGCCGTAAACGCCCCAGCGGCTGTTCGAATTACGCGGTTGAAAGGTATGCCCGAGGAACAGGCCGCAGACGGCGCCCCCGGCCAGCCGTTCCTGAACGGTCAGTCCGGCCAGCTCTTCGTCCGAGGCGACCCCTTCGGCGGCCCGGGCCGTGCGGCGCAGCGGAGCCGGAGCCACGTAGCTGCCGCCGAACCCGCTCAAGGTAACCGCCGCAATCCATCCGCGGGGCGCGTACGAAAGCTCC
The DNA here is from genome assembly GCA_031549665.1 of Rikenellaceae bacterium. GTDB lineage: Bacteria > Bacteroidota > Bacteroidia > Bacteroidales > Rikenellaceae > Rikenella. Next base: position 48,272 of record JAVBPJ010000011.1, read on the forward strand.
ACCACTCCTGCCTGCTGCGGAGAACCCGGCACGTGCAGGCCCCTGTAGCCCACCTGTTCGGTCAACACCTCGGCCCCGTTCGATTCGCGTTCCTCGCGGGCCGTGGGATCGGAGGTATAGCGGTTGTCCGACCAAACGCCCGCCCCCTTGAGCCAGAGCGCGGCGGCCAGTTCCACCTCGAACCCCAATTCGATCCCCGCGTGCCGCGCATCAAGTCCCTGCATCGAATAGGTGCAGAAGTAACCGTTCAGGTCGTCGTAAAAACGCTGGTTCGAGGCCCCGTCCAAAAAACAGGTGTAAAAACCCGCCCCGTACAGCCGGAACGACGGCGTGCGGTAGTCCAAACGCAGCTCCCCGCCCGCCGCCCGTTCGTTGCAGGCGGCCTCGATCAGGGCGTTGCGGTATTCCACCTCGGAAAAACGATTCTGCGCCGGCACCGCCAGCGACTGGACACCCAGTTGCACGTCGGCCCGAAGCCGCCCGCCCAGCCGGTAGCCCACGCCGCCGTGCAGGCCCCAGTCGGGGGCAACGCTCCAGGGCGAGGTTCCCAGCGAGGCGTCGCCCTCGAAGCCCTCTTTTTCGTAGAACCCCTCCCGCACAAGGCCCGACCCTCCGGCGCGGCCGCCCACCGAGTACTCCCACCGGTCGCGCCGGTGGCTCCAGGCCAAAAACGCCTCGCCGCTCAACGCCCGCAGGGCGTAGTTGTACCCGAACCGGTCGCCGCTGCCCACCTGCCGGTCGGGGTCGAGCAGGTTGTTGTGGGTTCCGTTGCGGGTGTCCTCGATGTTTTCGGCAAACGCGTCGATGTCCAGCCAGTAACTTCCGCCCAGCAGGTCGTCCAGCTCCTTGTAGTAGCGGTTGTCCGCCCCGAAGAGCCGGACACCCGCCGTGATCCGTTTTCCGGGCGCAAGCTCCCATTGCAGCGTGCTGTGCAGGGCCGCCTCGCGGTATTCCCGCACGCGGTTCTCCAAGATGTAGTGCGCCGCCGGGCCGGCGTTCGCGTTGAAGTTCACCAGTTCGCTCCAGTCGATCTGGCTTACCGAGGGGTCGGTGCGCCACAGTTCGGCAAGCCGTTCGCGGGCCGCCGGATTGGTCAGAAAACTGGGCAGGTGGCGGTAGTAGTCGGGCCGGGGATTGGGGGCGTTTTGCCAGTTGAGGTCGGTGGAGCCGTCGCGTCCGAAGCGGGCCGAAAGCGTGGTGGTCAGGGTGCGGCCATCGTCGGGGACGTAGGCGTGCGTGATCTGCACCAGGGGCTGTTGCGAACGGCGGATGCGTGCGGAACGCTGTTCGGAACCCTGCCAGCCCCAAGCGGGGTTGTAGAGGTTATCTCCCGTCAGCGAAAAAGCCTCGGCCGTCGACGCCGACTGCATGGCCCGTTCGACAGGGGCAAAAAGCAGCGAAAGACCCAATCGGTGGCTGTCGCCAAGCCGTTTCGAAAGCGCGCCGTAGAAGGCCCAAGCGTCGTTCCAGGTTCCCTCGACCGGCAGCGCATCGCCCCACGAGCGGCTGCCGTACAGGGCGTAGGCCCATCCCTTCGAGGGCGACTCGCCCGAGTTATACCCGGCCGTAACCCGCCCGTTGTAGTTGCGGTTGGCGCCGCCCAGCGAGATGCGGCCGCCCGGAGTTTGCTCCCACGCCGACAGCGAACGGTCGATCACCGAAAGGGGGTACCGGAAGCCCGGGTCGTTCCGCTCGATCCCCACGCCCGACAAACCCCCGAACAGGTTCCACGCCACACCTCCGCGCGCAGGGTCGGCGGCGGAGAATCCGTCGAGCCATTGCGACTGGAAGCGGGCCTCGTAGCCGCGTTCGCGGTAGCGGGCAAAGGCCAGCCCGAACCCGGTGGCCTGTTCAAAATAGGGGATATACGCCTCGAGCGTACCGAAAGATTCGCTCCCCTCGACCGCCGGCTCCTCCTGCGCACGCAGCGGCAGGATGTGCGAAAATAAGACAACAAAAAAGACGAAACGGCGCATTTCCCTCGAAATTTGGACAAATGTACGGAAATCCCTTTACCTTTGGGTATGCTTTTTCGCACCCCCGTCGAGATTCCCGATTTTTCGTTCCGCATCGAGCCACGGGCCGTCGGACTGGCCCTCGGTTCGTGCTTCGCCGAACAGGTGGGCGGGTGGCTGGCGCGGCACAAGTTCGCCGTGGAGGTAAACCCTTTCGGCGCGCTCTACAATCCCGCCAGCATGGCACGCGCCGTGGAGCGGCTCGAAGCGGGCCTGCCCTTTGAACGGGCCGATCTGTTCTACCACAACGGATTGTGGCACAGTCCGCTGCATCATGGCCTCTTTTCCGATCCCGACCCCGACCGTGCCCTGGAACGGATGAACGCCCGGCTGCTGGCCGGAGCCGCCGCGCTGCAACGGGCCGATTACCTGCTCTTGACCCTCGGCACCGCATGGGTGTACGAGCAACAGGGCGCCGTGGTGGCCAACTGCCACCGGCTGCCTGCCGAAACGTTCCGGCGAAGACGGCTGGGTGTCGAGGAGTGCGTCGACCTGCTCGAACCCATACTTCGGCGCCACCCACACAAACAATTTCTGATTACGGTGAGTCCCGTAATTCATCGCGGCGACGGGCTGATCGAGAACCAGCGCAGCAAATCGACCCTGCTTTTGGCCGCAGCAGCGCTGACCGAACGCCGTCCGAACGCCCACTACTTCCCCGCCTACGAAATCCTCACCAGCGAACTGCGCGACTACCGTTTTTGGGACGACGACCTTTGCCATCCCGCGCCGCTGGCGGTCGAATACCTGCGGGAACGTTTCTCCCACGCACTTTTTACGCCGCAAACCCGGCAGTTTGTCGACGAGGTAGCCCACATTTTGCGGGCCGCCGAACACCGTCCCCTGCACCCCGAAACCGAGATGTATCAAATTTTTCTCCGTTCCATGAGCGAAAAGGTGGCCCTGCTGCAACAAACCTACCCCGCGATGGATTGGCGGGAGGAGCTTGCGCTGTTCTCCCGATAGCCATTGGGCTGCCCCCGTGTAGGCACTTTCCTGAAAACAAATGGATAACGGCGTGATTCATCGCGTTATTCCTATCGAAAAAATCCTATCTTTGTGGCAGTAAATTTTCTTTTTAATTCACTCCAAACCAACGACACATGGAAAACTCAAGAGTAGACCTGTTTATCGGCACCATGGGAAGCAATTTTCCCGAGAACAAACTGATGATGGTGCGCGACATGCTGCTGGCCATGCCCGACGAACGGCTGCCTCTGATACAGACCGCCCCGTACAAAAACCCCACCACGCTGCTCCTGTTCTCTATCTTTTTGGGACCCTACGGTGTAGACCGCTTTATGCTCGGCGAAACCGGCCTGGGCGTGCTGAAACTCGTTACCTGCGGCGGCGCGGGCATTTGGACCATTGTAGACTGGTTCCTGATTTCCGACAAAACCAAAGAGTACAACTACCAAAAGTTCGTTCAACTCGCCCGTTAACAGGCCGAGGGATCGCCCCGCCGCTGACGACCTGCTCCGAAATTTCGATGCGAACGGACCGGTTCGGCTACTTTCGACTCAGATACCTCCTGATGCTTATATGCCTGTCGGGAGGTTATTTGTTTGTGGTGCTGGCCGACGATTTCGCCACGTCCGGGGGACATACTTTTTGCCTGTTCAAACGCATCACCGGCATCGCCTGCCCCGGGTGCGGCATGGGGCGTGCGTCGCTGCTGATGCTGCACGGCGAGGTCGCCGCCTCGCTGGCCATGAACCCATTGGCCATTCCCTTTTTCGCAGCCTGCCTGGCCCTGGCCGGATGGTTCGTCGCCGACCTGGTGCGCGGCCGTCGCGGAGCCTGGGATTTTCTCACCACGCCGTTTCCGACAAAATGGTTCGTTTTATTGCTCGTGGTCCTGACGGCCAACTGGATATGGAGCATTTGCAAAGGATTATAACCCCATGACCGAAACCCTGCGCGGAACCTATTCCGACAAACAACACCCTGAAACCACCGGCTGCGAGATCCACTTCGAACCGGAAGGCATCCACATCCGCCTGACGGAAGAGCCGTACGCCACCCACTTCTGGAATGTCGACCAGATTTGGACCGACACGCACCACAACGATACGTTGTGCATTTTGCGCTACTCGTCGCCCGATGATCCCATCCTGAAAATCTATGCCCGCAGGGCCAAGGCGCAACTGGTGCGGCATTACGCGCAGTACGCCTTTGCGCAAAAAGAAGGGACGCGCTACCTGGCCTTTTCGCGGCTCGCCTCCATTTTCGCCGCCGTCGCCCTGTTGAGCGTTGTGGCTTACTTCGTGTTGTTGCCCTTAGCCGTCGACGTGGCGGTGCGGCACTTTCCCTCCAAGCTGGAGCAGGAACTCGGCGAAAAATGCCTGGCGCTGTACACCCTCGACCAACCGATCGATTCGGCGAAGAGCGAACTGGTGCAAACTTTTTTCGACTCGCTGCATTGGGAAAAAACCTATCCCTACCGGATCGTCGTGATCGGCTCCGACAACGTAAATGCCTTTGCGCTTCCTGCGGGCCACATCGTCGTTTTGAGGCCGATCCTCAACGAACTCGATTCCTACGAATCGTTTGCCGCCCTGCTGGCCCACGAGAGCGCCCACGTCGAACTGCGCCACCCCACCAAGTCGCTGGTGCGCGGCGTGTCCACCTCGCTCATACTCGCCCTGGCGCTGGGAGACGCCGGCGGAGTGGGCAACATCCTGCTGCAAAACGCCGAGATGCTCAACAGCCTCACCTATTCGCGGCGGATGGAACGGCAGGCCGACCTCTCCGGCGCCTGCTACCTGGCGCAGGCCGGAGTCGACCCCCGGGGCATGATCCGCCTGATGGAGGTGTTCAAAAAACACGCCTCCAGGTTGCAGAACATCGAATTCATCAACTCGCATCCGGCCCTCGACACCCGCATCGACTACATCCGCGAACAGCAATTCGAAAACAAGCTGCCCGAAACGGCCATCCAGAGCGACACCCTGGCCCTGAAACGGCTGTGGGAACAAATAAAACAGTAATTCCGCGCCAAGGAGGGAGGGAGAGCTATCGTTTTTTAGCTAACTTTGTGCATCCCATTTTTCGCCTCCGGTATGTTGTTCCGCCCTCGCGCCCTGCTCTGTTTCGCCGTCCTCTGCTGCACCCTTTCGGTTGCCTGGGCCGCCGAGCCCGTCTCCTCCATCAGCCGTAAAAAACCGCGTTTGGTGGTCAACATCGTGGTCGGGCAGATGCGTTACGACTACCTGCTCCGCTTTGCCGACAACTTTTCGGGCGGCGGATTCCACCACCTGGTACGCGACGGGGTTCTCTGCACCAACGCCTCGTACGACTACGCCCTCACCCGCACCGGCCCCGGGCTGGCCACCATCTCGACCGGAGCGAACCCCACCTCGCACGGCGTGGTGGGCGACCGCTGGTTCAACTACACCACCCTGCGCGAAATCCAACTGGCCCACGACCCCTCGGTGCTGACCATCGGCAGCGACGCCTACGACGGACAGTACTCGCCGCGCGGACTGATCGCCCCCAGCCTGGGCGATCAGCTCAAAAGCTCCTCGTCCGACTCGAAAGTGGTGAGCATCGCCCTCGACCCCGCCTCGGCCGTGGTGATGGGCGGACACACACCCAACGCGGTCTACTGGCTCAACCCCCGCGAGGGTTGTTGGGTTACCAGCAACTACTACGCCAAGGAACTACCCGAATGGGTGCGGAAGATCAACAACGACGGCATCGCCGCCTCGTACTGCGATCCCAAGTGGGTGGTGTCGAAGCCCAAGGCCCGCTACCACAACAGCCAATACGCCGACATCCTGCTGGACACGACCAAAGTCAGCTTCGACTTTCTGACCCGCAAGAAATACGACTACGCCTGCCTGACCACGTCGCCGGCGGGCAACACCCTGCTGCGCGACTTTGCCGTGCAGGCCGTCATCCACGAAGGGTTGGGCAACGACGACGCGACCGACCTGCTGACCCTTGTTTTCGACGCCTCGCGGCACATCGGCGAGCGTTACGGCACCGGGTCGATCGAACTGGAAGACAGCTACTACCGGCTGGATCAGGAGCTGGCCTCGCTGCTGGAATTTTTGGAGACACACACCGGCCGCGAACACCTGTTGGTGGTGTTGACCTCGGACCACGGCGCCTCCGATCCGGTCGTCGACAACCAGCAACGCCTGCCCGCCGGACGATTCAACGCCAGCTACTTTTCGGCCCTGATCGCCGGCTTCCTGGGCGCACAACTCGGCCCCGACGAGTGGCTGCTCAAGGTGGAGAACCGACAAATATACCTGAATCGCAAACTGCTGTACGAACGGGGGCATAACCTGGAAGACATCCAGGCCCGCGTGGCCAACTTCGCCATCCAGTTCAGCGGCGTTTCGCAGGCCGTTACCTCGGCGGCGCTGCAAAGCGGCCACTTCTCGGGCGGAGTGCTGGGGAAAATCCAAAACAGCTTTTTCGCCCGCAACTCCGGCGACGTGGTGCTGAACCTGATGCCCGGCTGGATCGACGAATCGGACAAAGTCTCCGACTCCGGATCGCCCTACAACTACGACACCCACGTACCCCTGATCTGGTTCGGCAGCGGGGTCGGGAACGACGACATCCAGCGGCCCGTCAACATCACCGACATCGCCCCCACCATCGCCAACCTGATCGGCATTCCCCCGCCGCAGGCTTCGACCGGATCGATCGTCTTTGAACTGCTCAACCGCAACCAAACGGGAGGCAAATAGGTTATGGAAACCATCGATCAAATCCAGGAACGCATCATCGCCGAATTCGACCTGCTGGGTCAGGAGTGGCTGGACAAGTACGACTACCTGATCGAGCTGGCCGCCACGCTCCCCCCGCTCCCCGCCGAACACCGCACCGAACAAAACCTAATCAAGGGCTGCCAGTCGCGCGTGTGGCTGTGGGCCGAACTCGATCCGCAGGGCGCCATGCACTTCAGCGCCGACAGCGACGCCATCATCACCAAAGGGATCATCGCCCTGCTGATCCGCACCCTGGAGGGACACACCCCGCAAGAGGTACTCGATGCCAAACTCTATTTCATCGACCGCATCGGCCTGTCGGCCAACCTGTCGCCCGCCCGCGCCAACGGACTGGTGGCCATGATTAAACAGATGAAACTTTATGCGATGGCCTTCGAGGCCAAAGCCCAACACCTGTAACCCGCCGTGACCCCGCAAGATATCCTCGACATCGAGAAGGAGATTGTCCTCGCGCTCAAAGAGATCTACGACCCCGAGATTCCCGTCAACATCTACGACCTGGGGCTGATCTACGACATCGAGATGACTCCCGAAGGAACCGCCCACATACGCATGACCCTGACCGCCCCCAACTGCCCGATGGCCGACCAGCTGCTCCAACAGGTACACGACGACCTGCTGAAAGTACCCGGCGTGGAGCGGGTGGACGTAACCCTCACCTTCGACCCGCCGTGGGATCGCAGCCGGATTTCGCCCGAAGCGCTGCTCGACATGGGGCTGCTTTAACAAAACACCGTGAAGGCGATGGACGAACAGATCACACAAGCGCTCGAAGTACTCAAACGGGGAGGCATCATCCTCTACCCCACCGACACCGTGTGGGGCATCGGCTGCGACGCCGCCAACGCCGAAGCCGTCGGGCGCATCTACGCCCTCAAGCAGCGCGACGACCGCAAAAGCATGATCCTGCTGATCGATCGGCCCGAAAGCGCCGCGCGCTACGTGCAACAAGTCCCCGACATTGCCTGGGAACTGTGGGACGTGGCCGACCAACCCCTCACGCTGGTACTCCCCCAGGGGCGCGGCGTGGCCGACAACCTGCTGCCGGCCGAACGAACCCTCGCCCTGCGGCCCGTACGGTCGCTCTTTTGCCAAAAACTGATCCGGCGGCTGGGACATCCGTTGGTTTCCACCTCGGCCAACGTGAGCGGCCAGCCCACCCCGGCATCCTTCGCCGCCATTTCGGAAACCATTCGCGCGGGAGTCGACCTGATCGCCGATCCGGCCGTGGAGGAGGGGGCAACCGGCAAAGCCTCGTCGATCATTCAACTCGGCCCCGACGGCCAAATCAACATCCTCCGGCCATGACCACCACCCCCATCCAGCTTCGATTCAACGACATCGACATCCAGGGCCACATGTACAACGGCCAGTACCAGCACATTTTCGACCTGGGAAAAAGCGATTACTTTTCGCAAGTGATGAAACTGGGGTCGATGAACGGCGCCGAGGCGCTCATCACCGCCAGCACCGCAACCAATTTCTACCACCCCGTTACCTGGGGCGACCGGGTGGTGATCCGCACCTGGGTCGAACGGATGGGCAACAAAAGCTTCACCGTCTTCCAGCAACTGGTCGATCTGACCACCAATACCGTCAAGGCCGACTGCCGCACGGTACTGGTGGCCTACAACGCGCTGACCAAAGAGACCTTCCCCCTGCCCGAAAGCTGGCGCGCACGCATCGCCGCCGCAGGCGACTAACCACTGTTCGCCCTGCCGCAGGCCGAAATTCGAGAAAATGTCGTATATTTGCCTGCGTAAACCCCATTATTACGCCATTACATCGTATAATTTACCTCCATTATGCATCCCGAAGAGATCCTCACCCAACTGCTCGCCCACGTGCGGTTGAACGCCAAACGGTTTTCCGAAAAGATCGGTCTGGCCCGCCCCGACTCCATCTACCACATCCTGCGCAGCCGAAACGGCATCTCGCAACAGTTGGCCGAACGGATCTGCATGGCCTTTCCCGAAGTGAGCCGCGCCTGGCTGCTGAGCGGCGAGGGGCCGATGCTGCGCGGCGAGGAGGGCGTAGTCGCCCCGCACACGATCATGCCCCGGCGCAGGGAACCCGCCGCTCCGTTGCAACAGGTTCCCCTGTACGACTTGGAGGCAGTGGCCGGACTCAGCCCCATCTTCGCCCACCAAAACCTGCCCATCGAGTACATTTCGATCCCCGACCTGCCCCGTTGCGACGGCGCCGTCTACGTGAGGGGCGACTCGATGTACCCCCTGCTCAAGTCGGGCGACATTGTGATTTACAAGCAAATACACAACCTTCAGAATATTCTTTGGGGCGAAATGCATCTGATTTCGTTCAACTACGAAGACGAAGAATTCATCACCGTCAAGTTCATCAAACGGGTTGACGGAGACCCCGGCCGCATCCTGCTGGTAAGCCACAACCCGCACCATGCGCCCAAGGAGATTTCCATCGAATCGGTCCGGGCGTTGGCGCTGGTCAAGGCTTCGATCCGTTACAATACGATGGGATAGGGGCTCCCCGCAAAGAGGTTTTCGCCGTCCCTGCCCGGGTTCGCAAAGCGGGCCGCGCAGTTGCGCCGCCGGGCCTGCTGTTTGGAAAAACCGCCCCGATGGCGTACTTTTGTGCCGACCGGTTCCGTAGCTCAGCTGGATAGAGCAACAGATTTCTAATCTGTAGGTCTAGGGTTCGAATCCCTACGGAATCACCTAATGATCTTGCAATCAATTGATTGCAAGATCATTTTATTTTACAACTCAGGGAGCTTTCCTGGGGGAATTTCAGGATGACGGCAAAAAGCCCCCGGCAACGGGACAAGAAGCCATAAATCCCCCGGGGTTGAAAACGAGGCCTGAAGTCCGCACCGATTGCGGGAAGTCGGCAATTTTCCGTAAACTTGTGTCGGAATAGTCCCACAGAATTTGCTTCTACGCCCATGCCCGCCCTGCTCCGTTTGGAACCCACCCTTGGCAATTCGGCCCGAGTGATCGCTCCAGCCCCGCTGCCCAAACTCCCCGCCGATGCCGATAAAGCCGCCCTCGAGGCGCTGCTGGAACGCGCTCCCGCCCATTTCGAGGCACGCGAGCGGCTGGCCGATCTGCTCACCGAATCGGGCGAGTTCGCCGCCGCCTGCCAGCTTCGTTTCGAGGGGGCTCAACTGCTGGTCGACCTGTTCGACGACGAGTCGGACGACCTGCCGACCCTTGAATGGGACGATCCCTATACCGCCTCGGCGCTGATGAACCTGCACGCCTCGGCCGTCGACCACTTTGTTACTGGCGACTTCGAAATGGCCGCCGCGATGCTCGAACTGCTGCTCGACTGCGACCCCGAAGACCACCTTTCCGCCACCGAAACACTGATTTTTTGCTACATCGTACTGGAAGAGTGGGAATTGTGGGAAGAGCTGCTCGAAAACCTGCCCGCCGAATCGCTCATCCGCCAACTGGCCGCCGAATGGGGTGCGGCACGCAGGGAGAACCGTTCGCCCGTGTTGTCGGCCACGCTGCGCGAAACCCTCGCCCTGGCCGACCACCCGCTCACCCGCCACACCCAGCACCTGTGGGAACTTTTCCCGCTCCCCCCGATGTAACCGGCACCGGCACGTCTCCCAAAAAAGAGCGGGAGGTTACTTGCAGTAACCTCCCGCTCTTTTGGATGGTGGCAGAAACGAAAGCGCAGGGATAAAAGGGTAGAAACAGGGCCTCCCCAACCCCGTGCGAGGAGCGTTCTACTTGTGGCGTTCCGCCAGTTCCCGTTCCAGATCGGCGATCGACAGGCCGCTGGCTTCGAGCAGCACCAGCAGGTGGTAAACCAGGTCGGAAGCCTCGTAAACGAGCCGTTCGCGGTTGCCGGCCATCGCCTCGATCACCGTTTCGACGGCCTCTTCGCCCACCTTTTGGGCAATTTTGGGAATCCCCTTCGTAAAGAGTTTCGTGGTGTACGAACCCTCGGGCATTTCGTCGTGCCGCCGTTGGATCACCTGCTGCAACTGGCGGATGAACCCCTCCGGGAGTTCGCCGCCGAAGCAGCTCACGCTGCCCGTGTGGCAGGTGGGGCCGGCAGGCAACACCCGGATCAACAGCGCATCGTTGTCGCAATCGGCGGCCACGGAGCAGATCGTCAAAAAGTGGCCGCTTGTTTCGCCCTTGGTCCAAAGGCGGTTTTTTGTGCGGCTGAAAAAGGTAACCCGCTGCTCTTGCAGGCTCTTTTCGTAGGCTTCGCGGTTCATATAGCCCAGCATCAGCACCCGCAGGGTGTGGGTGTCCTGGATGACCACGGGCAACAGGCCGTCGCCGTTTTTGTTGAAATCGAGGGTATTGGGATCGGGGGTCATGGCAAAGAAAAATTTATGGATGAGGGGAAATTAGAAACGGATGGGGATGCCGCGCCGCGCCAATTCGGCTTTGAGCGTGGGGATGGGAATTTCGTTGTAGTGGAAAATCGAGGCGGCCAGCGCAGCATCGGCCCGGCCGAGGGTCAGCACGTCGGCAATGTGATCGATCGACCCCGCCCCACCCGAGGCGATGATCGGAATGCGCAGCCGGTCGGCCAGCTTGGCGAACGTATCGCACGGGTAGCCGCTCTTGGTGCCATCGTGGTTCATGGAGGTGAACAGGATTTCGCCCGCGCCGCGCTCCTGCGCCTCAACGGCCCAGGTGAAAAGTTCCCGGTCGGTGGGGCGTTGTCCGCCGTGCGTGGTTACCACCCAACGTCCGTCCACCTGCCGGGCGTCGATGGCCACCACCACGAACTGGCTGCCGTAACGGCCCGCAATGGCGTCGATCAGCGAGGGATCGCGCACCGCGGCACTGTTGATCGAAACCTTGTCGGCTCCGGCCAGCAGCAGGGCCGCGGCGTCGTCGACCGACGAAATGCCGCCGCCGACGGTAAACGGGATGTTGATCTCGCGGGCCACACGTTCCACCAGGTGCAGAAACGTTTTGCGCCCTTCGAGCGTGGCGCTGATGTCGAGGTAGACCAGTTCGTCGGCCCCCTGTTCGGCGTAGGCGCGCCCCATCGCCACGGGGTCGCCGACGGTGCGTATCTCTTCGAAATGAATCCCCTTGACGGTAGCTCCGTCGCGCACGTCTAAGCAGGGAATGATCCGTTTTGCAAGCATTGTTCAAGTTGTTTCAGGGTGATGCGTCCTTCGTAGATGGCCTTGCCGATGATGACGCTCCGCAGGCCGAGGCGGTCGAGTTGGGCCAAATCGTCCAGCGACGCGATGCCGCCGCTAACGGTAATATCGAGGCTCGGAAATTCGCCTTGCAAGCGCAGGTAGAGTTCCGTATTGGGCCCCGAGAGCATGCCGTCCCGGCCGATGTCGGTACAGATGGCCTGCGACAGGCCGGCGGGCAGGAAACGTTCGGCCAGTTGCCCGAAGGTCAGCGACGAGCTTTGCAGCCAACCGTGGGTGGCCACCGCGCCGTCGCGCAGGTCGGCTCCCAGGATCATGCGCAAGGGGCCGTAGCAGTCGAGCCAGTCCAAAAGCAGTTCCGGGTTCGTAACGGCAATGCTGCCGCAGATGGCCCGGGACGCTCCGGCGTCGAATACCGAACCCAGGGCCTGGTTGTCTTTGATCCCTCCGCCGTACTGCACGTCGAGCGAGGTGGACGAGGCGATCCGCTCCAGCACCCGCAGGTTTTGAGGTTTCGAGGCCTTCGCCCCGTCCAGATCGACCACGTGCAGGCGGCGGATCCCGATCCCCTCGTAACCCTTGGCCACTTCGAGCGGGTCGGTCGCATAGAGGCTCTTTTGCGCGTAGTCGCCCTGCGTGAGCCGCACGCACGAGCCGTCAATAAGGTCGATGGCAGGAATCAGTTCGATCATACCGGCATCACAGCGTTAAAAAGTTTGACAACAGGCGTTCTCCGACCGGGCCGCTCTTTTCCGGATGGAACTGGCAGCCGAAAAAGCGGTCCATCCCCAACGCCCCGCTGAACGGGCCTTTCCCGTAGCTGGTTTGGGCGATGGTTTGCTCCGACACTTCGGCGGCGTAGGAGTGAACGTAATAGAAATAGCTTCCTTGAGGAATCCCCTCGAAAAGCGGCGATCGCAGCTCTTCCGCCGAGTTCCAGCCAATGTGCGGAATCTTCAGGCCGGGCAGCGGTTCGAACCGCCGCACGCGGTTGGGAAAAATCCCCAGGCAGGAGGTGTCTCCCTCCTCGCTGTGCGTACAAAGCAACTGCATCCCCAGGCAAATACCCAGCACGGGACAGCGCAGGTCGCGGATTACGCGGTCGAGGCCCCGCCGGCGCAGCCGTTCCATGGCGGCCGAGGCTTCGCCCACGCCGGGCAGCAGAAGCCGCTCGGCGGCGGCCACCTCGGCGGGGTCTCCGCTGATGCGGTAGGGCGCTCCCAGGCGTTCCAGGGCGTTCATCACCGAGCGCAGGTTGCCGGTATCGTAGTCGAGAATCGTTACCATCGCTTACAGAACTCCTTTGCTGCTGGGCAGGTCGTACGAAAGCGGATTGCGTTCCACCGCCATGCGCAACGCGCGGGAGAACGCCTTGAAAATCGCCTCGATCTTGTGGTGTTCGTTCCGGCCCCGGGCCGAAATTTGCAGGTTGCAACGTGCCGCCTGGGCAAAGCTGTCGAAAAAGTGTTCGAACAGCTCGGTCGGCAGGTCGCCCACCCGCTCGCGTTTGAATTTGGCGTCCCACCGGACGGCGATACGCCCCCCAAAGTCGAGCAGCACCAGCGCGCGGCTTTCGTCCATCGGCAGGGCGAAGCCGTAGCGGCCAATGCCCCGCTTGTCGCCCAGCGCAACCCGGAAGGCTTCGCCCAGGGTCAGGGCCACGTCCTCAACGGTGTGGTGTTCGTCCACCCGCAGGTCGCCCTCGGCCTGCACGCGCAACGACACGCCGCCGTGGTGAACCAACTGTTCAAGCATGTGGTCGAAAAACCCGAGGCCGGTCGAAATCGACGACGGCCCCTCGCCCGACAGGTCGAGTTCCACTGCGATGCGGGTCTCGCGGGTGGCCCGTTCGATGCGTGCAAAACGCGAACGGCGTGCGGGAAACGGTACTACCTGTGTCTGTTCCGCATCCAAATTCCGCAGCGCGGCGAGCAGGGCGGTATTTTCTTCGGGCGTTCCCACCGTCATCCGCAGGCAGCCCGCACATCCGGCGATGCGCGACCGGTCGCGCACAATGATTCCCCGCGCGATCAGCTTTTCGTACACCCCGCGCGGATCGGCCACGCGCACCAGCACAAAGTTGGCGTCCGAGGGGTACACCCGCTCGATCAGCGGCACACGGGCCAGGGCGTCGACCAGTTTTTTCCGTTCGGCGATCAGCAGTTCGATCTGACTCCGGCGCAGTTCGGGAGCGGCCAGCTCTTTCAGTACCAACCGTTCGGTGATGACGTTCACCGAATAGGGGTACTTTATCTTGCCCATCGCAGCCACAATTTCGGGGGCGGCAAAGGCGAATCCGATGCGGACACCGGCCATTCCCCACCCTTTCGAAAGGGTTTGCAGGATCACCAGGTTGGGAAATTCGTTCAGCCGTCCCAGGAATCCCGGCGCTTCGGCAAAATCGATGTAGGCTTCGTCCAGCACCACGATCCCCGGGAATTCGCGGACAATCCGTTCCACCGCCGACGGGTCGAGCAGGTTGCCCGAGGGGTTGTTGGGCGAACAAAGGAACGCCAACTTGGACGAGGAAGAAACGGCGGCCAGGAAACGGTCGGCATCCAACCCGAAATCGTCGTTCAGCCGCACCTCGGCGAGCGCCACGTTGTTGGTCGCCGCCGCCACAGAGTACATGCCATAACTGGGGGCGATGGCCAGCGCCGTGTCGCGCCCCGGTTCGCAAAAGATGCGGAACAGCAGGTCGATCGGCTCGTCCGAACCGTTTCCTCCGACAAAAATACGTTCGAAAGGCACCCCGCGCAGTTCGGACACCCGTTCGCGGATGCGGCGGTTGTGAGGGTCGGGGTAACGGTTCAGGCCCGTGTCGAACGGGTTTTCGTTGGCGTCGAGGTAAACGCCCAACTCGCCCTGAAACTCGTCGCGGGCCGTGGACTAGGGGGCCATGTCGCGGATGTTCGGGCGAAACAGCGAGGTGATATCATTCATGGATCAATGTGTTAAGACGGATGGTAACGGCCTGCCGGTGGGCGGCCAGCCCCTCGGCGGCGGCCATGGTTTCGGTGATCGGCCCCAGGGCGGCGAGTCCTTCGGGGGTAAGCCGCTGCCAGGTGATTTTTTTGCAGAAACTGTCGAGGTTCACCCCGCTGAACGCCGCCGCCCATCCCGCCGTAGGCAGGGTATGGTTGGTTCCCGAGGCGTAGTCGCCCACGCTTTCGGGACTGTAATTTCCCAGGAAGATGCTCCCCGCGTTGCGGATCTGAAGGGCCGCCGCTTCGGGGTTTTCGACCGACAGGATCAGGTGTTCGGGGGCGTACCGGTTGGCCGCTTCGATCATCTGCTCCGGCGTGGATACGACGACGATCCGGCTTTTTTCCAGCGCCCGGCGGGCGATGTCGGCGCGGGAAAGGGTTTCAAGTTGTAGGCCGACCGACCGCTCGACCGCGTCGGCCAACGATTCGGACGTGGTGATGAGCAACGCCTGGCTGTCGGCGCCGTGTTCGGCTTGCGAGAGCAGGTCGGCCGCTACGAAATCGGCGCGGGCCGAATCGTCGGCCAGCACCATCACCTCGGACGGGCCGGCGGGCATGTCGATGGCCACGGCCTGCATGCCCAACAACTGTTTGGCGGCGGTTACGTAGCGGTTGCCCGGGCCGAAAATCTTATCAACCTTCGGAACCGAGTCGGTCCCGAAAGCCATGGCGGCGATGGCCTGCGCTCCGCCGATCTGGAAAATTTTGGTTACTCCGCACAGCGAGGCCGTCCACAGAATTTCGGGAGCGGGGCGGGGCGGCGTGCAAAGAATCACCTCGCGGCATCCGGCCAAACGGGCCGGCAGAGCCAGCATCAACACGGTGGAGAACAGGGGGGCGCTTCCGCCCGGGACGTAAAGTCCCACGCGGTCGATCGGCACGCTCCGCTGCCAGCAGGTAACCCCGGGCATGGTCTCCACCCGCAGGGGTTCGCTCCGTTGGGCGCGGTGGAACGTTTCGATGTTGGAGGCGGCGGTTCGGATCGCCGCTTTGAGCGATTCGGGCAGTTTTGCGCCAGCCGCTTCGATTTCGGCCGCCGGGACCGCCAGCGTGTCGAGCCGCACGCCATCGAACCGTTCGGCAAACTCCAGCAGGGCTGCATCGCCCCGGGTGCGCACCTGACCGATCACCTGTTCGACCCGTGCGATTAGTTCGCGCGAATCTTCCTCGGCTGCGGGTCGCTCCAGCAGCGCAGACCAGTCGGCGGGGACGGGATATCGTTTCTGTTCCATCTTCTCTTCCGGCAACGTTAAAGAATCATCTTGTCGAGCGAAAGCACCAGGATGTCCTCGGCGCCGATCGCTTTGAGCCGTTCGATCTTCTCCCACAGGGCGCGCTCTTCCACCACGGCGTGCATCGAACTCCAGCCCGCCTCGGCCAGCGGAAGGATGGTGGGGCTTTTCACCCCGGGGAGAATGGCCGCGGCCGCCTCGATCTGAGCCGTGGGCAGGTTCATCAACAGGTATTTTTTGCCGCGGCTGCGGCGAATGGCTTCGATGCGGAAAAGAAGCTGGTCGAGCAGGACACGCTTCTCCGGATCGAGCGAACGGGTGGCGATCAGCACCGCCTCGGCCTTCAGCACCGTCTCCACTTCTTTCAATCCGTTGGCCACCAACGTGCCGCCGCTGCTCACAATGTCGAAGATCACGTCGGCCAGGCCCACCGCGGGAGCAATCTCGACCGATCCGGCAATCTGTTCGATCTCGGCAACGATCCCCTTTTCGTCGAAGAATTTCCGAAGAATCACGGGATACGAGGTAGCCACTTTCTTGCCGTTGAAGTAACCGAGGCCGTCGTAGCTTTCGCCCTTGGGAATGGCCAGCGAAAGGCGGCAACGGCCGAAACCGAGCCGTTCCACTTCGTCCACCGACACCTCTTTCTCCAGCACTTCGTTCAGCCCCACGATGCCGATGTCGGCCACTCCGCGCTCGACGGCGTGGGGAATGTCGTCGTCGCGCAAGTAAAGCACCTCGATGGGGAACTCTTCGGAGCGCGACAGCAAACTGCGCTTGCTGGGTTCGATGGCTATGCCGGCTTCGGCCAGCAGGGCAAGGCTCTCTTCGTTCAGGCGGCCTTTGGCCTGTAGGGCGATTCGTATCATGGTCATGCGGTTTTTATGCTTTTCGTTGTGTCTCCGGAGCGTTGCCGGAGCGGTTTTCAAAGGGGTATTTTGCATCGAAGGGGTTGCTAAATGAAAAGAGCCTCTCCTTGGTCAGGACAGGCTCTTGCTCTATGCGACCCCCTCGCTGGGCGGGTTCTCTCTTCACACACGCAAACCTATCCTTGCCGGCGGCAATGATGATGATGGTTGTGCGTATGGATGAATCGGATTTTCATTTCAGGGGCAAAGATACGGTTTTTTCCGGTTTTTGCAACTCTATTTCATGCGCCTTGGTGCGTCAGGCCCCAGGGAGCCGGATTTCGACGCGCCGTTAGTACCCCAAAATCCGCATCATCGAACGGTAGCTCTGCTCCTTGGCGAAAAGGCGGGTGTAATACTCGCCGGTCTCCTTGTCGCGGTCAATGATGATGTGCTTCGGGGCGGGGATCATGCAGTGCTGGATGCCGCCATAGCCGCCCAGCGATTCCTGGTAGGCTCCCGTGTGGAAAAAGCCGATGTACTGCGGTTCGCCGCTCTCCAGTTTGGGCAAAAAGACGGCGTTCTGATGCTCTTCCGAGTTGTAGTAGTCCTCGCTGTCGCACGTGAGTCCGCCCAGGAAGACCCGCTGGTATTCGCGCTCCCAGTTGTTGATCGGCAGCATGATGTACCGCTGGTTGATACCCCAGGTGTCGGGCAGGGTGGTCATGAACGAGCTGTCGATCATGTACCAAAGCTCGCGGTCGTTCTGCTGCTTTTGGTTGATGATCGAATAAAGCGTTGCGCCGCTTTCGGCCACGGTGAACGATCCGAATTCGGTAAAGATATTCGGTTCTTCCAATCCGTTCTGTTCGCAATACTTCTTGATTTGGGCAATGATCTCCTCGGCCATATACTCGTAATCGTAATCAAAGGCCAGCGAGTTCTTGATCGGAAAGCCTCCCCCGATGTTCAACGAGTCGAGTTCGGGACACACCTCCTTGAGTTCCTTGTAGACGATCAGGCACTTTTGCAGCTCGTTCCAATAGTAGGCCGTGTCGCGGATCCCCGTGTTGATGAAGAAGTGCAGCATTTTGAGCTTGAACTTCTTGTTGGGCTTGATTTTTTCGAGGTAGTAGTTGCGGATCTCGCGGTAGCGGATGCCCAGGCGCGAGGTGTAGAAGTCGAATTTCGGTTCTTCCTCGGTGGCGATGCGGATACCGATGTTGCAGGGCTTTTGGAGGGCCTCGTCGAAAAGTTCGTGTTCCTCTTTGTTGTCGATCACCGGAATGGTGTTGATGAATCCGCGATGCACCAGGTCGGCGATGTTTTCGACGTAATGCGGCCGTTTGAACCCGTTGCAGACAATGTGGATATCCTTGTCGATCAAACCGCTTTCGTAAAGGGCGTTGATGATGTGGATGTCGTAAGCCGACGAGGTCTCGAGGTTGATCTTGTTCTTGAGCGCTTCCTCCAGCACGAACGAAAAGTGCGAACTTTTGGTGCAGTAGCAGTAGTTGTACTCGCCCTTGTAGTCGACCTTGGCCATCGCCACGTTGAACAGCTTTTTGGCGCGCTGGATCTGCGCGCTTATTTTCGGCAAGTAGGTAACTTTCAGGGGCGTTCCATACTGTTTGATGATATCCATCAACGGCACATCGTGGAAGTTCAGATCGCCCTCGGTGACCGAGAATTCCTCCTGAGGGAACTCAAACGTTTGATGTACCAGGTCGACGTATTTGTTTTTCATAGCCGGTTGTTTTATGCTTTTGAAGCAATTCGGGTTCGCTACTTTCTCTTTTTTCAATCAATCCATCTTCGGCGGATTATCGCCCTCAAGTCGGAAAAGTACCGCAAAGGTGCAACCAATTTCTCGTTTTACCATCGCCCGGCACAAAAAACCGGCAAGTGTTGGCGGATTGAGCTTTTTTGCGTAAACTTGTTGGGTCAAATTTCAGCACAGCACGGCCATGGACAACACCCTGCTCAAAGAGCTCATCGCACAGCATAAACGCGTGGTAATCCCCGATTTCGGAGCTTTCCTCCGGAAAGACACGGAAGGATCCGACGAGCTGATATTCAGCCCCTTTCTACGAAAAGACGACGGCGTAATCGTCGGCCTGGTAGCCGAAAAATACGGCGTCGACACCGAAGACGCCCGCGCCATGATAACCGAATACGTGTCGCACCTGCGCGAGACGCTTCGCGCCTCGGGGCGATTCGTCATCGACGGCATCGGTACGCTGACCACCGACGCCAACGGCGCCATTTCGCTCGCGCGGGATACTCCCGCTCCGGCGGAAACCTCCGTTTCGCAACCGGAGCCGGCAACCGCCCGGGAGACTTCCCCCGCCCAACAGACAGCCCACGAGTCCGAGGATTCGTCGAAATCGGAAAGCGCCCCCTTCTCCAACCTGCCTCCCGTGGCCGACGGCTTCCCGCCCGCGATCACCCGCCCGCGATCCATCCAGGTGCAAGAGGGCGGCGATTCAACTCCCCCCGCCTCCACCCCTGCGGCGGAACAAACGCCGCCACCGGCCGCACCCGCCACGCCGCCGCCCGTGTTCCGGCAACCCGGGGCGGCATCGCCGCGGCCCGGACAGCCCATGGCGCCGCAAGCGGGCAGACCTTTCACCCCCCCCACCTATCCCTACGGGTCGGGACGCCCCACGCCTCCCCCCTCGAGTGGAAACCCCGCCGGAACTCCGCCGCCCGCAAGCGGACGGCCTGCGCGTACACCCAACCAGCGGCCGCACACCAAAACAGACGTTTGGCTCATTATCTCGATCATTGCCGCGCTGGTGGTCATCGGAATCATGATCTATGGTTTTGTCAGCACCGAACCCGCCATCATCGACATGGAACAGGTAACTCCGGTCGAAGTGGTCGACAGTTTGTAGTCCCGCCAACTCCCCGCCCCGCCAAAGCGAAAACCCGTTCCCAACACCCTGTTTACGGGCCTCCTGCAGGAGGCCCTTTTTCCCACCCCGCCCATGATACGCCCCATGCTCGTCCCCCTGGCCGCCCTCGCTTCGACGGGAGGAGCAGCTGCCGGACAACCGCCGCACGTGATCCTGATCATGGCCGACCAGCACCGGTTCGACTACCTGGGTGCGGTCAATCCGGCGGTACTGACCCCAAACCTCGACGCCCTGGCCGGCGACGGCGTACGCTTTTCGCGCGCCTACAGCTCAACCCCCAGCAGCACTCCCGCCCGCGCCGGACTGCTCACCGGACAATCGCCCTGGCACCATGGAATGATCGGTTATTACGCCCGGGTCGCCGAACACTACCCCATCGAACTTCCGCAACTGATGACCAACGCAGGCTACTACAGCTACGGGATCGGGAAAATGCACTGGTATCCGCAGCGCACGTTGCACGGTTTCGCAGCCACCGAACTCGACGAGTCGGGCCGGGTCGAAAGCCCCGGGTTCATGAGCGATTACCGCCGTTGGTTTGCCCGCGTGGCCCCGGGATTGAATCCCGACTCCACCCACCTGGGATGGAACGCGCATGCGGCCGCACCTTACGCCCTGCCCGAGGCGCTACACCCCACGCGCTGGACGGGCGATCGGGCTGTCGCTTTCATCGAAAACTACGATCGGCCCCAACCCCTCTTTTTAAAGGTATCGTTTGCACGGCCCCACAGTCCCTACGACCCGCCGCAACGGCTGCTCGATCGATACGAGGGAGGAATGCTCCCCCCGGCCGTTGCCGGCGACTGGGCAGCCCCCTGGTCGGAACGATACGGCCACGATCCAACATCCAATCCCGATGCCGCCTACGGCGATTTCGGAGCCGAATATGCGCAACGGTCGCGCAAGTACTACGCGGCCAACGTTACCTTTGTGGACGAAGAGATCGGACGGATCATCGCCGCGCTGAAGGCCCGGGGAATGTACGACAACGCGCTGATCCTATTCTGCTCGGACCACGGCGATATGCTGGGCGATCACTACCACTGGCGCAAAACCTACCCCTTCGAGGGATCGGCCGCCATCCCCTTCATTGTGCATCCCCCCACGGCCATGCGGGCGGGGCTTAGGGGTTCTGTGCTGAACGAATTGGTCGAAATCCGGGACATCCTGCCCACGCTGGTCGAGGCCGCCGGAGGAACCGTTCCCGCAGGAGTAGACGGCCGGTCGCTGCTTCCGCTGTTGAACAGCCCGAAGCGGACTCCCTGGCGGGAGTCGCTCGATCTGGAACATTCGGCCTGCTACGAACCCAACTCGGGCTGGGTGGCGCTGGTCGAACGGCGCTATAAGTACGTGTGGTACTACCAGCGGGGCGAAGAGATGCTTTTCGACCTCGAAACGGATCCCTACGAACTTCACGATCTGCACGCGGCACCGGCCGGGCGGAGGCAAATGGCCCGTTTCCGCCAGCAAATGGCAGCCCACCTGGCCGAACGGGGCGAGGCGTGGGTATCGGCCGACGGACAATTGAAGAGGATGGAAAAAGCTTCTGCGCTCTCACCCAATTATCCGAAGTAACCGGGCTGCCACTCTCCCCTCATCTCTGCTGTCGCTAACAGTTCGGCACACGCTTTGGTCGTCGGCACCGTTGTTCCGCCCCTAAAGCCCTATCCCTCCTTTCCGGCGATGGTAAGATGAGTTCCATGAAACCTGACCTGTCGAAAAAAAGCATCCCACACAAAAAACCATCATCCATCCGGCGATCGCAGCAACAAACGGAGAACAGCAGGCCGATCGGGCAATCGGACACAAAAAAGAGGCGCCCCGTCCGCAATGGACGGGGCGCCTCCCATATAAGTGGTATTACTTAACAGCTATGGACTAGAATCTCCAACCAAGGGTAAAAGCAAACACGTCGTTTTTGCTGGTGTCGCCGGCGGGGTTTTCCATGATGTCCTGGAGGCCGATGTTGTAACGAGCGTCGATGATGAAGCCGTTGCTGAACGAGTAAGCGATGCCCACGGGAACTGCCAAATCCAAACCTTTGAATACGCTTCTGTTAAGACCGTCATTGCTTCTGGCGGTGGTCATAACACCGGGTTGAATACCGGCTTTTACTGAAAGGCCGCCGGTGATGTAGTAGTTCAACAGCACGGGAGCGATCATGTAGTGCAGACGTTGGGTGTTGGTGGTGTTACCTTGGTCGAATTTGCAACCTTGTTCCGAGTAGAGGATATCGGCAGAAACGCTGAAACGGCTCCATTGGTACTCGGCAAAACCCCCAACTACGAAGCCTACGCGCATTTTTGCATCAACGTTTTCCAGGTTGCCGATGGTTGCCAGGTTCACCCCTATTTTAGGACCGAAGCTAAAACCTTGTGCAGATGCGGCTCCTACGGAAACCAAAGCGATGAGCGAGAAAATGATTTTTTTCATTTTAAATTTTCATTTTGCGACTGCCCGAACCACTGCGGCAATCTTGGTTGTTTTTCTTACGGAACGGAAGTGGCTCGTTTGCTCTTCTTCGGCGTTAACCGAAATCGTTGCTTCCGCAAATTTGGAGCAAAGATAATTAAAATTTGCACTTCCGTCTCACATCGACCTCTTTTTTCACTAAAAATTGATCGATTTCCGCCCGTAGTACCCCATAAAGATGAAAAACTCCCCAAGCCTTCACGGTTTGGGGAGCATTATTCAGGGAATCGTTTGCCTTACGACAAGACGCTTAGAAACGCCAACCGACCGAAATGGCGAACACGTTGTTGTGTACGGCGTCGCCGTCGTTGTCTTTCACGATGTCAGAAACACCAATGTTGTAACGGGCGTCGATGATCAGGCCCATATCGAACGAATACGAAAGACCCACGGGAATCGAGAAATCCATTCCTTTGAAGTCGTCCTTGGTATCCGCGTCGCCGCCATCCCATTTGTGTTTGGCTCCGAGGAGGAACCCGGGCTGGATACCTGCTTTAACGGCCAAACCTTCGGTGATGTAGTAGTTTGCCAGAATGGGGACGTTCAAATAGCCCAAGTTTTCCTTCTGATTTTTATAAGTCACGGGTCCATCCGTGAAATCTTCGAATTTCGCGCCTTGTTGCGAGTAGAGCAATTCGCCCGAAACGCTAAACTTTGAGAATTGGTATTCGGCAAAACCGCCGATCAGCAGACCTACTTTGGAGCTGGTGCCTTCGCCCGAAAGGCTGGCGATGTTCATCCCTACTTTGGGGCCATAGCTCCATTGTGCCGAAGCGGCGCCTACCGATACGAGGGCGATGAGTGAGAAAATAATCTTTTTCATGGTTGTCTGTTTTTCGACCGCCGAACCGTCGCGGCAATCAGGTTTTACGTTTTTCGCGTAGCAGAGGACGGTTCTCGTTCCGTTCTGAGTTGAATCATAAGGAGCGCCCCTTGCGAATTACGCGACAAAGTTACATAAATATCGTATTCAAGCTCTCCTTTTCCATTTTCCCGATCGATAATTAAAGAAGACGTTCCGAAGCGACAAAGAAATACGGCGACCGGACGGGAGAGCCGGGGCTTTTACCCGCAATGTTGAGTGATTTTTCCCGAATGGCAGGCATTACATGTATTGCCCCAATTCCCTGAGAATATGCAACCTGTTGAAAGACAATCGGGCGCTGTGTTGATCGAGGTATTTGTATATGGCAAGGATTTGAGCCGCTAATTTTGTTTTTGTGGCCTCGTATGCGGACTCCTGTCCGGGAGCGTTTCTCAAAACACCCAGTTTATGCAGCATCGGTCGGCTCGAACCTACGGTTCTCGTCCTCCTCGAATATAAACAACGAGAAAGGACGACCTTGCAGGGTCGTCCTTTCTCGTTGTTTAGTAGCGGGGGCAGGACTCGAACCTGCGACCTTTGGGTTATGAGCCCAACGAGCTGCCAACTGCTCCACCCCGCGGTGTTGCGGATGCAAAGGTAAGTAGAATTTCCGGATTCGCCAAATCGTCCCCGCGACAAATGCCCAGGCAGCCACTTGACGACCGGAACGAACGCTGTACAAGTCCCTTGTTTCTCAACCAAATCGACATCATACGACACACGAGAAAAAGTTGCGAATGGTACAGGCCCTGCTCCTCACAGCCAGCCAAGCAATGCCCTTCGCTTCGGCGCGTTTCTCCATAAACCGGCGCGGGCGCTCCCCTGATTCACAGGAAGAGCGCCCGCGGGATTCAATCGAAAAAGCGGTTATTTATCCAGTTGATTCAGCGCAAAGGCGTAGGCCCCGATGCTGATCGCTTTCGAGGTGCCGATCTGCGAGAAGCCCACCCCCACGCGGGGCATCGGGTCGTAGGTGATTCGGCGTTCCGAGTGAGGCACCTGTACCTGGCGGATATCGCCCTCGACAAATTGCGAAAGCTGGGCGGGATCTTCCAGATAAAACGCCTTTTGGGCCAACCGGCGGTAGGTGGCTCCGGCCGGATTGGTGTAGGTGCTGTTCATCTCCTCGAGCATGGCGGGGACGAACAACGAGCGGGCTCCGGCCACGCCGCCGCCAATGACGGCGATGCCGTCGATCATGGTCAGGATGTTGCAGAGCGCGTCGCCCAGGGCCTGGCCCATGCGGCGGAAGGCTTCAAGGGCGGCCTCTTTATTCCCCTCTTTTTCACCGATTCCGATTTCGTAGATCTCTTTCGGGTGCGGGGCCTTTTCGATCTCCACCCCAACCAGTTCGGCGTACACGCGGCGGACGGCGCGGATGCTGATCGACTCTTCGATGTTGCAGCAGGGGTTGAAGCGCTGGCTCAGCAACCACACCTCCATGCCGGCCGAGTTGTCGCCCGTGAAGAGTTCGCCGTTGTGTACCAGGCCGCCGCCGAAACCGGTGCCGAGGGTCAGCCCCACCAGATTCTTGTAGCGTTTGGGACTTCCGGCCTTTTCCAACTGGGCGTTCACCCAGGGGAGGTATCCGTCGATCGCCTCGCCATAGGCGTACAGGTCGCCGTCGTTGTTCATAAACACCGGTATGCCGAACTCTTCGGCCAGCATGGGACCCACGGCCACGCCGCCGCGAAAGGCGGGCAGGTTGCCCAGGTCGCCGATGATCCCGTTGGGGTAGTCGGTGGGCCCGGGGAAGGCGAAGCTGATGGCTACGGGCTGCTCTTTGAGTTTCGAACGAACGGCGTGGAAACCGTTGATCAGGTTGGCCAGACAGAGGTCGAGGTGCGTAGCCGCCGAGGGGAGGTGGATCGGCTCGACCACCTCTTCGCAGCCGCGAATGGCGCTAAAAACAAAGTTGGTCCCTCCGGCGTCGAGGGTCATTACGGTGCGTGGGTCGTTTTTGTGGTTCATAACGGATCGGTAGGTTTCAGACAGGAACAAATGTAACAAAAATTTACGGACGGGCGAGGGGTTCGAGCAGGGCCACCAAATTTCCTTCCCCATCGAGCATCAGCAGCCGCTGGCCCTCCATCTTCAGGCGCACCACCCGCCGCAGGCTCGACACAAAGGGATTGCGGATCGCCTGGCCGCCCAATTCGCGGATCACGACGTTGTGTTCTCCCTCCTGGATGGCGTAATTGGCAAAGAACGCGCCCTCGGGGGCCTCGCCCAGCAGTTGTTTGGTGTATTTGTCGAACCGGAGCGACAGGGCGCCGGGAGCGACCGGAGCGGACAGCGCCTCGGACACCTGCCACGAGGTCTCCTCCAGATTGCCGATCTTGGGGCTTCCTTTGCGGCAGGCGCAACACGAGGTGAGGAGCAGCGCCAGCAGGGCTGTCGAAAGAATTGTTGTTACTTTGCGCATCTTTGTGTTAAATTTGTATCCAAAGATAGGCGCTTTTGCGCTCAAATCACACACATCCCATGAAGAAAATTGCCATCGCCACCGCGGCCGCTCCCGCCGCCGTAGGACCGTACAGCCAGGCCATCGAGGCCGGCGGAACGCTCTACATCTCGGGGCAACTCCCCATCGACCCCGCCACCGGCAAAATGGCCGAGGGAATCGAAGCGCAAACCCGCCAATGCCTGGCCAACATCGAGGCGATTCTCGCCGCAGCCGGCTACGGCAAGGAACAGGTGGTAAAATCGACCGTTCTGTTGAGCGACATCGCCCACTTTGCCGCCATGAACGGGGTGTACGCCCAGTTCTACACCGAAACGCCGCCCGCCCGGGTTGCCTACCAGGTGGCCGCGTTGCCTTTCGGAGCGCTGGTCGAGATCGAGACCATCGCCGTGAAGTAGCGAAGCAGCGATGAACCGCGCGGTACGCATTACCGAGGATTGCCCCACGGCGTTCCTGCTGCTGGTCGATCAATCGGGATCGATGGCCGAAACGACCCTGTGGAACGGCGCAAGGGTCTCGAAAGCAGAGGTCGTGAGCGAGGCGATCAACGCCCTGCTCGGCGAACTGGCGGCCCGCACGCGGCGCGACGACCGCTACCGCCACTACTACGACCTGGCCGTGGCGGGCTATTGCGGCTCGGAGGTCGGTTCGTTGCTTCCCACGCTGGGCGACTCGCCTTTCCTTTCGCCCGAGCAGTTGATCTCGAACACCGTAGAGGTGCGAACCCTGCAACGCGAACGGCTCCTGCCCGACGGACGCACCGTCGTCACCCAAACCCGCCAACCTGTTTGGGTAAAACCGCGCTCCGAGTGGAACACTCCGATGGTGGGCGCGCTGGATTTTGCCTGCGAAGCGATGAAACGCTGGTGCGCCGCCCATGCCGGACTCCCCTGCCATCCGCCCACGGTGATCCATATTTCGGACGGCGAAGCCACCGACGGAACGCCCGCCGAGGCGGCCGCCGCTGCAGCCCGGCTCAGGCGGCTCGGAACCTCCGAGGGCCCGCTTTTATTCCTGAACATCCACCTGAGCAGCTCCCCGGACGCCCGTCCGGTTCTCTTTCCCGCCCGGGCCGACGAGTTGCCCGAGGATCGCTACGCCCGCCTGCTGTTCGACCTTTCGAGTCCCGTTCCCGAATCGTTCTACCCCGAAATCGAGGCCCTCACCGGACGTCCGGCCCCGGCCGACGGTGTGCGGGGCACGGCTTACAACGCAGAGATGATCGACCTGGTGCGCATGATGAACATCGGCACCGACACCACCGGATTGCTGTTATGACCCCGCGCTACCCCACCCTGACCGACTACCTGGAAGCGATGGCCAACCCCGACGGGCGCTTCCGCACGCTCACCCGCTGCACGCCGCTGCTCGACCGCACGGGAGGCCCCCGTTACCGCTCCGCACGCGGACGCATTGTCTTTGCCGTGCTGCTGGGCGAGCAACGCGGCGAACTCACCTGTTTTCTGTCGGCCGAAGCGGCCGCCCGCCGTCCCGACGCACTTCCCGGGGAGATCTACGTCTTCGACCGTTCGGGTCGGGGAACCTACTATCCGGCGGCTTACCGGGCCGCAACTCCCGCCGATTCCGCACCCGGACTTCGGGCGGCCGAGGCGCAGGGGCTGTTCGGCTACCTCGACTCCGCAGGCCGTTGGGCCATCGCCCCTGCGTTCAAGTGGGCGGGCGATTTCGGCGAGGGACGGGCCGCCGTGCAAAACCAGCAGGGGATGATGGGACTGATCGATGACACCGGCAAACCGATGATCCCCTGCGAATACGACGACCTGTCGTGGGACGGATCGCGCTTTGCTTACGTCGAGTACGAGGGACGGTGGGGTTGTTTGGGCCGGGAGGGAGAGACCGTCGTTCCGTTGCAGTACGACTGGATGGGCGAGTTTTCCGAAGGGTGGGCCGTGGTGCAACAACAGGGGCGGCACGGATTCGTCAACCAGCGGGGCGAACTGCATCCCGCGGGGCTGTGCTACGACAACGCGTGGTCGCTCTCGGGCGGCGTAGCCCAAGTGGTACGGGACGGTGTGCGCGAGGTGGTTCGTTTCGACTGACCTTGCAGGCTTCTCCTCCGGACGGATCAACATACGCAATGCGAATTAAGAGTTGAAAATGTGTTTGTATATTTCGCAATTTACTGATTGTTAATACTATGAACTTTGCAAGCAAAGTTCACAGCCCGCAGCCACCCCGGGCGGAGGGCTGATCGTGCGCCTTCGGCTTCGATTTACGCCCACCGCTGGCTGCGGACTGAAAACAGAATCGTGCGACTATTCGATTTAATTAGCTTGTTTATAATCAGTTGATGAATTTATCTGACTTATTTTAACCCTTAATTCACATACGAATAAAAAGAGGCGACCCCGTTGGGGTCGCCTCTTTCCGACAAGTACCGCCGGAAGTTCGCGCCGGAACGGCCCTGCGGGCCGCCCGCGCCGGACTATCCGAGGTAGGTTTTAAGTTGCTTGCTGCGCGAGTTGTGGCGCAGGCGGCGGATGGCTTTCTCTTTGATCTGGCGCACCCGTTCGCGGGTCAGGCCAAACTGTTCGCCGATCTCTTCGAGGGTCATTTCGGCGGCGCCGATCCCGAAGAAATACTTGATGATGTCGCGTTCGCGGTCGGCCAGCGTGGCCAGGGCGCGTTCCACTTCGGTGGAGAGCGATTCGTTCATCAGGCTGCGGTCGGCGTTGGGCGAATCGGAGTTGATCAGCACGTCGAGCAGGCTGTTGTCTTCGCCCTCGGCAAAGGGGGCGTCGACCGAAACGTGGCGACCCGAAACACGGAGCGTATCGGCTACCTTTTCTTTCGGCAGGTCGAGGATCTTGGCCAGCTCCTCGGGCGAGGGGGTGCGTTCGTGTTCCTGTTCGAACCGGGCGAAGGCTTTGTTGATTTTATTCAACGAGCCCACCTGGTTCAGCGGCAGGCGCACAATGCGCGACTGCTCGGCCAATGCCTGCAGGATCGATTGGCGGATCCACCAAACGGCGTAGGAGATGAACTTGAATCCGCGCGTTTCATCGAATTTTTCGGCGGCCTTGATCAGCCCCAGGTTCCCTTCGTTGATCAGGTCGGGCAGGGTCAGCCCCTGGTTCTGGTACTGCTTGGCTACCGACACCACGAAGCGGAGGTTGGCTTTGGTCAATTTTTCGAGGGCTTGTTGATCTCCTTTTTTGATCCGTTGGGCCAGCTCTACCTCTTCTTCTACGGTAATCAAATCTTCACGACCAATCTCCTGAAGGTATTTATCGAGCGAGGCGCTCTCGCGATTGGTGATCGATTTGGTGATTTTAAGTTGTCTCATGCGCGGGTTATTCTGTTGTCTGCGGTTATTGCACCAGGCGGTAGCTCACGGATTTCCCATTGGGATAGAGTCCGTCGATGGAGCGGGGTTTGTCGGTAATGCGGTTCAGGTCGTTGTAGTCGCCGACGGGTTGGTCGTTGATCGAGGTGATGATGAATCCCCGTTGGATCTGCGCCTTGGCCAGCACGCCTCCGGGGTTGACTGACACCACTTGCAGGCCCGATTTGATTCCCAACTCTTTTTTCTGCTTATCGGTAACGGGGCGGAAGGTCCCTCCCAGTTCTTCGGCCAGGTCGACGCTCTCTTTCGAGACCAATTCGGCCTTTCCGGCCCTATTACGCAGGGTAACTTCGATTTGTTTCACATCGCCCCCTCTTTTCACCGTGATGGTGATTTTATCGTTGGGGCGGAACTTGGCGATGGTCTCCTGTACGTCGCCCTGCGACTGCATGGCTTTGCCGTTGATGTGGGTCAGCACGTCGCCTTTTTTGATGCCTGCGGCTTCGGCGGCTCCGCCGGGGGCCACTTCTTCGATGTACATGCCGCCAGGGGTTTTAATGCCGGTTTGTTCTCCCCGTTCTTCGATCCATGCGCTGTTGATCTCGCGGTACGAGATTCCCAGCAGGGCCCGTTGCACCACGCCGTATTCGCGCAGGTCGGTAACCACCTTGCGGACAATGGTCGAGGGAACGGCAAACGAGTAGCCCGCATAACTTTGGGTGGGCGAAAGGATCACGGTGTTGATGCCCACCAGCTGCCCGTCGACGGTAACCAGGGCTCCTCCGCTGTTGCCGGCGTTGACGGCCGCGTCGGTTTGGATGAACGATTCAACGCCCATCTGCGACGGAATCACGCCCAGGCTGCGGCCTTTGGCGCTGACGATCCCGGCGGTTACGGTCGAGGTGAGTCCGTATGGATTCCCGATGGCCAGCACCCATTCGCCGAGTTTCAATTCATCCGAGTTGCCGAAAGGAAGGGTTTTAAGCCCTTTGGCTTCGATTTTAATCAGGGCGATGTCGGTGGCAGGATCGGTTCCGACGGTCGTGGCTTTGTGGATCGACCCGTCGTGCAGGGTAACGATCAGTTCCGAGGCGTTCTCAACCACGTGGTTGTTGGTAACGATGTATCCGTCCTCGGAGATGATGACTCCCGAACCGCCC
Organism: Rikenellaceae bacterium; assembly: GCA_031549665.1. GTDB lineage: Bacteria > Bacteroidota > Bacteroidia > Bacteroidales > Rikenellaceae > Rikenella. The sequence goes on from JAVBPJ010000011.1 coordinate 78,413, forward strand.
GAACGGCGCTCCTGCGGCTGCTGTTGGGGCTGGCGTTGGGGGGTGCCGAAAAAGAGTTCGAAGGGGTCGCTGAAACCACCGTACGAGGGGGTCGTTACCTTTTGGCGTTTTTCGATGTTGACCACGGCCTCGACCGCCTGCTCGGCGGCGGTGGTGAAGTCGGGCAAAAAGCCTTGCGGGGTCCCCGGCGAGGCCGCAAAATGGGCCGATGCCTTGGGGTCGGTGTACCGGATGGTTTGACTCAGGTCGGGCAGGGTCCATTTGGTCACCGCGAAAGCGGTCAATGAGCCGGCCGCAACCGACAGCGAAATGCTCAGCAGAATCAGGTGTTTTCTCTTCATTGCAATAACAGTTTTAGGGTGTTAAAAGGTTCAGAGTAAACGTCTTCTCATGGGCAAAGGGTGTATTTATACGTGGGTATAACGAATGGGTACGCGGTTTTAGTGTCTGCGGCGCAATTTTTTACCGCCCGAAGGCTTGCCGAAGCCGTTCCACCTCGTCGAGTTTTTCCCAGCCAAAAAACTGGATGCCGTTTTCGAGGTAGGGTTCCCGGCCAAAGTGGCCGTAAGCGGCCGTGGGTGCAAAGATAGGATTTTTTAGTCCGTAGCGCTCCACAATTTTCGCGGGACGCAGATCGAACAGCGATTCGATCTTTCGGGCTATTTCGCCGTCGGTCATGCCCACGCGCGAAGTTCCGTAGGTGTTCACAAACAGGCTTACCGGACGGGCCACTCCGATGGCGTAGGCCACCTGGATCAGCACGATGTCGGCCAGGTCGGCGGCCACCATGTTTTTGGCGATGTGCCGCGCGGCGTAGGCGGCCGAACGGTCGACCTTCGAAGAGTCTTTGCCCGAGAAGGCTCCGCCGCCGTGTGCGCCGCGCCCTCCGTAGGTGTCGACAATGATTTTGCGGCCGGTGAGGCCGGTGTCTCCGTGCGGCCCGCCGATCACGAACTTGCCCGTGGGATTCACGTGCAGGATGTAGTCGTCGTGCAGCAGACTCAACAGCAACTTGTTGCCGCGCTGTTCGAGGGTTTTCTTCACACGGGGCATCAGAATCCGCTCCACGTCGCGGCGGATTTCGACCTGCTCCACGTCGGGGTCGTGCTGGGTGGAGAGGACGATCGTGTGGATGCGTTGCGGCCGCTTGTTGTCGTCGTACTCAACCGTTACCTGCGACTTGGCGTCGGGGCGCAGGTAGGGCATGGCGGAACCCTCCTTGCGGATGGCGGCCAGCTCCATCAGCAGGATGTGCGAGAGCATCAACGAGGCGGGCATCAGTTCTTTGGTTTCGCGGGTGGCGTAACCGAACATGATTCCCTGGTCGCCGGCTCCCTGTTCCTCGGTGATTTCGCGTTCGACTCCCTGGTTGATGTCGGGCGACTGTTCATGGATGGCCGAAAGCACGCCGCACGAGTTGCACTCGAACATGTAATCGGCCTTGGTGTAACCAACGCGGCGGATCACGTCGCGCACGGTGTTTTGGACATCGACGTAGGTGTTGGATTTTACCTCGCCGCTCACCACCACCATGCCGGTGGTGCAGAGGGTTTCGACGGCCACCTTCGAGGTGGGATCGCCTTTGAGAAATTCGTCGAGCAGGGCGTCCGAAATTTGGTCCGCCACTTTGTCGGGATGACCCTCCGACACGGATTCTGAAGTGAACAAATAAGTTCCCATTGTGGTTTGATTTAAAGGGGTTTCACAAATGGGAAAGTCGGTCAATGAAAAATGTTTGCTTTAGCATTTTTTCGTGTGGTTGCAATCGACCAAATCTTTCCACGTTTCGCCCCAGCCGAAGCCGAAAGCGGACACAAAGGTATTAAACTTTCGGTTAGAATGGCAACCCGATAGCGAAATTCAGGGCCGTTTGCCCCACCGACCAGCCGCTGTTCCAGCGTTCGGGCTGCGGCACGTTGGGGTTGTGGATTTTGGCGCCCCAATCCAGACGGAGCAGCACGAATCCGAAGTCGTAACGGAACCCGAGTCCTCCGGCCAGGGCCACCTGGCGGTAGAAGCTGTTGAATTTGAAACGCGCTTCGGGGTCCGACCCGGGGGCGTTCATCCAAATGTTCCCCGCGTCGAGGAACAGGGCCATGCCAAATTCGCTCGCCACGCGGAAACGGTACTCCATATTGGCCTCCAGGCGGAAGTCGCCCAGCTGGTTCGGGTAGGTCGCGTCCGGATCGGTCGGCACCGAACCGGGGCCGAGGCTCCGCACCACCCATCCCCGCATCGAGTTGCTTCCTCCGGCAAAGAAGAGTCGTTCAAAGGGAAGGCTCTTCGAATTGCCGTAGGGGATGCCTCCGCCTATGAAAAAACGCCAGGCCAGTTGGGTTTCGTTGTTGAGTACGGTGCGCGCACTCCATTCGGCGCTCATGCGTGCGTACTGGGCATAACGGATGCCGAACAGGGTGTAATAATCCTCCTGGTCGGGCGTGCCTGGGTTGATGGTGGTGGGGCTGCCCCACAGGTGGGCCAGGCCGTCGATCAGGTTCCCGTTTACGTCGGCATTCAGCCGGAACGCCTGGCTGTTGGCCTTGGGGTTCGGATTGGTCTGGTAGTAGTATCCGGCCGAGAGTCCGGCGATGATTTGCGAGGTGTAGCTGTTTCTCAGGTAGGGATTGTCGATGTCGGCCAGGAAATCGGGGTCGATCCACGGAACGCTCACCACGTTGATGTCGAGGGGATTGATCTGGAATACCGCGCCGTTTTTGAGCGACCAGGCATACCCGAAAGTGGCGCTCACCAGCGTGCGGTTGTAGTCGGGCCTGCGCTGCAGGTTGTACGACAGGCTGACTTTGGTGGTCTGGCGGGCGAACTGGGTCAGTTTGTCGGCGCGTATCGGCAGCAAAAAGCGGGGGATATCCAGCCCCAGATCGACTCCCAGTTCGTACGCGTCGTGGTTCCCTCGATTTTTCATCAACTCGTAGGCTCCGCGTACCCCCACCGAGAATTTTTCGGCCCCGCGCAGCAGGTTGAGGTTTTGGTATCGAAGCGCCAGCGCCGCCGAGTAGTAGTCGGCCGTGGTGGAGATTTCGGCCTCCTCGGTCAGGTTGTGGCGTATGGCGGGAGTACACTGTACCTGGCAAAGGAGCAGGCGTTCGCGGGTGGTGGCGTTTTCGCCCTCGGCATCGGCGCGGCTCACCCACACCGGCGGAGCGTCGGGATCGGTAATGTCCTGGAAAAGGATGTTGGAGCTGTACGACAGGTTGTGCAGATTGTCGACGCTTTTGAGTACGCTGCTGTGGTCGTACAGTTCGTTGGGGGAGAGCCGCAACGCCTCGGCCAGCACATTTTCGCGCAGTTCCAGCTCGCGTTGGAACACGATTTCGATCCCGTTGTACACGAGCGTATCCCAGGACAGGGCGTCGGCCTCTTCCGCCGATTTGGTGGGATCGTATTCGGTGTTGACCACAATGCGGCCAATCCGGTAAATGGGGTGGTTTTCGAGCCGGGGACGTCCCTGATCGTCGATCGAGACGGTACGTCGGCGCAGGTGGAGTTTCAGGGAGACTTCGTGCGAGTCGGGCAACCCGATCGACGAATCGGCCTCGTACTCGATGTAGGCCTTGTTGAAGTCGCGGTACCCCATGTTTTGCAGCCGTTCGGTGATCCGCTTCTGCTCGGCTTCGAGGGTCGGATAATCCAGAATCTGCCCCACCCGCACCAACGAATTCAGCGTATCTTCGAGCAGAATGCCCCGCAGAAAGTTGTCGTCGATCTGGTACTCCATCCGCGCAATGGTGTAGGGCGGATTTTCGCGCACCCGGTAGGTAACCGTCGCGCGGCGCTTGCGGTAGGCAACCGTGTCGTCGACCCGGGCGTTCATGTAGCCCCGCGAGAGCAGGTAGGTAACCATCTGCCGGGCCGAACGGGCGGCCGCCACCGAATCGTAAATCACCGGAGGCTCGCCCACCTTATCGCGCCAAAAACGCTGCCATCCGTTGTGTTTCGAAGTGTCGGTGATGTTGTACATCCCCAGGTAGAAGTTGATTCCCAGCAGGTGGTTGTTGCGGCGTTGCTGGATGTAGGGGGTCAGATCGCCCTCCGTCACCCGTTCGCGCCGTTTGCCGTGTTCGTGGCTCTCGATCTCGACCCGATTGCGCTGCAACAGGGCCCGGTCTTCGGGCACATACCGCAACACGTTGCACGACCAGGCCAACCAGGCCGCCGCCAACACACCGAGGTACTTGCCCGCCCGCTTCATCGTTCGCTTTTTATGGAGCCGTTGAAAGGTTCACCAGCCCCAGGTCGGTTACTCCGCGGTCGGCGATGGTGATCGGTTGGCTCTTTGCGCCGATGCCGCTCGCGGTGGAGGGGGTAAAGGTCAGGGTGTAGTCGCCCGCCGGAAGGCGCAGGCAAAAGGGGCCCGAGATTTCGGAATAGGTGGAATAGCGCACCCCGTCGGCCGTTTCGGCGGTGATCCAGACGGGCGTTCCAACGAGTTCGGAGGTCGATTTCACCACGCTGCCCTGCACCAGTCCTTCGGCGCTGAGGTCCACCCAACTCACAACGGGCCGCAGTTGGTAGTCGTCTCCGCTTTCGACCACCGAGGCGGCGATGTCGAAATCGAGCAGCAGCGGCTCCCGTTTCCCCTCGATACCCAGTTCAACGGGCAGGGTTACCACGGCATCCCCCGCATCGATGGTCAGCGTCTTCTCTTCGGTTCCCACCAGCAGCACCGCTTCGGGCCGGAAGGTGATCCGCGCCTGGCTGTAACTTCCCGCGGGCAGGGCGTCGGAAGAGGCCACGGGCAGCATTTTGCCGTTTACGAGGGTCATTACCGGAATCTCGGCCGAAATGGTATTCAGCGCGATCCACGCCCCCTGCACGTCGGAGTAGAGTTCCACGCTGGCAAGCTTCACCCGCAGCCCCGTGTAGTCGGCGGGCGAATCGGTCAGATAGACCGTCGCGGCATTCACGTCGTCGTAACGATCCGTGCAGGCCGACAACGACACAACCACCGCAAGAAAAACAGCAAGGAGTCTCATGTCCCGCAAAGGTAGGATTTTTCCGCGGGCCAACGAACAGGATTCGAGCTAAAAACCTACCTTTGCAAGGATATGATACACCGCATCTGCGTCCCACGCACCAACCGTCCCGAGGCTCCCTCACAGGTGCTGATCGGCGACGTATTGCCGCAACTGGAGCCTCTGCTGGCCGGCCGGCGGCCTGTCCTCGTTACCGACCGGAACCTGGCCCGCTTCTACCCCAACCTGACGGAACACTACCCGACGGTGGTGATCGACGGATTGGGCGAGGGCCACAAAACCCTCGATACGGTGCGGGAGGTGGCCCGCCAGCTCCAACAACGGGAGGTCGACCGCCACTCCTACCTGGTGGGCGTGGGCGGCGGAATCGTTACCGACATCACGGGATTCGTCGCTTCGGTCTACCTGCGCGGGCTGGATTTCGGCTTTGTGGCCAGTTCGCTCCTGGCGCAGGTCGATGCGAGCGTCGGCGGCAAGAACGGGGTCAACCTCGACGGCTTCAAAAACCTGATCGGGGTGTTCAACCAGCCCGACTTTGTGCTGTGCGACCAGGGCATGCTCGACACGCTGCCCGAACGGGAGTGGCAAAACGGACTGGCCGAGGTGATTAAGTGCGGCCTGATCGGCGACCCGAACCTGTTCGAAAGCCTGGAGGGAGCCACCCTCGAAGCCCTGACGGGCGACCCGCAGCGCATCCACCGCGCCATTGTGGCGGCCGTGGAGCTGAAAGCCCGCGTGGTAGCGGCCGACGAGCGGGAACAGGGCGAACGCAAACTGCTCAACCTGGGACACACGCTCGGACACGCCATCGAAAAATGTTCCTCCGACTACCAGCACGGCCAGGCGGTGGCCATCGGCCTTTGCGTAGCCGCCCGCCTGTCGAAAATGCTGGGCATGCTCCCGAACCGCGAGGTGGAACAGATCGAAGAGCTGGTGGACGGGCTGGGACTTCCGCACGCCGTTCCCGCCGATCTGTCGGTGGAACAGCTTGTCGAGGCCATCCGTTCCGATAAAAAACGAAACGCCGACACGGTCGATTTCGTCCTGCTGGAGTCGATCGGCCGCGCCGTCGTGCGTCCGTGTTCGTTCGGCGAACTTACCGCCCTGCTCAAACGGGCGTTATAGCCACTTTTTCCGCTTAAAGAAGAACAGGATCACCCCTACCGAAACGACCATCAACCCGATGGCCAGCGGGTAGCCGGCTTTCCAGTTCAGTTCGGGCATCACCGCAAAGTTCATCCCGTAGACGCTGGCGATCAACGTCGGCGGCATAAAGATCACCGAAAGGATGGTAAACATCTTGATGATCTTGTTCTGCTCGATGTTGATCAGACCCATGAAGGTGTCCTGCAAGAATTCGAGCCGTTCGAAACTGAAATCGGCATGGTTGATGAGCGACCCGATGTCCTTGATCATAATGGCCACGCGGGGGTAAATGTCGTTCGGGAAGCGTTCCGAACGCTGGATGCCCGACAACAGGCGTTGCCGGTCGAAGATGCTCTCGCGCAGGATCATTGTGTTCTCCTGCAGGCGGTTGATGTCCAACAGCACCTCCTTGTCGACGGTTTTGTCCACGTCGTTGTTGAAATTGCTCAGGGTGGCGATCTGTTTTGAGATGATCTCCACCATGTCGGCGTCGAGGTCGATCCGGGCCTCGAGCAACGACACCAGCACGTGGTAGCCGGTGGTGTACGAGCGGTGGTTCATCTGCACCTTGCGGCTGGCCTCGCTAAAAGTGCGCAGGTCGCTGTTGCGCTCCGACACCAGCAGACCCTCGCTGAGGATGAACGACACGGTTTCGACTTCGAAGCTCCCCTCGTTCAGCACCGTGAAGCTGCTGTTGCATATGATCGAATCTTCGAGTTCGGAATAACGCGACGAGGTTTCGATCTCTTCGGCCTGTTGGCGGGTGAGCAGGTTGATGTCCAGAAAATTTTCGACCAGCTTGCGCTCCTTGGGGGTGGGAACTACGAGGTCGATCCAAAGCAGGTCGTCGAACCCCAGCTCTTCGAACAGTTGGGGGTCGGGATCGCGAATGACTTTGTTGATGGATTTCAGATAGAGGATGATCATCTGGTTTTCTCTCCTTGTTTAAGGGATTGATACTCCGTTGGTTGATTCTTATCGACGGGCTCTCGTTTGCCGAGAGCTGAGGCCTCAGAGTCAGCCGGGGGTGATGATCTTTTCCCAAAACAAACGCATGGCGGTGCGCTTGGCGGGATCCAACTTGAATTTGATCTGCTCGGTAAGGTAGGCGTAGGCCTGATCGAAATCGAAAGCCTGCGAACGGTTCCAGGTATCGGTGATCGCCTCGGCGATATGTTCGGTGCCGTACCGCAGGGCGGCGTTCAGGCGCTCGGCCTGCTCTTCGCCGCGCGGGGTGGCGGCCACCCAGGCGGCAAAAACAAAGGGCGCGCCGGTGTGGGCGTTCCACTCGGTAGCCAAGTCGGTCTGATAACGGTAGCGCGGCGCTAACTCGAATACTTTGTCTCCAATGGCGACCAAACCTTCGCCCCGGGCAAGCTCGCACTCGCGCACATTGGCGTCCATCCAACGGGGCGAAATACCCCACCGCTCCCTCGCCAAAATACGCACCAACTGCGCCGAGGTGCGCGAATGAATGTCGAGGTAAATGGTGTGCAACGCCTCGATGGGATCGTTGCTCAACACCACCACGGTCTGCACGCTCTGCTCGGCGCCCAGGCAATAATCGGTAATAATTCGGGCGTTGGGAATCCGCGGAATCTCGGCCACAGGCACCAGGGCGACGTCGACCCGGCCGCTCAGCAGCTCGTCAACACAACCCGCCGGATGACGCAATACCAACTCGGCACGCAGCTCGGAAGCCGCCTGCTCGATGCCGTAAATAAACGGCAACGTATTCAGGTAGGATACTGCAGCTATTCTCACCGGGGTCGTCACCCATAGGGATATGAATTTTAGTTGACTCTGACCGTTCTACGAAGTTCTGGAGAGCGAACGGCACACCTCTCCGGCTGCGAAGGTAGGCATTTATTTGTTACGCACACCCCCCGGCAAAAAACTACCCCCATCGATTTGTGTTTGTACGGCTCTTTTGCCCCAACCGTCCTCGGGGACCCTCCGGGTCTTTTATTTGGAGTTTGTACCAACTGCGCTCGGGCCGCGCCGGCCCCGCGTGCCCGCGGCGGTCCGTGTGCCCACGGTGGGCTTTCTTTTGTTTGTGCCGCTCGTTTTGGTCGGTCGGAGTTGCTCGGTACGTTCCGTACCTTTCGGAAGGGCTGAACCGCT
>JAVBPJ010000002.1:0-203240 GCA_031549665.1 Rikenellaceae bacterium
TTACGCACCCGTCCGCCGGTCGCCGGCAAAAGTATTACTACTTCCCCGCTGCCCCTCGACTTGCATGTGTTAAGCCTGCCGCTAGCGTTCATCCTGAGCCAGGATCAAACTCTCCATAGTAATGAATTTGTTTGCGTGTCCTGACCCGATTGCTTTTCGGTTGTTCCGGTTCGCTTCGCAGCGCCGGAACTGGAATTGACAAAATTGTACTACATTACAAAATTATCTTTAACTTTTCACAGTAAATCAAAGAACGTGGGAGTCCCGGATTCTCGACTCGCCCAAACCGCTCGGCCCTTTCACAAAAATTCGCCATTCGTCGCCGAACCGCTCACTCTTTTTCAGGCACTCCGCAATTTGCGGGAATCATTCCAGGCCCCTTGTATTTACAAGGCTTACGGCCTTTTCAATCGTTCAAATTTCGCCCTCGATTTTCTCGAGGCGGACTGCAAAGATACGGACTATTTTCCGTTTTGCAATAACTCGCCGCTAATTTTTCCGCCTCCGAAACGGCTCTTTCGAGGCATAAAATTCAATGGGGTTGATCCCCAGCTTAGTAGGATTTGGCGAAAAGCACCCGCCGGGCGGAGGGCTTCCCCGAAATGATGCAACTGCCGGCCTCATCGGGAGCATCAACAGGGATGCAGCGGATGGTCGCTTTGGTTTCGTTCTTGATCTGCTCTTCGGTTTCGGGGGTTCCGTCCCAGTGGGCGAGCAGGAAGCCGCCCTTCTCTTCGAGCACTTGCTTGAACTGGTCGTAGCTGTCGACACGGGTGATCATGCCCTGGCGGTAGTCGAGGGCCTTTTGGAAGATGTTCTGCTGTACCTCGTCCAACAACGCCCGGATGTGGGCGGCGATGCCGGCCTGCGGCACGATGGCTTTGGTGAGGGTGTCGCGGCGGGCGAGTTCGACGGTTCCTCCGGCCAGGTCGCGCGGCCCGATGGCCAGGCGCACGGGAACGCCCTTGAGTTCGTACTCGGCGAACTTGAATCCGGAACGAACGTGGTCGCGGTCGTCGATTTTCACGCTGACCCCCAACGCCTTCAATTCGGCGGCGATCTCTTCCATGCGGGCGACGATCTGGGCCAACTCATCGAGTCCCTTGTAGATAGGCACCATCACCACCTGGATCGGGGCGAGCTTCGGGGGAAGCACCAGTCCGTTGTTGTCGGAGTGGGCCATGATCAGGGCGCCCATCAGGCGGGTGGACACCCCCCACGAGGTGGCCCATACGTAGTCGAGCTGCCCCTCTTTGTTGGTGAACTGCACGTCGAACGCCTTGGCGAAGTTTTGCCCCAAAAAGTGCGAGGTGCCGGACTGGAGGGCTTTGCCGTCCTGCATCAGGGCTTCGATGGTGAGGGTGTCGTCGGCTCCGGCGAAGCGTTCGCTTTCGGATTTGTGGCCGATGATCACGGGAACGGACATCCACTCCTGGGCGAAGCGGGCGTAAACCTGGATCATCCGTTCGGCCTCTTCGATCGCCTCCTGGCGGGTGGCGTGGGCGGTATGCCCCTCCTGCCACAGGAATTCGGCGGTACGCAGGAACAGGCGGGTACGCATCTCCCACCGCACCACGTTGGCCCACTGGTTGCAGAGGATGGGCAGGTCGCGGTAGGACTGGATCCAGTTTTTATAGGTGTTCCAAATGATGGTTTCGGAGGTGGGGCGGACGATCAGCTCCTCTTCGAGTTTGGCTTCGGGATCGACCACCACGCCTTTCCCCTGGGGGTCGTTTTTGAGGCGGTAGTGGGTTACCACGGCGCACTCCTTGGCGAACCCCTCGACGTGGGCGGCCTCCTTGCTCAGGAACGACTTGGGAATGAACAGGGGGAAGTAGGCGTTGACGTGCCCGGTCTCTTTGAACATGGCATCCAGCGCGTCGCGCATCTTCTCCCAAATGGCGTAACCATAGGGTTTGATGACCATGCAGCCGCGCACGGCCGAATTTTCGGCCAGTCCGGCCTTTACCACCAAATCGTTGTACCATTGCGAGTAGCTCTCCTCACGCGGAGTGAGCTCTTTGAGTTCTTTTGCCATACTTTTACGGGACTGTTTCGAAACGACAAAGATAGGTTTTTTACACTTTAATTTGTAACTTTGTCTTCGCATCTCCGTCCAACCGACAAACCCGTAAACGCGATGAAGACCCTATTTTTAACCCTGGCAACCTTTCTGCTGATCGGCACCGCCTCGGCCCAATACGTGGACGATCTTTACCGGACGCCCACCAAACAGACCAAAACCTCGAAAAAACAGAAGGATACCGCCCCCGCGACCTCTGCTTCGCAGGAGAGTTACCAGACCACCGTGTCGGCCGGAACTTACTCTTCGTCCATGAGCGCGAGCGCCCCGGACGCCTCGACCCGCGAACTGGTGGTGAGCTACGACGAGTCGCTGCGCCGCCGCATTGCGGCCTACCGCAACTATACAAAAAAGGACGACGAGTACTGGAAACTGCTCGACAGCTACGCCAAAATACTCCACAGCTCGTACGACATGGACCTCTACAACATTGTGGTCGTAGGGAACGACATGTGGGTGGAACCCAAATACATTTCGTCGATGTTCGATGGATCGGATCCCACCGAGGGGCTGACCCTCACCCCGTCCAAGAGTTCGGGCAAGGGTGGTTCCGGCTCGTTCAGCGTAAATATCTCTCTCGGCAGCGCCTATCCCTACGGATACCCTTGGGGCTATTCCGCATGGGGCTGGGGTTATCCCAGTTGGGGATGGGGATGGACCTGGAGCTGGGGCTACAACCCTTACCGCTACGGCTGGGGCTACCCATATTCCTGGGGATACCCGTATAGTTGGGGCCATCCTTACGGATGGAATCCCTACCCCTACTACCCGCGTCCCTACTATCCTCCCTACTGGGGCGGCGGATACTACCCCCCGGGACGGCCCGTCATCTACGGCGGAGGCGGAGGTTACTGGGGCGGAGGCTACAACCCCGCCGGGTACAACCGCCCGGGAGGCGGAGGCCCCGCCAATCCCGGCCGTCCGGACGGAAGCGGTAACACGCCGGGCACCTACCGCCGCAACGGCAACGGTACCTACACGCCGGTGAATTCGAATACCGGAGGAGTGGGCAATCCCTACGGCCGTCCGACCCAAACCACCACCGGAAATACCGGCCCCGGCCACCAGCAACAGCAGCAGCCTCAACAGCAGCAGCAGTCGCAGCCCTCGTACCGTCGGGGAACCTCGGCGCCTCAACAGCAGCAATCGCAACCCGCACGCACCGAAACGGTACAACCCTCGCGGCCGGCCAGCAACCAGGGCGAACGCGGCGGCAACGTCGGCGGAGGCGGATTCTCCAACATGGGAGGCGTCCGCAGGCGATAACCGCGCCCGCAGCCCGATTTTTTACCGAAAACGAACCCACCACCCTTTTCACCGCAATGAAACACCTCCTTATAGGGATCGCCGCGTTCGGCACGCTTGCCGCCTCGGCCCAGGGAACGGACGATCTGCTCCGCTTCTCGCAATACAACTTCGGCATCTCCACGGCGCGTTCGGCCGCCATGGGCGGAGCGTTCACCTCGCTCGGGGCCGACGCTGCCAGCATGAGCCTCAACCCCGCCGGGCTGGCCATGTACCGCAACAGCGAAGTCAGCATTACCCCCGGGCTGCGCATCTCGCCCCGCAGCACCGACTACTCGGGTACCAACGGCAACATCAACACCCAAAACAATTCGGCCACGCCCAACCTGAGCAACCTTTCGGCCGTTTACGCCGACCGTAACTTCGCCATCGGTTTCGGCCTCAACCGCCTGGCCGACTTCAACGGACGTGTCCAGTCGCGCGGCTACGGCGAGGCCTTCTCCATGGGCGACATGTTCGTCGAGCAGCTTTACGGCACCCCCACGGCCGATATCTCGGGAGTCGACCAAAACGGATACCCCACCTACAATGCCTTTTACTCGCACTATCCCTCGATGTGGGGCGCCATCATGGGCTACCAAACCGGCCTGGTCGATCCCATAATGGGAACCAACCCGCAGGAGTACACCACCACGGACGTTTTGGCAGCCGGAGCCATCCTCTATCCCTCGACCGAGCGGATCACCCAGGGGGCCATCAACGAATACGCGATCAGCGGCGCTTACAACGCCCACGACCTCGTTTACCTGGGAGCCACCCTCGGCATTCAGGACATCTACTACAACCGGTTCGACACCTACTCGGAATACACCGACCTGAGCGTGCCGTCGAACCTCGACAACATGACCTACCGCCAAAACCTGCGCATGAGCGGCACCGGCATCAACCTGAAAGTGGGCGCCACGGTGCGTCCGGCCGACTGGCTGCGGATCGGGGTGGCCTACCACAGTCCCACCTGGATCTCGATGAGCGAGGAGTACGACGCCGACATGACCGTCTACGATTTCCGCTACACGATCCCCGCCTTCAGCGAAACCCCCATCCTGACCACCGACTACAACCTGCGCTCCTCGTCGCGGCTGCTTTCGGGAGCCTCCGTCATGGTAGCCGGGAAAGCCATCCTTACGTTCGACTACGAGCGGGTGTGGTACCAAAACATCAAATACACCTCGAGCGGGTTCGGCATGGAAAACACTGCGGCGCAGGCCACTTTCCGGCCCACCAACAATTTCCGCGCCGGCGTCGAGACCCAGTTCCTGGCTCCGTCCGTATTCCTTCGGGCCGGATATGGTTACAGCCAGTCGCCCTACGTAAACAACAGCTACAACGGCAAAACCTACGGCGACCTCACGCAGTGTTCGGGCGGGTTGGGCTACCGCACCAAAATGGTCAATGTGGACATCACCTACGTCTACAACTTCAGCCGCCAAATGCCCTACAAGCCGTTCGACTACACCGCTTCCGACGGGTACAACGTAAGCACCAACGGATCGATCTTCACCCAGGAGCGGAACCACACCCTGCTGCTCTCGCTGGCCTTTAAGTTCTAACCCCGCGGCGCCACGCCAGGCGCGATACAACGCAAGCGGCCCCGACGAGACTTCGTCGGGGCCGCTTGCGTTAAAAGTCGTTTGTTTTGTCCGGGCCGTTCGGAAAATTCGCCCCGGCACGGACAGGCACCGCGGGGGGTTACCGTTCTTACTGAATACCTACTGGATGTTGGCGATCGAGATGATGTCGGCGAAAACCCCCGCCGCCGTAACCCCGGCCCCGGCCCCGTACCCTTTGATCTGAAGGGGGTATTCGTTGTAGCGGGCGGTTTTAATCAGCACAATGTTGTTGCTGCCCTCCAGGTTGTAGGCGGGGTGGTCCTGTCCCACCTCTTCGAGACCCACCGAGCAGGCTCCCCCGCTCATGGTGGCCACAAAGCGGAGCCGTTTGCCCGAGGCGGCCAGGGCCTTGCGCTGCTCCTCGAACGAAGCGTCCAGCCGGTGTACGTTGGCCCAGAAATCGTCGACGCTTCCCTTGAAAAACTCGGCGGGGATGAAGGGGTTTTTCACCACCTCCTCCTGTTCCACCCGGTAGCCCGATTCGCGGGCCAGAATAACCAGCTTCCGCACCACGTCGGTGCCGCTGAGGTCGATACGAGGGTCGGGTTCGGCGTAGCCCGCCTCGCCCGCCATGGCCACGGCGCGGCTGAAGGGCACGGTTTCGCTCAATTCGTTAAAAATGTAGTTGAGCGTACCCGAAAGCACGGCCTTGAGTTCCAGAATGTGGTCGCCGCTCAGGCGCAGGTCGTTGATCGTATTGATGATCGGCAAGCCCGCCCCTACGTTGGTTTCGAACAGGAACTTGACCCCCCGGTTGCGTGCCGTGGTCTTGAGGTGTTCGTAATGGGGGTAACTGAGTGAGGTAGCTATCTTGTTGGCCGTTACCACCGACACGTTCCGATCCAGCAGGTCGGCGTATATCTGCGCCACGTCGGCGCTGGCGGTGCAGTCCACAAAGACCGAATTGAAGATGTTCATCGTCAGGATGTGGTCGCGGATCGAGACCGGATCCGTGGGGATACCCTGTTCGGAGAGCAGCTCTTTGGCGCGGACGGGTTCAATCCCTTCGCGGTCGAAGTAGCTCTTTTTCGAGTTCGAAATCCCCACCACGTTGATCCTCAGGGCGTGTTCCGCCTGTAGTTTCTCCTGTTGCGCGGCGATCTGGTCGAGCAGGCTGCTGCCGATCAGTCCCACGCCGGTCAGAAAAAGGTTCAGCACCTTGTAGTCGGACAGGAAAAAGGAGTCGTGGATCACGTGCAGGGTCTTGCGCAGGTTGGCGGCGTCGACCACGAACGAGATGTTGATCTCGGAGGCTCCCTGGGCGCAGGCGATCACGTTGATCCCGTTGCGGCCCAGCGTGCCGAACAGCTTGCCCGCCACGCCGGCGTTGTTGCGCATGTTTTCGCCTACAATGGCCACGGTGGCCAGGCCGCGCTGGATGATTACTTCGTCCAGTTCGCCCACCGATATCTCCTGGGCGAACTCTTCGTTCAGCACGCGGGCCGCCTGCGAGGCGTCGTCGTCGCGCACGCCGATCGAGGTGGTGTTTTCGCTCGAAGCCTGGGCTACCAGGAAGACGCTGATTCCGGCTTTTGCCAACGCTTTGAAAATCCGGTAGTTCACACCGATCACCCCCACCATGCCCAGCCCCCGGACGGTCAGCAGGGTGGTGTCGTTGATCGACGAAATGCCCTGAATCGGCTTGCGCACCACCCCCTCGGGAAGCGTCCGGCCGATGTGGGTGCCGGGGCTTTCGGGGCGGTAGGTGTTTTTAATAACGATCGGGATGTTGTGGTTGTAGGCCGGAAAAATCGTGGGGGGATACAGCACCTTGGCTCCGAAGTTGCAAAGCTCCATCGCTTCGACAAAAGTGAGGTACTCGATCAGGTAGGCTTTGTTGATCACCTTCGGGTCGGCGGTCATAAAGCCGTCCACGTCGGTATAGATTTCAAGGGCCGAAGCGTCGAGGGCCGCCGCAAGGATCGAAGCGGTGTAGTCCGACCCGCCGCGCCCCAGCGTGGTAGCTTCGCCGGTGGTTTTGTCCGACGAGATGAAGCCCGGAACCACCCACAGCCGCGCATCGGGCCGGAAGGTCTCCCGGATCAGGGCGTTGGTTTGGGCAAAATCGACGATGTGTTTCTGGAACGACGGTTCGGTTTTGATGAAGGTCCGCGCATCGGCCAGGCGTGCGCCGGGCAACATTTCGGCAATGATGAGCGAACTGAGCCGTTCGCCGTATCCCGCCACCATGTTGGCGGTTTTCGGAGAAAGGTCCTGAATCAGATAGACCCCCCGGAGGATGTTGCCCAGTTCGTCGAGCAGCGCCTCGATACCGGCCAGCGCGGCCTGTTGCCGGTCGGCCGGAACGCTCTCGCGCACCGCCTTCCGGTGGCGCTGGCATAGCTGTTCGTACTCCTGCCGGTAGTTTTCAGAGGCTCGGGAGGCCAGCTCGGCCAGCATAAGCAGCTGGTCGGTTACTCCGCCCAGGGCGGAAACCACCACAACCAACGGACCCGTTTCGGCCGCAACAATGCGTTTGACGTGCTCCAACCCCTCGGTCGATCCGACCGAAGTGCCTCCGAATTTGAAAACTTTCATCGCTCTAAAACTGATTTTAAGTCCGCAAGGTAGTGATTTTTGCCGTTTTTTCGGCGGCATACCCCCGGATTGCCTACAACGACGACAGGTAGAGATAGTCGTAGGGGACGACGGGGGCGAGGTCGGGACCTCCGATCCGCCCGGCCAACTGTTCGGACGAAACGGCCGCCAGGCCCACTCCGATGGGGTGGCCCGAGGGGTCGACAATCCGCACGATGTCCTCCCTGTCGAACTGCCCCTCGGCACGCAGGATGCCGGCCGGCAACAGGCTGGCGGGAGGGGTTCCCGTAAGGGCCCGGACAGCCGCCTCGTCGATGTGCAGTTCCCCTTTGGCAAAGCTGTCCGAGTGGGCGATCCAGCGCTTGATGCTGGACACCGGCCGGGCGCTGGGCAAAAAACGGGTGCAGAGTGCCTGTTCGTCCGCAAACAGGTCGGGCAGGATGTGGTCGCGTTTTCCGTTGGCGATAATCACCTCGATCCCTTCGGCGGCCACCTTGCGGGCGATGGCGGTTTTGGTGAGCATCCCGCCCCGGCCGAACTGCGACTTGCCGGACTGGACATACTGCTCGACCGACTGGCCGGGTTCGATCCGGCGGATCACCCGGCTTTCGGGCAGGGCGGGGTCGCCGTCGTAAATTCCGTCGATGTTGCTCAGAATAACCAGCGCGTCGGCATCCATCATCGCGGCGATCAGGCCCGAAAGCTCGTCGTTGTCGGTAAACATCAGTTCGGTGATCGACACCGCGTCGTTCTCATTAATGATCGGCACCACGCCCGCCTCGAGCATCACGGCGATGCAGTTGCGCTGGTTGAGGTAGAGGTTGCGCCCCGCAAAGTTGTCCTTGGTGGTGAGTACCTGCCCGCAGACGATGCCGTAACCGCGAAACAGGTCGTAGTAACGGTTGATGAGCTTGGCCTGCCCGACGGCCGAATAGAGCTGCCGCGCGGACACCTCGTCCAGCTCCGACGATGGGAACACCTCGCTCCGGCCCGAGGCGACCGCCCCGGACGAAACCACAATCACTTCGATGCCCGCCCGGCGCAGGGCCACCAACTGATCGACCAGCGACGAAATGCGGGTAACGTCCAGCGTGCCGTCGGCGCGGGTCAGGACATTGCTGCCAATTTTGACCGCAATGCGTCTGTACGATCCCTGTTTCATCGTCCCGCCCCCGAGGCTTTGAGTCCTTCGATAACGGCGTGCGTGAACCCGTTGGCCTCCATGGCGTTGAGTCCCTTGATGGTGTATCCTCCCGGGGTGGTTACCTGGTCGATTTCGGCCTCGGGATGGGTGCCACGGGCCAGCAGCAGGGCGGCCGCCCCCTGCACGGTTTTCGTTACGATGTGCTGCGCCAAAAGGGGCGGCACGCCCAGTTCGACTCCTCCCTCGACCGCCGCGCGGATGTAGCGCAGGGCGTAGGCAATGCCGCAGGAGGCAAGGGCCGTGCAGGCGGCGATCTGGTGTTCGGGAATCTCCATCACCTCGCCCAGCGGCTCGAAAAGCGCCACAATGGCAGCCCGCTCGTCGGCGCGCGCCTGTTGCGAGGCCACAAAGGTCATGCTCGCGCCCACGGCGGCGGCGGTATTGGGAATGACCCGAAAAAGCGGGGTTCCCGCCACAAAACAGGGGGCCAGCTTGTCGAAACCGACACCGGCGGCGATGGAAACCACCCGCGTGGTGGAGGCGATTTTCGGGCCGATCTGAGCGGCCACGCTCTCAACCACCCAGGGTTTGACCGCCAGGATCACCACTTCGGCGTCCGCCACTCCGGCCAGGGCATCGCGCGTGGTTTGCATACCGAGCGCAGTCCACCGCTCGAGGCTTTCGGGCGAGGTATCCACCACCGTAATCTGCCGCACGTCAAACTCCCCTCTCTGGGCCAATCCGTTAAGTAGCGCACCCCCCATATTGCCCGCGCCAATCAGTGTAATTTTCATGATTTCGTTCCGTTTTGTTCTCCGGCAAAGGTATTATTTTTTGCTTTCCCCTCTTTTGATTTGTCTTTTCGGAGAAAAATGCTTACATTTCGAGGTGAAAGCGGGGGAGGCATCCTCCGAACACCCCCGCCGACACCGCTAAACAACGCACTCCTACCCATGGCTGTATTACAATTCGACAAGCAAGCACTCGGCAATCTGGAATACTCGCTCCAGCGCGAAGTACTCAGCACCAACCGGGCAGGCGGGTACATGAACACCACGATCGTCTGCTGCAACACCCGCAAATACCACGGGTTGATGGTCTGCCCCATCGAGGCGTTCGGCGGAGAAGACTTTGTGCTGCTCAGCTCGCTGGACGAGACCGTCATCCAACACGATCAGGCCTTCAACCTGGCCATCCACCGTTTCCCCGGCACCTACGAACCGCGCGGACACAAGTACATCGTCGACTTCAACTACACCCCCACCCCCACGCTCTTGTACCGTGTGGGCGGCGTACTGCTCAAAAAAGAGCTGTTGTGGGTGCATAGCAGCGAACAACTGCTGATCCGCTACACGCTGCTCGAGGCCAAGTCGGCCACCCGCCTGCGGCTTCGTCCTTTCCTCGCTTTCCGCAACCGCCACGCCCTTTCGGTAGAAAATCCCAAGGCCAACGGCCGTTCGCTGCCGGTGGCCGGCGGAGTGAAGAACCAGCTCTACCCCAACTTCCCGTGGCTGCACCTGCAACTAAGCAAAGAGGCCCGCTTTGTGGCCGCGCCCGACTGGCACCACCAGTTCGAATACGTGCAGGAACACCTGCGCGGCTATCCCTGCCGCGAAGACCTGCTCACCACCGGCTATTTCGAATGCGACATAGCCACCGGCGAATCGATCGTCTTCAGCGGTTCGACCGCCGAACAACAACCCGCCGAGCTGCACCACCTGTTCGAAGTAGAGATCGGACGGCGCAGCCGCAAAACCGAATTCCTGCCCGCCCTGTTCCACTCGGCCCGCCAGTTCCTGATTTTCAAGGGGGGCGAAACCTCGCTCACGGCCGGCTATCCCTGGTACAACAGCCGCAGCCGCGAAACCTTCATCTCGCTGGCGGGCATCACCCTGAGTCAGGGCCTTACCGACGCCTGCGTCGAGATCCTCGACCACCATGCCGGACGGCTCTGCAGGGGAATTTTCGGCACCCACTTCGCCGCCGACACCCAACTCTGGTTCTTCCACACCCTGCAACAGTTGGAACGCAAAAAAGGAGCGCCGCTGTGGATATGGGAACGCTACGGCAACACCATCAAAGAGATTCTTTGGACCTACCGCAACGGCACCGAGGGACGGCGGCACATCCACATGGCCGATAACGGCCTGATTTGGGGCGAACTCCCCTGCCGCGCCCTCACCTGGATGAACGCAATGGTCGACGGAGAGCCCGTTACCCAGCGCCCGGGCTTTGCCGTAGAGGTCAACGCCCTGTGGTACAACGCGGTTTGCTTTGCCCTGGAGCTGGCGCGCACCGGAGGAGACACGGAATTCGTGTCCCAATGGGAAGAACTTCCCAGCCAAATCCGGGAGAACTTCGAGGCCACCTTCTGGCTCGAACGCGAGGGTTACCTGGCCGACTATGTGTACAACAACGAAGTGAACCGCGACATACGCCCCAACCAACTGATCGCCTGCTCGTTGCGCTACTCCCCGCTGAGCCCCGCCCACCAACAGCGCGTTTTCAACACCATCGAGAGCCACCTGCTCACCCCGCGCGGGATCCGCACCCTGGTACCCGGCAATCCGCGCTACCGGGGACAATGCTTCGGCGACGAACCCAGCCGCAACATCGCCCGCCACCAGGGAACCGTATTCCCGTGGCTGCTGGAACACTACGTGCGGGCCGGCTTTGCGCTCTACGGACACGAGTTTCGGCCCCAGGCCGCCGAACTTTTCGCCGGATTCGAGGAAGACCTGCTCAACTACGGCATCGGGTCGATCCCCGAACTCTACGACGGCGACGCCCCCCACGACCCCAGCGGCGCCATATCGTACGCCCCGAGCGTGGCGGCCCTGCTCGAAATACACCGGCTCATCGAAGAAAACAGATAATCATTTAAAAGACTACCGTTATGCGTGTATTGATGTTCGGATGGGAATTCCCCCCACACATCGCCGGAGGGCTTGGAACCGCCTGCTACGGCCTGACCCGCGGTTTGGCCAAGTTGGGTGCCGAGGTCATTTTTGTCGTCCCGAAAGCCTATGGAGACGAGGACCAACGCTTTATCACCATCCGGAACGCCTCGGAAGTCGAGGCCCCCTACGGCATACTGAACCGCGAGGACGAGTTGTGGAAACAGCTCACTTTCGTACACATCAATTCGAACCTGGTTCCCTACCTCAGTCCCGAAGAGTTCGAAGAACAGCGCACCGTGTTCGAAAAGGAGATCAACCACGTAACCGAAGACCTTTGGAAACAGCGTTACACCTTTAGCGGACAGTACGGCGCCAACCTGATGGAGGAAGTGGCCCGTTACGCCGTCGTAGCGGCCCAGGTAGCCAAAGAGATGGAGGGAAAATTCGACGTGATCCACGCCCACGACTGGCTGACCTACTACGCCGGCATCGCCGCAAAGCGCATGAGCGGGAAGCCGCTGGTGGTACACATGCACGCCACCGAGTTCGACCGCAGCGGCGAAAACGTCAACACGCTGGTCTACGACATCGAACGCACCGGTATGCAGGCCGCCGACCGCGTGATCGCCGTGAGCAACCTCACCCGGACAACCGTCGTAGAACGCTACGGAGTCGATCCCGACCGCGCCGTTACCGTTCACAACGGCGTCCGCTTCAAAGCCCAGGAAGGCCCCGAAGAGGAACGCGGCGTGGAAGATAAAATCGTTACTTTCCTCGGGCGGATCACCTATCAAAAAGGCCCCGACTACTTTGTCGAAGCCGCCGCAAAGGTGCTCAAACGCCTGCCCAACGTACGCTTTGTGATGGCCGGCAGCGGCGATATGCTCAACCACGTCATCCGCCGGGTGGCCAAGCTGGGCATCTCCGACCGGTTCCACTTCACCGGCTTCCTCAAAGGCGAGGAGGTGCAGCGTATGTTCGCCCTGTCGGACGTGTACATCATGCCCTCGGTCTCCGAACCGTTCGGCATATCGCCCCTCGAAGCGATGCGGTCGAACGTGCCGGTAATCATCTCGAAACAATCCGGTGTGGCCGAAGTACTCGACCACGCCGTCAAAGTCGACTACTGGGACGTGGACGCCATGGCCGATGCCATCTACAGCCTGGTGCAATACCCCGCCCTTTCGAACATGTTCATCACCAAGGGACAGGAAGAGGTAACCACCCTGAAGTGGGACAATGCCGCCCGCCAAGTTCTCGACGTCTACGAATCGGTAACCAGATAACGACCCGCGCCTTATGAAAACCGTCAACTTCTATTTTCAAATACACCAACCCTACCGGCTGAAGAAGTACCGCTTCTTCAACATGGGGAAAGACCACTTCTACTTCGACGACCTGCTCAACCGCAACATCCTGCAAAAGGTAACCGAGGGGTGCTACCTGCCGATGAACAACCTGCTGCTCGACCTGATGGAGCGCTATCCGGACAAAATCCGCGT
This sequence comes from Rikenellaceae bacterium, assembly GCA_031549665.1. Lineage (GTDB taxonomy): Bacteria > Bacteroidota > Bacteroidia > Bacteroidales > Rikenellaceae > Rikenella. The sequence continues at coordinate 13,083 of JAVBPJ010000002.1, forward strand.
GTCGTTCTCCATCTCGGGCATCGCCCTGGAACAGTTTACCCAATACGCCCCTCAGGCGATCGAAAGTTTTCAGGCATTGGCCAACACCGGCAACGTCGAGTTTCTGGCCGAAACCTACGCCCACTCGCTGGCCTCGCTGGTCAGCGAAGAGGAGTTCGCCCAGCAGGTGCGGCTGCACGCCGACACCATCGAACGGCTCTTTGGTCAGCGGCCCGTCACCTTCCGGAATACCGAATTGATTTACAGCGACCAGATCGGCGCCATGGCCTACAACCTGGGGTACAACACCATTCTGACCGAGGGGGCCAAACACATTCTGGGCTGGAAATCGCCCAACTTCGCCTATGCAAACGCCGTGCATCAGGAACAAAAAGTGCTGTTGCGCAATTTCCGCCTGAGCGACGACATTTCGTTCCGTTTCTCCGACCAGGGATGGAGCGAATACCCGCTGACGGTCGAGAAATACCTGCAGGGAGTGCGCAAACAGGACGGCGAAATTGTCAACCTGTTCATGGACTACGAAACCTTCGGCGAACACCAGAAGAGCCACACCGGCATCTTCGCCTTTATGGAACGGCTCCTGAGCGAGATCGCCGCCAGCAGCGACCTGCAACTGGCCACGCCGCACCAGGTGGCCGACATGTGCCAGCCGGTATCGGTGCTGCACGTACCCCATCCCATTTCGTGGGCCGACGAGGAACGCGACATCACCGCCTGGCTCGGCAACGAATTGCAGGACGAGGCTTTCCGCAAACTCTACGAACTGCGCGAAGCGGTGCACACCCTCAACGACCCCAACATGACCCGCGTGTGGTACGCCCTGCAAAGCTCCGACCACTTTTACTACATGTGTACCAAGTGGTTTGCCGACGGCGACGTACACAGCTACTTCAACCCCTACGAATCGCCCTACAACGCCTTTATGAACTACATGAACGTGTTCAGCGACTTTAAGCGCGAAGTGGGCCTGCGCACCGGGACCGAACCCGCCCCCTGCGCGGGGTGATCGGGGGGCCTGGATTGAGTTTATCAAAGGTGGGATTGAGTTAATCGAGCCGCCGGAATTGATCGGCGACGGGAATTCTTCCGTTCCGCTGACTCAACGAAAGCGAAGCGGGATGCTCCCAAAGGGCATCCCGCTTCGCTTTTTTAGTCGTTTGAAGTCCGTTTACCGGAGGCTTCAGGCCGGGCAGGTTATTTCCCCCGAGCCACGCAATCCATGGCTTCGCGCAGGGCCTGTTCCTTGGCCGCGTTCCAATAGCCGCAATCGAGTTCGATGAATACCGACGAGTAGGGGATGGCGGTGGTGGTTTTCAGTACAACGACGTGGAAGAGTTTCGAGGCTTCGTCCAACTTGGCGAACACCTCGTTGTGGGGAATGTTCTGTACGGGCCGCGCACCGAGCAGGGAGGCCAGGGCCGCACGGTAGGCGCCGGCGCCGGGGCAAAGTTCGTCGGTAACGAAGGCCAATTCGCAGTCGGTGTAAAGGATCGGCTGAATGTGGGTCGAGCTGTCGATGGCGGCCAACACCTCAGGCAGTACCTGTTCGAGGGGCAGTTTGGTGTCGAGGTAGGTCATCCCCTCGGCGCTTTGCAGGGGGAAGGCTCCGTCCACCACCAGCACCCAGTTGCGGTGGCCGAGCAGGGGGAGCTTTTCGGCGAACCGGGCTTTCCAGTCGACGGCCTCTTTGGCCGATTCGGCAGCCCGCGCCGCGTTCTTTCCGTTGACGATGTCGGCGGTAAATTTGATGGTGGCCGCCACCAGTACGGCCACGAAAAACCCAATCAACGACCCGATCAAAAGACCGGCTTTCGCTTTATGGTGTCTGTGTGTTTGTTGTTCCATGACACTTGGAATTTAAGGTGTTCGATTCTTCGGCCCGTAGCGAATGGAGATTCGATATTCCGACGCCCTTCCGCTTGTTGGCACTTCCCGTTCCCTGCCCTTCTCCCTCTCCTCTTCCCCTCCTCTCCCTCTCGGGCAGCACGCCGCCGAAGAGTAGCCTCTCCAGGACTCGAACCTGAATTTGAAGTTTAGGAAACTTCCGTTCTATCCCTTGAACTAAGAGGCCGCGTTATTTCCGCATCGTGTCTCCGTCGTAGGCCCACTTGAGGTAGATGGCTCCCCAGGTGAATCCGCCACCGAACGAGGCGAGAATCAGGTTGTCGCCTTTTTTCAGGCGGGTTTCGTAATCCCACAGACAGAGGGGGATGGTGGCGGCGGTGGTGTTGCCGTACTTTTCGATATTGACCATGCAGTGATCCTCGGGAAGCCCCATGCGGGCTGCCGTGGCCGTGATGATCCGCATGTTGGCCTGGTGCGGTACCAGGTAGGCGATGTCTTCGGGGAGCAGGTGGTTGCGTTTCATCACCTCGACGGCGGTGTCGGCCATGTGGGAGACGGCGGCCTTGAAAACGGGCTGCCCCTCCTGATGGACGTAGTGCCAGCGGTTGCGAAGGGTCTCTTCCGAGGCGGGGTGGGCCGATCCTCCGGCCTTAAGGTACAGGTGGATGGCGCCCGATCCGTCGGAATGGAGGCTGGCGTCTTGCAGGCCGAGGCCCTCGTGGTTGGGTTCCACCAGCACGGCGGCGGCTCCGTCGCCGAAGATGGGGCAGGTGGTCCGGTCTTCGTAGTCGATGATCGAGGACATTTTGTCGGCCCCGACAACGATGATTTTTTTGTACGCCCCCGCTTCGATGAAACGGGCGGCGGTATTGAGGGCAAAGATGAATCCGCTGCAGGCGGCCGAGAGGTCGAATCCGTAAGCGTTGGTCAGTCCGGCCTTGTAGGCGATCAGGTTGGCCGTGCTGGGGAAGGCCATGTCGGGGGTAACGGTGGCGCAGATCACCAGGTCGATTTCGAGCGGGTCGGCACCGGTTTTTTCGAGCAGGTCGCGCACGGCCCGTTCGCCCATGTAGGAGGTTCCCAGCCCTTCGCCTTTGAGGATGTGGCGGGTTTTGATGCCGATACGGGTCATGATCCACTCGTCGCTGGTATCTACCATGCGGCTGAGTTCGTCGTTGTCGAGAATGTACTCGGGCAGGTAGGCCCCTACGCCGGTGATAGCACCCTTAACTTTGTTGCTCATACGCTAAATGCCTTTTTGAATTGCGATACCATGTCGGACTGAGCGACCCGCTCGGTCTGAAGGATCATGTTGGTGATGGCTTTGGCGGTCGAGCAGCCGTGTCCGATGATCACGTTCGCTCCGATCCCCAACACGGGGGTGCCGCCGATATTTTCGTAGTTGAGGCCCTCGAGCAGCGGATGCTCGATCTCCTGTTCGCGCATCAGGTCGTAAAACCCTTCGAAGGTTTTCAACAGGTTGTTGCCGCTGAATCCGTCGCAGACCACCACGTCGGCCACGCGGCCGGTCAGCAGTTCTTTCCCCTCGACGTTGCCTACGAAACGGAACGTTCCCTTGTCGCCCTCTTCGGCCATCAGGGGGTAGGTCGCTTTGGTGAGGATGTTTCCCTTGCCGGGCTCTTCGCCGATGTTGAGCAGGGCCACGCGGGGGTTCTCAATGCCGATCGTTCGGGCGTAAATGCTCCCGATGAGCCCGTACTGCACCAGCACTTCGGGCTTGCAGTCGGCGTTCAGGCCGGCGTCGAGCAGCACGAGCCATCCGCCGTCGGCGGTGCCGAAGACGGTGGCGATGGCGGGGCGGATCACTCCCTCGAGCTGTCCGGTGGCCATCATGCACCCCACCATCATGGCTCCGGTGCTTCCGGCGCTGGCAAAGCCGGCGATTTTTCCGGCCGCCAGGTGGCAAAAGCCCACGTGGATGCTCGAATCGCTTTTTTGGCTGAATGCTTTGGCCGGATGCTCGCCCATTTCGATCGTTTGCGTGGTATGCACGATTTCAAGGCGGGGGTGGTTCAACCTGCCCTCCGGGTCCTGGGAACGCAAGAGCGACTCGTCGCCGAAAAGCACCAGCGTGGTGCCGGAATCGAGTCGTTCAAGAGCGGCAAGAGCGCCTGCAACCGTTACTCCGGGTGCATAATCTCCTCCCATTGCGTCAAGGCCTATTCGCATAAGAGACAGGGGTCTGTTTTTGACAAATGTGTCGCAAAAGGAGCTCTTTTGCGACCATTGATTTGGGGATTTTGCGAAACGGGGATTATTGTCCCTTTACCTCCATCGCCTTTTTCCCGCGGTAGAATCCGCATTCGGGGCATACGCGGTGGAAAAGTACGGTGGCGCTGCAGTTCGAGCAGGTGGCCAGCGTGGGCGCTTCGGCTTTGTAGTGGGTTCTTCTTTTATCCCGACGGGTCGACGAGATTTTGTGCTTGGGATGTGCCATGGCTGTTGTTTGCTATCGCTTGTTGTATGTTGTTTTCAAATGGGCGCCGGCGCAAACCGGCGGGGGACTTTCGTTCGCTGAACGAGGGGGTCCTTAGGGGGTGTCCCGACGGGGCGGGGCTATTTTTCAGGTGCTTCGAGCTGTTCTTTCAGTGCCTCGAAAGGGGTTTGCTCGTCGGCATCGTGGTTCAGGGCGTCGAACTCTTCCTGGCTGACGATTTTGAATCGCGCCAGCATGTCGGCATTGCACTCCTCCAGCGAGGGGTGGACACGCTGGATCGGCAGGCTCAATACGATGCTTTCGTAGATGTATTGCGCCAGGTCGAGCGTCTGTTCCTGCGGGCTGACCCACAGCAGTTCGCCGTCGTCTTCGCCGGGGTGGTCGCTGATCCGGACCACCGGCGTACCCCGAAAGGCAATGGGCTGGTCGAAGGGTTCGAGGCAACGGTCGCAGGGAATCTGCACCACGGCGTCGATGGCCACCTCGAGTTCGAGGATCGAGGCTCCTTTAGTCAGTACGATATGAACGTCTCCGGTACCGGCGGCAATCTCCGACTCGGGCCACTGTTCGAAAAAACCGGGGCCGAGGGGAAACTCAAACCGATGTTGCCCGGGAGAAAGCCGGTGAAAATCAATCCTGTATGCAAGTTTGTTATCCACAGCAGGCACTCCTTAGGTCGGGCAAAGGTAGTATTTTTTCAGGAAAAAAAGAGGCTTTTATCCCCCGTTTTCGTTTTTATCCGTCAGGCCAGTTGCGAAAAATCGGCCAGCACAATGGCGGTTACCGCTTCCACGACCACCGGAACGCGCAGGGCGATGCAGACGTCGTGGCGGCCGACGATCTGGAGTTCTTCGATCTGTCCCGTATCGAAATTGTAGGTCTGCTGGGGCTGTCCGATGCTTGAGGTGGGTTTCACGGCCACCCGGAACAGCAGCGGGTTGCCGTTCGAGATGCCGCCGTTGATCCCTCCCGCGTTGTTCGAGGGGGTGGTGCCGTCGGCCGCTATGATGGGGTCGTTGTGCAGGCTGCCGAACATGCCGGCGGCCTCGAAGCCCGAACCGAACTCCACGCCTTTGACGGCGGGAATCGAGAACAGCGCGTGGCTCAGGCGCGATTCGATCGAATCGAAAAAGGGTTCGCCCCAGCCCACGGGGATGCCCGTGGCGGTGCATTCGATCACGCCTCCCACCGAGTCCTGATGGGTGATGGCGTCGCGGATGGCCTCTTCGAAATCCTGGCTGCCGCCGATCTCGATGATCTTGGCCTCGACGAACACTCCGGACAGGATTTTTTTCGCCACCACGCCGGCGGCGACCAGCCCGAGGGTCAGGCGGCCCGAGAAATGGCCTCCTCCGCGCGGGTCGTTGTAGCCGCGGTACTTCCGTCCGGCGGCAAAGTCGGCATGGCCGGGGCGCGGGTGGTTCGTCAGGTTGTCGTAGTCGCCCGACTGGGTGTTGCGGTTGGCAAACACGATGGTGAGCGGGGCCCCGGTGGTGTGGCCGCGGAAGACGCCCGAAATGATGTGGGGTCGATCCTCCTCCTGGCGGGGGGTGGTGCCGAGGGCTCCGCTGCGGCGGCGCTCCAGGTCGGGAATGAACTCCTGTTCGCTGAGCGACAGGCCGGGCGGGACTCCGTCCAGGGTAACGCCGATCAGCTCTCCGTGTGATTCGCCGAAGATCGAAATGCGGAATTTGCGTCCAAAACTATTCATAAGCGGTGGGGTTAAAACAGTTAAACGGCTAAAGGGGTGGCGATCGCACCGAGGTCGTCCCAAAACTGGGGGTAGGATTTACCGACGGCTTCGGCTCCCTGGAGTTCGGCGGGGCGATCGGCGGTCAGCATGGCTACCGCCGCGGCCATGGCAATGCGGTGGTCGTTGTGGCTTTCGAGCGGCGAGGTCTTCACGCAAACCCGCCCTCCCCGAACCAGCATTTGGTCGGGCTGCGACAGGTCGATCTCGATGCCGAGCTTGAAAAATTCGGTTTGCAGCGCCAGGGCCCGGTCGCTCTCCTTGTGGGTCAGGCGCGAGGTTCCGGTCAGGCGGCTCGTCCCCCGGCAATGAGCGGCCAGCGCGGCCAGCGCGGGAAAAAGGTCGGGGCAATGGGTGGCGTCGAATTCAAAGGCGTTCAGAGCGGCCCGACGCACGGTAATCGTCTGCTGGCTTTGTTCCACGGAGGCTCCGGCACGGCACAGCGCATCGACGATGGCGTGGTCGGCCTGCAGCGAGTCGCGGCGCAGGTTGTCGAGGGTGATTTCGCCGGCAATGGCTCCGGCCACCAGCAGGCACGAGGCTCCGCTCCAGTCGCCCTCGATGGTATAGGCGGCGGGGCGGTACTGTTGCCGGCCCCGTATTTCGAAACGGCGGTAATCGCGGTTGACCACCTCGATCCCGAAAGCGGCCAACACCTCGAGGGTCATCTCCAGGTAGGGGATGCTCCGGGGATTCTCCACCTCGATCACCGAATCGCCGTCGGTCAGCGGCAGGGCCATCAACAGGCCCGTAATGAATTGCGAGCTGAGCGATCCGTCCACCCGCACCGGGCCGCCTCGCAGAGGGCCTTGCACGGTGATGGGCAGCCGCCCTCCGTTCGAATTGAACCGTACGCCCAGTGTTTCCAGGGCTTCCCGCATCCCCTCCATCGGGCGGGCAAGGATCGAGCCGTGTCCCTCCAGGGTGATCGGGGCGGGACTCAGCGCGGCAATGGGCGTGAACAGGCGGGTGGCCAGTCCCGATTCGCCGATGGGAAGCGTCCGGTTTACCGGAGAGAATCCCCCGCGAACCGTGTACGTATCTCCCCGGGAAATTACCTCGGCGCCCAGCGTGCGAACCACGCCCAGTACGGCCTCGGTGTCGTTGCACAGCCCCAGGTGGTACAGGGTGCTCTCTCCCTGGGCCAACAACGCCGCCGCCAACGCCCGTTGGGCGTAGCTCTTCGACGCGGGAGCCACCAAACGCCCCCGGACCGAGGCGGGAACAAGCAGTCGTTTCATCGGATCCAGGCTATTGTTTTTTGGGCGGTGAGCGCTCCGTCCACGGCGGCCGAAACGATTCCTCCGGCATATCCGGCCCCTTCGCCGCAGGGGAACAGGCCGGCGATCTGCGGGTGCATGTGGGTGTCGCGGTCGCGCGGAATGCGCACCGGCGACGAAGTGCGCGACTCAATGCCGATCAGTTGCGCCTCGGCGGTGATGAATCCCTGCATCTTGTTGTTGAAGAGCCGGAATCCTTCGCGCAGTGCGGCCACCATCGGTTTGGGCATCCACTTGTCCATATCGCTGGCCACCAGTCCCGGGTGGTACGAAGTGGGGAGTACCGCACGGCTCTTCTCGCCCCGGACAAAGGCGTCGAGCCGCTGGGCGGGGGCGATCTGGCGGCCTCCTCCCTGCGCATATCCCATCTTTTCGAGGAGTTGCTGGTAGCGCATTCCGGCCAGCGGGCCGAAATGGGGAATCAGGTCGGCGTAGTCGCTCTCCAGAATCTGGGTAACGATGCCGGCATTGGCAAAACGGTTGTTGCGGCCCGAGGGAGACATGCCGTTGACGACACATTCGCCGTCGGTGGTCAGGGCCGGCACGATGAACCCTCCCGGACACATGCAGAAGCTGTACACGCCCCGTCCGGCGGCCTGCGCCACCAGGGCGTAACTCGCGGCGGGGAGCCACTCGCCCCGGTCGGGCTGTTTGTACTGGATGCGGTCGATCAGCGCCTGGGGATGTTCCACCCGAACGCCCATGGCGAAGGGCTTTGCTTCGAGTCGGACCTCTTTTTGGTGGAGCAGTTCGTAGATATCGCGGGCCGAATGGCCGGTGGCTAGCAGCACGGCGGCCCCTTCGATCTGTTGGCCGCTTTGGGTGACCACTCCTGTGATCCGGTCGCCTTTGAGCAGCAGATCGACCACGCGGGCGTTGAACAGCACCTCGCCCCCCGCCGCCTCGATGCTGGCGCGGATGGCGGCGATCACCTCGGGCAGCCGTTCGGTGCCGATGTGGGGATGGGCCTCGTACAGGATCGACTCGTCGGCCCCGTGAAACCGGAGCAGTTCGAGGATTTTCCGGTTCTCGCCCCGTTTTTTGGAGCGGGTATAGAGTTTGCCGTCGGAATAGGTGCCCGCCCCTCCCTCGCCAAAGGCGTAGTTCGAATCGGGATCGACGGTTTCGTTGCGGTTCAGGGCGGCCACGTCGTGCTTGCGCTCCGAGACGTTTTTCCCCCGTTCCAGCACAATGGGGCGGTACCCCGCTTCGATCAGTTCGAGGGCGGCAAAAAGTCCGGCGGGGCCGGCTCCGACCACCACCACGGGGGTCTTGCCGCGCACGTCGCCCCACTCGAAGTGGATGGGTTCGGGCGTTCCGTCGGCCTCCAAAAAGAGTTCCACCAGCAGGCTCACTTTGATCGCTCCCCGCTTGCGGGCGTCGATCGAACGCCGCAAAATGCGGCAATGCGCCACCTGGTCGTAGCGCACACCGGCAGCGCGGGCCGCCTGATCCACGTAGATCTCGGGACGGGACGCTTGCTCGGGGGTAAGGGTGAGTTCAATCTGGGTCGGCATCTTTTTACTGTGTTAATGGGCTGCCTGTGGCCGGGGCTTCCGGTCGAAAGCAGCTGCAAGGTTACGCTTTTTTTGCGCTGCTTTTTTTCGGAGCCGCGGGGCGGACGCTCTTCGGAGCGGCTTTTTTCGCCACGGTGCTTTTCTTTGCGGCGGTTTTGGTCGCGGGTGCGGCGGCGCGTTTCGAAAAACGGGAGGGAGTGGGCGCGGGGGCCTGTTGGATCAGGGCCTGGCACGCTTCAAGGGTCAACGCCGCGGCATCGGTCCCTTTGGGAATTTTGTAGTTGCCTCCGGCATGGACAAGGTAGGGCCCGAAACGGCCGTTCAGCACCTGGATGTCGGCCTCGGGAAAGGCGCGGATGACGCGGTTGCTCTCGGCGGTGCGCTTTTGTTGAATCAGTTCGACGGCCCGCTCGATGGTAACGGTGTAGGGGTCGTCCCCCGCCTTGGTGTCGAGCGACACGAACTTGCCGTCGTGGCGCACATAGGGGCCGAAACGTCCCGCGGCGGCCACCACGGTTTTTCCTTCGAATTCGCCCACGGTGCGGGGCAGGGCGAACAGGGCCAGCGCCTCGTCCAGGGTGAGGGTGGCCACCATCTGGCCTTTCAGCAGGCTGGCGTATTGGGGTTTTTCGTCGCCTTGGGATTCGCCCAACTGGGCCATCGGGCCGAAGCGGCCCACCCGGGCATAGACGTTCTTGCCGCTTTTGGGATCGACTCCGAGCAGCCGTTCGGAGCGTACATAGCTCTCCTCGCCGGCGGCTGTTTCGACCTGCCGGTGGAACGGACCGTAAAAGGCCGCGAGCATCGCCTGCCACTCCATGGCTCCCTCGGCAATTTCGTCGAACTCCTTCTCCACGTTGGCCGTAAAATGCACGTCGAGGATCGAGGCGAAGTGTTGTTCCAGGTAGTCGTTCACCATCATCCCGATGTCGGTGGGGAAGAGTTTGTTCTTCTCGGAACCGACGGTTTCGCTCTTTTGGCTCTGTTTCAGCACGCCCTTTTTGAGGGTCAGTTGGGTGTATTCGCGCTTTGTCCCCTCGCGGTTCTCTTTCACCACATAGCCGCGTTGGATCACGGTCGAGATGGTGGGGGCGTAGGTCGAGGGGCGGCCGATGCCCAGCTCTTCGAGTTTTTTCACCAGGCTGGCTTCGGAATAGCGGGATGGGCGCTGCGTAAAACGTTGGGTGGCAACAATCTCTATCGGGTTGACCGCCGCGCCCGACACCAGCGAGGGGAGCAGCGCTCCCTCTTCGCCCGGCTCTTCGTCGAGCGATTCGATGTAGAGTTTCAGGAATCCGTCGAAGACGATCACTTCGCCCACGGCGACAAACTGCTCCGGACGGCCCGTAATGGCGATCTGTACGGTGGTTTTCTCCAGCTCGGCATCGGCCATTTGGCTGGCGACGGTGCGTTTCCAGATCAGGTCGTAGAGTTTCCGTTCGGCGGGGGTCGTTCCCGCTTCCCGACGGTCGAGGTAGGTGGGCCGGATGGCTTCGTGGGCCTCTTGCGCGCCCTTGCTTTTGGTGGTGTACTGGCGCGCCTTGTGGTAGCGTTCGCCGAACTGCCCGTGAATGGCGGCTTTGGCGGTGCCGAGCGCCAGCGACGAGAGGTTGACCGAATCGGTACGCATGTAGGTGATCAGCCCCGCCTCGTAGAGTTTTTGGGCGGTACTCATGGTTTGGCTCACCGACATACCGAGTTTCCGGGCGGCCTCCTGTTGCAGGGTCGAGGTGGTAAAGGGGGCGGCGGGGCTTCGTTTGACGGGCTTCTTTTCGATTCCCGAAACCGTAAACGCGGCTCCCGACAGCGATTCGAGGAACGAGCGCGCGGCCGTCTCCGTGTCGAGCCGGTCGCTCAGCTCGGCCTTGAACGTCGACCCGTCGGCGGTACCGAATTCGCCTACCACGCGGAAGTAGGGAGCAGGGATAAACGCCAGCAATTCGCGTTCGCGCTCCACAATCAGCTTGACGGTTACGGACTGCACCCGGCCGGCCGAAAGCGAGGGCTTCACTTTTTTCCACAGCAGGGGCGAAAGCTCGAACCCGACCAACCGATCCAACACACGGCGGGCCTGCTGGGCATTGACCAGTTTTTGGTCGATGGGCCGCGGGGTCTGCACGGCGTTCAGGATGGCGGTGGGGGTGATTTCGTGGAATACGATCCGCTTGGTTTTTTCCGCAGGCAGGCCGAGGGCCTCTTTCAGGTGCCAGGCGATAGCCTCTCCCTCGCGGTCTTCATCGGATGCAAGCCAGACGGTGTCGGCCTCTTTGGCCATTTTTTTCAACTCGGCCACCACCTTGGTCTTCTCGGGCGACACCTCGTACTGCGGCTCGAATCCATGCTCGATATCAATGCTGAGGCCTTTCGACGGCAGGTCGCGGATGTGTCCGTAGCTCGACCGCACGGTGTAGTGGCTTCCTAAAATTTTCTCGATGGTTTTTGCTTTGGCGGGCGATTCGACGATGACCAGGTTGTTGGAGGACATGGAAAAGGGTATAATTGAAAATCGGTAGCGGCGCGTGAGTTGAAACAGAAAACCTAAAGGGCGGCCTTTAGGTTTTCTGCGGAAGTGGTAAGGTTATCGTATCATTGTATAGACAATCACCAGTTTGGGGGGCCGGCTCGAGGCGGAGCCGTAGAGCCAGGTTCGCCCTGTTTCATTGCGAAGCCCGTAGGCGGGAAGCAGCTCGGTGGAGAACTTGTCGGTTGCGCCCGTGAAGAGCTGCTGCACGTAGGTGGTGATGTCGAATGTGTATTTCCCTCTGGAGTGGTTGAGCGAACCTCCCAGGGTGGGGGTATAGCCCGACGTCTGTACCTGCGCCAAGACCGGATTATACTCGACAAGGAACTCCTTTTTCATCAGGTTGTAGTAGACCCCCAAGGCGGAAAACGAACGGAAGTACTCTTCCCAGTTGTCTTTCACGATGTCGAACTCCAGTTTGGCCTTATGGATCGCTACCCGGGAATAGCCCTGGGCTTCCGCCTGGTCTTTGATGCGCTCGAACGAGGCTTCGTTCAGGTCGATCCACCCTTTCAGGCTGGCGAACCCTTTGATGTAGACGTACTGGCTTTCATTGGTGCGATCGCCGATGGCCGCCAGCGGCACCCCGCCCTGTGCGGGATCGGCCAGGCTATAGTCGTGTTCAACCAGCTGGATATTGGTATTCCAGAGGGTTGCGTTGGGGTCGTAGAACATCAACCGTTGCGACGAGTCGCGGTCGCCGCCCTCGGCGCGGATTTTATCGTTCTTATAGAAGACGTTCATCACGCTTTGCCCCAAGTCGAGCCGGAAATAGGTTCCCTCGCCCGAGGTGATCTCTTCCCGAACTTTGAAGTACATCCCGTTGTAGTGGCGATGAAAAGTGGTGTCGGTGTAGTAAGCGTTCTCTTCCTTGTAGCGCGAGTCGATCAGTTTTTCGGCAAAAGTGAGGGGCAGTTTGAACGAAACCCGCCCGGCGCCCGTTTGCTGAAACGAGTGCAACGGCTGGGCGCCGATGTAGGGGGTAATGTCGAAGTTGTTGTAGTAGGTGCTGTCTTTGCAAGCGTTGAACCCATTCACCTCGTACATGTCGACGGTGTAGGTCTGGGTGGCATCTCCGCCCACCTCGATGAAGGTAAGAATCACGACCAGCGAGTCGGCGGTCGCTCCGGCCCCGTAGCCGTCAAGTTCCTTGAACCCGAACGGGGCGTAGTTGGCAAAAAACGAGAACGTGCTCCGGCCGGTCTGGGGGTCGATTTTGGCGCCGAGGTAGGGAACAAAGTTGACGTTGCTGGTCTCGGTGGAATCCCACGTGTCGATGTAGGTGCGTACCAGCATGTTCGAATCGACCTCGCTTCCCATCAGTTGCGAAACGGGAATGAAGTTGTCGCCAAAAGTATCGTCGTAGGGGGTACAGGCCGTCGCCGAAAAGGCGATTCCCAAAGCGACCGACCAGCGGAACAGTCTATTTTTCAAGCAATTTATCATAGAAGTCAGCGTAGGCTTGTTCGTATTTTTCTGCTCCCGGATAGGGCAGCACAGGCTTGTCGAGCGCCTGAATTTGTTTTTCGAGTGCAGGGTCGATGGTTTCGGATCCGATCACCACTGCGTCGGCGTTTTCGATGGCGAACCGCATCAGGTTCACGTACGTAGGCTCGCCGAGGGTGGCGAGCAGGGCGGGGTCGATGCCCTCGGAGGCCAGCTTTTCGCGGGTATGGGCGTTCAACGACCCGGGGAAGGGGTTGTTGTAGACCGACACGACGATCTTCAGGTTGCGGAAGATCGGATCGGCGGCGAATACTTTGCGCAGGTAGATGGGGGCCATGGCCGAAAACCAGTCGTGGCAATGGACGATCGAGGGGGCCCAGCGCAGTTTTTTCACGGTTTCGAGTACTCCGCGGGCGAAGAAAATGCTGCGTTCCTCGTTGTCGTCGAAATGTTTGCAGTCGTTGGCCGGATCGACCCACGTGGCTTTGCGTTTGAAGAAGTCGTCGTTGTCGATGAAGTAGACCTGCAGCCGGGCGCTGGGGATCGAGGCCACCTTGATGATGAGCTGGTGGTCGGTATCGTCGATAATGAGGTTCATTCCCGACAGGCGAATCACCTCGTGCAACTGGTTGCGCCGTTCGTTGATGCAGCCGTAGCGGGGCATGAAGATGCGTATCTCGGCGCCGCGCTCCTGCATTGCCTGGGGCAGGTGCCTGCAAAGCATCGAAACGGGGGTTTCGGGCAGATAGGGGAAGACCTCCTGGCAAATGTAGAGTATTTTGGCTTCTTGGTTCATAACGCGCTGTGGGACAAAGGTACGCTTTTTTCCGTTCCCGTTACAGAATCAGCATGGCATCGCCGTAGGTCCCGAAGCGGTATTTTTCGCTTTGGGCTACGGAATAGAGTTTTTTCAGCACTTCGTACCCCGTGAAAGCCGACACCATCATCAGTTGGGTGGTGTAAGGAAGGTGGAAGTTGGTAATCATCGAATTGGCCACGCTGAATTCGTAGGGCGGGAAAATGAACTTGTTGGTCCAGCCCGAATAGGGTTTGAGCATTCCCTGGGTGGATACCGAACTTTCGATGGTACGCATCACGGTGGTTCCCACGGCGCATACGCGGCGCCCTTTTTCGCGTGCGCAGTTGACAACGCGGCTGGTCTCTTCGGATATGTGGATCTGTTCGCTGTCCATTTTGTGTTTGGTCAGGTCTTCGACGTCGACGCTGCGGAAATTTCCCAGGCCGACGTGAAGGGTAATCTTCGGACACTCCACTCCCTTGATTTCAAGCCGCTTGAGCAGGTGTTTGCTGAAGTGCAGGCCGGCGGTCGGGGCGGCTACGGCTCCCTCTTCGGTGGCGAAGACGGTTTGGTAGCGCTCGGCATCTTCCGGTTCCACTTTTTCGCGGATCCAACGGGGAAGGGGTGTCTCTCCTAAACGGAAAAGTGCCGCTTTAAATTGTTCGTGGTTGCCGTCGAACAGAAACCGCAGGGTGCGGCCGCGCGAGGTGGTGTTGTCGATCACCTCGGCCACCAGCAGGTCGTCGTCGCCGAAGTAGAGCTTGTTGCCGATGCGGATTTTGCGGGCCGGATCGACCAGCACGTCCCACAGGCGCTGCTCGCGGTTGAGTTCGCGCAGCAGAAAAATCTCGATCTCGGCGCCGGTCTTCTCCTTGTTGCCGTACAGGCGGGCGGGGAACACTTTCGTGTTGTTGAAGATCATCACGTCGCCGTCCTTGAAGTATCCGATGATGTCCTTGAACTGCTTGTGTTCGATCTTGCCGCTTTTGCGGTCGTACACCAGCAGGCGCGACTCGTCGCGGTTCTCCACCGGATATTTGGCCAGCAGATCGGGTTGGAAATCGTATTTGTAATGCGAAAGTTTCATCGTCGGGGGTTGCGGTTAGATAAACGAAACGAGGGGACGTCGGAAAATGACAACGTACAGGACATATACGTTGCCTTTCCCATTTTGTTTCATTCGGAGGCAACTTTTTTTTCGAACTCCTCGATCGACCAGGCGTCGGCCACGTCGAATCCTCCGTTGCGCGTGCGGCGCAGGGCGGTCAGGTGGCCGCCGCTACCGAGTCGCTGGCCCAAATCGCGAGCCACCGAACGGATGTAGGTGCCGTTGCTGCATTCGATACGCACCTCAACCACGGGCAACTCGCAGCGCAGCAACTCCGCGGCGTAGAAGGTAACGGGGACGGGCTGCAGCTCCGCTTCGCGGCCCTTGCGGGCGTATTCGTAGGCGCGGCGGCCGTCGAGGCGTTTGGCCGAATAGAGCGGGGGAAGTTGTTGTTGCTGGCCGACAAATCCGGCGAGGGCCTCCCGAACTCCCTCAGGGGTGATGTGTTCCCAGGGGTAGCGGGCGTCGACGGGATGCTCCAGGTCGTAGCTGGGGGTGGTGGCGCCCAATTCGATGGTGGCCAGGTACTCTTTGGTCTCGGATTGCAGGGCTTCCACGCGCTTGGTGGCCTTTCCCAGGCAAACCAGCAGCAGACCCGTGGCCAGCGGATCGAGCGTGCCGGCGTGGCCGATCTTGATCCGCCCCTCGCCTTTTCCCACGCCCACCCGATAGCCCTGTTTGCGCAAAATGGCCTGCACCTTGCGCACCACGTCGGCCGAGCTCCAGCCCAACGGTTTGTCGATGGCGAGTACTACGCCCTGTTCAAAATCGAATTCCAGCGGCATCAGGCGACTTCCATATCGACCCCCATGACCAGCATGACCAGGATGGCTCCTCCCACCAAAATGCGGTACCAGCCGAAAGCTTTGAACCCATGCTTGGTAACGAACCCGATGAAGAACTTGATGGCCAGCACCGCAACGATGAACGCCACCACGTTGCCGAGGATCAGGGCGGGCAGATTGTCGGTCAGCACCGATGCGTTCTCGCTCATACAGAGTTTCACCAGCTTGTAAACGGTGGCCGCGAACATGGTCGGGACGGCCAGGAAGAACGAAAATTCGGCCGCATCTTTCCGGGTCATCCGCTGGGCCATGCCCCCCACGATGGTGGCCATGGAGCGCGACACACCGGGGATCATGGCGATGCATTGGAATAGCCCGATTTTAAATGCCTTACGTTCTGTAAGTTCCATGCCCTCCTCGCCTTTCGAGAAGATCCGGTCGCAGAACAACATGAAGATTCCGCCGAGTACAAGGGTTACCGCCACGATTTCGACGCTTTCGAGCATCGCGTCGATCTGGTCTCCGAACAGGAACCCAATCACTGCCGCGGGGATGAACGCGATCAGCAGTTTCCAGTAGAAGTCGTATTTATGCAGGAACCGCCGCCACCGGGAACTCCCCTCGGGAGCGGGGGTGCGGTTGAGCCGGAAAAAGCGTTTCCAATAGAGCCACACCACCGAGAGGATGGCCCCAAACTGGATCATCACCGTAAAGGCCTTTACGAACTCGGTACTCTCTATGCCCAGCAGTTCTTCGGTGATGATCATGTGGCCGGTCGACGAGACCGGCAGAAACTCGGTCAGCCCCTCGACAATGGCAATGATGACGGCCTGAAGTGTGGTCAAATCGCCCATGCCCTACGCGCTGCGTTTTTTCGGTTTGTACAGCAGGGCGTACACTTCGAAAGCAAATCCGATCAGCAGCACGGTGGGGGCGACGTACAGGCGGCGCACGTTGAAAATCGCTTCGCTAAACTCCTTTTCGGGGTTTTCGGCTCCGCCGCCGCTCAGCAGCACGAAGCCCAGCGCAATGATCCCGATCCCGATCAGGATCAGCGTAAAGTTCTTTTTACCCAACGGCATGTCGGGATTCTCTTTCGGGGGAATGGGTTGTTTTTTCATCGGTTGGACTTAATGCGTTAGTCGGACGTATCGGTTGACCGACAGGGCGGTAAAGGTAGTACAAATCAGTACGCCCAGCAGGATCAGCGCGCTGAACAGCACCCCGAGCGTGGGCAGGTCGTTCACCAGGCGGAGTTCGGGCATCACCCCGCCCAGCCCGTCGACAAAGAGGTAGATCAGCCCCGAGGCCAGCACACCCGCCACCACTCCCTGGGTAAAGCTGCGCAGCACAAAGGGGCGGCGGATGAATCCGCGGGTGGCTCCCACGAGCTTCATCGTGGCGATGGCCGTCCGGCGCGAGGCCACAGCCAACCGCAGGGTGTTGGATATCAGCATCACGGTGATCACCAGCAGCAGCCCGCCCAATCCCAGCAGGATCCAATTGAGCCGCTCCAGGTTCCGCATCACGGCCTCGACAATCTTTTTTTGGTAGATCACCTGATCGACCCCGGGCCAGGCGGCGCAGGCCCGTTCGAGGGATTCGAGGTCGGCGGTCGAGGTAAAACGGGGATTGAGGGCCAACTCGTACGAGGCGGGAAGGGGATTCTCGCCCAAAAACTCGACAAAATCGCTGCCCAGGTAGGTTTGAAACTCGGCCGACGCTTCGGCCTGGGAGATGTAACGCCACGAGGCGACCGCCGGATGGCGGCCCAAATGGCCTTCGATGGCCGAACGCTGGGCCGGGGCGATCGTGTCGCGCAACATGAGGGAAAAACGCAACTCGCCGCGGATCGACGACGAGGCGGAGTAGGCGTTCAGCAGGAAATAACCCACCACGCCCAGCAGCAGCAGCACCAGCGTTACGCTGACCGTGGCCACGGTGTACTCGGTTCCCAGCCTGCTGCGTTTACTCATCGGTGCGCGGGGTTCGTTTGGGTTTGTAGATCGTCCACCCGATCAAGAACAGCACCCCGCCGATCAACAACCACGAACAGAGGCGGGTTACGGCCACCAGCGTGTCCCAATGGGGGGCGCGGAACGAAAAGACGAGGGTGTGTTCCCCTGCGGGAATCACCATGGCGCGGAGCAGGTAGTCGGCGCGGAAATAGGGCGCCTCAACCCCGTCGAGGGTAACGCTCCATCCCTTGGGGTAGTAGATTTCGGAGAAGACGGCCACTGTGTTCCGTGCTGCCGACGTGTGGTACGTGAGCCGGTTGACGCGGTAATCGGTCAGGGTTACCGAGGCCGTGCTGTCGGGGCCGACCGAAGGGTCGACCATGGCCCGGAAACGCTCGTCCACAACGGCCGTGCGGTGCGGGTCGAACCCGTCGCCCAGGGCGGCTATTTCGGCATCGGGCCCGGATACCCAGCGGATCGAATCGACCGCCCAGGCATTCCCGGCGGCGTTGGGATTTTGCTGCACAACCGCCCCACCCTGCTGCCGATCGCTCATAATGAAGTACTTGGCGTTGAGCATATCGTACACGGCGGCGTTCCCCTGGCTCAGGTGGTGTTTGATCAGGTCCTGGTAGCGGCTCAGTTTGGCGGCGTGATAGCCCCCCACCGACCGATGGTAATACGATGTATTGGCATCCTGAAACAAGTCGGTGGCCAGGTTCGCCACGCGGTAGTTCGAGGTGTCTTGCAGGATTTGTTCGTCGATCTCGGTTTTCGGGATGGCCAGCGCCTCGCGTTTGGGCCTGAAGTCGTCGGCCGAAGCGTAGCGTTTATCCACCGTAAAGAGGTCGATCAGCACCAACGCCCCGATCCCCAGCGCAAAACCGGCGTTTTTCAGCTTTCCGGCCATCCATGCCCACAGCAGGCCGGCGGCCAGCGCCACGTAGCCGAGCGACCGCAGCGCATCGGCCCGCATCAGGGCGGCCCGTTCGCCGATCATCGCTCCGAGGATGTCGTCGGGCAGTCCCATTTCGGGATCGCTCACCCCTTCGAAACTGCTGAAAGCGGGACCGAGCAACCACACCAGCAGGCAGAGTCCTCCCGCAATGCCCGCAGACCAGAACAGCGCCCGTTTGGCGGCCCGGGGGTCGAACTCTTTGCTCCACAGGCGTTGCAGGCCCAAAATGGCCAGCAGGGGAACGGCCCACTCGACGATCACCAGGATCGTGGAGACCGTGCGGAATTTGTCGTACAGCGGGAAGTAGTCGAGGAAAAGGCTGCTCAGCCACATGAAGTGCTTGCCCCACGCCAGCAGGATGGCCAGCCCGGCAACGACGGCGATCCATGCCGTTTGCCGCCCGGGCAACAGAAACAGGGCGAACAGCGCCAAAAAGAGCAGCGCCGCACCCAGGTAGACCGGCCCTTTGGTGTAGGGTTGCGGCCCCCAATAGGAGTAGAGCTGGGCGTAAGTGTCTTTGGGTACTTGGTAGTTGCGCAGGGTTTGATTGACCTCGCCATCCTGCCTGAAGTCGTTCGCCCCTCCGTACAGGTTGGGTATCAGCAGGTTGAGTGTCTCCATTTTGCCGTAGCTCCATGCCGTGGCGTACTCTTTATCGAGGCCCCCTCCGGACGAGGCTCCCGGGCCTTCGCTGCGGTCGGCGGTCAGTTCGCTGCCCGAGCGCGTACTCTCTTTCGAGTAGTCGTTCAGGTAGTAAAGTTGGATGAGATTCGACCCGAAAGCCAACCCGGCTGCCAGCAGCAGCGCGGCGGTGGTCTTCCCGAACGAGGCCCACAGACGGCCCCGTGCGGCCCGAACCGCTTCGTTCACCACCAGGGCGGCGGCGATCCACAGGAAGTAGTAGGTGATCTGTGGATGGCTGGCCGAAATTTGGATCGACCCGAAGAGTCCGGCCAAAGCGGCTCCGAGCCATCGGTTCCTCCGGTAGGCGTACCACAGCGCTCCGATGAGCGGTGGAGCCCACGCCAGGGCGAGCATCTTGGTGAGGTGTCCCTCGGCGATGATGATCACAAAATAGGAGGAGAGTCCGTAACCCAGTCCGCCCACCATCGCCAGCCAGGGGTTGACCCCCATCAACAGCAGCATCAGGTAGAATCCGGCCATGGCCACGAACAGGTAGGCGGCGGGCATTCCCAACACGTAGGTGCGGTCGGCCGCCTGTTTGATCACCCGCCCCTGGTAGTCCATGTCGATGGCGTAGGCGGGCATTCCGCCGAAGTTGCGGCCCGCCCATTGGGGGTGTTCGCCGTAGAGTTCCTTGTGCAGTTCGATGTCGCGGGTTACGCCGTTCACGCGCACCATGTCGCCCTGCCGCAGGGCTTTGCCGTCGTACTGCGGGTAGAAGAAAACGGCCGATACGGCGGCGAACAGCACGAGCGCCGCCACGTGAGGCAGGGCGTAGCTCCACCACCGGCGGGTTTTGACAGCGGGGTTCATCGGTTACAGTTTTTTGCCGTAGGCCAGATCGCCCGAATCGCCCATCCCGGGGACGATGTAGGACTTGAGGGTCATCTCCTGATCGACGGCCAGCGTCCACAGGGTAATGTGCTCCATGGGAAGGTGTTTCTGGATGTATTCGAGGCCGTCGGCGCTGACGATCGTGGTAACCAGGTGGGTATGGGCCGGAACTCCGCCCTTTTCCAGCAGGGCGTAGTAGGCCAGTTCGACGGACGATCCGGTGGCCAGCATGGGGTCGGCGATCAGCAGGATTTTTCCTTCCAGGTCGGGCGTGGTTACGTTTTCGACCGCGATTTGCATGGTTCCGTCCTTGCGGTAGCGGCGAAACGCCGACACGAAGGCGTTCGAAGCGTCGTCGAACACGCGCAGAATGCCGTTGTGCATGGGGATTCCCGCACGCAGGATCGAGGCCACGACCACTTCGTCGGACGGAAGCCGCACTTCGGCCTCACCGAGCGGAGTTACCACCGTGTGGGGCTTGTAGGCAAAGGTTTTGCTGATTTCGTAAGCGATCATCTCGCCGATGCGCTCCAAATTGCAACGGAACCGCATGGCGTCCTGTTGGATTTCGGAATCGCGCATTTGGGCCAAATAACGGGTCAGGATGGAGTCCTGCTGGTCGAGGATTTTAATCATAAGAAACGGGGGCTTTGCGTGTACAAAGGTAGCATTATTTCAGGGACTTTTGCGCCCTGAGCAGGATTTCGGCCAGCTCCAGGTCGGCCGGCCGGGTGATCTTCGGGTTGTCGAAAGACCCTTCGACCATCGCCACGCGGTGGCCGAGTTGTTCGACCGCCGAGGCGTCGTCGGTGAACTGTTCCCGGTAGGGTTGCCGGTAGGCTTCGCGCAACCATTCGGCGCGAAATCCCTGAGGGGTCTGCACGGCGCGGTACAGCGACCGGTCGGCGGCGGTGCCGTCGGCGGTACGCAGGCTGTCGATCACCGGAACCACCGGAATCGCAGCCCCGTGTTCGCGGGCGGCCTCCAGCACGCGGCCGATCACCTCGGCGCGTACCAACGGGCGAACCCCGTCGTGTACCAGGATCCATTCGGCGTCGGGGAGCGCCTCCAGTCCCCGGCGAACCGATTCGAAACGGGTAGCCCCGCCGGAAACCACCGCGTGGTCGACCGCAAAGTCGTACTGCCGGCACAGCGCCTCCCAACGCTCGATCTGATCCGCCGGAAGCACCGCCACCACCCGTCCCAGCGGGGCGAACCGTTCGATGCTCTCCATCAACAGCGGCCGCCCGCCGAGCAGTCGAAACTGTTTGGGCTCCTCGGCGCCCATGCGGCTTCCCGACCCGCCGGCAACAACGACAACGCCGATCATTACAGGATTATCATTCCGGCTTTCGGATATTTCACGGCGTACGAGAAGGTGATCTTGCGCTCCTCACCGGGCTTGAGGTTCAGTTCCCAGCGCAGGAATCCGTTTTCGGCATCGACGGTCGCCCCGCTGGTATCGCCCAGCGTAACTTCCACCTGGCTGTTTTGGCTCAACGGATAGCGGTCGCGCACGGTAAGGTTCGCCGCAAACGCCTTGTTGTTCTTGACCGTGATGGTGATCGAAACGGTCTGTTCGAGTTTCGAGCCCGAGGCTTTGGCTTCAAACTCCTTTCGGTCGCGTTTTACCACCATCCCCACCTCTTTCGACAGGGGGATGTTCAGGGTGTCGCTGGTTTGGTTCTCCAGCGAAAGGTTCGACTGGGCCAACATCTGCCCGTTGAAAAGTACGTTCATCCGCCCGTCGGTGAGGTTCAGCTTTTGCCATCCGGGGACGCGGGCCGTGAGGAGGATGTCGGTATTCTGCTCGGGAACGGTCTCGTAGTGGTACGAAACGGGAATGGTTTCGGTTTTGATCGGAATGGTTTGCGACGCTTTTTTCGAGCTGGCCAGGTTCAACGGCTGCAGCAACTGGTAGCTTACCTCCACGTCGGTGGCTTTTACCTGGTGAAATAATACTTCGGGAAACTCTGCGGCCATTGCTTTGTTGGAGGTGCCTCTCAGCATGATCACACCTTTATCCTGCTCTTCGTTGCGAACAATGCCACTCAATTCTTCCACGGCAGTCGAAGGGTCTATGTACGTCAGGTAGTGGGGATACTGTTCGGGGATGTAGAGGTTTGCCGAGGGCTGGTTGAGGCTCAGGGCCGCCTGCACGCCGCTCCAGTCGGCTCCGCCCCACTGGCCGATGTTGGCGCGGTACTCCAACTGGGCGTCCCCGCTGGTTTGGTTGAATTTGAAGAAGTAGATCGGGTTCCACGAGGCCGCCTCGGTAAAGTAGCTGGCCGTGAGTTTCACCTTTTGCGCACGCTGGCTTTCGACCCGCACAACAATGCGCGCCGAGGTAGCGGACTCTCGCAAGAATTCGTCCATTTGTTTCTCCACCTCGGCCTGTGCCGTTTTGTTGGCCTGCTGGTCGGCCATGCACTGGTTGCGGGCGGAGTAGATTTTGATCAGCTCGGGTTCGAGGTACTTCGAGAAGTTTTTTACCGACTCGACCGTCGGAGGTACGTTCGCCGAATGGACCCCGTAGTTGGCATTGAGGAACGCGATCTGCTGTGCGGCGGCCTCCAGGCGGCCCTGGATGGCCTGCCCGGCGGCCACGAGCGAATCCTTGCGGGCCTGCAGCGCCTTGTAACCCGTCAGCTCTTTAAGGCTTTTTGGGTGTTCCACCTCCACCACCGAATAACCCACTTCGGGGGTAATTTTCACCTGCAGCGTATTTTCCTGCAGGTAGCGCACGTCGTCGAGCAGCAACTCCTGCGTGCCGGCGACAAGGTTCGCCTCGGTTTCGGCATGGATTTGAGCCCCGCGGCCAAATACTTTTACCTGGGTGATTTTGTACGGAAGCGCCGTTTGCCCCCACGCTGCAGCGGTCGAAATTGCGCAAATCGCCGCCAGAAAACCGATTCGTTTCATGGAAAATGTCGTTTAAAATGAACAGTTCTACAAAGATAGCGTTTTTCTCGTTCCCTCCTCCCCAACCCGAAGCCGCCGGACAGAAAAGCCCCGCACGGCGTAAACACGTTAGATTTTAGACAAAAAAGCTGCATCCCGATCCGTAAAAAGCTGTACCTTTGTGGCTTAATAGAGAGGTTCGCTTATGGGATGCTATTTTCCGAAACATTACCGCCCGCAACTGGTGCCCGAGACCATGGAGCAGGCCATCAAGGAGGTGAAAGACACCTTCCAGGCCACCCTGTCCCGCGAGCTTGACCTGCGCCGGGTAACCGCCCCGCTGTTCGTACTTTCGGGCACCGGCATCAACGACGACTTGAGCGGCGTGGAACGGGCCGTCCGTTTCCCCGTCAAGTCGATGAACGATGCGCAGGCCGAAGTGGTGCAGTCGCTGGCCAAGTGGAAACGCATCAAGCTGGCCACCTACCAAATCGCCCCCGGGTACGGCCTGTACACCGACATGAACGCCATCCGCGCCGACGAAGAGCTGGACAACATCCACTCGCTCTACGTCGACCAGTGGGACTGGGAACGCACCATCCGGCCCGAAGAGCGCACGCTGGCCTTTTTGAAAGAGATCGTCGAACGCATTTACGCCGTGATGCGCCAGGTGGAAGAGGCGCTCTACCGCGCCCATCCGCACATCACCCCCGTTCTGCCGCCCAAAATCACCTTCCTGCACGCCCAGGAGCTGCTCGACCGCTATCCCACCCTTTCGCCCAAGGAGCGCGAAAACGCCGCCGCCCGCGAGTTCGGGGCGTTGTTCATCATCGGCATCGGAGCCGCCCTGTCCGACGGCAAACCCCACGACCAGCGGGCTCCCGACTACGACGACTGGATCACCCCGGCCGAGAACGGACTGGCGGGCCTCAACGGCGACATCATCGTTTGGAACCCCATTTTGGAGAGCGCCTACGAAATTTCGTCGATGGGCATCCGCGTCAACCCCGAAACCCTGCGCGAACAACTCCGCCTGCAGGGGTGTTCCGACCGCGAAGGGTTGGCCTACCACCGCGCCCTGCTCGACGGGAAACTGCCCCTTTCCATCGGCGGGGGGATCGGCCAGTCGCGCCTGTGCATGTTTTTCCTGCGCTGCGCCCACATCGGCGAGGTGCAGTCGAGCATCTGGCCCGAAGCCATGCGCGCCGAGTGCCTCGAACACAACATCGAACTCAAATAGTTTTTCACACCACACACCCTCCGCATATGTCCATGCTCAGATTCAAAGTCGTCGACGAAGCGATTCGCCGCAAAGCCCTGGAAGTCCACCTCCCCGCCGAGCGTCCCTCGGAGTACTTCGGGATGTACGTCTTCAACCAGGACCGGATGCGGAAATACCTGCCCAACCACACCTACGAGGCGCTGGTCAACACCATGAACAAGCGCATGCCGATGAGCCGCGAGCTGGCCGACAGCGTGGCCGCCGGCATGAAAAAATGGGCCATGGAGATGGGCGCCACCCACTACACCCACTGGTTTCAGCCCCTGAACGGAGGAACCGCCGAAAAGCACGACGCCTTCGTCGAACACGACGGACACGGCGGCCTGATCGAAGAGTTTTCGGGCAAACTGCTCATCCAACAGGAGCCCGACGCGTCGAGCTTCCCCAACGGAGGCATCCGCAACACCTTCGAGGCCCGCGGCTACTCGGCCTGGGACCCCACCTCGCCCGCCTTTGTGGTCGATACGACGCTCTGCATACCAACCATTTTCATCTCCTACACGGGCGAGGCGCTCGACTTCAAGACCCCCCTGCTCAAATCCATCGAGGTGGTGGGCGAAGCGGCTGTCAAGGTGTGCAGGCTCTTCGATCCCAAGGTGTCGAAAGTAACCACCTTCCTGGGATGGGAGCAAGAGTATTTTTTGGTGGACGAGGGCCTGTGGGCCGCCCGTCCCGACCTGATCCAAACCGGCCGCACCCTGATGGGCCACGCCAGCGCCAAGAACCAGCAGCTGGAAGACCACTACTTCGCTTCGATCCCCACCCGCGTGAGCGCCTTCATGAAAGAGCTGGACGTGGAACTGCTCAAGCTGGGCATCCCGGTCAAGACCCGCCACAACGAGGCCGCCCCGGGTCAGTTCGAACTGGCCCCCATCTACGAGGAAGCCAACCTGGCCAACGACCACAACCTGTTGTTAATGAGTGTCATGCGGCGCATCTCGCGCAAGCACTGCTTCCGGGTATTGCTGCACGAAAAACCCTTCAAGGGGATCAACGGCTCGGGCAAGCACAACAACTGGTCGCTCGGCACCGACACCGGCGTAAACCTCTTCTCGCCCGGAAAAACCGGCAAAGACAACCTGCTCTTCGTCACCTTCCTAGTCAACACCATGATGGCGGTGTACAAACGCAACGGAGTGATCAAGGCCTCGATATCCAGCGCCACCAACGCGCACCGGCTGGGAGCCCACGAGGCTCCTCCGGCCATCATTTCGGTCTTTTTGGGCCGCCAGTTGAACGAGGTACTCGACAAGATCGAGGCCAGCACCTCGGAAGAGGCCATTCAGGTGGACGATAAACTGGGTTTCAAGCTCGGCATCGCCCACATTCCCGAGCTGCTGCTCGACAACACCGACCGCAACCGCACCTCGCCCTTCGCCTTTACCGGCAACCGGTTCGAATTCCGCGCCGTGGGCAGTTCGGCCAACTGCGGCGAGGCCCTCACCGTGATCAACACCGCCGTGGGACACCAGTTGCGCCAGTTCAGCCACGACATCGAGGCCCTCACCTCGACCGGCATGGCCAACGAAAAGGCGATCTTCACCGTACTCAAAGCCTACATCAAGGAGTGCAAGTCGATCCGCTTCGACGGCAACGGTTACAGCGACGAGTGGAAAGAGGAAGCCCTGGACCGAGGCCTCGACTGCGAGACCAGCGTGCCGATGATCTTCGACCGCTACCTCACCCCCGAGACCATCGACCTGTTCACCTCGACCGGCGTACTGAGCGAAGTGGAGCTGCACGCCCGCACCGAGGTGAAATGGGATATCTACACCAAAAAGGTGCAAATTGAAGCCCGCGTGCTGGGCGACCTGGCCATGAACCACATCCTGCCCGTCGCCTCGCGTTACCAAAGCGCGCTGCTGGAAAAAGTAGCCAAATTCACCGCCATCTTCCCGAAAGAGGAGGCCAACTACCTGGCCGCCGAAGACCGCGCGCTGATCGTCCAGCTGGCCGAACACATGAAAGCGATCCAAACCCGGGTGAACACCATGGTCGAGGCGCGCAAAGTGGCCAACAAAATCGCCGGAGACCGGGCCAAGGCCATCGCCTACCACGACACCGTGGCACCGCTGATGGACGAGATCCGCTACCACATCGACAAACTGGAGCTGATGGTCGACAACGAAATGTGGCCCCTGCCCAAATACCGCGAATTGCTGTTCCTGAAATAACCAAACCCCCGAACAAAGATGAAACGACTTATGACCGCACTCTCCGCCCTGGCCCTGCTGACCGGCTGCTGTGGAAAATCGAACAAACACGCCGCCCTGCCTCTTGACACCGCCCTGACCGCCGAACAGGCCGCCGCCCGCCAGTTCACCCCCGAGGTTATGTGGAAAATGGGGCGCGTGGGGAACGGCGCCCTGTCGGCCGACGGCAGCCGCGTACTCTACACGGTTACCTACTACAGCGTGTCCGAAAACCGCAGCGCCACCAGCCTGTGGATCGTCGGAACCGACGGCGCGGGCCGCAAGGAGCTGATCGCCCCGGTCGACCACCTCGACCAGCCCCAATGGAACGCCGACGGAACCGCCATCTACTTTCTGAGCGACCGCGACGGGTCGAACCAACTGTGGAGCATCCGCGCCGACGGGTCGAAACTGCGCCAAATCAGCGCCATCGAGGGGGGAATCGAAGCGTTCGGCATGGCTCCCGACGAGGCCAACCTGTGGTACACCCGCACGGTACCGGTCGAAAAACTGAACTCGAAAGGCCGCTATCCCGACCTGGCCTCCTCGAAAGCCCGCATCTACGACGACCTAATGGTTCGCCACTGGGATACGTGGGAGGACGGTTCGTACAGCCACCTGTTCCTCGCCCCGTTCGACGGCAAAAAGGTGGGCCAGGGGATCGACCTGATCGCCGACGAACCGTGGGACCTGCCGATGGCCCCCTATTTCGAGCCCAACCACATTCGCTGGAACAATGCCGGAACGGCCATCGCCTACAGTTGTAAAAAACTGCGCGGAACCGAATACGCCCTCAGCACCAACAGCGACATCTACCTCTACACGCTCCAAAGCAAGGAGACCCGCAACCTCACCGAAGAGATGCCGGGCTACGACCGGTTCCCCGTCTTCTCACCCGACGACCGCCAACTGGCCTGGATCAGCCTGGAACGCGCAGGCAACGAGGCCGACAAGGAACGGCTTTTTACCGTCAACCTCGAAACGGGCGAAAAACGCAACCTCTCCGAAGGTTTCGACAACAACGTCTCGGACCCCGTGTGGAGCGAAGACGGAAACTCCATCTATCTGCTGGCTGCGGTACAGGCCACGTTCCAAATCGGACGGGCCGACATCATCCCACGACCCGAAGGAAACGACACCGGCTACCCCATTTCATTGATCACCTCCGGCTCGCAGGACTACACCTCGCTCTCGGTGGCCGGCTCACACGCCGTGTCGGCGAAAACCACCCTCTCGCAAGCTCCCGAGCTGGAACTGGTGTCGCTCGCCGACGGCAGCGCCACCCCGCTCACGGCCATCAACAAGGCCATCTACGACGGCGTGGACATGGGCCAGGTGCAATGCCGCTGGATCACCACCACCGACGACAAACAAATGCTTACCTGGGTGGTGCTTCCGCCGAATTTCGACCCGAATAAAAAATATCCCGTGCTGCTCTACTGCCAGGGCGGCCCGCAAAGCGTCATCAGCCAACGCTGGAGCTACCGGTGGAATTTCCAACTGATGGCCTCGCAGGGCTACATCGTCGTGGCCCCCAACCGCCGCGGACTCCCCTCGTTCGGGCAGGAATGGAACGACCAAATATCGGGCGACTACTCGGGACAAAACATCCGGGACTACCTCTCGGCCATCGATACCGTGGCGGCCGAACCGTGGGCCGACGCCGACCGGATGGGCTGCATCGGGGCCAGCTACGGCGGCTACTCGGCCTTCTACCTGGCCGGACACCACCAAAAACGCTTCAAGGCTTTCATCGCGCACTGCGGCATGTTTAACCTGGAAAGCTTCTATTGCGAAACGGAAGAACTCTGGTTCCCGAACTACGACCTCGGAGGCCCCTACTGGGATAAAACGAACGCCACGGCGCAACGCTCGTTCGCCAACTCGCCCCACAAAGCCGTCGACCAATGGGATACGCCCATTTTGATCGTTACCGGAGAACGCGACTACCGAATCCCCTATACCCAAAGCCTCCAGGCCTTTACCGCCGCCCGACTCCGGGGCGTCCCCGCCCGACTGGTCTCGTTCGAGGATGAAGCCCACCAGGTATTCAAACCCCAAAATTCGCTGGTGTGGAACCGCGAATTCTTCGGCTGGCTCGATAAATACCTCAAACAGTAACCCAACCAACCCCACAAGCAGCGGCCCGAACGGAGAATCGTTCGGGCCGCTGCTTTCATTTGTGTCAGCTACGCTCCGGTTCTTGTTTTGAGTTTGCTACAACTGTCCTCAGGCCGGACTGGCCCCGCATGCCCGCGGCGGTCCGTGTGCCCACGGTGGGCTTTCTTGAGTTTGTGCGACTTTCGGCCTGCCGGAGTTGCACGGTACGTTACGTACCTTTCGGCGGGAGCCGAACCGCACTCGCTTGAAAGTAAACTTTCGCTCGGCGGATCCGCCCCCTCCGAAAACCTGCGGTATTCCGCAATTCCTGCGACGAACAAACTTTTTCGCTGCAACTATGGCAATACCAAAATTCTCAGGAACTCCGTAAGGATCGAATTCCGTCTGAAAACAAGTTTTCGCTCGGCGGCTCCGCCCCCTCCGAAAACCTGCGGTGTTCCGCAACTCCTCCGCCGAACAAACCTCGCCAATGTAACTACGTCAACGGCCAAACCTATTTACCGCAACTCCTGCGTGAGCAAATCTACGGAAACATCCATTTTGCGATTCCCATCCAAATGAATCGCTCTGTCGGCATTGCTGAACAGAACGACACCCCGCTGAAACTTAAAAGGGTCAACCCCAGCCTTTGCCAAACGTGGATGGGGTAATGGTTGCATGCGACCTCGTATTGTTGCGCCATAGCTGTATAAGGCATTGAATTTGCTTGGCTTTGATGGTGGCAGGGGCATTCCAGGGTGCGTTGGAAAGAGCCGCAGGCTTTGGGGAAGAATGGGAGGGCCGAGCGAAAGTCTACTTTCGGGCGAGTGGGATATCCACATGAAGTCGTGGCGAAGTGTTTGGGCTGCCGCTGGAGTCGTAGCAGAGAGGTTTATTCGGAGGAAGAGTTGCAGAACATCGGTAGATTTTCCGTGAGAGAGGCTTCCGAGCGAAAACTTGTTTTCAGGCGAGGAAAGCCTGCACCTCACGGAAAGGTACGCAAGTACCGCGCAACTCCGACAAGAACAACAAACCCAGACGCACAAACAACCAAAAGCCCTCCGCGGGCACGCGGGGCCTGCGCGGCCCGAGCGCAGTTAGAACACGCCCAAAGAAAAGCCCGAATCTGGCTGACAAGATTCGGGCTTTTACACAGAGCGGGGGGATATGCTGGTGGTTAGTCTTGCAGTTTAGCGAGCAGGAATTCGCGGTTCAGGCGGGCGATGTGGGCGATGGAGATTCCTTTGGGGCATTCCGCTTCGCAGGCGCCGGTATTGGTACATCCGCCGAATCCCATTTCGTCCATTTTGGCCACCATGGCGCGGGCGCGGCGTGCGGCTTCCACTTTCCCTTGGGGGAGCAGGGCCAGCGACGACACGCGGGCCGAGACGAAGAGCATGGCCGAGCCGTTTTTGCAGCTAGCCACGCAGGCTCCGCAGCCGATGCAGGCGGCGGCGTCCATCGATTCGTCGGCCTGTTTTTTGGGGATGGGGATGGCGTTGGCGTCGGGGATTCCGCCGGTATTTACCGAAACGAAGCCGCCGGCCTGGAGTACCTTGTCGAAAGCTCCTCGGTCGACCACCAGGTCGCGGATCACCGGGAACGCTTTCGAGCGCCACGGTTCGATGGTGATGGTATCGCCGTCTTTGAATTTGCGCATGTGGAGCTGGCAGGTGGTGATCTCCTGGTCGGGGCCGTGTGCGCGTCCATTGATAAAGAGCGAACACATTCCGCAGATCCCTTCGCGGCAGTCGTGGTCGAAGGCCACGGGGTCCTGTCCCGAGTGGATGAGTTCGTTGTTCAGGATATCAAGCATTTCGAGGAACGAGCTGTCCTCCGAGATGTTTTGGACTTGGTAGTTTTGGAAGCTACCGGGGGTGCGGGCATCCTTTTGCCGCCATATTTTGAGTGTCAGGTTCATAACAGTCTCTCTTACAGATGGGTGATTCCTCGGATTACTCTTTGTAGTTGCGTTGGGCCAGTTTGATGGCTTCGAAGGCCAGTTCCTCTTTATGGAGGACGGGTTCGGCGTCGGGTCCCTGGTATTCCCAAACGGCAACGTAGGCGTACTTGTCGTCGTCGCGGAGCGCTTCGCCTTCGGGCGTTTGGTACTCCTCGCGGAAGTGTCCGCCGCACGATTCGTTCCGATTCAGGGCGTCGCGGGCCATGAGTTCGCCGAGTTCCATGAAGTCGGCCACGCGGAGCGCTTTTTCGACCTCCTGGTTGAACTCGTCGCCGCTGCCGGGTACGCGCACGTTGTTCCAGAACTCTTTGCGTAGGGCCTGGATTTTGAGGATCGCCTGTTCAAGGCCGGCTTTGTTGCGGGCCATGCCCACGTTGTCCCACATAATCAGTCCGAGCTCCTTGTGGAAATCGTCGACCGATTTCGATCCGTTGACACTGAGCAGTTTTTGGATCTTGTCGTTGACCGCTTTTTCGGCTTCGGCAAAGGCCGGGTGGTTGGTGTCGGTTTTTGGGGTTTGGATCTCGTGCGACAGGTAATCGCCCAGGGTGTAGGGGATTACGAAGTAGCCGTCGGCCAGCCCCTGCATCAGGGCCGAAGCGCCGAGGCGGTTGGCGCCGTGGTCCGAAAAGTTGGCTTCGCCCAGCGCGTAGAGGCCCGGGATCGAGGTCATCAGGTTGTAGTCGACCCAAATGCCGCCCATGGTGTAGTGTACGGCGGGGTAGATCATCATCGGCTCCTCGTAGGGGTTCACGTCGACGATCTTCTCGTACATTTGGAACAGGTTGCCGTAGCGTTCGGCGATGGTTTTCTGCCCCAGGCGGTTGATGGCCGTCGAGAAATCGAGGAACACGGCCAGGCCGGTTTCGTTCACGCCAAAGCCGGCGTCGCAGCGTTCCTTGGCGGCACGCGAGGCCACGTCGCGCGGCACCAGGTTGCCGAAGGCGGGATAGCGGCGTTCGAGGTAGTAGTCGCGGTCTTCTTCGGGAATTTGCGAGGCCTTGAGGGTTTTGTTCCGCAGTTTCTCCACATCCTCTTTCTTCTTAGGAACCCAGATGCGGCCGTCGTTGCGCAGCGATTCGGACATCAGCGTCAGTTTCGACTGTTGCGTGCCGTGTACGGGGATGCAGGTGGGGTGGATTTGGGTGAAGCAGGGGTTGGCGAACATGGCCCCTTTTTTGTAGCATTGGAAAGCTGCCGAACCGTTCGAGTTCATCGCGTTGGTGGACAGGAAGAAGACGTTGCCGTACCCGCCGGTGGCGATGATCACGGCGTGGGCGCCGAAGCGTTCCACCTGGCCGGTAACCAGGTTGCGGGCGATGATTCCGCGGGCTTTTCCGTCGATCAGCACCACGTCGAGCATTTCGTAGCGGTTGTAGCTTTTTACCGATCCCTTGGCGATCTGGCGGTTCAGGGCGGCGTAGGCTCCCAGCAGGAGTTGTTGCCCCGTTTGGCCGCGGGCGTAGAAGGTGCGGCTCACCTGCGCGCCGCCGAACGAGCGGTTGTCGAGCAGTCCGCCGTAGTCGCGGGCAAAGGGAACCCCCTGGGCCACGCACTGGTCGATGATCAGGTTCGACACCTCGGCCAGGCGGTAGACGTTGGCCTCGCGGGCGCGGTAGTCGCCCCCTTTGATGGTGTCGTAAAACAGCCGGTATACCGAGTCGTTGTCGTTTTGGTAGTTTTTGGCGGCGTTGATCCCTCCCTGCGCGGCGATGGAGTGGGCCCGGCGGGGCGAATCGCTGATGCAGAAGGCTTTTACGTTGTATCCCAGTTCGCCGAGCGCGGCGGCGGCGGCGCCTCCTCCCAGGCCGGTTCCCACCACAATCACTTCGAGTTTGCGTTTGTTGGCCGGGCTGACGACTTTGATTTCGGCTTTATGTTTGCTCCACTTTTCGGCCACGGGGCCTTGCGGGCATCTTGAATCGATCTTGTTCATTGCTTTTCGAGCGTTTTAGCGTTTATTCCGAAATTACCCTTACATCCACTTGTCGATCAACACCGAAAGGGGGATCGAGATGAATCCGACGGCGATGATGAAAGCATACACGTCGGCGACGAATTTCCAACGTTTGATCCACAATTGGTTGTTCAGCCCGACGGTTTGGAAGGCCGACCAAAACCCGTGGCGCAGGTGGAACCACAGAGCGATCACCCACACGATGTAAAGGACGCTGACCCAAAGTTTCGAGAAGCTGCCCACCACCATGTCGTAGTCGCTGGGAACTTCGGTGAACTGGATCCGGTACCAGAAATCGCTCAGGTGGAAGGCCAGTACGCCGAAAACGATGACCCCCAGCACGTACATGTTGCGCGATTCCCAGGTCGACGAGGCGGCGGCATTTTGCTTGTCGTACTTGACGGGGCGGGCGGTCTGGTTTTTCAGGGTGATGACCGTGGCCCATGCAATGTGAACCACAAAACCAAGCGCCAACACCGGAACCATGATCTGGATAATGGGGTTGGTGTTCATAAAGTGGGTCATCTCGTTGTAGAGTTCCTCGCCGCCGAAGAAGAGCAGGTTGGCAACCAGATGGACCAGCAAAAAGACGATCAGGAAAAGTCCCGACAGGCTCATCACCAACTTTTTCCCGATGGATGAGCTCCAGAGTTTGCTACTCATAGGTTTGTTTTTAGGGTGGACGTGTTGAATTTCAAGGGTTAAACTGCGCCTCCTGCCTGAAGATAAAGCCAACTCGCGGAAGAGGTACTGTTTTTGAACTAACAAAGGTATTCCTCTTTTTCCGATTTGCCAAAGGGGCAACGGAATTTTGTTCCCCGCAGCCGCCGCGGCCTGCGAGGGCGATGCGGTTTCGGGAATATTTCGTACCTTGCGGGTTGAATCCGTACTAAACGCAACCTTTTCGCATGAAACCCTTTTGTATCCTTGCAGGAGCCCTGGCCTGGCTTTGCCTGGCCGCTCCCGTACACGCCCAACAGGCCGACTCGGTCCGAATCGGCGGACGGCTCGCCGATGTCGAACTCCACGACGTATCGGGAAACTACTCCACCCTGTCGAGCTTCGTGGGCGACGGGAAGTACCTGCTGGTCTGTTTCTGGACGGCCAACTGCCCGCGTTGCCACGCCAGCTTTGTGGAACTGAAAAAGTATCACGCCGCCTACGCCGACCGGCTGCGGATCATCGGGGTGATGCTCAGCGACAACCACGACGGGTGGATGGAGATGTACCAGTACAAGCAACCTTTCCCGTGGCCCAACCTCTCGGATGGCCAACTGCTGATGGAGGGGGCTGCGGTTCCCTACAACATCCGCCTGTTCCCGACCTTCGTGCTGGTCGACCCCGAAGGGACGATCCTGCGCAAGTGGAGCGGCTTTACCGCCGAACCGTTCCGCAAGGAGCTGGAACCGTTCTTTCCTCCGGTGGCCCCTTAGCGGCGCGCATCCGGAACAGGGGAATCCCCGCCCAAAAAATTCACCGTAAGATTTGCAAATTCCATTTTTGCCCCTTACTTTTGTCCCCGCAAGCCGCCCCGGCGCGGCTGGGTACTGACCCATGGTGTAATGGTAACACAGCAGATTTTGGTTCTGTTATTCTAGGTTCGAGTCCTGGTGGGTCAACAAAAAGCGCTGCTAACAACCCTGTTAGCAGCGCTTTTTTGGTTCGATACCCCCTTAGTTCGATACCCTTCGGGTCCCCCGGCCCTGCGTTCTCCGTTTTCGGCCCGACACCGTCAATGATTCGAGCGAGGGTTCCGCCGTTTCCGGCTATTTCCCCAGTCGGTACGTGAAGGCGACTCCCGCCTTGTAGGGAATCCACTCGCCGCTTCCGTTCCAGCGGGCGTAGTAATCACCCGTCCGTTCGTCGATTCCGTAGTAATCCCCGCCGTGCCATCCGCCGCCCAGGTAGCAGTCCATTCCCCAGCGACGGTTCAGGGCAAACTGGTAGCCGACCGCCCCTCCGAAAGCTTTTCCCACCCCGTGCTGCACCTCGTACGAGGGGTGGCCCCACTTGCTCAGCTTGTAGGCGTCGAAAGCGGCGTAAACACCCACGTAAAACCCCCGGGCGCTCTCCCGGAAATAGTACCGCCCTTCGGCGATCAACTGAAAGACCACATAGGGACGCCCATTGATGCTTTGCCACGGAGAGTAGACCGCGTCCACATTCAACCCCCAGTGTTTCCCGAGCGATGTCTCGACCGACAGGTTGGGCACCCCCACCGCCCAGTACAGAGCGTTCGCCTTGAGGCGCGTCCCGGCAGGTTCGCCAGCAAAACAGGGGATTGAAACCGCGGTCGACAGCACAAACGCTGCAAAAATAATTCCAATGCTTTTTTTCATTGTTCCCGGATTTTGACTCCCAAAAGTAGTGGTTTTCTCCCGGCCGACTGCTCCGGATCGACAAAATAATGTACCTTTGTGTCAACTAATTTTTTTGTTATGGTTCGAAGAATCGTCGGCGGATTCGCCCTCCTCGCAACTTTTAGTCTGGTGGCCGCTCAAGCGCAAAACCGCGTGGTTACGGAAGATATGATCCGGCAAGCGCAACAATTACAGGCCGGGACGCAGGCAGCCGCGATCGACCCTCCCGCCCCCCGGTCCTCCACTTCAAAACCGCTCACTCACACCTCGGGCGACCGGACTCGGACCGTTTCAGACCCGGAAACCGCAACCGCTTTCGAGGCCCAACAACCAGCCGACACGACAAACGAAGCCGACCCGGCGAACAGCGTGTTCGGCCGCGAGATATTTTCGAACCGCAACCTCACCTTCGCTTCCTCGTACAACCTGCCCACTCCGGCAAACTACGTCATTGCAGGCGGCGACCGCCTGTTTATTGACTTTTGGGGCGTGGCCGCCGGCAGTTACGACGTAAAGGTAACCCCCGACGGAACCATTTCGCTGGCCAACCTGGGCGTCATTCCGGTGGGAGGCGCCACCATCGAACAGGCCCTCCAGCGCATCAAATCGAAACTCGCGGGGTCGATCGCCGGGCTGGCCGACGGAAGCACCAAAATACAGCTTACCCTGGGCGATATCCGCTCGATCAAGGTGAACATCATCGGCGAAGCCCTCACGCCCGGCACCTACACGCTCCCCTCGCTGGCCACCCTGTTCAACGCGCTCTACCAGGCCGGCGGAGTAACCGACATCGGGTCGCTCCGCGACATCGAACTG
The DNA here is from genome assembly GCA_031549665.1 of Rikenellaceae bacterium. Lineage (GTDB taxonomy): Bacteria > Bacteroidota > Bacteroidia > Bacteroidales > Rikenellaceae > Rikenella. The sequence continues at coordinate 48,597 of JAVBPJ010000002.1, forward strand.
CACCGGGACGGGAAAAAGATCACCTCGCTGGATGTGTACGAATACCTGCTGGGAGGGAAGCACGAAGTGAACATGGGATTGAAAGACAACGACCTGATCGTGGTCCGTCCCTACGAAAATCTGGTTCAAATCAGCGGAAACGTCAAACGGCCCCGCATCTACGAACTGCGCAAGGGAGAGACCCTGCAACAACTGTTCGATTACAGCGGCGGCTTTATGGGAAAATCCTACACGGACAACGTAACCGTCAGCCGGAAAACCGGCCGCATGTACTCCATCCACACCGTCGGCAAGGAGCAATACCCCTCCTTTGTACTGACCGATGGCGATAGCGTAAGTGTCGGGGCTGTGATCGATCAGTTCGCCAACCGCATCTCGATCGAAGGCGCCGTGTGGCGTCCCGGCGCGTACGAACTTCCCGAGGGCGGGATGACCCTCAAAGGGTTGATTCAAAAGGCCGAGGGGATCCGGGGAGACGCCCTGATGAGCCGCGCCCAAATCATTCGGATGAAAGAAGATTACACGTGGGACATCGTCGCACTCGACCTGGGCGAGCTGTTGAACGGCCGGGTCGCGGACATTCCGCTCCAGCGGGAAGACCAGGTGCGCATCCCCTCCATCAACTCGCTGCGCGAGGGGCAGGTAATCGAAGTGCAGGGCGAGGTGATCACCCCCTCCACGCTGGATTACCGGGAAGGGATGACCATCGAAGACGCCATCGTGCTTTCCGGAGGGCTGAGAGAGTCCGCCTCGCTGGCCCGCATCGAAGTGGCCCGCCGGATCAAAGACCCGAAATCGACCAAAACCCCCGACCATATCGCCGACATCTTCGAATTCAACATCCGCGAGGACCTCGGATTGGGCGAGGGGGCCAGCTCGTTCGTGCTGAAACCCTTCGACGAAGTATTCATCCGCCGCTCGCCCGGGTACAGCCATCAACGTTTGGTAAATATATCGGGAGAAATTCTCTTCTCCGGAGACTACGCCATGAAGACCAACAACCACCGGTTGAGCGACCTGATCGAACAGGCAGGAGGTCTCACTCCCGAAGCCTATCCCGAGGGAGCCTACCTTGCCCGGCGTTACACCGAAACACAGAAATACCGGAAACAGGCGCTCGAACGGTTGGCCCGCCGCAACGAGCGTCTCCTCAAAGACACCCTCTCGGCCGAAGAGATCGGCTCCATGCTGGACGTCTATCCCGTGGCCGTCAACCTCCTTGCGGCTCTTGAAAAGCCGAACGGCCCCGACAACATCACCCTGCAAGAGGGAGACCGCCTGGTGATTCCTCAACTCGACAATACCGTTACCATCAGCGGAAACGGGATTCAGTTCCCCAACACCGTGGTGTACGTGAAGGGAGCCAAGTTGAAAGACTACATTGCAAACGCCGGGGGATACGCCCCTCGCGCCCGCAAACAACCTTTCGTGATCTACGCCAACGGATCGAGCGACGTGAAGCGTGGATTGCATCGACCCCGCATTGAACCCGGTTGCGAAATTGTCGTATTGCAAAAACCCGAACGCGACGGGATGAGCGCCGCCGAGGTGATGAGCCTCTCCACCAGCGCGGTTTCCATGGCCGCAGTGGTTGCCTCGCTCCTCTAACAACACGTCGCCCCAAGCCGGATGGAATTCATTTACAACATAGCGATCCGGCTGTTTGGTGCGGGAATTTCCCTGGCCGCGCCGTTCCACCGCAAAGCGAAACTGTTGGCCCGGGGGCGAAAGGGGCTGCTACCCCGTATCGAGCGTGAACTGGGCGCCGGCCAGGCCCAGAAACCGACCCTTTGGATGCACTGCGCCTCGCTCGGCGAGTTCGAGCAGGGAAGGCCGTTGCTCGAAGCTTTCCGGGCCGAACATCCCCACTGGCGCATCGTACTCACCTTTTTCTCGCCCTCGGGGTACGAAGTGCGTAAAAATTACGCCGGGGCCGACCACATCTTCTACCTGCCCGCCGACATTCCGCAAAACGCACGGCGTTTTGTCCGCGCCGTCCAACCCCGACTGGCCCTGTTTGTCAAGTACGAATACTGGTTCAACTACCTCAACGAACTTAAACGCGCGGGGGTTCCGAGCGCCGTGGTATCGGCGATTTTCCGCCCCGCAGACCGCTTTTTCAAGCCCCGGGGAGGTTTCGCCCGGAAGACCCTGCGGCTGGTTGGCCATTTTTTCGTGCAGGATCAACGTTCGGCCGAACTGCTCACAGGCATCGGGATCGAACAGGCCACCGTCAGCGGAGACACCCGTTTCGACCGCGTGTTGACCTTGGCGCAGGCCGCCCCCTCCATCCCCCTGATCCGGGCTTTCGCGCAGGGTTCCCAGCCGGTTCTTGTGTGCGGAAGCACCTGGCCCGACGACGAAGCGCACATCATGGAGTACCTGAAACAACGCCCCGGGGTGAAGTGCATCCTGGTGCCGCACGAGATACATCCCGATGCGATCGACCGCCTGATCGCCGCAAGCGGCCGACAAGGCGTACGCTACACGCAAGCGAACGCTCCGGAAGAGCTGGCCGGGACCACCCTGCTGGTGGTAGACACCATCGGGCTGCTCTCGGGCATATACAGCGCAGGCACGGTCGCCTACGTAGGCGGAGGGTTCGGGCGCGGGATCCACAACACCCTCGAAGCCGCCGTTTGGGGGATCCCCGTCGTTTTCGGCCCCAACTACCACGCCTTTGCCGAAGCGGAAGGGCTGATCGCCCAGGGGGCAGCCCGCTCCGTCGATTCGGGCAAAGCCCTGGAGCAGACACTCGACGGCTGGTTTCCGCCCACGGGGGAGCAGGCGCGGCAGGAGGCCGGCGACCGGGCCGCTCAATTTGTACGCTCCCGCGCCGGAGCCACCCGAATCATTCTCGATCACCTGGGCATCGAGTAATTCCGTATCTTTGCCTGCACACGCCCCCTCTGTTATGAACTACCGAAATTCCTTTCCGTTTTTGCTGATCGGCGCACTGTCGTTGGCAGGAACCGCTCCGCTGTCAGCTCAGAAAGCCGCCAAAAAAGCCGACCTCGAGGCAATCACCCACCAAACTGCCGCGCCGGCCCCGCAGGCCACGCCCGCAACACCGCCGAAAAGCCCCACGCTGGTGGTATCGCAAACCGCTCCGGCGGGCGGAACCCGCACCCGCCTGACCCCCGCCGAGCAACTGGTAAAAAGCCTGTACGACCGCAAAGTGGAGCTGCAGGCCGAAGTCGATCTGCTGGGCCGCGACCTGACCACCGCCCGAGGCCATAAAGCCAAGAAAATCACCCGCGAGATCGAAACGCGCGCCAGCGAAATGGCCCTGATCGACCGCAAGCTCGAAGCCATGCCCAAGTCGGCCCTGGCGGTACTTCCCGGCTACGCCGCCGCACCCGCCGGGGAATCGACCGCACCGCAAGAGGCGGTCGAGCGGCCCGGCGAACCGCCGATCGTGATTTGCGAAGCCGACCCGCCCGTTACCCGGCAGATCGTCGCTTCGACCCCCACCTACCACGTGCAAATCGCCGCCCTGAGCCAGCCCGTGAACCTGTTCCGGTTCGCCGACCTGGGGCGCGAAATGGTGCAGGAGTTGAAGGTTTCCGACCGGCTGTGGATCTACTACTACGGAAGCTATCCCAGCTACGCCGAAGCCTCGAACGCGGCCCAAACCCTGCGTAAAAAGCCCGATTACAAAGACGCGTTCGTGATCGCCGTGCAAAACGGGGCGCGCGTTCCCATCACCAAATAATTCCCCCGCCACCATGACCCCTCTTGCCGTTGTTTGGGACGTCAATCCCGTAGCTTTCAATATTTTCGGCATCGACATCGCCTGGTACGGCGTGATGTGGAGCCTTTCCCTTGCCGTTGGATACTGGCTGTTCAGCCGGATCCTCCGCCACGAAGGGCTCGATCCGCGCATGGCCGACTCGGCCTTCTTTTACGTGATCTTCTCGACCGTGATCGGCGCCCGGCTGGGGCATTGCCTTTTTTACGAACCTGCCGACTATTTTCTCCACCCCTTCATGTCCGACTTCCCCTGGATCAAGCTGCTCGACATGCGCGGTGGCGGACTGGCCAGCCACGGGGCTGCGCTGGGGATTTTGGTGGGGCTTTGGCTCTACTGCCGCAAGTGGCACGTTCCCTACATTTGGAGTCTGGACCGCATCGGAATCATCGTCGCCGTTACCGGAGCCATGATCCGCTTCGGCAACCTGATGAACTCCGAGATTTACGGCACCGCTACCGACCTGCCCTGGGGATTCGTCTTCGTACGGACGGGCGAGGTGGTGCCGATGCACCCCACGCAAATTTACGAGGCAGTGGCCTACCTGCTCCTGTTCGGCGTGCTGGCGTGGCTGTTCTGGAAAACCGAGACCCGCAACCGCCGGGGAGTGCTTTTCGGCATTTTCATCACGTGGCTCTTCGCGGCGCGGTTCGTGATCGAGACCATCAAGCAGCCGCAGGTTTCGTTCGAACAGGGAATGAGCCTCAACATGGGCCAATGGCTGAGCCTTCCCTTCATCGTGGCAGGGATCATTATTTTGGTGATCGCCCTGCAACGCGCTCCCAAACCTTACGAGGGGATGCCCCAGCCTGACAGCCACCTGCACAAACGCCAGCAGAAAAAGGGCAAAAAATAACCTCCTCTCCATGCACCCCATTTCGGAAATTCTGCGCAACCGGCTGCTCCAGCACCTGCCCGTCGCTCTCGACGGGATCGGGACGTTGCGCCTGGAGCATACCCCCTGCGAGCGGATCGAGCAGGGGCGGCGGCTCGCTCCGCCCAGCCGGACGGTCGTACTCGACTGGGGGCAGTTCGAGGCTCCGACTCTCTCCCGCCTGGTGGCCGATTGCTATCAACTGCCCGCCGAGGGGGTCGCCTCCATGATCGACGAGTGGCGAGGGGCGTGTGCCGACGAGAACAACGGGCTGTGGATCGAAGGCGTGGGAGCCATCTTCCCCTCCGAGGGTTGCTTTTCGGCCGATCCGGCGCTTACCGAACAACTAAACTCGCTGGTATTCGGCCCGGTTACGCTGCCCCAGCCCCGCGAAAGCCGCGAACGCAACCGCGGCCCCATGCCGGCCCCGCGGAAGAAGAGTCCGCACAGTTACCGGCTTCCGATCCTGGTCGCGCTCATTGCGGCGGGAGCGCTCGCCTACCTGATCTTCTACCTGCTGCAACACACCTCGTTGTTGACGCCGTAATTCCCCCGAACAGAACATCTTACTCTTGCCCCCACGTCCTTGAACGGATTGCGGGGGCAAGCTTTCCTTTGGTTTCGACCAAAGTAGATTAGGACGGGAAAGGGTGGGCTACAGGGGGGCGGGGCGGCGGCGAAACGGGAGTGGTCGCCTATTTGCCGCCTTGCAGCAATTCGGCGGCGCGGGCTGCCGGGGCCACATCGAGCGAGGCAAACTCCTCGCGCAGGTATTTGTAGTATCCCGTGATGGCCACCATGGCGGCGTTGTCGGTGGTCAGGGCCCGTTCGGGCAGGTAGGTCTCCCATCCCTGCCGCCGGCCCAATTCCTGCAGGGCGTCGCGCAGTCCCGAGTTGGCCGATACGCCGCCGGCGATGGCGACCTCGGTTACTTCGTACTGTTTGGCGGCCCGGGTCAGTTTTTGAAGCAGGATGTCGATGATGGTGGCCTGCAACGAAGCGGCCAGATCGGCCTTGCGGCGTTCGATGAACGCGGGGTCTTCGGCCATTTGGTCGCGCAGGAAGTAGAGGAACGAGGTTTTCAGTCCGCTGAAGCTGAAATCCAGCCCGTCGACCGACGGTTTGGCAAATTTGAACGCCCGGGGGTCGCCCTCCTTGGCCAGACGGTCGATCACCGGCCCGCCCGGGTAGGGAAGCCCCATCACTTTGGCGCATTTGTCGAACGCCTCGCCCGCCGCATCGTCGATGGTCGATCCCACCACCTCCATGTCGAGGTAGTCGCGCACCAGCACAATTTGGGTATGCCCCCCCGACACCAGCAGACACAGAAAGGGGAAACGCGGAGAGCGGGCCGGCCGGTCGGGGAACTTGAGAAAATGCGCCAGGATGTGAGCTTGCAGGTGGTTCACCTCGATCATCGGGGTGTTTTGAGCGATGGCGAAGCCTTTGGCAAAGGAGAGTCCCACCAGCAGCGATCCCAGCAGGCCCGGCCCGCGCGTGAAGGCGATGCCGTCCACCTGGTCGGGGGTAACGCCCGCCCGTTTGAGCGCCACGTCCACCACGGGCAGGATGTTTTGTCCGTGCGCCCGCGAGGCCAGTTCGGGAATCACCCCGCCGTAGGCGGCGTGTACGGCCTGCGAGGCGATCTCGTTCGAAAGCACCACTCCGTCGCGGACTACGGCCGCCGAGGTGTCGTCGCACGAGGATTCGATGCCGAGGATCGTAATGTTTTTCATCGCCTGCAAAGGTATGTTTTTCTTTCGCTCATGGGGTCGGTCCCGGGTTACGGGTGGACTTTGAGGTCCCTGATCTGCAACTGAACCGTGGGCGGACGGTGGAACAGATTTTCCGAAATGGTGTAGCAAATATCGAACGGAGTCCCCTGTTTGATGGGGTCGAACTGCTCCATCTGGTTGAACGCAATGGCGGGCAGGGGGCGGTAGGGTTCGCCCTGCACCAGCTCCATTTTAAGGTGTTCATGCCTGATCCCCACCGGTTTGGCGGTACCGATGTCCGACACGCCCAGCGACTGAAAGACGGGCGAGGGATTTCCGGGCCCGAAAGGCTGAAAGCGGCGCAGGGCTTGCTGGAACTCGGAGGTGATTTCGGAAAAGAGGAGCGATTCGTCGATCTCGATCTTCGGCACCAGCGTGTCGGGGTCGATGTGGCGGTCGACGTAGGCGGTGAAGCGCTCGCGGAAGGCCTCCAGGTTTTCGGGCTTCAGGCTCATCCCCGCGGCATAGGTGTGGCCGCCGAAGTTTTCGAGCAGGTCGGCGCACGACTCCACGGCCTGGTAGAGGTCGAACCCGGGAATCGAACGGGCCGAGCCGGTAATCAGGCCGTTGTTCATGGTCAGCACCACCGTGGGGCGGTAGTAGGTTTCGATCAGGCGCGAGGCCACGATCCCCACGATTCCTTTCACCCAGTTGGGGTTGTAGAGTACGGTGCAGTGGTGGTTTTCGAGTTCGGGGGTCTGTTTGAAGCACAGCAGCGCCTCCTCGGTGATGGAGCGGTCGATGCTCTTGCGGTCGTGGTTGACGGCTTCGATCTTGGCGACGTATTCACGGGCCTTGTACTCGTCCTGCACGGTGAGCAGGCGCACGGCGGTACGTCCGCCCGACTGGGCCCGGGGATCCTCCTCGTCGATCGGGATTTCGATCCGGCCCGCCGCGTTGATCCGGGGGCCGATTTTGAAGACGATGTCGTCGAGCTGGATGGTGCGCCGGTCGAGGCCGCATTGGCGGATAATCGCCTCGATCCCCTTGTTGGGGTTGGGCCGGGCGTTGAGCCGCTCGAGGCCGTAATAGGCCAGGATACGGTTTTCGTCCACGATCGGAACGATGTCCGAGGCGATGCTGACGGCCACCAGGTCGAGCATGGGCTCGATCTCGGAAAAGGGGCGTTCGCGGAATTGATGAAAGGCCTGAATGAGTTTGAACCCCACGCCGCACCCCGACAGCTCTTTGCAGGGGTATTCGCAGTCGGTCCGCTTGGGGTCGAGTACGGCCACGGCGGCGGGGATTTCGTCGCCGGGCAGGTGGTGGTCGCAGATGATGAAGTCGATGCCGAGGCTCTTGGCGTACTGCACCCGTTCCACGGCCTTGATGCCGCAGTCCAGGGCGATCACCAGGCTCACGCCGTTGTTGGCGGCGTAGTCGATCCCTTTCTGCGAAATGCCGTACCCCTCAGCATAGCGGTCGGGCACGTAGAAGAGCAGGTCGCACTCCCAGCGGCGCAGGTAGTTGTAGGTCATCGCCACGGCGGTGATCCCGTCCACGTCGTAGTCGCCATAGATCATTATGCGCTCCCGTTCGCCGATCGCACGTTCGATCCGCTGCACGGCGAGCATCATGTCTTTCATTCGGAACGGGTCGTGCAGCTCTTCGAGCCGGGGCTCAAAAAAGCGCTTGGCCTGTTCAAGGGTCTCGATGCCGCGACCGACAAGCAACCCCGCCAGCTTCGGATGGATGCCGAGGCCCGTGGCGAGTTGCCGAATCGTCGCAGGATCGCCGGCGGGCTTGAGTACCCACCGTTTTTCTGCTTGCATGGTGTATGTTTTTTATTCTTATTGGCATGGGAGGGAGGGAAGGTGGCGCAGCAGGCTGCGTACAAAGCAAGCCTCTACTTCGGACAGCGAGGGAGCGGCCCCCGAGAGTTCCCGCTCGATCGAGGTAACGCCCTTGTCGGTGAATCCGCAGGGGTTGATGTGGGAGAAGTAGCTCAGGTCGGTCGATACGTTCAGTGCAAATCCGTGCATGGTAACGTACCGCGAGGCTTTGACTCCGATGGCGCAAATTTTCCGGCGGCCGTCGATCCAGACGCCCGTGGCGCCGTCGAGCCGTTCGGAGGCGATGCCCCACTCGGACAGGGTGTCGATGATGCACTCCTCCAGCAGGTGGATGTAGCCCTTGAGGCTCAGCCCCAGGGCTTCGAGATCGAAGATCGGGTAGCCCACCACCTGGCCGTAGCCGTGGTAGGTGATGTCGCCGCCCCGGTCGGTGCGGCAGTAGGTGGCGCCGATGCTCGCCAGGAACGCTTCGTTCACCAGCAGGTTGTTGGGCTGGCCGCTGCGCCCCAGGGTGTAGACGTGGGGGTGTTCGCAGAAGAGCAGCGCGTGGTGCCGCTCGCCGGCCCCCTGCAGTTTTTCCTGTTGCAGGCGGTCGAACGCCCTGCGCTGCCGGTCGAGGGCCTGTTGGTACTCGATCACGCCCAGGTTTTCTATGTCGAACCGGTTGGTCATTTGCTGCATGCCTGTTTATCGGCCCAGTACGAGGAGCGCACCAGGGGGCCGCTCTCCACGTGGGTCAGGCCCCGCGCAAGGGCTTCTTCTTTGTAACGAACGAACGTTTCGGGAGTTACATACTCCGATACGGAAAGGTGTTTCGGGGTGGGCTGCAGGTACTGCCCCAGGGTCATGCGCCGCACCCCCGCGCGGACCAGGTCGTCCATCGTGGCGAGGACTTCGTCGAAGCGTTCTCCGAGGCCCACCATGATGCCGCTTTTGGTGTCGACGCCCGCCCGGTGCAGGCGGCTCAACACCTCGATCGAGGTGGCGTATTTGGCGCGGCTGCGCACCAGCGGGGTGATCCGTTCGACCGTTTCGAGGTTGTGCCCCACGATGTCGGCTCCGCTGGCCGCAATTTGCTCCAGCAGTTCGGGGCGGGCGTCGAAATCGGGGATCAACAGTTCGATGGTGGTATCGGGGTTAAGCAGGCGTACCTGCCGCACGGTCTCGACCCAGTGGGCGGCTCCTCCGTCGGGCAGGTCGTCGCGGTCGACCGAGGTAACCACGCAATGGCGCAGCTCCATCACCCGGATCGAACGGGCCACTTTGACCGGTTCGTTCGCATCGAGCGGGGCGGGGCGTCCGGTAGGCGTGGCACAGAACCGGCAGGCGCGGGTACACACCTCGCCGCCGATCAGGAAGGTGGCCGTGCCGCGGCTCCAACACTCCGAGATGTTGGGGCAGCGACCGCTCGAACAGATCGTGTGCAGGCCGTGCCGGCGCACCAGTCCCTCGACCCGCGCATACGCCGGATCGCGGTGCAGGCGGATTTTCAGCCAGTCGGGTTTGCGTTTTTGCAATTCTGCCATGTTCGAGTATGCGGGAGCGGTTGGATCGGGCAAAGGTACGCTTTTTTTACGTCGCAGGGTCGCCGGAAATCAACCCCAAACGCGCCCCGTTTCTCGTTGAAACTTGCTCGTATTGAGCTATTTCCATTGATTATACGTATAAATACTTAGCCGAAATAGGTGATTAAAACACTTTGCCATGCTAAAACAAACGGATACTTTTGTTGCATGGAAAACTATTTCGACGAACTGATGCGGGATCAGCGCTTCGTGGAGGGGCTGAACGCCTGCATGAACTGCGGGGCCTGCACGGCGGTTTGTCCGGCGGCCGAGTACTACAACTACGACCCCCGCCGGATCGTGGACGAGGTGCAGGCGCGCGACGACGCCTCGATCGAGCGGCTGCTTCGGAGCGAAACCATTTGGTACTGCGGCGAGTGCATGTCGTGCCGGCCGCGTTGCCCGCGCGGGAACACTCCGGCCTACATCATTCAGGCGTTGCGCAAACTGTCGCAGAAATACGGTTTCTTCACCGCGTCCGAAAAGGGGCGGCAACAGTACATCATTGGCAAGGCGCTGGGCGGCAACATGCTCGACCTGGGCTACTGCATCCACCCCTCGCGCGTGGCTCCCGGAGGCCACCTGGAACAGGGCCCCGTCTGGCGCTGGATCCACGAGAACGACAAAGACGTGTTCGACCGCTTTGGCGACAACTACGGCCAACAGGGGCCGGGAGCGATGCGCCAGATCGACCCGGCGAGCATGGACGAGTTTCGCCGCATTTTCGAGGTGAGCGGCGGGATGGCCTTTCTGAAAAACATCGAACAGCAATCCCTCGAAAAAGCCTCCGAACTGGGAATGACTCCCGACCAATACGCCGATTTCGTCTATACCCAAAACGACGGAAGCCATTCGAACCAATAATCCGCAGCCGCTATGAGATCCCGTTTTTCGAACTGGCAAGAGTACTCCAAAGAGATTGCCGACGACCACTACTACTACGCCCGCAGCTGCATCCGCCAGAATTTTTTCCCGGGGTCGGAGGCCGCGTTCCTGAACATCCTGCGCACCGACCTGGGGATGGATATCCACGAGGATCCACGCCACACCACCTGCACCGGCATCGGCTACCACTCGGACGTGGTGCCGCTCGACACGACGATGGCCGTCATCGCGCGGCAATTTTCGTTGATGACCGAGGCGGGCTACGAAAATTACGTCGCCTCGTGCATCACCTCGTTCGGATTGTACAGCGAAGTACTCGACATGTGGCACCATTTCCCCGAACTCGAAGCCAAGGCCCGCGAAAACCTGTACAAAGCCACCGGCCGCGAATTCCAAAAACCCAAAAACCTGATCCACACCTCGGACCTGATCTTTCATGTGCGCGAAAAAATCGCGGCCAAGGCCAAATACCGCCTGGTGAACGCCGAAACGGGCGAGCCCCTCAAGGTGGTCGACCACATCGGCTGCCACTACGCCAAAGTGTTCCCCAAGAAAGGGATCGGCGGCGCCGAGTTCCCTTACGTTCTGGCGGGCATGGTGGCCTCGTGGGGGGGCGTGAGCGTCGACTACCCCGAACGGCGCCACTGCTGCGGGTTCGGCTTCCGCAACTACCTGGTGCAGGCCAACCGCGGTTACTCGATCGCCAATTCGAAGAAAAAATTCGAGTCGATGGCCCCTTTCCGGCCCGACTTCATCGTGGCCAACTGCCCCGGGTGCGCCATGTTCCTGGATCGCTGGCAATACACCCTGAACCAAATGCAGGGGCAGCAGCTCTACGCCATTCCCTCGCTCACCTACGAAGAGATGGCCGGCCTGATGATGGGGATCGACCCCTGGGACCTGGGGCTGCAACTCCACCAGACCCCCGTCGAGCCGCTGTTGAAAAAACTGGGGATTCCCTACGACCCCAACACCAAATACCTGGGCCGCAACGGCAAATTCATCGGCAAACCCGCCAACCCCAATGAGCTGCAACTCGCCCGATAGCGCCATGCAAAACCAGTCGAACAACCCCGAAAAAAGCAACCGAACCGCTGCGGGAGCAGCGCACCGTTCAACCCGATCATTTTAGATGGAAAAAGTACTCGTCATCGGCGGCGGTATCGCCGGAATGCAAGCAGCCGCAGCCCTCAAGGCCGAGGGAGTGGAGGCGTTGATTCTGGAACAGAGCGACAAAACGGGCGGCCACGTGGCCGGCTGGGACCGCCTGTTCCCCACCCAGGCCGACGCGGCCGAAGTCATCGCCGCAGTGAGCCGTGCGGCCGCGGGAGTAAAAAGTGTCACCGGCCAGCAGATCGTCTCGCTCGAAAACGAAGGCGACCGCGTGGTGGCCGTCAGCCGGACCGGAGAACGGTTCGAGGGGTCGGCGGCGGTCGTAGCCACCGGGTTCGACCTGTTCGACGCCCGCCTGAAGGAGGAGTACGGCTACGGCGTTTACGAGAACGTGATCACTTCGTCCGAACTGGAACAACAGTTCCGCGAGGGTTCCGTGCGCATGAAAGACGGCCGGGCGCCGCGCAAGATCGGTATTTTGCACTGCGTCGGCTCGCGCGACGAAAAGGTGGGGCAAAACCACTGCTCGCGGGTATGCTGCATCACCGGCATCAAACAAGCCATCGAGCTGCGCGAGGCGTTGCCCGACTGTTCGGTAACCAACTTCTACATGGACCTGCGGGCCTTTGGCAACGGCTACGAAGAGCTGTACCGCCGCTCGCAAATCCAGCACGGCGTTACCTACGTACGCGGCCGCATTTCGGAAGCCGGCGAAACCCTCGACAAACAGATTCAGGTAAAAGTGGAGGACACCCTGGTGGGCCGCCCCCTGAAGATCACCCTCGACCTGCTGGTGCTGCTGGTGGGCATGACCGCCCCCGCCTGTTGCGAAAGTTTCGGGCTGCCCCGGCAGGAGAACGGCTTTTTCGCCTCCGAAAATCCCTACACCAACCCCACGGGAAGCGCCCGGCGGGGCGTCTATTTTTGCGGCGCCGCCACCGGCCCAAAAAGCATCGGCGAAACCCTGAACGAAGCCGTGGCCGTGGTGGCCCGGATGAAACGCGACCTGCTGTAATGGACTTCGGCTTTACCATCAACCCGCCCCGCACCATCGACCTCGACCGGATCGACACCGGCCCCCTGGGGCGCGTGTTGGCCCGCGAACGGAGCCTGTTGCTCTGCATCGGCTGCGGCAGTTGCACGGCCACCTGCACCACCGGCCAGTTCACCCCGTTCAGCCTGCGGCAGCTCCAGCACATGGTGCGCCGCGGACAGTACGACTACGCCCGCGAACGAATTGCCAACTGCATGCTGTGCGGCAAGTGCCGCATGGTTTGCCCGCGCGGGGTACACACCCGCGCCGTACTGCACGCCCTGTTAGAAGAGTTATAATCACCGCCCCGTATGTCGTCGTTCGGTCCCCTCTCCCCCTGGTTTTACGACCCCTTTGTGATCCCCTTCACCATCGGGTTGCTTTGGCTGGTAGGAGTCATTCTCTACAAATGGATCCGCTGGTTCGTGGAGCTGCCCAAAGCCGACAAATCGCTGGTGGGGCACAAACTCTTCTCGAACCGTTCGATCAACGCGCTGGGCGAGGTGATTATGGAGTCGATCCTGCACCGCCGCATCTGGCAGCGCAACCCCGTGCTGGGTTACATGCACACCTCGCTGGCGCTGGGCTGGCTGCTGCTGATCATCGTCGGGAAGCTGGAGACCTCGACTTACATCCACGACGTGATCAACCCCCCGCACGTACACGTCTTTTTCCGCTACTTCTTCCCCGAGGAGCCCGAGACTTACATCCGCCACTTCAACTGGGCGATGCTGATGGACTGGCTGCTGATTTTTGTGCTGAGCGGAGTACTGCTCGCCTGGTGCAAACGCTTCTACTCGCGCCTGATGGGAATGCGCCGCACCACGCGCCACACCCTGCTGGACCGCGTGGCGATGACCTCCCTGTGGCTGATCTTTCCGCTCCGGTTCCTTGCCGAATCGACCACCTGCGGCGTATTCGACAGCGGCCCCTTCTTCACCGGCGCCTCGGGCGACCTGCTGGCCTCGATGTTTCCCCGCGAGGTGTTGGCCGCCGCCGAGTGGCCCCTGTGGCTGGCCTACTCCACCGCGCTGGGCCTCTTTTTTGTGGCCATGCCCTATTCGCGCTACATGCACATCTTTACCGAGGTGCCGCTGATCTTCCTGCGCCACTACCGCATCAAGGCTGCGCCCGAGGGGAACAGTTTCGACCGCTTCCAACTGGAGGCCTGTTCGCGGTGCGGCGTCTGCCTGGATCCCTGCCCCATCGCTTCAGAACTGAAAATCAACAACATACAGGCCGCCTATTTTGTGCGCGACCGGCGGTACGGACGGCTCACCGCGCAGGTGGCCGACACCTGCCTGATGTGCGGCCGCTGCACCGAAGCCTGCCCCGTGGGCCTGGAACTCGACACGCTCCGCCTGAGCGGACGGGTTCAACTGGCCGATGGGAGAACCCCCCGGTACGACTTCCTGCCCGCCGTGGCGGTCAACCCGCGCGAAAGTCTGCCCGACGCCCAGGGCAAGGTGGGGTTCTTTGCCGGCTGCATGACCCAGCTCACCCCCACCGTGCTACGGGCCATGGAGAAGATTTTCGCCGCCGCCGGGGTAGCCCCCGTGTGGCTCGACCGCGAGGGAGGCGTATGCTGCGGCCGCCCCATGCGCCTGAGCGGCAACCTGGGGGCCGCGCGCAAAATGGCCGACCACAACAGCGCCCGGTTCGAGGCGGCGGGGATCACCACGCTCGTTACCGGCTGCCCCATCTGCTACAAGAGTTTCACCACCGAGTACGACCTGGAACGGCTCGGGATCCGGGTGCTGCACCATTCGCAGTACATCGCCGAGCTGATCGCCTCGGGACACCTCAAGACCTCGGTCGTACAGGCCTCGTACGCCTACCACGACCCGTGCGAATTGCGCGGCATCCACTCCGAACCGCGCTACGTGCTGGCCCACGTGGCCACCCTGCACGCCACCCCCGAGGAGCCGCACTGCTGCGGCGGAAGCCTGGCCAACCTCACCCTCGAAACCGCGTCCCAGGTAAAGATCGGCGCTCGGGTGGTCGAACGGCTCGCCGGAGCCGATTTCATCGCCACGGCCTGTCCGCAGTGTAAAAAATCGCTGGCCGCAGCAGGAAGAACTCCCGTGGTGGACATCTCGGAAGTGGTGGCGGCGGCCGTCTGACAGCCCCCGGAACAGGATTCAAAACGTCTCCCGTAAAATGGGGAGAAAGAGGGAAAGGCCCGCGCAAGATCGGCCAAAATCGTTACCTTTGTTTCATACTCCCCCGTTGCGCCATGAACCATATCCTGCGTTTTGAACAAGCCCGCGCGGCCTCCCGCGAACTGTCGCTGTGGGACCCGTCGCAAGCCGACCGCCTGCTCTGCAAAGTGGCCGACCGTACCGAAGAGCGCATGGACGAAATCCTTGCCGCCAACGCACGCGACCTGCGGCGCATGGACCGCGACGACCCCCGCTACGACCGCCTGTTGCTTTCGGCCGACCGCATCCGGGCCATCGCCGCCGACCTGCGGGCGGTGGCCTCGCTCCCCTCGCCGCTGGGCGAAGTGCTGGAAGAGCGGGAACGCCCCAACGGCCTGCGGATCCAAAAAATCAGGGTGCCGTTCGGCGTGATCGGCGTGGTGTACGAAGCGCGGCCCAACGTCGGTTTCGACTGTTTCGCGCTGGCGGTCAAGTCGGGCAATGCGCTGCTGCTGAAGGGAGGCTCCGACGCCGCCGAATCGAACCAGCAGATCGTCTCCATTCTCCGCGACACCCTGGCCGAAGAGGGACTCAACCCCGACGTCGTCCAACTGATGCCTCCCGATCGGGACTCGACCCAGGCGCTGCTCGAGGCCGTGGGATGGGTCGACCTGGTGATCCCGCGCGGCAGCCAGGGGCTGATCCGTTTTGTGCGCGAAAACGCCCGCGTACCCGTGATCGAAACCGGAGCCGGCATCTGCCACCTCTATTTCGACCGCAGCGGCGACAAAGTGAAAGGAGCCGCCATCATCCACAATGCCAAAGCCCGCCGCGTAAGCGTGTGCAACGCCCTGGACTGCCTGCTGATCCACCGCGACCGGTTGGCCGACCTGCCGCTGCTGTGCAACATGCTGGCCGATCAAAACGTGGTGATCTACGCCGATCCCGACGCCTACGAGGCGCTGCTGTGCCGCTACCCCTCGCCCCTGCTTAAATGCGCCACCCCCGAGAGCTACGGCACCGAGTTTTTAGATTACAAACTGGCCATCCGCACCGTCGGATCGGTCGATCAGGCGATCGAACACATCGGTCGGTACAGCTCGAAACACAGCGAGGCGATCGTTACCGAAGACCCCGCCGCATGGCAGCTCTTCTCGAAACAGGTCGACGCCGCCTGCGTCTACCTGAACGCTTCGACCGCTTTTACCGACGGGGCGCAATTCGGCCTGGGAGCCGAAATCGGCATCAGCACCCAAAAACTGCACGCCCGCGGCCCGATGGCCCTCGCGGAGCTGACCACCTACAAATACCTGATCTTCGGAACGGGACAGATCCGGCCCTGACCCCCGCCCCGCACCCACGAAAAATCCCCCGCCGCCCCGTTGGGCCGAGCGCCCGGCAAGGCGGGCGAATGCAAACACCGCGATCCGCATGAAAAAATCCCTGAAAGTCGTCAAAATCGGCGGCAACATCGTCGACAACCCCGAGGCCCTGGGGCGTTTTCTGCACCACTTTGCCCGCCTCGACGGGCTGAAACTCCTGATCCACGGCGGCGGCAAGGTGGCCACCACCCTGTCGAAAGAGCTGGGCGTGGAGACTAAAATGGTGGAGGGGCGGCGCGTAACCGACTACGAAACCCTGCGGATCGTAACGATGGTCTACGGCGGACTGATCAACAAAACCATTGTCGCCGGACTGCAGGCCGAAGGGTGCAACGCGCTGGGGCTGTGCGGCGCCGACGGTTCGTTGGTGCAGGCGCGGCGGCGCGACGCGGCCCCCGTCGACTACGGCTTTGTGGGCGACCCCACGGGGGTCAGCGCCGTTACGGCGCGGGCGTTGCTCGACGCCGAACTGGTTCCGGTGGTGGCTCCGCTCACCCACGACGGAGCGGGCAACCTGCTCAACACCAACGCCGACACGATGGCCCAGACCGTGGCCACGGGGCTGAGCGGACTCTACCGCGTGGAGCTGATCTACTGCTTCGAAAAGCCGGGCGTGTTGCGCGACGTGGACGACGACGGGTCGGTCATTCCCCGCATCACCCCCGCCTCGTACGCCGAACTGAGGGGTGCCGGAGTGGTTGCCGACGGGATGATTCCCAAGCTCGACAACGCTTTCCGGGCCATCGACCGGGGTGTGGCCTCGGTGGTTATCTGCCACGCCGACCACCTGCTTACGCCGGGCTACGGCGGCACGACCATCGCCAGGGAGTAACCTCGTTATCTGTCCATGTCATGGAACCTCGAATCATTCTTTTCGACCAACTGGAATCGACCAACGACACCGCCCAGGCGGGAAACTACCCCGAGGGGAGTGTCATCGTGGCGCGCCACCAGACCGCCGGCCGCGGACAACGCGGATCGCAATGGGAAAGCGCCCCGGGCGAGAACCTCACCTGTTCACTGGTGGTTTGCCCGCGCCATGTTCCCGCCGACGAGCAGTTCCGGGTAAGCCGCGTCGCCTCGCTGGCCGCCTGGGACGTGCTTACGCAACTGTCGCTCCCGTGCCGGATCAAGTGGCCGAACGACCTGTATGTGGGCGACCGGAAAGTGGGCGGCATCCTCATTGAACACGAATTGCAGGGAGCTTTTCTCACCCGCAGCATCATCGGTGTCGGCATCAACGCCCGGCAGATCGAATTTTCGCCCCTGCTGCCCAATCCTACGTCGATCGCCGTGGAGCAGGGGTGGTCGCCCTCGCCCGAGGAGCTGCTCGACCTGCTTTGGCCGGCTTTCGAACAGCGCTACCGGCAAGACATGAACGACCCCGGGGCCTCGCACGACGAGTACCTGGCCGCCCTGTGGAGGTCCGAAGGGAACTATCCTTACCGCGACGCCTCGTCGGGCGAGGAGTTCGAGGCTTCGATCGACGCGATCGACCCGCACACCGGCGAACTCACCCTGTGCGACACGCTCGGAACCCTGCGCCCCTACTGGTTCAAGGAGGTCGAAGCGATTCTTTGACCGCTCCCGCCGTTCGGCTTTGCCCATTCAACAGGCAGCCCCGCCTTTGCTGGCGGGGCTGCTTATGTTAAACGACAGGGGCAACGGTTGCCAAAATCGGCTTCGGATTAACTGATGCGCGAAAAATCGTTGAAGACTTCGGAGACTATGTGGCGGATCCGCTGGCACTGCACCACCTCTTCGGCGCCGCCCGACTCGCTGAGCAACGGGCGCAGTTCGGGCGTTTCGGACTCTTCGCCCGAAAGCAGCGTGGTCAGGTGGTAGAGTTCGTTGCTGGTGGCCGACAGTTCGGCGTAGAGTTTCCGGCGGGCCGCAGGATCGTACTGATCCTCGGAAAGTTGATCCAAACGCACCGATTGTCCCAGGATGCGGGTCTCGGTGGCAATGCGGCTGAAGTTGGCCGTGGTTTGGTTCAACACGCTGATCACGCGGGCAATGTGCGACGAGGAGTGGATGCTTGACGCCAGCGTTTCGAGGTAGGTGGTGATTTCGTGTTCCACGCGATGCGCGATCGATTCGTATTTTTGGATGTGGGCGAAGAGTTCGGCGGCTTCCTCCTTGTCGGAAACCATGGCTATCTCGCGCACCATCCCGAACATCTTGAGGATCCGTTTCGACTGGTTGGCCGTTTCGCTCGACACCGCCACCAGCAGCAGTTCGGGAGCCGTCAGCCACGAGAAGCGGGGCAGGGGAAGTTTGCGGCGGTTTTCGATCCCGCGGCTCGGGAATACCCTGGCGGCGTAGCGGACAAACACCGGCACCAGGCCCCATCCACAGATCAGGGCGTTGACCAGGGCGTAGAGGGTCATCAGGATCGCTATGCCGATCGGCGCATTGTACGGGTATTGCGTTTCGCAGGGGAGCCAGGTGGCCATCCATTTGCCGATCACAGGGAACAGGGGCAACGCCCAAAACATCCCGAGGAACATCCCGAGGGAGTAGCCCAAAGCCACCCGTTTGGTGTGGACGGTACTGGCCGACAAGTGGGGGAAGATGGTCATCCCGAAATTGCTGCCGATACCGACGGCGGCGGCTACCTCGACGGGAATCCACCCGTGCGTGCAAAAGGTCGTCGCCAGAAGCGTGGTCAGAATCGCGGAACGCATCAACGGGGCGAGCAGCATCCCCACCAGGGCGAACGCGATCATCGACCAGATGCCCAGGCCGGAGTAATCCACCAACCCGTCGGCAAAAGCGGTATTGGGAACCAGGTTCACCACGGCGATCTGCAAGGCCGTAATCCCCAGCACCAGCACTGCCAACCCGAACACGACGATGGCGCCGGCCCGGTAAAAATCCCGTCCGCTCAACACAATCAGTAGGCCAACTCCCACGAGCGGTACCGTAATGATGGGCAGGATGCTCGAAAATCCGAAGATCGAGATGATCCAGAAAATCACACACGCCCCGAGTTGCCCTCCGAAGAGCAGGTAGAGCGCCTCGCGCACCGAGCGGATGCCGACGTGGACCCAGGTGAAAACCACCACCGAAAAGGCGTCGCAGGACTGCAACACGGCATTGAACACCGCGCCCGCGCCAACCTCCTGAATGGGACGAAGCGCCTGCGGCTGAGAGGCCCTGCGTGCCAATTGCCGCCCCAATACCTTTTGGGTCGATTCGCCGAACAAACGGCGGCCATAGAGGATTAGCCCCAAGGCCCCGAGGGCGTAGAAGAGCAGAGTCAGAAGCGTTGATAGGAGCATAGGTGGTTTGGGATATATGCCGCTACAAAGATACCCTTTTTTCCAATCCGAACGCCTTTTCTTCCTCGGTATCACCCCATTCGGGCCTTCGGACGGGGCTTTTCGGGGCCGAACCACGGATGCAAAACAACGCAGGGAATAAAATTTTCCCTATCTTTGCCGCGTTCTACCTGCAAACAGAAACAGAAACGACCCCGTGGTGCACCTCTTTTTACGACGACGACGCTAGTCTCCCCGCGGCCCCGAAAGGCCGAGGGAGCGATCTCCGTTGCCCGTGTACCCCCTCTCCCCGTTTTCCTGTTTTACCTCAGAACCCACTCACCATATCCATGACCATCAACGATTTTGATGTGCTCGTTGCAACCGAAGAACACGTACGGTTTGCCGAAGAAATCTGCAACGAAATGGCCGAATCGGCCAAAGCACGCGGGACCGGCATCGCCAAACGGTCGCCCGAATACGTCGCCTCGAAAATGCGCGAAGGCAAGGCCGTAATCGCTTTCCACAAGGACGGCCGCTGGGCCGGATTCAGCTACATCGAAAGCTGGGGACACGACCGTTTCGTGGCCAATTCGGGACTGATCATCAACCCCGAGTTCCGCAAACTGGGACTGGCCAAGGCGATCAAGACCAAAACGTTCTTCCTGTCCCTCGAAAAGTTCCCCGGAGCCAAACTCTTCGGCCTGACCACCGGCATGGCCGTCATGAAGATCAACTCCGAGATCGGCTACCGACCCGTCATCTACTCGGAACTGACCGACGACGCAGCCTTTTGGAAGGGCTGCGAAAGCTGCGTCAACTTCCCGATCCTGCAAAGCAAAGAGCATAAAAACTGCCTCTGCACCGCCATGCTTTTCGACCCCGCCGTCGACAAAGTGCGCATCGCGCCCCTTGCCAACCCCGCCGACCCTGACAACGAATAAACCAACCGACATGAAAAAAGTAGTACTCGCCTTCAGCGGCGGATTGGATACCTCTTACTGCGCCATCTACCTGGCCCGCGAAATGGGCCTCGAAGTGTACGCCGCCCTGGCCGACACCGGCGGATTTTCGAAAGAGGAGCTCGACAAAATCGAAACCCGCGCCCGCGCCCTCGGCGTAAAGGACTACGTGCGGCTGGATGTGTCGCAAACCTACTACCGCGACACGATCCGCTACATGATCTTCGGGAACGTGCTCAAAAACGCCACCTACCCCATTTCGGTCAGCTCCGAACGCGTTTCGCAAGCGACGGCTGTGGCCCGCTACGCCAAAAGCATCGGGGCCGACTACCTGTGCCACGGTTCTACCGGAGCCGGCAACGACCAGGTGCGTTTCGACATGATTTTCAACATCATCGCCCCCGAAATCGAAGTGTTGGCCCTTGTCCGCGAAAAACGGCTCAGCCGCGATCAGGAGATCGCCTACCTGCGCGAACACGGCGTCGATTTCGACTTCACCAAGGCTGTCTATTCGATCAATCAGGGCATTTGGGGGACCTCGGTGGGCGGAAAAGAGACCCTCACCTCGCACTCCACCCTGCCCGAAGAGGCCTACACCTGCCCCATGACCGCCACCGAACCCAAACGGCGCGTAACCCTCACCTTCGAAAAGGGCGAACTGGTCGCCGTCGACGGCACCCGCTACGACGACCGCGTGAAAGGGATCCAGGCGCTGCAACAAATTGCCGCTCCGTACGCCATCGGCCGCGACATGCACGTGGGCGACACGATCATCGGCATCAAGGGCCGCGTGGGCTTCGAAGCCGCCGCCCCCATGATCATCATCAAGGCACACCACACGCTCGAAAAGCACACCCTGGCCAAGTGGCAACTCTTCTGGAAAGACCAACTGGCGGCCTTCTACGGCAACTACCTGCACGAAGGGCAATACTACGACCCGGTGATGCGCGACCTGGAGGCTTTCCTGGAAAGCAGCCAGCGCGCCGTGTCGGGCGAAGTGTACGTCGACCTGCTGCCTTACCGCTTTGTGGTGGTGGGCATCGACTCGCCGCACGACCTGATGACCAATAAATTCGGCGCCTACGGCGAAACGATGAGCAACTGGACCCACGAAGACGTGAAAGGCTTCGGCAAAATCTTCGGGAACCAAAACGTCATCTATTACGCCGTCAACCCCGATGAACTCGAAAAATAACGCACGCCCCATGGAAAAAACCATCAACGTCGGCATCATCGGCGGAGCGGGATACACCGGCGGCGAAAGCCTGCGCCTGCTGATCCACCACCCTTGTGTGCGGATCGCCTTCGTACACAGCAACTCGAACGGCGGCAACCCGGTGAGCGACGTCCACACCGACTTGCTGGGCGATACCGACCTGCGATTTACTGACGCCCCCGTGGCCGAACTGCCCCAAGTGGACGTGCTGTTCCTGTGCGTGGGACACGGCGATGCCCGCAAATTCCTCGAAGCGCACAACGCTGTTATCCCTGCCTCGACCCGCATCATCGACCTGAGCCAGGACTTCCGCATCGCCCCCGACACCTCTTTCGGCGACCGTTCGTTCGTCTACGGCCTCCCCGAACAGTACCGCGAACAGATCGGCACGGCACACAACATCGCCAACCCGGGCTGCTTCGCCACCTGCCTGCAACTGGGCCTCCTCCCCCTGGCCGCCGCCGGCAAAATCACCGGCGACGTGCACATCAGCGCCACCACCGGATCGACCGGAGCCGGGCAATCCCTGTCGGCCACCTCGCACTTCTCGTGGCGGGCCAACAACCTGTCGGTCTACAAGGTGTTCGAACACCAACACCTGCGCGAAGTGTCGCAAATGATCGCCTCCCGGGAACCCGCCTACGCCGGAACGGTCAACTTCATCCCCTACCGGGGCGACTTTACCCGGGGTATCCTGGCTTCGATCTATACCGATTTCGCCGGAACGCTCGAAGAGGCCAAACAGCTCTACGCCGACTACTACCGCGACGCCCCCTTCACCCACCTGAGCGAAAAACCGGTGGCCCTGAAACAGGTGGTCAATACCAATAAATGCCTGATCCACCTGACCCTGCACGAAGGCAAACTGCTGATCATGTCGACCATCGACAACCTGCTCAAAGGCGCCTCGGGACAAGCGGTGCAAAACATGAACCTGATGTTCGGACTGCCCGAAACTACCGGACTGTTCCTCAAACCCTCAGCGTTCTAAACGTTCTTTTTCTTTGTTGACTTCGCTCTAACTACGCTCTTGCCGGAGCCTTCAGCTCTTTTGTTGGAGTTTGCTTTAACTGCGCTCAGGCCGCGCCGGCCCCGCGTGCCCGCGGTGGGCGGTTCTGGGTTTGTGCGGTTGCGTTGTTCCGAGTCGTTGGCTTGCGGCTGCATTGGGAACTACTGCGTAGTTTTGGGTACGAACGGGACGGCACTCGCCCGAAAGTAAACTTTCGCTCGGCCCTCCCATTCCTCCCCAAAGCCTTCGGCTCTTCCCAACGCAGTCGAGAACGCGCCTGTCGGGGCCAAAGCCAACATCGCGCAAGTTAAGGCTGATATCAAACCCAAGGCTGTGTGCAAACCGGCACAAGGGCTAGCCGCCAACGCTGGCAAGTCAACATCACCGCTCAATAGCAGTAGTGTGTGCCACCCACGTTCCGCCCGTTCGGTCAAACTTAGGTAAAACCTCCCCTTGTGAAGTTGCAGCGAAGAGATTTTTTCAGCGTGGGAGTGCGGCAAAGAGGCTTGGGTATTGTCGCAGTTAAGACGGTAAGATTTGTTCGGCGGAGGAGTTGCGGAACATCGGCAGATTTTCGGCAGGGGTGGAGCCGCCGAGCGGAAAGCTTGCTTTCAGGCGAGTGCGGTTCAGCTCCCGCCGAAAGGTACGGAACGTACCGTGCAACTCCGATCAACCGGAACGACCCGGCAAGCCCAACCGCACAAACACCCAAAAGCCCGCCGCGGGCACGCGGGGCCTGCGCGGCCCGAGCGCAGTTAGTACAAACTCCAATAAAAGACTCGAAGAGTCCGGCCTGAGGACAGTTGGAGAAAATTCAAGATGAAAGAGCCGAAGGCTCCGGACTAAAGGACAGTTAGAGAGCTGTTAAAACAAACTCAAAAACAAAAGACCCAAAGGGTCTAAAACACACAAACACAGACAAAACGATGAAACTTTTCGATGTATATCCTCTTTACGATCTTGAGATCGTTCGGGCTGCCGGGTCGTACGTATGGGATCAGGACGGCGTGCAGTACCTTGACATGTACGGCGGGCATGCTGTTATTTCGATCGGACACACCCATCCCCATTACGTAAAGCGGTTGACCGACCAGTTGGGTAAGGTAGGTTTTTACTCCAATTCGGTACACATTTCGTTGCAGCGCGAGCTGGCGGAGAAGTTGGGGGCGCTTTGCGGCCACGACGATTACCAGTTGTTTTTGTGCAATTCCGGGGCCGAGGCCAACGAGAACGCCTTGAAGCTCGCCTCGTTCCACAACGGCCGCAAGGTAGCCATTGCTTTCAAGGGGTCGTTTCACGGCCGCACCTCGTTGGCGGTGGCAGCTACCGACAATCCCGCCATTGTTGCGCCGATCAACCAGACCGACAACATTCTTTTCCTGCCCCTGAACGACGAGGGAGCGTTGGAGGCCGCGTTTGCGGAGCGCGGGGCCGAGATTTCGTCCGTGATCATCGAGGGGATTCAGGGCGTGGGCGGCATTCAGATCGCCACCGAATCGTTCCTGCGGAAGATCCGCAGCCTGTGCGACCGGTACGGAGCGCTTTACATTGCCGACAGCGTGCAGTGCGGCTGCGGGCGGACGGGGAAATACTACTCACACGACTGGGCCGGCGTTTCGGCCGACATCTACACCATGGCCAAGGGGATCGGGAACGGATTTCCCGTCGCCGGATTGATCATCGCCCCGCACATTGCCCCGAAATACGGCATGTTGGGCACCACTTTCGGCGGGAATCACCTGGCCTGCGCCGCCGCGCTGGCCGTGGTTGAGGTGATGCAGCAGGACAACCTGGTGGAGCAGGCCCGCCAGACGGGCGACTACCTGATGGCCGAGTTGCGCAAGCTCCCCGGCATCAAGGAGGTGCGCGGCAAGGGGCTGATGATCGGGATCGAGCTGCACGAGGACGCCACCGCCATCCGCAACCAACTGCTGTTCGGCGAAAAGATTTTTGTCGGGTCGTCCTCCCTGAAAAACGTGTTCCGGCTGTTGCCCGCGTTGAGCATATCGCGCGAACAGTGCGACCGGTTCATCGCCTCGTTGCGCAAGCTGCTGACGGCATAGGCAGACGGGAAAGAACCTGTCTGACCTCCGCAACAGACAGTCGATACAACGAACCCTCTCCCTGCAAATCATTGCAGGGGGAGGGTTGTTTTTTGCGTCAGGGCGGTCAAAAAGAGCTGCCGTTTCCTACCTTTCGGCGGATTCGTCCAGCCGGATGATGCCCCGGCTCTCTTTTCCGTCCACAAAAACGAACAGGGAGGTGGGCGAGGCAACCCGCCGGAAATGCTTGGTTTGTGCGATGCAGGGCAATTCCTCCAGCCCGGGGATATTGAGCCGCCCCTGCTGTTGCGGGAGGTTGATGGAGAGGTAACCCACGCCGAACGAGGTGAGGTTCTGGAAAAAGTGGGTTCCCTGCGAGGGGTCGACCCGGAAATTCTCCAGCGCGCACTCGACCAGCACGCGCGCCTCTGAAATCTGATCCCACCGCACCGGAATGCCCAGCCAGGGATCGCTCGACCCCCAACGCCCCGGCCCCACCAGCACGTAGTTGCGCCCCTCGGCCTTGCAGGCGGCGTTCAGCGATTCTATTTCCTGCGCCATCTCGGTGGTTTCGGCCAGGCGGAAAGCCTCCGGATCGAAATAGATGATGTCGCGGATTCCCTCGATGCGCCCCAACCCCAGGGCCGATTCGGCGTAGAGCAGCGCTCCGTCGGGCCGCTGCGCGGGGGCCGACCAGTCGATCCGTTCGTGCTGCGTACCGATGGCTATTGGCCTGATCTGAAGGAAATTAAAAATTCGCTCTTCGCCCGAGGGAACATCCATATTGACCGCAAATTCGATCTCGACGGGCGACTGCATCGACTCGGACCCGATGCGGAGCAGTTCGGTCAGGATGTCGGGCAACGGAAAGGTATCGTACTTGAGTATGTGCGCAAAGGTGATGAGTTTGCGCCCTTCGCCCGAGGGGGAATCGCTTACCATTTGATTCTGGGCGTCCCACGTCGAGGCCACGTACTTCAGGTTGCGAAGTTGAGGCATGCGGTTGATTTCCAGCCGGGTAAGATTTGCCGAATCGTCGGTCGAGGCCTGGAACCGCTCCGGATTCATGTCCAGGGCGTACATCACGCGCTGTGTGTCGCGCAGGGTCATCTCCGGCGTGGAGAGTTGCAACAGTTGCCGGGGGTGTCCGGGCGAAAAACGGAGCGAGAGGCCCCCCTCGACCACCAATTTCCCCAGCCCGAGGGCGATGTTGGCGATCCCCTCTTCGGGTTTTTCGTCGCCCACGGGGTAAAAATTGATCGAACGGGCCACGCCCGAGAGAGTGGGAAAGTAATAGCCCTGGTCGGCGGTTCCGCACAGTTCCTGAATCACGACGCCCATTTTCTCGTCGCCCAGCGAGTTGGAACTCGCCTCGATGTAGGCGCGGCTGGCGGCGTAGTAGACCGAGGCGTAGACCCCTTTGATCGCGCGGGCCAGCAGGGGCAGGGTTTGTTCGTCGTCTTCGGCGCGGGGCACCATATAGGTGGCGTATATTCCAGCAAAAGGCTGAAAATGAGAATCTTCCAGCTTGGAGCTCGACCGGACGGCCAACGGGCGTTTGACGTTGCGGAGAAACGTCCGCAGGTGTTCCATCAGTTCGTCCGAGAGTTCCGAGGCCAAAAATTCCGACAGAATTTCGGCGTCGTTCATCGCCTCGTCGACCCGGTTGCGCAGGTCGTTCCCGGCCATGAAGTCGTCGTAGTGGCTCGTTGTCAGGGCCAGCGTACGGGGAATGGTTACCCGAACCCCCTCCCAGCGGTCGTAAAGTTTGTGATCCTCCAGCAGGTTGCCCACAAAGGCCAGTCCGCGCGCCTTGCCCCCCAGCGACCCGTTGCCGCTCCGGGCAAAGCTGATGAACTGGTTGTAGGTGTCGGGATTGAATTCGGCGACCACTCCCTGCCCCATCTGGCGGCGGTAGCCGCGAATTGAGCGGAGCAGGAACTGGCGCATCTGTTCCGGCTGCTCGAATTGGCTGGTGGTTACGGCCCGCACCATGTGGGCCAACGAGAATATCCCCCTGGCATAGAGCCACTTGGATAGCATATTGCGTTCGGTATAGTGGATAAGCACGCGCAGGGGAAGCTGCTCGACGGCCTGCTGCATTTCGTGCAGGTCGTGTACGGTGAACAGGGAGGCTCCGGTTTCGGGGTCGACGAACGAAAAATCGCCGAAAGCCATCCGGCGGGTGATGAAGTTTTCGAGTTGGCCGGTCAAATCCTGGGTCTGCTTGTGGATGAAGTCGGCCCCGATGGCCAGGGCTTCGGCTTCGATCGACGCATCGGTCGACTGCAACACCACCGGCAGGGTGGGATACTCGGCCAGTATCTCGCGGCAAAAGGCCACTCCGGCGCGAGGATCGATCTCGGGGTCGTGTTCCGAGCGGCGGAACGACACGTCCGAAATAACGCCCAGCAGGTGCTCGCGGTAGCGGTCGTAGTACTCCCGCGCCTCGTCCAGGCTGCGGGCAAAGAGGATCTTGGGCCGCGCCCGTTTGCGCAGGGTGCGTTGTCGTTCGTTGAGCGCCTCGCCCAGGTAGTCGTTCCCCTGCCGGATCACGATCTGGTAGAGTTCGGGCAGGTAGGCCGAGTAGAACCGGACGTTGTCCTCCACCAGCAGGATCGCCTGCACCCCCACTCCGAGGATGTCCTCGCGGGCGTTGCGGCGGTCTTCGATCATTTTGATGATGGCCAGGATCAGGTAGGCATTCCCCTGCCAGCTGAACAGGTAGTCGATGGGGGTGGTGTCGGCTTCGGCCACGCGGCGGGCCACCTCGCGCGAGAAAGAGCTGAGCAGCACCACGGGCAGGTCGGGCGCCAGGCGTTTGACCTCGTGCGAAAAGGTGAACACGTCCATCTCGCCGATCTGGAACATGGCGATCACCAGATCGAACCGTTC
Source organism: Rikenellaceae bacterium (assembly GCA_031549665.1). Classification (GTDB taxonomy): domain Bacteria; phylum Bacteroidota; class Bacteroidia; order Bacteroidales; family Rikenellaceae; genus Rikenella. The sequence goes on from JAVBPJ010000002.1 coordinate 76,296, forward strand.
GCCCGCCGCCAACCGTTCGAGGGCCTCAACAGCGCTTGACGCGGCGGTGAACTGGGGCGGATTGCTCAGGCTCAGTTCGGAGTACTCGTGCATGATCTGCGCCTCGATGCGGCCGTCCTCTTCGAGGGTGAACTGGTCGTACGAACTGCACACCAGCAGCACGCGGGTGATGCGTTCCCGCATCAGGCTCTGGAAGTCGATGTCGACAAAGAATTTTTCGTTGTACTTGGCCATTTTTCGTACCTTTGGGCTTGCGCACCGAAAGATACGAAAAATGGAGAAATACGCACTACACGAGGTGAAAACCGCCGCCCACCGGCGGGAATTTCTGCAAACAGCCGCAACGCTCTACCGCAACGATCCCACCTGGGTGCAACCCCTCGACAACGATATCGAAGCCGTGTTCGACCCGGCCCGGAACAAACTCTTCGCCGACGGCGAGGCGATCCGCTGGATCCTGAAAGACCGGGACGGGAACGCCGTCGGGCGGATCGCCGCCTTTTACAACCGCGAGAAAGCCGCCGCCGAGGACCAACCCACCGGCGGTTGCGGATTCTTCGAGTGCATCGACGACCAGCAGGCCGCCGACCAGCTCTTCGACGCCGCCCGGACCTGGCTCGCCGCGCGGGGCATGGAGGCCATGGACGGCCCCGTCAACTTCGGCGACCGGATGATGTGGTGGGGTGCGCTGGTAGAGGGGTTCACCCTGCCGCTCTACGGAATGCCCTACAACCCGCCCTACTACGAAAAACTGTTCGAAGGGTACGGTTTCCAGAATTACTTCAACCAATACTCGTACCTGCGGGTGCTGACCATAGGAATCATGCCCGAGGCCTTGTACGAAAAAGCGCGCCGGTTGTACGAAAATCCCGACTACGATTTCCGTACCGTCGATCTCTCGGACATCCGCAAGCTGGCCTACGACTTCCGCACGGTGTACAACAGCGGTTGGGCGGCCTTTACGGGGGTGCGTCCGATGACCGAACCCGAATCGATCGCCCACGTGCGCGAACTCAAACCGATCATCGACCCCCGCGTGGCCTACTTCGCCTACTACCAGGGCCAGCCGATCGGATTTTTCATCATGATCCCCGACATCAACCAGATATTCCGCCACCTGCACGGCAAGTTCGGCCTGTGGCAAAAGCTCCGTTTTTTAATCGACCTCAAGCTGCGGCGCCGGTGCGACCGCCTGTACGGGGTGGTGTTCGGCGTGGCGAGCGAGTTTCAGGGGCGGGGCGTCGAAGCGGGGATGATCCGCTGCTTCGAACGCTTTGTCGAGCAAAATCCAACCGCCTACCAAACCCTCGAAATGGCCTGGGTGGGCGACTTCAATCCCCTGATGATGCGGGTGTGCGAAAGCTACGTCATGGCCGTCAAACACAAACGCCACGTTACATACCGCTACCTGTTCGACCGGTCGAAACCGTTCACGCGCGCGCCAAGGCTTGGAAAGGCGGCACGAAAACCAACTGAAAATCAATAGATCATGTTCTCAGGCATCGTTCAATCCATCGGCACCGTTACCCGCCTGCAGCGCGAGGGCGACAACCTGCACCTGTCGCTACGCTGCCCCTTCGCCCACGAACTGCACATCGACCAAAGTGTGGCCCACAACGGAGTCTGCCTGACGGTGGTCGCCCTTGAAGAGGGGGGCTACACCGTTACCGCCATCCGCGAAACGCTCGAAAAAACCAACCTCGGACTGCTCAAAGTGGGCGACCAGGTGAACCTCGAACGAAGCATGACCCTGGGCGCCCTGCTCGACGGCCACATCGTACAGGGACACGTGGACACCACCGCCCGCTGCACGGCCGTCAGCCAGGCCGACGGAAGCTGGTACTTCACTTTCGAATACGCGCCCGACCCCGCGCAGCCGGGCTACATCACCGTCGAAAAGGGATCGGTGGCGGTGAACGGCGTGAGCCTCACGGTGGTCAACGCCCAACCCGGTTCGTTCCAGGTGGCCATCATCCCCTACACGTTCGAACACACCAATTTCCACGCCTTCGAGGTGGGAACGACGGTCAATCTGGAGTTCGACATCATCGGCAAGTACGTCGCCCGCTACGTGCAGGCGTACCGTCCCCAATAATCGGATGCTTTTTAACGCAGTGCGGCCCCTTGGACTCATCCAAGGGGCCGCACTGCGTATCGATGTTGGCGGAGTTTTTACCGCCCCCGTTCGGTGGGGCCTACGCCTGAATGAATCCTTTGGCAAGCAGCAGTTCGGCGATCTGCACGGCGTTGGTGGCGGCTCCCTTGCGGAGGTTGTCGGCCACCACCCACAGGTTCAGGGCCTGCGGATTGGAGATGTCCTGGCGGATGCGGCCCACGAAGACCTCGTCGCGGCCCTGGGCGTAAATGGCCATGGGATATTCCGATTTTTCGGGGTTGTCCACCACTTGCAGGCCGGGCGCCTTTTCGAGCAACGCGCGCACGGCGGGCAGGGTGAAAGGTTTCTCGGTTTCGACGTTGATCGACTCGGAATGCCCCCCCACCACCGGAACGCGGATGGCGGTGGGCGAAACAAGGATCGACCGGTCGTCGAAAATTTTGTGGGTTTCGTTCACCAGTTTCATCTCCTCTTTCGTATAGCCGTTGTCGGTAAAGCTGTCGCACTGCGGGATGCAGTTCTTATCGATCGGATAGGGGTAGATCATCGGCCCCACAATGCCGGCACGCTCGTTTTCGAGCTGCGCCACGGCTTTCATCCCCGTGCCGGTAATGGCCTGGTAGGTCGATACCACAATGCGGCGGATGCCGTAGGCGTGGTAGATGGGGGCCAGGGCGATCAGCATCTGGATGGTGGAGCAGTTGGGGTTGGCAATGATCTTGTCGTCGGCGGTGAGCACCTCGCCGTTGATTTCGGGGATCACCAGTTTTTTGGAGGGGTCCATGCGCCAGGCCGAACTGTTGTCGACCACGTAGCAGCCCGCCTCGGCAAATTTCGGCGCCCAGTCGAGCGAGGTTTGCCCGCCGGCCGAGAGGATGACCAACTGCGGCTTCATCTCAAGGCCCTGCTGCGGAGTAACCACGGTCCACTCCTTGCCTCCGAACGGGACTTTTTTACCGGCCGAGCGCTCCGAGGCGATCGGGATCAGCTCGGTAATGGGGAAACGGTGTTCGGCAAGGACTTTGAGCATTACGCCACCTACCAGTCCGGTGGCTCCAAAAACGGCAACTTTCATTCTGTTGTTCTGTGTGTATTGTTATTGAAAAAATTCGTCTGCCTGGGGGGTATGCGCCGCGCTTGCAGCCTCTTGCGGGTCGCAGTCGTACTTCACTACCCCGACGGGTTCGGGGAAAGTGTCTTCCATGCTTATTCCGAGCGATTTGTCGGCATAGACGCGTTGCATGAAGCGGCCGAAAATGGGTAGCGCAGCCACGGAACCCTCGCCCCGGTTGACCAGGTGGATGCTGGGGTCTTCGCCCCCCACCCAGGCTCCCCCGACCACGTGGGGAGTAACGCCCATGAACCAGGCGTCGGCGTTGTTATTGGTGGTTCCGGTCTTTCCGCCCACGTCGCCCCGGATACCGAACCGGGCGGTGAGTGCGTTGCCCGTTCCGGAGTTGATCACCCGTTTGAGCATCCCGAGCATGGTGTAGGCGGTTTGTTCGCTGATGGCTTCGTGCGTTTGGGGCGAGAACGAGGCCAGTACGTTGCCCTGTTTATCCTCGATGCGGGTTACAAAACAGGGATCGGTATGGATGCCCCGGTTGGCGAAGACGGTAAAGGCGGCCACCATTTCGTAGAGGCTCACCTCGGGCGTTCCCACGCACACGGCGTAGACGGGGTCGATGTAGCTGGTGATTCCCATTTTGTGGAGCATCTCGACCACCGCATCGGGCGACGACTGCTTCATGATCCATGCCGAGTAGTTGTTACGACTGCGGGCCAGCCCCCAGTAGAGCGGATTGAGTTCCCCATTTTGAGGCGGATTGCCCGCCTCCTTGGGCGACCAGGGCCCCTGGGCCGTTTCGATCGAAACGGGCGAGTTGGGAACCGGCGTACAGGGATTGAGCTGCAGCATGTCGAGGGCAAAGGTGTAGATGAACGGCTTGATGGTCGATCCCACCTGCCGTTTCCCCTGCCGCACCATGTCGTACTTGAAGTACTTGAAGTTGGGGCCGCCCACATAGGCCTGCACATAGCCGGTGGCGGGATCCATCGCCATAAAGCTCGACCGCATGATCGACTTGGCGTAAAGCACCGAGTCGCGCGGCGAAAGGGTGGTGTCCACGTCGCCCCGGTAGCTGAAAACGCTCATTTGAACCGGTTTCTCGAACTCGGCCAGGATGCGGGCCTCGTTCCATCCCAGGGCGCGGTAGGCGCGCGCCCGGTCGCTTTGGAGGATCGACCGATCGACGATCTGTTCGATCTGCGGCTTGCCGATGCCGTAGAAGATCGATTTGTAGCTCTTGCGTTGCCGGTCGAAAGCGGGCTGCACCTCGCGGCTCATCTGTTCGATGAGCGACTCTTCGGCATACTGCTGCATCTTGGACTGGATGGTGGTGTATATCTTCAACCCGTCCTTATACAGGTTGTAAGGCGTTCCGTCGGCTTTCGTGTTCTTGTGGCACCAGCCGTACAGGGGGTCGTTCTCCCACCGCAGGATATCCTGTTCGAAGTCCCAGTCGGAGTTGAAATTTCTGCGTTCGGGCTTGGATGCGGTCATGTAGATCCGCAGCATCTCGCGGAAGTAGGTGGCTCCTCCCTCGTTGTGGGTGATGGGGTGGTAATCGAGCTTGATGGGCTTGGGGATCAGGGTATCGGCTGCGGCCCGGGTCAGGTAGCCCGCGCTCCGCATCCGGCTGAGTACCGTGTTGCGCCGGGCCAGCGCTCGTTCCGGATTGCGGACAGGGCTGTAGCGCGTGGGGGCGTTGACCACGCCCACCAGCATGGCGGCCTCTTCGGGACTCAGTTCGCCGGGGGTTTTGTTGAAAAAGGTGCGGGCCGCCGACTTGATCCCGAAGGCGTTCGAGCCGTATTCGACCGTGTTGAGGTACATGGCCACGATCTCTTCCTTGGTGTAGTTGTGTTCGAGCATCACGGCGGTGATCCACTCTTTGAGTTTCGACACCAGCAAGGCTCCGGCTTTGCCGAATCCGCGCCGGTACACCGTGTCGCGCGGGTAGAGGTTCTTGGCCAGCTGCTGCGAAATGGTGCTGCCCCCGCCCTGATTCTCGCCCAGCAACACGGTGCGGAAACCCACCCGGGCCAGGCTGATGAAGTCGATGCCGGAGTGGCGGTAGTAGCGCGCGTCCTCGGTGGCGACCAGCGCCGCAACCAGGTTGGGCGACAGTTCGCCGTAGTCGACGTAGGAACGGTTTTGGATGTAAAAGTTGCCCAGGTTTTTCCCGTCGATCGAGATCACCTCGGTAGCCAGGTTGCTGCGGGGATTTTCCAGCTCCTCGAAAGTGGGCAGAGCGCCGAAAGCACCCATCCCCACCAGCAGGAGCATCAACAGGAGAAAGGCCACGGGAACACCCACCACCCACCAAAAGATGCGTACGATCCTGGGGTGGTTGTCCGAATTGCGGACGTAGTTGTGCGCCTTTTTAAGGGGAGCGGTCCCCCGCCTGGTAAATTCCATGGGGCAAAAGTAGGGGTTTTTTCCTACTTTTAAGGCCTGGAAGTTTTTGTGCTACCTTACCAACTACCGGCAATATCATGGAAAACAACTACTACGGCGCCGTGGCGCATAAATTTGAGCTGCTGGGCAACCTGATCGGGAACACCCCCCTGGTGGGCATACGCTACCGATACAGGGGCAACGAGGGGACGATCTACGCCAAATGCGAGAACTACAACTACACCGGCAGCATCAAGGATCGCATGGCCTACAACATCCTGCGCGAGGCGTACATCAGCGGTGCGATCCGTCCGGGCGACCACGTCGTCGAGGTAACCAGCGGCAACACGGGGATCGCCATGTCGGCCATCGGCCGTGCGCTGGGCCACCGCGTGAGCATCATCATGCCCGACTGGATGAGCAAGGAGCGCAAGGACATCATGCGCGGCATGGGGGCCGAAATCATCCTTGTGTCGCGGGAGCAGGGCGGTTTTCTGGGCGGTATCGCGCTGTCCGAAAAGATGGCAGCCGACAGTTCGATCGTCTTCCTGCCGCGGCAATTTGTCAACGAATGCAATCCCCAGGCGCATTACCGCACCACGGGACTCGAAATATCGGTGCAACTGCAAAAGGCGGGCATCCGTCCCGACGTGTTCGTGGCCGGCGTAGGCACGGGCGGCACGGTGATGGGCGCAGGGCTGTACCTCAAGGAGACGTATGGCGCGAGGGTCCACGCGCTCGAACCGGAAGAGAGTCCCACGCTGTCGACGGGATACAAGGTGGGTACGCACCGCATCCAGGGCATTTCGGACGACTTCATCCCCGAGATCGTGAAACTGGACCGGCTGGACGGGGTGGTGGCCGCCGCATCGGGCGACGGGATCATCATGGCCCAAAAGCTGGCCCGCACGTTCGGCATGGCGCTGGGCATCTCGTCGGGGGCCAACCTGGTGGGGGCCATCAAGCTGCAACAGCGATACGGCCCGGACAAGGTGGTGGCGACGGTGTTCGCCGACTGCAACAAAAAATACCTGAGTACCGACCTGATGAACGAAGAGCCGGCGCTGGAGAGCTACATCGCGCCAGAGGTCGAGCTGCTGGATTTCATCGCGCTGCCCAAAGCGTTCTGAGGCTTCTTCCCCGCGACGTCGCCTAAGGCTTGCGGCACGGCGGAGGCCGTTTTGCGGGCCGTTTGCAGAGAAACCGCTCTTCGACCTATTACTTGCAGATCAGCAAGTAGTAGTTTTTCTTGCCCTTCTGTACCAGCAGGAATTTGCCCTGAATGAGCGACGAGCTGTCGACGCGCTGTTCGGGGTCGGTTACCTTTTGGCCCGAAAGCGAAACGCCGCCGCCCTGCACCAGCCGGCGCAGGTCGCCCTTCGAGGGGAACACAGCGGCCTTCTCGGTGGCCAGCAGCGAGAAGGGGATTCCGGCCTGCAATTCGGCCAGCGGAACGTTGAACTGAGGGACTCCGTCGAATATGTCGAGCAGCAGGGCTTCGTCGAACCGGGACAGGGCCTCGATCGATCCGCCGAACAGGGCCTGGCTGGCGGCTACGGCCCGCTCCCACTCCTGGGGGGAGTGGATCATGCAGGTGATCTCCTGCGCCAGACGCTTTTGCAGCGGGCGCAGGTGGGGGGCGGCGCGGTGTTCCTCGATCAGCGCCTCGACCTCCTGGCGGGTGAGCATGGTGAATATTTTGATGTAACGCTCGGCGTCTTCGTCCGAGGTGTTGAGCCAAAATTGGTAGAATTTGTAGGGCGACGTGTAGCGGGCGTCGAGCCAGACGTTGCCGCTTTCGGTCTTTCCGAACTTTGTGCCGTCGGCCTTTTTGATCAGCGGGCAGGTCAGCGCAAAAGCCTCGCCCCCGAGCTTGCGGCGGATCAGTTCGGTGCCGGTGGTGATGTTGCCCCACTGGTCGGAACCGCCCAGTTGGAGCCGACAGTTCTTGTGTTCGTAAAGCCACAGGAAGTCGTATCCCTGCACCAGTTGGTAAGTGAACTCGGTGAACGACATGCCGTCGCCGTCGCCGCTGAACCGTTTTTTCACCGAATCTTTGGCCATCATGTAGTTGACGGTGATGAGCTTGCCGATATCGCGCACGAACCCGAGGAAGCTCTGCTCTTTCATCCAGTCGTAGTTGTTGACCAGTTCGGCGGAGTTGGAGGCCGTGCCGTCGAAATCGATCAGCCGGGCCAGTTGCCGCTTGATCGCCTCCTGGTTGTGGCGCAGGGTGGGTTCGTCGAGCAGGTTGCGTTCGAGCGATTTGCCGCTCGGGTCGCCGATCATTCCCGTAGCCCCGCCCACCAGCGCAATGGGCTTGTGGCCGCACGATTGCAGGTGTTTGAGCATCATCACGCTGACCAGGTGTCCGATGTGGAGCGAGTCGGCCGTCGGGTCGATGCCGACGTAGGCGGCGGTTTGTTCTTTGCGGAGTTGTTCGGCGGTGCCGGGCATCATGTCGTGGATCATGCCACGCCAGGTGAGTTCTTCGATAAAGTCCTTCATGGGGTTGCGTTTTCGCTCCAAAGGTAGGAACAATCTGTCAGAACTGGAAGTAGATAAAGGGCTGCACGTCGCCGCTGCGCAGTTGCACGATGCCCCAAATGAGTACGACAAGCATCAGGGCGTAGGAGATCACCGGCAGGCGTTGCACCCAGCCCTGCACGACCAGCTCCCACCGTTTGGTCGAAAAATGGAGCAGGTAACCGGTTACGACCGCCAGTATCACCCACTTGTAGCTGGTGATGAAGTCGAAGAAAATTTCGGGGTGGAACTCCGTGAATATTTGCCGGAATACTCCTCCGGCGACCTCCATCGAGGGCGAACGGAAGAAGACCCATCCCACGCAAACGAGGTTGAAGGTCAGGGCGATTCCCAGGATCCTCCGCCAGCGGTTCGGCATCTGCATGCCAATGGGTTTGAAGCTGGGGAAACGCTTCATCACGGCGCGGTGGATGGCCAGCCCGGCTCCGTGCATCCCGCCCCAAAGCACAAAACGCAGCGACGCCCCGTGCCACAACCCCCCCAGCAGCATGGTAACGATCAGGTTGAGGTAGGTGCGGAAATTTCCTTTGCGATTGCCGCCGAGCGAAATGTAGAGGTAGTCTTTCAGCCAGCTCGACAACGAGATGTGCCAGCGGCGCCAAAACTCGGTGATGGTGGCCGACTTGTAGGGCGAATCGAAGTTGGGATTGAACCGGAATCCGAGCAGCAGCGCGATCCCGATGGCCATGTCGGAGTATCCCGAAAAGTCGCAGTAAATCTGGAGCGCGTAGCCCCAAACGCCCATCAGGTTTTCGAGGCCGGTGTAGAGGGTGGGGTTGTCGAAAATCCGGTCGACGAAGTTCAGGCTGATGTAGTCCGAAATGATTGCCTTTTTGAAGAGTCCGCACAGGATCAGGAAAAAGCCCTCGCCGAACTGGGCGCGGGTAACCACCAGCGGGTTTTGGTGGATTTGGGGGATGAAATCCCTGGCCCGGACAATGGGCCCGGCCACCAGTTGCGGGAAGAATGAAATGTAGAAAATGTAGTCGATCCAGCGGTTCAGGGGGGCGATCTTTCCCCGGTAGAGGTCGATGATGTAGCTCATCGACTGGAAGGTAAAGAACGAGATGCCGATGGGCAGGAAGATGTTTTTGAACTCGAAAGGGTCGTCCAGAAAGTTGTTGACGATATCGATCAGGAAGTTGGTGTACTTGAGTAGGCCAACAGCCCCAGGTTGATCGACACGCTCAGGGCCACAAACCACCGTTTGGCCTTGCGGGTCGAGGCCCTGGCTATCTGGTGTCCGATCAAAAAGTCGCTGGTGGCGGTGAACAGCAGCAGCAGGAAGAAGAATCCGCTGGTCTTGTAGTAGAAGTAGAGCGAAAAGAGGATGATGTAGACGATCCGCAGGGTCGGCGTGCGGCGCATGAACCCGTAAAAGAAGGCGAACCCGAGGAACAGGAACAGGAACAGGCCGCTCGAAAAGAGCAGCGGTTCGTCGGGATTGTAGCGGAGCAGGCCGAGCAGGTTATTGAACCATTCCATAGCGGAGGTATCCGTTGTAAAGTGCGTTATAGAGCAAAAGCCCCTGAATTTGGTATCCCTTGGGGGTGTAGTGGATACGGTCGCGGCCCATCAACTGGTTTTGGTACCAGGAGCGTGCCGATCCGCATCCGCCGGTGGCGTTGAACAGGTCGAAAAAGGCGAGGTGGTGGTCGGCGGCATACCGGCCGATGGTTTTATTCACCAGGGCGAAGTTGTCGTTGGGTACACCCGCGCGAAACGCCTCGGGCGGCGAGGTCAACAGCACCGACACCGTGGGGAACGCCCTGCGGAGCGGCGCGATGAAGCGGTCGATTTCGGCATAGAATCCCTCTTCCGAAAAGCGGCTGGCGGCCGCTTCGTTCGACCCGAGCGAAACGATCACCAGGTCGGGATCCAGCGCGGCGGCCTGGGTCAATACCTGATCGGCGATCCGTCCCCAGTGCAGGTAGCAGGCGCTGTTCACCCCCAGGGCATGGTACAGCACTCCGCTGCGGCCGTTTTCGAGGCTCACCCCGTAAAGGGGGCCTTTGGCGTATTCGCCCTCGGGGCGCAGGGTCAGCACCAGCGTGTCGGTCAACCGCAACAAGTCCAGTTCGGTGTTGAAGTCGTAGCTCATGTCCGAAACGTCGATCTCGGCCGACAACGAGGCGGGAATTTCAAAAAGCGGGGCCTGCGGATCGTGGAAAACGCGAACGCGGTTGAAGCGGTAGTCCAGCCCGTCGGCCGAAAAGGTGCGCAGGGTCAGTTGCTCGCCCCGCGAGAGGCCCTGTACCGCCACGCCGCTCACGCCCATCGACAGGGACAGCGGCTGAGGGCCCACCAGTCGGGCACTCTCCCAGCGTCCCGATCCCTGAAACAGGTAGTCGCGGGGTTCGTTGCTGCCGCACAGTTTGTGGGGAACGATGAACCCCCGTCCGGCGTTGCCGAAATGGTATTGCAGGTGGCGCATGACGGCGTCGGTCAAAAAACCGGCCTGAATGTGCGAATCGCCAAAATGAAGGATGTTGACCTGCACGGGGACGCCCTGTTGCGACCGGCGCGAGGAGAGCCGCTCCAAATTACGCAGCTTGGCGTAGAACGGCTGCATGTTGCCGTCGGGGTCGGTCAGGGTATTGTCCGAGGGGTGTACGAACGCGTATTCGCAAAGCAGCATGGAGTCTTGCAGCAGGCGGGTGGCGGCCTCGGCGGTACTTCGGGCGGCGGGGACTCCGCCCAGCGACCAGGCGGTTATGCCGCAGGCGGCAGCGCCGCCAACCAGTCCAAGCAGGCCGATCCGTTTCACCCGTTTCATTGCGCAGCAGCCGATGTCAGTCCCTGGAAGAAGGCGGCGGCGATTTTTTTCCCGCCCTGTGCGCTGATGTGGGTATAGTCTTTAGCCGCCCAGCCGTTTTTCACGAAGACGGGCATTCCGCCCAGCGAAACCATCGCCTGGTAGGTGTTCCAAAACAGCACTTTGCTTTGGTGGGCCACCTCCTGCTGGTTTTTCGCCAGCGCCTTGATTCCCGGCATGGTAACAAACTCGCCCTCCACGCGGGTGGAGCGGTCGCCGACGCTCATCACCAGGATAGCGGCTTCGGGGAAACACTCGCGGATGCGGGCCACCACGCCCATCATCTGGGACTGGTAGGTGGCGTAATTCGTGGCGTTGGCGCTCACCACATTCAGGCCGTACTGCAGCACGATCAGGTCGTAGGGAGCCAGCTTGTTGAGCTGCTGGTTCAGCTGGAGATTCACGCGCCCCATCGGGATGCCCGAATTGCCGCGCACCGACAGGTTGTCGACGCACACCCCCGAGCTGTTTTCGAGGAACACGCCGTAGGCGGTGAAGCCCTCCACTTTCGAAACGGAGTAGCGCACCGACTGGATTCCTCCGGTGAGTTCGATCTCCTGAAGCACGTCGGAGGGTTCGGTTTCGAACGTGAACTTCTCCTCCCCGTTCACCAGCGCGCGGACGGTGGAGTGTCCCTTGCTCAGGAAGAGCAGGCGGGCGCGGTCGAACCGGTCGAGGTGCTTTTTGTTTTTGCTGCCGCGATACTCCACAAAACTGCCCTCCTGCGGGGTGTAGTTAAAGGCCGAGATGGGGAAGCTGGCCTCTTTGGTGGTTACGATCGACTGTTTGCCCCACTCGTTGAACGAGTGTTTCACGGTTTGGCGGAATCCGGCCACCTGCGAGGTGATGGGGACAAAGCCGACACCGCCGCCGCCGTACGCGTTCTGCATCAGTTCGCGGAAGTCGGAGGTCAGCAGGTCGCCCTCGATGAAGGAGTCGCCCATGAAGGCGATCCGCACGGGCCGTCCCAGCCCCTTTTGGTTCAGTTTATCGAGAAATCCCTGCAACATGGCCCCGCCCGAGTAGTCCAGCACCGGCGTTTCGCTCGCCGTGGCAAGCGGCGTATCGACCGATTCGGCGCCTGCGGTTTTCGAAGCCGGCGAAGCGGCGGTCGAACCGCTCTTTTTCCCCTCGGGGACGGCCGACTGCTGTTCGATGTAGATCAGGCTGATGGTGTCGGAAGCGATGGTATCGATCCCCACGGAGAGTCCCGACACCAGCGAGGCGTCTTCCGGATTGAAGCTCTTTTTTTTCAGGTCGGCAAAAATATCGACCCGCTTGACCTCCGCGCGATCGCTCCACGAATCGGGCAGCGCCCGCAGGAAAACCAGCAGCGCAACTACCAGCAGGGCAAGAAGAAAGGCGTATCGATTGTAGTTTTTCATTTTCAGGCAAAAACTGGCGCAAAAGTACGATATTTTTTCATTCGTCGGGGAGGAGCCGGCGAATCAAATAGTCCGACATCAAAAAGTGTTCGGGGGGGACGGCCAGCCGGTCGCCGACCCGGCGCAACATTCCGCTTTCGAGCAAAGGGGCGGCCTTGCGCAGCACCTCGCCGGGGAGTCGGTCGAGGGCGGCTCCCCGCGCTGTCCGCAGGCGGGTCAACAGGTACTCCTCAAGCCGCTCGGCGGGGGTCAGCAGCTCCTGTTCGGCCGGTTTTCCGGCCAGGTAGTCCGCCGTCGGGGGGGTCCAGCGGCGCAGGTCGGTTCCGTTGTACGAGTGGGCGGCGGGCCCCAGGCCCAGGTAGGGGGTGTCGTCCCAGTAGCTGCTGTTGTGGCGGGAACGGTAGCCGGGCAGGGCAAAATTCGACACTTCGTAGTGTTCGAACCCTGCGCCGCCCAACACCTGCCGCAACAGGCGGAAATGCTCCTGGCTCACGTCGTCGGACACCGGTTCGAGGCCCTGTTTGGCAAAATGGGTTTTCGGTTCGATGGTCAGGTGGTAGGCCGAAATGTGCTGCACCTGCAACGCCACGGCCTGTTGCAGATTTTGCTCCCACTGTTCGCAAGTCATAAAGGGGAGGCCGTAGATCAGGTCGATGGTGATGTTGCGGAATCCGGCCCGTTGCGCACGGCGTACGGCTTCGACGGCCTGCGCGGCGTCGTGGCGGCGGTTCATCCGCCGCAGGTGTTCGTCCACAAAGGACTGAACCCCCAGGCTCAGTCGGTTTACCCCCACCTCCAACAATTCGCCGAGGTAGCGCGGCGTAAGGTCGTCGGGGTTGGCCTCGAGGGTGATCTCCTCAAGGAGCGCTTCGGGATAGCAGGTCCGGAGCTGTTCGATCAGCCGGCCGATCTCCTGCGGGGTACACACCGACGGAGTGCCTCCCCCGAAATAGAGGGTTTTCAGCTCGGAACCCCGGATCTCGCGGGCGCGCTCGCCCAGTTCCCGCCCGATCCGTTCAAGCACCGCCCCTTTCAGGGCCAGCGAACCGCTGCGGTGAAAGTCGCAGTAGTGGCAAATTTGCCGACAAAACGGGATGTGTACGTAGACGCCTGCCATTGAGCCTCAAAAGTACGAAAACCCCGAAATAAACCCTATCTTTGCGGACGAAAACAGCCCTCAAAATGACCCGAAACTTATTGATTCTTACCGCCGCTGTCGCGCTGACAGCCTGCCATTCCGATAAAATCCGCCTGCAAGGCTCGATCGAGCATCCCGCCGCCTCGGCCCGCACCCTCTACCTGGAGGAGGTACAACCCTCGGGACTTCGCCTGGTCGACTCGCTGAAAGTGAGTGCCGACGGCCGCTTCAGCATCCGGATCAAAGGCTCCGAAACACCCGCGTTCTACAACCTGCGCTCGGCCACGGGCCATACCCTGCCCCTGCTGGTTGCGGGCGGAGAACGGGTCAGGCTCGCCATTGCCGACAGCACCCTGGCCCCCTACACCGTGGAGGGATCCGGGGGGTCGCAACTGGTTCAACGGGCCAACGCCCTGTTCGGATCGGCCGAACGGACGCTCGACTCCCTGAATCAAAAACTGGCCGAATCTCCGGCCGATTCGTCCGTGCTGATCGCCTATCAACTGCTGAAAATCAAGCAAAAACGCGCCGCGGTTCAGTTCATTGTCGAAAATCCCGCCTCGCTGGCCGCCATCGTGCCGCTCTACCAGTCGACCCGCGTGAACGAATCGGGCTTTATTTTCGACGATCCGGCCGACGTGATCTACTTCCGCATGGTGGCCGATTCGCTGCAAAAGTACCACCCGCGGTCGCCCTACGCGCGGTCGATCGCCAACGACGTGAAGCGGCTTGAAAGCACTTCCGAGAGTTTCGCCCGCATTGCCCGGGAGAGCGAAAACGCCGCCGATTTCCCCGATCTGGTCCTGCCCGACGTGCTGGGCAACCCGCGCCGCCTTTCGGAACTGAAAGGCCAGGTGATTTTGGTGTCGTTCACCGCCTCGAACCTGCCCGAGTTGAAGATGCTCAACCGCGAACTGATCGAAACGTACAACGCCCTCCACCCGCGCGGACTGGAAATTTACCAGGTGTCGCTCGACCGCTCGAAAGCCGGGTGGATCAACACCGTGGCTACGCAACGCCTTCCCTGGATTTCGGTGAACGACCTGCTGGGAGGGGCCTCGCCCGCCGTGCGGTCGTACAACATACGCACCATCCCCAGCGCCGTGCTGATCAACCGGCAGGGCGTGATCGTGCGCCGCGACATCAAGCCGAGCGAAGTGAAAGCGGCCGTCGAAGCGCTGTTGTAGCAGTCCCGCTCCTGCCGCCCGCCCGCGCTACACGGGCCTCCCGATTTTGTAATTTGCGGAGCAACCGGGCTCCGTCCATTTCGCATAGAAACACCCCTTTATGGCCTGTTATTTCGCCGCCGACACACACCTGGGACTCCGGCTTGGAGAGTCGCCCCGCGAACGCGAAGTTCGTTTTGTGCGCTGGTTGCAGAAAATCGAAACGGACTGCGACGAACTGTTCCTGTTGGGCGACATTTTCGACTTCTGGTTCGAGTACTGGCTGGTTGTGCCGAAAGGGTACGTCCGCGTGTTGGGCCAGTTGGCCGGTATGGTCGACCGCGGGGTCCGGGTACACTTCTTCCCCGGGAACCACGACCAGTGGATGCACAAATACCTCGAACGCGAGGTCGGCCTGCGGCTCCACTTCGACCCCTACGAACTGATGACCGTCGACGGGACGCGGCTGCTGGTCGGACACGGCGAACGCTTTTGGAACGGCGGCGGATGGATCCAACGCATCTTCCACAACCCCGTGGTCCGTTTCCTGTTTCACCACAACGTACACCCCGACCTGGCGATCCTGTTGGGGAACCTGTGGTCGAAAAAAAGCCGCAAACGGCACGACTCCCGCGAACACCGCTTTGCCGGCGAAGAGGAACCGATGGTGATCTTCGCCCGGAAATACGTACAGGAAAACCCCGTCGATTACATCGTATGCGGCCACCTGCACACCCCCGTACACTACCCCCTGAACGACACAAGCTCCCTGATTATCCTGGGGGCCTGGTTCGAACCGTCGGCCCTGGTGGCGCGGCTCGAACACGGAAAAATGGAACTGATTCCCGCCGATTAGCCATGAAACAATACCTCGACCTGCTGCGCCACGTGCGCGAAAACGGCACCTCCAAAAGCGACCGCACCGGCACCGGCACCCAAAGCGTGTTCGGCTACCAGATGCGCTTCGACCTGCAAGAAGGATTTCCGTGCCTGACCACCAAAAAACTACACCTGCGCTCGATCATTCACGAGCTGCTGTGGTTCCTGGCCGGCGACACCAACATCAAGTACCTCAACGACCACGGCGTTACCATCTGGGACGAATGGGCCGACCCCAGCGGCGACCTGGGGCACGTCTACGGCTACCAGTGGCGCAGCTGGCCCGCCCCCGACGGCAGCCACATCGACCAAATCGCCCGACTGGTGGAGCAGTTGCGGGCGAATCCCGATTCGCGCCGCCACATCGTCAGCGCATGGAACGTGGCCGACATCGATCGCATGGCCCTGCCCCCCTGCCACGCCCTGTTCCAGTTCTACGTGGCCGACGGACGGCTCAGTTGCCAGCTCTACCAGCGGTCGGCCGACCTGTTTTTGGGCGTGCCGTTCAACATCGCCTCGTACGCTCTGCTGACCCTGATGATGGCGCAGGTGGTGGGGTTGCAGCCCGGCGAATTCATCCACACCCTGGGCGACGTACACATTTACAATAACCATTTCGACCAGGTGGCCGAGCAGTTGAGCCGTACCCCGCGCGCACTGCCCGTCCTGAAAATCAATCCGGCCGTCAGCTCGATCTTCGACTTCACCTACGAAGACTTCACCCTCGAAGAGTACGATCCCTGGCCCGCCATCAAAGCCCCCATCGCCGTATGATCTCGATCATCGTAGCCATTGCCCGCAACGGAGCCATCGGAGCCGGAAACCAGCTGATCTGGCACATCGGCGAAGACCTCCGGCGGTTCAAGCGCATCACCACCGGCCACCCCGTGGTGATGGGCCGTAAAACGTACGAATCGATCGGCCGTCCGTTGCCCGGCCGCGAGAACATTGTCGTATCGCGCCAGTGCGGACTTTGCCTGGAGGGCGTTACGGTGGTCGACTCGCTGGAGCAGGCACTGGCCTCCTACGCCGACGCGGACGATCGGGAGGTATTCGTGATCGGCGGCGGCGAACTCTACGCCCAAGCGCTCCCGCTGGCCGACCGGCTCTACGTTACCTGGGTGGATCAAACGCCCGAGGCCGACACCTTTTTCCCCATCATCGACCCCGCCCAGTGGCGGATCGTATGGTCGGAAACCCACTCCGGATACACTTTTACCGATTACGTGCGGATTTGCTGTAAAGCCGAATAACTCCGACGATTCACCCCCCTGTTATATGATTACCGCCGAACAAATTAAAGAGCTTGTAAAGCGCCAGGATGCGCTGAGGAGGCATCTTTGACATCGATCAAAAACGCGCACAAGTAACCGATAACGAAGCGCTGGCCGCCGCCCCGACCTTTTGGGACGACGCCGAGGGAGCGCAGCGTTTTCTGAAACGAGCGGCCGAGGTCAAGTCGTGGGTCGCGGACTACGACGCCCTGTCGACCGCCCTGGACGAGCTGCACCTGATTCCCGAATTCATCAAAGAGGGAGCCGCCTCGGAGGCCGATCTGGACGCCCAGTACGGGGTCGCCCTGGAAAAAATCGAAGCGCTGGAGATGCGCAACATGCTCCGTTCGGAAGAGGACCGGATGGGAGCCATCCTCGAAATCAACGCCGGGGCCGGAGGAACCGAAGCGCTCGACTGGGCCTCGATGCTGCTGCGGATGTACACTCGCTGGGGCGAACGCAACGGCTATGCCATCAAAGTACTCGATCTGCAGGAAGAGGAGATCGGGGTGAAGTCGGCCCTGCTCGAATTTGTGGGCGACTACGCCTACGGCTACCTCAAAAGCGAAAACGGCGTCCACCGCCTGGTACGTCCGTCGCCCTTCAACGCCAACAACAAGCGGCAAACCACCTTCGCCTCGGTGTTCGTTTCGCCCGCCATCGACGACTCGATCGAAATCGTCATCAACCCCTCCGACATCAAGTGGGACACCTACCGCAGCGGCGGCGCGGGGGGGCAGAACGTGAACAAGGTCGAAACGGGCGTGCGCCTTTACCACATCCCCTCGGGGTTGGTGATCGAAAACACCGAAACCCGTTCGCAACTCATGAACAAGGAGAACGCCATGCGGATTCTTCGTTCAAAACTCTACCAACAGGAGATGGAACGGCGGCAGGCCGTGCAAAACGAACTGGAGGGAAAGAAGCTCAAAATCGAGTGGGGTTCGCAAATCCGCAGCTACGTGCTGGACGACCGCCGCGTGAAAGACCACCGCACCAACGAGCAAACTTCCGACACGCAGGCCGTGCTGGACGGCGACATCGACCTCTTTATCAAGGCCTTCCTGATGGAGTTCGGCGGGGCGTAGTCCGGCCTACAGTTCCGTTACCCAGCCGTGCGTGTCGGGGAGGTCGCCCCGCTGGATGCCGGTCAGGGTGTCGTACAATTTTTGGCTCCAGGGACCGGGGCCGCTGCCAAAAGTGAGCGTTTTTCCGGTAGCGGGGTCGAAAAGCGACGCGATGGGGGTGATCACGGCGGCGGTTCCGCAGGCGCCGATCTCCTCGAACTTCTTCACCTCCTTGAGTTTCACGGGCCGCGCTTCGACCTTCAGGCCAAGCTCTTCGGCCAGCGTACGCAACGACATGTTGGTGATCGAGGGCAGGATCGACGGCGAGGCGGGGGTGATGTACACTCCCTTGCGGATGCCGAAAAAGTTGGCCGTGCCGCACTCGTCGATGTATTTATGGGTTTGCGGGTCGAGGTAGAGCGCTCCGGCGAATCCCTTTTCGTGCGCCACGCGCGACGAGGTGAGGCTGGCTCCGTAGTTCCCCGCCGACTTGATGTGGCCGGTTCCCCGGGGGGCGGCGCGGTCGTGGTCGCGGTCGACCATCACGTTGATGCCTTGGATGCCTCCCTTGTAGTAAGGCCCCACGGGCGTGGCGAAGAGAATCAGCACATATTCGTCGGCCGGACGAACGCCCACCTGCGGGCCGGTGCCGAACAGCACGGGGCGGATGTAGAGCGACCCGTTGGCCTCGTACGGAGGCGTAAAATCGGCGTTGAGTTCCACCACACGGCGCACCATCGAGCAGAAGAGGTCGACGGGCGGTTCGGCCATTTGCAGGTAGCGGGCCGAGCTGGCCATCCGTTTGGCATTCTCCTCCATGCGGAAGATCCGGATCTTTCCGTCCTTTCCCCGAAACGCTTTCAGCCCCTCGAATGCGGCCTGTCCGTAGTGCAGGGCCGTGGCGGCCATGTGGAGGTTGAGGTTCTCGTCGGTGTGTTCCTCGACAGGCCCCCACGCTCCGCCGCGCCAGTAGCAGCGCAGGTTTACATGGGTGCGGGTGTAGGAGAACGTGAGCGAGTTCCAGTCGATGTTTTGCGGAGTGGTCATCGGGGTGTCGGTATGAAATGGATGGTGAATATATTCGCGTTATTCGAGTTCCCAGTCGGCGCCCTCTTTGCGGTCTTTCACGCGGACGCCGAGGGCGGCCAGGCGGTCGCGGATCAGGTCGGAGGTGGCCCAGTTTTTCTCGGCCTTGGCCGTTTGGCGTACTTCGAGGATCATGTCGATCAATCCTCCCAGGCGGGCGCTGTCGTCGCGTTCGGCCAGGGGAGCGAGGCCCAGCAGCGTGCCAAGCACCGTGTCGAAGGTCTGTTTCAGGCAATCCAGATCGGCCTGCGTGGCGGTTTGGGTGCCGTCGTGCAGGGCGTTGATGTGGCGTACCCAGTCGAACAGCAGTGCGATGGCCGCCGGACTGTTCATGTCGTCGCCCAACAGGGCCAGGCACTCACCGAGCAACCCTTGCGGAGCGGGGATGGTGCTTGCGGCCGAGGCGGGCAGTTTTCCTTTTTCGAGCAGTTCCCAGGCTTTTTGGAGGCGTTGGTAGCCTTTTTCGGCGGCCTGCAGCGCCTCGTTCGAAAAGTCGAGGGTGCTGCGGTAGTGGGCCTGCAGGATGAAAAAGCGGATCACCATCGGGTCGTAGGCCTGCGCCAGCAGCGGCGAGCTGCCGGTGAAAAATTCCTCCAGGGTGATGAAGTTGCCCAGCGACTTGCCCATCTTCTGCCCGTTGATGGTGATCATGTTGTTATGCACCCAATAGCGGGCCGACCCGTGTCCGCAGGCGGCGGTGCTTTGGGCGATTTCGCATTCGTGGTGCGGAAAGATCAGGTCCATGCCGCCGCCGTGAATGTCGAACGTTTCGCCCAAATACTTGGCGCTCATGGCCGAACAGTCGAGGTGCCACCCGGGAAAACCGACGCTCCAGGGCGACGGCCAACGCATGATGTGGTCGGGCGAGGCTTTTTTCCAGAGGGCGAAATCGGCCGAAAAGCGTTTTTCTTCCTGGCCGTCCAGCTCGCGGGTGCCGCTCTGGAGGTCGTCCAGGTTGCGCCCCGAAAGGATGCCATAGGGATATTTTTCGGCGTATTTGCGGACGTCGAAGTAGAGCGACCCGCCCGACTCGTAGACGTAGCCCGCCTTTTCAATGGCCTTGATCAATTCGATCTGTTCGATGATGTGGCCCGAAGCGTGCGGCTCGATCGAGGGGCGTTCCACCCCCATCCTATCCATGAACTGGTGGTAGCGGCGGGTGTAGTAACCGGCCACCTCCATGGGTTCGAGCTGTTCGAGGCGGGCCTTTTTGGCGATTTTGTCCTCTCCGGCGTCGGCGTCGTTTTCCAAATGGCCCACGTCGGTGATGTTACGCACGTAGCGCACCCGGTAACCGCTGTATTTGAGCAGGCGGAACAGCAGATCGAACGTAACCGCCGGACGGGCGTGCCCCAGGTGCGGATCGCCGTAAACCGTTGGCCCGCATACATATAACCCGACAAATGGCGGATTCAGCGGCTCGAACTCCTGTTTGGTCCGGCTCAGGGTGTTGTAGAGGGTTATCGGCGTGCGCTCCATAAATTTCGCTACATTTGAAGCAGTAAAGTTAAGAAAAATGTTTAAATCCCTCTCCGACTACGTAGCGGCGCTGGAACAGGCGGGCGAACTGATTCGCGTACGCCGGCGGGTCGACCCCGCCCTTGAGATCGCCGAGATCACCGACCGCTTCAGCAAGGCGCCGGGGGGCGGCAAGGCGCTGCTGTTCGAAAACACCGGCACCGAGTTCCCCGTGCTGACCAACCTGATGGGGTCGCACCGCCGCATCTGCATGGCGCTCGGCGTGGGCGAACTGGAGGAGATCCCCGCCCGCATCGAGGAGCTTTTCGAAGAGTTTTCAGCTCCGCGGCAGGGATGGTTCGAGAAGTTGCGGATGCTGCCCGTGCTGGGCGAACTTTCGGGATGGCTTCCCCGCACCCGCAGCGGCCGGGGGGCCTGCCAGGAGGTGGTTTGGCAAGGGGCCGAGGCCTCGCTGGACCGGCTCCCCATCCTGACGTGCTGGCCGCACGACGGGGGCGCGTTCGTTACCCTGCCGCTGGTACACACCCTCGATCCCGACACCGGAATCCGCAACGTGGGCATGTACCGGATGCAACGTTTCGACCCGCATACCACCGGCATGCACTGGCACCGCCACAAAACCGGAGAACGCCACTACCGGCGGCACAAGGAGCTTGGCCGGAGGATGCCCGTGAGCGTGTGCCTGGGGGGCGACCCCGTGTACACCTACGCCGCCACGGCCCCGATGCCCGACGGGATCGACGAATACCTGCTGGCGGGTTTTCTGCGCGGACGGGCGGTCGAACTGGTAAAGTGCCGCACCAACGACCTGTACGTACCCGCCGACTGCGATTTTGTGATCGAAGGCTGGGTCGACCCCGCCGAAGAGAAAGTGATCGAGGGGGATTTCGGCGACCACACCGGATTCTACTCGCTGAAAGATTACTACCCGCAGTTCCATGTGAGCTGCATCACCCACCGCCGCGGGGCCATCTATCCCGCCACGCTGGTGGGGATTCCGCCGCAGGAGGACGCCTGGATCGCCCGCGCCACGGAACGGGTCTTTCTGGCTCCGATGCGGATTTCGATGATGCCCGAACTGCTCGACCTGTGGATGCCGCAGGAAGGGGTTGCCCACAACCTGGCCGTCGCCTCGATCGACAAAAGCTATCCGGGGCAGGCCTTTAAAGTGGCCAGCGCGATGTGGGGCGCGGGACAGATGATGTTTAACAAGGCGATGGTCGTCGCCTCGGGTCCGCTGACCCCCGGAGCGTTGCAGCAGGCGCTGGATCATTTCGACCCGCACACCGACCTGCTCTTCTCGCGCGGCACGCTCGACGTGCTCGACCACTCCACTCCCACGCCGGGCGTAGGGGGAAAGGTGGCGGTCGACCTCACCGATCGGCTGCCCGAAGAGGGGGCCGCTCCGGCAGCCGTGCCTTTCGCCGCTCCCGCCGACAGCAGCCACACGCGCGGCTTTGCACAGTGGCGCACCGTTTTCACCACGCTCGACCCCGAGGAGGTGATCCCGTCCCTGCACGGCGTCAAATTTTTAGTCCGCATCGATCCCGCGATCGATCTTTCGGCCCTGCGCCCCGAAAGCCTGCTGTGGCTGGCGCTGGCCAACATCGATCCCGCCCGCGACGGGCAGGTGTCGGACCTGGTCGACGGGTCGGGTTGCCTGACGCTCGACGCCCGCCGAAAAACCACCCATCGCTGGCCCAACGTGGTAACCATGTCGCCCGAGGTGATCGAACAGGTCGACCGGCGGTGGGCGGAACTCGGACTGGGAGAACCCCTCGCCTCCCCCTCGCTCGAATACCTGCCGCTGGTGCTTCCGGGCGGAGCCGAGGTGAGCCGCTAATTCCCCCGTTTTCCTACCTTTGCAGCAATGATCGATCGCCAGACCATAGACCGTATCTACTCCGCCGCCGACATCGTCGACGTGGTGGGCGAATTCGTCCAGCTCAAGAAGAAAGGGGTGAACTACCAGGCCTGCTGCCCGTTCCACAACGAGAAAACCCCTTCGTTCGTAGTCTCTCCGGCCAAGGGATTCTACAAATGCTTCGGGTGCGGCAAGGGAGGCAACGCCGTCTCGTTCGTGATGGAACACGAGGGGTTGAGTTACGTCGAGGCCCTGAAGTGGGTCGCCAAAAAGTACGGCATCGAGGTCAAGGAGCGCGAAGAGAGCCCCGAGGAACAGCGCCGCAACGACGACCGCGAGAGCATGATGGTGGTAACCTCGTTCGCCAACCAGTACTTCATCGACCAGCTCGCCACCCCCGAGGGAAAAAACATCGCCGTCGCCTATTTCAAGGAACGGGGTTTTACCGAGGCCACGATCCGCAAGTTCCAACTGGGCTATTGCCCCGATGCGGGCGCCGCCTTCTCGAAGGCGGCGCTGGCGGCCGGGTATCAGGAGTCCTTCCTGGTGGCTACGGGGCTAACCATCAAGCGCGAGAACGGAGGTTACTACGACCGCTTTTGCGGGCGGGTGATCTTTCCCGTCCATTCGCTCTCGGGGCGCGTGGTGGCTTTCGGCGGGCGCACCCTGCGCAGCGACAAGAAAACGGCCAAATACCTCAACTCGCCCGAAAGCGAGATTTACCACAAGGGCAACACCCTGTACGGAATTTACCACGCCAAAAAGGCGATCACCCAGTCGGGCCGCTGCATCCTGGTGGAGGGGTACACCGACGTGCTGCGGATGCACCAGTCGGGCCTCGAAAACGTGGTGGCCTCGTCGGGAACGGCGCTGACGGTCGAACAGATCAAGCTCATCAAGCGCTTCACCCGCGAGGTAACCGTCATCTACGACGGCGATCCGGCCGGGATCAAGGCCTCGATGCGCGGGGTCGACATGCTGCTCCGCGAGGGACTCACCGTGCGGGTGGTGCTGCTGCCCGAGGGGGACGACCCCGATTCGTTCGCCCGCAAGCACAACGCCACGCAGTTGCAGGAGTTTATCGACACCCACGAGGAAGATTTCATCTCGTTCAAAACCCACCTGTTGCTGGGCGACGCACAAAACGACCCCATCAAACGGGCCGAACTGATCACCGACGTGGTGAACTCGATCGCCGTGATTCCCGAAGCGATCACCCGTTCGGTATTCATCCGCCAGTGCGCCCTGAAGCTCGAAATCGACGAAGATATTCTGGTGCGCGAAGTGGCCCGCAAGCGGGTAACGCTGGTAGACGGCGCCGCCGGCCGCGAGGCGGTTCAAAACGCCCAACGCAAAGAGCGCGCGCTGGCCCGGCAGGAGCAACCGCCCGGGGACGCCGCCGAAGACTCTTTTCAGGCCTCGACCGCTCCGTCGAAAAGCAGCCAGGAGGCCGCCCTGGAGCGGGAACTCGAACAACTGGAGCGGGAACTGATCGGCTACCTGATCAAGTACGGGGCCGAGGATTTCGACTTCGCCAGTTCGCCCACCGAAACCGTTCCGCTGGGGGTCTCCGAAACCATCCTCGCCGAACTGGAAGAGGACCGGATCGAACTGCGCCATCCGCTCTACCGGCAAGTGTTTCAGGAGTATTCGGAACACTTCCATTCGCTGGGCGCTCCGCAAACCAACCACTTCATCAACCACCCCTCGCCCGAGGTGGCCACCCTGGCCATCGACCTGCTCACCGAAGACGACGCCTACCGCCCCAGCGACCTGTGGAAACGCTACGACCTGCACGTGTCCACCGAACGGGAGCGGCTTTCGGAGGCGATTCCCAAAGCCATTACGATCTACAAATCGAAAGTGATCAGCGCCCTGATCGCTTCGCTCCAGAAAGAGCTGTCGGCACACACCGAAATCACCCCCGAAACCGAGCAACTGATGCAGCGGCTGGCCGAACTGAGCCAACTGCGCAAGACGATCTACGAAAAGTACCTGCGAACGGTTTGATTCCCCTGTGGGGGACTTGTTTTCGGGTTGCGCAGCGACCCGGCAGACCGAAGCTCCGCCCTGCGGAGGCCTGCTCGAAAGAGCATTCCCCCGCGAGCTTCGACCCGAGAAATGAAAGTGGATTCCCGTAAAAACAGATCGGCCAACCTGGAATGATGACTGAGCCCTTTTAGCGCGCGGCGAAGCGCAGCCGCTGGCCGCGCACCGAAGCGTCGACGGCTCCGTCGGCGTAGACCACCTGCCCGTTGACCAGGGTGTGGATAACCCGGGCGGTCAGCTCCGTCCCCTCCAGCGGCGACCAGCCGCATCGGTAGAAAAGACCCTCCGACGACACCTGCCACGGGTCGTTGGGGCGAACCACGGCGATGTCGGCGGCGTAGCCGGCCCGTAAAAAGCCGCGCCCCTCGACCCCGAAAAGCCGGGCCGGCGCGTGGCACATCCGCTCGACCACCTGCTGGGGGGTAAACACTCCCCGCGCAGCCAGCGTAAGCATCAGGGGCAGCGAGTGCTGCACCAGAGGGCCTCCGGAGGGGGCCTCCAGGTAGGATTTCGCCTTTTCGGCCGCCAGGTGCGGGGCGTGGTCGGTAGCCACCACGTCGATCCGTCCCGATCGCACGGCCTGTTGCAGCGCGTCACGGTCGGCGGCCGACTTGATGGCGGGATTCCACTTGATGCGGTTGCCGTAGCGGGCGTAGTCGCCCTGCGAGAAGAAGAGGTGATGAACGCACACCTCGGCCGTAACCCGCTTCTGTTCGATCGGCTTTCCCTGCTCGAAGAGTTCCAACTCACGGGCCGTACTCAGGTGGAGTACGTGGAGCCGCCCCCCGTGCCGATGGGCCAGTTCCACGGCGTGGGCGGTGGAACGGTAGCAGGCTTCGACGCTGCGGATGTAGGGATGCATGGCCACGGGAACCGCTCCTGCGAAGGCGATCCGGGCCGAGGCCAGGTTGGCCTGGACGATTCCCTCCTGTTCGCAATGGGTGGCCACCAGCAGCGGCGACCGTTCGAAAATCGAGGCCAGGGTTTGCTGGTTGTCCACCAGCATGTTGCCGGTAGAGGAGCCCATAAACACTTTCAGGCCGCATACCTGCGCCGGATCGGCCCGTTCGATTTCGGCAAGGTTTTCGTTCGTGGCGCCCAGGTAAAACGAGTAGTTGACCGCCGACACCTCGGCGGCGCGGGCATATTTCTGTTCGAGCAGTTCGAGGGTGGTTGCGGGCGGACGGGTGTTGGGCATCTCCATGTACGAGGTTACCCCGCCGGCGGCGGCGGCGCGCGATTCGGAGGCGATGTCGCCCTTTTCGGTCAGTCCGGGTTCGCGGAAATGGACCTGGTCGTCGATCACGCCGGGCAGCACCCAGCAGCCCGAAGCGTCGATGGTGCGGTCGGCCGAGGAGAGCAGTTCGCCGGAGGGAGCGCCCGTCCCGATCGACAGGATGCGCCCCGACTCGACGGTCAGGTAACCCGGCGTACAAGACCCCTCGTTGATGAGCGTGCCTCCGTGGATCAGGAGCATGGGGTCGCGGCTTTGGGTTTTATCTTGCGCAGCCGCATGTTGATTACGCCGAAGAAGGCCTCGCCGAAAATCCCTCCGCTCATTTTCGATTTTCCCGCCGTGCGGTCGGTGAAAATGATGGGGACTTCGACCACCTTGAAACCCAGTTTCCAGGCCGAGTATTTCATCTCGATCTGGAAGCCGTAGCCCCGCATTTGGATTTGGTCGAGGTCGATGGTCTCGAGTACGCGGCGGCGGTAGCACTTGAATCCGGCGGTACAGTCGCGCACGGGCATGCCCGTTACGTAGCGCACAAACACCGAAGCGTAGTAGGACATAATAACCCGCCCCATGGGCCAGTTGACCACATTGACCCCCGTTACGTAACGCGAACCGATGGCCAGGTCGGCCCCGCCGTGGCAGGCTTCGTACAGCCGGATCAGGTCGTCGGGGTTGTGCGAGAAATCGCAGTCCATTTCGCAAATAAAGTCGTATCCCTGCCCGATGGCCCAGCGGAACCCGGCAATGTAGGCCGTTCCCAACCCCTGCTTGCCCGAGCGTTCGAGCATGTGGAGCCGTCCGGCATAGTGGTCGGCCATCAGGCGGCGCACCACGTTGGCCGTCCCGTCGGGCGACCCGTCGTCCACCACCAGCATATCGAACGGTTCGGAGAGCGACATCACCTTGTGGGTCATCGCCTCAATATTTTCAATCTCGTTGTAAGTGGGTATAATGACAATCTTTTTCATAGGCGAATTAACGATCAAGTCGGGGTAAAGGTAGCATTTTTTATCTACCTTTGGGGGCTATGTCTTCAAAAAGAACGTTCTCTCCATCCCTCTCCGTGTGGGGTTTACCGCTACGGGCCGTGCTGTGCCTGACCCTGCTTTTGGCGGGGCTGGAACAGGCCGGGGCGGAGGCCCAGCCCCGCCACTCCGTGCCCTCGCGGGCGCGATTCCTGCTCGACAAGGAGGTCTCCGTACTTTCGGAGGCGGGAAACCGGGCCTACTCCAACGAACTTGCCCAATGGTTGCGGTCGGAACAGGTGGCCGCCTCGAGCGGTTACAGCCGCGCCTCGCGGCAGATCGTCTTCCGGGCCGTTTCGAAAATCCAAGGGGCGGCGGGCGACGACGCCTTTCAGGTGGTGATCAAATCGAAAACCGTTCAGGTGTACTATACCTCGGACGCAGCCGCCAAACGGGCCATCCAGTTCCTGCAACAGAGCATCAACCGCAAAGCCTCGCCGCGCTACTTCCCGGGCGGAACTTTCTCCGACTGGCGGGCCAAAGCGATCTCCGGACAGGACGGCGAATCGTTTGTCGACGGCGCGACCGCTTACCGGTCGGTCGCCGAGCTCTCCTCGGCCCTCAAACAGCGGGGCGGCAGGGGCCGCGAAGTTTACCTCACGCTCGTCTCGCCCACCGCGTGGCGATTCCAAAGTCCCGCCCTCGAAATCGCCAACCCGAACGACACTCCCTATCCCGCCGACCGGGGCATCTACACCGTAGAACAGCAACGCCAACTGGCCGCAACGTGCAAAGCAGACCTGACCACCCTGATACCCACCTTCGAACTGTTGACCCCCAATCCCGCTTTCGAGGCCGCTTTCGGCCACCGGCTCTTTTCGGTCGAGGGGATGCGGCTGGTACGCGCCACCCTCGAAGATTGTATCCGCACCATGCACCCGGCAAAGATCTGCCTCGGCACCCTCTCGCCCGAGGCGGAAAAAGACCCCCGTTACGTGGACTTCGTCTCGTCGCTGGGGGGGCTGCTCGGCGTGGAACTGGTCATTCTCAAATAGGCTCGAACAACGCATGAGGGCGGTCGTACAACGAACTTCACAGGCAGCGGTCTCCATCGACAACCAAACGATCGGTTCCATCGGCGCAGGATTGCTGGTACTGGTGGGGATCGAAACGGGCGACACTCCGCAAGCCGCCGACTGGATCGCCGAAAAGATCGTTAAAATGCGCCTGTTCGCCGACCCGGCGGGGGCCATGAACCGCTCGCTCACCGAAGTGGGCGGCGACCTGCTGGTGGTGAGCCAGTTCACCCTGCAGGCCTCGACCCGCAAGGGAAACCGCCCCTCGTTCATCGCCGCGGCCCGGCCCGACGAGGCGATCCCCCTGTACCAAGTCCTGCTGGCCCGGTTCGAAGCCCTGCTCGGCAAACCCGTCGCCTCGGGCCGGTTCGGCGCCGACATGCAGGTATCGCTGATCAACGACGGCCCCGTTACGATTTTGTTGGACTCCAACCGCCGCGAATAACCCTCCCCCGCCTATGCCCTCCCTCGCATCGATCACCGCTCCCGTAGCCGCCGAATTGGCCGCTTTCGAGGCCTCGCTCGCCCGGGCGGTGCTGTCGGACCACCCCTTTCTGCGTCCCATCACGCGCGATTTGCTGCGCGCCGGGGGCAAACGGATGCGCCCCCTGCTCACACTGCTCACCGCCCGGCTCTTCGGCCCCATCACCCCCCGGGTACAGGCGGCCGCCGTGCTGATCGAGCTGATCCACTGGTCGACCCTGGTACACGACGACGTGATCGACGAAGCCTACCTGCGGCGCGGAGCATGGACCGCCGGAGCCTTGATGCGCTCGAAAAGCGCCGTGCTTGTGGGCGACTACCTCTTTTCGAAGGGCCTCTCGCAAGCCACC
Organism: Rikenellaceae bacterium; assembly: GCA_031549665.1. GTDB lineage: Bacteria > Bacteroidota > Bacteroidia > Bacteroidales > Rikenellaceae > Rikenella. Next base: position 104,732 of record JAVBPJ010000002.1, read on the forward strand.
CGGGACGGTTGCTATGGCGAACTGGCTTCGGCCACCCGGGCTATCGAGGCGCTGGTGGCGGGCGAACTGATGCAAATGGAACACGCCTGCCGGATCGAAAACGACCAGGCGACGTATACCGAGATCATCCGCCTGAAAACCGGATCGTTGCTCGGAACGGCCGCCGAATGCGGGGCGCTGGCCGCCGAAGTTCCCGCACCGCAGGCCGAGGCCATGTACCGTTTCGGCGAACTGCTGGGGCTGGCCTTCCAGATCAAGGACGACCTGCTGGACTACGGGTTCAGCGCCGATGGGGCCTCGCTTGGCAAGGCGCTTTGCAACGACTTGAAAGAACGGAAAATCACCCTGCCGATGATCGCCGCGCTGCGAAACGCCTCTCCGCAAGAGCAGCGCAAAGTACGGCAGCAGATCCGCCGCGCCGCGGAGTCGTCGGCGGCCATCGGCTGGCTGCGCGACTTTGTGCTGCAAAACGGGGGAGTCGACGCCTCGTTGCAGGCGCTGGATACCTACCGGAATCAGGCCGTGGCCCTGTTGCAGGCAGCGCCCGAAGGGGACGCACGCCGATCGTTGGAATTCTTTGCCGATTACGTGGTCGGACGCTCCCATTAACAGGGTCGGATCGACGGGATCGCGCGAAAAACGAAAAAATCACTATCTTTGTCCTCCCCGAGGCTTCCAGCCGAAGGGAAAAATCAAGGTCTGATGGCCGAGTGGCTAGGCAGAGGTCTGCAAAACCTCGTACAGCGGTTCGAATCCGCTTCAGACCTCAAAATCAAACGCTTAACAATGTGATTATCACAGAGTTGAGCGTTTTTCTTTTCGCTAGGGGCGAGTCGATTTACTCCCCAATCGCACCCTATTGCTCCCCGCACATGTAGAAAGAGCCGCCATACCGGCGATAAAACAGTCCCGTACCGCAGATGCGGGCAATATCAGCGTTCTTCGGATCGTCAGAAACAGAAGATTTTTACCAAAAATCGCGCATTGATCTGTTGTTTATTTTATTTTAACGACTATATTTGCAATGTAGTCTTTCACCCACCGCCCCTCCTCCCTCCATCTCTCTCCCCCTCTTTCCCTACGAACCGACAGCAGGTCGGGGAAAGCTCAGGCTACAGCCGCCACGCCGCCGGGCGCTGCGTAGGTTCTTTCAAGCATTCTATTCTCAGCCAACTATACGGCCCTTAACCCCCCAACGAATCGCTATGAAAAATGTCCCCACACCCACACAAGGGATACGCACGAAAGTGCTGATCCTCGTCTTTGCCGGAACGCTTGCCATGCAGGCCTCCGCACAAAGCCCCGAACAATTATGGAAACAGGTGCCGAGAGCCGCCGACTCGACCTCCGTCTGCAAAACAGACAGTGTAAAAGTCGGGCAGTACTTTGCCGCGCTGGACGGCGCGGTACGCAGGATCGACGGCATGATAGCGTCGATCCGCGACGAAGCCAAAAAGCTGGAGCCGGCGGCCAAGGCCGAGGTAGCGGCGATGCAGAGTAAAAGCAGCGTGTCAAATCCGCTGAACATGTCCAAGACGGAGATCGCAGCGCTGCAAAACATGACCAACGAACAGCAACAGGCCGCCGTGAGCGCCAAAATGAAAGCCAAGAGCGGCATGAGCCTCGAAGAGATGGCCGCCATGGCCAAGAAAATGGAAACCGCCTCGGAGGAAGAGCAAATGTCGATGGCCATGCAGATGGCGGGAGCTGCAAGCAAGGTCGGAGGCGGAGTGAAAAGTACCCCCATGAATGCAACGCAGCTCCGCGTACACGAACTGACAACACAAATCGCCGAGGGTAACGCGGAACTATTCCGCCGTGCCTCCGAAGCAGCCCAGGCGGCAGACAAGAACAGGGCACAGATTTACCAGCAGACCGTCCGCCCCGCTTGGGTCGAATTCGATCGAAAAATGCATATCGAAGAGCCGCAAGACTACACCGGCATGAACGAAGAACCGATGCGGAAAAGCCTTCAAGCGAAGCGCATGAGGCACTTCCCCGCTTATTGCAATGCGGTGAGCCCCGCTTTGTCCAAATCCGCAGGCGAATACGAGGCGGCCCACAACCTCGAACTGCAATTATGGCGGAACACGCAGGATAAATACGACGAAATCGCCCGCATCGACCCCACCGCCATCCACAAAGGGGAAGCCATGGGCCACCAGATCGTCGGCCTGGAGATCGTCCAGAAGTATGCCAAAAGCCTCAAGTACCGCTACGGAGCCTTTGAGGTACTGGGCTACACGATCCCCGACGCACGGGATTGGCGCCTTATTTACATGAAATAAACTCCGCAAACCATGAAAGCACTTGTAACCATTTCATTCTCGCTATTTTTTGCGGCGGGAATTGCGGGCGATATCCACGCCCAGGGCTGGCTTGAAAAAGTGGGCCAAAAAGCGATCGACCGCGCAAGACAGAAATCCGAAGGCAAGATCACCGAAAAGGTAGACCAAACCGTCGACAAAACCGTAGACGGAGCCTTCGGCGCGGCGGAAGGCGCCGTAACCGGCAAGGGGACGAGCGGTCAGGCCGCGACCGAAGGGCAGCCAACCGACGATCAGTCGGCCCCGCAAGCCGCCCCGACCCCCAAATCGCTCGAATCGGCCTACGCCAAGAGCGACTTTGTGCCGGGCGACGAGCTCATCTTCGCCGACGACCTGGCCAGCGAACAGTCCGGCGAGTTCCCCAGCAAATGGGATCTGTTCGACGGATCGGCCGAGATCGCCTCGTTCCAGGGCAGCAATTCGATCTACGTCGACCCGAAAGCCACGATCTTGCCCCTGATGAAGGACATGAACGCCTACCTGCCCGATGTGTTCACCATCGAGTTCGATATCCTGATAGACGATCCGGGCGAGCAATGGGGTCAATATGAGATATATCTGTACAACGAAAGCTTCGAGTCCCACGGCTACATCTGCGCGGTGACGTTCGGCTTGTATGGGGGGCAAGGCTTGGATTGGACCTATAAAGCGCCCGGCAACCCGGAACCCCGACGGGGTGAACTGGATACAGGCCCCCTTCTGCGCAAACGCGAGTGGAACCACGTGGCCATTTCGTTCAATAAACGAGCCTTTAAGCTCTATTTCAACGGCGAGCGGAGGATCAATATCCCGTCCATGGAAGCACCCAAGCGCATCGCACTCCGATACGGCTGCCACGGAACCCACAAACCCGAACAACCCTTCGCCATCAAGGATTTCCGCATATGCCAGGGAGCCGTACCGCTCTACGACCGCATGCTGACCGACGGCAAGATCGTTACCTACGGCATTACGTTCGACGTGGGCAAATCCACGCTCAAGCCCGAGTCGATGACCGAGATCAACCGCATCGCCCAGTTGATGAAAGACAATCCGTCGCTCAAATTCTCGGTCGAAGGCCACACCGATGCGACCGGAAACGCCACCCTGAACCAAACCCTTTCGGATGCCCGCAGCAAGGCCGTAGTGGACAAGCTGGTTGAATTGGGCGTTACCGCCGACCGCCTGCAGGCGGCAGGAAAAGGCCAAAACAATCCCATCGCCGACAACAACACGGACGAGGGGCGGGCCAAGAACCGCCGCGTCGAATTTGTAAAACTCTAAAGGAACGCACCCGCCCCCGGCCTATCAAAAATAGGTCGGGGGTTATTCATTTTGGGGTTTCGCCGCAAGATTTTCCCGCTCGAACTCCAACAGTTTTTTCTTGCGCCAAATGCCGCCGCCGTAGCCGGTAAGCGTGCCGTCGGCCCCGATAATCCGGTGGCACGGCAGGATGATGGATACCTTATTTTTCCCGTTGGCGTTGGCGACGGCCCGTACCGAGGAGGGCCTGCCCAACGATGCGGCCTGCTTTCCGTAGGTGGTCGTGCAGCCGTACGGCACTTGCCGCAGGCCCAACCATACTTGTTTCTGGAATTCGGTGCCGGCCAAATCGAGCGGGAGGTCGAATTCCCGCCGCTCCCCGTTGAAATACTGCCCCAGCTGTTCGCGCAGCGGAGCGAAGTGCGGATTGTCGCCCTGCACCAGCGGAGCCCGGAACGTATCGGCCAATTGCCTCAGTTCCAGGTCGATCAACTTATAGTCGGCAAACTCGAACATACAGATCCCCCGGTCGGTCGCCCCGGCGATCATCAAGCCCAGGGGGGTTTCGACGTAGGCGATATTGACAACCTGTTTGTTCCGGCTTTTCAGCGGCGAGGCGCCGATAACGCCCTTGAACATACTGCCGAACCCGCTCAGGGAGTCGTAGCCCGAATCTCCGGCAACGTCGGTTACGCTCTCCTCGGCCTGCATGCGCTGGAATGCGTTGTTGGCCCGGTACATCCGCTGATAGGCGTGAAACGTTTGCCTGTAATTCTTCAGAAACCACCGACGCACCTGGCTGGGTTCCAACCCCATGTCGCTGAGTCCGGCATCCGTTATTTTGGCCGCGGGGTTTTCGTCCATACAGGCCAGCAACCGCTTGATGCCCGGCGGAGGGGATCCCTGTTTTTCCAGCGGCTTGCACACTTTGCATGGCCTGTAACCGTTCTGCATGGCCTCGGCTGCCGAGGGGAAGAATTCGCAATTTTCCGGTTTGGGCCTCGCCGGACAGGTCGGACGGCAAAAGATGCCGGTCGTTTTCACTCCGACCACGAATACGCCCTCGAAAGAGGCGTCCCTTTCGAGGAACGCCCTGTAAAATCGTTCCTTTTCGGTTTCCATGTCGTTTACGGTTTTTGTTTTTTAGGCGCGCAATCCTTCATCCCCTCGACGGCGCCGCCGGCAACCGCCCATAAGTACAGGCTGGCAACCGAGGCATAAGGAGCGTAGCGTTTCCGATATTTGTCGAATTTCGTCCGGTCGATCCTCCGGTGGCGGTACACCATCCGCAATCCCCGGACGATGGCCAGGTCGCCGTAGCTCAACACATTGGGGCGCTGCATGGAAAACAGCATCAACATTTCGGCGGTCCATGGGCCGACACCGTCCAATTGGACCAGTTTGGCGCAGACCTCCTCGTCCGGCAGCGAGTGCAGCGAGTCGATATCGAATTCGTTCGACGCGATTTTCCCTGCGGCCGACTTGATATAGGCCGCTTTTCTGAACGAGATGCCGAACTTCTGCAACGCCTCCAACGGCAGGCGGTCGAGGGCCTCGGGGGTGATCTCGCCCAACTCCGTACGCATCCGGTTCCAGATGGTCGTGTGCGCCTTGGTCGAAATTTGCTGCCCGACAATGGAATGCACAAGGGCGGAAAAAAGGTCGGGATCGACCGCCCGCTCCACCCGGCCGATACGGTCGATGACAGCGGCCAATCGCTTGTCCGCCTTTCTAAGGTGTGCAAGGGCTTCTTCTCCGTATTGAAAATAGGTTGCCATCTGAAAACGCTGCGTCGTACTTGTTCTGTCTGCAAAGGTAAATGTCTATTTTTCCGCGTGCAACCGAAAATTTGACATCCTCGTTACGCCACTCTCCGGAGCAAACCCAACCGCTGGAAGAGCGCGTTTTCCGAGGGCGCGACGTTTTGTCGTTTTTTCTTCCTTTGGTATGCTATTTGCTGCTGGTTTGTTACGGTTTTCGCCCTGCGGCAACGACCGACAGTTCGCCTTTTCATCGAGCGGCGAACCGCGACCGACCCCTAATAACCCCTGCAGCACCCCATGGCGACTCCCTCTCCGGTTACCGAAAAACTTTTCCGCGGCAAGCCCCTGGTACGCATGCACGTGATGATCAAGGCCACCGGCCCGGTCTGCAACCTCGGCTGCGACTACTGCTACTACCTGGGCAAGGAACAACTGCTGTCGACCGACAGCCGGTGGCAGATGTCCGATCAGACCCTCGAAAACTTTATTCGCCAGTACATCCGGCAACAAAATACCCGCCAAATCGTCTTCTCGTGGCAGGGCGGCGAACCGTCGCTCCGCGGGCTGGATTTTTTCAAGCAGGTGGTTGCGCTGCAAAAAAAGTACGCGCCGCCTCACGTATCCATCGAAAACGACCTGCAAACCAACGGCACGCTGCTCAACGGCGAGTGGTGTTCGTTCCTGCGCGAGAACAATTTTTTGGTCGGCCTGAGCATCGACGGCCCGCAACCCCTGCACGACCGTTACCGCACCTACAAAGACGGGCGCGGTTCGTTCCAGCAGGTGTTGAACGCCGCGAAACTGTTGCGCAAACACAACGTCCGCTTTGCCACCCTGACCGTGGTGAACAACCTGAACGCCGAACAACCCGTTGAGGTTTACCGTTTTCTGCGCGATGTGGTGGGCAGCAAGCAGATGCAATTCATCCCGATTGTCGAACCCCGTTCGTTCACCACCACCGCCCCGCAATACTGGCCGAAGGAGCAGATGCCCATCGAAAATTCGCCCCGCATCGATCCCGCCCACCCCGATTCGTTCGTAACCCCCTGGTCGGTGTCGCCCGAGGCTTACGGCAACTTCCTGATCCGGGTATTCGACGAGTGGCGCCACAACGACTTCGGGAGCGTCTATGTTCCCTTTTTCGACAGCGCCGTCGAGCAGTGGATGGGGCGGCCCTCTCCGCTGTGCATCTTCTCGCCCATCTGCGGCAAGGGACTGGCCGTGGAACACAACGGCGACCTGTTCGCCTGCGACCACTACGTCTATCCCGAATACAAACTGGGCAACGTAAACCAGACCCCGCTGGTCGAAATGGCCCTTTCGGAAGGGCAGGAACACTTTGGCTACAACAAAGACCGTTCGTTGCCCGGCAAATGCCGTTCGTGCCGCTACCTGTTCGCCTGTTCGGGCGAATGCCCCAAAAACCGCCTGCTGAAAACCGCCCAGGGCGAACCGGGCCTGAACTACCTGTGTCAGGGCCTTTACCGCTATTTCAGCCACATCGACCCCCACATCCGCAAGATCGTGCATCGCCTGGGGTACGAAGTGGCCGACGATGTACCTCCGTTGCATTTCACCTCAAACGAACCGGTATGGAAATAACGCTCAACCACCTCGACGCCTACGAAAAAGAGCTGCTGCTGACCATCCCCTGGGAGGCTGTTGCCCAAGAGTACAACGACCTGCTGAAACGTTACGCGCACCTCCCCGTGCGCGGCTTTCGGCCCGGCAAAGTACCTCCGGCCGTTACCATGTCCTCGTTCAAGACTCAGATCGAGGCCGATTTTCTGGCGATGACCTCAACGCGTTTCTTCCGCAAGGCGCTCGAACAACACGGACTCGAGGCCGCCACGCCGATCGAGATCCTCGAAAGCGACGTCCGCAAAGGAGAGCAGCTCCATCTGCGGGCCACCTTTATCGCCATGCCGGAATTCGACCTGCCCGATTACACCCGCCTGCAATTGCAAGCCACCGATCCGGCGGAGGTGCTGGACGAAATTTCGATGCGCCTGCTCGAACGAACCTCCCTGGACCTCCCGCCGGCATTGATCGAAAAGGAATTGAAATACTCCGAACTCGCGGGCGAGGTTCCCAACTCGCAAGAGTGCGAACAAGCCTACCAGCGCGCCAAACTGATGCTGATCCTGAAAAAAATCGCCCGGCAGGACGCCCTCGAACCCTCGGAATTCGAACTGACCCAGCGCCTCGACGCCATTGCCGCCGACAACGGGATCACCACCGCCGAACTGAAAGCGTTTCTGCAATCCAACCACGGGTTGGCGCGCCTGCGCGACTCCCTGCTGGCCGAAACCGTGCTGAACTACCTGGCCTCCGTACAACAACCGGGGTAAATCCCCGCTCCCGATAGCAACCCTCTAAAAACCAATTTACAACCTCTTAACCCTAACACCATGAGATTAACTCAACAACTCAAAAACTGTGGTCGGATTGCCGCCGTCGGCGCCATTTTGGCTACCGGGACGCTGGTGCCCCAACAGGCCGAAGCGCAACCGAAGAAACCGGAAAAACCGAACATCCTGGTCATTTTCGGAGACGACGTCGGAATCACCAACATAAGCGCCTACAGCAATGGGTTGATGGGCTACGAAACCCCCAACATCGACCGTTTGGCCAAAGAGGGGATCAAATTCCAGCACTACTACGGCGAACAGTCCTGCACCGCCGGGCGCGCCGCTTTCCTCACCGGACAGCACGGCATCCGCACCGGCCTGACCAAGGTGGGCTACCCGGGGGCCCCCATGGGACTCAGCCAGGAAGACCCCACCATCGGTACGTTCATGAAAAGCCTGGGATATGCCACCGGTCAGTTCGGTAAAAACCACGTGGGCGACCGCAACGAAACCCTGCCCACCGTAAACGGGTTCGACGAATTTTTCGGCAACCTCTACCACCTGAACGCCGAAGAGGAACCCGAACTGCCCGACTATCCGAAAGACCCCGCCTACCTGGCCAAATTCGGCCCGCGCGGCGTACTGGACTGCAAAGCCTCCAACGTGGACGATCCGACGGTAGACCCGCGTTTCGGCAAGATCGGCAAGCAGGTCATCAAAGACACCGGCCCGCTCACCAAAAAACGGATGGAGACCATCGACGACGAAACCTCGGCCCGCGCCATTGACTTCATCACCCGCCAAACCGAGGCCGGCAAGCCCTTCTTCTGCTGGTTCAACTCGACCCGCATGCACCTGCGCACCCACGTTCGCGCAGAACACCGCGGCGTTTACCAGTACGGCGACAGCGAGTACATCGACGGAATGATCGAACACGACCTGACCATCGGCGACATCCTCAACGCCCTCGACAAACTGGGCATCGCCGACAACACCATTGTGGTCTACACCTCGGACAACGGCCCGCACATGAACAGCTGGCCCGACGGCGCCATGACCTGGTTCCGTTCGGAAAAGAACACCAACTGGGAGGGCGCTTTCCGCGTTCCCTGCCTGGCACGCTGGCCCGGCCACATCGCCGCCGGAACCGTAACCAACGAACTGATGGCCCACAACGACTGGATTCCCACCCTGTGCAACGTCGCCGGCGATGCCAAGGTTGCGGAAAAATGCCTGACGGGCTACACCTACAACGGCAAGACCTACAAGGTACACCTGGACGGGTATGACCAAACCAAATTCCTGACCAGCGTAACCGGATCGGCCGCCAACAACAACGGCGTGAAAAGCGCCCGCGACCTGTTCTTCTACTCGGACGACGACGGCATGCTGGTAGGGCTGCGCAAAGGCCACATGAAGTACGTGTACGCCGAACAACGCCTGGAAGGAACCATGGGCGTGTGGGCCGAACCCTTCACCAAGCTGCGCATGCAAAAAACCTTCAACCTGATGCAGGACCCCTTCGAACGCGCCGACATCACCTCGAACACTTACTGGGACTGGACCCTGAACCAAATCGGAGCCGTATACGGATCGATGGCCGACGTGGTGGCTTTCGTGGAATCGTTCGACAAATTCCCGCCGCGCTCCTTCCCGCCCAGTTTCGTTCCCTCCACGATCATGGAACAGGAAAAGACCAAAATCAAGGCTACCCGCGCCCTGGAAAACTACGAGAACCGGATGCTTCCCAAGTCGATGGAATCGGGACAGCCCGCCGCTTCGCAGAAAAAGTAACCCCCCGGGGTCGAAAGGCCGCCGCGACCGGTCGGCGGCCTTTTTCCCCGACCCTTAATCCGATTAACCGTTATGAAACGCCCCGTCTTACTCTCTATTTGCGCCCTGGTCGCCGTGGCCATCCTGTGGACACTGAGCGGATGCCAACCCGCCCGGACGCCTGAAAAACAGCCCCTGACCTCGTGGAACGACGGCCCCGCCAAAGAGTCCATCGTCGGCTACGTAACCCGCGTAACCCAGCCCGGCGGCGAAGAATTCATCCCCGAAGCTGACCGGATCGCCGTTTTCGACAACGACGGAACGCTGTGGTGCGAACAGCCCCTCTATTTCGAGATGGTCTATTCGCTCAAAGCCGCCGAAAGCCTCCTGGCCGCCCATCCGGAGCTGGCCACAAAACCGGAACTGAAAGCCCTGACCGACCAGGCGCTTCTGGCCAAAGACCCCGAAAAGGGGATCGAAACCGCCTTTGTATTGACCCACGCCACCGAGGCCGAGGCCTTTGCCGAAAACGCCCGCGCGTGGCTGGACACGGCCGTGCATCCGCGTTTTCGGGCCAAGTATACCGAGCTGACCTACCGGCCCATGGTCGAACTGCTCGACTACCTGCGCGAAAACGGATTCACGACCTACATCGTTTCGGGCGGCTCGTCGGCCTTTATCCGCCAGTTCAGCGATCCGGCCTACGGCATTCCGCCGCAACAGGTGGTCGGCACCATGCTCAAGGGAGCGTTCGTAGCCGAAGGAGGCCATTATCAGGTGGCTTATCTCCCCGAAATCTGGCACAACAACGACAACGTGGGCAAACCGGTAGGCATTGAACAGCTCATCGGGAAACGCCCCGTGCTGGCCTTCGGCAATTCGGACGGAGACCTGCAAATGCTCCAGTACGCCTCGGGCAATTCCTACCCCAGCCTGTGCCTGTTGCTGCACCACACCGACGCCGAACGCGAGTATGCCTACGACAGCCTTTCGACCATCGGCACCCTGCGCAAGGCCCTCGTGGAGGGGCAACAAAAAGGATGGACCATCGTGGACATGAAAAACGACTGGAACCAGGTCTTCACGGGCCCGGCTCAATAGCCCCATCTCTGTTCTCGTTCAAGACAGAAAGGGCCTGCCGTCGTGGCGGGCCCTTTCGTTTTGTATGCGCCTCACTCAGGTTTTGCTTTGAGGCCGGGTGGCGGTTGTGCGGAAAACAACGCCCCGAAAACCAAATATTTCCTATCTTTGCACCGCCTGTTTGCCACAATAGCTCAGTCGGTAGAGCATTTCATTCGTAACGAAAAGGTCGCCAGTTCGAGCCTGGCTTGTGGCTCAAACGAAAGCAGCGCGGGGAGTTCCCCGCGCTGCTTTCGTTTGATCAGTAGGCGTACATGCGGCATGGCCACACTTCGAACCGGCCGTCGGGCAGGCGCAGGATCACCTCGTCGTTGTTCTGGAAAGGGCGTTTGCGACCCGCAGGAATCCGGAACGTCTTGTAGGGTTTCAACACCACCTGTTTGAACCGTGCAACGGGTTGCCCCGTAGCATCCAGAATTTCGACGGAAATTCGAAACGTGGTGTCAGGCCGAGCGTTTGTGCCTAAAAATTCCAAGTCGCCTTGTTTGTTCGCCACATTGAAGGTTCCCCGAACGGGAAAATCCTTGCTGCTGGCCGCGGGGGGCAGATTTTTCGGAGGTTGGGGCGCGGGGCTATTCCCCCCGGCGACTCCCGTTGCCGCAAAGAGTGCCAGTAGCATTCCGTAAAAAGGGTTTCGTTTCATAGCGTGGAAAAATTAAAAAAACGTGCCGCAACATGGCGGCACGTTACAAAAAGAGGTTATGGTCGTATCTGGACGTTTGGCGCCACGCGCGAACAATCGGTAATCAAGGGCTCGGGGGCCGGGCCAAGCGGCACCTCCGAAACGCTCTTCACCAAATCGGCCGCAACGGCGGCAGGGCGGGGAATCAGCGGCGAATAGTCGATTACCTGAGTTATCCGGGCGGCCTGCTGCGCCGTGAAGTTGGTGTAATCGCTCATGTAATAGTCCATCACATTGGAAGAGCGGTAAACGGGATCGCCGTCGCAGGGAGTCCGCATAAAGAGCTCCTGATAGACATCGTAAGGCATGCCGCCACCGTGAGAAGATCTAATCGCATCGTAATGGGCCTGGTAGGAAATTCGGTCGTATTTAGGGGTATCGGAGCAGAAATCATCGTCGGAGTCGCGGGGATAGTCGGTGCAACTCGCCTGGCTTCTTTCGCCGAAAGCATGGTACAGTCCCAGGTAATGCCCCATCTCGTGAACAAACGTAGTCACGCCGTAGTCCGTCTGGAAAGAAACGTTACTCAAACACATTCCGTGCATATTATAAGGAAGGGAGGTAAGGTATTGGTCGGCAATTCTAAGGCCCGGAATTGCGTGCGACGACGTTACATAGGAGTACACCGACCTCCCCCCTGCATCATCCGAAATTCCGAATATCCATACATTGATATAGCGGTTTGGATCCCAGAAAATCGGCCTGTTTTTGGCGTCGCTGTGACTTGACTGTAAGAAATCCTGCGAACTCATACTGGCCGAACCTGCATACTGGACCCGGTGGATGCCGGGTTCGGTCAATCGATGCCCGTCGGGATCGTGCGTGGCCAACACGAACGTAATATCAATCGGGGAGCTTCCCGCAGCGGGGAACAGCGTGCCGGCGTAGAACTGGTTTAACTTGCCGAACTGCGTATTGATGATGGATTGACTGGGGTTTTGCAGCCCGTCGCTCTCTGTTTCGTACAATACGTGAATGATCACCGGCAGGGTACCTTCTTCAATGGGCGGGGGAGGAGGACCCTGGGGATCATCCCCGCAAGCCACCATTCCAAAACAGACCAGGCAAAGAAGAGCGATTTTTTTCATGGTAATTTAGGGAGTTGGTGGGTTGCCTGGAGGTAAAGATAGACCTTTTCTACAAAATCCCGCACGAATTCCCCTCAATTTGAGCCCTGTCGGCAGATTTACCCTGCAGTCAACGGTATTCTCCGTCCCTTGTTGCGGAGTCGCAGATTTTCAAAAGAGGGTCGCTCCACAACACGGAGAGGAGATACAAAACGTGCCGCAACATGGCGGCACGTTCTAATAAAGAAAGCGGCTATTGCTGTACCTGGACAGTCGGCCCCATGGGCGGGCAGACGATGATCACGGGGTCGGGAGCGGGTCCGAGCGGAATCTCCGAAACGCTCTTCACCAAATCGGTCGCGGCGGCGGGCGAGCGGGGAATCAGCGGCGAATAGTCCATCACCTGAACCACCCGGGCGGCTTGTTCCGGCGTGAATTTGTTGCGGTCGCTCATGTAGTAGTCCATCACATTGGTCGAGCGGTAGACGGGGTCGCCGTCGCAGGGAGTCCGCGTGAAGAGCTCGTTGTAAATATCTGGGGGCAAGACATTTCCGTGAGTGGCTATCGTCGCATCAAAATGGATCTGGTAGGCAGGCCGGTCGTACTTGGGGGTGTCGGAGCAGTAATCGTCGCCGTTATCGCTGGGATAGGCGGCGCAATTCGCCTTGCTCCCCTCGCCAAAGGCATGGAACAGCCCCAGGTAATGCCCCATCTCGTGGACAAACGTAAGATAACTTTCGCCTGCCGAGAAATAGCTGTTATTCAAGCACAGGCCCCACATGGTGGTCGGGAGGGAGGTAAGGTACTGATCGGCAGTCGGAAGGCCCGGTATTCCGTGCCCCGAAGTCGAATAGGGGAGTACCGATATTCCTCCTACGGTGGCCTCGGCCTCGGAGAATCCGAATATCCACACGTTGATGTAACGATTGGGGTTCCAGAAAATGGGCTTGTTCTTAACGCTGTTGTTGGATTCTCTCGTCAGGAAGTTCCCCGCATTCATGCCGACGGAACCCGGGTACTGGACCCTGTGGATACCGGGTTCGGCCAACGCAGTTCCATTGGGGTCGTGGGTGGCCAGCGTGAACGTAACATCGATCGCGGTGCTGCCCGCAGCGGGGAACAGCGTGGCGGCGTAGAACTGGTTCAATTTGTTGAACTGCGTGTTGATGGTGAACTGACTGGGGTTTTGTTGCGCGTTGCTCTCCGTTTCGTACAGTACGTGGAAAACCACCGGCAGGGTTCCTTCCGGAATGGGAGGCGGAGGCGGAGGCGGAGGAGGTCCCTGGGGATCGTCCCCGCAAGCGATCATTCCGAAGCAGACCAGGCAAAGAAGAGCTAATTTTTTCATAGGAATTTTAAAAGGGTTAGCACAATGTTCGGGATAAAGATAGAAAATTCTTGCAAAATTCCGCGTAAGTTCCCTAAAATTTGAACCTTGCCAGCAGGGTTACCCGGTGGTCGAACGTATTCAGCGTTTCGCCTTCAGGCCGGTATTGATCGTCGAATGCCTGCGCCCAACCCGCCATGCTGTACATGTATTCCAGGCCGAACGAGAGGTTTTTGTGGTGAAACCAGGCCCGGGGTGCGACGCGCGAGATGAAGTTGACGCCCTGCTCGGGAAGCACGGCCCGCGTGAGGTCGACATCCTCCTGGGAGCCAAGGTTCCGTTCGATCCCCAAAAAGAGACCGCCCTGAAAACCGTGGAACAGGGGGGTGTCGAAGTCGAGCCACCCGGCCACCGTTCCGATGGTCGAATAATCGTAATCGTCGCGTGTGTCGTCCTTCAGGGGGGCGTATCCGCCCATCATCGAGAGTTGCGAGAGGTCTTGTCCCCAGATTCCGTAGAGCCGCAGGGTGTAACCTTTATCGAACACGTAGCCGGCAAAGGCCTCGGCATTGAACGCTCCCACGCGACGGTAGGTGGGTTCGTCCGCCGCGGTAACGGTGCGGGGGCGGATCGACTTGTAGCCGGCCCCTATGCCGAAAAAGAGCTGTTTGGGATCGCCCCACGAGAATTTCACCTGCAGGTCGGGCAACAGGCCGTTCTCCTGCGCCACCCGCTGCGCGCCCGTGAAGAATCCGGCGGCCATCGACAACTTCAACTGATCGCCCAGTTGTTGCGTGTAACGGATCTGGGGCATCCGGCAAAGCGGGTTGATCGGGCTCCCTCCCGCGTAGGAGACCGTGTTGGGGCCCAGTTCGGTGGCAATGGACAGGTGGTCGGTTTGCCCCAGCAGCAGTTCGCTGCCCTCCCAGGCAACGGCCATGTAGGCGTGGCGCAGGCGGATCATGCTGAAGGTGGCGTCGGAGGTTCCCATGAAGTCGGTTTCGACAAAACCGCGCCCCACTCCGCCCAATATATCAGGCACTTGCAGCGTGGCGTTCAACCGCGACGAGGCCACGCCCAAGTGGGCCGACGGGCTGAAATTGAGGTCTTTCCCCGAGGGGCTGAAGTCGGGAGCCAGGGGGTAGAAGTAATAGAGGCCGTTGTTTTTGGTTTTCGAAACGTAGGTGTCCACGGCGCCGATCATTTCGACCCGACCGCCGAATTTGAGGGTCGGCTTCTCCTGCTGGGCCGTGGCCGAAACCGCGAACACTCCGAGCAGGCAACCGAACAATGCTTTTTTCATAACAAATGGGTGATTGTAGATTGTGTCACAAAAGTATACTTTTGTGAGGAACTTTGGGCAATTTTTGTCAACGATGGACTTCGAACTACACGCCGACTTTACTCCCACGGGCGACCAGCCCGAGGCAATCGCGCAGTTGAACGATTCGCTCGACCGCGGCGTGCGGCACAACACCCTGCTGGGAGTAACGGGATCGGGCAAAACCTTTACGATGGCCAACGTGATCGCCCACCTGGGGCGGCCCACCCTGGTGCTGAGCCACAACAAGACGCTGGCGGCGCAGCTCTACGGCGAATTCCGGAGCTTCTTCCCCAACAACGCCGTCGAGTATTTCGTCTCCTACTACGACTACTACCAGCCCGAGGCCTACCTGCCCACCTCGGACACCTACATCGAGAAAGATCTTTCGATCAACGACGAGATCGAGAAGCTGCGCCTGAGCACCACCTCGTCACTCCTTTCGGGCCGAAGCGACATCGTGGTGGTGAGCTCGGTTTCGTGCCTTTACGGCATCGGCAATCCCGAGGATTTTCACGCCAACACGGTCGAAATCCGGCAGGGAGAAATCTTTCCCCGACAAAAATTGCTTTACAGCCTGGTGGACGGCCTGTACGCCCGCGACGACCTGGCCTTTGCCCGGGGCAGTTTTCGCGTGAGCGGCGACACGGTGGACATCCACGTTGCCTACGGCGACAAGGCCTACCGCATTGTGCAGTGGGACGACACGGTGGAGGAGATCCACCAGATCGACCCCACGACGGGCCAACGCATCGCGCGGCTCGACCGCGTAACCATCTATCCGGCCAACATTTTCGTTACCACCCGCGAACGGATCAACCTCGCCGTCAAGCAGATCCAGCACGATCTTTCGGCTCAGTACGACTTTTTCGTCGGCCGGGGCGAAGAGCAGTACGCCAAGCGGCTCAAACAGCGGGTCGAGTACGACCTGGAGATGATCAAAGAGCTGGGATACTGCTCGGGGATCGAAAATTACTCGCGTTACTTCGACGGCCGCGCGCCGGGTACCCGCCCCTTCTGCCTGCTGGACTACTTTCCGAAGGATTTTCTACTGATCGTGGACGAGAGCCACGTAACCATTCCGCAAATCCGCGCCATGTACGGCGGCGATGCGGCCCGTAAGAAAAACCTGGTGGAGTACGGCTTCCGGCTGCCGGCGGCCATCGACAACCGCCCCCTGAAGTTCGAAGAGTTCGAACAAATAATCCCTCAGGCTCTCTATGTGAGCGCCACGCCGGCCGACTACGAGCTGGCCAAAAGCGAGGGGGTGGTGGCCGAACAGGTGATCCGGCCTACGGGGCTGCTGGATCCCGAGATCGAGGTGCGCCCCACGGCCGACCAGATCGACAACCTGCTGGGCGAGATCGAGCTGCGGGCCGAAAAGGATCAGCGGGTGCTGGTAACCACCCTCACCAAACGGATGGCCGAGGAGCTGACCCGCTACCTCGAAAAGACCGGCATCCGCTGCCGGTACATCCATTCGGATGTCGACACGCTGGAACGTATCGAGATCATGGACGACCTGCGGGCGGGCCGCTTCGACGTGCTGGTGGGTGTGAATCTGTTGCGCGAGGGGCTGGACCTGCCCGAGGTGTCGCTGGTAGCAATCCTGGACGCCGACAAAGAAGGGTTCCTGCGGTCGGCGCGGTCGTTGACCCAAACGGCGGGACGGGCGGCGCGCCACCTGGAGGGGCGGGTGATCATGTACGCCGACAAGATCACCGATTCGATGCGCCAAACGATCGACGAAACCGAGCGGCGGCGCGAGAAACAGATGACCTACAACCTGCAACACGGCCTTACGCCGCGGGCCGTAACCAAAATGAGCAAAACGACCCTTGGCGGCCGGAGTCCGCAGGGTGCCGGCGCTCAAGGGGGCGTGCGGTACGAACTGGACACGCCGCTGTCGCTGGTGGCCGATCCGGTGGTGGACTACATCTCGGCGGCCGACCTGGAGAACGCTATTGCGCAAGCGCGGGGCCTGATGGAAGAGGCGGCCCGCAACCTCGATTTCCTGGCCGCAGCCCGCTACCGCGACGAAATGTTCGCCCTGCAGCAACGTCTGCCCAAGAAGTAATTTTTCCGCATTTCCCCCCTCCCTTCTTTGTGTGCTTTCCGGCCTGCCTTTTCGGGCATGCGGTACGCCTTGTTGGTTCATTGTTGATACAAAGCGCGGAACGGAGCAGCTATTGGCGCATGGGGCCGCTATCTTTGTTGGATCAGATTTACACCTTCCCCTATGACCGACCAAAAAGTAGAACTCGACATCGAACTCAGCGAAGCCGTCGCAGGCGGCGTATATGCCAACCTGGCCATCATCTCGCACTCGACCTCGGAATTCGTACTCGACTTTATTCAAATGATGCCCGGGATGCCCAAAGCGCACGTCAAGAGCCGCGTGATCCTCACCCCCGAACACGCCAAACGGCTCCTGATCTCGCTTCAGGAGAATGTGGCGCGCTACGAAGCGATGGTCGGCGAAATCAAGACCCACACCCCCGAGGCGCCCCCGATCATCGGTTTCGGAGGCGGACAGGCCTAACCTCGCGTCCCGAAAAAAGCTACCTTTGCGGGCGTGAATTCCCTGTTGATCCGGATTGTCGACCTTTTCTACCTCAAGCCCCTGAGGTTCATCCCGCGCGAAACCTTTCGCTACGGAGCCGTGGGTGGCCTCAACCTGCTCTTCGGATCGGTACTCTACTGGTTTATCTTCAACTTCCCGATGGGGAACTGGTGGGGCGACGCCAGCGAAAAGGTCTATTTCGGCATCGTTACGGCCCCGATCCTCGCCTTTCTGATCACCTTTGCGATCACCTTTTTCACGGGGTTCTACCTGGTTCGCACGGTAGCCTTCGGCACCAGCCAGGTGCGGGGCCGCAGGCAACTTTTCCGCTACGCCCAGGTGGTGGCCGTAAACCTGCTCATCAACTACGCCGGGCTGCACCTGCTGATTAAAGTGTGGGACTTCTACCCCACCCTGTCGTACGTGATGATCCAGCTGGTTACGGTGATTTTCAGCTACGTGGCGCAGCGGTTCTACACCTTCAAGACCCACCGGCCCTAATTCATTCCGCTGACTTTTTGAGGCCGCCGGGGCGCTCTTCGGAGCAGGCATGACCTGCCGGGCCCTTATTTGGGGCCGTTTCCCGTTCGCGTCCGAATTTCCGCTATCCGCCCCTCTCGAACGGGCCGGTGATGGCCCGTAGGCGCTTTTTCGTTGTAAGGACAGGCCTCCAGGCAGGCGTCGCAGCCGAATATCCGGCCGCCGAGCAACGGGCGGAAAGACTCCTCCGGCCCTCCGGAAAGCGACAGGGTTTGATAGGCGATGCAGCGGCGGGCGTCGATCGTGGGCGAATCGGCGCAGATGGCTCCCGTGGGACAGGCCTCCACGCACCGCCGACAAGCCCCGCAGCGGTTCTCCACCGGATCGGCCGGAGGCTCGGGGCAGGGAATATTCAGCAGCAACAGCCCAAGGTTCGTGTAACTGCCGTAAAGGGGGTGGATCAGCAGCGAACTGCGCCCCACCCAGCCCAATCCGGCCCGCACGGCCCACGCCCGCTCAAAGGTGGGAGCGCTGTCGACCACCGCCCGTCCCCGTACTGCCGGATTTTGCTGTTGGAGCTGCCGGAGCATCTGCCGGAGGCGGCTTTTCATCCACGCATGGTAGTCTTCACCCCAGGCGTAGCGGGCAACGAACGGTTCGTGCAGACAGCGGGCCTCGTCGTCGGGCGTGCGTTTGTAGCTGCTCAACACCGCCACCACGCTCTGCACCTCGGGGAAGAGGGCGCGGGCATCGTGCCGGTGGGGGAGCGACCGCTCCAGGTAGGCCATCCGTCCGTGGCGGCCGGCGGCAATCCATCCGGCAAGGCGTTCGCGTTCGAGTTCCTGCAACTCGAACGGCACCCATCCCACAGCGGTGAAGCCGCAGGCATGGGCAAGTTCCTGGATCGATTCGCCGGTGAACATACGAAAAAGGCCCCCGAAAGGGCCTTTTTTCAGCGGGGTTGCGTACTTACTGCTTCGCGTTGACCTTGGCCACCTCGTCCTTCACCCGTTTGAGGAATTCGTCGGGGGTTTGGCTCCCGCCGACCAGACGGCCCAATTCTTCTCCCTTTGTATTGAGAATCAACATAGTAGGATAGGCCGTTACTTTGTACTTTTGGGCAAGGGCGATCCCTTCGCCTTTTTCGGCGTCGAACTTGGTGTTCACAAAGGTGGCGTTCATGTAATCACCCACCGATTGAGCGGGAAAGATATTGGCGGTAAGGTATTTGCACGGGCCGCACCAAGTGGTGTAGATGTCCATGAATATCAGTTTTTTGCCTGCTGTCGCCTCTTTGGCAACGGCGGCAAACGAGGTTTCAAGGAATTTGGTTTGGGCGGTAGCGGCCGTTGAAATCAGCGCCGCAGCGGCCAAAAGGAGGATCTTTTTCATGGTGATTTAATTTGTTTCTGTTGGAGTGTTAAAACGTGGGAAAGTTTAAAAAGTTACTCTTCGCTCATGTGGCTGAGATGTTCGCGGTAGGCGGTCAGCAGCTTCGACTTCGAAACAAAGCCGAGGTAGCCGCCCGCCTCGGTTACCACGGGCAAATTCCATGCCCGGGTTTGTTCAAATTTCTCCATCACGCTTTTGATCGGTTCGTCGAGGGTGATCCGTTCGGGCGGGGCGGACATGTAGTCGGTCAGCGGCACGGTGTTGTATTTCGAGGCGTCGAACAGGTCGGGCCGCACATCGTCGAGGGTGATCACCCCCTGCAAAACGCCCTTGGGATCGACCACCGGAAACAGGTTACGCTTGGTGTGTTCCACGGCGCGGATCACGTGGCGCAGCTTGCCGTTGAGCGGAACGGTTTCGAAGTCGTATTCCACCAGTTCGGCCACCCGCAGAAACTGCATGGTGTTTTCGTCCTTGTTGTGGGTGAGCAGTTCTCCGCGGGCCGCCAACCGCTGCGTGTAGATGGAGTACGGCTCGAAGTAGTAGCTTACGGCGAACGAAACGGCGCTGGTAAGCATCAGGGGCAGGAACAGGGCGAATCCGCCGGTGAGTTCGGCCACCAGGAACATGGAGGTAATGGGGGCTTTCATCACGCCGCCCATCACGGCGGCCATGCCAACCAGCGTGAAGCTCACGGGCGACAGGGCGGCTCCGAACAGGTGGTTGGACACAATGGCGAACAGGTAGCCGCTCATGGCCCCCACAAAGAGCGAGGGGGCGAAGGTTCCCCCCACCCCGCCCGAGGCGTTGGTCAGGGTCATCGCCACTACCTTGAAGAGCAGCATGGCGCCGATGTAGAGGGCGATCATCCAAAACTCGTTCCGCCATTCGTAAAAGAGCGACTGGTCGAACACCGCGTCGCCATTGCCCGTCAGCAACTGGGTGATCGAGTCGTACCCTTCGCCGTACAGCGGGGGAAAGAGGAAGATCAACAGCCCCAGCAAACTGCCTCCTGCCAGTACGCGGAAGGCCTGCCGGGAGATGCGTTTCACCCGGGCTTCGAGGCCCATGGAGAGTTTCGAGAACCCGAACGAGACGGCTCCGCCCACCACGCCCAGAGCGGCGTAGAACGGGATGTCGCGCAGGTGGAACACGGGGGTGATGCCGGCAAAGAAGGGGTCGAGTCCCACCAGGAAATAGGTGGTGGTGGTGGCCACTACCGAGGCCAGCAGCAGAGGAACCACCGAGGTAAAGGTGAGTTCGAGCATCAACACCTCGATCACAAACACAAAACCGGCGATGGGGGCCTTGTAGACCGCCGCGATGGCCGCTCCGGCGCCGCACCCCAGCAACAGGGTGATGTAGCGGTAGTTGAGCCGCATGAACTGCCCGATGGTGGATCCGATGGCCGCCCCCGTAAGCACGATGGGGGCCTCGGCGCCGACCGATCCGCCGAACCCGATGGTGGCCGAACTGGCCAGCAGCGAGGTGTAGGTGTTGTGGGGTTTAAGGCGCGACTCTTTGCGCGAAATGGCGTAGAAGATGCGGGTTACCCCGTGGCTGATGTCGTCCTTGACCCAGTAGCGCACGAACAGCACGGTGATGATGATCCCGATGGTGGGATAAAGCAGGTACCAGTAGTTGGCCGAATCGACGGCGCTCCACGAGGTCAACAGATTCTTGATGCCGTGGATGCATTCGTGCAGCAGGTAGCCTGCAATGCCGGCGCCCACGCCCACCACCACCGAGAGCAGCATCAGCAACTGCCGTTCGGAGAGGCGGTTTGTCCAACGGGTCAATCCGTGGTGCAGGGTTTCCAAAAATTGCATCCCCGCCCGCGGTTATTGTCCGGCGGCCATGGCCAGGGCCGGACGGTTCCGGAAGGTTACGTGGCCTCCCCGCAGGGCGATCCAGCCCCGTTTCTGGAGTTCGTCGAGGGTCTGTTCCAGCGCATTGCGGGTTACGTCGAGCCGGTCGGCCAGTTTCGAGATGTCGATCTGCGCCTCGTTCCGCTCACCCGCCTCGGCAAGCAGCAGGGCGGCCAGCTTTTCGGTGAGCATCAACACGGAAAGCGCGTAAATTTTCCGCGAAAAGAAGTTGGCACGGTTCGAAATGATGTCGATGAAGTTGGACAATACCAGCGTGTTGTCCTGCATCATCTCGAACAGCCCTCCCCGGTGGAGGGTCAGCAGGGTAACGTCTTCATTGGCCACCACATCGATGGGGAGGCGGTTGTACCCGCCGAACAGGAAAGCGGGGGCGATCAGTTGCGGGGCCGGAATGTTGTCGATAATCCGCCTGCGGCCGTTGGCCTGCGTAATTTCGCCCCGGGCCGAGCCGCTCAGGATAATCATCAGGCCGGAATAGACCGTATCGCGCCGGGCGATCAATTCTCCCTCGGCGTAGCGGTTCACCACGTACGATGCTTTGGCGAGCAGGGCTTCGATTTGCAGGGACGACAAGCCCCGAAACAGCGGACACTCTTGCAGAATGGCGTACATAACTCGATTGGTTTTCCCAAAGATAACTCTTTTTCCTCACTTTTCCCCAAGAGAACAGGGGGACGGAGGCGAAGGAGGAGGGCGCCTTACCCGAAACGACTATACGCCGATGCCGTGGTAGGTGAATCCCTGCGCTTCCAACTCGGCGCGGTCGAACACGTTCCGTCCGTCCAGCACCAGGGGTTGGCGCATCGAACGGCGGATCACCTCCCATTGGGGAATCCGGAACTCTTTCCACTCGGTAACCAGCACCAGCGCGTCGGCGTCGAGAACGGCCTCGTAAATGTCGTGGGC
Source organism: Rikenellaceae bacterium (assembly GCA_031549665.1). Taxonomy (GTDB): domain Bacteria; phylum Bacteroidota; class Bacteroidia; order Bacteroidales; family Rikenellaceae; genus Rikenella. The sequence goes on from JAVBPJ010000002.1 coordinate 126,955, forward strand.
GTAGGCAACTTGGCCTCCAAGCACTTTGCGGGTTTCGGGCATGGCCACGGGATCGTAGACCGTAACGACGCAGCCCGCCTGCAGCAGGCGGTCGATCAGGTAAAGGGCGGGCGCCTCGCGGATGTCGTCGGTGCCGGGCTTGAAGGCCAATCCCCACACGGCCACCTTTTTGCCGCGCAGCGCCTCTTCCGAGCCGAAATGGCGCTTGAGGTGTTGGAACAATACCTGCTTCTGCCGCTGGTTGACCCGCTCGACCGCTTCGAGCAGTTCGAGCCGGCAGTCGTTTTCGGCGGCGGTCTGGATCAGCGCGCGGATATCTTTCGGGAAACACGATCCCCCATACCCGCACCCGGGATAAAGAAATTTGTTGCCGATGCGCGAGTCGGCCCCTATTCCCTTGCGCACCATGTTGACGTCGGCCCCCACGGTTCCGCACAGGTTGGCAATGTCGTTCATGAAGCTGATCCGGGTGGCCAGCATGGCGTTGGCGGCGTATTTGGTCATTTCGGCCGAAGGGACGTCCATGAACAACACCCGAAAATTGCTTAACAACAGCGGTTTGTAGAGTTTGGTCATCAACTCCCTGGCGCGTTCCGAATCGGCTCCCACCACCACGCGGTCGGGCCGCATAAAGTCTTCGATGGCGTTCCCTTCCTTGAGGAATTCGGGGTTCGAAGCGACGTCGAAATCGATGGAAAGGCCACGCCGGGCAAGTTCTTCGCCGATGATGCCGCGCACCCGGGCCGCGGTTCCGACGGGAACCGTGCTTTTGGTAACCACCAACAGGGGGTGTGTCATGTGCCGGCCGATGGTTCGGGCCACCTCGAAGACGTACTTCAGATCGGCGGAACCGTCTTCTCCCGGGGGAGTTCCGACGGCCGAAAAGACGATTTCGACTTCGCCGAGGACCTCTTCCAGCCGGGTGGTGAAATGGAGGCGGCCGGCGCGGGTATTCTTCTCGACCAGCTCCTCCAGATGGGGTTCGTAAATGGGGATAACGCCCTGCCGCAGGCCGTCTATCTTGGCCTGATCGGTGTCGACACAGGCTACCTCAACGCCCAACTCGGCGAAGCAGGCCCCTGTCACCAAGCCAACGTATCCGGTTCCGACAACGGCGATCTTCACCTCGGTTGTTAATCTTCCAGCGGGCGGCTGATGGTAATCATATTCGCCTCAAGCCTCCCTGTGATAGTATGCTGGCCACGGGTGATTACGTAGTTAAACTCATTACTTCGGGGGCCCTCTTTGGTCGCCTGGGCCTCGTGCAGCAAGTAGTCGTTATTGTCCCGCTGGAGATCGGCCAGCAAATTTTCGTAGACCTGTACTGCCTGAGCGTCGTTTGCAGCCTGATCGCCTCCCTCGAAGATCAGCGTTTGGGTGGTCTCGTTGCGTATGTATCCATGGTTGGCAAGGTAGGAGCCAAGCGCCAAGTCGGCTTCCGACCAGGTTTCTCCCGGACCGTATCCAGACAATTCGATTCCGATACGATAGAAAGAGTACGGTTTCTCGTTTTTGCATCCGGTCAGGCACAAGGTGGTCAGAAGCAACGCGACCATTCCTCCCAAAAATCTTTTTTTCATAGGGTGTACAGTGTTTGTTTGAAGGGCCTAAAATGCCCCATCGCTCACAAAGATAGGCATTATTCGGCGGAAGTGTACCAGCGGTAGAGCATTTCCACCCCTTGCCGAACATCCACGCGGTGCCGCCAGCCCAGCCGGTGCAGGCGCGACGGGTCGGTCAGCTTGCGGGGCGTTCCATCGGGTTTTTCGGGGTTGAAGCGTATGTTTCCCGCATAGCCGACCACGTCCGCGATCAGCCGGACAAGGTCGGCAATCGATATTTCCTGCCCGGTACCGAGGTTGATGTGGGTGTTCCGCACCTGGGTCATTCCCCGGGTCAGGTCTGCAAAATCGACCCGTTCCATCACAAAAACGCAGGCATCGGCCATCTCCTCGCTCCAAAGGAATTCGCGGAGCGGGCGGCCGCTGCCCCACACCTCCACCGAATCGATGGAAACACCATAACGGGCCAGCGTGGCGAGGATCTGTTCCTGCGGGGCAGAGCCGTCGGTCCCCTCGACGGGGCGGCGGTCGAGGTCTCTGCGCAGGGTGTCCCACGCTCCGTCGGCGAGCGCCTTGGCCAAGTGAATCTTACGCAACAGCGCGGGAAGCACGTGGCTGGTTTCGAGGTGAAAATTGTCGTTCGGCCCGTAAAGGTTCGTGGGCATCACACTCAGGAAATTGGTGCCGTACTGCAGGTTGAAGCTCTCGCACAGTTTGATTCCCGCGATTTTAGCCACCGCATACGGTTCGTTGGTGTATTCGAGGGGCGCGGTAAGCAGCGCCTCTTCGGGGATGGGCTGCGGGGCCTCGCGCGGGTAGATGCAGGTGCTGCCCAGAAAGAGGAGTTTTTTGACGCCGAACTCCCTGGCGCACCCGATCACGTTGTTCTGTATCTGGAGGTTTTGGTAGATGAAATCGCCCCGGAAGGTGTTGTTGGCGGCGATCCCCCCCACGTGGGCGGCGGCCAGGAAAACGTACTCGGGGCGCTCGCGTTCGAAAAAGGCGCGAACGGCCTGCTGGTCGGTCAAATCCAGCTCGGCATGGGTTTGTCCCACCAGATGGGCGTACCCCTTGTCGAGCAGGTTCTTCCAAAGGGCCGAACCCACCAGACCCCGGTGGCCCGCCACATAAATTTTAGCGCTCTTTTCCATGCGAGGGGAGGCTATTTATTCGAAGTAATTACGAAGTCCGAATCCCGCTTCGCGCAACAGGAGTTCTTTGCGGCATCCGCGCAGGTCTCCGGCGACCATCTCGCGCACCAGGCCGTCGAGGGTGTAACGAGGCGTCCATCCAAGTTGCGTGCGGGCCTTGGTGGCGTCGCCAATCAGCAAATCCACCTCGGTGGGGCGAAAATAGGCGGGATCGACGCACACCACCGCTTCGCCCACGCGGGCTTCCAGCACGGGCAGGGCGTCGGCCCCCACGACGGCGGCGAAACGGTCGCGGTCGATCGAACGGACGATCCCTTGCTCGGCGGCTCCCTCGCCCCGAAATTCCAGCTCGACGCCCATTTCGGCGAACGTACGGCGGGCAAATTCGCGGATCGGAGTGGTGATACCGGTGGCGATGACGTAATCGTCCGGGCGCTCCTGCTGCAAAATCAGCCACATGGCTTCGATGTAGTCTTTGGCATGGCCCCAGTCGCGCTGGGCGCTCAAATTCCCCAGGTAGAGCTGCGATTGCAGCCCCAGGGCGATGCGGGCGGCGGCGCGGGTGATTTTACGGGTTACGAAGGTCTCGCCCCGGACGGGGCTTTCGTGGTTGAACAGGATGCCGTTGCTGGCGTGCATCCCGTAGGCCTCGCGGTAGTTGACCGTAATCCAGTAGGCGTAGAGCTTGGCCACGGCGTAGGGCGAACGGGGGTAGAAAGGGGTGGTTTCGCTCTGCGGCACCTGCTGCACCAGCCCGTAGAGTTCCGAGGTCGAGGCCTGGTAAATGCGGGTGGTCTCGCCCAGGCCCAGTAGCCGAACCGCCTCCAGCAGGCGCAGGGTTCCCAGTCCGTCGGCGTTGGCGGTGTACTCGGGCGTGTCGAACGACACTTTCACGTGGCTCATCGCGGCCAGGTTGTAGATTTCGTCGGGACGAACCTCCTGCACCACACGGGTGAGGTTCATCGAGTCGGTCATGTCGCCGTAATGGAGGATCAACCGGCGGCCGTGCTGGTGCGGATCTTCGTACAGGTGGTCGATCCGTTCGGTGTTCAACGACGAGGCGCGGCGCTTGATGCCGTGTACCTCGTAGCCTTTGCGGAGCAGGAATTCGGCCAGGTAGGCGCCGTCCTGTCCCGTGATGCCGGTGATGAGTGCCTTTTTCATTGTGTTTTGATCAGTAGTTCCAAGCAACGCCCCAGCGCCTCGTCCCATTGGGGGATTTCGAGCGCGAAGCGTTCGCGGATTTTTCGGGTGTCCATCACGCTGTACACGGGCCGGGCCGCGGGCGTGGGGTATTCGGTCGTGGTGATGGGGTTTACCACGCAGTCGATGTTGCAACGGCACATGATTTCGGTGGCAAACTCGAACCAGGTGGTTTCGCCCTGGTTGGCGTAGTGGTAAAGCCCCCAGCGTCCCTGATCGCCCTGTTGGTCGATCGAGGCGATCATGTGCAGCAGGGTGTCGGCCAAATCCGCCGCGTAGGTGGGCGATCCCCACTGGTCGGCGACCACGCCGAGGCTCGATCGTTCGCCGCCCAGCCGCATCATCGTTTTAACGAAGTTGTTGCCGTAGGCGCTGTACAACCACGAGGTGCGCACCACCAGCGAACGGGGACAGGCCAGCGCGGCGGCCTCGCCACGCAGTTTGGTTTTGCCGTAAACAGATCGGGGGGCTGTCGGGTGCGTTTCGTTCAGGGGCAGGCGCTGGTCGTCGCCGCTGAAGACGTAATCGGTCGAAATCTGCACCAGTCCGGCGCCTGTTTGCCGGGCGGCGGCGGCCAGGTTTTCAACGGCGGTGGCGTTGAGCGACAAGGCCCGTTCCGGTTCGCTCTCGGCTTTGTCAACGGCGGTATAGGCGGCGGCGTTGAGGATCCAGTCGGGTCGTTCGCGGTCGACAAACCCGGCCACGACGTCGCGGTCGGTGATGTCCAGCTCGGCCACGTCGGTAAAAAGGAATCCATACTGGGGGTACTTTCCCGTCAGGGCCCGCAATTCGCTGCCCAACTGGCCATTGGCTCCGGTAACGAGGATTTTTTTCACAATAAGCTACCTCCCTTCGTACATTTTTTGGTAGTACTGTTCGTAGGCTCCCGAAGTGATGTTGTCCATCCAGGCCTGGTTGTCGAGGTACCAGCGGATGGTCTTCTCGATCCCCTCCTCGAACTGGAGCGAGGGTTCCCAGCCCAGCTCGGTTTTGAGCTTGGTCGAGTCGATGGCGTAACGCAGGTCGTGCCCGGCGCGGTCGGTTACGTAGGTGATCAGTTTCTCGGAGGTTCCCTCGGGGCGGCCCAGCAGGCGGTCGGCCGTGCGGATCATCACGCGGATCAGGTCGATGTTCTTCCATTCGTTGAATCCGCCGATGTTGTAGGTGTCGCCGATCTTTCCGCGGTGGAAAATCACGTCGATGGCCCGGGCGTGGTCGATCACGTAAAGCCAGTCGCGCACGTTTTCGCCCTTGCCGTACACGGGCAGGGGACGGTTGTGCCGGATGTTATTGATAAACAACGGGATCAATTTTTCGGGAAACTGGTTGGGGCCGTAGTTGTTCGAACAGTTCGACACCACAACGGGCAGGCCGAACGTGTTGTGGTAGGCCCGCACAAAGTGGTCGGACGAGGCTTTCGAGGCCGAATAGGGCGACTGCGGATCGTAGGGGGTGGTTTCGACGAAGAATCCGCCGTTGTCGAGCGAGCCGTACACTTCGTCGGTCGAAACGTGGTAGAAAAGCTTCCCTTCCATGTCGCCTTTCCAGGCCTCTTTGGCGGCCTGTAGCAGGGCCAGCGTTCCCATCACGTTGGTCTGGGCAAATTGCAGAGGATCTACAATCGAGCGGTCCACGTGGCTTTCGGCGGCCAGGTGGATCACGCCGTCGATGCGGTGGTCGGCAAAGATTTTTTGGATCGCCTCCAGGTTGCAGATATCTTCCCGCAGGAAGGTGTAGTTGGGCCTGGCTTCAATGTCCCGCAGGTTTTCGAGGTTTCCCGCATAGGTCAGCAAATCGAGGTTGTAGATGTGGTAGTCGGGGTATTTTTCAACCAACAGCCGCACCACGTGCGATCCGATAAATCCGGCTCCGCCGGTGATAAGTAGGTTTCTTTTCATTGTCTTTAATTCATATTAATCCGGACGCCTGCCGCGAAAAGGAGGATTCCCCCTGCTACGCGAGGCCGAAGCGGAAAACAATCCCGCAAAGCGGAAGAAGCCACTTCCTCGTTGTGGGTTGTTTATTTCGACTGGTTTTGTTGCTTCAGCAGGTCTCGAATTTCGGCCAGCAGCTTCTCCTCGGCCGAGGGTTTGGCCGGGGGAGCCGGCGCTTCGGCGTGTTTGCGCTGCAGGACGGTAACTCCCTTCACCAGGCCGAAGATGGCAAATGCGATGATGGTGAAATCGAGAATGGTTTGGATGAATTTTCCGTAGGCGATCACCACCGCAGGGTGCGCGTCGGTGGCGGCCAAAAGTTGCACGGACAGATCCGAGAAGTTGACTTCGCCGATCAGGAAGCCCAAAACGGGCATCAACAAATCGCCTACCAGCGAGCTGACAATTTTTCCGAACGCGGCGCCAAGGATGATCCCCACGGCCATGTCGACCACGTTGCCTCGGGTGGCAAACGCCTTAAATTCGGAGATCCATTTGGGTTGTTTCATGGGTTTTATTTTTGGAGTTTGTAGTTGCTTTTTCGGGCGGATCAGCCGTTTTCGCCGCCTTGGCAGGGGGCCTGGATTATTTGAGCTTCCAGCCGCTGAACGAACGCACAAACGTGCGGGTATCCTGATGTTCGTTCCCCTCCTTGTAGCCGAGGTAGGCGCCGAAAGGGGTTATTTCGCGTTCGGCAAAGCCGTAGCGGCAATCGATCACTTCGTTTTCCGTCACCGGAAGCAGCTCTTTCACCTGGCAGGGAACCATGCGGCACACCTGCACATAGACCTGTTTTTTATCGCCGCGGCGCGTGTCGGCCATTTTTTTACCCGCATCGGTCAGGCAGACGTCGATCACCGTGCGCCACGAGTTTTGATCCGTTTTTTTCACCTCGACTAGTCCCGCCTGTATCAGGGGGGCGTAGTTTTTCTCGATGTAGCGGTCGCATTGGCGGTGGTCTTCGTCGATCAGCACCTGTTCTCCGACACGCATCGGGGCGTAGAACGGGTGTTGAAACTCTTCCGAGCGGGCAATTTGCTCCAGTGCAGCCTCGGAGGTGAGTTCCGACCCGCAACCAACCAGTAGAAACAGGCCCGCAAGGAGTGCCATCGCCCCGGTTACAAATCGTCGATTCACTCTTTTCATCCCCATGTTTGATCTTAATTTGGCGTTACCGCTTCAAAGGTAGCTATTTTTTGTTGGTTAAGCACCTCGTCCATGCGCTTGCGCACCTGTAAATACAGCGGACAATGCCGATAACCGGTATTTGCGATCAGCAGCTCCTCGACGTCTTTGAGCGAGTTGTTGTAAGCGCTCAGTTCGTTGCTCTGGGGCATTCCCTGGCGCGACCCCGACATGATCCGGTCGACCGACAGGCGGCGCAACTGCCGGCAAACGGCATCGACCGCCACCAGCACCACGTTTTCGAACAGCGTGTGCCCCTGCATGTAGAGGTGGGTTTGCTCGGGCGTTACGCCGCGCCCGTGCAGGTAGTCGGCGAATCCGTCGACCTGGAGCTGAAGGTCGGCATACCGTTTCCGGAGCTGTTCAAGCCGGCGCTGCACCTGGTTTTGCAGCCAGGCCAGGGTGTCGGCCCCGTCGTTTTCGACCACCAGAAAATTGATTCGGACGGCCTGCCGGAAGTCCGAAAGCGCAAAAACATCCGGCTTGTTGATGCGGGCGGCGTAGGCGTACCACACAAACAGCGGGTGGATGATGCGGGAGTAAGCACTCATGAACGCCTCGAAATCGAAAATCCGCTGGTCTTTTTTGGTCGCCCGCGTACAAATCGAATGCAGCGACGGCGGATAGCACTGGTAGTTTTCGATGGCGTAGGTGTAGGTCTGAATCAGGTAGGGCAGCCCGTTCAACTGGCGCGACCAGGGGGTCAACTGATCGAACAGGTAGTCGAAATCGGAATCCACGCACAGCAGCAGGTGGGGGCCCGATTGCTCGGCGAACTGCAGCACCACTTTTTTCCCTTTGGCAAAGTCGTTTCGGACGGGCGTGGTGATCTCGAACGTGCGCCCCTGCGGGTCGCCCTGTTCAAATTCGTCGAAAACGGGCCGCCAGAAAGCGATGTCGTCGTACCCTTCGACATAGACCATCACGCGCGAACGGTTTTGCAGGGCCGACATCGCCTCGAAATAGTCCGACGAGATGTGTTCGATCAGCCCTCCCTGTTCCTGTTCCGGCGAGCGATGGCGGCGGTTTTGTCTGGGAAAAACGGTTCGTTTGCTCATTTTTCTTCAGGTTGCTGGGGGTAATCGGGGTGTTGCGAGGGATCGGTGTCTCGAAACCGGGCATAAACACCCTCTCCGGTAATTTCGCGAGCAACCAGATCGATCTTCTGTTTGGGAATCCGGGTCAAATCGACGATCAACATGGCATCCAACGAATCGTTGAACAGCGGATCGACGTTGAAGCCCATCACCTGGCCGCCGAGCTGGAGGTACTTCTTAATCAGCACCGGCATTCCCTGCCCCTGGGGTTCGATGTCGCGGATCAGCTTATCGATCCACTCCATCGAAGAAAGTCCCTTGAGCAGCGCAGGGTCGATGGGCGTTTTTCCCAACGAGGCCAGTCCGTGCCGGGGCATCACCTGGCCGGCAAGCTCCTCGTTCCAGTAAAACTTCTTGATGTGGTTAATTATCAACCACTTCGACGCTTTTGTGTAGGTGGACGAGATGCTCACGGGGCCGATCAGGTAGCGGCACCCGGTGCGTTGCAGCAACAGCAGCAAAATACCCCTCCACAGCAACAGCAGGGCGGGGGAACGCTGGTAGGCCGCCGTAACAAACGATCGGCCCAGTTCGATGGAACGGACAAGCTGATCGCGCAGATGGTTCGAAAATTCGAAAAGGGTGTGGGAGTAGAATCCCTCGAGGCCGCGCTCCTCCATCAGCAGGTCGCCAAATCCGACGCGGTAAGCGCCCGCTATCTCCTGTTGTTCGGTGTCCCAAATGAAGAGCTGGTGGTACAGCGAGTCGTACTGATCGCTATCCATCTCTCGCAAGGTTCCCTCGCCCACCGAGCGGAAAGTGATCTCGCGCAGGCGGGCTATTTCACGCATCAACAGCGGGATTTGGGTGGTGGCAACGGCGTAGAGCCTCAATTTACCGGCTTCGAGCAGCAGGTTCTGGGGCGGTATTTGCTCCAACTCGCCGAGCAGTTGTTGCCGGTCGATCGGCGGGATCACCTCGCTGCAAACGGGCGCTTCGAGGGCGGGAGCGCCCTCTTCCTGCGTCGGCTCGGCCGGCTTCTCCCCTTTGGGGGAAAGTGTAACAGCGAGGCTGTAGACGTTGGCCCGCAGGCAGTCCGAAAGAGCTTTCTCGTCGGCCGCCTCCTGCTGCAACCGAACAGGCACGGGCGATCCCAGCGACAGGCCGATCGTCCGGTGGCTCTTGTTGAGCAGCTCCAGGGGCAGGCGCACCGTGCGGAGCAGGGGGTGGATTTTCCCCACCAAATGGAATTTAAGACTGTTCCGTCCGTCGATGAAACAGGGTACGATCGGCACCTCGGCCTGCCGGATAAATTTGACCATCGCCTGCGACCAGGGCTTGTCGCTCACCCGCCGGAATCCTTTTTGGAAGGTAGACACCTCGCCCGCCGGAAAAATCACCAACGGAGCCCCCGAACGCAGGTGGGCCAGCGCTTTGCGGATTCCCGAAATATTGCGGCCGTTCTTGGCGTTGAAAGGGTCGACAGGAAGGAAGAAATCGCTCAGGTTGACGATCTTGGTCAGCAGAAAATTGCCCAGGAACTTGACGTCCGGACGTATGCGGGCGATCAGGGCGATCAACAGCAGGCCGTCCAGGGCTCCCTGCGGGTGGTTTGCCACCAGCAGGAAGGGGCCGGTTCGGGGAATGTGGTCAAGCCTCTTTTGGTCGACCTCTATCCGGATATCGAGCTGTTGCAGCACCGCTTCGGCAAAATCGACTCCCTGCGCATCGGCGGTTTTGTCGTACAGTCGGTTAAGGCGGTCGATCCCAAGCATCCATTGGGCAAAATGCACCACGGATCGATTCAGCGGAGTGGTGTAGGGGATTCCCAGGTCGGAATTTCCCACCAGTTTTCGCGCCTGTTGATTTTTCTGTCCTTTATCTTTTTTCTGCTTGCTCATCGCTCTTTTTGTTCCACGTGAAACACTCCGCCTTACCGGCCAAAATAGACCAACAGCACATTGATATCGGCCGGCGAAACCCCCGGAATACGCGAGGCCTGGGCAATGGTTCTCGGAGCAATCCGGGTCAGTTTTTGCCGCGCCTCGATCGACAACGCCTTGATCTCCGAGAAGTTAAACCCGGCCGGAATGGCAATGCTTTCCAGCCGCTGCAACTTTTCGGCCACCTGGCGTTCCCGCTCGATGTAACCGGCGTATTTCAGTTCGATTTCAACCGCCTCCACCTCGCGCTCCCCGATTTGTCGTTTGTCGAGAAACTCCCTCAACGGTTGCGAAACCGCCGCCAACCCCTGCAACGTAACCTCGTTGCGTGGCACCAGTTCGGCGATTCTCCGCTTTTGCCCCATCGGCGATTCGCCCAGCGAAGCCAGATAACCGTCCGCCTCGGCGGGCGAGATGCTCTCCTCGTGCAAGAAACGGGTCAGTTGCTCGATTTTCTCTTTCTTTCGTTCCAATGCCTCCACGCGTTCGGCCGAAGCCAATCCCACCGCCGCGCCGACGGGAGTCAGGCGACGATCGGCATTGTCCTGCCGGAGCAAAATGCGGTATTCGGCGCGGCTGGTGAACATGCGGTAGGGTTCGTCCACTCCCTTGGTCACCAAATCGTCGATCAATACGCCGATGTAGGCTTCGTCGCGCCCCAAAACAAGTGGAGATTCCCCTTTCAGGCGCAGCGTGGCGTTGATGCCGGCCAGCAAACCCTGCGCGGCCGCCTCTTCGTAGCCCGTCGTTCCATTTACCTGCCCTGCAAAATAGAGGCCATTCACCCGCTTCGACTCCAACGTGTGCAACAATTGGGTGGGCGGAAAATAGTCGTATTCGATGGCATAGCCCGGCCGGTAAAGCTGCACCTGTTCCAGTCCCCGAATTTGCTGCAACGCAGCCACTTGCACCTCCCAAGGCAACGACGAGGAGAATCCGTTGAGGTAGTATTCGTGCGTGTCGCGCCCCTCAGGTTCCAGGAAAAGTTGGTGCTGTTCCTTGTCGGCAAAGGTGCGCAATTTGTCTTCGATGCTGGGGCAATAGCGGGGCCCGATACCGCGGATCACGCCCGTGAAAAGGGGCGAACGATCGAATCCGCTGCGCAGCGTATCATGTACTTCGAGCGAGGTGTAGGCAATGTAACAGGGCATTTGTTCCTGCGCCGGTTGCTCCCGGTCGAGGAACGAAAAGCGGGAGGGAACGGGGTCGCCCTCCTGTCTCTCAAGCTGCGAAAAATCGATGGTTCGGCCGTCCAGCCGCGCCGGAGTGCCTGTTTTCATGCGGGCCACTTCGAATCCAAGGGCGGCCAGCTGTTCGGAAAGTCCGTGACTGGCGGCATCTCCGGCCCTGCCTCCCTCGGCCTGTTGGGTCCCTACGTGCATCAGTCCATTCAGGAAGGTGCCGTTGGTCAGAATCACGGCCTTGGCTCCAAAGCGCACGCCCAGTTGGGTAACAACGCCCCTGGCCGTTCCCTGCTCGATTTGCAGTTCCACCACCTGATCCTGCCACAGGTAAAGCCCCTGGGTTTGATCCAGAATGGCCCGCCAGGCTTGCGAAAAGGCGTATTTATCGCACTGTGCGCGCGGGCTCCACATGGCCGCTCCTTTCGAGCGGTTGAGCATCCGAAACTGAAGCGTAGTCCGGTCGGTAACCACTCCCATCTGCCCCCCCAGGGCGTCTATTTCCCGGACTATTTGTCCTTTGGCCACTCCTCCCACGGCGGGATTGCAGGACATTTGAGCCGTTTTGGTCAGGTCCATCGTTACCAGCAGGGTGGACATTCCCATGCGGGCGGCGGCCACGGCGGCTTCGCAACCGGCATGACCGGCTCCCACCACGATGATATCGTACTCAAACCTCATCGGCTTACTTTTATTTTTCCATGAAAGCGTTGCAGCGCTTGGTTTTCGCGCATCCGCATCGCTTGTTGTTCTTGTTTCGTTTTGTCCTTGTAGCCCATCAGGTGCAGCACCCCATGAACCATCACCCGCAATAGTTCCACGTGGAACATTTGCTCGAACCGCTCCGCATTTTCGCAGACTACCGTTACCCCGATGAGCAGGTCGCCGTTCAGCGTCGATCCCTCGGAATCGTCGAACGTGATGATGTCGGTGGGGTAATCGTGGTTCAAATAACGGCGATTCGCCTCCAGGATGGCATTTTCGTCGCAGAAGACGATGCTCAACTCCCCAATGGAAAACCCTTCGAGGGCGGCCTCGGCAAACAGCCACGACGAAACGGCGCGCCGCCCCGAAACGAATCGGAAACCGCCTCCCTGCTCGGTATGGTAGGTAATGGCGCTCATCGGGCAATCCATTTTTCAGGGTCCAAATTCTCACTTTCGCGCCATAGCTCAAAGTGCAGCGTGGCCTGCCCTCCGGCAACGGCGGCTACCGAGCCCAGGCGCTGTCCCTCCAACACCTGCTCGCCCTCGCGCACCAACAGTTCGCCGAGGTTCGAATAGATGGTCAGGTAACTGCCGTGGCGCACCATGACCGAATTCCCCAACCCCTGAAAGAAGAATACTTTGCGAACCTCTCCGTCGAAAACGGCGCTTACCTCGTCGCCTGCCCGAGCGGCCAAATTGACCCCCTTGTTGTTGATCTTTACTCCCCGCTGAGTGGGATGGTCGTGCAGTCCGTAGCGATCGATCACCACGCCGTCCACCGGGCGAAGCAGATTGCCCCGCTTGGCTTCAAAGCGTGCCGTGAGCGGATCGCTCGCGGTGCTTTTGCCTGCTTTTTTCGCAGCGGCATTGCTGCGTTTGACCTCCTCGGCAATGAGTCGTTGCAGCTCGCGTTCCAATTCGGCCATTTGTTTGCGGCGGGTTTCGGCCTGCGCCAGCAGCGAAGCCTCTTTCCCTTTCAGTTGGGCCTGGTTCTCTTTGAGCTGCCCCTCCTCTTTTTGCAACTGGGCCATTTCGGTACGATGCTCCAGCTGCAGATCGGCCAGCAGACGCTGCTGCTGATCGAGCAACTGAATCTCGCCGTTCAACCGACGGTTCATGGCCTCCAGCTCGTCGGCTTTGCGTTCCGTGTTCCGCCCTATCTGTTTAACATAATAAACCCTCCGTGCCGCGTCTGAAAAATCCTGCGCCGATACTACGAAGGCGAGGTAGCTGTTGTTCCGGTAGTTCTTGTAGGCGATTCGTAGCAGCGAAGTGTAGTCCTGCTTGAGTTTCCGGTATGTTTTCTGGAGTCGTGAAACATCCTGATTTTTGGACGAAACAGCGGCCGTTACGCGCTGCATTTCGCTCTCGACCCCTTCGATGATCTTTTTGCGGCTTTCGATTTTGCTTTCCACCAGTTTCAGGTGTCCGAGGGTTGTTCCCTGCTCTTTGCGGGTTTCGCCCAACAGGCGGTCGATGCGGGCAATGTCGGCCTGCGCCTGTTTAATCCGGTTGCGTACTTCGCTTTGATTCGCGCCAACCCCCATCCCGATCATCGGCGCGACGACCAGCAGAATCAGAGGGAGTATGTTGGGCAGGCGTCTCATTGCTGTTCGGGCGGAAGGGATTCGATGCGTCGTCGTATTTCGACGGGACTGGCTCCCGCCGCGCGTGCGCGTTCCCAATAGGTCTTGGCCAGAAAATATTCGCCCATGGCCCGGAGGATGTCTCCGTAGTGGAGCATGATTTCGGGGTTGTTGCTTTGGTCGAGGGCCAGCGCGCGGCGGATCACCTCCTGCGCCTTGCTGTACTCACCCAATTCGTACAGGATCCACGCCTGCGTATCGAGGTAGGTGGCGTTCTGCGGGCTCAACTCGTTGGAGCGGTTGCTCATGGCCAGGGCGCGTTGCAGGTCGCGCTGCTCCAAACTCAGGAAATAGGCATAGTTGTTGAGTACGCCCGCGTTGTCGGGATTCCGGCGCAGCGACTTTTTGTAGTAATCGTACGTTTGGGGCATGTTCCCCTGATTGTGCGCAATGTCGCCGCAGAACTGGTAGATGGTTGCGGCGATCGAGTCGTTCTTTTCGCCCCGGAGCATCTCGTGGGCCTTGGCGAAGAAAGCGAGCGTGTCGCCCTGATTCAGACGAACCGACAGTACCGCAAACCCGATATCGGGGTCTTTGGGAAAGCGAAGGGTGCCGGCCTGGATATATTGCTCGGCCTGCTCGGGCTGTTTTTGGAAATCGGCCAATTGAATCGCCAACATGTAAAAGATGGGCGGTGCGGGCTTTTCGAGCAACTGGTCGAGGTATTTCCGGGCTAGTCCGACCTGATCGGTGTAGAGCAGGAAACGAACATAGAATGCCTGAGCATCCGTGTTTTCAGGATCGCTTTCGAGGATTCGATTGGAGAGCAATACCACCGAGGCCACCGAACGGCGCAGGAGTTCGGGCTGTTCGAGGTAGGTGATGAAATAGTCGATCTTCTGCCTGGTCGAGAAGTCGTCGCGCCGGTCGAAGACCGGCTTCAGGGCCTCGAAATAGTCGGCATAGCGCTCCTTGATGCGGAAGTATTCGGCCAGGGCGATGCGCGGGCCGACCGAAACCGAATCCAGCGCAATGGCCGTGCGGTATTGCTCCAACGCCAGCGAGTCGCGGTGCAGAGCCGCCGCCAGTTCCGCCCAGGCAACCCGGTAGGAGGCGTTGTTCGGATTGCTTTCGCACACTTGTTCCAGGTAGTCGAAGGCTTCGTCGTACTGTTTCGAAACGATCAGGTACTGCCGTTTCATCTCGATCAGCGGACCGGACTGGATCCCGTAGCGGGCTTCCAGCGTGTCAATCAGCTCTTTTCCCTGCCGGGGCTTGCCCACGCTCATTTTCAGGGCGGCCAACAGGGATTGGGCTTCGCGGTCGACGGGGTTTTTACTGAGCCATTGCTCGAAGAGGGCCTCAGCTTCGGCGTATTGGCCGTTCACGGCCAGCAGGCGGCCGTATTGGTGCGTGTAACTCCGCTCAAGGGTGTCGAGCTGCCGGGCCTGCCGGGCGTATTCGAGCGCAAGTTCGGGTTTTCCCGCTCCTTCCACCAGTTGCGAAAGCTGGTAATAGGCGGCCGCATGGGCGGGATCCTCCTTCAGTACGCGGGCAAAATAGCGGGCGGCCAGGTAGTTTTCGCCCTCGCTCAGGGCCTGTATCCCGTCCAGGTAGTAGTACGACGCCTTGACTTGCCGCAACGAACGGTCTTGCTCCCGAGCGAAAAGGAGACCGGGGAGTGCGACTAAAAGGGTGATTATGACTAATCTGCGCAACAAGCAAATGGGTTTATTTCGTCCCTGTCGAACCGAATCCGCCCGCACCGCGCTGGGTTTCGGAGAGTTCGTCCACTTCGTGCCAGGCAAGGCGTTCGTGGCGGGCAAAGACCAATTGGGCGATCCGTTCGCCGGGTTTCAGCAGGAAAGGGTCTTTCGACAGGTTGACCAAAATGACCTTCAACTCGCCGCGGTAGTCGGGATCGATCGTTCCGGGCGTGTTGAGTACCGTGATGCCGTGTTTGGCCGCCAGTCCGCTGCGGGGGCGCACCTGAATTTCATGTCCGGCCGGGATTTCAAAGTAGAGGCCCGTGGGGATCAGCACCCGTTCGAGCGGTTCCACAACGATCAAATCTTCCAGATCGGCCCGTACGTCCAACCCCACCGAATGGGGGGTTTCGTACTGGGGAAGCGGATTTTTCGACCGGTTGATAACCTTTACCTTTTCCATAGCTTAGACAACGTTGAGGGGCCCATTTCTTTACGCAGGGCTGCCAGCCCGAAGCCCAAAAGTAATAAAAAATTAAGTGGTATCTGCGCTCCGGGCGGAAGAAGCTCCGTAAAACAGGATATTCCGTAAATGGCTCCGCCCAGCAGGAAGTAGAGGCCGATCCGCCGCAGGTCGAACGGCACGGGGAAGTACTTTTGACACAGGGCGTAACTGATGCCCACCATCAATCCCGTGGCCAGCACCCGGGCAATGGCCGACCCCCAATAGCCCATCGAGGGGATCATGGCCAGGTTCAGCGCAAGGGTGGCGACCACGCCGATGCCGGTAATCAAAATGGCGGCGCGGGTGCGGTCGGCCGCTTTGTACCAGAACGAAAGGTTGACCAAAATCCCCGCAAACAGGTTCGCCAGCAACAGCAAGGGCAACAGGCCCATACCAATCCGGTATTTTTCGCCGATGATCAGGGCGAACTGATCCCGGAACAGGGCCAACATCAGGAAAATGAAAATCCCCGCAATGGTAAACAGCTTGGTCGCTTCGGCGTTGAGCCGCTGGAAATCGCCCTCGCGCTCGAATTTTTGCAGGAAGAACGGTTCGGCGCCCAGAGTGTACATTTGGCGGAAGATCATCAGCAGGGCGGCAATCTTGCCGACGGCTCCGTAAATCCCCACCTGGACGTCGGCCGTGTCCTCGGGCAGCATGAAGTAGAGCAACTGCCTGTCGATGAAGTCGCCGGCAACCCCCATGAATCCGGCCATCACCAGAGGGATGGAGTAGGTGAAAATCGACCGCAACAGGCGGACGGAAAAGAGCCGCCCCACCCATTTCAACGCGTACGGAAACACCATCAGCAACGACACGCCGCTGGCGATCAGGTTGGCCACAATCACCCACAGGGGGGTGGCCGTGTCCCAGCCCTCGACCCAGCCGGGCAGCAGGCTGTAAAAGAGGATGCAGGCCGCGATGTTCACCACCACGCCCGTAATGTTCACGATGGTATAGTAAATGGCTTTCCCCTGTTGCCGCAAGGCGGCCAGGGGCATCGCCATGGCGTTGTCGACCAGAATCAGCAGGGCCGTGGCCACGATGCACGACGTGTCGAGGCGGAAAAATCCGGCGATGGGTTGTTGAAACAGCAGCACCACCGTCGTAAACAGGAGCGCCACACCCAAAATCGCCCCCCAGGCGGTGGTAAAGAGCCGTTTGAAGGCCTCGGGACCCTCTTCGTTGCGGGCATAGCGGAAAAATCCGGTGGCGAGGCCCATCGTCAACAACACGTTGGCGAATGGGATGATGGCATACAGCAGCGACATTTCGCCATACACCCCCTCGGACAGGATGCGGGTGAGGTAGGGGGTGAGCAGGTAGTTCAGGAACTTGGAGACGATGGCGCTGACCCCGTAGATGGCGGTCTGCGAGGCGAGGCGTTGGAGGTGGGCGCGGGTGCTACTCATCGTTCAACAAAAGATTACACCCGCGCAGCGGAGCCTGCTCCAGGCGGCCCAACACGCGAAATTCGTTCTCTCCCACCCGTTCGCCAAGGTCCTGGGTCAGTACGAACGAACAACTGAACCGGTTGGCCAGGTCGATCACGGCAATGGCCCCGCGATCGCTCTCCGCCAGCGGATTGTACGGATCGCGCAGGGTTACCTTCATCCAGGAGGGAGTCCGGAACACCCCATCTCCGTCCGAGTAGGCTTGGGAAAGGAGTTCGGTCATGCCGTATTCGGAATGGATGCGCTGTACGCCGAAGGCCTGTTTGAGGCGTTCGTGCAGTTCGCTGCGACCGATCTCGCCGCGCCGGCCTTTCATCCCTCCGGTCTCCATCACCACGGCGTCGGCGGGGAGCCGCAGGGGGGCGCCGAGCGACTCGGCGAAGTCCAACAGGGCGAACGAAACCCCCAGCAACAGGATTTTTTTCCCGGCACGGGCGGCCTCGTTCAGGGCCCTTTTCAGCCCCTGGTGATCGTGCAGGAAAAAGCCGCCCTCGCGGGGATTGCGGGCATGAAGCCGTTCGGCCATATAGACCAGCGACGACCCTTCGCGCTCAAGGTACGAGGGCAACAGCGCAAAGATTGACCACGCCGCGGGATCGCCGTAAAAGCGGCCGAACCCCCGCTCGAACGAGGCTTCGTAGAGCGAGCGGTCGGCCACGTAGTGCCGGCTGGTTTGGGGGCCCGAGGTTCCGCTGCTGGTAAAGACGGCCTGGGGCTCCGCGGCCCGGTCGTCGTACACGCGGTGGCTTTTAAAGAGTTCGATCGGCAGGAAGGGCACCTGATCGAGGCGGTTCGCCGACCGGGGGTCGATCCCCATCAGGGCCAGGTAGTCGCGGTAGGGAGGGCAATGCAGGGCTTGTTGCTGAAACTGGGCCAGGGCCTCGGTCTCGAACACTTCGGAACAGGACTCGTCGCCAGGGGGCATCTCCAGCAGTCGTCCAAAGGCCGGTGAATATGTCGTCCCGCCGCCGGACATCAATAGAGGTAGTTGTTGAACGGGTAACGCCCCTGGTGGATCTCGCGCACCATGTGGTAGAGGTCGGTGCGGAGCTTGTCGAAGTTGGTTTTCCGCACGGCCGAAATGAAAATGCAGGGGGTTTCGGCCCGGGCCGACCAGTCGCGCCGCAGTTCGTCGATCGGGACGTTTTCGCGGGTGGCGGGCGTCAGATCGTCGGCCTCTTTCTCGATGTGGGTGTAGGCGTCGACCTTGTTGAATACCAAAAAGACGGGCTTTTCACCCGCGCCGATCTCGGCAAGGGTTTGGTTCACCACGCGGATCTGGTCTTCGAAATGGGGGTGCGACACGTCCACCACGTGGAGCAGCAGGTCGGCCTCGCGCACCTCATCGAGGGTCGATTTGAACGACTCGACCAACTGGGTGGGGAGTTTCCGGATGAATCCGACGGTGTCGGCCAGCAAAAAGGGGATGTTGTCGAGCACCACCTTGCGGACGGTGGTGTCGAGGGTGGCGAAAAGCTTGTTCTCGGCAAAGACTTCGCTCTTGCTGATCAGGTTCATCAGGGTCGATTTACCGACGTTCGTGTAGCCTACCAGCGCCACGCGTACCATGCCTCCCCGGCCGCTGCGCTGGGTGGCCATCTGCCGGTCGACCTTAGTGAGCTGTTCTTTGAGGCGGGTGATTTTTTCGCGGACGATCCGGCGGTCGGTTTCGATTTCGCGCTCGCCGGCTCCACCGCGCGTGCCGGTACCCCCCCGTTGCCGTTCAAGGTGGGTCCACATGCCGGTCAGGCGGGGCAACAGGTACTGCAGCCGCGCCAGTTCGACCTGGGTTTTGGCATAGGCGCTGGTGGCCCGCTGGGCAAATATGTCGAGAATCAGGCCGGTGCGGTCCTGAATCTTCACACCCAGCTCTTTCTCGATGTTTCGGAGTTGCGAGGGGGTCAGTTCGTCGTCGAAAATCACGCCGTCCAACTCGTTTTCTTCAACGAATGATTTGATTTCCTTCAACTTGCCGCTCCCTACGAAAGTGCGTTTGTCGGGAGTTCCGAGTTTCTGGATCAATCGTCCGCAACTTTCGATACCGGCCGTTTCGGCCAGGAACGACAACTCGTCGAGGTACTCGTCGACCTGCGCGGGGTCTTGTTTTTCGCGCACGATCGCCACCATGACGACCCGCTGCCGGTTTCCTTGTTCTTCCAAGTGTCCCTGTTCCATGCTCTTTCCTTTCCGGATATCCGTTTTGTACGTCGGTTTCCCCCACAATTTCCGGCAAAGGTAGCCGATTTGCGGGGATTAATTTTTGACGGCGTAGACAGCCGTCCAGGGGTAGTGCCTCCAACTGGCCATCAGGTAGTTGTAGTAAGCCGTTCGGCGGTAGGTTTCGCCCGAATAGACGTTGATGGCGATGTCCTCCACAACAATGCGTTGGTAGGGGTCCCGACCCGGCGGACGCTCCAGGCGCAGGTACCACGTGTCGGCCACTTTTTCGCAGCAAATCACCGTAATGAAATTAGTGGTAAGGTAGAATGAGTCGATTCGCTGTTGTCCCTGGGGATACCGCAGGGTAAAGTGTAGGCGCGGAACCAGGCTGTCCAACAGTTGCTGGCTCTCCATGCAGCGCCTGGTTTGCCGGGCGTTTTTGAATACCAGCGTACGGTGCATCGGATAGACCGTGCCTTCGAAAAGATCCTTGTTGCCGTCGCGGTCTCGCATCTCAACCATCGCCCGGCCGGTTTTCGATTCGATCAAAAACTGGAGCTCGAACGGGCCGTTCACCTGTTCTTCGAGCCGGAGTTTCACCCTCCATACTCCATTCACCTTGTCGATTTTCTCGAGTTCGAAACGCTCGGGATCGACCAGCAGCGGACCGCCCATGTTGTACATCAGCCACACGCGGGTGTCGTCGCTGTTCTCGTAGCGGTAGATGGAGTACTTGCCGTTGACCTGCCCATGTAAAGTGGCCGGGTGAAACTGAAAATGACGCAACGGAACAATGCTGTCGATGATGCGTTCCTGTTCCTGGGGGGTGTATGTTTTGTAACTAACCTCGTTTCTCGCCTGCGCGGGCGACCACAAAAGGCCAAGAAAGAGAAAGAATCCGGCGCATATAGCGCTCCGGGAAAATTTCCATGCACTTGTCGTTTTCATCGTCTGTATGGGTTGGATTAAACTGCTCAAATATACTTTTTTTCTACCGCTTTTACAACAAACTCGAGGCCCTCCTTTCCTAACCGCAGGAAACTTCCGTTCCGGAACGCAACCATCTCTGCAACGAAGCCGGAGGCTTTCCCTCCGGAGATCCCGGCTTACACAAAAAATGAGGCGGAGTCTCCTCCGCCTCATTGTAAACTCTTCCGAACCGATCTAGTGCTGGCGAACGGCTCCGCGATAGATCAACCGCTTCGCCTTATTCGAACTCAGGCTCAGGGTGGCGATACCCGTCTTGGCGTTGATGGCGAACTTGAAGATCTCTTTCTCACCGCCTTCGGCCGCCACGTTGATCACAACGTTCCAAACGTCCTTTTTCTTCTCGCAGGATACCCACTCGAAGTTGCTTGCCATTACGCGGGGCGTGTCGGTCATCACCACCTCCATCATGTTGGGGCGCATTTTGGTGTATTCGTAGCGATTGATGGTTTGGGTTCCGGCGTCAACTTTCACGATTTCGTAGGGTACGAACTGGAAATTCTTGTTAGGGACGATGTTGTCCATGATCGCCTGGGTAGCGATCTCCTTGCGGGCTTTGGCGGCATCTTTTTCTTCTTTGGTTTTTTGGGCCTGGGCAGAGAAGGTTACAACTGCCAGGGCGCTCATCAGAAGGAGTACTTTTTTCATGGTGTTTCGATTTATGAGTTGTGGTTATTTGTTGCTCGTGGGCACTGGTTTGACGTCTACGACACGGTAAAGTTACATCTTTTTTCCATTTTTCCGTTACGTCTCGAAGGTAAATTCTTGTTCCGAGGCGTTTCGGACGATCCCAAGGTGCTTATAGGCCAGTTCCGTAACCTCCCGTCCGCGGGGGGTTCGTTTCAGAAATCCCTCCTTGATCAGAAAAGGTTCGTACACCTCTTCGATGGTTCCGGTCTCCTCGCTCACGGCGGTGGCAATGGTACCCAGACCCACCGGGCCGCCATTGAATTTGTGGATGATGGTGTTCAATATCCGGTTGTCCATCTGGTCGAGGCCGCGGGTGTCGATATCGAGCGCATTGAGGGCCACGCGGGTGATTTCGGGGGTGATCACTCCGTCGCCCTGCACCATCGCAAAATCGCGTACACGGCGCAACAGGGCGTTGGCAATACGGGGGGTTCCGCGGCTGCGGCGGGCGATTTCGGCGGCGGCTTTCGGATCGATCGGTATCTGAAGCACGCCCGCCGAACGGGAGACGATACCTGTCAGGGTAGCCACGTCGTAGTATTGCAAATGACAGGTGATCCCAAACCGGGCCCTGAGCGGGCTTGTCAGCAGGCCGCTTCGGGTGGTGGCTCCCACCAGGGTAAAGGGGTTGAGTTTGATCTGCACGCTCCGCGCACTGGGGCCTTTGTCGAGCATGATGTCGATTTTATAGTCCTCCATCGCTGAGTAGAGGTACTCTTCCACCACCGGACTCAGGCGGTGTATCTCGTCGATAAAGAGCACGTCTCCCTCCGCCAGACCGGTCAACAGACCGGCCAGATCGCCCGGTTTGTCAAGCACCGGGCCAGAGGTTACCTTCATCCCCACGCCCAATTCGTTGGTGATGATGTTGGCCAGCGTGGTTTTTCCCAGGCCGGGGGGGCCGTGCAGCAGTACGTGGTCGAGCGCTTCGTCGCGCATGACGGCCGCCTGGATAAAAATCGAGAGGTTTTCCACGATCTTCTCCTGCCCGCAAAAAGCGACCAACTCGCGCGGGCGGATCTGCTCGTCGAATTGGACGTCTTTTTCGAGGGTTCGTAGTTCACTCATGGCTTGTAGGGTCGTGCAAGGTACGTTTTTTAAAGGGATTTTTCCATAAAAAATGGGTCCGGCCCTTTTTGTCGGACCGGACCCATTTCTCGGTTATTCACCCCAAGGGGTTATTCCTCTTCCTGGCGTTGCAAACCTTGTACGTAGATCGCCTTCTGTTTTTGAATGCGTTTTTTCACCGAAGGTTTGGTAAAGCTTTGGCGGGCGCGGAGTTCTTTAACCACGCCGGTTTTTTCGTATTTGCGTTTGAATTTTTTGAGGGCGCGTTCAATGTTTTCTCCCTCTTTGATGGGCATGATGATCATGGCAAACGGATGGATTTAAAAAGGTTGTTAAGTAATGGGGCTGTCAGGCGAAACGGCAACGGTTCAACCGCTGGGTCGAACACCTGTTTTCGGGGTGTAAAAAGATGGCTTATGCTCTTTTTGTGTTGTGGTAGGGTACTTAACCTCCTTTCTATCGGGACGACAAAGGTAGCGCGAATTCTGTGAATAGCAACTTTTTGCTGGTCGTTTTTTTTCGACATCGTCTCCATGCCGGCTTTTTACATTTTGTTTTGAATGGATAACAAAGAATGAATTGAAAGTAGAATAAGAATGGTTGTTCAGGATGTTTGCGAATCCCTGTTTTTTCTTTTTGAAAAGAGTTTTTAATCAGTCAATTCACACTTTGTTATTTTTATTTTAATTGAAAATCAAACGATTAAAAGAGTTATAAACAACAACCGACTGTAAAGTATAAACTCTGTTAAAAGGAGTTTAGGTGTGTATAAACCAGCGAAAGATGCGCCCGACGGATGATGATAAGTTTTTACACAAAAGGGTTGCCGCATTCCCAAAAAGTACCATACAAAAACAGCTTTCAAAAAATCAAGGGACGGATGCCGGTTTTTGTGTTTTTTAATCCACACGTTTTTTACAAAACCGCATTTTACGATCTGTCTGATTTAAAATGGGTTGATTATTTCCAAATCGAATTACCAACAGTTCGGTTCACCTGCCAAAACGGGTAAAAAGGGATGGGTGGAAAGGGCAAGCACAATAAAAATGCAAGCGCGGAGTATGCATACTCCGCGCTTGAAACAATCACCGGCCATCCACCCAATCCGCCCGACCCAACAGAAAGCGCGGGGTTCGAGCTGGAACGAACAGGGGGATGTTAGTAGAGATACAGGCTCATCATCGCCGCGGCGGTGGCTGCCTGGTGTTCCACCTCCAGGCGCGACTCCTGCAGGGAGTACCATTCGCTCATGCCCAGGTAAAACTGCAGGCTGTCGATCTCGCCCGCATCCAGCGCTTTGTGCAGCAGGTGAACGTAGTCTTCGTTCCGGTCGAGTTCCGACAGCGATCGGCTGAACGTTTGGTAGTTGTCGTACAGGTTTTCGAGCCGCACGCGCGTCTGTTCTTCGGTGGCCTGCTTGCGGGTCGCGGCTGCGGCTGCGGCCAGTTTGGCGTGGCGTACCGAGCCGCTGTTTTGCCACAACGGAAGGGTAATGCCCGCCACCAGCCCGTTGGTGGGGGTGTGGCCCGCCATTTCGACCTTGTAGCCGATCCGCAGCTTCGGAATCCACTCCTGACGGCTCAGGGCCACCGACCGGCGGGCGATCAGGGTGTCGAGTGCGGCGGCCTGGAGGGCCGGATCGAGCGCCATGGCGGCCTGAACAAACTCCTCGCGGCTGCCCGAAAAGCGGAACACGGGGTAGCCTGCATCCGGAACAGACGTCCCGCCGTTGAGCTGTTGCAGTGCGGCCGCCGCCTGGTCGCGTTCGGTGGTGGCTTGCGCCAGCGCGACGGTCGATTCGCTCAGCAGCATGCTGGCCGATTGCAGTTCCAGGCGGGTGTATTCGCCCGCTTCAACCCCCTTTTTGTAAAGTTCCACCATCCGCTCAAGGTTTTGGTGGCGGAGCGCAAACAGGGATATTTTTTTATTGGCGCAGGAGAGGGCCAGGTAGCTCTCCGAGGCCTCGGCCAGCAGGCCGTACAGGGCCAGGTCGTACTCTTTTTGACTGCGCGAGATGGCCAGCTTCGAGAGTTTGTTGCGCTGGTGGTACAGTGTGGGGAAGTCGAACTGCTGGCTGAAGACCAATTCAAACCAACGTTCGCGGGCAAAAAGGTATTCCAGGTCGACCGCCGGGTCGTCCGGAGCCAGTCCGAGCCGGTGCTGCCGGACGGCGGCGTCAAACTCCTGCTTTTGGGCGACGAATTGGGGGCTGCGGCTCACCACTGAGGTGAGAAAACCGAGGTAGTTCGCCTCGGGCGAGGGGGCTTGCGCCCACAGGGCTGACCCGGTCAGGGTGAGCAAACCGATCGAAAAAAGTTTCAGACATTGCATAAGTCCGGCAAAGTTAACTCTTTCTTTTTAAGTAGGAGTAAGCCGCCGGAACCAAAAACAGGTTCAACAGGGTCGAGGTAAGCAACCCTCCGAGGATCACGATCGCCATGGGGCTTTGGATCTCGTTGCCCGGCAGGTCGCCCCCCAGGGCCAGCGGAATCAGGGCCAGCCCCGAGGTGAGGGCCGTCATGACAATGGGGCTGATGCGGTCGGACGATCCCTGCAGGATGCGTTCGCGCAGCGAAAGGTGCGGCGCCTCCTGTTCCAAATGGCGGTAACGGGAAATGAGCAGGATGCCGTTGCGGGTGGCGATGCCGAAGAGCGAGATGAACCCGATGATCGACGGAATGCTGATCACGCCCGAGGTAAGCCATACGCTGAAAATGCCACCGATGATCGACAGCGGCAGGTTCAGCAACACCACGCCGGTGATGCGCCAGTCCTGAAACTCGTAGTACAGCAGCATAAAAACTCCGAGGATGGCCAGCAGCGAGGCGATCAGCAGGGTGCGTCCGGCGGTTTCGGCGCTCTCGAACTGTCCGCCGTATTCGACGCGGTATCCGGTCGGCAGGTCGACCTGTTGACGGACGCGCTCCTGCATCTGGAGTACGACCCGGCGCAGGTCGGCTCCTTCCACATTGGCCGATACGACGAGTTTGCGGCTCACCCCCTCGCGGTTGATGGTGTTGGGGCCGCTGGTCGACCGGATTTCGGCCACTTCGCCCAGCGGCACCGTGCGGGTCGATCCGTCGGGAGCTACGCCGGTCAGGGGAATCCGGGCAATGCCCTCGATCGAACCGCGGGCGGTGGAGTCGAGCAGCAGGGTGATCGCGGTGCTGCGCCCCTTGTCGTACACCTGTCCCACGGTGCTTCCCGACAGAGCCACTTCGACCGACCGGGCGAATTGGGCGGGCGCAATCCCCCATTGGGCCAGGATCGCGGGACGGGGAATCAGTTGAAGTTGAGGGCGTTCGATCTGCTGTTCCACGTTCAGGTCGACCACTCCCTCGATCTCTTCGGTGGCGGCCCGGATGCTGTTTCCGAGCTGATAGAGCGTGTTCAGGTCGGGCCCGAAGAGCTTGATGGCGATGTTGGCGCGGGTACCCGAGAGCAGCAGGTCGATCCGGTGCGAGATGGGTTGTCCGATCTCGAACACCAGCCCGTTGATGTGGGAGAGCCGTTCGCGCACCTCGGCGAACAGTTCGGAGCGGCTGCGGTCTTTCAGCACAAAGGGGGCGTCGATCTCGGAGGTCGAAGTGCCCAGGGCGTGTTCGTCCAGTTCGGCGCGGCCCGTTTTGCGCGACACGGTAACCACTTCGGGAATCTCCATCAGCTCCTTTTCGGCCAGCGTGGCCATGGCCACGCTCTGGTCGAGCGCGGTACCCGGAAGCACCGAAACCGAGATGGCCATCGACCCCTCGTTGAAGGGAGGCAAAAAATTCCGCCCCAACGAAAAGAAGAGTCCTGCGGCGACCACAAAAAGTCCGGCCGCGCAGCCGATCACCGCGCGGCGGTGCCTGAGCGCACCCTCCAGCAGCCGGGCGTAGCCCCGGCGCAGGCCGCGTACCAGGCGAGGCTCCTGCTGGTGGCGGCTTAGCATGGCGGGCCGGGTCAACAGGTAGCTCCCCAGCACGGGGGTCAGGGTAATGGCCACCACCATCGAGGCGAAAAGCGACACGATGAAAGCCACGCCCAACGGCGCCAGCATCCGTCCCTCCATGCCGTCCAGGAAAAAGAGCGGCAGGAAGGTAACGATGATGATCAGGGTGGCGTTCCAGATCGAAGCGCGAATTTCGGCCGAGGCGCGGTAGACCACCTGGAGCGAAGGCTGAATCTGGTCGGCCGGCAGGCGGTGGTTCTCGCGCAGCCGTTTGAACACGTTTTCCACGTCGATGATGGCGTCGTCCACCAGCGAACCGATGGCGATGGCCAGCCCTCCCAGGCTCATGGTGTTCAGCGACAGCCCGAGCGCCTTGAGCGCCACGATGGCAGCCAATAGCGAAAGGGGGATTGCGATCAGCGAAATGGCCGTGGTGCGCAGGTTGCCCAAAAACAACAGCAGGATCACCACCACCAGAATGGCTCCCTCGACCAACGCCCGGGTGATGTTCGACACCGAGCTGTCGATGAAGGTGCTTTGGCGGAATATGTCGCGGTTCAGTTCGACCCCTGCGGGCAGGCCCTGTTGCAGTTGGTCGAGGGTCTGGTCGAGCCTCCCGGTCAGCTCCAGCGTGCCGACCGAGGGTTGTTTGACGATCGAAAGGCGCACGGCCCGTTTCCCCTCGACCGAAGCGTCGCCCACCGGCGGGGTTTTGATGCCGGCCTGTACGCGGCCCACGTCGTTCAGGGTGATGGGGCTGCCCGACGGCGAACGCTTGACGAGCGCCTGTCCGAGCGTTTCGGGATCGGCGGTGCGCACGCGGCCGCGAACGATGTATTCGTTGCCGTATTGGTTGAGGATCCCCCCGACGGCGTCTTTGTTGAGTTCTTCGGTGGACTGCAACAGGTCGTCGAGGGTTACTCCGTTTTGTTGCATCAACAGGGGCGAGGCTACGATTTGGTATTCGCGCACGTCGCCGCCCACCACCGTTACCTGTGCCACTCCCGCTACCGAGAGCAGGCGGGGCCGCAGGGTCCAGTCGGCCAGCAGGCGCAGTTCGTCGAGCGGCAGGCTGTCGCTGGTCAGGCCCACCACCATCACCTCGCCCAGCAGCGAAGATTGGGGGGCCAGTACCGGAGCTTCGGCTCCGCGGGGCAATTGGCCTTTGATCTCGCCGAGTTTTTCGGTTACGGTCTGGCGGGCTTTGTAGAGGTCGCTCCCCCAGTCGAACTCGATGACGACGGTCGAAAAGCCGTTGGTCGAGCTGCTGCGCACGCGCCGCACGTCGGTGGCGCCGTTCAGGGCGGTTTCGATGGGGAAGGTAACCAGTTGCTCCACCTCTTCGGCGGCCATCCCGGGCGCTTCGGTCATCACGGTTACGGTGGGCGAGGTCAGGTCGGGGAAAACGTCCACCTCCATCCGGCTGGCGGTGTAACCGCCCGCCAGCAGCAGGATGGCCGACAAAATAAGGATTGTCAGCCGGTTGCGGAGCGAGAAAAGAATGATTCGATTGATCATGACGGGTGTGTTCCGTTAGTGGGCGTGCCCGTGAGGAATGTCGCTCGAAAGCGAAGCCAGCCGGACGTAGTAGGCCCCTGTGGCGACCACCACTTCGCCCGCTTCGACCCCCTGGCGGATCTCAATCCGCCGTCCGTCCGAGGCGCCGGGCGTTACGGCCCGTTTCTGGTAGCTGTCGGCGCAGGTGCGGACGTAGAGGTAGTAGGCCCCCTGCTCCTCCGTCATGGCCGAACAGGGAACCGTCAGCGCCGGAGCGCCCGGAGCGCCCTGCAAAAACACCTCGACGGCGGTTCCCGCTGTGAGCGAACCGTCGGGGTTGTCGATTTCGAAACGCACGGGAAGGGTGGCTGCATCCGATTCCGAACCGCGGCCCACGCCCAGCAGGCGACGGGTGGTGTAAACGGCCGGACTGTAGACGGTTCGCAGGTTGGCGGAACGAACGCCGCCCAGGCCGCCCTGCAACCTGCGCGGAACGTCGGCCCGCACAATCAGGTGGCGATTGGCCGCCACGGCCGCCAGGGGCTGCCCGAGGGTTACGTAGTCGCCGTCGGAAACGCGCAAGTCGGCCAGGAATCCGGTGCGGGGGGCAACCACTTTCCGGCCTGCCGAAATGGCGTTTTTCAGCAGTACGTCGCGTTGGAGCCGCGCCGATTCGAGGGCCTGTTTGGCCGAGGCCCGTTGCGAGGCCGTTACCAGTTGGTCTTTTGCCAGGGTTTCGGCCCGTTGGTAGTCGGTCGAGGCCTTTTGGAACGCCGACTCCGCGTCGGCCAGCCGTTGGGGGTAGTTGTCGTCGGAGAGATCGTCCGACACAATGGAAAAGAGCCGTGCGCCCCGGTTCACGGAGCTGCCCTCGGCCAGGTTTTCGAAACGGACGATCCCCGAAACCGTGGCGACCAGCGTGATGCGGTCGCCCGGAGCGGCCTCCAGCATGCCGCCCGCCGCGATGACGCGGGCGAACGGCGCGGCGGTCAATGTGTCGTATGTGAGGCCCAGCTCTTCGGCCTGATGCGCGTCGAGCAGGATGGCATTTTCGTCGTGGTAGTGGCCGTCGGTCGAATCGGCGGCGCGATCGGCGGCAGGCCCGGCGGCGCCGCATCCGACCAGGAGCAACGACGCCAGCCCTCCGAAAAAGAGGTGTAATTTCATAAGAGAAAGGGGAAAATGGGGTTAATGAATGCTTGCAGAGCCGATGGCGCGGTGGCGCATCGGCAGGGAATCATTAACCCACGGGCGGCCCGCGGTGCGAAAGACCTGTCAGCAGGTCGGCCTTCCAAAGAATCGGCGAAGAGTCCTCGACCCTGCCGCAAAACTTGCGCTCCGGAACAAGGACGGCGTCCCTTGTCTCGGCCAAAATCGCCACAAGGGCGTAGGCCGGCTCAACCACGAACGACAGCGCGGACGAACACCCTTCGGCGTCGTGGCAGTGGGCGTCGGAGAACGCGGTTTCGGTGTGCGTGTCGTGGCAAACCACCTCCGACCGCAGGCAGGGAACCGCTTCGCCCGTTGCATGGTGATGCGGCACGGCCGCGTGCAACAGCAGGGCGGCCAACGCCGCCCAAAGGGCCGAAAGGGGGAACACGAAACCTCGTTTCATCAGAAGCAAAGGTATGCTTTTTGGCACAATAATTGTCCGACACTTTATACCGGAATACTCATTCTAAAAAAACTGTCATGAAAAGACTACTGCTTATCGGCTCGTTGGCGCTGTTGGCGCTGACAGCTTCGGCCCAAAAGAGCGCCGAGAAACAGGCTCGTCAGCAGGAACGTGCCGAGGCCCAACAAAAAGCACTCGAACAAACCCGTACCGCGCTCGCTGCGGGGAATTTCACTTTCGAGGCGTACGAACTCGAACCCCTGTTCGGTTCCCGTTCGCAGACGCTCGATCCGGCCCGGTGCTTTGTAGCCGTGTATCCCCGATCGCTGGAGATATCCCTGCCTTACTCGACCTCAACGGCCGGGCGTGGGCAATTCCCGGCGTGGCTGGCATTCAATGCGCCGAGCTACACGATCGAACAAAACTCGGACGAAGACGGCACCTGGACCACCGTCATTCAGGTTCAATGGAACAGGATCAACTACACGTTGCACCTGCGCTACCGCGAAAAAACGGGGAATGCCACCCTTACCCTGTCGCCCAGCAAAGGCGATTCGGCTTCCTACATGGGGAACATCGTTACCCATTAATCGATCACAGCCGACTTGATCGACGTCGGGATTGGCGTGCGGAGCAGTCCGCACGCCAATCTGTTTTTTAACGGAGGAGGCGGGATTAAAAAATCTCCCCGAGAATGCGGAGCGAGTTGACCGAGTGGATCGCTTCGGTGTGGAATCCGTACAGGTCGATCAGCCTTTCGAGCAGCGATACCCGCCGCTCCCGCGACAAGGCGATTTGGCTCAGAGTCAGCGGATCGGCCTCGAACAGGTCGTGAAACAGGGCCGATTCGTCGGGGGGCATGGTCAGGGTGTGGGCCGGAGGGTCGCTGCAATAGCACCCGTTGCGGTAGTCGAGCCGGTCGCCCGGACGGTACTCTTGTTGCGGCGCATAGCCCATGTGGTGGGTCAGGCGCACCAGAAACCAGAGGTGGAAGTTGGCGCTTCCGGCCTCCGAGCGGTCGAGCGCAAGGATCGCCCCCTCGACAAAATCGTACAACGACTCGTCGGCTTCTCCCTCGTGGATGAGCCGGTACAGCACCTCGGCCAGAAAAAGGGCGATGGTGCTTTTGACAATGTCGAAGGGAATTTCGCGCAGCGCGGGACCGACGACCGGCTGTTCGAGCGTGTGGAGGTCGCTGCGCCCGTGAAAGGCGTCGAATTCGAGCAGGGTGAGCGGCTGGAATGCCGCCCGGGCGTCGCGGCCCGGCAGGCACACGTAGCCCTGGCGGCCGCACTCGCGGGTGAGCAGGTGGACAATCCGCTTGCGTTCGCCGTACTTGATGGCGTGCAGCACAATGCCCCGGCCCTTGTAGCGGCCGCGCGGAGCGGGTTGCTTTTCTCCTTTTCGGTAGCGGCTCTCCATCCTAACGGGCCAGGTAGTCCGCCAGCCGGGCGATGGCCCGTCCGCGGTGGCTGATCGAATTTTTCAGCGCCAGCGGCATCTCGGCAAAGCTCTCGGCATAACTTGCGGGGCGAAAAACGGGGTCGTAACCAAACCCCTCCGAACCGGTGGGTTGTACCAGAATCTCGCCCTCGACCGTCCCCTCGAAAAGGTGTTCGTGTCCGCCCCGGATCAGGGCGACCACGGTGCGGAAACGGGCCTTGCGATTCATTTTTCCTTCCAATTCGGCCAGCAGCAGGCGGGTGTTTGCGGCGGCGTCGCCGGCGTTGCCCGCTCCGTGCATCGCGGCGTAGCGGGCCGAATAGACCCCCGGCGCCCCGTCGAGCGCTTCGACCTCCAGCCCGGTGTCGTCGGCGAAGCAGTCGAGTCCCGTGCGTTCGTACAGAAAACGGGCCTTTTGCAGCGCGTTCCCCTCCAGGGTCGCCTGTTCTTCGGGAATCTCGCCGGTAACGCCCACGTCGGCGGGCATTTTCAGGCGAATCGAGGGGCCGAGCAAGGCTTGTACTTCGGCCAGTTTATGGGGGTTGCCGGTGGCAAAGATCAGTTCCATGCGGGAGCGGTTTTGGGCGAAAGTACGGAAAAATCCGTACCTTTCGGGGGTTAAGCCCCAAAAGCTACACCCGAGAATATGAAACACGCCTCCCATTGGGCCGCCCTTGCGTTGGCCGCCCTGCCCGCCGTTGCCGCTTCGAAAAGCAAACCCGCTCCGGCCGCCGCTCCCGCCGAACAATCCGCCCGCCCGAATGTGCTGTTTATTTTGACCGACGACCTCGGCATCGGTGACATCGGGCCCTACGGGCAGCGGCAGATACCCACCCCCAACCTCGACTCGCTGGCCGCTCACGGCATGCAGTTCATGCAACATTACAGCGGATCGACTGTCTCCGCCCCCTCGCGCGCGGTGCTTCTGACGGGCAAGCACACCGGCCACGCAGCCATTCGCGGCAACGCCGGAGAGCGGGCTCCCGACGGCCAAAGCTACGACTATTCGTTGCCGGCCGAAGAGGTAACCCTCGCCGAAATCTTTAAGCAACGCGGCTATGCCACCGCCTGTACCGGCAAGTGGGGAATGGGCGGATACTCCCGGCCGGGCGGCGCAGGGAATCAGGGATTCGATTATTTCTTCGGCCACCAGACCCAGGGGGACGCCCACTTCGCCTACCCCAAAAAACTCTACGAAAACGGAACGAAGATCGAACTGGACGGCACCCGCTACGCCGACGAGCTGATTATCCAAAAGGCGCTCGACTTCCTTGACCGCACGGCCCGTCCGGACGGCCAGCCTTTCTTTCTGTACTACACCACCCAGTTGCCCCACGCCGAGATGGTGATCCCGCGCGAGGAGGTGGCCCCCTTCGAGGGCCGCTGGGCCGAGACCCCCTACCCGGGGAACGGACACTACGGAGCGCAGCCCGCCCCGCGCGCGGCCTTTGCGGCCCTTGTCGCCCGGATCGACAACAGCGTAGGCCGCCTGGTGGCCAAGTTGCGCGAAAAAGGGGTGTTGGACAACACGATCATCGTCTTCAGCTCCGACAACGGCGCCCACGTCGAGGGGGGGCAGGATCCCGCCTTCTTCAACAGCAATTCGCTCTACCGCGGCACCAAGCGCGACCTCTACGAGGGGGGTGTCCGCACGCCGTTTTTGGTGAGTTGGCCCGGCCACATCGCCGCCGGATCGGTCAGCTACCACGTGTCGGCCTTCTGGGACTTCATGCCCACCGTGTGCGACATCCTGAAACTGCCCGTCCCCGAGGGGACCGACGGCATCTCGATGCTGCCCGAATGGACAGGCTGCGGAGAACAGCCCAGGCACGACTACCTCTACTTCGAATTCCATGAAGAGGGCGGGAAACAGTCCGTTTTGAAGGAGAACTGGAAGCTGATCCGCCTGAACGCCCAAACCCCGGCAAAGATCCGGTACGAACTCTACAACCTGTCGGCCGACCCGAAAGAGTTGCGCGACGTGAGCGCCGAGTATCCCTGGAGAGTGCAGGAGCTGCGCGCCATCATGGACAAGGCCCGCACGCCGAACCGTGTGTGGAATTTTCCTCCGGCGCCCCAACAATAGTCGGCCCGTTTTGGTACTCTCGACCGCCTACCTGGGGAATATCCACTACTTCTCGAAGCTGATTCGGGGAGCGGCCGTCGAGGCGCACGAACATTTTCAGAAACAGACCTTCCGAAACCGCGCCCAGATCATGACGGCCCAGGGAGTCCGCGAACTGGTGGTGCCGGTGGTGTGGAAGCACCACGCCAAAATGCCCATCCGCACGGTGCGGGTCGACAACTCCCTGCCCTGGCAGCGCAACCATTGGCGCAGCCTGCGCACGGCCTACGCCTCGGCACCCTACTTCGACCACTACGCCCCTCGCCTCGAGGCGCTTTACGCCCTCCCTGCCGAGCTTTTGTTCGACTGGAACGCGCAGTTGACCCAATCGCTGCTGGAGTGGATGGGTTTTGACACACAGCCCGCCACGACCGGGCAATACCAAAAAGAACTGCCGCCCGACGAGGACTTCCGGACATCGATCACTCCCCGCGCCCGCCTGCAGCGTCCAGACGCATCCTTCACCGCTCCGCGCTACTACCAGGTGTTCGAAGAACAACAGCCCTTTGCCCCCAACCTTTCGGTGATCGACCTGCTCTTTTGCGAGGGCCCCGCCGCCGCCGACCACATCCGAAACGCCATCCGTCGATGAAACCCTACTGCCCCGACCCGTTCAACTACCGCCGCCGCCCCTCGTCCCCCGTGGATATCGGGGGCAGGGTCGTCGTTGGCGGCGACCGGCCGATACTCGTCCAGTCGATGACCACCACCTCGACCCTCGATACGGAAGCTTCGGCCCAACAAGTACTTCGTGTGGCCGCCGCCGGAGCGGGTCTGGTCCGCTTGACGGCCCAGGGCCGCCCCGAAGCCGAAAAATTGGCCGAAATCCGTGGCCGGATCGAAGCCGCCGGATGCACGGTTCCGCTGGTCGCCGACATCCATTTTAATCCGCAGGCGGCCCTGGTGGCGGCCCGCACGGTGAGCAAGGTGCGGATCAATCCGGGCAATTTTGTCGACAAACGGGCCACGCTCACCGGCGTGGAGTACAGCGAGGCACAGTATGCCGAAGAACTGGAACGCTTGCGCGAGGCGTTGACGGCCCTGCTTGCGGTGTGCCGGCAACACGGCACTGCGCTGCGGATCGGCGTGAATCACGGATCGCTCTCCGACCGCATCCTTTCGCGCTACGGCGATACGCCCGCGGGCATGGTCGAGTCGGCGATGGAATTTTTGCGGGTTTGCCGCGGCGAGGGATTCGACCGCGTGGTCGTCTCCATGAAATCGAGCAACACGCGCGTGATGGTCGAGGCAAACCGCCTGCTGGCCGCGCGGATGGAGCAGGAGGGAATGAGCTACCCGATCCACCTGGGAGTAACCGAAGCTGGCGAGGGGGAGGAAGGAAGGATTCGATCGGCCGTGGGCATCGGGTCGCTGCTGGCCGACGGCATCGGCGACACGATCCGCGTTTCGCTCACCGAACCCCCTGAAAACGAAATAGTTCCGGCGAAACTTTTGGCCGATTACTTTGCCGATCGCGCGGGGCATCGTCCCGTGCGCCTGGCCTGCGAGCCCCTGCCGTACGACCCGTTTTGCTACGCCCGCCGACCCTCGCGCGAGGTTGCCTGCGGCGGCATCCGGGTGGGCGGAGCGGCTCCGGTGGCGGTGATCGCGCAAGGAGGCGACCTGTCGCCCGAGGAGGAGGCGGTAGTCGCTCCGCCCGAGGCGATGCAGGGCCGATCCGGCTGGATCGCCTGCACGTTCGACCAAATGGACGCCCCGTTTTTGGCATGGCTTGCGCACCATCCCGACCGGGTGCTGGTGCTTTCGAGCGACAACCGCCATTGGGTCGGCGAATTGCGGGCCTGTTTTGTGCAACTGATGCGAAACGGACTCCCGAATCCCGCCATCATCCGCCGCCGCTACACGGAACCTGTCGCCGAGGCGTTGCAAATCCATGCCGCCGCCGATTTCGGCGCGCTGCTTATCGACGGTTTCGGCGACGGGGTGTGGATAGAAAACGCTCCGGCTGGCACACCGACGCCCCAGGTCGATCTGGCGGTCCTTTCGCTGGCCATCCTGCAGGCCGCCCGCCGACGGATCACCGCCACCGACATCATCTCCTGTCCGGGCTGCGGCCGTACTCTGTTCGATTTGCAACAGACGGCCCGCGCGGTGAAAGCCCGTTTCGCAGGCCGTCCGGGGTTGAAAATCGCCGTGATGGGCTGTATTGTGAACGGCCCGGGCGAAATGGCCGATGCCGACTACGGTTACGTGGGGGCGGGGCCGGGGCGGGTAACCCTTTACCGCGGGCGCGAGGTGGTGGAGCGCAACATCCCCGAATCCGAAGCCCTCGACCGACTGGAACAACTAATCAATCGAGATCGATGAAAACAACCGAGGAACTGATCGAACTGCTCAAAACCATCGAACACCCCGAGCAGGGGCGCGACATTGTGTCGATGGACATGGTGCATGGCCTGACGGTGGATGGGCAGGGAGCCGTCCGCCTGACCCTGCGGATGACCAAACCGCACGACCCCGTTGCGGGATCGCTCCGCCGCGCGGTGGAGAGGGTGTTGGCCGATGCGACGGGCATGGCTCCGACGGTCATTGTGAGCGAACCGGCTCCGGCCGGCGCCGCCCGGAAAACCCCGCAGGAAAAAACGCCCAAAACGATCCGCTTTACCCTGGCCGTCGCCTCGGGCAAGGGGGGCGTGGGCAAAAGCACCGTGGCGGCCAACCTGGCCATTGCGCTGGTCGAACAGGGCTACCGCGTGGGGTTGCTCGACGCCGATATTTACGGCCCTTCGGCGCCCAAAATGTTTGGGCTGGAGTACTACAAGCCCGTTGCCTCGGGCGAAGAGGGAGCCTCGCCCGAAACCATCGCCCCGGCCCTGAGCCACGGGGTGAAGGTGATGTCCATCGGGTTTTTCATCTCGCCCTCGGATGCGCTCATCTGGCGCGGGCCGATGGCCACCGGTGCGCTGCGGCAACTGATCCACCAGACCGACTGGGGCGAACTGGACTTTCTGCTGATCGACCTGCCGCCCGGCACCGGGGACGTGCATTTGACCCTGGTGGACGAGGTAAAGCTCTCGGGGGCGCTGATCGTCAGCACGCCGCAACAGGTGGCCACGCTCGACGTGGTGCGCGGCATAGCCATGTTCCGCAACCAGCACGTCGGAGTTCCGATCGTCGGGATTGTCGAAAACATGGCGTGGTTTACTCCGGCCGAACTGCCCAACAACCGCTATTTCATCTTCGGTCGGGGCAATGTCGAGGCGGTGGCCCGTCAGGAACAGATTCCGCTCCTGGCCCGCATTCCGCTGGTGCAGTCGGTGGCCGAGGGGTCGGACGAGGGCAACCCCGAACCGCCGCTCGAACCGTTCCGCGAGCTGGCGCAAAAGATTGCGGCGCTGCTTCCCGCCGAATAATCGAATCGGGCGGAGAGAAGCAACCTCGCGCAACGGGAACTTTGGAAACAGCAGCGGGGAGGCCCATCAGGCCTCCCCGCTGCTGTTCGTCGGGACAACGCGGTTGCGAAATCGGTGGGATTGCCGTTCGGGCGACTTTCGCCCCCTCTTCGCTCCCTCTCTTCGCCGGCCGGAGAATTAAATCCCCTCGCCCAGGTTGTTGTAAAATTTGTATTCGATCATGCCGAACGAGTCGTTGGGAATGATCTTCAGGACGCATCCGTACTTGAGCGACCAACGCAATCGCCTGCTGATCAACCCGCGGCAAAGGTATGCGGCCACGTAGGGGTGGAGGTGGATTTTCAGGAATTTGTAGTGCTTTTCGCGGACGTAGTAGGCGATCTGGTTCT
Source organism: Rikenellaceae bacterium (assembly GCA_031549665.1). Classification (GTDB taxonomy): domain Bacteria; phylum Bacteroidota; class Bacteroidia; order Bacteroidales; family Rikenellaceae; genus Rikenella. The sequence continues at coordinate 163,388 of JAVBPJ010000002.1, forward strand.
CGATCTGCGCATCGAACAGCACCGAGGGGGCGATCTCGCCGGTTCCGTGGCAGGTGGGGCATTTTTCGTTGATGACGATCTGCGTTTCGGGACGCACCCGCTGGCGTGTGATCTGCATCAGCCCGAATTTCGACAACGGAAGGATGTTGTGCTTGGCGCGGTCGGCGGCCATGGCGTCGCGCATGGCGGCGTAGACGGCGTTGCGGTTTTTGGGGTCGTGCAGGTCGATGAAGTCGATCACGATGATCCCGCCCATGTCCTTCAGCCGCAGTTGGCGTGCGATTTCGGGAACGGCGTTCAGGTTGCACTCCAGCGCGTTGGTCTCCTGCGATTCGTCGCTCTTGGCGCGTTTGCCGCTGTTGACGTCGATCACGTGCAGGGCTTCGGTGTGTTCGACGATCAGGTAGGCTCCCCGTTTGAAAACCACGGTGCGGCCGAAGAGTTGCTTGATCTGCTTGGTAACGTCGAACTGGTCGAAAATGGGAATGTTCCCTTTGTAGAACTTGACGATGCGTTCGGCCTCGGGGGCAATGGCTGAAATGTAGTCTTTGACCTCGTGGTAGATCTGTTCGCTGTCGACGTGGATGTGGGTGAACGAGTCGCTGAGCAGGTCGCGCAGGATGGTGGTGGTGCGCCGCTCTTCGCTTAGCAGCAGGGCCGGGGCCTGAGCGTGTTGCAGGGCGGCCAGGGCCGTTTCCCACTTGCCTACCAGGTTGAGGATGTCTGCCTCGATATCTTCGTGCGACTTGCCCTCGGCGGCGGTGCGCACAATGGCTCCGTAGTTGCGCGGAAGGATTCCTTCCACCACTTGCCGAAGCCGTTTGCGCTCTTCGTTCGAGCGGATTTTTTGGGAGATGTGTACCTTGTTCGACAGGGGGATCAGCACCAGGTGCCGTCCGGCGATGGAGATGTCGCTGGTTACGCGCGGCCCTTTGGTCGAAATGGGTTCCTTGGCGATCTGCACCAGGATGTTTTGCCCGGCCTGCAGCACGTTTCCGATACGCCCCTCTTTTCCGAGTTCTTTCTGGAAATGGAGTTGCGAGGTGTTGACGGCCTGGCGTTTGTTGGCAACGCTTTTGGTCAGTTCGTTCAGGGTGGGAAAGGCCGTGCCGAGGTCGAGGTAGTGGAGGAAGGCATCTTTCTGGTAGCCCACATCGACGAACGCGGCGTTGAGGCCGCCCATTACTTTGCGGACTTTACCGAGGTAGATGTCTCCGACCGTGAAGCCGCTCTTGGCTTTTTCTCTATTGAGTTCAACGAGCTGGCTGTCTTCGAGCAGTGCGATCTCGATTTCGTTCGAGCCAGCGTGAATGATGAGTTCTTTGGTCATTATGTATGTCGTTGCCTCGCGTTCGAGGCATTTTAACGGGTGTTCGACATGGCGGGCGGAGCCTCTGCGGCAATCCCCGGCAACCGTCTCCCCCCTCCGTGTCCGCCGGCGATCCCCTCCTAAGGGCCGGCGTGGGTATCGGTTGTCGATCTGTTCGAATCCGTTGGTTGATATTTAGAACGGCAAAAACCTAAAGACTACGGAAGCCTTTAGGTTTTGCCTGTGTGCGATGTGCCGCAACGCCGCGGTGCTTTCCTGCGAAAGGCGCGGTTGTACGGCGATCAACCCACCCGCCCTATTTTTTCTTTTTATGGCGGTTCTTGCGAAGACGTTTCTTGCGCTTGTGGGTCGAAATTTTATGGCGTTTTCTCTTTTTTCCGCTGGGCATGGCGCTTAGGAATTAGGGGTTCTACAATCTATTTTTTGGTCGATTTCGCTTTCACCTCGAGCGCAAAGGTTTTCGAGGGCTTGAAAGCGGGAATATTGTGTGCGGGAATGGTGATGGTGGTGTTCTTCGAGATGTTGCGGGCCACCTTTTTCGCACGGTGTTTGATTACGAAGCTTCCGAAGCCGCGCAGGTATACGTTGTTGCCTGCGATCATCGAATCTTTGATGCTTTCCATCAAGGATTCAACAACTTGCTGTACTTGTACTTTTTCGATGCCGGTGCTTTTCGCAATTTCGTTTACGATGTCTGCCTTTGTCATAGCCTGATTCGATTTTAGGGATGGTTGTAGGGCTGTTTCTTTGTGCGTTGCCTGTGTTGGCAATCGCGTTTTAACTCGTCTATTTCCTGAAATCCAGCCGATTGCAGGGTCTTCGGCGGATACAAGGGAGTGCAAATATAATGATTTTCTCGACTTACAAGGCCTTAGTGCATGAAATTTAGGCCGATACGTGCCGATTTTGTCAAATTTTCCACGTTTCGTGGCCGGGAAAGGGGTTTTTCGGGACGACGATCACAGGTTGCCGACCACCCGTTTGCGCGGAATGCGGCTGCGAAGTTCCTGCGGGGTGAGGGTGATGGTTTGGCCGATGGGCTTCCGGCTGCGGAATGCGGCCACTTTCAGCCGGCTGGCGTTGAGCGGAATGGTCAATTCTTCGCTATACAGGGGGCTGTACAGGTCGGGGTTGGTGTTGTCAAAGGTGTAGCGGAGTTCGATCGCCGGATCGTTGATCTCGGACGAGAGTTTGATGCGCAGCACGCCAGCTTCGTCCAGACGGGTGGATACGATGGGGTCGTAGATGCTGTTGGCGTGGTTGATCCCCCGGGCCTCCAGCAGCCGCAGGTGCCACTCGGTGCGGCGGACGAAATCGTCCCAGTTTTTGCCCTCCCGGGGCGACCACAGCACTTCGGAAACGGCCAGCGCGCGGGGCCAGATCATGTATTGGGCGTGCCGGAAGGTGGGAACCGATTCGGCCCACAGGTTGCCCTGCCCGCCCAGGATCAGGTTGGGGTCGATCCCCTCGGGCAGCGGCTCGAAGGCGTACGAATCGCGCAGGCGGCACATCGAGTAGGTGTTGGGTTCTACCGAGGGGTCGCCCTGGTAGAGGTCGAGGTAGCAGTGCTGCGTGGGGGTCATGATCACGTGGTGCCCCTGTTTGGCGGCGTCGATACCTCCCTGCATCCCGCGCCAGCTCATCACGGTGGCGTTGGGGGCGAGGCCGCCCTCCAGAATCTCGTCCCAGCCGATCAGCCGTTTGTTGTGTTTGGCCAGCAGGGTCTCCATCCCCTTGATGAAGTAGCTTTGCAGGCCGTCTTCGTTTTTCAGTCCCTTGCTGGCGATCAGCGCCTGGCAGCGCGGGCATTTCTTCCAAAAGCCCTTGAAGCACTCGTCGCCCCCCACGTGGATGTAGGGCGCGGGGAAAAGGGCGGCCACCTCCTTGACGACCTTGCTCATGAACTCGACGCTTTTGGGGTTGGCCACGCACAGCGTGTTCACGTCCTTGCCGTAGAATTTGTTCCCCACGTTCACGAACGGCGGTACGACGGCCCCGTTGCAAGCCAGTTCGGGGTAGGCGACCAGCGCGGCCAGCGAGTGTCCCGGCACGTCGATCTCGGGGATGACGGTAACGTAGCGTTGGCGGGCGTATTCGATCACCTCTTTGATCTCGGCCTGCGTGTAGAAACCGCCGTAGGTCGATTTTTCGCCCTGTTTTTGCGGTTCGACACTCCACCAGTCGCCCACGCGGGGGGCGCGCCAGGCGCTCACTTCGGTGAGCCGGGGCAGCGATTTGATCTCGATGCGCCATCCCTGGTCGTCGGTCAGGTGCCAGTGGAAGGTGTTGTATTTGTAGGCGGCCATCTGGTCGATGTAGGCCATCACCTCCTCTTTGGTGAAAAAGTGGCGGCTCACGTCGAGCATCAGCCCGCGCCACCCGAAGCGAGGCGTGTCGGTGATGAACAGTTGCGGAAGAAAGACCGCCGAAACGACGGCGGTCGTTTTATTTTGGGGCAGAGTTTCGTGAGTCAGGCTCAGCCCAACGGGGCCGGATTCGATCAGTTGCAACAGCGTCTGCACGCCGTAAAACAGGCCCGCGTTGGCGGGAGCCGTGATCCGGACGCCCTGGTCGTTCACCTGCAGGTAGTACCCTTCCGTGCCGAGCTTGAGGTTCTCTTTGGTGTCGATTTTTTCGATCCACAGGTTGGGCGATTTGGCATCGGCCACCACATTCAATCCAGGGAAGAGTTGGGCGTTTGGCCCCAAAGTGAGTTGGGCGATCCGCTCCGACAGCATGCGGACGATGGTCTCCTGTTCGGGATCTTGCAGGTTGTAGCTCACCCGCAGGGAACCCGCAATTGTAAACTCTCCCTCGCCCATCTGCACCGAGGTGGGCCGGGGGATCAGGTTTACGGGGGAGGTTGTTTCCGCAGGGACGGTTTGGCCATTGGCGCAGCCCAGGCCGCAAACGGCCAGCAGGCAAAACAGGGCGATTTTCCGGATCATATCTGTTGGGTTTTTAGGTTGTGTAGTAACTCCATTATGTTTTTGCGCAGGATTGGGTGGCAATAATCCGGCGCTATTTCGGCCAGTGGTTCCAGCGCGAACAGCCGCTGGTGCATGCGGGGATGGGGGATGGTCAGCCGGGGGGTGTCGATCACCCGGTCGTCGTAAAAAAGAATGTCGATGTCGAGGGTCCGGTCGCGGTAGTTCCGTGCGCCGTCGGGGCCGTATTCCCTCGCGTGTTCGGGGCGGCCGAGCCGGCGTTCGATCCGCTGGAGCGCGTCGAGCAGGGCTTCGGGCGCAAGGGCGGTTTTTACCCGCAGGGCCTGGTTCAGGAAGGGGGTTGCTCCCTCCTGCTCGGCGAAGTTCCCTTCGGGCGCGGTTTCGAGGCAGGCTGAGGCCTGCTCTACGGAACCCACCTCGCGGGCGATGGCCTGGCGGGCCTGCTCCAGCCACCCGGCCCGATCGCCGAGGTTGCTACCCAGCAGCAAGACGGCTTCGTGCATGGCCGAGGATTTTTGAAAGGGTCATCGCAAAATGGGTGAACAGAATGCGCGGATTGCCGTTCTGTCGGATTTGGGCCAGCAACAGCTCGAACTCCCGCACAAACGCCTCGAGAGTCAGGTGGTTGACGTAGGGGGCGAAGTTGCGGCAGAAAGCCTCCCGCGAGGGATCGGCGTAGCTGAGCCGCTCCAGGCCGATGCCCGTCAGGTAGCACTCCCGCAGGATGCCCAGTCCGGCGATGCAGAACTGTTTTTGATTTTCGCGTCCCAGCGGGGCCATCTCCTCGGCCCAGTCGAACAGATCCAGGTATTTTTGGCTGTAACAGAGCCGCATCAGGGCGATGAAACGCTCCTGGTGTTCGGCGGCGCTCCCCTCGGCGTCGATGGCCAGCGATAGGGCTTCGCTCCAGCTCCCCTGCGACAGGTGGGCCAGTTGGGCGGCGCGTTCGGGGGCCGTCCCGAGGCGTTGTATCAGGGCCTCGGCCACGGTTTGTTCGGGCAGCGCGGCCAGCGAGATTATTTGGGTGCGGGAGCGCACGGTGGCTAGAATTTTTTCCGGTTCGACGCTCACCAGCAAAAAAAGCGTGTTGGGCGGCGGCTCTTCGATCAGTTTGAGCAATGTGTTGGCGGCGGCCTCCTGAAGTCGTTCCGGCAGCCAGACGACGGCCATTTTGTACCCCCCCTCGAACGACTTGAACCCCATTTGCCGCACCAGCTCGTTGGCTTCGGTTTTGTTGATGTTTCCCTGCTGATTTTCGATGCCCAGGGTGCGGTACCAGGCCTGCTCGGTGAGGTATCCGCCCGTGGCGGGGATCGCCTCGCGCCACAGGTGCAGGAACTGTTCGCTGCGCGGCTTGTCGTCGGCGCGGCCGGTGGTAACGGCCTCTTTCGAGGCGTTGACCGGGTAAATGTAGTGGCAGTCGGGATGTTCGAAGCGTTGCATCCGGTAACATTCGGGACACTCGCCGCACGCATCGCCCTGTTTTGGCGAGCGGCAGTACAGGTACTGCGCAAAGGCCAGCGCAAGGGACAATCCGCCGACTCCCTCGGCTCCCGTGAACAGCAGGGCGTGGCCCACGCGTCCCTGTCGGGCCATGTGCAGGAGCTGCTCTTTGACAGTGTCTTGTCCGATTATTTCGCTGAAAAGCATGGAGGTAAAAAAACCGCGACAACGAAGATAGTGTTTTTTTCGTATCTTCGCAGTATAAAAGCCACTGTTGCGGACAGATAAAATGAGAAAAAGACAAAGAATCGTAGACCTTTTGCGCGCGAACGACGTACATCCGGGCGAGGTAACCATCCAGGGATGGGTGCGTACCAAGCGGGGAAATAAGAACGTAGCCTTTTTGGCCCTGAACGACGGTTCGACGATTCATAACATACAGGTGGTGGTTGAGGTGGCCTCGTTCGACGAGGAACAACTCAAGGCGATCACCACGGGTTCGTGCGTGAAAGTGTCGGGCCGCCTGGTTGCCTCGCCGGGAGCCGAGCAGCCGGTCGAGATACAGGCTTCGTCCATCGTCCTGCACGGCGGCGCCGACCCCGAAATTTACCCCCTGCAAAAAAAGGGACACACCCTCGAATTCCTGCGCGAAATCGCCCACCTGCGCCCGCGCACCAATACTTTCGGAGCCATTTTCCGCATCCGCCACGCCATGGCGTTCGCCATTCATAAGTATTTCAACGACAACGGGTTCTACTACTGGCACTCGCCGATCATCACCGGATCGGACGCCGAGGGCGCCGGAGCCATGTTCTCGGTAACGACCCTCGACCCGGAGAACCTGCCCCGCACCGAACAGGGCGGCATCGACCACGCGCAGGATTTCTTCGGCCGCTCCACCAACCTCACCGTTTCGGGCCAGCTCGAAGGCGAATTGGGAGCGATGGCCCTGGGGCGCATCTACACGTTCGGCCCCACTTTCCGCGCCGAAAATTCGAACACCCCACGCCACCTGGCCGAGTTTTGGATGATCGAACCCGAAATGGCCTTTTACGAGATTGCCGACAACATGGATCTGGCCGAGGATTTCCTCAAGTTCCTGATCGGCTACGCGCTGGAACATTGCGCCGCCGACCTGGCCTTTCTCGAAAAAATGTACGACCCGGAGTTGACCTCCCGCCTGCGTTTCGTCCTCGACAATCCGTTCGTGCGGCTCGACTACACCGAGGGGATCGATATCCTGATGAAATCGGGCAAAAAGTTCGAATTCCCGGTCAGCTGGGGGCTCGACCTGCAAAGCGAACACGAACGCTACCTGGTGGAGGAACACTTCCGCCGGCCGGTGATCCTGACCAACTACCCCAAACAGATCAAGGCGTTCTACATGAAGCAGAACGACGACGGAAAAACCGTCCGCGCCATGGACGTGCTGTTCCCCAAGATTGGCGAAATCATCGGCGGGTCGGAACGCGAAGAAAACTACGACCGCCTGCTTGCCCGGATGCGCGAAATGGACGTTCCCGCCGAATCGATGCAGTGGTACCTCGACACGCGCCGCTTCGGCACGGCCCCCCACAGCGGGTTCGGCCTGGGCTTCGAGCGGCTGATCCTGTTCATTACCGGCATGGCTAACATCCGGGACGTGATCCCCTTCCCCCGAACGCCCAAGAACGCTGAATTTTAAAGGGGAAGAAAAGTATTTATTAAGTACTCGCACAAGAATGGCCCTTATCTCGCAAGGTCTCGAACAAAAGCTGCAACAACGGCTCTCTCCCCAGCAAATACAGGGGATCAAGCTGTTGGAGCTGCCCACCATTCAGTTGGAGCAGCGCATCAAGCAGGAGCTTGAGGAGAACCCCATGCTCGAAGAGGAGATCAAAGAGCGGGACGAGACCGATACGGGCGACCTCTCCCTGGAGGAATACATCCGCAGCGAAGAGAGCGCGGCGTCGTACAAACTCCGCGCCAACAACAGCTCGAAAGACGACGAGCGGCGCGCTCCCACCCTGCCGCAACACACCACCCTGCAAGATTTTCTGATCGAGCAACTGTCGTACTACGACCTCACTCCCACCGAACGCAACGTGGCCCTGTTCATTATCGGCACGCTCGACGACGACGGCTACCTGCGCCGCCCCACCGAATCGATCACCGACGATTTGGCCTTTACTCAGGGCATTTCGGTTACCGACGAACTGGTCGATAAGGTGATCTCGGTGATCCAGGACCTTGATCCGGCGGGCATCGGCGCGCGAAACCTCAGCGAGTGCCTGGTGATCCAACTGCGCGCCCTGCGCGGCCAGGGTTCCGCCAGCCGGTTGGCCATCGAAATTCTGACCAATCACTACGACGCGTTCGTTAAAAAACATTACGAACGGCTGATGTACAAGCTCAACGTGTCGGAGGACCAGTTCCGCGACGCGCTTGAGGAGATCATGCGCCTGAATCCGAAACCCACCAACGGATACACCGAAGAGGCCGCCGCCGCTTCGCCCACAGTGATCCCCGACTTCATCCTCGACTACCACAACGGTACGTTCGACCTGCAGCTCACCTCGCGCGGGATCCCCGAACTGAAAATCAACAACAGCTACCTGAAAATGGCCGAAAAGGCCCTCAGCGAATCGGGAAAAAGCGACTCGGACAAAGAGGCCCTCCAGTTCATCAAACAAAAGATCGGTGCGGCCCGCTGGTTCATATCGGCCATCAAACAACGGCAGGAAACCCTGATGAAAACCATGCGGGCGATCCTCAATTTCCAGTACGACTACTTCATCGAGGGCGAGGAGTCGTTGCTGCGCCCGATGATCCTCAAGGACATTGCCGATGTTACGGGATTCGACATCTCGACCATCTCGCGGGTGGTGAACAGCAAGTACATACAAACCCACTTCGGGGTATTCATGTTGAAATACTTCTTCTCGGAGGGGCTCCTCACCGACAGCGGAGAGGAGGTCTCGACCCGCGAGATCAAACGAATCCTCGAGGAAGCGATCAACAGCGAGAACAAACGGGAACCCCTCACCGACGAAGCGTTGATGGAGACCCTCACAGGTCAGGGTTATCAAATTGCCCGCCGAACCGTGGCTAAATACCGCGAAATGCTGGGCATCCCCACCTCGCGCCTGCGCAAAGAGTTGTAGCACGCTTTGCGCCGAGTCGAAAAATAAAAAGCTCCCCGACGTTCATGCCGGGGAGCTTTTTGTTGGACTGTGTTTGTTCCGGGAAGTATCCTTTGGTCGAGCCTTGCCGGAGTGCGGCGGGGAATCAATCGATCCGGTACTCCTCGCGGATTTGCTTGAGGCGGCGGTCGGCGACGATTTTGTGAAGGACGGCTTTCACGATGTCGTCGATGCGCCCCCCCTCCGAGTAGTCGGCCGGGGCTACGAAGTTGACTCGGTGGTCGTCGACCAGCCGCCGGAGCGACTGCCCGATGGCGCGATCCTCGGGGTTGTGGACGGCGATCGAGTGTCCCTGCTTCTCCTTGATCAGGCGCATGCAGGGGATGTCGGTTGTCCCGTCGCCCAGGTAGATCATGTGCCGGAAGGCCACGTGCTGGTCTTTTTCGGGAACGTAGCGGTTCACCTCGGTCGAGTCGTACACGTTGTCGATCCCTTTGCAGATCTTGAAAATGAATTGCGTCTTGTTGGTGTAGTTCACCGCCACGCCGGGCCATTCGGCCACCCCGTCCACGTTGTAGAGGAACGAACTGGCGAAAATCTTTTTGAAGTGGTGCGCGATGGGCGATCCCTCGATCATCTCCTTGATTCCCGACGAGTTGACGTAGTGTTCGATCGTAATGCCCAGCGAGGCCCCGTAGCGGTCGATGCGGTCGAACCACTGCTCGACCCCCGGGTAGAGCGGCACCTTGGCCCCGAACCGGCGGAACGACTCGCGGCTGAGCGACACTTGGTTGCTTTGGGCCTGGCGGATCATCAGGTTCATGTAGGTGAGTACCGAATCGACGTCCTGCTCTTTGGCGCGTCCCTCGCATTCGGCCCAAAAGGCGCTCTTCTCCTTGCCCACGGCGGGGATGAAGTCGTACTCCTGCATGTTGCCGGGCGAAAGGGTGCCGTCGAAGTCGTAGATCAGTGCGACAATCATTGTTTCTGAGGTCGGTTATTCGGTTCGGAGTCTGTTTCCTGTCGAGCGCGGGAGCTTGTCGGCTATACCCATTTCACCAACGCGAAGTCCATTCGGTGCGGCAGTTTCGAGTTTTTGGCGTACACCCGTATCGCCGCATCAAAGGCCCCGCTGTACTGCGGAATCGTTTCCAGGCGGTAAAGGGCGATGCGCCCTTCGAGGCTGGTTTGCCGGAAGGGGCGTATGGCGCGGATCCGGACGGGTTTCCCCTCGACCACCTGTTCGGCGACAACCAGCTCGACCCCGATGTCTTCGGGGAGCAGGCCGTCGATGTCGACCTCCACTTCGAGGTTGTAGTGTCCGCCCAGCTTCACGGCCGAGTGGGCAATGTCGTACTGTTTGAAGTCGACCACGCTGACTTTGTCCCACGAGCGGCTCACGCGGCGTTTCCAGGCGGCGATTTCGCGGGCCTCGGCAAAGTCGTTGGCCACCACCTGCCGGTTGCGTTCGAAGAGCTTGTAGTAGAAGCGGTCTTCGTAATCCTGCATCATGCGGTTGGTGGTGAAGTTCGAGGCGACTTCGGCGATGCAGCGCTTGACGGTGGCCACCCATTCCGAGGGAACGTTGTCGCTGTTGCGCTGGTAGTAGAGCGGGGCGATCTGCTCTTCGAGGATGTTGTAGATCAACTCGGCGTCGATCTCGTCCTGGAAACGGGGATCGTCGAAAGTGCTTTCCAGCGGGAGCGACCAGCCGGCCCCTTCCTTGTAGCCTTCGACCCACCAGCCGTCCAGTACCGAGAAGTGCATCACGCCGTTCATCACGGCTTTTTCGCCCGAGGTGCCGGAGGCTTCCAGCGGGCGGGTGGGGGTGTTCATCCAAATGTCGACCCCTTGCACCATGCGGCGGGCCAGCTCCATGTCGTAGTTTTGCAGGAAGATGATCTTGCCGAGGAATTGGGGCATTTTCGACACCTCGACAATCCGTTTGATGAGGTCCTGTCCCGCTTTGTCGGCGGGGTGCGCCTTGCCCGCAAAGACAAACTGCACGGGCCGTTCGGGGTTGTTGACAATGCGCGCCAGCCGCTCCATGTTGGTGAAGAGCAGGTGGGCCCGCTTGTAGGTGGCGAAACGGCGGGCGAACCCGATCGTCAGCACGTCGTTTTTCAACGAATCCTGCACCTGCACCAGTTGGCGGGGCGAGTCGAAACGGAACTGCACGGGATCGGCCAGCCGGCGGCGGATCTGCTTCATCAGTCGCTCCTTGAGGTAGAGACGGGCGTCCCACAGTTCGGCGTCGTCCATGGTGTAGATCTTCTCCCAGTTGACCTTCGAGTAGTCGCCGTTGCGGAAGGCTTCGCCAAAGTGGCGGTAGTACATGTCCTTGAGGCGTGTGGCGGCCCAGGTGGGGAAGTGTACGCCGTTGGTCACGTAGCCGATGTGGAGTTCGCAGGGGAGGTAGCCGGGCCACATGGGGGCGAGGATGTCTTTGCTCACCTCGCCGTGCAGCCAGCTTACGCCGTTCACCTCTTGAGACAGGTTCGAGGCCAGAACGCTCATCGAGAATTTTTCGCCGGGATCGTTCGGACGGGTCTTGCCCAGGTTGATGAACTGGTCCCAGGTGATTTTCAGCCGGTCGGGATAGTGCGACATGTACTGACGGATCATGTCTTCGGGGAAAGCGTCGTGTCCGGCCGGAACGGGAGTGTGGGTGGTGAAGAGCGAGGAGCTGCGTACCACCTCGAGGGCTTCGCTGAAACTCAGGTCGTTCCGGTCGATGGTATTGTGCATCCGTTCCAGCCCCATGAAGGCGGCGTGCCCTTCGTTGCAGTGGCAAACGTCGTTTTCGATGCCGAGCGCGGCCAGCAGGCGGACTCCGCCTACGCCGAGCAGCATCTCCTGTTTGAGGCGGTTTTCCCAGTTGCCGCCGTACAGGTGGTGGGTTACGCTGCGATCCTCTTCGAGGTTGAGTTCGTGGTCGGCGTCCATCAGGTAGAGCGGGGTGCGGCCTACGTCGCAACGCCACAGGCGGGCGACGATGGAGCGGCCGGGGAAGTTGACCGACACGGTGGTCCAATTCCCGGCTTCGTCGCGCACGGGGCTGATGGGCAGTTTGAAGAAGTTCTGGGCCTCGTAGCTGGCTTCCTGATCGCCCGACGCGGAGAGGCGCTGCGTGAAATATCCGTAGCGGTAGAGCAGCCCGACGGCTACCATGGGCACGTTTTTGTCGCTCGACTCCTTGAGGTAATCGCCGGCGAGGATACCCAGGCCTCCCGAATAGATTTTCAGGGAGTGGTGCAGCCCGTACTCCATCGAGAAGTAGGCGATGCGGGGTTGCCCTTCGGCGGGCTTTTCGGCCATGTAGGCCTGAAACACGTGGTAAACGGCGTCCAGTTCCTGCAGGAAGGATTGGTTTTCAGCCAGTTCCTTGAGTTTTGGCAGGTCGAGCCGGTCGAGCAGGGCGATGGGGTTTCGCTCTACCTCGGCCCACAGTTCGGGATCGATCGATTCGAAGAGCCTGCGGGCGGGGTCGTACCACGACCACCAAAGATTGCGGGTCAGCTCTTCGAGGATGTGGAGCCGCTCCGGCATGGTGCGCTCAATCATCAGCCGCGTCCAACGGGGCTTGGTGTCGAGGGCCAGTTGCTGGTGGACGTAGTTGAGCTGTTCGTGAATGGTTCCGCCTCCTTCGGTGTAGGCGCGGGCCACCCGGTTGGCGGTTTGCTCGATGGCGTGGTCGTACAGATCGAGGTAGTGGTCGTACAGGTTACTCCACAGGGCGGTGGTCGAGATCTGGCGGGCCGCCTCGCGCTCTGCCTGCATCTGATCCGGGGTCATGTTGGCGTAGCGGGTAACGGTGGCCGCGATGGCTGCCGTTACTTCGGGGCTGTTGAAGTCGTTGCGGTTCACTACCGTTACCCCCTGATGGGTTCCGGCGCTGTAACGTTCCACCCACAGACCGAATCCGGCAAGGTTGGTGGTTACGGTCGGCACCGAGAAGGCGATGCTCTCCAGCGGGGTGTAGCCCCACGGCTCGTAGTACGAGGGGAAGACGGTGATGTCCATCGCCACCAGCAGTTCGTAGTAGCTTTTGTTGAAAATGCCGTCGTCGCCGTTGAGGTAGCTGGGCACAAAAACGATGTTCACGCGCCCGACGCGGTCGAGCAGGCCCCGCTGGGCCAGCCGGTTGATTACCGGATCGTTGTCGGGGTCGCCCAGGTAGTGGGTGGAGTGCATGGCTCCCTGGTAGTCGATGGGGTCGGAGCCTTGGCCGCTCATCAACAGTTGCAGGTCGCGGCGCGGGCCGTGGTGCCAGCACGGAACCATGATGTAGGCCAGGATGTCGCGCTGAAGTTCGGCGCTGTCGTCGAGCTGGGCCAGCGAGTCGATGAACTCGTCGATCCCTTTGTTCTTGAATTCGTAGCGACCGCCGATCGAAACCAGCAGGGGGTCGTTTTCGAACGTAACGCCGAGGGTCTTTTCCGCCACGTCGATCAGCAGGGCGCGGCCCTCTTTTCGTTTTTGTTCGAAAAGTTCGCCCTCCCACACAAAGCTGTTTTCAAAACCGTTCGGAGTAACGGCCGATACTTGCTTCCCAAGCAGGGCGTTGCATTCGCGCTCGGTAATGTGACTGACGGTGGCAAAGCCGTCCAGGTGGTGGGCGGCGGCCTTTTCGATGGAGTGTTTGGCGGTAACGCCGAACTGGCGGGCCAGGTCGTCGGCATGGAAGTTCTCCAGTCCGCTGTAAAGCGGGAGCCCGTGGCCGGCAATACACCGGCCCGTCACGGTGGCGTGCGTGGTGAAGGCGGTGGCGACGGTGGGAACCGCTTTTTGCAGGTAGAGGCCGCCGCTGGCGGTCATCCACTCGTGGAAGTGGGCCACGGCGTGCTTGCCGGGCTGGTTGTAAAAATTGACGTAACTTTCGACGACCTTGCCGGCGGCGTGGCCGAAAAGCACGGGTTCGATGTAGTCCCACTGGCCGCTGATGGAGTCGACCTGATAGCCCTCCCACAGCTTGGCGAGGACCTGGTCTTTCTGGCCGATCAGGCTCGAGTAGTTGACCAAAATGGCAATGGGATTCCCCTCTACACGCCAGCGCCCCACGCGTATCCGCAGTCCTTCGACGTCGTAGGCCATTTGGCGCCATGCTTTGAGCAGGTTGGGGTCTTCTTCAAATTCGGGATTGTGGGTCTCGCTGGGCAGGTCGGGGCCGATCACCAGGTAGTGGTCGCCGAAATGCTCAATGGCGGTGAGCGCCTTGGTGGCCACTACGGTGTGGATGCCTCCGATTTTATTGCAGACTTCCCAGCTGATCTCAAAAAGCAGGTCCGGCGCAGTACGTGATTGGTTGGTGTTCATGGAGAAGGGGAATGGGGATTGACGGTGATAATCGGCGGTAAAGATAGGGTTTTCTGCCGACTTATCGATTCACGCCCAGGTAAAGCCGACAACTTGCCGTGTCGGTTTGGTCGTATTCCACGGCCAGCAGGTCGAGCGAAATTTCGCCCTGCAGGTTGTATTCCCGCACGTGCCGTTCGGCCGCCCGTTCCATGTGGGCGAGCTTGGCGGGGGTAAGGGCTTTTTCGGGCCGGAGGTCGTCGGCGCGGCCGGGATTCCGGCGGGTTTTGACCTCGATGAAGTGGACCACGCCGTCCCGCAGCGCCACCAGATCGATGTCGCTCTTGCCGGAGCGGATGCGCTGTCCCAGCACCTCGAAGCCCTGTTGGGCGAGGTAGCAGGCAGCCACCTCTTCGCCGTGCAGGCCCAGATCGTAGTGTTTTGCCATGAATTTGAATGGCTGCGGGGCGGGGACCAAATGGAATTTTCCCCAACCAAAGTCCCCCGCCCGTGCAGCCTTACTCCCGGTTACAGGAGGGTTGAAAGATTTCCGGACACCTCTTGCGGTTCCTGTCCGTAACGGAACAGGCGCAGGGTGTGCGGGCCGATGAGCGACAGCGACTCTCCGTCCACCAGCAGCATGCACCCCTCGCGCAGTCCGGCGACGGTGGTCGAACGGTTGGCGGCAAGGAACTCTTCGATGCGTTGTTGGCGGGTTTCGCCGGCGTGTCCGGCGGGGTGCGAGTCGAGGTAATGGGGGTTGATCTGGAAGGGGATCAGCCCCAGCGTGTCGAACGAGGCGGGTTCGACAATGGGCATGTCGTTGGTGGTGCGCAGGCTGGGGCAGGCGACGTTCGAACCGGCGCTCCAGCCGATGTAGGGGGTTCCCGCTGCCACTTTTTCGCGGATGGGGCCCATGATGCCGGCCTCCTGCATCGATTTCACCAGGTGGAAGGTGTTTCCTCCCCCGACCACGATCGCCTCGGCTTCGAGTACCGCTTTGACCGGGTCGGCGTGGCGGTGGATTGAGTCGACCTCGACCCCGAACTCTCCGAAACGGGCCTGTACCTTGGCCTGATAGTCGTCGTACGAGAAGGTAACGGCGGCGTAAGGGATAAAGAGTGCACGCTTGACCCCGTGCGGGGCGAGGAACGCCCGGATCTGTTCTTTGGGGTATTCGAGGTAGCCTTCGCCGGCATTGGTCGAGTTGCTGATTAAAAGGAGTCTCATAGCGCTAACAGAGTTTGTTCGATGATCGTGGGAAAATATTGGTGTTCGAGGGCGTGGATCTTTTGCGCCAGCTTTTCGGGGGTGTCGTCGGGGGTTACCTCCACGCGGGCTTGGAAAAGGATGTCGCCCCGGTCGTACTGTTCATTCACGAGGTGGATGGTGATGCCCGATTCGCGCTCTGCCGCCTCGATCACGGCCCGGTGTACGCGGTCGCCGTACATGCCCTTGCCGCCGTGGGCGGGCAGCAGGGCCGGATGGATGTTGACGATGCGGTCTGCAAACCGTTGGATGAGGTACGGCGGAACCAGCCACAGGAAACCGGCCAGCACGATGAAGTCGATCCCGTGGAGGCGGAGCAGTTCGGCCACTTTTCCCTCGGGGTCGGCCAGCTCTTCTTTTGAGAAGGTGGCCGTGGGAACGCCGAACTGTTTTGCCCGCTCCAGGGCATAGGCGTCGGGGCGATTCGAAAGCAGCAGCGCCACTTCGGCCGTCTCCGACCCCTTGAAATGGGCCATGATGGCCTCGGCATTGCTGCCCGAACCCGATGCGAATATCGCCATCTTCTTCATAATGAAATCTTTACAATGCTTTTCCGAAATAAAAGTACAAAAAAAAAGGATCAATGCCCCTCGGTTTGGGAAAAAAGGCTACTTTTGCGGAGAAATTGGGTGGTGATCGGAGACGGTTGCCTCCCCATGCAAAAGGACACATTGTTAAACCTAAACCTAAACGCTATGTCAGACATTTCTTCAAAAGTAGTCGAAATCATCGTTGACAAACTGGGAGTAGACGCAGCCGAAGCCGTTCCCGCCGCCAGCTTTACCAACGACCTGGGAGCCGACTCTCTCGACACCGTGGAGTTGATCATGGAGTTCGAAAAAGAGTTCGAAATCTCGATTCCCGACGAAGACGCTGAAAAGATCGGTACCGTAGGCGACGCGATCAGCTACATCGAGGCAAAAAAGAAATAATACGCCTGTCTCGGACCTAATATAGATAACTGTTTCGAACACGCCCCCTCCGCCCGGAGAACGTGTTCGGAGCAGTTTTCGTAGGTCGTCCCCCTTCAAACAAAACCTTCCCACGCAACCATATGAATCTAAGGAGAGTAGTAGTTACCGGTATTGGCACGATCAATCCCCTGGGCAATAACATTGAGCAATACTTCGAAAACCTCGAAAAAGGCGTAAGCGGAGCAGCCCCCATTACCCACTTCGACGCTTCGAAATTCAAAACCCAATTCGCGTGCGAAGTCAAAGGGTTTGATCCCAACGAACATTTCGACCGCAAGGAAGCGCGCAAGTACGACCGCTTCACCCAATTCGCCCTGGTGGCAGCCGAAGAGGCCGTCCGGGATGCGAACATCGACCCCTCGACCCTCGATCTCGACCAGGCCGGAGTAATCTGGGCTTCGGGAATCGGCGGCATCGAAACCTTTTACCAGGAAGTGGACGCCTTCGCCAAAGGCGACGGAACCCCCCGCTTCAACCCCTTCTTCATTCCGAAGATGATCGCCGACATCGCCGCCGGCCACATCTCGATGCGCTACGGTTTCCGCGGACCCAACTACTGCACCGTGTCGGCCTGCGCCTCGTCCAACCACGCCATTATCGACTCCCTCAACCTGATCCGGATGGGGAAAGCCGACCTGATAATCACCGGCGGTTCCGAAGCCGCCATCAACCCCGCGGGACTGGGAGGCTTCAACGCCATGCAAGCCCTTTCGACCCGCAACGACGACCCCCAAACCGCTTCGCGCCCCTTCGACGTGGGCCGCGACGGTTTTGTGATGGGCGAAGGAGCCGGAGCCCTGATCCTCGAAGAGTACGAACACGCCAAAGCCCGCGGCGCTAAAATCTACGCCGAAGTGGCCGGAGGCGGCATGAGCGCCGACGCCTACCACCTGACCGCCCCCCATCCCGAAGGGGCAGGGGCCTGCAAGTCGATGCAAAACGCGCTCAAGGATGCCGGCATCTTACCCACCGACATCGACTACATCAACACCCACGGTACCTCCACTCCGGTGGGCGACCCCGCCGAACTGAAGGGCATTGCCGCCGCCTTTGGCGACCACATGTACACCATGAACATCAGCGCCACCAAGTCGATGACCGGACACCTGCTGGGCGCAGCGGCAGCCATCGAGGCGCTGGCCTCGATCATGGCGATCACCCGCGGAGTCATCCCTCCCACCATCAACAACGCAGAACTCGATCCCGAGATCGATCCCAAACTGAACCTTACGCTCAACAAAGCCCAAAAACGCGACGTGAACTACGTGTTGAGCAATACGTTCGGGTTCGGGGGACACAACTCGTCGGTGATCCTCAAAAAAGTGAAATAACGCTCTTTCGGCCGTTTCAACACGCGCTTGAAGGAAGCTCCGTCAACCGAAGAGGAATGAATGGTCGAACCATTTGTTCCTCTTCCCCGTTACAGCCCCCCCATGAATCCTTTCCCCTGGTTTCGAAATTCGGAAGATCGGCGATACCACCGACTGATCCGGCGTATTTTCGGCATCTCCGCGCACAACATCGAACTCTACAAGCTGGCGCTGGTACACCGTTCCGCCTCGGTATGGACCGGACAGGCGATGGTGAACAACGAACGGCTCGAATTCCTGGGCGACACCATCCTCGACAGCGTTGTGTCGGAATGCCTGTTCCTGGCCCTGCCCGACCACGACGAGGGGATGCTGAGCAAACTCCGTTCGCGCATCGTCAGCCGCGAGTCGCTCAACCAGTTGGCTCTCGACCTGGGATTGGAGGGAGAGATCGTTACCCACTCCTCGAACCGCGGGTCGAGGCCCAACAACCTGTACGGAGACGCCCTCGAAGCGCTGGTGGGCGCGCTTTTCCTCGACCGGGGCTACGACGCCACCTACCGTGTGCTGGTGGGGACGCTGCTGGTGCAACACCTGGATTTCGACCTGCTGATCGAAAAAGACCACGACTACAAGAGCCAAATCATCGAGTGGTGCCAAAAACAGCGCCAGCCCTTTTTCTTCGACAGCCACTCCACGCCCAAACACACCGACCTCCACCCGCAGTTCGAATCGATCCTGACCATCGGGGGAGAGGTTGCGGGTCAGGGTTTTGGTCGTTCCAAGAAAGAGGCGGAACAGCAGGCCGCCGCCAAGGCCTGTTCGGAGCGCATCGGATAGCCACAAAAGGGATGTTTTTTCCGCGAAAGAGGCGGAGTCACCCGCCGACGGATCGCCCGTTCCCCCATTCTTTCAGCCAGCCCCGCTAAAAAAGCGGAGGCTCCCATGTGGGAGCCTCCGCTAGCCTGGCAGGGAGGAACGAGCCTAGAAGGCGATCCCGACCCGTACGCCCAGGTCGTGCAATCCCTTGATCTTGTAGGTGAGGATATCTCCCTGGTTCGAACCGTAGGCGTAATAGGCGCCCACGTGGATCCCTATCCGGTTGTCGGGGTTGGGAAAAATGTTGATCCCGATCTCGGGCGAGAGGTAAACACCCCACGTATCGTCGTAGACTTCGAGTACCGAGAGGTAACCCGCCAGCCGCGCATAGCTTGCTCCGACCCGTGCGGCCACGTAGGGTTCCACAACGCCGCCGCTCTCGAAACGGTAACGCACCAGCGCGCCAAAGGGAATTTGGAAACGCGATTGTTGCATGTCGGTGGTAACGGTGCCGCCATTGTCCAGAAAGTAGGTTTTCTCACCCGTATACTGGTTGTTGGTGTGGAAGCCTGCGAAGAGGCCGGCAACAAGTCCCCTGTCTAACAGGTATCCTCCTTCGACGTTCATTCCCCACCCGCTGAGCTTGTGGGCAAAATCGGGATTGTTGATCGGAACGTTCAGCTGCCAGTCGATCTGGAAATAGGCTTTGTTTACAGCCTGAGCGTGGGTGGCAGAAAGGGAGGCGGCCCATCCGAGGGCGGCCAGTAACAGAACTTTATAATGTGTTTTCATGGCAATTTGCGAATACGGGGTTATTTTTCGAGGTACGGAGATTGAATGAACGACTGGTCGACAGCGTCCAGGGCGCGGGCCATATCAAGCGACAGGTCGCCGCTCAACAAACCGGTCATAAAGGAGTTCCAGATGACCGTCAGGTCGGCATTCGCGCCTTGTGGAACGGTCAAATCGAGAATCTGACCCAACAACGATCCGGTGCTGTAGCTGTACACAACCGAATAGGGGTAGTACCAGCCGGCCCAGCCGCCCCACCAGGTGGGATCCCACCAGTAGGGATAGGTCTCCCACCAATACGGATAGCTGGTGAAGTAGCGGGTGCATTCAACATAACTTACTTGCACGCCTAAATCGGCCACCGCCTTGTCGTGGGTACGGACGTAGCCCCGTTGGGAGAGGTTATCGACGTACTCGTCGATGATTTGCAGGGCCTGGGCATCGTCCCAATAGACAGGCTCCGTGTCGGGTTCCGAAGAGGCGCCGATCAGCAAAATGCTGTCGGGAATGTAAAAGGTGGAATAGCTCGAGAAATCGGTTTGCGGAGCTACGTTGGTGTAAACCAACAAATTGTTGTTGAGCTCGGAAAGATCGGGCTCTTTTTGGCACGCCGTGAGTGCAGCGGCAAACAGGGCGGCCGTGAGGAACTTTTTCATATTAACAGGTTTTTGTAAAAGGGAAAAAGAATGAAGTGTTGTCTTCCTGTATCGG
Organism: Rikenellaceae bacterium; assembly: GCA_031549665.1. GTDB lineage: Bacteria > Bacteroidota > Bacteroidia > Bacteroidales > Rikenellaceae > Rikenella. The sequence continues at coordinate 183,401 of JAVBPJ010000002.1, forward strand.
GCAATTTTCATTCCAAAATTAGCGAAAGTGAAGCTGAAAGGCCTCCGTTCCTGCCACTTACGTACAAATGGAGTATGGTTTTGTCCAAAAAGAGGTCTCCCGCCTCCGGCGGAAGCCGAGGGCGGGAGAGGCATTTTATTGAGTTGGCTTACAAAATAAAATCGGAGTTGTTATCCGGTACAAAGATCGGGAGTCGCACTTCGTCCCGAAATCCCCCAAAGGAGGGAAATTGCGGCGGCGGACTCCCTAAAAAAGGGGAGGGACAGGGGGGGAGAAAGATCAGAAAAGGGGCCGCTTTGCCGTGGTGGCGACAAACTCCTTGAGGTAGTGCGGCTCGAAATAGGCGGTCTGTACGAAATCCCGCGCACGAAAAGCCTCTTCGGCCAGGGAGACCATCCCGCGGGCCGACGAGGCGACCCTGGCCAAACGGGCATGGGGCAGCAGGGGGGCGCATTTCTCGGCTCCGTTGCCGAAAATCAGCACCTCGCGGCCGGCATATCCGGCCAGGAATTCGGGGGTGATGATCTCGGCCCGGGTATCGGTGAGCGGATTCAGGGCCAGGTCGAACAGGCGGGTGTACACCTCCATCCGGCGCGCGTCGATCATCGGTACCAGCAGGGCGGTTTCGGGTTGTTCGATGGGGACGATGCCTGCCCGGTACTCTTCGGCCAGCAGATTGGCCAGCGCACGAAGCGAGTCGATGGCGATCAGCGGACGGTCGATGGCGTAGCAGATTCCCTTGGCCAGCGAAACGCCGATGCGCAGGCCGGTGTACGAACCGGGACCCGCTCCTACGGCCACTGCGTCCAGTTCGGCGGGGTCGAGGTGGTGTTCCCGCAGCACTTCGTCGACAAACAGACCCAGCGCGTTGGCGTGTTCGCGGCCTCCCTCGTTTTCACGCAGGGCCACCAATTCGCCGTCCGCCCCCAGGGCGACAGAGCAGATTTCGGTGCCTGTTTCAATGCTCAGGATCGTTGCCATGGGGATCGTCTAACGACTTGCGGGGCGTGGCGGCGCGTTACGCTCTTTGTCCGTTTTGGGCGAGGGAGGAGGCGCTTTTTCAACGGCCTGCCCGTCTTTGAGCTTTTGCGACACGGCCAGGAAGGGCGCGGTAACCACCTGGGTGGTGGTGTCGAGCGTGCTTTTTTCGCCCTCGGCCACCCGTACCTGGATGAAGCGCTTGTCCTGAATGCCGGTCTTGACGGGGACCATGCGCACCAGCGAACTGTCGGGGAGGTAGACGAAGATCACCTCTTTCTTTTCGCCGGCCGTTCCCATGGATCGGGCGGTTACGGCCTGAATCGGCACCGAAAGGGCGCTTTGGGTGTCGGTCTGGATATCGACCGAGGCCGACATGCCGGGGCGGAACGGGGAGCGCGTCCCTTCGTTCAGGTCGGCGTACGATTCGGGCAGGATGAAGATGCGCACCTCGAAGTTGGTCACCTGGTCGGAGGAGAGCGTGGCGGTGTTGCCCTGGGCCGAGTTGCCGATGCGGGTAACCACGCCTTTGAATTTGCGGGTCGGGTAGGCGTCGACTTCGATGGTGGCGGTGTCGCCCAGCTCGACGCGCACGATGTCGTTTTCGTTCACTTCGGCACGAACCTCCATTTGAGACAGGTCGGCGATGCGGAGCATTTCGGTCCCTGTCATGGTGGCGGTTCCCACCACCCGTTCGCCGGCCTCGACGTTGAGCTTCGAAACGGTGCCGTCGCCGGGGGCGAAGATGGTGGTTTTGTACAGATTCTCGGAGGCTTCCTTCAACGATGCTTCGGCGCTCTTGATGTTGAATTCGCCGGTTCGCACCTGCGCCTGCAGCGTGCGGTACTGGGCCTCGGCGCTTTGGAACTCGGCTTCGGAGATCACGTTGCGTTCGTAAAGCTGCTTTTGGCGTTCGTAGGTTTGCTGAGCGAGCAGCAGTTGCGAACGGGTTTGCTCCAGTTGCGAGCGGGAGGAGTTGAGCGAGGCGGTGGCGCGATCCTGCATCGACTGGTAGGTGTCGGGCTTGATCTTCACCAGCAGGTCGCCTTTTTTGACTTGCTGCCCTTCGATCACGTGCAGTTCGACGATCTCACCCGATACGTCGGGACTGATCTTTACCTCGGTAACGGGCTGCACCCGGCCGTTGGCCGAGATCACTTCGATCAGGGTGCGCTGTTGGGGTTTTTCCAGGGTTACCTTTTCGAGGGGATCTTTCCACAGCAGGCCGCTCTTTTTGGCAATCACCAAAAAAAGGACGATTGCGACGATCGAGAGCAGTACGATCCACTGTTTGCGCTTGTTTTTTTTCTTTGCCATGGCCGAAGGTCAGAGTGTGATGGGGGTTCCCCGGTAGAAGTCGAGGATTTTGATCTTGAAAAGGTATTCGTATTTGGCTTGCAGCAACCGGGACTGCGCGGCGATCAGGGTGTTGCGGGCGCTGTTGTAGTCGACGCTGGTGATTGCCTGCGCGCGGAGTTTCTCTTCGGCGTAGCGGAACGACTCTTCGCCCGACCGGACTCCGCTTTGTGCCGATTCCATGCGGCTCAGGGCGCCGCTTGCGTCGGCCCAGGCTTGCTGGATCTCTTTGTAAAGGCGGCTTTGCGCCAGCGATAGCCCCAGCTCGGCGTTGCTGAGCGTAACCCGCATCCGCTCGACGTTGCGGCGGGTGTTGAGGCTGTTGAACAGCGGAATGTTCATGCTGAATTGCAACGAGGTGGAGGCGTTGTCGGCGAACTGGTCGATGAACGAGTATTTTCCGTACGAGGTCGATCCGTCGGGATTCCGGATGGGCCGTTGCCGACTGTCGGAGTAGCTGCTGCCGTAGTTGGCCCCGAAGTTGAGGGTCGGGTAGTAGCGGCTGCGGGCCAGCTTGAGGTCCTGTTCGGCGATCTTGGTGCGCAGGCGTTCCGTTTCGACTTGCGGCAGGCCGAGCGCCTGGGCGTAGATGTCGTCCACGCTCCAGGGCGGGGTAACGGCTATTTTATCCGAAAAATCGGGAACTTCCACGTCGAAATCGGGCACGTCCCGCAGTTCGAGCAGTTGGGTCAGGCTCAGCAGCGCGATGGTAAGCTGGTTTTCGTAGTTGGTGAGGTTGTACTCCTCGGCCGCCAGTTGCGCTTCGAGTTCGAGCCGGTTGCCCAGCGCAAGGCTCCCCGCTTCGACCAGCTTGGAGGTGTGGTCGACCTGCAACTTCAGGTTGGCGATGTTGGACTGCGAAACGGCCACCTGCTCCTTGCCGTAAAGCACTTGCAGGTAGGCGCCGGCCACGGCGATCGAAATTTCGTTTTTGATCCGCTCCACCTCTTGCAACGAGTTCATCAGGTTGAATTCGCTGCGCCGCAGGGTGTGCAGTTTTTGCATTCCGGCAAAAAGCTGCGTGTTGAGCGACATCCCGCCGTTGACGTTGTTGACGCTCTTTCCCGAGACGTATTCATACGTGGTGGGGTCGAGCGAACGGCCGAACGAGGCGTTGTAGCCCGCGTTGGCGTTCAACGAGGGCAGGTAGCTCATCTTGGCCTGCTGGTTGTCCAACCGGCTCAGGTCGACGCTTTTATCTCCCTGTTTTACCTGAATGTTGTGTTCGATGGCGTAGCGGATACACCGTTCGAGGTCCCATGCCCCGCCCTGCTGCGCACGGGAGGCCAAAGAGAACGCCGCGAATGCGAACAGCCAAAGGGAACGGAAAAGAAGAGGTTTCATAAGGCACAATAGGCCGGAAAGGTACGCAAAATTTCGTATCTTCGGAGCGACAAACCCCAACTATGCAAAGAATCTCCAAACAACGCCGCTCGATTCGGGAGTGGAACGAGCAGGATCGACCCCGCGAAAAATTGATTGCCCAGGGCGCCTCGGCCCTGACCGACGCCGAACTGCTGGCCGTGCTGATCGGCTCGGGAACGGTCGAACATTCGGCCGTGGAGGTGGGGGCGCAACTGCTCGATTCGGCGGGGGGCGACCTGAACGAATTGGGGCGAATGGAGGCGCAAACCCTGCGCCGGACCAAAGGAATCGGCCTGGCCCGCGCGGTGAGCCTGGTGGCCGCCCTGGAACTGGGGCGCCGCCGCAAAGCAACCGAGTCGGAGGCTCCGGGCTATATCCGCGGCAGCGCCGATACGGTTGCGCTTTTCGCTCCGCTGCTGTCCGACCTCCCGCACGAGGAGGTGTGGGCGGTGCTGCTGACCCGCTCGATGCGGATCATCGAACGTTTCCGGCTCAGTCAGGGAGGGATCGAGGGGTCGGTGATCGACCCGCGGATTTTGATCCGGCGCGCCCTCGAACGGGGTGCGGCGGCGTTGGTGCTGGTACACAACCACCCCTCGGGTTCGACTGTTCCGGGCGAAGCCGACCTGGCCCAAACACGCAAGATCAAACAGGCGGCCGCCTACTTCGACATCCGGCTGCTGGATCACGTGATCATCGCCGACCGGCAGGCTTTCAGCTTTGCCGAGCAGGGACTTTTGTAGGAAGGAAAAGGGCGATTGCCCTTACCGATCGATCAGAAAGGCAGGTCGTCGACCTCTTTCCCGGGCAGGGGGACTGTCGCGGCGGCGGGTGCGGCGGCGGGGGCGAAAGCTCCCTCCTGCGGAGAGTCCGACGAACGCCGTCCGAGTTGCCGCAATTCGTCGGCGTAGATCTCGAACAGGTGGCGTTTGGCGCCGGTGGCTTCGTCGTTCCACTCGCGTGAGCGAATTTTTCCCTCCACGTAAATTTGAGCCCCTTTGCGGAGGTACCGCTCGGCAAACTCGGCCTGCGAACGCCACACAACCACCGTGTGCCATTCGGTGTGGTCGCGTTTCTCGCCGGTCGACGAGTTGTAGATCCGTTCGGTGGTAGCTATCCGCAGACGAGCCATTTTCACCCCTGTTTCGAGCGCCCTCACTTCGGGGTCGCCTCCCAGATTCCCAATTAAAATGACTTTGTTGATCATGGCTCAGTGGATTAAAAAGTACGCTTTCAACAACCTATTGTACAGAATTATAGGGCAATGTACGAAATAAAACCCATTTGCCCTCCCATTCTCGCGAAAAAAAGTGTACTTTAGCGCGAAATCGCACCGCTATGGCCTCTTTTTTCAAGACATTTTTCGCCTGTTTGCTCGCCGTTTTTGCGAGCGGAATACTCTTTCTTTTGCTCGGAGGGATTATTCTGGCGGGGATGATCTCCCTGATCGGCGGGTCGTTCGCAAAAAGCGAGACCATTGAACCGAACTCCATCCTGCGGATCGATTTGCGCATACCGGTGGTCGACCACCCCTCGCTGTCCGCCAGCCAGCGGTTCGACTACGCCACCTTTTCCGTCCGCAAGGAGTTTTCGCTGCTCGACCTCACGGACGCCATTGCCCGGGCGGCCGAAGACCCCCGCATCGACGGCATCTGTTTGGAAATGCCCGAAATACTCCCGACATCGCTATCGATCCTCTACGAAATTCGGCAGGCCCTTGCGCAGTTCCGCGGAAGCGGCAAGTTCGTGGTCTCCTACGCCGATACCTACTCGCAGGGCGGATACTACCTGGCCAGCGGAGGCGACCGACTCTACCTGAACCCGCAGGGATTTGTGGAGTGGCGCGGCCTGGGAAGTACGACCCTCTTCTACAAAGAGCTGCTCGACAAGCTGGGGGTGGAACCCATCCTGATTCGCCACGGAGCCTTTAAGAGCGCGGGCGAACCGTTCCTGCGCACCGAAATGAGCGACGAAAACCGCCTGCAAACCAGCCAAATGCTCGCCAGTGTCTGGGGGTGGATGGTGGACCAGGTGGCCGCCTCGCGCGAACTGTCGGCCGATACGCTCCAACAGTACGCCTCCCGGCTCGAACTGGCTTCGGCCTCGAAGGCCCTGGCCGCCGGAATGGTCGACTCGCTCTTTTACCGCGATCAGTTTTTGGCCGAAATGGGCCGCCTGACCCAACGCGACGAACCGCGCTGGGTGGATGCGCAAAACTACAAGGCCGGATCGGGAAAAGGAAAATCGTCGAACGAGATCGCGCTGGTTTACGCCTCGGGCGAGGTGGTGGATCAGGGAGACCCCCAGGCGGAGATCGTTGGCCGCTCGATGGCCGAATTGCTGGCCGACCTGCGGGAAGACGACCACGTTAAAGGAGTGGTGCTGCGGGTGAACAGCCCGGGCGGAAGCGCGCTGGCTTCCGACGTCATTGCGCGCGAAGTGCGCCTGCTGGCCGAAAAGAAACCGATCGTGGTGTCGATGGGCGATTTCGCAGCCTCGGGGGGATACTACATCGCCTGCGGAGCCGACGAACTGTTCGCCTCTCCCGCCACCCTGACCGGTTCGATCGGCGTTTTCGGCCTGATGTTCGACGTGGAGCGCGGCGCGAAAGAGAAATTGGGAATCACCTCCGACCGGGTTGGCACCAACCCCTCGGCCGACATAGGAATCACGGGGCTTTTGTGGAGGAACCTCACTCCGTTGGAACACCGGTATATCCAGCAGGGGGTCGACAGCATCTACAACCAGTTTGTGCGATGCGTGGCCCAGGGGCGCGAAATGGAACCCGCCCGGGTCGAGGCCCTGGCCGGCGGACGTGTGTGGGCCGGAGTGGACGCCCGGAGCAACGGGCTGGTCGATCGACTGGGAACCCTGCGCGACGCCATCGGACAAGTAGCCTTGAATTGCGGCCTGGAGCCGAACGAATACACCCTGACCACCTACCCCGAGTACGCCCTGTCGTTGGCCGATCTGGTGATGGACGCCTGGGGTGGCGTGCGTGCGGGGTTGAAAGCCTCCCGTACCACCGCGCTTGAACGCCGCCTGGAAACGGAAAAGCAACGCCTCGACCGTCGCCTGAACCAACAGGGGGTACGGGCCGAACTCCCCTTTGAAATCACCATCGAATAACGTACAGACACGGCACGCCGTCTCCCTACCCCGCCGGTTGCATGAAGATCCTTTTCCATATCCTGTTGGCGCCGCTCTCCTGGTTGTACGGGGCAGCGGTCGATCTTCGCAATAAACTCTTCGACTGGAAAATCCTCCGTTCCGAAGAGTTCGACATTCCACTGATCTCGGTGGGCAACATCACCGTCGGAGGGACCGGAAAAACGCCCCACACCGAACGCCTGATCGAACTGCTCGACCAGCGCTACAAGCTGGCCGTCCTCTCGCGCGGGTACAAGCGCAAAACCAAGGGCTTCGTGCTGGCCACCGTGGCCACCTCGTTCAAGCGCGTGGGCGACGAACCCAAGCAGATCAAGCTCAAATACCCCCACATCCCCGTGGCCGTGTGCGAACGGCGCGCCGAAGGGATCCGCCGCCTGCGCGAACTGCACCCCGAGGTGAACCTCATTATTCTGGACGACGCCTTCCAGCACCGGCAGATCGAACCCTGGCTCAACATCGTGCTGATGGACTACAACTGCCCCGTGTACAAAGATTCGCTGCTGCCGCTGGGCCGCCTGCGCGACCGGCAAAAACAGCTGGCGCGCGCCCAAATCATCGTAGCCACCAAGTGTCCGACCGGCATGCGCCCGTTGGACTACCGGATGGTGCACAAGTACCTCGACCTGTACCCCTACCAAAGCCTCTTCTTCACCCGATTCGTTTCGGCGCTCCCCGTTCCACTCTTTCCGGGCTTCGGCCAGCCGCCGCTTCCGAAGGGATCTCCGGTGATCGCCATGGCCGGAATCGCCAACCCCACCAAGTTCCTCGAAGACCTGCGGGCCGACTACCGGGTACTCGAAACACTCATCTTCCCCGATCACTACACCTTCAAGATGCAGGACATCTACCGGTTGGGCGAGCTGCTCGAAAACCTCCCCCTGGAGACCGTGATCGTGGTAACCGAAAAAGATGCCGTGCGGCTGATGAACAGCAAAAAAATTCCCGACGACATCAAACGTCGGCTTTACTACGTTTCGGTGCAGGTGGTTTTCCTCGAAAACCAGGAGTGCGACTTCCTGCGCCAACTGGAGCGATACATCACCGAGAACCACAAGTACAAAATGCTCCACCCCGAATAGCCCCCGCGGGCCGTTTGTGCGTTCCCGCTTTTGCCCCGAAACAGGGGGCCGCGGAAAAGAGCCTGTCCGAGTTTGCGACATGATTGACACCATCCGAAATACCACCCTTTACCTGCGCGATCGCCTGGGGATCGAACCCCGGCGGTACTTTCTGCATCCCGCCGCCGAGGGGGCGCTGCCCGCTCCAAGCGTGGGCATCATCCTCGGTTCCGGCCTGGGCGCCCTTAGCGAACGGATGGAGGTGCTGGCCCGGATCGAGTACGGCGACCTCCCCGATTTCCCCCGATCCACCGTGCAGGGCCACTCCGGCGCGCTGCTCTACGGCCGCCTCGGAGGGAAGAGCGTCGTGATGCTTCAGGGCCGGGTTCACTATTACGAAGGGTACTCCATCGAACAGGTGGCCCTTCCGGCCCGGGTACTCTGCTGCCTGGGAATCGATACGCTGATCGTTTCGAACGCCGCCGGAGGCCTCAGCCCCCTGTTCCGGGTGGGCGACTTGATGGTTATCGACGACCACATCAACCTGCTGCCCAATCCGCTGGTGGGGCCCAACCTCGACGAACTGGGCGTGCGGTTCCCCGACATGAGCCAGCCTTACGACCGCGACCTGATCCGCCTGGCCCACCGGGTGGCCGGCCAGCAGGGAGTAACCCTGCGGCAGGGGTGTTACGTGGGGTCGTCCGGACCCACTTTCGAAACCCCGGCCGAATACCGCTACTTCCGCGCCATTGGAGCCGACGCCACCGGAATGTCCACCACGCCCGAAACCATTGTCGCCCGCCACCAGGGAGTGCGGGTGCTCGGGTTTTCGCTGATCTCCAACGTCGGAATCGGCGATGCCCCCGATGCCGGAGTGGGCAGCCACGCCGACGTGATCCGTGCCGGGGCCGAAGCCTCGCAGACCCTCTCGAAACTGGTGGAACGGATCGTTGAAAATTTGTAAGCCCATGAAACACAATTTTCTGCAAAAGATCGAAGTACAGTCGCTTTGGAACCTGTGCGACCTGGTGTGGGAACTCACCCCCGAGGTGAACATCCTGGGCGGAACCAACGGGAGCGGCAAAAGCACCCTGCTGCGCTGCCTGGCCGAACTTTTCCGCGAAGGGACCCTCAGCGGCGAGACACGCTGCCGTTTCGGCGAACTGATCGTTACCCTGTCGGACGGCACCCGCATCCACTCGGGCGACACGTTCGACCCCACGCGTCACCCCCTGACCATCGTGGAGGTTCCCGATACGCTGCCGCTGATGCTGCCTCCCGGAAATTCCGACGCACGAACCGAGCAGTTCTACCACCTGATCGACACCCTGTTCGCCTCGTCCGCCAAGCGGATCGACCGCTCCTCGCGCGAGTTGCGGTTCCAACTGGGCAATTCGGGCATCGTGCTTACGCCCGAGGCGCTCTCTTCGGGCGAACAAAAGGCCCTCACCATCTTCACCACCCTGTTGGCCCTGCCCGAACAGCAACCCGTTACCCTGCTGCTGGACGAGCCCGAAGTGTCGCTCCACTTCGACTGGCAGCGGCGGCTGATCGACGAATTGCTGGCCCTCCATCCGCAGTTGCAACTGATTATCGCCACCCATTCCCCGGCCGTGGTGATGGACGGCTGGGTGGCCCATGTTTCCGAAATAAAAGACCTGATCCGCCCTCTGGGAACGGTACAACGGTAGGGCGCTCATCCAATACGATCGCACTGCCGCAACGAGAATCCACCAACCTTTAGCCGCCCGATGGCAAAAATCAAAAAAGCATACTTCTGCACCGAGTGCGGCAACGAATCCTCGAAGTGGGTCGGCAAATGCCCCGCCTGCGGCGCGTGGAATACCTACGCCGAGGAGGTGATCTCCACCGGCAAGGAGAACCCCTCCCTCCGCCTTGCCGCCGGCGAACGGAGCCGTCCGATTCCCGTCGACCGGATCGAACGGAGCGAATTCCGCCGCATCGATCTGCCCGGCCACGAGGTGAACCGCGTGCTGGGCGGCGGACTGGTTCCCGGATCGCTGGTGCTGATCGGCGGAGAACCCGGCATCGGGAAGTCCACCCTCGCCCTGCAGATCGCCGTCCGGATGCCCGATACCCCCATCCTTTACGTATCGGGCGAAGAGTCGCCCGAACAGATCAAAATGCGGGCCGAACGGCTCGGCGTCCAGAACCAACAATGCCTGATCCTGAGCGAGACCTCGCTCGAAAACATCCTCCTGCAACTCGAAGAGACGCAGCCGAAACTGGCCGTGATCGACTCGATACAGACCCTCTATTCCGAACGGATCGAATCGTCGCCCGGCACCGTAAGCCAGGTGCGCGAGTGCGCCGCACTGCTGCTCAAATGGGCCAAGCAAAGCGGCGTTCCGGTGCTGATTATCGGCCACATTACCAAGGACGGTTCGATCGCCGGCCCCAAAATCCTGGAACACATCGTCGATGTGGTCTTCCAGTTCGAGGGCGATCCCAACAGCGCCTACCGTATTCTGCGGAGCGTGAAAAACCGCTTTGGCGCCACGCACGAAATCGGAGTTTTCGAAATGCAGGACGGCGGCCTGCGCGAGGTGTCGAATCCTTCGGAAATTCTGGTGTCGCACTACGAACAGCCCCTGAGCGGAATCGCCATCGCCGCTTCGATCGAGGGCGCGCGCCCCTTCCTGATCGAGACCCAGGCGCTGGTGAGCAACGCCGCCTACGGAACCCCGCAACGCTCCTCGACCGGACTCGACGCCAAGCGGCTCAACATGCTGCTGGCCGTACTCGAAAAACGGGCCGGAGTAAAAATGGGGGTCAAAGATGTTTTCCTGAACCTGGCCGGAGGCTTCAAGGTGGTTGATACGGGGCTGGATCTGGCCGTGATGGCCGCGATCCTCTCCTCGGCGATCGACGCCCCGCTTCCCGCAGGGGTCTGTTTCGCGGGCGAAGTGGGCCTTTCGGGCGAGGTGCGCCCCGCCTCCCGCACCGAACAGCGTATCGGCGAGGCGGCCCGGTTGGGGATCAAAAAAATGTACGTGTCGGCCTATGCCAAAAAGGCGTTACAGAAGCTCCCGAAAGGGATTGAAGTGGTTTTTGTGAGCCGGGTCGACGAGCTGGCGCGCGCTCTTTTCGCCCATCAGCCGTAACATCTGCGGAATTATCGCTATCTTTGTAGCTCCACTGGCTCCATAGTTCAATGGATAGAATAAGAGATTCCGGTTCTCTCGATATGGGTTCGAATCCCTTTGGAGTCACTCGCTACACCAAACCTTTAATATACATTCATTATGGGCATTAACTACATCGACCTGATCATCGTCGGGCTGCTGATTTGCTTCGTGATCAGCGGTTGGCGCAATGGCATCATGATGCAACTTGCCGGTATCCTGGGCGTGTTGGTCGCGGCCTTTATCGCTTACCACTTTTCGCACGTTATCGGCAGATGGTGCGGGCTGGAAAACGCACCCACCGAAGTGCTCTTTTTCACGGTGCTTATTCTGGTGCTGTTGGCCGTTTTGGTTCTTTGCTGGATATTCGCCCGGCCGCTCGACCGCGGGAAATACCGCGCTTTTTTTAGTATCCTGGGGGCGGGGTTCGGATTCCTTAAAGGAATGCTTCTGCTGTCGCTGGTTACCCTGGGCCTGGCCGCCATGGAACGGGAGTCCGGAGTGAAATTGCCCAAGGCGATGAAAGAGTCTCCCACCTACCAGTGGATGTACGATACGGGGGTGAAAACCTACCCCTACATCGCCCACGTGAAGACCGTCTTTATTGAGGCGGTGCGCGAAGAGCCCAAAGAGGGACGGATGCGTCCGGTGCGCGGGACAACCTGGAAACAGGGTCCCCGTCCTGAAGAGGCGATGCCGGAACGCGACAGCCAGGAACGGAGCGCCACCCGAAAAGATACCGTTGCCGCCAAGACCACAAAGGCGCAGTAAAGCCGCGTAACGGCGATCAATTACAGAGAGAGGGGAGAAGCCACTGGGCTTCTCCCCTCTCTCTGTGTCGTAGTCTATTGGGGAGTGCTGTCCCCGTGCGGCGGGGGCGTTTACCCGACGATCGATCCGGCCGGCGCTTCGCCGTCGGGCGAAACGATCACCAGCTTTCCATCGGGGGTTTCGGCCATCAGGATCATTCCCTGCGACTCGATCCCCTTAAGCGGGCGGGGAGCCAAATTCACCAGCACCAGCACCCGTTTGCCCACCATCTGTTCGGGGGTGAAATGTTCGGCGATGCCCGAAACGATGGTTCGGGTGTCGATGCCCGTATCTACGGTCAGTTTCAGCAGTTTTTGGGTCTTTTCCACCTTTTCGGCGGCTGTTACCTGCGCCACGCGGATATCCATTTTGGCGAAATCGTCGAACTGGATCGTCTCTTTCTGCGGGGCCACTGTGGCCGAGGCGGCCTGATTGGCCTGCTTGGTGGCCTCCAGTTTGGCCAGTTGCGCCTCGACAACGCTGTCCTCGATCTTTTCGAAGAGCAGCGCGGGCGTGCCGAGCCGGTGTCCCTCGGGCAACAGGTCGGCGGCGCCGAGGCGATCCCAGGCAAATTTGTCCGCACCCAGCATCCCGAACAGTTTTCCGGCGGTGAAGGGAAGGAAGGGGCCGCTGGCCAGCGCCAGGTTGGCGGTGATTTGCAGGGCGACGTGGAGGATGGTCGCCACGCGGTCGAGGTCGGTTTTGGCCACTTTCCACGGTTCGGTGTCGGCCAGGTACTTGTTTCCGAGCCGGGCGATGTTCATCAGCTCCCTGAGCGCTTCGCGGAAACGGTAGGCTTCCAGGTTCTCTTCGATCAGCCGTTTGCAACCGGCCAGTTCGGCCAGGGTCTGTTGGTCAAATTCGGTGAGGGGACCGACGGGGGGAACGGTTCCGCCGAAATATTTTTCGGTCAGCACCAGCGCGCGATTGACGAAGTTGCCGTAAATGGCTACCAGTTCGTTGTTGTTGCGGGCCTGAAAATCACGCCACGTGAAATCGTTGTCCTTGGTTTCGGGGGCGTTGGCGCAGAGCGTGTAGCGCAGTACGTCCTCCTTGCCGGGGAACTCGGCCAGGTACTCGTGCAGCCAAACGGCCCAGTTGCGCGAGGTGGAAATTTTGTCGTTTTCGAGGTTCAGGAACTCGTTGGCCGGCACATTCTCTGGCAGGATGTAGTCGCCGTGGGCCTTGAGCATCGAGGGGAAGACGATGCAGTGGAAAACGATGTTGTCCTTGCCGATGAAGTGGACGAGCTTCGTCTCGTCGTCCTGCCAGTAGGGTTTCCATCCGTCGGGATCGCCGCGCTGTTCGAACAGCTCCTGGGTGGCCGAAATGTAGCCGATCGGCGCGTCGAACCACACGTAGAGGACTTTTCCCTCGGCCCCTTCGACGGGAACGGGGATGCCCCAGTCGAGGTCGCGGCTGACGGCGCGGGGGAGCAAACCTCCGTCGATCCAGCTCTTACACTGGCCGTACACGTTGGGTTTCCACTCTTTGTGTCCTTCCAGGATCCACTCCCGCAAAAAGCCCTCGTAGCGATCCAGCGGCAGGAACCAGTGCTTGGTTTCCTTCAGAATCGGGGCCGCGCCGGTGATGGCCGACTTGGGATCGATCAGTTCGGTGGGGCTGAGGGTCGAACCGCACTTTTCGCACTGGTCGCCGTAGGCGCGCTCGTTCTGGCAGCGGGGGCAGGTGCCGGTGATGTATCGATCGGCGAGGAATTGCTTGGCTTCGGGATCGTAGTATTGCTCGGTGGTTTGTTCAATGAAATCGCCCTGGTCGTACAGCCGGCGGAAAAAATCCGAGGCGGTGCGGTGGTGGCGCGGCGAGCTGGTGCGCGAATAGACGTCGAAGGCGATGCCGAAACGCTCGAAGGCCTCCTTGATCATCCCGTGGTATTTGTCGACCACCTGCTGGGGAGTAACTCCCTCGCGGCGGGCGGTGATGGTGATGGGTACGCCGTGTTCGTCGGAACCGCACACCGAAATCACGTCGGCTCCGCGGGCGCGCAGGTAGCGGGTGTAGATGTCGGAGGGGATGTAAACTCCGGCCAGGTGCCCGATGTGTACGGGGCCGTTGGCGTAGGGGAGGGCCGAGGTGATGGTGTACCGTTTCGGTGTTTTCATGGGGTGCGGGGTGGGGACGGGTGGAAAAACGACTTCAAAGATAGTGGGTAAGCGGCAAAAACAGGGGGTGTTTCTGAAAATGGCGAAAAAATGCCGGAGAAATGGCGCGGGCCGCTGCCCGAAAGGGCTAAAAACAAGAGGTGTCGAACGGAATGCTCGACACCTCGGTGATTCGGTTGGTATGGTCTGGCAACAGGTTTTTTCGCTGTGGGCGGATCAGGAAATTCCCTCCCCTCCCCTCCCCTCCGCTCTGCGGGCGCCTGCGGGTTAGGCGAGCGAGTTCACGTGCAATTGCAGGCCGCTTTTGAGGTTGGCCGCCTTGTTGCCGTGAATGATGTTTTGCTTGGCCAGCTTGTCGAGCATTGCGGCTACTTTGGGCATCATGGCCTCGGCGGCTGCTTTCTCGGTCGTACCGCGCAGGGCCTTGATGGCGTTGCGGGTGCTTTTGTGGTAGTAACGGTTGTGGGCACGACGCGTAGCCGTTTGGCGGATGCGTTTTTGTGCTGACTTGTGGTTTGCCATGTTTTAGGTCTTTCTATTTTAAAGGCCCCTGTGTCGCAGGAGCCCCGGGTAGCCCATAGGAGAATCGAACTCCTCTTTCAAGAATGAAAATCTTGCGTCCTAACCGATAGACGAATGGGCCAAATGTTCCTCAGAACGGAGGGCAAAGATAGAGCGAAAAAATCAACCCGCCAAATTTTTCGCCTGCCAAAATCGATTTTTCTTCGGACGGGCGACGAAAAAAAGGGGAAAGTAACCCTCAATCTACTGCAAAAGAGCCTGTTCCGCTTCCAGGAAGGAGTCGAAACGATAGGCGGCAATCGCCTGATTCATCAACTCTTCCACTTCGGGCAGGCAAAGGTTCCCGATGCTTCCGGCGTGGGTGTGGCGCAGGGCGCGGTCGGGGCGGTAGTCGCCCTGTTCGATGGCCAGCCCTACCTGCTTGTAGGCTTCGCGGAAGGGAACGCCCTCCAGCACGAGCCTGTTCACGCTTTCGACGCTGAACAGGTGGTTGTATTTCGGGTCGTCGAGGATTTGGCGGTTCACCTGCACCCGGCGCAGCATGTAGTCGGCCATGGCGATGCACTCCTTGAGGGTCTGGATGGCCGGGAAGAGTATCTCTTTCAACAGTTGCAGGTCGCGGAAGTAGCCCGAGGGGAGGTTGGTGGTCAGGGTCGTTATTTCAGTCGGCAGGGCCAGCATCCGGTTGCTCTTGGCGCGCAGGAGCTCCCACACGTCCGGATTTTTCTTGTGGGGCATGATGCTCGATCCGGTGGTCAGTTCGGAAGGGTAGGAGATGAATCCGAAGTTTTGCGAAAGGAACAGGCAGTTGTCGGTGGCCAGCTTGTTCAGGGTGGCGGCCAGCGATGAGAGGGCTTGCGCCAGGATCCGTTCGGTTTTCCCGCGCCCCATTTGGGCGTAAACCACGTTGTAGTTCAGGGTGTCGAAGCCCAACAGGCGGGTGGTGAATTCGCGGTTCAGTGGGAACGACGACCCGTAGCCG
This sequence comes from Rikenellaceae bacterium, assembly GCA_031549665.1. GTDB lineage: Bacteria > Bacteroidota > Bacteroidia > Bacteroidales > Rikenellaceae > Rikenella. The sequence continues at coordinate 198,912 of JAVBPJ010000002.1, forward strand.
GCGGCCGATCCGAGCGGATTTTTGTTGCAGATTTGGTAGGCGGCCCGCAGCAGGGTCACGTCGTCGACGAGCCCCTCGGCGTAGGCGCCGAACCACAGGCCGAACGACGAGGGCATGGCGATTTGCAGGTGGGTGTAGCCGGGCAGCAACACGTCGCGGTGCGTGTCGGCCAACTGTTGCAGGGTGTCGAACAGGCAGCGGGTTTGGGCGACGATGGTGTGGATTTCGCGGCGCAGGTAGATCCGCAGGTCGACCAGCACCTGGTCGTTGCGCGAACGGCCGCTGTGGATCTTTTTGCCGCTCTCGCCGATGCGGCGGGTGAGCAGCAGCTCGATCTGCGAGTGGATGTCTTCGACCCCTTCCTCAATCTCGAAGCGCCCCTGCTCCATGTCGTGGTAGATGGATTTCAGCTCCCGCTGGATTTCGGCCAGTTCGGCGGTGGTGAGCAGGCCGATGCTCTCGAGCATGCGGGTATGGGCCAGCGACCCCAGCACGTCGGCCTGGGCCAGGTACATGTCCATTTCGCGGTCGCGGCCGACGGTGAATTGTTCTACTTCGGGGGTCGAGCAGCTGTTTTTTTGCCAGAGTTTCATGGGGTCGATGCGCTTAAATCCGTGCAAAGGTATGGTTTTGTTTCCTGTTTCATTCTGCCGGAGAGGGGCGCGGAGATTTTTCGGTGCGGTGCAAAATCCCCTTTTCGCCTTTCGGCATCGGTCTGCCGCGCAGAAACTGCGTTACAGTTGGGGCAGGATACCGACGGTGCTTTCGGGGGGCGGAAGCATCTCGGTGGGCGACTGGGTTTCGGGGGTGATCCGGCGGGGTTGAATCTGTTCGGTACGCTCGAAAACACCGTGGATGTAGTCTCGCAGGTTAACACGGGTCTGTTCGATCGCTTCGACGCGGCTGGGCAGGTTGGCGCTCTTGTAGCGGGCGCCGGTGAGCCGGTACTTGAAGCGGTCTTCGTTGCCGGTGATGTCGATGCCGAGCCGGAACGGCAGCGGGGACTTCAGTACCGAAATGTGGTAGTTGAAGGTCATATCGAGTTTGTGTACTCCGCTGATGGCGGCCCGGTAGCGGTCGAGTTCGACCAGGAAGGGGAAGATTTCGATTTGCGAGTCGCGCACCAGGATCTCGGCCGAAATGTGGTCGATCATGTTGTGCTTTTTGTTGCGGAACATCAGCTTGCGCGAGATGGTCGAGAAGGTCTCGCCGTCCATCAGCACCAGATTCTGTCCCGACAGGTTGCAGGCGGCGTTGAGCGAGGGGAACAGCAGGTTCATCTGCTGGTCGAGCCGTCCGGTGGCGGCGAACTGGCAGTCGACCTGCCCCGAGAAGGCGCGGAGCATGGGCATCAGGGTGTCGAACGAGGGGAATAGCCGGATCAGTTCGGCCACTTCGATCTGCCGCATGTCGAGGTCGAGGCCGAGCGTAATGTCGTCGGTCGACGGGGTGGCGTAAATTCCCGACAGGTCGACGTTTCCCGCGTTGGTGCGGATGTCCAGGTTGGCCAGTTGCAGCACGCGGTCGCGCAGCACCAGTTGCCCGATCACCGTGTCCATGGCCAGGTGGGCGTAGCTGCTGTTGCGCGCTTCGAGGTCGACGGTCATGTCGATGTTGCCCGGAATCATCACCAGCGAACTGGCATTGGCCGTATCGGCCGACTGCATGATGCGTTGCTGCAGGTGGGCGTCGCTCTCCACTTCGCCCACGCCTCCCATGGCCATCAGGTCCATGCCGGCGTTCACGCCTCGAATCAGTTCGTTGAGGTTGAGCGTGTCGGCGTCGATCATCAGGTTGCCCCGCAGGCGGCCTCCGCCCAGCAGGGCGCGGCGAATGCCCGCGACGTTGCCGGCGAAGTGGAACTCGGACTGCCCGGCCTTGAGGTAGGCGCTGTGCAGGTGTACTTCGTCGGTCGAGAAGGACATGTTGATCCGGTAGAGGGTGGTGGGTAGCGGGAAGTAGGGGGTAACGATCTGCCCGTCGGCACCGTGGATGCTCCCGGTAACCTGCCATTGGCGCAGCAGGCCGCTCATGTAGTCGTCTTTGAGGGCGAAGTCCAGGTCGCCCTCGTGGGCGGTGTCGCCGCGCTGGCTGCGGGCGTAGGCCTGGAGCGAGTCGCGGGGGATGCCGGGATAGAGGATTTGAAGTGAGTCGAGCCGCTGATTTCGCCGCCTCTCCTGGGCTACGTCCCGTTCGTAGAAGGTGGCGTCGAAACGCGCCCCTGCATCGTCGATCGAGTAACGGCTGTCGGCCTCGCGCAGGGCCAGCCGACTGGCGTTCAAGTCAATGCGGATACGGGGAACATCCCGCCGGCCGGGGGCCGGCGTCAGACTGAAACTCCCTCCGGCTCTGCGGGTGAGCAGGCGCAGGGAGTCGCCCTCGGGCGATACCATGCGCACCCGAAGCCGGTCGGAATGGAACTCTCCGCGGGCGGGGTGGATGGTTTTCGAGGCGGAGGGGTCGAGGTTGGCGGTGGCGGTGCGAACTTCCATCCGCAGCTTGCGGCCGGCCACCATCACTTCGTCGCCGATGAGCACGCGCAGCGTATCGACCGAGAAGCCGGCCCCGAGCGCTTGAATCCCCCGACCGACGATCGAATCGCTACGGCTGGCTCCCAGTCCGAGGTTGGCGCGGAGGCCTCCGGCGGCCACATCGGCCTCGTAGGCGGGGAGTTTCGCCCGCACCGAATCGGCCCACAGCGTGCCTTGCAGGTTCAAGGCCAGCAGGTTGCCAAGCGCAAGCTGGCTTTGGCGGAAAGAGCCTTCGCCCGACCAGCCGACGATTCCTTTCAGGTGCGTGCCTTGCAGTTCGGGGAGAATCTCAACGAGTCGCGGCAGCCAATAGGTCTCTATTTTTCCCAAGGCCAAATTGCCCCGAATTTTTCCGGAGATCAGGGGGTCGCCCATGAGCTCATCGACCCGTACCTGGCGGGCTTCGCACGCGGCTCCCATCCCGACAAAATGGAACCGGTCGACCGCGGCCCGGCAGGAGTCGGGCCGCTGCGCGTCGTACCACAGGGCGGCGTCGAGGGCCAGGGTGTCGATCTGGTAGTGTTCTCCCTCGAAGTCACATTCGAGGCGGGTTTGGGGAATCTCGATGCCGAGGCCCACCTGGGGCATCGCTTCGGTCTCGAAAACGTACGATCCGTGGGTGGATATCTGTAGATTAACCACGCCGTCGGTGGCCAGACGGACGCCCTCGGGCATCATTTCGGCGGGAATCATGGCCAGCAAATCGGACATCCGCAGGGAGTCGCCCCGCAGTTCGAGTTCGGTCAATACCTTCTCGGCGCTCAGTCCCAGTTGGCCCCCCACGCGCAGGTCGATGCGATCTTCGAGCCGTGCGGTTACGTCCTGAAATCCGAACAGGAGTTGTTCGCGGTTCTCGAAAATAATCTGCCCGCCCAGGGTCGTCAGGCCGATCCAGCGCTGGTCCTCCCAAACGAATTCGCGGGCCAGGGCGCTGATTTGGTAGTGTTCCTTGGGACGGTGTCCCTGTTTCGTCCAGTCGAACGACTCAAGTTGAAAACCGCTCTGTTTGCCCTCCAGCAGCCAGTCGATTTCTCCCTGACGGAGTGTGAGTTTCCGGAGGTCGATCTCGCTCAAATCCATCGAAAAACGGCCCTGAAGCTCGCAATGGTCGAACCGGATTTGGGCGCCCATCATCTCCTGATAGTCCTGATAAACGACCCGTATACCGTTCTGGATGACAAGTTTTTGCAGGTTGAAGTCGAGGTCGATGGCCTGGTCGTCATCGTCTGTCGGGGCGGTTTGGTAAATCTCCCAGTTGGCCCTGCCGTCCGAGGCGACGTGGGCGGTCATTCGCGCGTCGTCAATCTGCACTCCGCGCAGGTCGAAGGTTCCGGCGAGCAGCGCCCAGGCGTTGATTGACAGGTCGAGTCCCTGTACCTGGGCCAGCGTATCGGCTTCGATGGGGGTCTCGCGCCGCATCGAGTCGCCGGGCGTGGTAAAGACGTGCGAGACGATCTCGGCCTTCCGGATTTTGAGGCTTACGTAGGGGAAGTGTTCGAACAGCCGTACGTCGATGGTGTCGAAGCTGACGGCGGCGTTGAGGTAGCGCTCGCACACCGACGTAACGATGGGGGTGAGGTAGCGCGGGGTGAGCAGCACCCGTGCGGCGCCGACCACCAACAGGAAGAGTCCTCCGGCGATGGTCAGGACGATCAGCGAGCGGCGGAGGAATTTTGATGGTTTCGGTTTCGGACTGGGTTCGGACACGGCTGTTGGCTGTTGGCTGTTGGCTGTTGGCTGTTGGCTGTTGGCTGTTGGCTGTTGGCTGTTGGCTGTTGGCTGTTGGCTGTTGGCTGTT
>JAVBPJ010000003.1:0-130574 GCA_031549665.1 Rikenellaceae bacterium
CATGCCGAGATGATCGAGCCGAAAAGCGCGGCATCTTCGGCGGCTGGCACATCTACCACCACGGGACCGTCTTTCAGGTTGCAGAAAAACATCACGTAGTTGGTCGAGTTGTTGGGCGTGGTGGTCTGAAATTTCCAGTTGGCGAATTTCGAGAAATAGATTACGTCGTTGTATTGCGCCCCGGCGTCGCGTAAATAAGCTTGCCGCATGGCGTCGAAATTCATCAGTGGCATCCCCCAAATGGCTGCCTCGACGGCGCGCGAATAGAACAAATCGTGTTTTATCTGCCCGATGTTGCTTTCCGTTTGCTGGTTTTCTCCCGTCAGTTCACCTTTGTTTTGTGATTGGGAGCAAGATGTAAATGCAGTTGTCGCTGCTGCTGCGAGCAGGACGGCTGCGGTTTTCAGATTTAAATTCAGTGTTTTCATTGCGGTTTATGATTTATTTAACTTCTTCAAAATCGCCCGGTTTCCAACTGCCGTCAAATGCAGGCGTCTCGGGGCCGTAGATCCGGAAATACGAGAACCACCCCTTGTTCGGAAGGGTTTGTATCCAGAGGTTTTCTTTCCCTGCCGGAGCTGTCGGGCCGAAATAGAGTTCCACGGAAGGCTGGCCGGCGAACTCTTTCAGTTCGAACATCGAGCGCAGGGCTGCTTTGTTTTGTTCGGTGGCAATTTCGCTACGGGTTGCGTTGTCGTAGATGGTTATCGACCAGAACAATTTGCCCGGAACGGGTTGCGGAACGGTCAGCTTGTAGGTCTTCGAGCCGTCGAGATAGGCTCCCGTGTTGTCCTTCAGCCCCAGCCAGTAAAGAGAGCCTGCGCCCGGTGCGCGATTGAACATGGCGGGCGATTCGATTTGCGCCTGATAGAACCATTTTTCGCGTGCGTAGAGATCGACGTAGTTCTCAGTATTGAATTGTCCGTCGCCTGCATAGCGCAGTACGGCCCACTCCCAGTGGCTGTCGTTCCATACAATGCGTTCCGGACGGCGGTCGGCGAACGACTGCACGCGCATGATGGCGTTGCCCGTTACGGAGGCCTTTTCGAGGATGGCTTTCATGCGGGCGTCGGGAGCGAAAGGTTTGCCCTTTTCGATGCCCAGTTCGGCCAGTTCGCCGTACCAGGTGCGATACTCGGGGTTGGCAGGTTCGTCGTTGATGAATTTTGCCAGGCGTTCCCAATAGCCAATGTTGTCTTCCCAGCGGACGGGCGTGAAATCACCCGGCTGATCGTTCAGTTTTATCCATCCGAGTTCCGGGGCGGGTTTTCCCAGCGGATACACCTTGATGGACCTCATCAGCTTTTCGCCCGTTTCGGGATTGTTGTCCATCGGGATGGCACGCAGAAGCACCAATACCTGGTTGGTGGTCGATTTCCCGACGTAGTAGCCCGAGGGAACCTTGCCGGTGTAGTTCGGCGGCAGGATGATGTGTTTGCCTCCCTTGCCCTTGTCGGGGCCGGGCATGCCGATATCCATCACCCACAGTTGGTTCATATCGTCGACAGCCGACATGATGGGACCGGCGGGGACTTCAATCACTATCGGTCCCTGCGAAAGGTCGAGCGGAAGGCCCGCATAACGGGTGTCTGAATTGGGTGTGAATACAATTTGCGCGGGTGCGCCGTCCATAATGGCGAACGTTTTGTTCGGGACACAACCGGCGGCAATGTTCCCGTCCCAGGTGGCCAGGATGGATACGGTCGGATAGAAGAAACGGTAGGTTTGGATGGCGCGGTTCAAATCCGCGTCGTCATACGCTTTTTGGATGGTGGCCGCGGTTGGATAACCGTTTGTGAATTCATACCCTTGTCCGGCTTTTTCGGCCGAAGCGTCTGGTTTTTTCTGGGCGCCGCACGACGTTGCAATCACGGCGACTGCAAGCAGCAGGGCGGCGAATGTTGAATTTGTTTTCATTGCTTTTTTTGATTAATGGTTATTTAACTTTTTGTACTCCGGGCAAATGGTAGCTTCCGTTCAGGATCGGCGCTTCGGCGCCGTACAGCCGCATGGTGAGGTTGAAGCTGCCTTTGGGTGCGGGCAGCCAGTTCGATTCCTTATCCTTACCCGGATTTTCGTTCTGAATGTAAATGTCGATCGAACCGTCCTTGTTATACTTCAATCCATCGGTGGTGCTGCCGATGCTGTAACGCTTGAAATCGTTTTCCACAAAGAACATATCGTCGCCGAACATGTTCAGGTTCCAGAACACGGTAACGGGCGGAATCTGGCCTTTGTCGAAGTGAAGCACGTATTTGTTGGCGCCGTCGAGCTTATTGCCATCGGCGTCGACCACCGTGTTGGGGTAAAGCGACTCTTCGGCTACATTGGCCCCAAGTACGGTTTTGGCCAGGGCGGCACGCAATGTGATGTCATATCCCGCGCGACCGCCTCCCATCGTGTAGCGCCAGCCGTTCACGACCGTAGCCGAGGTCAATTTGGCGTTTTCGACCAGTTGGTCGGCAACGACTGCGGCGCGAGCCAAACCGCGCTTGGCGGGTTCGTCCAGACTTTGCCAGTCGAAACCTTTTTCAGCGCTTAATCCTATCGTGTGGAAAAGCATCACGAAGGGATCGGAAAAATCGGCATTGCGCGACAGGTAAAGCTGCATGCCGAAACCGAGTTGTTCGAAATAGCGCAGGTTCTCGGGGGCTTTGGGAGTAAAGACATATTTCTGTAACTCCATCTTGGGAATGGTGTATTCCAGTCCCTGTTTCTGAAAAACGGAATAGGGCAACACATGGAAACTTTGTTGTTCTTTCACGGCGGCAGGTAAATCTTTATCGCCGTTAACCGCTATACGCAGAGCAATGACGGCTATGTTTGTATTAACCTTGATTTGTTCCATGCCGTATGGAACCGGCCCGTTGTAATCGGGGCCCGTAACAAAAAACAAGCCGGGCTCTTCGCCTTTGTAACCGCCGAGGTTGCGCACCACTTCGTCATACATGTTACCCACCTGAATGATGTACCAGCGGGGAGACTCCAGCTTCGGTATCTTAACAACCACCGGTTCGATACTCAGGTCGCCGTTGCAATAGGCGTCGATGGTCACATTGTTGGGGGTTACCACATAGCGGTCGGCAGCAGTTTTCAGCTTGTCGAACTTATGGAAATAATTTATGTAAACCGCACCCACTTTGGCGCCGTTCGAATTGGTGGCTACATAATCATAAAACGGGCGTCCCCAAATGGCGGCTTGTACGCCGATGGTATAAGCCTGTTCTTCCCTGGCCTGGTCGGGCGTCATTTTTTGTGCCGGAGCTTGTGCGTACACCTCCGTACTGCCCACAAGCGCCAAGAGCGAGGCAAAAATTTTGAATGTTGTTTTCATGGCGTTAAATTGTTAATTCATGAGGTTTTTAGTTGCTGATTTCCATGCTTGTATAGTGTTACTTGTGCAGCAATTATCATTCCATTATCATGGTGTGGCAAGAATTGTCAGGTCAAAAAAATTTGTACGTTTGGTGGCGATAACCATAAAAACCCAACTCCTTATGAAAAAGGCCCTGTTCGTTTCCTTGATGTTTTTTGCTTCGATCACCTGCCTGTGGGCCCAAAAATACCAGGCGGTGCTGAAAATGACTGATGGTGCCGAACAAAAAGGCGAGGTCGCCGATTGGAAAGTCGATGATACCGAGCTTAAATTCTTTCCCGCCGATGATGGAAAATCGGTTAAAATCGCCAGTGCCGACGTCGCTGTGATGACCGTGACCTTTAAAGGCGGAGATAGCGCCGAGTATGAATACGTGCCGGTGATCAAACTCAGAAGCGTGTACAAAAAAACCAACGAAATAGGCGGACATGGCTGGTTCGAGGTACAGATGCGCGGTTACATGACCATTTACCACCACCGTACCCCGAGTACGATGACCAACATCGGCAATCCCAAAGGCCCCAATATGAGCCCGGGCAGCACCATGAAGTATTGCCGCCGCGAGGGCGAACCGGGAATTTCGGTGATCTCGCAAACCTTTTCGGTCGGCACCAACGGCGTTTTTAAGGGCTTGGCCCAGGTCTATTTCGACGACGACCAACAGATTGTCGACAAAATCAACAACGAAACCTACACCTACAAGGACATCGAGGCGATTGTAACGGAATACAACAGCCGCCACGGGAAAAAATAACCGCGGTCGTCGAATGGGTTCGGCGCAGCCTGCATCGGGCTGCGCCGACTTTGTTCGCAGCGGAGCGCGGGATTCAACTCTTGCGGGAAGAAACACTACCTTTACTCCCGTTAAAACACCGCGAGGCAATGCCATGAAAGACGAGCATACATCCATCCACGAGTTCGATTTCGGCCTGATCTGCGAATATTTTTCGGGCATGGAACGCCAGGGGCCGGGCAGTCCCGAAGCGACGCTAAAGGCGTTGAGTTTTATTGACAATTTGGCAGACGACTCCTACATTGCCGATCTGGGCTGCGGCACGGGCGGCCAAACCATGACCCTGGCCCGGAACACCCCCGGGCGGATCACGGGACTCGACCTTTTTCCCGAGTTCATCGACACGTTCAACCGGAACGCGCTGCGGCTCGGTCTGTCCGACAGGGTGCAAGGCATTGTCGGGTCGATGGACAACCTGCCCTTCGACCGCGAATCGTTAGACCTGATCTGGTCGGAGGGGGCGATCTACAACATCGGTTTTCAGCGGGGACTGGCCGAGTGGCGCCGGTTTCTGAAAACCGGCGGTTACGTCGCCGTGTCCGAAGCGTCGTGGCTCACCGACGAACGCCCCGCCGAAATTCACGATTTTTGGAGAGACGCCTATCCCGAAATCGACACCATTCCGAACAAAGTCGCCCAGGTGCAGCGGGCTGGCTACGTTCCTGTGGCGGCTTTCGTGCTGCCGGAAAATTGCTGGACGGAACATTTCTACGCCCCGCAGGCGCAAGCGCAGGAGGATTTTTTGAAGAAGCACCCCGGCAACCGGGCCGCCGAGGAACTGGTCGCCAATGAACGGCGCGAGGCGGAGCTGTACCGCAAGTACAAGGAGTTTTACGGATACGTGTTCTACGTTGGGCGAAAGATATGACGTACCCCGAGGTTGCTGTACTTCCCTGCCCCCTCTATTTAGGAACTTGCCCTTGACGGGCGTTGCGGGCCGCCGGAAAACCCCATACATGCCGCCAGGCGCCTCTGCCGCAGGCGGCCATGCCCAACTCTCCGCCGGGAACAGCAGGGTGGGCGATTTTAAGTTTTGGAAATCAGCAGACTACTTCGACGGCACAGGAACCGGTACGGGAATGGGAACCACCACTACCTCGCCCTTTTTGCTTTTATGCTTTTTCTGCTGTCCGGGCGCGTACGGCGCTGCGGATTGAGATCCCGTGATTTTCTTTGCCTGACCCGGAGGCATGGCTCCTGCATGACTGTGGCGGGCCTTGTATTCCACGGTACAGGAGGAGAGTCCCACCATGACAAACATACCCAACGCCACCGGCCATAACACACGTGTTTTCATAGGAATAGATTTTTCTCAAACCAAAGATACTCTTTTTGCCCAGCTCCGGTCATAAAAACGGCGCTTCGGCCGCCGATTTGCTCTATTGCAATATAATTCCTTTGGAAATAGGCAGGTAAAGAGAATTCTGAGATGACATATCGGAGCAGTAGTTATTATTTGCCATAATCTTCAATAATTCTCTGGAGAACAGATCGCTGAAGTATGAGCTGCATTGATTTATCCATTCCCTCAAGCCTAATCGTCCTATTGAATTGGAATAATCCCATCTCAATTAGCATTTTGGCAATCAACTCATCTGCAAATGACGATGAATTAGTGGATACGCCTGAAAAATCTAATACAACAACTTTATGCGACTCTTTTATAATGTTAAATACTTCATTTTTTACTCTTATGGCTGATTCTCGTGTTCCTGTCCCTTCGGCATGGTCTGATATCTTATACCTAATATATCCATCCCCATCCTCCAAACCTTCAATATATAAATCTACCATCTCATATGGTACTCCCCTGAAAACAAGCGCTTTTTCTAGTGATAAGCCTCCGGCATAATTTAATTGAAAATCAACCGTTGTGCCAACATTTGTATTTGACAGGAAAGGAATACGTTCGTTTGTAGACACTTGTCCTTGATCATATTTATATAGTGCATTCCCTGATGTAAGCATAAGTCGGCCATTTCCTTGTTTAATAATTGAAAATAGGCCAAACAATCCATTGCCTTGCCCAATTGACTTATCTCGTGTAACCTCTTCCTGAATACATAAAGTTAATGCATCAATAGTTGATTTTGGGTTGTGAACAGAGTTCCTTAGAGAATTATATATACCTTGACCTAAGTCATATATGGTAAAAACGACGTTTTTGGTGGAGGTATGCAATTGGCCCATCACATACCCATGGTCGATTTTTGCGTGTTGTATCACATTATCCATAGTTTCATATATTGACCACTCAATAGCATTTAGCACACCTTTTTCAAAACGTTCTTCTTTTCTTAATTCTATCAGATACGATTCAACAATCTTTTGTACATCATTCGAACCAAAAAACTTCCATACTTTATTCAGTGCATTCCGCCTTAAGACAGCTTCATTATTAGATATATCATATGGTTTTAGTATGCCAGTAACTGCAACATTCGAGGGTGTCTTTCTGTCGTTAATTTCGAACTCTATTCCATTTTGTTGAAAATAACTTATGAGACCAGCTATTGGCGTTGCTGCATTTGGGAAAACAGAATTAACATTTGAGAAGTCTAATTCAAAATTTCTCCAGCCCTTGTTTGTCCCATCTTTCATTACGCGGATGAAGTCAGACACACATATAGCGCTGCTCAAATGATTGATAGAAATCATATTCTGTTCTCTTTCGACAGAATAGGTTGCCCGTTTATTATAATTCATTCGAACAAATTTTATTTCCCAAAGGTAGTGTTTTAGTAAAAAACCACCGAATGAAAATGAGCGAAATATGCACAAATGATACTCAATTCACAAAGCCACAGAATTGTCGTACCTTGCAGGGGTGAAAACCATGGAAACCGTCATTCTTCCCGTTCTGGAGATGAGCTGCGCGGCGTGCGCCGCGGCGGTGGAGTCCCACGTGAGCAAGCAGCCGGGCGTGCTACGGGCCGCGGTCAATTTTGCCGACAACACCCTGTCCCTCGACTACGACCCCGCGCAAACCTCGCTCGCGGCGGTTCAGGCCGCCGTCCGCTCCATCGGCTACGACCTGATCCTGCCCTCCTCCCCTGCCGACACCTCCGGCCCCGCGTTCGGCATGGCCGACCGCTCCGCCGCCGAAGCGCGGCGCGCCTACTACCGTTCGCTCCGCCGCCGAACCGTCGTTTCGTGGGTGCTGGCCCTTCCGCTGGCGGCCATCGGCATGTTCTGGATGCACGCTCCGGGAGCCAACTGGGTTATGCTGCTGCTGGCCGCTCCCATCCTTTTCTACGGCGGCTGGCCCTTTTTCCGCCATGCGGCCAAGCAGATCCGCCACCTGCGCCCGGGCATGGACACGCTGGTGGCCCTGAGTACCTCGATCGCCTTTCTGTTCAGCTTGTTTAACACCCTGTGGCCCGGCGTTTGGCTGGCCCGGGGGCTGGAGGCGCACGTTTATTACGAGGCGGCGGGAGTCATCATCGCTTTTGTGCTGCTTGGCAAACTGCTCGAAGAGCGGGCCAAGAACAGCGCCGGATCGGCCATCAAACGGCTGATGGGCCTGCAACCCCAAACGGCCCGCCTGCGCCTGCCCGACGGGAGCGAGGCCGACGTCCCCATTCTCCAGCTAAAGATAGGCGACCGCATTGTGGTGCGGCCTGGCGAACGGATCGCCGTCGACGGGCGCGTGGTCGAGGGCGAATCCTACGTGGACGAAAGCATGATCAACGGCGAACCGATCCCCCGTTTCAAGGGGGCTGCGGACGCCGTGCTGGCCGGAACGATCAACCAGCGCGGTTCGCTGCTGGTCGAGGCCGACGAGGTGGGCGACCGCACCCTGCTGGCCCGCATCATCGAACGGGTGCGGCAGGCGCAGGGCAGCAAGGCCCCCGTGCAGCGCACCGTCGACCGCATCAGCGCCGTGTTTGTTCCCGTTGTGGTGGGGTTGGCCCTGGTTACGCTGGTCGTTTGGAGCCTGTGCGGCGACCCCGTGCGGGGCATACTGGCGGCCGTTTCAGTGCTGGTGATCGCCTGTCCCTGCGCCCTGGGGCTGGCCACTCCCACCGCGCTGATGGTGGGCATGGGCCGCGGAGCCGAACAACACATCCTGATCAAAGACGCTACGGCTCTCGAAGAGCTATGCCGCATAGATACCGTGGTGTTCGATAAAACGGGAACCCTGACCGAGGGCCGCCCGATGGTCGTCTCGTGGCGATGGCTCGAACCCGAAACCGACCACGCGCGGGCTGTGCTGCTGGCCATCGAACGCCGGTCGGAACATCCGCTGGCCGCTGCGGTGATTGACTCGCTGAACGCTTCGGGCGGCGGGGAGCTGCCCGCCGTGCCGCTCGAACAGTTCGAAAGCGTTACGGGCCGCGGGGTGGCGGCTGTGTGCGGCGGTGTCCGCTACTGGGTGGGAAACCGCTCGTTCGCGCAGGAGCAGGGCGTGCGCGAGTTGCCGATCGACCGCAGCGGCATGTATTACGGGCGGGAGACTACCCTGCTCTGCGTGCTGGAGGTGGAAGACCCCGTCAAGCCCTCGTCCGTCGAGGCCGTGGCCGAACTGAAACGGCGCGGCATCGACCTGCACCTGCTCACGGGGGCCGACCCCCACGCGGCCGATCAGGCGGCCCGCGAGACGGGCATCGACCACCTGCGGGCCGAGGCGCTCCCGGGCGACAAGGAACGCTACGTCGAACTGTTGCAGGGACAGGGGCGGCGGGTGGCCATGGTGGGCGACGGCATCAACGATTCGCAGGCCCTGGCACGGGCCGACGTGAGCGTGGCCATGGGCCGCGGAACCGACGTGGCGATGGAGGTGGCCATGGTAACGATCGTTACCGACGACCTGCGGCTGCTGCCCCGCGCAATGGCCCTTTCGCGGACAACGGTGCGCACCATCCGGCAAAACCTGTTCTGGGCCTTTGTCTACAACGTGGTGGGCATCCCCATCGCGGCCGGAGCGCTCTACCCCGCTTTCGACCTGTTGCTGAATCCCATGATCGCCAGCGCGGCCATGGCTTTTAGTTCGGTGTCGGTGGTGATGAATAGTTTGAAAATCAAATGGATAAAACAATGAATACAGTACGTTTGAAAACCAACGCCAAGTGCGGCGGTTGTGTGGCCCGTATCGGCGAACGCCTTGCGGAAGCGGGTTTGAACGCCGACCAATGGTCGATCGACCTGACCTCGCCCGACAAAGTATTGACCGTAACGAGCGACCTTCCGGCCCAGCGGCTGGTGGAACTGGTTGCCGAAGCGGGCTTCCGCGCGGAGCCGCTGCCGTAGGGCCTCAATTTTGGCCAAACGGGGAAAAGTGCTACCTTTGCGACTTCTTGTTCGGGGTGTAGCGCAGCCCGGTTAGCGCACCTGCTTTGGGAGCAGGGGGTCCCAGGTTCGAATCCTGGTACCCCGACAAAACAATCGAAAGGAAATGAGCCATCGTCAGATGGCTTTTTCTTTGAAAACAGTCGAGTCAAATTTATTTGAACGAGGCCTGTTGTCAAAGAAAAAGGGCATTGTGGAGCAACATTGCGTTTTGATTGTTTTTAGCCGCCCCTGCGGCAAGCAGCACAGGAAAAACAAGCGAAGCGCAGTTAATCCTGGTACCCCGACAAAACAATCGAAATGAAAAAGCCATCTATCTCAGATGGCTTTTGCTTTTTTACTCGTTCAGCAGGCGGATCACTTCGGCGTGCAGTTCCGGAGCGGCGGCTACGATCGAGTCGCCCGCGGCCGGGTCGCCGCCATAATAGTCGGTAATAATCCCGCCCGCGCCGCGAATCACGGGAATCAGGGCCGTCAGGTCCCAGCGGTTCATCTTCGGGTCGACCATGATGTCGCCCCGGCCCGTAGCCAGTAGGAAATAACCGTAGGCGTCGCCCCAGGTGCGCATCAGCCAGCAGCGCTGGGCCAGGCGGTTGAACCCTTCGGGGGTACGGTATTTCGAAATGTTGGCCAGGTCGGTGGTCAGCAGCAGCGCCCGCGAGAAATCCTCGCAGGGACGCACGCGGGTGGGTCGGCCGTTCCACAGGGCGGTGTGGTTGTCGCCCACCACCAAATCGTCCATCAGCGGGTTGTAGATGGCTCCGTAAACAGGTTTTCCGTCCGCCACCACCCCGATCAGCGTGGCGAACAGCGGCACGCCGTGCATGAAACTTTTGGTGCCGTCGATCGGGTCGACCACCCATTCCGTAGCGCCCGTCCCGTGATTCCCGCTCTCCTCGCCCACAATGCGGCTGTCGGGGAAACGGGTCATGATCTGGTCTGCGAGGTAGGCCTCGATCTCCTTGTCGGCCAGCGTAACCGGCGAATCGTCGGCTTTGTAGTCCACGGCCACCGTGTTGATGTGGCGGTCGACGATCTGCCGGATGGCGGGCGTGAGCGATTCGACGAAAGCGGTGAATTCCTGAAACGTCATCATAAGTATTGGCGCGGGGATTAAGGGATGTGCATGAATTTGTGCGACTGGATCGAGATCCGCCAGCGGGGGTTGGCCTTGACGTATTCGACCACCGGGCCGATCACCTGTTCGTAGCGGCTCCATTCGGGTTGCAGCAACAGCAGGCAGGCGTCCGACACCCCCCGGGCGCACTGTTCGGCCCAGGCGAAATCCTCGGCGTTTTCCACAATCACTTTCAGCTCGTCGGCCCGGGCAAGGTTTTCGGGCAGGGGCGGTTGCTGCCGCTTGGGGGAGAGGCATACCCAGTCGAAGCTGCCGGTGATGGGGCAACTGCCCGAGGTTTCCAAAAAAATCTCCATCCCCTGCTCGTGCAGCCGGTCGGTGAGCGTGTCGAGCGGATAGAGGGTCGGTTCGCCGCCCGTAACCACCACCGCGCGCGCCGGAAACGAGGCGGTGCGCCGGACGATCTCCTCGACCGCGACGGGCGGGAAAAGGCGGGCGTTCCAGGTGAACTTGGCGTCGCACCAGCGGCATCCCACGTCGCACCCGCCCAGGCGGATGAAGTAGGCGGCTTTGCCGGTGTGGAACCCCTCGCCCTGTAGGGTGTAGAAGTCCTCGACCAGCGGGAGCTTGCGGCCCCCCTCCAACAGGTTCTCGAAAGGGGTCATTCTTCGACCACCAGTTGGTAAATGTCGCGCAGGTTGCGCCCCTGTTGGTTGTAGTCGAGTCCGAAGCCCACCACAAAGCGGTCTTCGATTTCGAGGGCCATGTAGTCGATCGGAATCGATTTCAGGTACAGGTTGGGTTTGATCAGCAGGGTGGCCGTGCGGATGCTTTTCGCTCCGGCTTCGGTGAGCAGCTTGTAGAGGGTTTCGATGGTGTTTCCGGTCTCCACCACGTCTTCCACCACAATCACGTCGCGTCCGCGGATCGGCACCGTGGGGGCTATCTCCACCCGGACCTTTCCCGAGCTTTTCGTTCCCGAACCGTACGAAGCCAGCTTCACGAACCCGAGTTCGAACCCGGGGGTCAGCTCTTTGTAGAGTTCGGCGCCGAACAGGAAAGCTCCATTGAGCGTAACAAGCAGAATGGGAGGTTTTTGCGAGGACGCGTAGTCCAGATTGATCCGCGCCGCTACTTTCCGAATGGCTTTCTGCAGGGTCGACTCGGGAATGTAGGACTCAAAAACGCGGTTGTGCAGGGTAACACGCATGGGATTTGGTTCGAATGATTACCTTTGCAAAGGTAACAAAACCCCCTCGAAAATATGCAACCCAAAGTATCGATCATCATGGGCAGCACCTCGGACATGAAGGTGATGGCCGAAGCCGCCAAATTCCTCGACGAGATGGAAATTCCCTTCGAGATCAACGCCCTTTCGGCGCACCGCACCCCCGACCGGGTGCTGGAGTTTGCCCGTACGGCGCACACGCGCGGGGTGAAGGTGATCGTGGCCGGTGCGGGCGGAGCCGCCCACCTGCCGGGCGTGGTGGCCGCGCTGACGCCGCTTCCGGTGATCGGGGTTCCGGTCAAGTCGTCGAACTCGATCGACGGCTGGGACAGCATCCTCTCCATGTTGCAGATGCCCTCGGGGATCCCCGTGGCCACGGTGGCACTGGACGGAGCCAAAAACGCGGCCATTCTGGCGGCGCAGATCATCGGCACCGGCGAACAGACCATCCAGCAGAAGATCCTTGCTTTCAAGGGCGATCTGGCCAAAAAAATCGAGCAGGCCAACCAAGAGCTGGCCTCCGTGTCGTTCAAGTTCCGGGTAGGCTGACCGCTTCCCCGCCCCGTATTGCCTGGTGATGGAGAGTAGCGTTTTATATGCGTTTATATTGACCCTGATTGCCGGCCTTTCGACAGGTATCGGCAGTTTGATCGCCCTCTTCGCCAAGCGGACCAACAAGCGTTTCCTTTCGTTCGCTCTCGGTTTTTCGGCCGGAGTGATGATCTACATTTCGTTCGTCGACCTCTTCCCCAACGCCCTGTCGATGGTGGGAACCCTGTACGACGCGCGGCAGGCGGCCCTTTTCACGACCCTCGCCTTTTTCGGCGGGATCCTCTTCATCGCCGCCATCGATAAAATGGTGCCCTCGGTCGAAAATCCGCACGAAATCCGCAGCGTCGAGAGCATGCAGCAGCCCGTGCATCCCAACGCGAAGCTCAACAAGCGGATGATGCGCACGGGCGTGGTTACGGCGTTGGTGATCGGCATCCACAACCTGCCCGAGGGGGTGGCCACTTTCATGGCGGCCCTGAACGATCCCAAAACCGGAGCGGCCATCGCCGTGGCCATCGCCATCCACAACATCCCCGAAGGGATTGCCGTTTCGGTGCCGGTGTATTACGCCACGGGGAACCGCAAAAAGGCGTTCAATTTTTCATTTCTCTCGGGCCTGGCCGAACCGATCGGCGCCCTGCTGGCCTACCTGATCCTGGCCCCGTTCCTGAGCGACGTGATGCTGGGGATTATTTTTGCGGCCGTGGCGGGCATCATGGTCTACATTTCGCTCGACGAGCTGCTCCCCGCCGCCCACGAATATGGCGAACACCACGTGGCCATTTGGGGGCTGATCCTCGGGATGGCCGTGATGGCTCTCAGCATTTTGAGTTTCCTATGATCCGTTGGTGGCGTGGGCGGACAACCCAGGAAAAGTGGATGGTGGCGCTGATTGCGATGCTGGCGATCGCCGTGCTGACCCGTTTCGAATTCTTCTGGAAAGAGGCCTCCGACGCCTTTTCGTCGCTCTTTAACCGGTAATTCTCACGTTTGGGAATTATCCGGCGACAAAGTCTGCCGCCGGCGGAGGGCTAAACAAGCCGCAGGCGAATGTGCAGCCCGCCGCATGGGGCGGCGGCGGACTGCTGGGCATCGCTAAAGCGATACCGATAGAATGATTTGTTCGCAAAGGATGCGTATCTGGAATCAATGTAAACGGGGGAGTGCGCAACTGCGCACTCCCCCGCTCTCTTTTCCATTTGAGGGCTATTCGGCGATTTACAGCGACACCAGTTCGGCTCCGCGCCGCAAGGCTGCCTCGTTGGCCGGAATCAGGCCGTGCGCCCGTTCGGGAAGCGATTTGCGCAGCCCCTCGATCACGTTATCGAGCGTAACCACGGGCCGGAGTTTGAGGTAGGCCCCCAGCACGATCATGTTGAATACCTTGTTGTTGCCGCTCCGCACCGCTTCGACGGTGGCCGGAACGGTGTGGATCGATATGTCGGTGCGGGAGGGGGGAACCGATACCCCGTTGGGGTCGTACAGCAGCATCCCGCCGGGTTTGACCGAATTGGCGAACTTGTTGACCGACTGCTGGTTCAGCAAAATGGCGGTGTCGTAGGTTTGCAGCACGGGCGAGCTGATTTTCCGGTCGCTCAAAATCACGGTTACGTTGGCCGTTCCGCCGCGCATTTCGGGCCCGTACGACGGGATCCAGGTTACCTCCTGCCCTTGCATGACCCCGGCGTAGGCCAGAATCTTACCGAGCGAAAGCACTCCTTGTCCGCCGAAGCCCGCGATCAAAATCTCCTCTTTCATGCGTTATTTGTTTTTCAGATCGCCCAGCGGGTAAGTGGGAAACAGGTTCTCCTCCATCCAGTCGTTGGCGCCCGTGGGCGACATTTTCCATCCGGAGTTGCAGGTGGCCACGATTTCGACCACCGAGGTGCCGCGGTTGTTCAGCGAATTTTCAAAGGCCCGCCGGATGGCTTTCTTCGCCGCCCGCACGGCGGCGGGTTTGTGGACGGCCTGACGGGTTACGTAGGCCACGCCGTCGAGGTGGGCCACCATGTCCGACACCTTGAACGGATAGCCGTTCAGGATGGCGTCGCGTCCGGCGGGGGTGGTGGCGGTTTTCATGCCGAGCGGAGTGGTGGGCGACATTTGCCCGCCGGTCATGCCGTAAATGGCGTTGTTGATGAAGAGGATGGCGATGCTGTCGCCGCGGTTGCAGGCGTGGATCATTTCGCCGGTGCCGATGGCGGCCAGGTCGCCGTCGCCCTGGTAGGTGAAGACCAGTTTTTCGGGCGACAGCCGCTTAACGCCCGAAGCGACGGCCGGAGCGCGCCCGTGGGCGGCCTGGATCATGTCGATATCGACGTAGTTGTACAAGAATACGGAACAGCCTACGGGGGTGATCCCGATGCTGTTGGATTCGGCTCCCAGTTCGTCGATCACTTCGGCCACGAGCTTGTGGACGGCGCCGTGCGAACAGCCCGGGCAGTAGTGCATCGTGGTTCCGGTAATGAGCCGGGGCTTGGCGTATACCAGATTCTCGGGGGTATGTGTTACTTCGAACATAGGGCTAAAAAAGGGTCTTTAGCGCGTTGTAAATCTCGGTGGGGGTGTGTACCACGCCGCCCGTCCGGCCAAAGTGGCGCACGGGCGCGGCCCCGTTCACGGCCAGGCGGACGTCTTCCACCAACTGCCCCATGCTCATCTCCACGGCCAGCACGCCTTTGGTGTGGCGGGCCGCTTCGGCGATGGCTTCGCCGGGGAAGGGGAACAGGGTGATGGGGCGGATCAGCCCCACTTTCATTCCTTCGGCGCGGGCGTCTTCGACCACCTTGGCGCAGATGCGCGACGACGAACCGTAGGCCACCAGCAGGTAGTCGGCATCGTCGGCGTGGAGGCTCTCCCAGCGGGTTTCGTCGCGTTCCATCGCCCGGTACTTGGCCTGGAGTTTGTGGTTGTGTTGTTCCAGCTCCTCGGGATCGATAAAGCACGACGTAACGACGTTCGACGCCCTGCCCTGCTTGCCGGTGGTGGCCCAGGGGGCTTTTTCGCGGATTTCGGCTTCGCTCCAGCGGGGTTTCACGGGCGACAGGGTTACTTTTTCCATCATTTGGCCGATGATGCTGTCGGTGAGGATCATCACCGGATTGCGGTACTTGAACGCCAGTTCGAAGGCCAGTTCCACAAAGTCGTTCATCTCCTGCACCGAGTTGGGGGCCAGCACCAGGGTGCGGTAGTCGCCGTGGCCTCCTCCCTTGACGATTTGGAAGTAATCGGCCTGCGAGGCCTGGATGCTTCCCAGCCCGGGGCCGCCGCGCGACACGTCGACCAGTACGCAGGGAAGTTCCGCGCCCGCCAGGTAGGAGATCCCTTCGCACATCAGGCTGATGCCGGGACTCGACGAGCTGGTCATTACCCGTTTGCCGCACGAGGCGCCTCCGTACACCATGTGGATGGAGGCCACTTCGCTCTCGGCCTGCAGCACGACCATGCCCGAACTCTCCCACGGGCGGAGTTCGGTCAGGGTTTCAAGCACTTCGGATTGGGGGGTGATCGGGTATCCGAAGTAGCCGTCGCACCCGCAGCGAACGGCTGCGTGGGCGAGTACCTCGTTCCCTTTCATTAATTTAATTACCTGATCCATAGTGGATTATTCGTTCGGATTTTTGGCGCGGTAAACGGTGATGCAGCTATCGGGACAGACCAGTGCGCAACCCGCGCAGCCGATGCAGCGTTCGGGAAAAGCCAGGTAGGAGTACGGATAGCCCATGGCGTTCACCTCTTTGTGAAGGCGGATAGCGTCGGTGGGACAGGCCGCGATGCACACTTCGCACCCTTTGCAGCGGTCGCTTTCGACGATGATGGAACCTTGAATCTTTGCCACGCTCTTTTTGTTAGAAAACGAACAAAGATACCTTTTCTTGTTAGTAAAAACGAAGATAGTTTTTGCTATGTTACGAAGTCCAGTTGCCAAAAAAAGGGAGTAACCAACTGGTACTCCCTGTGTTAATTTGCTGTAAGTCGGTTATTCCAACGAGTGGATAACCAATCCGGAACGCAACTTGGGTTCGAACCAGGTGGTCTTCGGAGGCATGATGTTGCCGCTGTCCGAAATGTCGATCAACTGCTTCATCGACACGGGGTAGAGGGCGAACGCGACGGCCATTTCGCCGCTGTCGACCCGGCGGCTCAGCTCTTCGAGGCCGCGGATACCGCCTACGAAGTCGATCCGTTTGTCGGTGCGCAGGTCGTGGATTCCCAGCACTTCGTCCAGGATGTAGCGGGACGATACCGTAACGTCCAGCACGCCGATGGGGTCGTTGTCGTTGTAGGTATGGGGTTTCGCTTCCAATTGGTACCAGCCACCGTCGAGGTACATCCCGAAGTCGTGCAGCCGGGCGGGCCGGTACACCTGTTTTCCTTTGGGGGTAACCACGAAATGCTCGCCCAACCGTTCGACCAGTTGCGCGGGGGTCATGCCGTTCAGGTCTTTCACCACGCGGTTGTAGTCGATGATCTGAAGCTGGTTGTCGGGAAAGATGACAGCCAGAAAATAGCAATACTCTTCGTGTCCCGAGTGGTGGGGATTGGCCTTTTCCTTCTCCAGTCCCACGCGGGCGGCAGCGGCCGTGCGGTGGTGTCCGTCGGCCACGTAAAGGGCCGGGATTCTGGCGAACAGGCGGGTGATATGTTGGATCGTTTCCGGGTTGTCGATGACCCAGAAATGATGTCCGAAACCGTCGTCGGCCGTAAAATCGTATTCGGGGGCCTGCGAGGTAACCACCCGGGCGACAATCTCGTCCATTTCGGCCTGATGCGGGTAGGCGAAAAAGACGGGTTCGATGTTGGCGTTCTGGATCCGGATGTGGATCATCCGGTCCTCTTCTTTATCGGGACGGGTAAGCTCGTGTTTTTTGATGTATCCCTCCAGGTAGTCTTCGAAATGACACCCGGCTACGAGGCCGAACTGCGTGCGGCCGTTCATGGTCTGCGCGTAGACGTAGTAGCGGGGGGAGGAGTCCTGTACGAGCCACCCGCGCTTTTTCCACTGCTTGAAGTTTTCGACGGCCATTTGGTAGGCAGGCTCGGTGTGTTCGTCGATGATGGGGTCGAAATCGATCTCGGGCTTGGTGATGTGGAGCAACGATTTCTCGCCGGCTTCGGCCTGGGCCTCCTGCGAGTTGAGCACGTCGTAGGGGCGGGCCGCCACCTCTTTGGCGTAAGCTTGCGGGGGGCGGATGCCCGCAAAGGGTTTGATGCGTACCATGGGTAATGATTATTTATTCACTTGGAAAGTGCGGTCGCCGCTGGCGAAGAACCCGGCGATTTGCCGCACGGCGGCCACTCCGGCATTGAGGTTGGCTTCGGCGGTCTCGGCGCCGATCTTTTTTGGGGTGGCGAACACCCGTGTGCCGAATTGTTCGGACAGGGCGGCCAGGTTGTCGGGAGCGATGTCGGCGGCGTATTTCAGGTCGGCGCGTTCGGCCAGGGCCTTGGCGAGTCCCTCTTCGCAGATCACCTCCTTGCGGGCGGTGTTGATCAGGGTGGCTCCCTTGGGCATGGAGGTCAGCAGGGTGTGGCCGATCGACCGCTTGGTTTGTTCGGTGGCGGGAATGTGGAGCGACAGGTAGTCGGAACCGGCGTAAAGCTCTTCGACCGATCCGGCCATGCGTATGCCCTCGCCGGCAAACACGGCGGGGTCGGTGATGAAGGGGTCGTAGGCCGACACTTCCATGCCGAGCGCCCGTCCGTAGCGGGCCACAATGCGGCCGATGTTGCCGTAGGCGTGGATGCCGAGCCGCTTGCCGTGAATTTCGGTTCCGGTGCCGGCGGTGAATTGATTGCGGGCCATCAGAATCATCAGGCCAACGGCCAGTTCGGCCACGGCGTTGGCGTTTTGTCCGGGGGTGTTCATGGCGACGATGCCCCGGGCCGAGCAGGCGGCCAGGTCGAGGTTGTCGTAACCGGCTCCGGCCCGCACCACGATTTTGAGGTTGGGGGCGGCGGCGATTACCTGGGCCGTTACTTTGTCCGAGCGGACAATCAGCGCATCGGCCGCAGCGACTGCGGTCAGCAGTTCGGCGGGATCGGTGTATTTTTCAAGCAGGCTCAGGGTATGTCCGGCCTGCTCGGCCGCCTGGCGAATGGCGGCGACGGCTGCTTTCGAGAAAGGTTTCTCGGTGGCGACAAGGATGTTCATAACGGCGCGTGTTATTTGGCGTATTGTTTTTCGAAGTCTTGCATGCACTGCACCAGCACTTCGACGCTCTCTTTGGCCAGGGCGTTGTAGGTCGAGGCGCGGAATCCGCCCACCAGCCGGTGGCCCTTGATGCCGCTGATGCCGTAGCCCTTGGCGAAGTCGATAAAGAGCTGCGGATCGAGTTCGGCGTAGGGGTCGTTGTACACAAAGCAGATGTTCATCAGCGAGCGGTCTTCCACGGCGGCGGTGCCTTTGAACAGGGGGTTGCGGTCGATTTCGCCGTAGAGCAGCGCGGCCTTTTCCCGATTCATTTTTTGGATGGCCGGAACGCCCCCGATCGATTTGAGCCACTTGAGCGTTTCGCCCACCACGAAGATGGGGAATACGGGCGGGGTGTTGAACATCGACCCTTCGGCAATGTGGGTGCGGTAGTCGAGCATCGTGGGGATGGGGCGCGAAACCTTGCCCAGAATATCCTCGCGTACGATCACGAAAGTAACCCCGGCGGGGCCCAGGTTCTTTTGGGCGCCTCCGTAGATCAGTCCGTATTTCGACACGTCGACCGGACGGCTCAGGATGTCGGAACTCATGTCGGCCACCAGCGTTACGGGCGAATCGAGGTCGGCGTGGTATTCGGTGCCGAAAATGGTGTTGTTGGTGGTGATGTGCAGGTAGTCCAGGTCGGCGGGAATGGCCACCCCTTTGGGGATGTACGAGCAGTTCTTATCCTCGGAGCTGGCTACGGTAACCACCTCGCCGAAGAGTTTGGCCTCTTTCAGCGCTTTTTTCGCCCACACGCCGGTGTTGATGTATCCGGCTTTCTTTTCCAGCAGGTTGAAGGGAACCATGCAGAATTGCATGCTGGCTCCGCCGCCCAGAAAAAGTACTTTGTATCCGTCGGGAATATGGAGCAGCTCCTTGAACAGAGCCACCGTTTCGTCCAAAATGGCCTCGAAGTCCTTCGATCGGTGCGAAATTTCGAGCAACGAAAGCCCGATTCCATTCAGGTCCAATACGGCCTTGGCGGCATTTTCGACAGCGACACGGGGCAGGACAGAGGGGCCTGCGGAAAAATTGTGCTTCTTCATCTGTGTGAGTTTTAAAATTTTAAGCAAAACGACACCCGAAACCCGAAAATTTCGAGAGCCCCAAAGGTCGGAATAATTCTTCAGTTAAGGAATTTTTGAGACCTTTGTGGGGCAAAAAAATCCGATGCAGGCGCAAGATTTCACCCGTGGCCATATTGGCCGGCAAATTATCCGGTTCTCGATCCCGATTATTTTGGGGAACTTCGTCATGCAGTTTTACCAGATCGTCGACAGCGCGGTGGTGGGGCGGTATTTGGGCAAAGAGGCCCTTGCCTCGGTGGGAGCCAGCATGCCGGTGATCTTCGCGCTGATTTCGCTGGTGATCGGTATCGGAACGGGCGCTTCGGTGGTTATTTCCCAGTACTATGGGGCCAAGCAACCCGAAAAAGTGAAGTACACCAGCGACACGCTCCACATTTTCCTGATCGGCGCGGGGGCGTTGCTCGCCCTGGTGGGCATTTTCCTGACCGAACCCATCCTGCGCCTGACCGGACTGCCCGAAGAGCTGCTTCCGGCCGCCTCGCAGTATTTGCAGATATACCTGATCGGCATCGTGCTGCTGTTCGGCTTCAACGCCGTGGCGGCCATTTTGCGCGGAGTGGGCGATTCCACTACCCCGCTCTATTTTTTGGTGATTTCGGCGTTGCTGAACATCGGCCTCGACTTTCTGTTCATCGTCGGCCTCGACTGGGGCGTGGCGGGCGCGGCCTGGGCGACGGTGATTTCGCAGGGATCGGCCTACTTTGCGGCGGTGTGGTACGTGAACCGTACGCAGCAGCTTTTCCGCATCCACCTGTTGAAGCTGAAGTTCGATTACGGCATCTTCAAACAGTGCCTGCGCTACGGCCTGCCCACGGGGGTTCAGCAGTCGTTCGTGGCGTTGGCGGGAGTGGCCCTGATCGGCATTGTGAACACACAGGGAACCGACGTAATTGCCGGATACAGCGCCGCCATCCGGCTCGACAGCCTGGCCATGATCCCCGCCATGAACTTTGCGATGGCCCTGACCAGCTTCGTCGGCCAAAACATCGGGGCCGGACGGATCGACCGCGCCCGCAAGGGACTTCGCAAAACGCTGTTGTTCAGCTCGTTGGTTTGTGTGTTCATTACGGCGGTCATTGTGTTGTTCGGTTCGAACATCCTGCGGCTGTTCACCTCCGATCCGGCCGTGGTCGACGTGGGACACAACTACCTGGTGATTGTCAGTTCGTTCTACCTGGTGTTCAGCACCATGTTCGTCATCAACGGCCTGTTGCGCGGAGCCGGAGCCGTGATCGTTCCCATGTTCTCGACCCTGATCTCGCTTTGGCTGGTGCGGCTGCCGGTGGCATTCGGCCTCGAACGGTCGATGGGCACCCAGGGCATCTGGTGGTCGATTCCCATCGGCTGGCTCTCGGGCCTGATCATCGCATTCATCTACTACAAGAGCGGGAAGTGGGAAAATCGCTCTATCTTTGCCCGAAAAGGGGCCTCCGTTGTCGCGGATGCCGAAATATAACGTTACGCCATGATTAAATCGATGACAGGCTTTGGCCGCGCCGAACGCCAGGCGGCCGCCCGCAAACTCACCGTCGAAGTGAAAAGTTTGAACAGCAAACAACTGGACCTCACGGTGCGTGTTCCGTCCATTTACCGCGAAAAAGAGTACGACATCCGGGGTTTGGCGACCCGTTTGGCGGTGCGCGGCAAGGTGGATTTGCAGGTTTTTTACGAGAACATCGGAATCAAAAACGCCGCCGGCCAAATCAATCAGGAGCTGTTTTCGGCCTACTTCCACCAGTTGCGTTCGATGGCCGGCGAGCTGAAGTACGACCTGGCCGCCGAGCCGCTTTTTGCCACCGTGCTGCGCCTGCCCGAGGTGCTTCAAACCGAAGTAACGGTGGTTCCCGACGAGGAGTGGAGCCTGCTGGAAGAGGCGGTGGCGGAGGCCCTGTCCGACCTGAACGCCTTCCGCCTGCACGAGGGGGCCGTGTTGATGGCCGACCTGCTGGAACGCGTTTCGACCATCGAAACCCTCATGGGGCAGGTGGTTCCGTTCGAAAGCGAACGAATGGACATCGTTCGCAAACGCCTCTCCGAAGGGATCGAAGCGATGCAGTTGAAAATCGACCAAAACCGCTTCGAGCAGGAGCTGATCTACTTCCTCGAAAAGTTCGACATCACCGAAGAGAAGGTGCGCCTGAAACAGCATTGCGACTATTTCCGCACGGTGGTCTCCGCCGCCGAACCCGATGGCGTGGGCCGCAAGCTCGGGTTCATCACCCAGGAGATCGGCCGCGAGATCAACACGATGGGTTCGAAAGCCAACCACGCCGAAATCCAAAAAATCGTTGTTCAGATGAAGGACGAGCTGGAAAAGATTAAAGAGCAATTGCTCAACTTGTTATAGCAATTTTTTCATGGGGAAAATACTGATTTTCTCGGCCCCGTCGGGTTCCGGAAAAACCACGCTGGTGAAACACCTGCTGGGTGTGTTCCCCGAGTTGGAATTTTCCATTTCGGCCACCTCGCGGGCGCCCCGCGGCGCCGAGCGCGACGGAGTCGATTACTACTTCATGGACGACGCCGAGTTTCAGGCCCGGGTCGAGGGCGGCGAGTTTGTCGAGTGGGAAGAGGTGTACCGGGGAACCCGTTACGGCACCCTCCGTGCCGAACTCGACCGTATTTGGGATCGGGGCCATGTGGCCGTGTTCGACGTGGACGTCTTGGGCGGCCTGAACCTCAAGCGCATGTTCGGCGATCAGGCCCTGGCGCTCTTTATCGAAGCCCCTTCGATGGAGGTGTTGCGCCAACGCCTGGAGGGCCGCGCCACCGACACCCCCGAAGCCATTGAACGCCGCCTGGCCAAAGCCCGCGAAGAGCTGGCCTATGCCCCCCGGTTCGACCACATTGTGGTGAACGACCGCCTGGAGCAGGCCTGCCTCGAAGCCGAACGGCTGATCGCCTCGTTTATAGCGAAATAACCTGACCGCCATGCAAACCGCCCTGCTGATGGGGTCGTTCAACCCCGTACACAACGGCCATTTGGCCATTGCCCGATACGTACTCGACCGACAACTCGCCGGCGAGGTGTGGTGGGTGGTTTCGCCCTGGAATCCGCTGAAAGACGCCGGCGAACTGGCTCCGTTTTCCGACCGGGTCGAGATGGTCCGGCTGGCCATCGAGGGAGACCCCCGCATGCGGCTCTGCACCATCGAACAGGAGCTGCCCCTGCCCTCCTACACCATCCAGACCCTGCGTGCGCTGCGGGAACGCCACCCCGACCGCCGATTTGTTATTTTAGCCGGTAGCGACATCGCCGACCAATTGCCCCGTTGGCGCGAGCCGGAAGCCTTGCAGCAACTGGCATCGTTTTTGTTCTATCCCCGTAACCGGGGAGTGGCCTCGGCCCCGATGGCGGACGCTCCCCAATGGCCGATCGAATCGACCTCGCTGCGGCATCAAATCCGGTTGGGACACCTTCCGTCGACGTCGATGCCCGCTCCGGTTTGCGATTATATTACCCGCCATAACCTGTATGCTATGAAAACGATCCAAGAACTATCCGCCCTGATCCAGCGGCAACCCGATCAGGCGAAACACCATTTCGAGCGGGGCGAACTCTACTACCGCAACAACGAATTCGGAAAAGCGATGAACGACTTCAACCGCGCCCTTGAACTCGACCCCGCGTACACGGCGGCCCGGCAGATGAGGGAGATGACCGAATCGATCATCCAGTTCCGTAATACCGACATCTACAACCCCTGACCGCGCCCAAACGGGCGCTCCGTTTTCGGCGTTTGTGTCCTTTTCGGGGAAGGTACGACCGCTGCGCCAATGGGGTTTGTTTTCCGAGGCGATTCCGTACCCTTTCATCGTAGGGCCTTCCAGGTTTTTTCATTGATTTTTCGATAAAATAAGCGAATGTGTTTTTCGGGACGAAAAATTACTATTTTTGTAGTCATGTAGCTATGCCTTAAATCCCTAATACCAAACCTCCATGAAAAAAACATTCGTCGCTCTGCTGCTGCTGGCCGGACTCTTTGCCCGTGCGCAGGAACAAAAATCCGACTCCGTTGTGATCCGGGGGCATATCCACGACCTGCCCGACTCGACAGGTATTCGCATTGCCTCGCTGGAGGGGCAATTGATCGTAACGTTCGCCACCGCCAAAACCATTCAGGGGCGTTTCCAGTTCGAGGTTCCGGTTTCTGTCGTTCCCCAGCGTTACGCCCTGCTGTTTAACCACGACGTGAAGGATACGCCGGGTATGTGGTGCGAAGTGTGGGTAAAGGACGGGCCTGTAACGGTTACCGGAAAAGGCAAGCTGCTCCACACGTGGGACGTGCAGAGCGATGTGGCCGAACAGCGCGACAACAACCGTTACCTTGCCGCTTCCCGCAGCGAATGGGATCAATACCAACTTCTTGCGGTTCAGCGATCCAACTACGTTAAAATCTACATGTCCGACACTACGTCGAAAGCGGTTCGGAAACAACTGGCCCTACAAATGAACCTGATCGATTCGCTGACCGATCCCATAGAGCTAAAAATAGCCCACAACGATCTGCGTGTGCTTGGCCAAGGGGCGATTACCCGGGTAGGTGTCAGTCGGATGAAGAGCATTTCGTACCATTTGGCAGAGGATAGCACGTTGCGCCCTGCGCTTTTGGCGCAGTATGCGCGGTTGACTCCCGATCAAAAGAAAGACGTTGACGCTCAGTATGTTTCGGCGAAACTTTTTCCTGTTTCTGTGGTGAAAGTGGGCGATCCATTGGCGGATACCACCCTGTTCGACCTGGAGGGCAAGGCCGTTACGCTGAATGACTTGCGGCGCGAAAACCCCGGAAAATACCTGCTGCTTGACTTCTGGAGCATAGGCTGCGGCCCTTGCGTGGAGGCCGGACCCGAAACCAAAGAGCTGGCCGCCGCTTATGCCGACCGCTTGGTGGTGGTGGGCGTCAACGCCGACGGCGACGCGAAGTTGTGGGGTGAATTTTCGAAAGAACATGAAATCACCTGGGTGAACCTCGAGGACCGGGGCGGCCTCTACACGGGCCTGGGCCGTTATTACGGTGTGGCAGGAGTCCCTTTTTATGTGGTGATCGATCCCGACGGGAAAGTGGTTAAAAAATGGAGCGGCTACGGGAAAGGTTATTTGACCAATATGGTAAAACCGGTTTTGGAACAAAAATAGGGGCTGTATTTTGCTGCCGAAAGGAACAAGGGGTGCGCTTTCGGGCGCACCCCTTTTCGTTGTTCGTGGTGCCTCGGGGTCGGGCGGGGTTACAGGACATGGCGATTTTCGCTATATTTGCGGAGATAAACACCGATCCATGAAGATAAAAGAGGGACTGCAAGTCCGCGAGATGGCTGGCGAACGCGTGCTGATCCTGCAGGGACGCATGGGGGCGGACTTGACCAAAATCATCTCGCTCAACGCGACGGCCGAGTGGCTGTTCAATCATTTCCAGGGCAGGGAGTTCACCGTTGCGGACATTGTCAACGCCCTGGCGGAGCGGTTCAGTATCGACCCGTCGACGGCCCAAACCGACGCCGCACGCTGGGCGGACGATATGATTCGCGGCGGAGCCATTCAAGCATAAGCCCCTTCTTCCCCATGACCGTTTTTTCCGATCAGCCGAATCGTTTGCCCCAGGCGCCCCTTCGTTTGCTGGAGCTGGTTCGGGCCGGGATCGGCACGGGCGCTCCCGACGTTCGATCGTTCGAAGGACTCGATGCGGCAGCGTGGCAAGAGTTGCTCGACCTTTCGATCCGGCAGGGAGTGATCGCGCTGGCCTACGACGGGGCGATGACCCTGCCCGCCGGACTGCATCCCCCCAAGCAGGTAAGGCTCCCCTGGGCCCTACACGTCGAATCGGTGGAACGGCGCAGCCAACACCAGGCCGAGGTCGCCGGAGAGATAGCCCGGTTGCTGGCTGCCGAGAACATTCCCGCCCTGCAATTCAAAGGAGCCTCGCTGGCGCGTTTTTACCCCACCCCCTCGCACCGCGAGTCGGGCGACATCGACCTCTACCTTTTTGGCCACGCAGCCAGGGCCGAGCAACTGCTGCTACAGGCCGGAGCCACCAAGTACGAAATGAGCCACGAACGGCACCTGATCGTTGTGTACAAGGGAGTGCCGATCGAACTCCACCACCATTTTATTGACGAAGACAAGTCGGAAAGTCGGGAACTTGAACAAAATTTGCAGGAATTTGCGCAGGGGATTTATGGCGAGCCGCCCGCCGGAAAATTTCTGCTTCCCCCGCCCGATTTCGACGCCCTGTTTGTGATGATCCACACCATGGGCCACTTCATCCGGTTGGAAATAGTGCTTCGGCAACTGTGCGATTTGGCCTGTTTGTGGAAAGCCTGCGGGTCCGAAATAGACCGGAATGCTTATGTCGAACGTTTTGAACGGGCGGGCTACGCCCCGCTTTCCGATGCGTTGACCGCCCTTTGCGTGCGTTACCTGGGGCTTGCCCCCGACCAGGCGCCCTCCCATGCGGAAAATCGACCTCTCGAAGAGCGGATTTTACACGAACTGTTCTTCCCCGTTGCCCGGAAAAACTGCAACAGTTGGATCGGTATTATACAGTATAAATTCCTGCGTTTGAAGGGCTTGGCCTGGCGTTATCGTCTGGCCGGACACAATTACCCACGCCGTGTTTGGAAAGCGGCCCTGAGATTTTTCCGTCACCCCATTGCGGCAGCTAAATTATGACCTCTTTCGGTACGATCCTTCGCCTGATACCCCCCTCGCTGCGCCGCCGCGGCGCAGGAATCGCCGCAAGCGTGCTGCTGCGTCAGCTGCTCGATTTGGCGGGGTTGGCCCTGCTGATCCCCGTGTTGGTGCTGCTGTTCGATCCCTCGGGGATTGCTCCCGGCTCCCTGTTGGGCCGTTTGGGCGCCTGGACAGGCCTTTCGGATGCAGCTTTTACAGGGGTTTTATGTGGCGGAGCACTGCTGTTCACGGTGGCTAAAAACATGCTTTGCATGCTGCTGGGAAACATGCAAACCCGCTACGCGATGGAGCTGTACCGCTATTTTTCGGTGCGGCTGTTCGACAATTACTACCGCCGGGGCCTGCTTTTCGTCAAGGGGCATCATTCGGTCGACCTCTCGCACAAAATCAACGGCGTTTGCTATGCCTTTGGCCAGGGAGTGCTTTCGCCGATGTTCACCATGGCCGGAGAGGCCCTGCTGTTTATGGCCATCTGGCTCTTTTTGCTGGTGTTGTTGTCCTGGGCCACCCTGTTGCTGACCCTCTGTCTGGGGTTGGCCGTGCTGCTCTATTCCCTGCTTATTCGCCGCCGCCTGGAGCGCTGCGGCCGCGCCGAGAACGAACAAAAACGCCGCCAGGCGCGTACCGTAACCGAACTTTTCCGGGGCTATGCCGAGGTGGAGATCAACGGGGCGTTCGAGCCCTTGCGGCGCCGTTTTGTCGGAGGGTTGGAGGATATTTCCGCCAGCAGGGTGAAGATCGACCGATTGGTGCGCCTGCCCGCCGGGGTGATCGAGGGCGCCGTGGTGCTTGGCTTGGCGTTGATGGTGCTGATTTACGGCGGTTCGGGCGCTTCGTCGACGGCGGCGTTCGGACTGTTCGCCGTCGGGTCGCTGCGGATGCTTCCCGCCGTGCGGGCCGTGGTGAGCGGCTTTGCGCAAATCAGGAACAACCGCTTTTCGGTCGAGGTGATCGCCGAGGCTTTTGCCGCCGATCCCCCTTGTGCAGAGATGCAGGCCGAACCGCTGGTATTTTCCCATACCCTGCAGGCGCGGGAGGTAACTTTCGCTTATCCCGACGCCCTGCCTGCCGAGCCGCCTGCGCTGGACTCCTTTTCGCTGGAGGTGCGGCGCGGCGAACGGATCGGCATACAGGGCGCCTCGGGTGCCGGGAAGAGTACGCTGTTCAACTTGTTGCTGGGTTTTTACGCTCCCGCGAGCGGCGAGATTCTGATCGACGGCCGGCCGCTCACCGCCGCTAACCGCGCATCGTGGCACCGGCAGGTTGGATATGTGCCTCAGGAAGTGTTTGTTATAGACGGATCGCTGGCCGAAAACATAGCCTTTGGCCAGCCGATCGACCTGCCGCGCATCCGTCAGGTGCTGGAACAGACCAGGCTGGCCGACTGGGCCGCCGCCCTGCCCTGCGGGGTCGATACTCTGCTGGGCGAAAACGGCTGCCGCCTTTCGGGCGGCGAACGCCAACGGCTCGGGCTGGCCCGGGCGCTCTACAAGGGTGCCGAGGTGCTGTTTTTGGACGAACCCACCTCGTCGCTCGATCCGGCCACCGAAGCCGGGATCCTCGAATCCATCCGCCAATTGTCGGATTCCCGCCGCGAACTGACGATCCTGATGATCTCGCACCGCCGTTCGTCGCTCGATTTCTGCGACCGCGTACTCTCCCTCTGACCCCATGACCCAAACCTGCGAAATTGCCGGACACGGCTTGCAATTCGAGGCTCCCGCCGCGGCCCCCACCGTGGGGTACGAGCCGTTTGTTGTGAGCGCTCCGGCGGCCGATCCGGTGGTCGTGGTGCAGTCCGCCATTACCCGCCGCGAACACGTGGCCGCGCCTTTTTACGAGGTGGAGAACGAGGGCATCCATACCTCCCTCTCCTACATGGACGGCGGCTTTTTCATGAAAGCGGTTCCGCCGCGAGGGACAGCCCTTTGCTGTGAGTTGCTTGTGGAGCCGGGCCGCGTGGTGGTGCGCAGCGATGCCTCGGCGGCCACTCCTCCCTACCTGCTCCACTTCGCTCTTTGGCTCGCCTACGGCATCGCCACCGCCGGAAGCCGCACCATCGCGTTCCACGCTTCGGCCGTTTGCCAGGGCGGGAAAGCGATCCTTTTCCTGGGTGAGTCGGGTACCGGGAAAAGCACCCACACCCGCCTGTGGTGCGAACACATTGCCGGAAGCGAGCTGTTGAACGACGACAGTCCTGTGGTGCGCGTGCAATCCGATACGGTGGTTGCCTGCGGTTCGCCCTGGAGCGGAAAAACACCCTGTTACCGCGCCGTGTGCGCTCCGGTGGCGGCCATTGTGCGGCTCAGCCAGGCTCCCCACAACCGGGTCGTCCGTCTGCGGGGCGTGGCGGCTCTGGGAGCGCTGCTTCCCTCCTGCCCGACAGCCCTGATGAACGACAAGCCGCTGGCGGCGAATTACTACGATACCCTTTCGCTCATCCTGAATCAGGTTCCCCTGTACCACCTGGAATGTTTGCCCGACCGTGCCGCCGCGCAACTGGTGTTCGACACCCTGAAAACTGACGGACGACTATGAAAACGGTTCCAAATCGTTCGTTTTTCGAGGTGGTCGAGTCGTTGATCGAGCAGGGCCAACCGGTTGAACTCCGCATGCGCGGCGGCAGCATGCGCCCCTACCTGCGCGGCGACCGCGATGTGGCGGTGTTGGAGCCGGTCGCTCCTGAACAACTTAAAAAGGGAGATGTTGTGTTGTTCCGTTACCGGGGGGCGCACCTGTTACACCGCATTGCGGCCATCGACGGCGATCGGCTGTCGCTGTTGGGCGACGGGGCGCTGAACGGGGAACAGGCCGTCCGCTCCGACGTGGTGGCGCGGCTGGTGCGGGTGATCCGACCGTCGGGCCGCACGGAATCGGCAACCTCCGCCGGGGTGCGTTTGTACACAGGGGTTTGGCGCGGGCTTCGTCCCCTGCGCCGCTACCTGCTGGCGGTTTACGACCGCACGCTGGCGCGACTCTAAAACCGAGGCCTTGAATCAATCGTCGAACCGCGGAACTTTGTTCGCGGCCGAAGCTCTTACAAGGGCTTGGTTTTTTCGCGCAGCCAGGCGGCTTCCTCGGCTGAAAGCAGAGGGGCGAGCCGTTCATACACCGTGGCGTGGTAGCGGTCGATCCACTCTTTCTCTTCCAAGCTCAACAGCGAACGGTCGATCGGCCGGGTTGCGATCGGGCAAAGGGTGAGCGTTTCGAACTCAAAGAATCCCGCCTGTGGAGCCGCCACAACGGCCAGCATGTTTTCGATCCGCACGCCGTGCTGGCCGGCCCGATAGAGTCCGGGTTCGCAACTTTGTACCATGCCCGCTTCCAGCATAACCGGATTCTCGTTCATCCGGATCGATTGCGGCCCTTCGTGGACTCCCAGGAAATGGCCGATGCCGTGTCCCGTTCCGTGGCCGTAGTTTACCCCCTGTTGCCACAGGAATTGGCGGGCCAGCACGTCGAGCTGCGCCCCGCGCGTCCCTTGCGGGAAACGGGCCGACGACAGGGCGATCATCCCCTTGAGTACGAGCGTGTAATCGCGGGCCTGTTCCGGCGTGGGCGTGCCGAAATGATAGGTGCGCGTGATGTCGGTGGTGCCGTACAGGTACTGCCCGCCGCTGTCCACCAGCAGCAGGTTGTCGATCCCCACGGGCGCGCTGCCCTGCGGGCTGGCGTGGTAGTGGACAATGGCTCCGTTGGGGCCGTAGCCGACAATGGGGGGGAAGCTCTCGCTGCGGTAGCCGGGGTCGACTCCGCTCCGCAGGCGGACGATCTGTGCTGCGATTTCCGCCTCGTGCGGGCGGTTGCCGTGGGCGATTTCGGCTTCGAGCCAACGTTCAAAGCGCACCAGCGCCACGCCGTCCAGTTCGGCGGCCCGGCGGAATCCCGCCAGCTCAGTGGCGTTTTTCAGGGCCTTCAACGCGGTGATCGGGCCGTAGGGCTTGGCATCGAATCGAATGTCGATCCCCTGCCCCGCCATCTGCTGGAAAAGTCCGTAGGGGAAGGCGTCGGGATGGATCGCCACGCACTGTCCGCGCAGGGTTTGCAGGTAGTGCGGAAACTGGTCGTACGGAAGGATTTCGACCCCTTGGGCCGCCAGGGACTTGCGGTCGTTGTCCGCGAATTTCGTCCCGTCGGCGAACAGGCGCACGGCATCGGGTTCGATGGCCAGGTAACTGATCAGAAAGGGATTGTTGTCGATGTCCGACCCGCGCAGGTTGAGCGTCCAGGCAATCTCGTCCAGCAGGGTAACCAGGCGGGTCGTCCCGGCGGGATCGCCGCTGCGGATACGCGCCAGTTTCGAGGCGGTGGCTTCACCGCTGTACTGCGTGTCGAGCAGCGAGGCTCTTCCGGCGGGAAACGGCGGCCTGCTGGGCCATACTTCGGCGAAAGGGTCGGCCGTGGCGATCAGTTCCAGTGGGGCGAATTCGAGCTTCAGGGCTTCGAACTGGTTTTTGCTGAACAGCGAGCCGTCCACGCCGATCCGGCCCGTTTTCGGGAATTTTTCCGCGAACCATCCGGCGATCGAGGGGGTATCGGGCAATCCCAGCCGTTGCAATTCGACACCCGTGCCGGACAACTGCGCCTCGGCTTGCAGGAAATAGCGCGAATCGGTCCACAAGGCCGCCGCGTTCGGGGCGATGGCCAGCGTGCCTGCCGAGCCGTCGAAACAGCTCAGCCACGCCCGCGCTCCCCAGTGCGGAGCCACGTATTCGCTGAAGTGCGGGTCGTTCGAGGGGACGATAAATCCGTCCAGTTCATGGCTTTGCAGCCATTGTAAAAGGGCGTTTAGCGGACTCATTTGGCAAATCTCATTTCGTTCAACAGGTAGCCGGCTCCGCCCAGTTTATCGATGATGAACAGGGCGTAACGGATGTCGAGGGTGATGTTGCGGCACACCGACGGGTCGAACTCAAGGTCGGACATGGTTCCCTCCCAGCAGCGGTCGAAATTAACGCCGATCAGTTCGCCGTTGGCGTTCAGCACGGGGCTTCCCGAATTTCCGCCCGACGAGTGGTTGGTGGCGATAAAAGCCACGGGAACTGTGCCGTCGACCGCCCATCTCCCGTAGTTCTTGGCGCGGTGCAGGCTGATGAGCGCCTGCGGAACGTTGTAGTCGTAGATGGCGGGATTTACCTTTTCGATCACCCCGTCCAGGGTGGTTTGGCAGCGGTAGTCCACCCCGTCGCGCGGCGAGTAGCCACGCACCTCGCCATAGGCGATCCGCAGGGTCGAATTGGCGTCGGGATAGAAAGCCTGCCCTCCCATCTCCATCATGCCGCGCATGTAGGTGCGGTACGAGGTTTCGATGGCGGCGTTCCACCGCCTGAACGGCGGATCGATGCGTTTGTCGAACACCTGTTTAAAGGCGGCGATGGCCTGCACGGCCACGTCCTGTTCCACGGTCTTTTTCCGCTCTTCGGGGGCAAGGGCCAGCGTGGCGCGCACCCAGGCTGAGTCGGTTACGCGGGTTTGGGTGAAAAGCCCCTCGACGAAGGCTTCGGCCGAAGCGGCCTGCCGGAACGGATCGGGCAGGAAGTCGTCCGCCTCGCGGCGCAGTTCGGCCAGCAGCAGCGAGGCCGTGCGGCGGTCAATGGCCGCGTTGTAGTCTTTGAAAAAGGCGTCGGCCATCGCCTGGGTCCTCGGGGCGTCTTTGCTCAGGCGCAGGCTGTCGGCCAGTTTGAACAGTTCGACGGCCATCACGGTCTCGGCATAGCAGTCGCGGGCGTAGGCAAAGGCTTCGAGCGAGTCGTACTGCGTCCCCAGGATTCGGGTAATACCGGCATAGGGGCGCGTGGCTGCCCACTCTTCGAAACGGGCTTCGTACCCGGCCTTGCGCTGCACGGTACCCAGCCGCTCCAGTCCTTTCATTTCGCCCTGCCACTTTTTCCACCCGTTCGATACGCTGGCGTTCTTGGCTGCGTATTGGATGCGGACGGCCGGATCGGCGGCCATGGCGGCGTTCATCACGTCGAGCCGCAGGGTGCGCAGCTTTACTTTTTCCGGATCGCTCTTTTCGAGGATGTAGCGCACCCCCTGGGAGTGCAGGTATTCGTAAGTGCGTGCGGGGAAACCGTACAGAAACGTGAAATCGCCCTGCTCCACCCCTTTGAGCGAGATGGTGAACGACTTTTTGGGCCGGTAGGGAACGTTGTCAGCGGCGTATTTGGCCGGTTTGTTCTCCTTGTCGGCATAGATGCGGAACAGGGAGAAGTCGCCCGTGTGGCGGGGCCACATCCAGTTGTCGGTGTCGCCCCCGAACTTGCCGATCGACGACGGAGGGGCGAACACAAGCCGCACGTCCTCGAATACTTCGTAGATGAACAGGAAGTACTGGTTGCCGTAGTACAGCGCTTCGACCCTGCCCTGATAGTGGGTTCCGGCGGTGGCTTTCTGGACGATCTTTTTCGAGTTGGCCGCCACTCCTTTGGCGCGTTGCTCCTCGGTGGCGCCGGGCTTGATCCCGTGCAGCGCCTGATCGGTTACGTCGCGCATTTCGACCAAAAAGCTGACCACCAGCCCCGGGTTCGGAAGCTCTTCCGACCGGTTTGAGGCGGCAAATCCGTGGGTGAGGTAGTCGTGTTGCAGGGTGCTGTGTTTCTGAATCTGAGGGTAGCCGCAATGGTGGTTGGTCAGCAGCAGGCCCTGGTCGGAGATCAGCTCTCCGGTGCAGCCGCTGCCGAAACGGACGATGGCGTCCTTCAGGCTGGCCTGATTGACGCTGTACAGGTCGGCGGCCGACAGTTTGAGGCCCTTGCGTTGCATGTCGTCGATGATGCCCCGCTCAATGAGGCTCGGCAGCCACATCCCCTCGTCGGCCAGGGCGGCGGACAGGGTGCAAAACAGCGAAAGGGTAAAAAGAAATCGTTTCACGTCGGGTAGGTGTAAAAATGGGTTAACGGGTTGCAAAATCGCTCAAACGGCGGTACAACAGTTGGATGGGCAGCCCCATGACGTTGTAGAACGAACCGTCGATGGCCTCGATGCCGATGTAGCCGATCCACTCCTGAATGCCGTAGCTTCCGGCTTTGTCGTAGGGCTGGAAGGTGTCGACGTAGTGGGTGATCTCTTCGGCGCTCAGGGTGCGGAAACGGACGTGCGAATGGGCGGAGAAACTTTCGGTGCGGGCCGCCGAACGGAGCGTTACGGCGGTGATCACCTCGTGCGTGCGGCCCGACAGGCTGCCGAGCATCGCCAGCGCGTCGTCGCGGTCGGCGGGTTTGCCGATCACGCGGCCATCAAGCAACACGATGGTGTCGGCTGTGATTAGAATTTGCTGCGGATCGAGGGGGTGCGGGTAGGCGTTCGATTTGAGTTCCGCCAGAAATTGAGGCACCGCGTGCGGATCCATCCCGGCCGGAAAAGTCTCCTCAACTTCGTACGGATCGGCCAGCCGGAAAGGAATGCCGGCTCCGGCCATCAGTTCGCGGCGGCGGGGCGAAGCGCTGGCCAGAATCACCTCTTTCCCTTTCAGTAAATCAACAAGCAACATGATAAATATCAGAAATTAACAGGCGGTTACTTAATTTGAAAGTTCAGGAGTTCCTCCCCCTCCAGTTGGGCCACTAAATGGTCGCCCTGTTTCAATGGGCCGACCCCCACGGGGGTGCCGGTGAAGATCAGATCGCCGATCTTGAGGGTAACGAAACGCGACACGTGGGCGATGATGCGGTCGATTCCGAAAATCATATCGGCGGTGTGGCCGCTTTGGCGGCGTGCG
This sequence comes from Rikenellaceae bacterium, assembly GCA_031549665.1. GTDB lineage: Bacteria > Bacteroidota > Bacteroidia > Bacteroidales > Rikenellaceae > Rikenella. The sequence goes on from JAVBPJ010000003.1 coordinate 34,009, forward strand.
CCGTTGATGTCGAGCGAAAAACGGAGATCGTCCATCGGCGGAAGGTTCTGTTTGTTGATCCAGCGGGGCGATACGGCCGCCGAGTGGTCGAAAGCTTTGCATATCTCCCACGGAAGCCCCCCCTTTTTGCAACGCTCCTGCAGGTCGCGGGCCGTGAAGTCGATGCCCAGGGTCAGCTCGTCGTAGCAACGGTGGGCGAACCGCTCGTCGATCGCCTTGCACAGGCGGTTGATCTTCACCACCACTTCGCATTCGTAGTGCAGGTCGTCGGAAAAGTCGGGCAGGTAGAACGGGGCGTTGTTCCGCAGCAGGGCGGTGTCGGGTTTCATGAAGAAGACCGGTTCGGCGGGCATGGCTCCGCCCAGCTCGCGGATGTGGTCGGCATAGTTCATGCCGATGCAGATGATTTTCATGGGCGTTCGGGCTACTTTTTTTTCAGCAGGTCGGGCCGCAGGAGCCGGGTGCGTTCCAGGGCTTGCTCTTCCTGCCAGGCTTGGATGTTGGCCGTGTGTCCCGACAACAGCACTTCGGGTACGCGCCATCCGTTGAATTCGGCGGGACGGGTATAGACCGGCGGAGCCAGCAGGTGGTCCTGAAAGCTGTCGGTCAGGGCCGAACATTCGTCGCCGATGGCGCCGGGCAGAATGCGGACAATGCTGTCGGTGATGATGGCGGCGGCCAGTTCGCCCCCCGTGAGGACGTAGTCGCCGATCGAAATTTCGCGGGTAACCAGGTGTTCGCGTATGCGGTGGTCGACTCCCTTGTAGTGGCCGCACAGGATGATGATGTTCTCCAGCGTCGATAGCTGATTGGCGACCTGTTGGGTGTACCGCTCCCCGTCAGGCGAGGTGTAGATCACTTCGTCGTACGGGCGTTGGGCCTTCAATTCATTGATGCAGCGATAGACCGGTTCGATCTTCATCACCATGCCCGCCTCGCCCCCGAAGGGGTAGTCGTCGGCCGTTCTGTGTTTGTCTTCGCAATAGTTGCGCAGGTTGTGCAATTCGATGGTTACCAGCCCCTTGTCTCTGGCCCGTTGGATGATCGATTCGCTCAGGGAGCCGTCCAGCAGGTTGGGAAGCAGGGTGATGATGTCAATTCTCATTCGCGCAATAGTTTACCTCGCCCTGCAGCGCTTCGACGATGAAGGGGTTGAACATGATCTCGTGCGAAATGGTGGTTTGCGGCCCGTGTCCCGAAAAAACGTGGGTGGTTCCGGGCAGCGGCACAATCTCTTCGATCAGGCTCCGCATGATGGTCGGATAGTCGCCGCCGGGCAGGTCGGTGCGGCCGATGCTGCCTTTGAACAGCAGGTCGCCCACCAGCAGCAGCTCTTCCGCGGGGGCGTAAATGGCGATGTGGCCCGGGGTGTGTCCGGGGACTTGGAGGATTTGCAATTCGCTGTCGCCCAATGTGATGGTTTTCGTTTCGGCCAGGTCGACGTCGGGGGTCGGTACGGTTTTGATCGGGAACCCCATCGCTTCGGCATAACAGGGTACCATGTCGAGGATGGGCTGTTCGTTGCGGTGGATGGCGAAAGGGATGTTCCAGCGCCGTTTTACGAATTCCACTCCGCAAATGTGATCGATGTGTCCGTGGGTGTTGACGGCCAGGATGGGGATCAGGTCGTTTTTGGTGATGAAGGCGTCGAGGGTTTGGCACTCTTTTTCGGTGAGGCAGCCCGCGTCGACCACGACGCATTGCCGGCTCTGGTCGAACAATACGTAGGTATTTTCGCCGTAAGGATTGAAGGTGAGTGTTGCGATTTTAAGCATCGTGAACCGTTGTCTTTATTGCCCCAAATGTACGAATAAACCCCGAAGTTTGGTTACTTTTGTTGCATGAAGAGAAGCAAATATCCCCGCATCGACGGGCTTGAAATTACGGACGTGGCGGCCGAAGGAAAATCGCTGGGACGTATTGACGATCAGGTGGTTTTCGTGCCGCACACCGTTCCGGGCGATGTGGTCAACGTGCAAATCAACAACAAACGCCGCCGTTTTATGGAGGGGTACGTGATCGACTACGTCAGCTACTCGCCGCTGCGGGTCGAGCCGTTTTGCGAACACTACGGCGAGTGCGGAGGCTGCAAATGGCAGTCGCTCCCCTACTCGCTTCAGTTGGAGTACAAGCAGCGGCAGGTGGTCGATCAGTTGGAGCGGCTGGGCCGGATCGAACTGCCCCCCATCGAGCCGATCATCGGCTCGGAAAAGACGCGATATTACCGCAACAAGCTGGAATTCACCTTTTCGGACAAGCGCTGGGTAACCCGTGCCGAGGTGGCCGCCGGGGCCGCGCTCGAACGGGAAGGGGCGCTGGGATTCCACATTCCGGGGATGTTCGACAAGGTGCTGGACATCCACTGTTGCCACCTGCAGGCCGATCCCTCGAACGCCATCCGGCAAATGGTGCGCGGCTATGCGTTGCAGCACGGGCTTTCGTTCTACAACCTGCGCGAACACACGGGGCTGCTGCGCAACCTGATGATCCGCACCTCGACCACGGGACAGGTGATGGTGGTAGTGGTTTTTGCGGCCGACGACCCCGAGAAACGGATCGCCCTGCTGGACGCCATTGCTGAACAATTTCCTGAGGTAACATCGCTCAACTACATCATAAACACGAAATTAAACGATTCGATCGGAGACCAGACCGCGCTGCTCTATCGGGGAAAACCCTACATCGAAGAGCGGATGGAACACCTGACGTTCCGCATCGATCCCAAGTCGTTCTACCAAACCAATTCGGAGCAGGCCTACAACCTGTACAAGGTAACCCGGGAATTCGCCGCCCTCACCGGCGACGAGGTGGTGTACGACCTGTACACCGGCACGGGAACCATCGCCAACTTTGTGGCCGACCGCGCACGGCGGGTCGTCGGTATCGAATACGTTCCCGAGGCGATCGAGGATGCGCGCAAGAACTCCGAAAACAACCAAATCCGCAACACCCGCTTTTTCGCCGGCGACATGAAAGACGTGTTGACCCCCGGGTTTATTGAGCAGAACGGCCGTCCGGACGTGGTGATCCTCGACCCTCCGCGGGCCGGCATCCATGCCGACGTGGCCGAAACGATCCTGCGCGCCCTGCCCGAGAGGATCGTTTACGTGAGCTGCAATCCGGCCACGCAGGCCCGCGACCTGGCCCTGTTCGACGGGGCCTACCGGGTAACCCGCGTGCAGCCGGTAGACATGTTCCCCCACACGCACCACGTCGAAAATGTGGTGCAGTTGCTTCGTCGAGACCAACCTTAGCCGATTGTCTTTTACCGATGGATCCCGAAATCGTATTCACCGCCGACGGTACACGCACTTTGCGGCACGCCTGCCTGGGCGAGCTGTACCACTCGGATCGCGGCGCGGTGAGCGAGTCGCTCCACGTGTTTGTCGGAGCCGGGCTACAGCCGCTGCTTGATCGGGGACGGACACGGATTTCGGTGTTCGAGATGGGATTCGGCACGGGGCTGAACGCCCTGCTGACCCTGGAGCGGGCCGCCGAACACGGCGTGGCGGTCGATTACCGGGCCGTGGAACTGTATCCCCTGTCCGGCGCGGTGGTCGAGGCGTTGGAATACGGGTCGTTCGAGGGGGGCGACGCGCCGCCGGAGCGGATCGACCGTTTTCGTCGACTGCACGGGGCCTCGTGGGGTTCCGGAGTGTTTATTCACGATAGCTTTTGCCTGACGAAGTACCCGATGAGCCTGCTCGATTTCCCGGTGGAATGGATGCTCGGCTCTGTCGATCTGATCTATTTCGACGCCTTTTCGCCGGAGGTGCAGCCCGAGCTATGGACCCCGCAGGTGATGCATTCGATGCACGGCCTGTTGGCTCCCGGGGGCGTGCTGGTTACCTATTCGGCCAAAGGATCGGTGAAAGAGGCGCTGCGCTTGGCCGGATTCCGGGTCGAACGCCTGCCCGGGGCGCTCGGCAAACGCCACATGGTACGCGCCGTGAAGACGCACATACGGTAAACAATCACCCCATTAATCAACCCATCAGGTATGAATCAGCAGAACATCGACCAACTCATTGAGGCTGCTTTCGAGGCGGCGAAAAACGCCTACGCCCCCTACTCCGGTTTTCGCGTGGGGGCCGCCGTGCTGCTCGACGACGGGCGGATGGTTTGCGGCAACAATCAGGAAAACAGGGCCTATCCGCTGGGGTCGTGCGCCGAGCGGGTGGCGGTGAACTATGCGCGCGCGGCCTATTCCGCGTGCAAAATCCGGATGGTAGCGGTGGTGTCGCCCGATGCGGCGGGGATGATCGCCCCCTGCGGCGGGTGCCGCGAGGTGATTCTTGAGGCAGAGCGGGCGCAGGGCGCCGAAATCGACGTGGTGATGGCCTCCGGCCGGCAGATGCGGGTGGTCAGGGCCGCCGAGTTGCTTCCCTACGCTTTTGAATTTACCGCCCCCTCGAAGTAGCTCCACAGTTTGTCGTCGGCGGGGGTGGGAGCCGTTACGCAGATCTTTTCGCGGGACACGGGATGCTCGAAACACAACGATCTGGCCCAGAGCGAAATGCTTCCATCGGGATTGGATCGCGCCGCGCCGTATTTCAGGTCGCCCTTGATGGGGCATCCGATTTTGGCGAGCTGGCAGCGGATTTGGTGGTGCCGTCCGGTAAGCAGTTTGACCTCCAGCAGGTGGTAGCGGTCGCTCGAAGCCAGGGTGCGGTATTCCAGCAGGGCCTCTTTGCTGTCGGCCACAGGGTGGTCGTGGGCGGTGGATCGATTGGTTTTTCCGTTGTGAACCAGGTGGTGGCGCAGCGTTCCCTCGGCGGGGAGTCCGGCCTGCTCGGGCGATCGTTCGGTGATGGCCCAGTAGATTTTTTCGAACAGCCGCTCCTTTAACTGTTCGTTCAGCCGCACCAGGGCTTTCGAGGTCTTGGCCAGCAGCACCACGCCGCCCACCGGGCGGTCGATGCGGTGTACTACCCCCAAAAAAACGTTTCCGGCCTTGTTGTAGCGGACTTTGAGGTAGGCTTTGGCGCGGTCTTCGATGGCCTCGGTGCCGGCGGGGTCGGGTTGCACCAGTTCGCCGGGGCGCTTGTTGACAACCAGCAGGTGGTTGTCCTCGTACAGGACGGTTGTTTCGAACACCCCTTTAGAAAATGTAGATCGAGCTGATTTCCTTGTAGTTGTACACCCGGTCGATGCAGTCGGCAAAGATGTCGGCCACGGTCAGGATGGTGAACTTCGAGGTGTCTACTCCCTCTTTCAGGGGGATGGTGTCGGTGGTGATCACTTCGTCCAGGGCGCTGGCCGCGATGCGGTCGTAGGCGGGGCCCGACAGCACGGGATGGGTAACGACGGCGTGTACCGACTTGGCGCCCATTTCGTTCTTCATCATGTCGGCGGCTTTGGTGATGGTGCCTGCGGTGTCGATCATGTCGTCGAGCAGCAGCACGTTGCGCCCCTCCACGTCGCCGATGGCGGTCATTTCGCTCACCACGTTGGGGCGTGAACGGTGTTTGTGGCAAATGATCATCGGCGCACCGAGGTATTGGGCGTAGGCGTTGGCCCGTTTGGCCCCTCCGATGTCGGGCGTGGCCACCGAAAGGTCGGGCATGCATAGGCTCCTGATGTAGGGGACGAAAACGCCGCTGGCGTAGATGTGGTCGACCGGTACGTCGAAAAAGCCTTGTATTTGGTCGGCGTGCAGGTCCATGGTCATCACGCGGTCGACTCCGGCTGCGGCCAGCAGATTGGCCACCAGCTTGGCGCCGATCGAAACGCGGGGGCGGTCTTTGCGGTCCTGGCGGGCCCACCCGAAATAGGGCATCACGGCCACCACCCGCTTGGCCGAGGCGCGCTTGGCGGCGTCGATCATCAGCAGCAGTTCCATCATGTTTTCGACGGGCGGAAAGGTTGAGCAGACAATGAAAACGGTGCATCCGCGGATGCTTTCGTTGTAGGCGGGCTGAAATTCGCCGTCGCTGAAATCGAGCACTTCGGAGGCTCCGAGCGGAAGGCCGAATTTCAGGGCGATTTTTTCGGCCAGGTAACGGGAATTGCGGCAGGCGAAAAATTTGATTTTGTCGGGGCTCATCGAAAAAAGGGTATTAAGGGATGGAGGGGGTCGGACGACCGACACAAAAGTACGGTTTTTCGTGGAAAACCAGCGGCTTTTTCCGGCTCATTTTTTTGCCGCCAGGCAACCCTCGATGAAATCGAGCAGTTCGGCCCTGCCCTGCCCCTTTTCGGCCGAGCTGACAAATAGTTCGGGCAGCTCTTCCCACTGCTCCGCCAGGCGTTTTTTGTAGGCTTCCACACTGCGGCCGAGTTGGGCGGCCGACAGCTTGTCGGCTTTGGTGAAAACCAGCCCGAAGGGGATGCCGTTTTCGCCCAAAAAGGAGATGAACTCGAGGTCGATCCGTTGCGGTTCGAGCCGCGAGTCGATCAGCACGAACAGGTAGTGCAGCTCGTCGCGCCCCAGGATGTAGTGGGTGATCAGCGACGAAAACCCGCTCCGCTCGGCCCGCGAAACGCGCGCGTACCCGTAGCCGGGAAGGTCGACCAGCGACCACTCGTTGTTGATGGTAAAGTGGTTGATCAGGCGGGTCTTTCCGGGGGTTCCCGACACTTTCGCCAGCCCCGTACGCCCCGTCAACATGTTGATCAGCGACGATTTGCCGACGTTCGAACGGCCGATAAAGGCGAATTCGACACGTCCCTCGCCCGGCGGGCATTGATCGGCCCGCTGGCTGCTGCAACGAAATTCGGCGCTAAGGATTTCCATTCCCCAAAGGTCGCTATATTTTTTTGCTTTGCCAATCGGCCTTGCGCAGGTACAACCACGAAAGCCCCATCAGGATCAGCATGTAGACCATTTCGGCGGTCCAGCAGACGGCGATGTCGGCCCGCCACCGGACCGCCACGAAGTAGACGTAAACGATGTATCCGGCCAGGGCTCCCAGTTCGAGCAGCATGGCCGAACGGGTGTTTCCGCTGCCCGAAACGACGTTGAAGAGCAGGATGGCGGGAATGGCCATCAGGTAGTCGGCAATCAGCACGAGCAGCGAGCTGACCGAGGCTTCGATCAACTCGCCGTGACTGGTGAAAATCGAAAGCACGACCCGCGGAAAGATTCCGAAAACGAGCAACACCGGAAGCACGGTCAGCAGGCAAAGCAGGAGCGTGCGCCGGCACACAACGGCCACCTGGCTGCTCTTGCCCGCTCCCATCAGGTTGCTCACCAGCGCGCAAAGAGCCGATCCGAACGAACCGATCACCACGAAGGGAAGCGCCGACAGGCTCCGTACCAGATTGCTCACGGCCAGCGGCTGCTCGCCCAGCCCCTCGACCGCGATAAAAAAGAGGAACCAGGTGGCCACCGACACAAAGGGTTGCAGCATCGTCCAGGTCGATACTTTCAGAATTTGCCCCAACAGCTTTCTGTCGGGCCGCCAGCGGGTAAACAGGGCGTATTTTTTCCGGTCGGCCTTGTAGCGGGTGTACACCGCGAAAAAGAGCAGCGAAACCCCCTCGGCCACCACCGAGGCGATGGCGGCTCCCTCGATGCCGAGCGCGGGAAAACCAAACTTTCCGAACACCAGGGCGTAGTTCAACAACGCGTTGCTTCCCACCATCACCACCGCGTTCAGGGTAAGGATGCGGGTGTGGGTGATTCCGGTGTAAAAGGCGCGGAACAGAAAGGCGGGAAAGGCGAACAACAGGCCCAGAATCCGCCAGTTCAGGTAGTCGGCCGTGGCGTGGTAAACCGCCCCGGAACGAACCATGCTTTGCAGCAGGGCCGGGGCGAACAGTAGCGAAAGGGCGATCGTGGCGATGGCCAGGCCGACCACCGCAACGATCCCCTGGCTCACGATCGGGCCGATGTCGCGGTAGGCCTGCTGGCCGTTGCGGCGGCCGATCAGGATTTGGCATCCGATGGTGAATCCGAGTCCCAACACAAAGACAGCCAGGTAGAAAACGCTCCCCAGGGCCGAGGCGCCCAGCGCAACCTCGCCCGCCTGGCCCGGCAGCCGGCCCAGGAAAGCGGTATCGGTCATCCCGATCACGTGTTCCATGGCCATCCCCGCCAGAATGGGATAGGCGATCCGCCAAATGTCGCGGTAGCTGTATGTTTGCAGGGTGTTCAACGGGATTTTCGGAGGAGGGAGGGCAAAGGTACGAAAATTCGCTACCTTTGGCTCCGGGTCGCTGTTCGACCCCCGCTAAAACACACCACGATGGCTATTACCGCACATACGCGCTATTTGGGCGACCTGCGCACCAGCATGAAACACCTGCAATCGGGCAGCGAAGTCTTGACCGACGCCCCGGTCGACAACCACGGCCAGGGGGCCTATTTTTCGCCCACCGACCTGCTGGCGGCCTCGCTGGGAAGCTGCATGCTCACCATCATGGGCATTGCCGCCCGCGCGCACGGGTTCGACATCGACGGTGCCGAGGTGGACGTAACCAAAGTGATGGGAACGGCCCCCAGGCGGGTGGTCGAAATCGTGGTGGAGATCACCTTCCCGCGCGATTACGACGCCAAAACCAAACGCATCCTCGAACTTTCGGCCAAGGAATGCCCCGTGGGCAACTCGCTCCACCCCGACCTGAAGAAGACCATTACGCTGCGCTACGGAAAATAAGCGCACAGTTGCGTGAATTTTTCCCAGAGAGAGGCCCCTAGGGGGCCTCTCTCTGCTTGGGATGATTTTTATTGCGTGCAAATGTCTGATATGTTGTATCTTTGAGTTGTAAAATAATTTGATCGAGATATTATGCGCAAACAACCGACCAAAAGACAAAATTCATTTCTTTTTGCGTGGAATCCGAGCAAGTGGCCGTGGGAAGATCTTGAGAAAAATATAGAAGAACTGCAAAAGGCAGGGAAGGTCACCTTAAGGTGGAGTTGTAGAAGCCATAAACAAGTAAAAGTTGGAGATAGGGCCTTCCTTGTCAGGTTGGGCAGCAACCCTAAGGGAATTATGGCTTCAGGATGGATTGTTTCAGGCCCATTTTTATCACAACATTGGAGTGGTCAAGAAAAGGATACTTATCGTGTTTATATAGAATTTGATACGATTTTGAACCCTAATAAACAATCGATTTTATCAGTTCGTTCTCTAACTGCCGGACAACAATGGACACCACAATCTTCAGGGATTTCTATCAAATCGGGGAATGCGGAAGAGTTGGAAAAACAATGGTTCGATTTTTGTGCGGTACATGATAGCCAATACTATAGCGCCCAACAAGCATTAAATAATTCAGAGTCTTTCCAAGAAGGGAGTCCTACACAAGTGGTACAAACAAGGTACGAGAGGAATCCTCATGTGAAAAAACCCTGTCTTGAGCATTATGGCTACTCTTGTTCCGTTTGCGAATTTAATTTTTTCGAAACGTATGGAGAATTGGGTGAAGAGTTCATTCACGTCCATCATTTGACTCCAATAGCATCGATAAGAGGGGCTCATGCGATCGATCCGATTGAAGACCTTAGGCCTGTTTGTCCTAATTGCCATTCGATGCTGCACAGGAGAAATCCGCCTTTAGCAATCGAAGAACTAAAGCGGTTAATAAAGCGCTAACCTCACCGATAGGGCTTTTTTATTTCAACCGAATGAGCTGCCCGACGGTGGGGGGCGATTGCCGCATCACGGGGTTGAGCTTTTGCAACCGCTTGAGCGTTACGCCGTAATGCTGGGCGACCGAGTAGTACGAGTCGGTGGCGGCCATGGTGTGGAACGGCGCTCCCGCCGAGCGTTTCAGTTTGGGTTGCAGGTAGACGGGAACCCCGGCCTGCAAGGGAATTGCAGCCGACAGGTCGTTGAATTTCAATAGTTTTTTGATCGGAAGATGGGCCTGCTCGGCAATCGAGGCGAGGGTTACCCCCGCGGTGGGTACCACGCACCACAGTCCGTTGCGCTGCTCGACCGTAAAGGCGACCGTTGGCGAGGCCTGTTGCCGATCGCTCTGTTCGCGCCGTTCGGCCCGCTCCTGCTGGCGCGGCGACAGTTCGCGGTCGAACTGTTGCAGGTTGTTCCGCTCGATCATGTCGATCAGCAGTTCGGGATAGCGCGGGTTGGTGGCGTATCCGGCCGCTTTCAGCCCATAGGCCCACCCCTTGTAGTCGGTTACGTCGAGCTCGAAAAGGGCGGCGTAGCGCGGCGACTCTTTCAAAAAGCGCGAGTGGTCTTCGTACGACTCCTCGACGGAGCGGTATTTGCGGAAACACTCGCCCTTGGCATCGTCGTCGTGGTAGATGCGCGGCCCCGTCCAGCTGCTTTTGCACTTGATGCCGAAGTGGTTGTTGGCCTCGGTGGCCAGCCGGCTTCCGCCCGATCCCGACTCCAGGATGCCCTGCGCCAGGGTGATGCTGGCCGGAATCTGAAACTCCCGAAATTCTTTGATCGCCAAATGCTTGTACCGATTTATGTATTCGGCCTGGGTCATTTTTTGTTGGGCCGGGGCCATATACACCGAAAGGCTCAGGGCGGCGAAAAACAGGACGGATTTGTGCATAGGGGGGTTGGGCTGTGGAACAACGACTGCAAAGTTAGGGAAATCGGCCGGAATCGAAAAAAGAGCCTATATTTGTGTACAAAACGAAATTTCCAAGCCATGAACTTCTCCTCCAGCAGCAACGAACTGTTCGACCGCGTGATCGAAGACTACCACCGCTTCAACGACGTCGACCACCCCCTCGAAAACCCCTACCCCGCCCCCGGCATCGAGGCGTTGCTGTACCACAAAAACTGGATCGACACGGTGCAATGGCACCTCGAAGACATCATCCGCGACCCGGCCATCGACCCCGTGGAGGCACTCAAGATCAAACGCCGCATCGACGCTTCGAACCAGGAGCGTACCGACATGGTGGAATACATCGACAGCTATTTCCTGCAAAAGTACCAGGGAGTCACGCCCCTTCCCGGAGCGTCGATCAACACCGAGACCCCTGCGTGGGCCATTGACCGGTTGTCGATCCTGGCGCTCAAAATCTACCACATGCGGCAGGAGACCCTGCGCGGCGACGTGTCGGACGACCACCGCGCCGCCTGTCAAAAGAAGCTCGATACGCTGCTTGAACAGCGGGTCGACCTCTCCACGGCCATCGAAGGGCTGCTGGCCGACATCGCCGCCGGACGCAAGTACATGAAGCTCTACAAGCAGATGAAAATGTACAACGACCCCGCCCTGAACCCCGTGCTTTACGGACAAAAGAAGTAGTGCTGCGCACGCATTGTCCGCATCGACGGGGTGGATTTGCTACGGCGTAGCTGTGGGTCGATCGTTCGTTTGTGTGAATTTTATATTGAAAATCAAAGCGTTGTGAAAAAACCATTCGGTCATTTGCTGGTAATCCGCTCGTCGGCCATGGGCGACGTGGCGATGGCGGCTCCGGTACTTGAAGCGATGGCGCGGCGCTATCCCGACCTGCGGATGACCCTGCTCACGCGCGATTTTTTCGCGCCGTTTTTCGACGGGGTACCCGGCCTGCACATCCACGCCATCGACCTGAACGGACGGCACAAAGGGATCGGCGGCCTGTGGCGGTTGTTCCGCGAAGTGCGATCGCATGGGCCGATCGACGCCGTGATCGACCTGCACAGCAAACTCTATTCGTGGGTGCTGGACGGGCTGTTTTTCCTGTCGGGCGTGCCGGTTTTCCGGATGCGCAAGGGGCGGGCCGAAAAGCGGGCCCTCACCCGCCGCGAAAACAAACGGATGGTGCAGCTCAAAACCAGCGTCGAACGCTACGCCGATACGTTTCGTGCGGCCGGTTTCGAGGTCGAGGTGTCCGCCACGCTGCAACGCCGGGAGCGCCCCCTCCCCGCCCTGCTGGGCGAGAAACAGGAACCCTGGATCGGCCTTTCGCCCTTTGCGCAGCACTTGGGCAAGCGCTACCCGCTCTACCGGGTCGAGGCGGTGATCGAGCAACTGCGGCTTCTCCACCCGCGGGCGGTCGTGCTGCTGTTTGGCGGCGGGGCCGAGGAAAAACGGGTTGCCGAAGAGCTGGTGGCCCGCCATCCGAATTGCCGCTCGCTGGTCGGAAAACTCTCCCTGCGCGAGGAGCTGGACGTGATGGCGCACCTTGAGCTGATGGTTTCGATGGACTCTTCGGCCATGCACATGGCTTCGCTGGTGGGCGTTCCGGTGGTTTCTATCTGGGGGGCTACCCATCCGTATGCCGGATTCCTGGGGCTGGGCCAGTCGCCCGACGATGCCGTAGGAACGGCCATCGAATGCCGCCCATGCTCGGTGTACGGCTCAAAGCCCTGCTGGCGGGGCGACTACGCCTGCCTGGGCGAACTACCGCCCGAACAGGTGCTTGACCGGATCCTGCGGCGGATGGAAGAGTAAGGAATCAAAAGTATTTAGTATGAACAGGTGTGCATCATTGATTGTGCTGGCCGCATTGTTGCTTTGCAGTTGTGTCAGGTACCCCCGACAGATCGGCGATGCCACCGAGACACGGTATATTTCCAAATACCGCAACAGCTACGACTCCGAAAAGCGGCTGGTGCAGTCGATTGAAAAGTTCGGCGAATTGAAAATGGAGAAATTTAACTTGCGTACAATTGGGGGATTCTAATGAAGATATGGCTGCGGCTCGAATGAGTGAGTTTACGAGGGTTCATCTGAACTATTGAATTCATCGTAGATTAGAATATGTAATTAATACAAAAATTAGTCGAAATCCAGGGCCTTATTTTTTGTTTGCTACGCATAATACTATTATCTTTGACCGAAGACTATCGTATCGGACGTTACTATCCGATTGAGATACGAATTAGATAGTATTTTTAGCTACGGTAGAAATTGATTAAATGTACCACTTAAAATTTTTGCTACGATGAAAAAACAATTAGTTCTAACAATGAGTTTGGTGCTGGGCGCCACTCTCTTCTTTACTTCTTGCCAGAAGGAACCGCTTCAAGAACTCGTTCCTGCCCAAGAAACCAAAACCGCACCCTACCCCAATTCGATTAATCTGCAAATTACCACAACAGGGCCGATAGGGCAAATGAAACACTTTATCATCGACGTATACGATGGGCAGTGGAGTTTTGGTCCCGGCAATGAAGGTGCTCTTATTGCCCACCGGGAAATAGAAGGGTATAACCCGGAACTGACAATCAGTAATATGGATGTGTCGAACGTGGGTTTCGATGGATTTATCGAGGTGTTTGTCAATTCCTTGAACTCGTATGGGGTCTCCCATATCACCACGTCATCTTTCCAAAGTTGGAGTAACTTGGGTACAACTCAATGGGGGTATATCGGCGGTGGCTATCTTGTCCCAAATCAAACGGATTACACCATCAACATAGACTTTTAAGCAGCCATCGAATGCCGCCCATGCTCGGTGTACGGCTCAAAGCCCTGCTGGCGGGGCGACTACGCCTGCCTGGGCGAACTGCCGCCCGAACAGGTGCTGGACCGGATCCTACGGCGGATGGCAGGGAAAACAAAATAGGTTTACGTAGTTGCGATTGCCGCACATAATAAAGGAGAGCCGTCTGAATGACGGCTCTCAGGGATTCTTTTTACTTCTTTAATGTTGTCGAAATATTCGATAACATCCTTAATATACTCCATATTGCAAGCGATGTTAAAGACTGGATAATTCCAACAATAACTAGCGTCCAATTTATAGGATCATCGGGGTAACTGTAATGTTCTTCGTACTGGGCAAATCCCACAATAATAAAGATAACGGAAGTAATCAACCCTAAGAACAAAATAGTATCACCGATGGTGTTTACTTTTTTTTCATCCTTTAGGTTGTCTTGAACAACGTTGTTGGGTTCATCCAGTTTTAGAATGTTTGCCCTTTGTTCTGGGGTTAGTTCGTCCATGGTTTTAATTGGTTTATTTGGTTGTTTTGCAATAGTGCCATTACCCAACCTAACCGCATAAAAAAAAGCGTGCACCCACGATGCACGCCATCAAGGGCTACGACACCCCATATCTCTGCAAAGCAAGTACACGCCGTGTGTAATCACTTTGCCTAAAGGAAATATATAGCCTGAATCTAATCAGTGTCGTAGTTTGATGGCGATTAGGCTTATGTGGAAACAAAGATACAAAGAATTTGGGGAAATAACCGTTTTTGTCTACATTTGCATAAATTAATTAATTTTAAACACTATGAAAAAACAAAGAACAATGAAAGTGGGTAGAGATGCTGGGACAGGAGAATTTGTAACCATCGATTATGCCAAAAAGCACCCTAAAACAACTGTAGTAGAAACGATCAAAATCCCCGTTCCGCCGAAGAAGAAAAAATAATCACCGTAGTTGACGGAGTATAATTACCCGAAATGATAACGAGTGAGGGAGCCGAATCGGCTCCCTCACTCGTTATTCGCTGCTTCCGGAGAAGGTTAGCGGGTCCACTCAAGGATTTTGTAGAAGTCGTACTCTTCGGGGTTGTCCACGAATTTCGAAGCTCCCTTGTAGTCCTCGGGGGTGATGTAGTGCAGGTTGTTCTGAATGATCTGCTGTACCTTGCGCGATTCGACATCCACCAGACGGGGTCTGATTTTGCCCTTTTCGTCGGCTACGTCGTCCATAAAGAGCGGCTCTACCGAACCGTCGCGGCCCACGGTTACCATGCATCCGCTGTGTCCGGCCTGGTAGAGTTCGTACACGCCCAAGCCAAGCTGGGTAGCGTACGAGAGGTCGTAGGCGATCGGACGGCAGCAGCGCAGTTCGTAGCCGATTTCGTTGGGGCGGCTCTTCACTTTGATGCGCAGGGTTTTCATTTTCTGCTGTACCATCATGTTGAAAATGTGCGACTTGCTCACGTTGCCCAGTTCGGGGTGTCCGTGTTCGTCGTAGGTGAACTGCACGCCGGTGCCGATCACGTCGTCGTCGCTCATGAAGTGGAATACCCCCTCCGAGATGATGGCTACCCCATAGGGAATACCCAACAGGCGGCGTTTCACCATCGAGGAGATCACCAGCCGGGTGATTTTATCGAAGGTGATGGGCGTTTTGTTGAACATTTCGGGGAAGATGATCATCGGGTAGTGGCAGGCGGCGCCGATGCCGAAAGCCAGGTGGCCGGCTTCGCGGCCCATGGCCGACACGACGAACCAGTTGCCGCTGGTGCGGGCGTCTTCGTACAGGGTGGTGGCGAGCTTAACGCCCTCCTCTTTGGCCGAGTTGTACCCGAAGGTGGGGTATCCGGCGGGCAGGGGCAGGTCGTTGTCGATGGTCTTGGGTACGTGGATGTTGGAGACTTCCAGGTTTTGCGTTTTCAGGTACTTGGACATCCGGTTGGCGGTCGACGCGGTGTCGTCGCCCCCGACGGTTACCAGCACCTTGACGTTGTATTTTTCGAAGAAATCGGTGCGGAACTCTTTGTCGGTGGGTTTGTAGCGGCTCATCACCAGGGCCGAACCTCCGCGCGAGTAGATGTTGTCGGCGGTGTCGAAGTCGAGGTATACAAAGTCGGGTTCGTCGGAGACGAGGCTCTTGAAGCCGCCGTTCAGCCCGATGACTTTGTAGCCGTTTTGGCTGAAAATTTTGGTTACGGCGCTGATCACCGTGTTGATTCCGGGGGCGGGTCCGCCGGCGCACAGAATGGCAACTGCTTGTTTCATAAGTTGGTTTGGGTTCGTGTTGAAAAAAGGGGGCGCGGTGTCGATCCGGCCCCTTTTGGTTGCTCTGGTTGTTACAGGGTGTTGATGCAGTTCAGGTCCTGGAAGGCGATCTTCATCCGTTCGATGATCGAGGCCTCGCCGGCGCGGAGCCACACGCGGGGATCGTAGTACTTTTTGTTGGGTTTATCGGCCCCTTCGGGGTTGCCGAGCTGCGCTTGCAGGTAGCCTTCGTTTTTGATGTAGTACTGGCGGATACCATCCCAGAATGCCCATTGGGTGTCGGTGTCGATGTTCATTTTGATGACGCCGTAGGTGATGGCTTCCTGGATTTTTTCGGGTTCCGATCCCGAACCGCCGTGGAATACGAAGTTCACGGGTTTGGCGGCCGTTCCGAGTTTTTGCTGGATGTACTCCTGCGAATCGTGCAGGATGCGGGGGTTGAGTACCACGTTGCCGGGTTTGTACACGCCGTGTACGTTGCCGAACGAGGCGGCGATGGTGAAGTTGGGCGAAACTTTGCTCAGCACTTCGTAGGCTTCGCATACTTCCGAGGGTTGGGTGTAGAGTTTCGAGCTGTCCACGTGGGTGTTGTCCACGCCGTCTTCTTCCCCGCCGGTGATGCCGAGTTCGATTTCGAGGGTCATGCCCATTTTGCTCATGCGGGCGAGGTATTTCGCGCAGATTTCGAGGTTTTCGGCCAGCGGTTCTTCCGACAGGTCGAGCATGTGCGAACTAAAGAGGGGTTTGCCGGTGGCGGCGAACTCTTTTTCGCTGGCTGCCAGCAGGCCGTCGATCCAGGGAAGGAGTTTTTTGGCGGCGTGGTCGGTATGCAGAATCACGGGTACGCCGTAGGCTTCGGCTACGGTGTGGATGTGCTTGGCGGCCGAAATGGCGCCCAGTACGGCTGATTCCTGCCCTTCGAGCTTGAGACCCTTACCGGCGTAGAAGGCGGCTCCGCCGTTCGAAAGCTGGATGATTACGGGGGAGTTTACCAGGGCGGCGGTTTCGATCACGGCGTTGACGGTGTCGGTGCCGGTTACGTTAACGGCCGGGATGGCAAATCCTTTTTCTTTGGCGTAGGCAAAGAGTTGGCCTACTTTTTCGCCGGTCAGTACGCCTGCGGGGAACTTTTTGTCGCTCATAATCGGAGTGTTGAAGTGTTTTATGGTTGGTTGTTTAGTCGTTCGAAAGCTGGTTTTGCGCGTGGTGCGCCGAACCCCCAAATTTAGGGGTTATTTTTGGATTTTGGCCAGGAATTTCGCGTTATCAATGATAAAACGGGTGTGGGTGCCGTGTCCGATCGGCCCGTACGGGTCGCTGGCGGTGAGGGTGAACTCGATGCTGCGCCCTTCGATGTGGGTGATCGTGGCGGTGGCTTCGATCGGCTGCCCCACTCCGGTGGCGCGGGTATGGCTGACCGAGACGGCGGTGCCTACACTTCCCTGCCCCGCTTCCAGGTGGGGCGCAAGGGCCAGCATGGCGGCGTTTTCCATCAGGGCGATCATGGCCGGTGTGGCCAGTACGGGCAAAGCTCCCGATCCCAGGTATTCTGCCGTTTGGGCGTCGGTTACCTGCGCGGTCGAGGTGTGGCTGCTGCCAATCATTAGGCTTCGCGGATGTTGGCGGCCATTGCGGCGGCCAGGGCGTCGCAGGCGGCCAGCTTTTCGGCGGTGGGTATGCCCTGGATGTCGACGGCCGGAGCCACCTGTTCCCATTTGATCTCTTCGGCAAAGGCCAGCAGGTTGCGCACCCCGCCGCCGTTCCAACTGTACGATCCGAACAGGCCCAGTTTGCGCTCTTTCAGGCCCATGTGCAGGATTTCGCGGGTGAGCTGCTCCATCAGCGGGAACATTTGGGCGTTGTAGGCGCAACTGCCAAGGATCACTCCCTTGTAGTTCCACAGGTCGTTGATCAGGTACGAGATGTGGGTTTTCGATACGTCGTGTACCTTGATTTTCCGCACGCCGTTCTCGGACAGGCGGCGGGCGATGTAGTCGGCCGTGCGTGCGCCGTTGCCGTACATCGAGGCGTAGATGATCACCACTCCCTCTTCGGCCTGGTAGCGGCTCCAGCGGTCGTACAGCCCGATCACGTACCCCGGATCGGTGCGCCAGATGGGGCCGTGCAGCGGGCAGATGGTTTTGATTTCGGCTCCTTTGAGCTTTTCGAAGGCTTTTTGCACCATGTTGCTGTATTTGCCCACGATGTTCGAGTAGTAGCGCCGCATTTCGCTGTCGTAGCGGCCGGGTTCGATTTCGTCGTCGAAGAGTCCGCCGTCCAGCGTGCCGAACGTGCCGAAGGCGTCGGCCGAAAACAGGATGCCGTCCGCAAGGTCGTAGCTCATCATCGTTTCGGGCCAGTGTACCCAGGGGGTGAAGACGAATTTCAGGGTATGGCGGCCGAGCGGCAGGGTGTCGCCGTCGTTCACCACCAGCGCATGGGGCGAATCGGCCCCGATGCCGTAGTACTCTTTCAGGATCGAGAAAGTTTTGGCATTGCCCACCACTTTGACCTCCGGCCAGTGGCGTACGATTTCGCCGATTTCGCCCGAATGATCGGGTTCCATGTGGTTGATAACAAGGTAGTCGAGCGGCTTTCCTTGAAGCAACAGTTCAATTTGGTCGAGGTAGTTGCCGGCACTCCCGTTTTCGAGCGTATCGACCAGGGCGGTCTTTTCGCTGTCGACAATCAGGTACGAATTGTACGACACGCCGTCGGGCAGCGGCCACAGGTTTTCGAAGAGTTGCTTGCGGCGGTCGTTCGCGCCGATCCAGTAGATATCCTGACAAACGTTTACTTTGGGGTACATGGGCGTACGGGGGATTTAACGGGTCCTCTTTGGCGGATGCGGCACCAACGGCGCCGCACCGCAAGGAGGGTTATTTACTGAGTTCTTTGATTTGGCGCACGGCCACTTTGGGGTTGGCGATCACGTTGCAGCCGTTGATGCAGCCGCCCTCGCAGGCCATCACTTCGACCATGTTGCCCGGACACGACTTGGCGTAGCCGCGCAGTTCGCGGATGGTCGTTTTGTCGATGCCGCTGATGACGATGGGTTTGATTTCGATGGCGCAGTCGGGCGGGAGCGCTCCGGCCACGGCGTTCATCACGCCTTCGCTGGCGGCGTAGCCGCGGCTGCTGGCGAGGATCGAACCGTCGAGCTGCTCTTTGCTCTCCTTGAACACGTCCACTCCCATGGCCACGAACATCGTACCCAGCTCTTCGAAGCTGAGCATCAGGTCGACGTTGGGGTCGTGGTAGGCCTCTTTGCGCTTGGCCAGGCAGGGGCCGACAAAGACGATCACGGCCTCGGGATGCTCGCGGCGGGCGATCTCGGCGGCATAATACATCGGGCTGCGGGTGTGCGAGACGTAGGGGGCGATTTCGGGAATGTGCTTCCCGGCCAGCATGTAGTACGACGGGCAGCACGAGGTGGTCATGAAGGGTTGCTCTCCCCCGCCCACCTTCTCGACGAATTCGGCGGCTTCGTGGGCGGTGGTTACGTCGGCCCCCCTGGCTACCTCCATCACGTGGTCGAAGCCCAGTTTTTTGACGGCTTCGAGGATGTTGGGCAGCGAGGTCTTGAACTGTCCGGCGATGGCCGGAGCCACCAGCGCCACCACCTCTTTGGGCGAGTTGAAAGCGCGGAAAATTTCGATCAGGTGCGATTTTTCGACCACTGCTCCGAACGGACAGGCGCTGATGCAGCGGCCGCAGTAGATGCACGTATGGGGGTCGATGTGTTCCTTGCCTTGTTCGTCCTTGCTGATGGCGCCCACGGGACACGACTCTTCGCACGGCACGGGGATGTAGATGATGGCGTGGAAGGGGCAGTTTTTTTGGCAAAGCCCGCAGTTCACGCACTTTTCGGAGACGATGTGGGCCTGTCCGTTTTCGAAACGGATGGCGTCTTTGGCGCAGTTTACTTCGCAGGGCCGGGCCACGCAGCCGCGGCACATGTTGGTAACCACGTAGTTTACTTTCACGCAGGCGTCGCACGCCTCGGTCATCACCGACAGGGGGTTGTCCGACACCTTGGGCCGGTCCATGGCCTGGCGGGTGTATTCGGCCAGGGAGGTCATTTCGTCCACCTCTTCGTCGATGCCGAACCCGAGCGCTCCCATGGCGCGGTACTTGAGCATCGCGCGGTCTTTGTAGACGCAGCAGCGCGATATTTCGCCGCCGCGCGGACGCATCAGGTAGGGAATGCGGTCGATCTGCTGTTCCAGCTGGTTGTCTTTCAGGAGTTTGATCATGCGGGTGAGCAGCTCGCGCCGCAGGATCATGGTGTTGTTGGTTGTAGCCATTGCGTTAGGCGCTATGTGCTTTGTTGGTTTTCGATTTGTCGGCGGATTTCGGCCACCACTTTGGTCAGGGTGGCTCCGGTAACCAGCTCGCTGCCTACCAGCACGTAGGGGGCTTTTCCGTTCCCCTCGCGGTTGCAGTAGTCCAGGCAGGTCGATCCGCGGATCTCCACTTTGTCGGCCAGGTGTTGGGGCAGGTGTTCGGGCAGCAATTGCAGTTCGGCGCCACCCATCACGTAGCAGAGGGTGCCGGTACATATCTTAACGGTGAGCTTCTCCATATTGTTATTTGATTAACAGTCGAAAGAGCCACAAAGGTACGTATTTTTTTGCGGTTTCCGGCGAAAACTCTTCCGGAGCGGGGCCTGGTAGCGAGGGGGGAATTACAGGAATTCGACGGTAACGGATTTCCCGAATTTTTGCACCAGCAGGTTTTCGATCGACCGGATCAGCGTGGTGCGTTTTTCGATGGGCAACCCGCTGTGCGCCGGGTTGACGGCCTGTCCCACAAGGATGTGAACGGCGGGAGCCGCAAGCAACAGACGGATCAGGGTGTAGTCGGTGCCGGAACCCTCGAACGAATCTTCCACGGCCATCCGTTCCCGCACGCGGGCCAGGGTGATCACGCCCTCGGTAACGAGGTCGATCCCTTCGATGTTCGAGGTGGGGGGAAGTCCCGACGGGTCGCGTTCGAGCCGTACGTGCAGTTCGCGCTCCAATTCGCGGGCCACGATGGCGGCGGTGGTGCCTCCGCAAATCGCTTTCGGGCCGGGCCACTGCCCGATCCGTCGGGCCAAAAGGGGGTCGTTGGCGGGATCGAACGGCGCTCCCGAACAGAGTAAAACGGGGGGATTATTTGAGGTGGGATCCGTCACAAAAGGGTTGCTTTTGGGAACGTCCGCAACGGCAGAGCGTTACGCCGATGTGTCTTTGTTGTTCGGTCAGCGCGATCGGCTTGCCGTCGAACCCGATGATTTCGATGTTGCCCTGTACGATCACCGGGCCATGATGCAGCAGTTTAACGACAACGGGGTCGGGCTCTTTCTTTTCCATGGGGGGCTTAGCTGCGGAAACGGGCGCGGAAGTGGGTTCCGTCGCAAAAGGGTTGGTCGTTCGACAGTCCGCAGCGGCAGATCGAGGCCATGCGCGGGGTTTGAATCGGGCGGTTGTCGGGGTCCAGCACGGTGTAGTTTCCCTCGATGGTGAGCGGGCCGCCCCGGTATACGGTGATGCGGGCCACGGGTTGGTTGCCGCCGGTCTCCGGGAAAAGGGCCTCCATCTCCTGCTTGAAGATTTTTGGCGAAGGGTCGCTCTCGTTGCGCTCGGGGTCTTCCCACAGGAAAGTGAGCGCGCGCGTGGGACAGGCCTCGACAATGGCGATGATCTCTTCGGTGGTTCCCCCCTCCATATTCACCCAGGGGCGTTTGATGGGGTCGAACACCCGCCGCAGCCGCGTGAAGCAGACTCCGGCATGGATGCATTCGGAAGGCTGCCAGACCACGGTGATTACGCCGTTGCTGTAGCGACGGTTTCTATTCGTCGTCCTCATCTCCTCCCGAATCGGCGATTTGGTCTGCGCCGCTGATCTCCTCCTCTTCCTCCGAATAGTAGTCTTTTTCGAGCTCCTCCTCGGGTTTGGTGTCGATTTTTACGTCCACCTTTACCAGGTAGCTGGTGTCTTCGGTTTCGAGCGGAACAACATAAAAAAATTCGCCGCTGGGCTTGTTCACGCGGATCATCGCGTCGCTGTACCCCAGGGGATACCGGGCCTTGAAGGCTTCGAGCAGCGCGTCGGAGAGATTTGCATAGCTGATGGCGATCTTTTTCTTCTGATTTTCTGCCGGGTTTGCCATATTATTCGGTCGATGGTGTTGGGAAAATTTCTGCAAGTATACGCAAAAAACGGAACTGCCAAACCGATGCAACAATTTTTCTTTCTCTGCGCGAATCCCTATCTTTGACCTGCCCTTATGGAGAAGATCAGAGAAGAGATCGAACGTTTGCGGAAAGCGCTCGAACAGTTCAATTACGAATACTACGTGTTGAACGCTCCGTCGGTCGAGGACCGCCAGTACGACCTGTTGCTGGAACGCCTGGCCGCCTTGGAGCGGGAACACCCCCAGTGGGACGATCCCAATTCGCCCACCCACCGGCTGGGAAGCGACATCACGGCCTCGTTTTCGACGGTGGAACACCGTTTTCCGATGCTTTCGCTGGCCAATACCTACTCGCCCGACGAGGTGGCCGAATTTGCCGCCCGGGCCCAGCGCGACCTGGGGGTCGGGGCCCTGGATTTTTGCTGCGAGCTGAAATTCGACGGCACGGCCATCAACCTTACCTACCAGGACGGGCGTTTTGTCCGCGCCGTAACGCGGGGCGACGGCACGCGGGGCGACGACGTGTCGGCCAACGTGCGCACCATCCGCAGCATCCCGATGCACCTGCGGGGCGATTTTCCGCCCGGGATCCTCGAAGTACGGGGCGAGATCTACCTTTCGCGCCCGCAATTCGAGCGGCTCAACGCCGAACGGATCGACCTGGGCGAGGAACCCCTCGCCAACCCGCGCAATGCCGCCGCGGGAACCCTCAAACTGCAAAACTCGGCCGTTGTGGCCGATCGCGGGCTGGAGTGCGTGCTTTACGCCGTGCAGGCTGAAAGCGACGTGGCCCCCACCCAGTACGACACCCTGTCGTGCCTGCGGAGGTGGGGCTTCAAAACCTCGGACCACGTTGAACGCTGCCGTTCGGTAGCCGAAGTGATGGACTACATCCAACGTTGGGACAGCGGGCGCTACGCCCTTCCTTACGACACCGACGGAGCGGTCATCAAAATCGACAACCTACGCCAGCAGCGCGACCTGGGCAGCACCGCCAAGGCGCCCCGTTGGGCGGTGGCCTACAAGTTCAAAGCCGAGCAGGCCCAAACCCGCCTGCGGTCGGTCGATTTCCAGGTGGGACGCACCGGAGCCATCACCCCCGTGGCCAACCTCGACCCCGTGCTTTTGGCCGGAACCACCGTCAAACGGGCCTCGCTGCACAACGCCGAACAGATCGAACTGCTCGACATCCGCCTGGGCGATTGGGTGCGGGTGGAAAAGGGAGGCGAGATCATTCCGAAAATCGTGGGCGTCGACCCCGCGCGCCGCTCAAAGGAGAGCGTGCCGTTCGCCTACATCGACCGCTGCCCCGAGTGCGGAACCCCCCTGGTCAAGGCCGAAGAAGAGGCCAAGCACTACTGCCCCAACGCCGCGGGTTGTCCGCCGCAAATCGTGGGCCGCATCGTCCACTTTATTTCGCGCAAGGCGATGGACATCGAGGGACTGGGCGAAGAGACCGTGCAACTGCTTTACGACAACCGGCTGCTGCACGACGTGGCCGACCTGTACGACCTGCGGGTCGACCAACTGGTTCCGTTGGAGCGTTTGGGCGAGAAATCGGCCGAGAATATCGTGGCCAGCGTCGAACGCTCGAAAAGCGTCCCCTATGCGCGGGTGCTGTTCGCGCTCGGCATCCGCTACGTGGGTGAAACCACGGCGAAGAAACTGGCCGCCGCCATCGATTCGATCGACGGCCTGCGCACAGCCACCCTCGAACAGCTGATCGAGGTGGAAGAGGTGGGGGAACGCATCGCCCGCAGCATCATCGACTACTTTGCCGATCCGCGCAACGGCGAAATCGTCCGCCGCCTGCAAGGGGCCGGCGTGCAAACCCGGGCCATGGCCGCCGAGCGGCTCTCCGAGGCGCTGTCCGGAAAACGGATCGTGGTTTCGGGAACGTTCGAACGGTACGACCGCCAAACCCTGAAGGAACTGATCGAACGCCACGGCGGGACGAATCAAAGCAGCGTCTCGAAAACCACCCACTACCTGCTGGCCGGAGCCGGCATGGGGCCAAAGAAGCTGGAGTCGGCCCAAAAACTGGGCGTGGAGATCATCGACGAACAACGCTTTCTGGCGCTGATCGGAACGGACGGCCATCGCCCCTCTTCGGACGGCGCGGAGGGCGCCTCCGGCGCTGATTTCGCGGAGGCTCCCGATTCATCGCCCAACCCGCAAACCGAGGGCGATTCGACCGACGAAACGCAAAAAACCAACAATACGTTAAAAATCGAACAAGGCTCTCTTTTTTAGCGGAAAGAGCCCTACCTTTGCCCCTATACCGAAAAAACAACCCGTTCAATAAACCTCGAACACACTATGTCGATCAATCTTCGCGGCGTCGGCGTCGCTTTGGTAACCCCCTTCACCGAACAGGGCGCGGTGGACTACCCTGCCCTTACATCGCTCGTAAACCATGTTACGGTGGCCGGCGTGGACTACCTGGTGGTGCTTGGCACCACGGGCGAACCCGCCACCATGACCGCCGAGGAGAAACACAACGTTGTCCGCCACGTCGTTGCCCACAACATCGGCAACCTGCCCATCGTGGTGGGCATGGGAGGCAACAATACCGCCGATCTGATCCGGACGATGCAGAGTTTCGACCTCGGCGGCGTGTCGGCTCTGCTTTCCGTTACCCCCTATTACAACAAACCCAATCAGGCCGGATTGTTCGCCCATTACAGCGCCCAACTGGAGGCGGCTCCCCTGCCCGTGATCCTTTACAACGTACCCGGCCGCACGGGGGTGAACATGCTTCCCGAAACGGTGCTGAAACTGGCCCGCGCCTACCCGAAAAAGGCGATTGCCGTGAAGGAGGCCTCCGGCATCCTGGGGCAGGCCGCCTACATCCTGCGCGACCGTCCCGAGGGCTTTTTCGTCCTTTCGGGCGACGACAACCTGGCCCTGCCGATGGTGGCGTTGGGAGGCGACGGGGTGATCTCGGTATCGGCCAACGCGTTCCCCGATACCTTCTGCTGCATGATGCAGGCCGCTCTGTCGGGCAACCTGACCGAGGCTTCGGCCCTGAACCTGCGCCTGCACGAGGCCACCGACCTGCTTTTTGCCGAGGGAAATCCCGTTGGCGTAAAAGCGGCCCTGGCCATCAAACAAGTGATTGACAATCACCTGCGCCTGCCGCTGGTTCCGGCCAGCGAGGGGCTGGTAGCCAAACTTCGGGCGCAAATCGACCGTTTTGGTCTCTAATATCCCCTCGGGCGGCAAAGCAATGCGCAGGATCTGTTTGTTGGCGATGGTTGTTTGGGGCTGCTGTTGGCCGGCGGCGGCGCAGAATCCCTCGAAAGGGTTCGAACCGGTCGATTACTCCGCCATCGAACGTGTGGTGGGCGACCCCTCTTCCCCTTACTACTATCCCGACCTGATGCGCCGTTACGAAAAGGGCGATACCACCCTTACAGCCGCCGACTACCGGATGCTCTACTACGGCTTCCCGTCCCGTCCCAACTACCGCCCCCTGCTGCCCGACCGCTACGCCGATAGCATTGCGACCGTTTTTAGCGGCCGCGAATCGATCGAGGCCGAGGGCTACCAGAAAATCATTCATTGGGCGCGCCTTGCGCTTCAGGACAACCCCTTCGGGATGCGGAACCTGAATCTGCTGGCCTTTGTCCACCAGACGCTGGGCGAAGAGGACCTGGCCGTCCGCCAGATGCGCAAGCTCAAAGGGGTACTCGGGGCCATTCAATCGTCGGGCGACGGTCTGAGCGAACAAACCCCCTGGTACGTAACCCACATGGACGACGCCGAGGACGTGTTGAATCTGCTGGTGCTGAAATTCGGACGGATGATCGTCCTCTCGCGCGAGGTGGTCTACGTTCCCGTAACGGGCGAACTTGCCGCGAAAGGCTACTACTTCAACTACGCCGAGATCTACAAGCGCCGGCCCGACTACCTTGACGCGACCAAGCAACCCCGTAAGCTGGAGATCAGTCCGGTACCCTCCTCTTCGCGGTATTACTAACCCCCCCTCTCTCGTTTTTCCCAATGATGACAACCTACGATTTGATCGTTATCGGCAGCGGCCCCGGCGGGTATGCCGCCGCCATCCGCGCCGCACAACTGGGCCTGCGGGTGGCCGTGGTCGAAAAGAACGAATTGGGCGGCACCTGCCTCAACTGGGGCTGCATTCCCACCAAGGCGCTGCTCAAGAGCGCCGAAGTGTTTCGCTACGCCTCGCACGGCGCCGACTACGGGGTCGAGACCGAAGGAGTGCGCGCCAACCTCCCCAGGATGGTGGAACGAAGCCGCGCCGTGGCTGCGCAGATGAGCAAAGGGATCGAATTCCTGCTCAAAAAGAACAACGTCGAAGTGATCGTCGGCCACGGGTCGCTCACCGCCCGTCCCCACGAAGTTTCGGTCGACGGAACGATCCATACGGCCCGCAACATCCTGTTGGCCACCGGGGCGCGTCCCCGCCTGCTGCCCTCGATTCCGGTGGACGGCCGCCGCGTGATCACCTCGAAAGAGGCGTTGACCCTGACCGAACTGCCCGCACGGCTGGTGGTGATCGGTTCGGGCGCCATCGGGGCCGAATTCGCCCATTTTTTCCGGTCGCTGGGTTCGGAAGTAACCATTGTCGAGTATGCCGAAACGCTGGCCCCGTTGGAAGACGAGGAGATTTCAAAACTGCTCGAACGCGCCTTCCGGAAAGCCAAAATAGCCACTCTGACAGCCACTTCCGTAACGGCCGTTGCCGCCGACGACACGGGTTGCCGGGTAACGGTCGAAAACAAGAAAGGAGTTTCGGAAATTGAGGCCGACGTGGTACTTTCGGCCATCGGCGTGGTAGCCAACCTGGAGGGGATCGGGCTGGAAGAGGCCGGAGTCCGCACCGAACGCGGCAAAATTCCCGTCGATCCGCACTACCGTACCAACATCGAGGGGGTGTACGCCATCGGCGACATCATCCCCACTCCCGCCCTGGCCCACGTGGCCACGGCCGAGGCGGTTCATTGCGCCGAATTCATCGCCGGAGCCGATCCGCAACCGATCGACTACCGCATCGTACCCTCGTGCATTTACACCACCCCCGAACTCTCGTCCGTAGGGCTGACCGAAAAGCAGGCCGCCGAACAGGGCTACGAACTGCGGATCGGGCGTTTTCCCTACACCGCCTCGGGCAAGGCCACCGCTGCCGGAAACCGCGACGGCATGGTGAAGCTGATTTTCGACGCGGCCACCGACCGCCTGCTGGGGGCCCACCTGTTCGGGTTGAGCGTAACGGAACTGATTGCCGAGCCGACCCTGGCGCTCCGCCTGGGAACAACCGCCAAGCAGCTCCTTGAAACCATCCACGCCCACCCCACCATGGCCGAAGCCCTGATGGAGGCCGCCGCCGCCGCGCACAACGAAGCGATCCACCTTTGATTTTCGCCCCCCGTAAAGGGTATGGCAGTAGATTTGCAGGGAACAGAGTAACGCCTACTCCGTTCCCCTTTTAATTAGTTCATAAGGTATGTTACGCCGTTTTATCCGATGCTCGTTTGGGTTGATGGTGCTGCTGGCCGCCGTTTCCGTTTCGGCCCGCGACAAATCGAAACCCCCGATCCACTTTAAAGATTCGCTCGACGGGGCGTTCGACTTGAGCGACTGGGTGATCAACTACAACGGATTTATTCCCCTGCCGGTGCTGATTACCGAACCGGCCGTGGGCGGATTCGGCGGTGCGCTGGCTCCGATTTTCATCAAGCAGCAGCCGCCCCGCAAGGTGAACGGCAAGCTGCACCCGATGCCTCCTAACATCACCGCCGCCGCGGGCGGATATACCCTCAACGGTTCGTGGATGGCGGGTGCGGGCCGGGTAGCCACCCTGCCCCGCTGGGGAGTGCGTTACACCGTTGGCGCCGGCTATGCGAACGTCAATCTGGACTATTACAAAACGGTCGATCTTCCCGCGCAGGGGCCGCAGGACTTTCGTTTCGGGGTCAATATCCGCACCGTGCCGGTGTATGTCGCGCTGAGCAAACTGTTCGCGGATCCGCGCTGGAGCGTGGAGCTGCACTACCTGTTCGCCCATACCGAACTTGAACCGGAATCCTCGACGGACAACGCCTACATCAACCAGTTGATCGACCAAAAAGACTACAGCAGCAACCTCGGGGCGCTGGGACTCAAGGGCGTGTTCGATGGCAGGGACAACTTTTTTACCTCGAATCGGGGCGTGAAAACATACCTCGACTTTTCGTGGAACAACCCCGCTTTCGGCAGCGATTACCGCTATTCGCAGCTCGAAGGGGCCCTCTATTGGTACCAGCCGTTGAAGCACTGGTGGGTGTTGGGTTCGCGGTTCGATATGCAGCAGGTCTTCGGCCAGGTGCCTTTTTACGTAAAGCCGTTTCTCGATATGCGCGGGGTTCCCGCGGCCCGCTATCAGGGAAAGACCACCCTGCTGGCCGAACTCGAACAGCGGTTCGACGTGTCGCGCCGCTGGAGCCTGATTGCGCTGGTGGGAACGGGAAAGGCCTTCGACGACTACGGCCAGTTCGGATCGGCCACGTGGGTGTATAACTACGGCACGGGCATCCGCTACCTGATTGCCCGCAAGTTGGGACTGAGGATGGGGGTCGATGTGGCGGCCAGCAACGACAGCTGGGGCTACTACGTGGTTTTTGGCAGTGCTTGGTCGAGGCAATAGCTCGATGAGTTGGAAAATCGTCGAAAATACCTACCTTAGTGGCGGTGATTTTCCGAAAGGGGGTTGCCGATGAATCCAAACACTAACCAAAACAACTGCTTATGAAATTCGGAAAATTCCTCATGATCCCCGTCATTATCGCCATCCTGGCGGCATTGGTTCAAGTGGTCGACCAGCTCTTCCAAGGGGCCGGTTCGTGCGACTACTTCATCGCCGGCAGCGGCTTCGGCTGGCTGACTTTCCAGGCGTGGGCCTGCTACTTCTTCGCCGGCTGTACCCCCAAGGGCGGCCTGCAAGTGCTGGCAGCCTATCTCCTCGGGATTGGCGGTTCGATCCTGATTATCGCTTTTGCCGGATGGCTGGGTGGCCAGGGCCTGGGCTTCTGGGCCACTCCGCTCTCGTTGCTGATTCTGGTGATTCCGGTGATCTGCCTCGAACGTGTGAAGGTGATGATTCCCGCCCTGTTCGTTGGCGCGGGCGCTTTCTTCGCCATTATGACTTTCAACCCGGGCGGTCAGGCCACTTACCTGAGCGCTGCCGGCACCGAACTGATCTACTGCCTGTTGGGTCTTGCTGCCGGATGGGTAACGGTGTTCCTGCGCGGCGGCTACGAGAAATGCGTGGCTAAGTGCGAAGCCGGTTGCGAGGCGAAAAAGAAATAGTTTCCGCCAGCTCCGCGTTTGCGGTATGAAAATCGAGCCGCCCCGACAGGGGGCGGCTCGATTGGTTTTTAGGGTTTGAATCGGGCGATACGCTGGTTATTTCCAGCGTTCGAGCCGTTTCATGTTGCGGGTAAATAGCCAGCTCAGGAATTTGGAGTAGCCGCTTTCGATCATCATTTTGCGGCAAAACTCCTGAAACTCTCCGACGGTGCCGGTAAAGGTGAAAGCTCCGTTTTGGTAGCAGTAGCTGCAATACTTGGGGTTGATCGACCCGTCGGCGTTGGTTCCGCCGCCTTGCGGATCCTTCTTCAGGGGCATTCCGCAGCTTTGACAAATGGGTTGCGCCATGGTTATTCGGGTTTGAGGGTTTCTAAAATGGGCGTTTTCAGCGCGCGCAGCGAGGTGTGGCGTTTGGAGTTTTTCATTTCGAAAATCACCACCTCGTTTTTCCCCTTATTGAGCCAGCAGCCCGGCAGGTAGAGCGTTTGCTGGGGGCCTACGCTCCAGTAGCGGCCCAGGTTGTGGCCGTTGACAAAAACGATCCCTTTTTCCCAATCGCTCATGTCCAGGAAGGTGTCGCCGACCTGTTTGAGCGAGAACGATCCCGCGTAGACCACCGGGCGGCCCGCCGTGTAGGGTGTGCCGACCCCTTCGGCCGAAAGGCGGTCCATCGGCAGCCGGACGTGTTCCCAGGGGCCTGCGATCTCGTGGCCGTCGATGCTGACGGGAGAGATGATGCCCTTGGTGTTTCGGACAATTTCGGCGCCGTAGTTGATGCGGCCCATGTTTTCGACCAGAATTTCGAGCGTGGCGTTGAACGGAATGTCCACCGCGCAGGTGTAGCGTTTGTAGTAGCGGTTCAGTTCCCCTACCCGTTCGCCGTTCACGTACACCAGCGCGTAGTCGCGCAGGCCGGGAATTTCGAGCGTTCCGCTGATGGGCTGGTTGAAGTGGCGGCGGTACAGCACGTAGCCGTGTCCCTGGTTCAGTTGCTCGAACGTTTTCGGGGTGTCGAACTCCTCGGCGTCGGTCAGCAGCCCGTCGTACGAAACCGCCGTGGAAAGCTCGATGGAGGGAATTTCGATCACCGGCATCGGGGCGGGAACTTCGGGAACGGTGTAAGGAACGACGCTTTTCAGGTAGTCGCGCATGGCCGCATATTTTGGGGTGGCCCATCCCGCTTCGCTGATGGGGGCGTCGTAGTCGTAGCTGGTCAGGTCGGGCTGGATGTCGTGGTTCTTGTCGTAGTTGGCGCCCGAGGTGAAAGCGAAGTTGGTTCCGCCGTGTACCATGTATACGTTGAACGACACGCCTCCGTCGACAAATTTCTTCATCTGACTCACCAGGCTTTCGGCTTTCACTTTTTGGAACGGCTCGGCCCAATGGTCGAGCCAGCCCGAGTAGAACTCGGCCACCATGTACGGCCCCTGGCCGCCGTGGTACTGGTTGACCAGTTTTTTGAGGTTCTCGACGCTGTTCTCGCCGTTGCCCGTGGGCAGAATCCCTTCCACCGATCCGCCTTCGAAGAGCCATGTGCCGTCCGAGGTGAACATCGGCACTTCGAATCCGGCGGCTTTCAACTGATTGACAATGGCCCCGCTGTAGGCTTTGTGCTGTTCCAGCGGAACGTCTTTGCGTTGGGCGACATACGACCCGAACTCGTTTTCGGCCTGCACCATGATGATGGGCCCGCCGCGGGTGATTTGCAGGTCGCGGGTTTGTTCGGCCAGCTTGTCGATGTAGGTTTTACAGGCGGCCAAAAAGGCGGGGTTGTTGCTGCGAAGCACCAGCTCGGGGTTGTTCTGCAACCACCAGGGGTAACCCCCGAATTCCCACTCGGCACAGGCGTAGGGGCCGGGGCGGAGAATCACCCACAGGCCCTCCTGCTGGGCGATGCGGATAAACTCGGCGATGTCGCGGCTCTCCGACCGGAAGTCCCACACGCCGGGTACGGTTTCGTGGTAGTTCCAAAAAACGTAGGTGGCCACGGCGTTCAGCCCCATGGCCTTGATCATTTGCAGGCGGTGGCGCCAGTAGGTCTTCGGGATGCGGGCAAAGTGCATCTCGCCCGAATAGATGGCCGTGGGTTTTCCGTCCAATACGAAAGCGCCGTCTTTGATTTCGAAGGTGTGCTTGGCGGGGGGCGTTTGTTTTGACTGGGCCGAAAGGCTTGCGGGCAGGGCGGCCAGTAACAGCAGGGAGCAGATCAGGGTTCTCATGGGCTGAAAAAGGAATAAAGGAAACGGGTGTTCAGGGTATGCAGCTAAGGTAATAAAAAATTGTATCTTGCGACCTCTTTAGATTGTAAAACCGCATGAAATGGACGATTATGTTGACGATACTGGCCCTGATTCTGGGCGCTGAGGGGTATGTGCTTTGGCGCCTTTGGCAGTGGTTGCCCGCCCTGGGATGGGCGCGTGCGCTGTTGTTGCTGTTTGCGGTTGTGGCGGTTTCGGGCCCTTTTCTCGCCCTGTTCGCCAACCAATGGCTCCCGGAGTGGCTGACCTCGTTTTTATACCGCATGGGCAGTTCGTGGCTGATCGCCCTGGTTTATTTGGTGCTACTGTTCCTGGTGATCGATCTGGTTCGGTTGACCCACCTTTTCCCCGGACTGTGGCCGGCGTTGAAGCACAGTTGGTGGAGTTTCGGAAGCCTTGCCCTGGGGATGACCCTGCTGCTGAGCTACGGATACGTTAATTATTTGAATAAGAAACGAGTCGAACTCGATCCGATTTCGGGCGCGGGACTCGAGAGGCCCCTGAAAATCGTCGCCCTGAGCGACCTTCACCTGGGATACGCCACCGGAGCCGGAGAGCTGGCCCGTTGGGTGGGACTGATCAATGCCGAACGGCCCGATCTGGTGCTGTTGCTGGGCGATGTGGTGGATAACAACACGAAACCGATGTTCGACCAGCGGATGGAGGAGCTGTTTCGACGCATCGAGGCTCCGCTGGGGGTGTACGGCGTGCTGGGCAATCACGAATACATTGCCGATCCCGAAAAGAGTGTTGCCTTTTACGAGGCGGCGGGCATCCGCCTGTTGCGCGATTCTGTGGTGTCGCTTGGGGGCGTTACGCTGGTCGGCCGCGACGACCGTTCGAACCGCGACCGCCGGCCGCTTGCCAGGTTGATCGATTCGACGGACCGTTCCCCTGTGGTGATCCTGCTCGACCACCAGCCCTCCCACCTGGAGGAGGCCGAGCGCTGCGGGGTAACGCTCCAACTGTCGGGACACACGCACCAGGGGCAGGTGTGGCCGCTGTCGTGGGTCGCCTCGCGGATGTTCGAAGACGTACACGGCCCGCTACAAAAGGGCGGCACGCGCTATTTCGTCTCGTCGGGCATGGGCATTTGGGGCGGCAAGTTCCGCATCGGCACCCGTTCGGAGTACCTGGTGTTCGAGGTGCGGTGAATCAACCCCCGGCCGAACAATGCGGACGTTCTTGCGGGGTTCTCCTCTGAATCGGCGGCATCTACTCTTCCAGGAGGCTCATGTACCGCGTTTCGTTGAAGCTGCCATCGTCGATCGCCGAAATCATCGTCTTGAACAGGTTGGACAGCTTTTTGACGTCGCCCGCAGGGCAATGGATCGTGAATGTCCATACTTCAAGGCCTGCCACACACCGGAAGGTCGCGCGATAGCCGTCATAAATTTGTGGAGGCTTCTCGGTGGGTGCAAAGGTGTCGATCATTGTCGAGACTTTGGCGTATACTTTCTCGGCAAATGCGTCGCTTACAGGGATTGCTTTCGCGTCTATTTCATAGCGTTTCGGGCGTTCTTCGTACAGTTTCGCTATCATGGCCCCGTTGTGTTTAGCCATCTGTTCCCCGCGTTCTCCGGATAGTTCCTCGAGAGTACTCCCTCCCTGAAGGGGAAATTCGTTGTTTAGTTGTTTGTTTACCTTGTCGTAATTCGTAATCTTCTTTACTTCGAGCAGGTACGACTTGCCCAGCGAATCGCGGTAAATCCGAAAACCGGTGGCCGGCTCGAACGAGGGTTCGAGGAAATACTCGACCTTGGCGTTGAAATCTCCGAAAAA
The DNA here is from genome assembly GCA_031549665.1 of Rikenellaceae bacterium. Lineage (GTDB taxonomy): Bacteria > Bacteroidota > Bacteroidia > Bacteroidales > Rikenellaceae > Rikenella. The sequence continues at coordinate 67,116 of JAVBPJ010000003.1, forward strand.
ACGTTTTTCAACGCCCTTTTTACTGTCCGTATTGTAGAACCCGTCTTCTCTCCCGTCGGTAATGCTCACCCAATTATTGGCGTAATTGTCCTCGATTCGTATCAGGAACCTTCCGCCCTGAGCGAAGGCCGAAGAGAGACAAAGGAAAACGAGCAGGGCGATTAACATTGATTTTTTCATGATTCGGGGTCGATTGGGTTTATGCGCACGCATCTGTTCGAGCAAAGTTAAATACATATTTCGGGTTTGTTGTGTTTGAATGTATACTTCTCAACGTGTGAATTTTACGGTCGTTGGGAAAAGGAATTGTATCGGCTGCCGGCAGCGACCCTGCGCCTATCCGACAACCCTCTCCGGCCTATTATGTTTCGCCGATGGGATCCTCGTTCAAATCTTTGATTTGGGCCGACTTATCAACAAAAAGCACCCTCCGCTGTGTTGCGGGAGTGCTTTTCGGGTCGGCGCGGAGAGAGGGGGATTCGAACCCCCGGTACAGATTACTCCGTACGTCAGTTTAGCAAACTGGTGGTTTCAGCCACTCACCCACCTCTCCGGAACGGTGCAAAAGTAATACTTCTATTGGTTACTTCCAAATCCGCGGCAATGAATCGGGCGTGAAAATCCCCTCCCTTTCCCACGACACGGAAGCGATGCGAAAGAGATATGGCAGCGATAAATTTGCAAAAAAATGAGGTGTTGAAAGATTCAAATACGTCCCTATTTTTGCAGCCTGGGCGGGCGATTATTTCTTCGACGTTGGCGCCTCAACCGTTTATATTTCTCCGGAAGGAAGAGACTCCAAAAAATGACGACTAACAATATAATCAGGATGGAAAGGCCTGAAAAAAGCAAAAAATCAGCTAAAAAGTCCATAATCCTCTATTAATGAAACAACAGCCTAATATCGCTGCAAAGATTACGCCAAATAGGTTATGTTATGCGGTATTTTTGTACGGTTGGAAAATAAAAAGCGCAAAAATAATCATAAGGTATCTTTCTTGCCAAAAATAGGGCCTTAGGTTCAATCGGAACTAATTCATTTAGAACAATTTACTGAGCAAAAAGGCGGTCAGGAACCCCGTTACCGTAATCAGGGCGACGGTTCGTCCGCCGAATTTGAATGCTTCGGGGATCATTGTGTCGCTCAGCATGGCCAGGACGGCTCCCGAGGCAAACGCCATCGTGGCCGCGCGCAGAGAGGGCGATGCGTCGCCCAAAAAGGCGAATCCTCCCACCGAGGCAACAACGGTCATCGCCAGGGTGATCCACCACAGGGTCATGATGCGGCGGGTGGTCATCCCGGCCATCTTCATGCCCAGCGTACCGGACATTCCCTCGGGCAGGTTGCTCAAAAAGACGGCGGCCACGAAGACCACGCCCGTACTGCCTCCGGCGGCTACCGAGGCCCCCACCACGAACGACTCGGGAATCCCGTCCAGCAGGGTACCCAGCAGGATGGCTGTTCCCGAGTTCTCGGTGGTAGCGTTGTTCTTGTTTTTCAGCGCTTTGCCGTGTCCATGTTTGCGCATTCCGCCTCCGCGCCGGTCGATCAGGTAGTCGCCGCCGACAAAAACGAGCGCTCCGGCCAAAAAACAGCATCCCACGACCCAGGGATCGTGGGATGTTTCCAGCGCTTCGCTCATCAGGTCGATCGACAGGGCCGAGATCAGCACGCCTGCGCCGAATGCCATAGTCATGGCAATCAGTTGGTTGCTGATCTTCAGGCGCAGCCCCAGCCACGCCCCGATCAGGATGGCTGATCCCGAAAGCAGCCCCAACAATGCGGCGGTGAGCATGTGAAAGTCGGGCTATTTGGGTTCGGCGGGCTTATGTACCGTTCCGGTGGTTCCGGAGGGGGCGGTGATGCTTTCGCGCATGGTGGTGTCGGCCTGGATGTTGCGGAGCTTGTAGTAATCCATCACGCCGAGGTTGCCGCTGCGGAAGGCTTCGGCGATGGCCAGCGGAATTTCGGCTTCGGCCAGAATCACCTTGGCGCGGGATTCTTGCGTTTTGGCTTTCATCTCCTGTTCAAGGGCTACGGCCATGGCGCGTTTCTCCTCGGCGCGGGCCTGGGCGATGTTTTTGTCGGCGTTGGCCTGATCCATCTGAAGCACGGCGCCGATGTTTTTCCCTACGTCGATGTCGGCGATATCGATCGACAGGATTTCGAAGGCGGTTCCCGCGTCGAGTCCTTTTTCGAGTACCACGCGCGAGATGAAGTCGGGATTTTCCAGCACGGTCTTGTGCGAGGCCGACGAGCCGATCGACGAAACGATCCCTTCGCCCACCCGGGCCAGCACGGTCTCTTCGCCTGCGCCGCCCACCAGTTGCTTGATGTTGGCGCGTACGGTTACCCGGGCCTTGGCCACAAGCTGGATCCCGTCCTTGGCGACGGCCGTTACGGGCGGGGTGTTGATTACTTTAGGGTTTACAGACATTTGCACGGCTTCGAACACGTCGCGGCCCGCCAGGTCGATGGCGGTGGCCATTTTAAAGTCGAGGGTGATGTTGGCTTTCTGGGCCGATACCAGGGCGTGTACCACGTTGGCCACGTGTCCTCCGGCCAGGTAGTGGGCTTCCAGCTCGTTGGGGTTGAGCTTCAGGCCGGCTTTGGTCCCTTCGATCATGGCCGACACGATGGTGGACGGCGGTACTTTCCGCCAGCGCATCAGCACCAGTTGCAGCAAACTGATCCGAACGCCCGACACCAGGGCCGAGAACCAGAGTCCGATGGGGATGAAGTAAAGGATCAGCCAAAGCAGGATGATCGAGGCGATTGTGATGACAATGGCGGTTGATGTGAATTCCATAATGGGCGGTGGTTTAGGGGGTTATGCGTTGATTTTTACGATGATGTTGGCGTTCTCGTAGCCTGTTACCACCACCGCGGTGCGGGGATCGATGTAGCTGTCGAGCGATTTGGCCTCGTAGACACGGCCTCCGATGTCGACTTTGCCCATCGGGGCGAGGCGCGTCAGGGTGGTGCCTACGGCTCCGACGGCGATCTGCTGGTCGATCTCAACCGGCTGCACCTGCGAGTCGATCTCGGTATGCAGGGCGAAGCGGTTCCAGGTACGGGGGCGTAGAAAGAGCAGGGTCAGCACGGTCAGCGCCACTGATACCGAACCCAGCACGATCCATCCGGTGGCCATGCCCAGTTCGACGAAGGCCCAGCTGACGGCTCCGACCAGGCAGCAAAACGCGCCGACGGCGGCCACGGTGATGCCGGGCAGCAGTACCAGTTCGGCCAAAAAAAGGATGAGCCCGAGCAAAACGAGCAGGATGATCCAGGTGAGTGTCATGGGTTATGGGTTTGTGATGTTGATTTCGACGTTTTCCTTTTCCTGCATGGCGCGGCCCAGGGCTTCGGCCTCGGCTTTCGAGGAAAAAGTACCTACCGAGTAGATCACCCCCCGTTCCGAGGCGCGGCGGATGATGTTTTTCGAGGGGGCTTTTTCGGTGATCAGATCGCGCAGGGCCGAGGAAAGGCGTCCTTCGGGCGGAAGGATGTTCAGGGTGTATTCGCCCTCGGTTTTGGGTTTGGCGGCGGCCTGTTTGGTCTCCAGCGCCCGGGCGGTGTTGACGGCGGTGTATTTCCCATCGACCCATGCCATCACTGCGGGCGCTCTGAACCCGGCGCGCGCCATCTGTACCTGGGCGGCGATCGCCTCGGCGTAGGTGCGGAATCCTCCGGCAAAGTAGCGGGTACGCCCTTCTGCGGTTTTTTGCTGCATCAGCGGGGTCATCTTTTTCAGCGGAGCCGAACTGGTCGGGGGATTGACGTAGGTGGTCAGCAGCACGCTGTAATAGATGCCTGTTTGGGGAATTTGGATGGTGGGAATTTCGCTCAGGGGGATATCCCGCGGGCCAACGGTGATGGGGGCGTATACGATCAGGTTGCGCACCGGAAAATCGATGTCGGAGTAGTCGGGTACCGGAGGTATTTGCTTGAGGCAGGCCCGGAGCGAGTCGGCGGCGGCCCGGAGTCCGAGTTCTTCGGCGATGAGCAGTTCGTAGTCGAGCGCCAGTTTTTTCTGAAGCGGAAAGGTCGATACCAGCGGCGCCAGCGAGCCTGCGTTCAGCCCTTCGGCGCGGCGCACTCCCCTGCTCTCCTGGTCGATCTGTTCGAGGCGCAGGCGGTCGACGTTCTCCAGTTTGTCGACCAGCCAGGGGTAGTTGTCGATTTTGTGCCGGTACAGGGTGAGCCACATCACTTCGATGTCGGCGTCCAGCGCTTCGATTTGTCCTTTGAGCCGGTCGCCCGCCTGTGCGATGCTGTCGATGCGCTCCTGGCTTGTGGCGCCGTCGTACTGTTGGCGAAGTTCGACCAGTTGCTTGTAGAGCGGCGCAATGGCTTCGCTGGATTGCTGCACCCGACGTTCGATGCGGGGGGCGTATTGCAGCAGGGTGATCTCTTCGTCGGGAAAGTTGTCGCGGAATATCGGGTTCAGAAACAGGGTGCGGTACTGCGGCCGGTTGTCGTCGGGCGAGGCTTCTGCCCGGACTCCGGCGGGCTGGTTGAGTTGTTTGAGCAGGTAGTCCTGCTCGATGGCCGAAACCTGGGCGGTGATCTTTCCGCTTGCGCTGCGCAGGTCGTAAAGCTGCGATTCGAGCGCGACGATCTGTTTCGACAGGGTGCTTTTGTCGGTCGCCTCTTCGAACTGGCCCCGGATTTGGCCGATCAGCGAGCCGATGGAGTCTTGCCGTTGCTGCAATTGCCGCTGTTGCGCCAGCAGCTGCATGTAGGCGGCGTTCCCTTCCAGCCCCTCGATACGGGCCTGTTGGGCCTGCAGGGTGGCGGGAATCCCGCAAAAGAAAAGTAGCAGAAGGTATAGCCGTAAATTCATCGTTTTCAAAGATAGCGATTTACTTCCAACTTCGCAGCATAAAAAGGTGGATGAAACCGAAGAGTTCCAAACGTCCGAAAAGCATCAAAAAACTGAGCAACACTTTGGCTGCGGGCGAAAAGATGCTGAAGTTTTCGAGGTTGCTGAGCTTTCCGAACCCCGGGCCCACGTTGCTCAGGCACGAAATGGAGGCCGAAAAGCCGGTCATCAGGTCGACCCCCATGGCGGCCAGCAGCACGGTTCCCGCCAGCGCGGTGGCCAGGAAGAAGAGGATCATCAGCATGGCGGCGTTCACCAGCGAGTCGTCCTGCGCTATGCCGTTCAACTTGATGCGTATGATGGCGTTGGGGTGTTGCAGTTTGACGGCGCGGGCGCGGATGGCTTTCAGCAGCAGCAACACGCGGTCGACCTTGATCCCCCCGGTCGACGAACCGGCCATGGCGCACTGGATCATGCAGTACATCAGCACAACGATGGCCAGGGGGGGCCACAGCGCGTTGTCGGCCGAGGCAAAACCGCTGGTGGTGGTGTACGACGCCACCTGGAAGAAACCGTACCGGAGCGCCTCGCCCGGGGTGTTGTAGTGGTGTTCGGACAGCAAACTCGCCGAAACGATCAGCGTGCAAACGGCCAGCGAAATCAGGTAGAACCGCGCCACCTCCGAACGGAACAGGTTGTTGCGCCGCCCCTGCAGGGTGGCGTAGATCAGTCCCATGTGCATCCCCGACACGACCATGAAGGTGGCCACGACCATTTCGATGGCAAAGCTGTGGTAGTACATGATGCTGGCGTTGCGGATGCTGAAGCCGCCCGTGGCCACGGTCGAAAAAGCCGTGGTAACGGCGTCGAACCAGTGCATTCCGAACAGCATCAGGCAGCCGGTTTCAACCACCGTGATGCCGGTGTAGACCACCAGGATGATCCGCAACACTTTGCGGGTGTTGTAGTGAAAGTTGTCTTTGGCCAGCGTCGACATCTCGGCGCTCGTGAGGCTCATTTTGGAGCGACCCATCGACGGAAGGATCAACAGGGCGAAAAGCACCACCCCTACCCCGCCGATCCAGTGGGTCGAGGCGCGCCAGAAAAGCAGGCTCTTGGGTAGCGCTTCCACGTCGTCCAGAATGGTTCCTCCGGTGGTGGTGAAGCCCGAAACGCTTTCGAACCAGGAGTTGATCAGGTCGAACTCCCCGCCCCAAATCACGTAGGGTACCATGCCCAGCAGGCACGAGGCTCCCCACGAGGTCAGCACAATGATGTAGCTCTCCTTGGTGGTGATCTGGTTTTGTTTCGGAACGAAGATCAGCGGAAACGAACCGATGATGGCGGTGATGATAAAGCTCAGCAACAGGGGATAGAATCCGGTGTCGAACCCGTCGGCCAGGGCGATCCCCGCCGAAATGAGCATGAAAAAGGCGTTCAGCAGGATAACCAGCCCCGTGTAGCGTATGACCAGTCCTCGGTTCATCTACAATTGGCTTTTTTTCTTGTTGGTGGCGATCAGCTCGGCAATGTGGTCGCGCAGTTGCAGCAGTTCGTCCCGGGTGTGGATTTTGACTTCGAACGGAAGTTTCGAGAGGATATATCCCCGCAGCGACGAGGTGATTTGGAGGATGGGGCGAATGAAGTAGTTGTTGATCATGAAGTAGAAGACCAACATGAGCAAAATGCCGGCGGCCAGCGAGATGATCCCCACCATCGACGCGCGGTAGGCGCTTTGTTCCAGCGCGGCGGTATGTTCAAAGCTCTGCTGCTGGATCTGCACCATGAACTCCTTGATGGCGTGGGTCAGGTTCGAGTAGGAGGTTTGGTACACCTCGGTGAACCACTCCACGTCGGTGCTGTCGGTAACCTGGTCCACAATGCTGTTGTAGTAGCGGGCCGCTTCGTGGATCGGGGTCAGTTCGGGCGAGTTGTGGAGCGATTGTTCGGCTGCGAAGTACACCTGTTCGAATTCGGTGTTTCCGGCCTTTACCAACGAGTCGTAGAGCGCTCCCTGCTCGGCCGGGCCGGTGATGCGAAGCAGCAGCGCGGTATTTTGTTTTTGGGCCGCGTCGAGCATCTGTTTCGAAAGGTCGATGCTGCTGTGGCTGCGCGTGAGCAGGCTTTGGGTCGATCGGCTGAAACGGGCCAGTTCGAGCGAGGAGATCACCCCCGATAAAAAAAACAGGGCTCCGATGGCCCAAAAGCCGAGTTGTACCTTTCGTTTGATTCCCATGGCGGTTGTTTGAAATGGAGCGTAAAATTAGGGCTTTTCTCTGAATTTTGGACAGGGAACGATCAAAACTCGCCTACCTCGAGGTCGAAAATACGCTCGCCGTCGATCGAGAAACGAACGGCCGTACGTATGCCCTGATAACCGAATCCGGCGGCTCCCGGATTGATGTGCAGCAAGTTATGGCGCGAATCGGGCATCACTTTCAGGATGTGGGAGTGGCCGCAAACAAAGAGCGCGGGCTGCAGGCTTTCGATGCGTTGCCGCGCCTCGGGCGAATAGTGGTCGGGGTAACCCCCTATGTGGGTCATCAGCACCGACACCCCCTCGCACTGGAAATGTTGAAAACGGGGATAGACCCGTCGCACCCATCCGTCGTCGATGTTGCCGTAGACGGCGGTCAGCGGACGGAACGCCGCGATCCGGTCGGCCAGGGCCAGCGAACCGATGTCGCCCGCGTGCCACAATTGATCGACCGGCTCGAAAAAGCGTTCGAGCGGAGCGTCGAAAGTGCCGTGGGTGTCGGAGAGCAGGCCAATACGGATCATAGTCAAGGCAAAGATAGTCATTAAATCTTTGCTACCTTTGCGTTATGACTCCCCTGCCGAGTAATATCCCGCTGGCCGAGCGGATGCGCCCCCGCAGCCTTGACCGCTACGTGGGCCAGAGCCATTTGGTGGGGCCTGACGGCGTGTTCCGCAAGTGGGTGGAAACGGGGGCAGTCCCCTCGTTTATCCTGTGGGGCCCGCCCGGGGTGGGAAAGACCACGCTGGCCAGGATCCTGGCCAATTCCCTTGATCGTAAATTCTTCACACTAAGCGCGATAAACGCCGGAGTTAAAGAAGTGCGCGAGGTGCTTGAGCAGGCCCGGTCGAGCCGTTTTTTCAACACGCCGCCGCCGCTGCTGTTCATCGACGAAATCCACCGTTTCAACAAAGCCCAGCAGGATTCGTTGCTGGGAGCGGTCGAACAGGGGGTGGTTACGCTCGTCGGAGCCACCACCGAAAACCCCTCGTTCGAGGTGATCCGCCCGCTGCTTTCGCGCTGCCAGGTCTACATCCTGCAACCGTTGAGCGACGAGGAGCTGCTCGCCCTGTTGGAACAAACCCTCAAAGAGGACGCGGAGCTGAGCCAGCTCGACATCCAAGTGGAACAGACCGCCGCCCTGCTCTCTTTTGCCGGAGGCGACGCCCGCAAACTGCTCAACATCCTCGAAATCCTTTGCAGTACGTCGGCCGAGCCGATCCGGATCAACGACCAAACCGTAACCCGCTCGCTCCAGCAAAACATCGCCCGTTACGACAAGGGCGGCGAGGAGCATTACGACGTTATTTCGGCCTTTATCAAAAGCCTTCGCGGGAGCGACCCTCACGCCGCCGTGTACTACCTGGCCCGGATGCTCGCCGGAGGCGAAGAGCCCCGCTTCATCGCCCGCCGGATGCTGATTCTGGCCAGCGAAGACGTCGGCCTGGCCAATCCCAACGCCCTGCTTATGGCCGAGGCCTGCTTCAACGCCGTACACAACCTGGGAATGCCCGAAGCCCGCATCCCCCTTGCGCAAACGGCCATCTACCTGGCCACCTCGCCCAAAAGCAATTCGGCCTACATGGCCATCGGCAAGGCGATGCGGCAGGTCGAGTCCGAGGGGTACCGTCCCGTGCCGCTCCACCTGCGCAACGCCCCCACCAAACTGATGAAAGAGGCGGGTTATGGCAGCGGGTACCAATACGCCCACGACTATCAGGGGCATTTCGCCTCCCTGGAATTCATGCCCGAGGGACTCGAAGGAACCCGCTTTTGGGAACCCGCCGAAAACACCCGCGAACAACAAACCGAGCAGTACATGCAAAGCCTTTGGAAGGAAAAGTACCGCTAATCGCCAAATAAAACGTACATTTACCCCAATATGACAACCCCTCCCGAATTTCAACCCTTTGGCAACAACTTCTTTCTGCTGGCCGGCCCCTGCGTGGTCGAAAGCGAACAGGTGGTGATGCAGGTGGCCGAGCAGATGGTGCGCATGACCCGCCGGCTCGAAATACCCTATGTTTTCAAAGCCTCGTACCGCAAGGCCAACCGCAGCCGCAGCGACTCGTTCACCGGCATCGGCGACCGAAAAGCCCTCGAACTGCTGGCCCGGGTGCGCAGCGAGTTCGGCGTTCCGGTGGTAACCGATATCCACAACCCCGACGAAGCCGCCATGGCCGCCGAGTACGTCGACGTGTTGCAAATACCCGCCTTCCTGTGCCGGCAGAGCGACCTGCTCGAAGCGGCCGGAAAGACCGGCAAGTGGGTGAACATCAAAAAGGGACAGTTCCTGGCCCCCGAATCGATGGCCTTTGCGGCCCAAAAAGTGGTGGAAACGGGGAACAACAAAGTAATGCTCACCGACCGCGGGTCGACCTTCGGCTACTACGACCTGGTGGTCGACTACCGGGGCATCCCCCTCATGCAACAGAGCGGTTTTCCGGTCATTCTCGACATCACCCACTCGCTCCAGCAGCCCAATCAGTCGTGCGGCGTGACAGGCGGTCAGCCCCACCTGATCGAAACCATCGCCCGGGCCGGCATCGCCGTCGGAGTCGACGGGCTGTTCATCGAAACCCATCCCAATCCCGCCGAAGCCAAGTCGGACGGAGCCAACATGTTGGCGCTCGACCGCATGGAGGCGATGCTCGAACGCCTCGTCGCCATCCGGCAAACCATTCAGCGTTTCTAACCCACCCCGCCCCTCCCCCATGGAAGAAAATACCACGAGCCCCCGCCGCCCCGAGATTATCCAAACCCTCAAAAGCAAATCGGCGCTCAAACAGCAGATTTTCGATCAAACCGGCGAAATCTTCAGCGAACTCAAAGAGATACTCCAAGAGTACGCCGTTGAAGTGAACGAGGAACTGGAAGGCGAAGACCGCCGCATCCGCCTGGAATACCGCGACCGCGGGAAGTTCGAAGCGCAGTTGCAACTGGCCGGCGACATCCTGATCTTCAGCATGCACAGCAACATCTTTCTGTTCGAACGCGACAACATCCTGTGGCAAAATTCGTACGTGAAGCAGAATCCGCAAAATGCCTACTGCGGGGTGATTAACGTCTACAACTTTCTCTCCGACTCGTTCCGCTACAACCGGCAAGCCGACGAGGGTTACCTGGTGGCCCGCCTGTTTATCAACCGCGAACGGCAATACCTGGTCGAGGGCAAGCGGCAGATCGCCTACCGCCACGACCGCTTCGGACAGGGAGCCATCGATACGGCGGCCCTGACCGACGTGATAGAGAGTACCATTGCCTATGCGCTCGATTTCGACCTGCTGGTTCCCCCGTACGATGCGGTGAAAATCGTGAACGTCGAGCAGATGAATACCAAGATCGAAAATTCGAAACTGCAAACCGGCAAACGACTGGGCTACCAGTTTCGTTCCGACGATGTGTAGCGTCCGGCGACATATCTTTTTTCTTCCCCTGTTGTTTTGCCCTCTGCTGTTGTTGGCCGAGGCGCCGAAACGCCCCCCCGCCCCGCGCGGCGACGCCCCCGTGGGCCAGGTCCACATGGACAGCGTGATCATGCCGATCAACTACCGCGAAAAGCGGGAGCTCTCCAACGAGTTTTACGACAGCCTGGAAAACCGTACCTACAAAAGCGCCATCGCCCGTCTGCTGGCCCGTTCGCTGATTCGCGGCCGCGACGCCAGCGACGAGGGAACGCCCTCGACCCAGTTGACCATCAGCCGCGCCTATTTCGAACGTTTCTCGGGACGGCGCATAACCGACGTACAGGTTACCCAGGCCAACATCTACTCGGTGCGCGACACCACCATCCAACAAAAGTGGTGGGAGCGTTTTGCCGACAACATGCACGTCCGTACCCGCGAGGCGCAGTTCAACCAAAACTTCTTCTTCGCCGCCGGCGACACGGTCAATGCCTACGTGATGGCGGCCAACGAGGAGTACCTGCGGAATTTGCCCTACCTGTCGACGGCCTATTTTGTCGTTACGCCCGACTTGCGCGACACGTCGGGGGTAGTGGTACACGTGTTCGCCCGCGACAACTGGTCGATCAGCGGCGACCTCGACCTGGGGCATGGGCGCAACTACGCCGCCCTGTTCGACCGCAACTTTCTGGGAACGGGCGACGAACTGATGCTGCGCTTTTACTGCGAAAAACTGATCGAAAACCCGGGAATCGAACTCGACTATACTGTGAGGAACCTGCTCGGCAGTTTTGCCGATCTGACGGTTCGTTTGGGGGTCGGAAACGTATTCAACGTCGGCATGATCGACGTGCAACGTCCGTTCCTGCTGCCTGACGACCGCGCCTGGGGGGCGACGGTCGGCAGCGAGAGCCTGCTCGAAGGAGCCCTGCTGACCGATACCACCTACGACATCCGCCGTTCCCTGTTTTCGGGATGGTACGGCAAGTCGTGGTGCCTGGACTGGGGGAAGGGAACCACGATCTACCTGGCCGGATCGTACGAGAAAGTCCGCTTCCAGCAGCGGCCCGATGTTTCCCCCCGGGTCAATCCCTACTACCACGACCGGGAACTGGTGCTGATGAACATCGGCTACGCCCGCAAGAACTATTTTCAGGGCAACATGATCTACGGCTACGGACGTACCGAGGACATTCCCTATGGATTCAAGACCGAACTGGTGTCCGGCCTGGAGTGGAACGCCGAGCGCGGCACCCGGCCCTACTTCGGCGGCGGAGGCTATTGGGGCGACCTTACCCGCATCGGCTACCTGGGCTTTGGCGCCGCCGTTGGCGGATACCTGAACAATCGACGGTTCGAACAGGGGGCGGTTGCGGCGCAGGTGCGCTACTTCTCGCCGCTGTTTCAAATGGGCCGCTCGAACTACCTGCGCCAATTTCTGTTTTTGTCCGGCAACTGGGGGATCAACCGGCTGGAGCAGGAGCGCGAAGGACTTCGCTACCGTTCCGACCTGACGGTGCGGGGGCTGCAGAACAGTGTCGAATTGCAGGGATACAATCGACTGGTGATGAGTTCCGAAACGGTGTGGTTTACCCCGCTCTACCTCTACCATTTCCGGTTTGCCTTTTTCACTTTCGGCGACCTGGGTTGGCTGGGATACGAGAACAATCCGTTCAAAAACGTCTTCACCGGATCGCTCGGCCTGGGGGTACGGATCAAGAACGAACGACTGATATTCAACAACGTACAAATTCGTTTGGGAGTGGCTTTCAACCGCCCGCCCGAGGTTGGATACAGCTACTTCTCGGTGCAGAGCGAGCGCACCGTACACGACATGAACTTCTCGCCCGGTCGTCCGCACACCATCGATTACCGTTGACAAACGGCCTCTTTGCGAACGGAGAACGGAACCCGTGGAAAGGACCTCCCGGATTCCGCGCGCATCCACCTCTCGCTACCCCGCTCCGACTGTAGGCGTTAAACGAAGTCAGGCCGCCCGATCGGGCGGCCTGACTTGCGATGTGCGTGCCGGGGGGATCGCCCCGACCTGCGCGTGGATCGGCTACTCTTCGAACTTTTCTTCGAGCACCATTTTAAAGTGCCCCAACTCGGCTTCGTCGAACGACCGGATGTATTCGTAGCGTTGCTGGTTGCCGCTCATCCCCTCTTTCACGTAGGCGATGGCCGAGAGGCGGTAGTCGGGATTTTGCGCGGCTTGTTGGAGCAGCAGGTGGCCCATTACGATGTGGCCTCCCATCTCTACCAGGCGGCGGGCATGGAAGTCGAGCAGTTCGGTGTTGCCGCTGGCGGTTACTTGCGCCACGGCTTGTTCGTACTGCTGGCGCATGGCCGTCAGGTTTTTATAGATCCCTTCCATTTCGGGGCTGTAGGGTGCCTTTTCGTACTCGGCCATTTGGGCGGCGAGCGTGCCGGTGGTTACGCCGCGGATGGCGGCCACCACCTGCAGCTGCGAGGTGCCTTCGTAAATGGTGGTGATGCGGGCGTCGCGCGAGATGCGCTCGATCGGGTAGTCTTTCATGAAGCCCGAACCGCCGTGGATCTGGAGCGAATCGTAAGCCACGCTGTTGCTGTACTCGCTGGTGAAGAGCTTCAGCAGCGGGGTGTAGGCGTCGGCCAGGCGTTGGTATTGCTTCATTTCGTCGCGTTCCTCTTTTTCGAGTTTGCGCTCTTTCTCCAGGTGGAAGTAGTTTTTGTACACGTCCACAAAGCGGGCCGTTTCGTACAGCAGCGCACGCGATGCCTGCAAGCGGGCTTTCATGTTGGTGAGCAGCTCGTACACGGCGGGGAACTGGATGATCGGCTTGCCGAACTGTTCGCGTTCGTTGGCGTATTTGAGGGCTTCGCGGTAGGCGGCCTCCATAAGACCTACGGATTGGGCGCCGATCCCAAGACGGGCCGAGTTCATCAGGGCCATGACGTATTTGATCAGCCCCATTTTGCGGTCGCCCACCAGTTCGGCGGGGGCGTTGGTGAATACCAGTTCGCAGGTGGGCGAACCGATGATCCCCATTTTGTGTTCGATGCGGCGTACCTTAACGGCCATGTGCGCTTTGTCGTAAACGAACAGCGAAAGGCCGCGCGCGTCGGTGGTTCCCTCTTCCGAGCGGGCCAATACGAGCGAAATGTCGCCGTCGCCGTTGGTGATAAAGCGTTTTACGCCGTTCAGCAGCCAGGTTTTCTTCTCTTCGTCCCAGTGGGCTTTGAGCATCACGGCCTGGAGGTCCGATCCGGCGTCGGGTTCGGTCAGGTCCATTGCCGCCGTGGCGCCTTTGTTGATTTGGGGCAGGTAGCGGGCGTTGATCTCTTCCGAGGCGAATTCGTGCAGGGTTTCGGCGCAGTCCTGCAGTCCCCAGATGTTGCCGAAACCGGCGTCGGCGCGGCATACCAGCTCGCACGACATGACGTAGGGCACCAACGGGAAGTTCAAACCGCCAAAACGGCGCGGCAGCGAAATGCCGTACACTCCGGCCTGGGTCAGCATGTCGTGGTTTTGCTGAGTGCCGGGGGCGTAGATCACGCGGTCGTTCTCCACGCGGGGGCCTTCGGCGTCGACCCCTTCGGCGTTCGGGCCAAGCACATTGGCCGTGATGTCGCCGATGATTTCGAGGGTCTGTTTGTAGTTCTCCATCGCGTCTTCAAAGTCGACGGGAGCGTAGTCGTAACTTTCGGCGTCGCGGAATCCCTGTTCTTTCAGGGCCACGATCTTTTTCATCAGGGGGTGTCCCAGATGAAACTGAATATCTTTGTTATCTAAGAAAAAGTTAGCCATTGTAGGTCGGGATTACTTGGAGTTTTGTTTGTACGATTTGATCAGGCGCGGAATCACCGTGTGCACGTCTCCGTTGATGGCGAAGTCGGCGATCTTGTTGATGGGGGCTTCGGGATCGTTGTTGATCGAGATGATCAGGGCCGAGCCGTCCATTCCGGCGGTGTGCTGAATTTGTCCCGAGATGCCGCAGGCGATGTAGAGCTTGGGACGTACCGTTACTCCGGTTTGCCCTACCTGGCGGGCGTGTTCGGCGAATCCGGCGTCGACGGCCGCGCGCGAGGCGCCTACTTCGCCGCCCAGCACTTCGGCCAGTTGGAACAGCTGGTTGAAACCTTCCTTCGAGCCCATGCCGTAGCCACCGGCCACAACCACCGGAGCGCCTTTGATGTTGATCTTGCGCTCTTCGATCTCGCGGGCGATGATGCGGACGGCCCAGTCGGTGTCCTGAACGTATTTTTTGTAGTCCACGTGCTTCACTTCGCCCTTGTGGGGGGTGGCGGTGGGCTGCATCTTCATCACTCCCTCGCGCACGGTGGCCATTTGGGGCCGGCAGTCGGGGTTGATGATGGTGGCGATGATGTTGCCGCCGAAAGCGGGACGGATCTGGTACAGCAGGTTCTTGTACTCCTTGCCGGTGCGCGCTTCGGTGTGGTCGCCGATTTCGAGGCTGGTGCAGTCGGCGGTCAGGCCGCTGTGCAGGGCCGACGATACGCGGGGGGCCAGGTCGCGGCCCACCGAGGTGGCGCCGAAGAGGGCGATCTGCGGTTTTTCGGCTTCGAAAATGCCGCACACGATGGCGGTGTGGGGAAGCGTGCGGTAAGGAGCCAGCTCCTTGTGGTCGGCCACGTGAACGATGTCGGCGCCGTACTGGGCCAGCGTCTTTTCGATGCCTTGCAGGTTTTCGCCAATGGCGACGGCTTCGAGCTGGCAGCCGAGCGTGTCGGCCAGGGTGCGCCCTTTGGTGATCAGTTCGAGACTTACGTCGGCCACTTTGCCGTTCTCGATCTCGCAGTAGACAAATATGTTGTTCATGGTGTTCTCTGTCGTTAAGGGTTTAACCGATGGTGTGGTTGGCGATGAGTTCCTGTACCAGCGCTTCGATATCGGCCTCCGAACCGCTCAGGCGGCGTGCCTCTTTGGCTTGGAAAACGATGTTTTCGATCTTTTTCACCTTGGTGGGCGAACCGGCCAGTCCGAGGCTTTGGGGATCGGCTTCGAGGTCGGCGGCGCCCCATTCGGGGATGTTCAGGTAGCAGCGCGAGGTACGCAGGGCGAGGTAATAGTCTTCCTGCATCTCCTGGGTTTCGCTCACGGTGCGGGCGTGTTTGTACTGCATCACGCGTTTGGCGTTGCGCGGGCGGCAATCGGGTGCCGAGGCGTTGACGGTGATCACCAGCGGAAGTTTGGCCGCTACGGTCTCCACGCCGTGTTCCAGGCGGCGTTTGATGGTGATTTCGCCGTTCCGGATCTCGCCCACCTCTTCGGCGTAGGTTACCTGGGGAATGCCCAGCTTTTCGGCCACCTGCGGGCCTACCTGCGCCGTGTCGCCGTCGATGGCCTGGCGGCCTGCGATGATGATGTCGGGCTGGATTTTGCGGATGGCGCACGAGATGGTGTAGCTGGTGGCCAGGGTGTCGGCTCCGGCGAACTTGCGGTCGGTGAGCAGGATGCCGTTATCGGCGCCGCGGAAGATTCCTTCGCGGATCACTTCGGCCGCACGCGAGGGACCCATCGTCAGCAGGGTGATGGTGGCTTCGGGATAGCGGTCTTTGAGCCGGAGGGCCTGCTCCAGAGCGTTCAGGTCTTCGGGATTGAAAATGGCTGCCAGCGCGGCGCGGTTGACGGTGCCGTCTTCTTTCATGGCGTCCTTGCCTACGTTCCGGGTGTCGGGAACCTGCTTGGCGAGGACAACGATGCGTAGAGGTTGAGTCATGTTGTTATGTTTGGTTGTTAGTGAATACGGTTAAAAATGCGGTCCCAGCGTATGCCGTTGAAGATGTTCTTTTCGGGGGTCAGCGAGAACCAGATCAGGGTGGCTTTTCCCTCGATGTGGTCTTCGGGTACGAAGCCCCAGTAGCGGCTGTCGGCCGAATTGTGCCGGTTGTCCCCCATCATGAAGTAATAGTTCATGCGGAAGGTGTAACTGGTTGCCGGTTCGCCGTTTATGAGGATGGTGTCGCCCTGCGTTTCGAGCGTATTGCCTTCGTAGTTCTTGATGATCCGCTGGTAGAGCGGCAGGTTGGCCGGGGTGAGCTGCACGGTCGCGCCGGCGCGGGGAATCCACAGGGGGCCGAAGCTGTCGACGCTCCAGGGGTAGTCGAGGGGTTGATGGGGGAAGATTTCGTCGCCCGGAACCAGCCCCGTGTAGCGGATGATTTCGGTTACCTGGGGCAGCGAACGGAGCTGTTCGACGCCTTTGTCGGTGAGCGGGAGGGTGTAGCGGCCGTCGAGGTAGCTGACGTTTTCGCGCGAGATGCCGAGCCGCTCCAGGATCTTGGAACTGAACGGTTCCGAAACGCTCACTACGTAAATGTATTGCCGTCCGGCGATTTCGGGCTCTTCCACTCCGTTCACCACCACGCGGCCTTCCACCACCTGCAGGGTATCGCCGGGCAGGGCCATGCAGCGTTTGATGTAGTTTTCCCGCTTGTCCACGGGCCGGTAGATGATTTCCGACTGGGCGGCCACTTGCTGGCGCCCTTCGCTGCGCACCCACTCGTAGTAATTGCCGGTGGGGTTGGCCAGCGCCACGGTGTCTCCCTCGGGGAAGTTGAACACCACCACGTCGCCGCGGCGCACCTGGTCGGTCCCTCGCAGGCGCTTGTAGGGCCACTCGATCCAGTCGACGAACGAGGGGGTGTCCCGGGTCAGGGGCATGGTGTTCTGCACAAAGGGGAACGAGATGGGGGTGTTGGGCATTTTGGGGCCGTAGGGCAACTTGCTGACGAAGATGTAGTCGCCGGTCATCAGCGTGGTCTCCATCGAGGGCGAGGGGATCACGTACATGCCGAAGAAGTAGGTCTTCAGCGGAAGCACCACCACCACGGCGTAGAGCAGCGACTCGACCCAGTCGATCCCTTTCCGGAAGGCGGGATGGCGCTCCTTGTAGGCCCGGTAGCGGTCAAGCACCAGGCGGTCGAGGTAGCGGGTAACGTAATGGTCGAAGATGAAGGGCAGGCCGATCAGCCACCACGGATTGCGGGTCCAAACCACGAACCACAGGATGTAGACAACACTCACGACCACCAAACGGATCCAGCGGTTTTTCCAAAGGCTTATGAGTTGTTGTTTCATGGTCGGGTCGAGCTTAAAATCCCAGCAGGTCTTTCATGGAGTAAACGCCGTGGCGTTTTTTTTCGAGGTATTCGGCGGCCAGCACGGCTCCGACGGCGAATCCGCCACGGCCTTTGGCGGTGTGGTCGAGGGTGATGGTGTCTTCGGGCGACTCCCAAACCACGGTGTGGATGCCGGGGGCGACGCTGCGGCGCTGGGCGGTTACCTCAAGTTGTCCGGGTTCGGTGGTGGTGCCGAGGTGCCATCCGGTTTTGCGGCTCACGCCGGCCAGGATGCCTTCGGCCAGTGTCAGCGCGGTGCCGCTGGGGGCGTCTTTCTTTTGGGTGTGGTGTACTTCGTTCAGGGTTACGTCGTAGCTTTCGAACGGTTCCATCAGTTGGGCCAGACGGCGGTTGATCTCGAAAAACAGGTTCACGCCGATGCTGTAGTTCGAGGCGTAGAAGAACCCGCCGTTCTTTGCCGTGCAAAGCGCTTCGACCTCGCCGAAACGTTCGATCCAGGCGGTGGTGCCGCACACCACGGGGACTCCCGCTTCCAAACAGGCGGCAATGTTGCCGAAAGCGGTGGCGGGGGTGGTGAATTCGATGGCTACGTCGGCCCGCCGCAGGTTGTCGGCGGTCAGTTCGTGCAGGTTGTCGACGTCGATGGTGAGTGCGATTTCGTGTCCGCGAGCCGTGGCGGCCCGTTCGATTTCGCGCCCCATTTTACCGTATCCGATCAGTGCGATTTTCATGGCTTATCGTAGGATGGTCTCTTCCCGGTCGGGACCGACGGAGATGATTTTTACGGGAACTCCGGTTTGCTGTTCGATGAACTCGACGTAGGTTTTGAAGGCGGCGGGGAACTGATCGTAACTGCGGATCTGGTTGATGTCGCAATTCCACCCGTCGAACCGTTGATAAACGGGGGTGATGGGTTCGTTGGTCTCGTAGGGGAAATGGGTGGTGCGCTGGCCGTTTATGTCGTAGGCCACGGCCACCTGCAGCTCTTCGAAGTCGTTCAGCACGTCGGCCTTCATCATAATGAGCTGGGTAACGCCGTTGATCATGACCGAGTATTTCAGGGCCACGATGTCCAACCAGCCGCAGCGGCGGGGCCGGCCGGTGGTCGATCCGTACTCTTTACCGATGTCGCGCATGCGCTCGCCGGTGCTGTCGAAAAGTTCGGTGGGGAACGGGCCGCTCCCTACGCGGGTGCAGTAGGCTTTGAAAATGCCGTACACTTCGCCGATTTTGTTCGGCGCCACGCCGAGTCCGGTGCATACTCCGGCGCAGATGGTGTTCGACGAGGTAACAAAAGGATAGGTGCCGAAATCGATGTCCAGCAGCGATCCTTGCGCCCCTTCGGCCAGGATGGTGGTTCCGCCGTCCAGCATTTCGTTGACTTGCTGCTCGCCTTCGATCATCGGGAAGCGGCGCAGGCACTCCACTCCGGCGAACCATTGGGTTTCGTAGTCGCTGATCTGGTAGTCGAAGTTGTATTGCGCCAGCAGGTCGATGTGTTTGCTTTTGAGGCGTTGGTAACGCTCCATGAACGAGGGCGAGAGCAGGTCGCCCACGCGCAGGCCGTTGCGGCCGGTTTTGTCCATGTAGGTGGGGCCGATGCCTTTGAGGGTCGACCCGATTTTGGCTTTTCCCTTGGCGGCTTCGCTGGCGGCGTCGATGATGCGGTGGGTGGGCAGGATCAGGTGGGCCTTTTTGGCGATCTGGATCTTCGATACCACGTCCAGCCCCAGGGCCTCGAGCTTGGCGATCTCCTGGGCAAAAATAACGGGGTCGATCACCACGCCGTTGCCGATGATGTTGATGGCGTTTTCGCGGAAAATGCCCGAGGGGATGGTGTGCAGCACGTGGCAGCGTCCGTCGAAATGGAGCGAGTGTCCGGCGTTGGGGCCTCCCTGAAAACGGGCGATGGCCCGGTAGCGGGGGGTCAATACGTCCACAACTTTACCTTTTCCTTCGTCGCCCCATTGCAGGCCGAGTACCACGTCTATCTTCATCGTTCTTTTTTATGGCTTGTGCAGACACCCTCTCCAAAGCGTTAAAAACCCGGGCATGGCGGTTGTCATGTCCGGTCAGGCAGGGGTGTCGTTTTCAGGACGTAAAAGTACAAAAACTTCCGTTTATGCTCCCTATGCGGGGGTTACTTTTTTTCGGATTTTATCCGTTGCGTTTCGTTATCTCCCACGATTACAAGGCCTTGACTCATCAACAGGCCGATGGCTCGCTTGAATACCTTTTTGCTCATTCCGGTGGCCAGTCGCACCTGGTCGGGCGCGGAGAGATCGCCCAGCGGAAGCGTGCCGTCCGCCTGTTCGATCATGGCCAAAAGCTGGTCGGCGGCCACTTTCACCTGGTCGAATCCGCTTTGCTGGAGCGAGACGTCGATGCGCCCCTCGTCGGTGATTTTTACCACGTATCCCTTCAGCCGGTCGCCGACGGCCACGGGGACAAAGAGCTGGTTGTCGTACAGCACGCCCCAGTGGCGGTTGTTGACGATGGCCCGGAATCCCATGGGGATCCGCTGGGTAACCAACAGCTCCACCTCTTCGCGGGGGCGGACCGTGATCTGTTCGTTCGAGATGAATTTATGGAGTTTGGCGGTGGCTACGGGCCGGTTTGTTTTTTGGTCGACGTAAAGCTGCACCACGTGCCGTTCGCCCGGCCGCATGGGGTCGCGCTGGTTGCTTTTGGGGATGAACAGGTCTTTGGGAAGTCCCCAGTTCAGAAACGATCCGTGAAAGTTGAAGCCCACCACTTCGAGCGCGGCGATGCCCCCCTCGACAATCAGCGGGTCGTCGGTGGTGGCCACGGGGCGGTCTTCCGAATCGGAGTAGACAAACACGTTGACCTTGCTCCCGGGCTGCATGTCGGGCGAAACGTACCGGTTGGGAAGCAGCACCTCGTCGCCCTCCGGGTCGATCAGGTAGAGGCCATTTTCGGTGGCGCGGGAAACGGTGAGGGTGTTGTAGTTAGCGATACGGATCAAAACGTGGGGCGATTTTCTGCGCAAAGGTACTGCCAAATTTTTGATATTCCGCCGTGGAAACCTTAACTTTGGGGCTTGCAAACGTGTCAACCGCAGTCTCCCCTACTCCATGCAACTTAAGGTCGCTCTCTTTCAACTCGATATCCTGTGGGAAAATCCCGAAGCCAACTGCCGCAAGGTGGAACAATGGGTGCGCGAACGGGCCGGCGATGCCGACCTGGTTGTGCTGCCCGAGATGTTCGCCACGGGGTTCAGCATGAATCCGGCCTCCATCGCCCAGCCCATGGAGGGGTCGATCGTCGCCTCGATGAAGGCGCTGGCCGTTGAAAGCGGCAAAGCCATCATCACCAGCGTGGCCATCCACGACCCGCAGCGCGGCGGCTACTACAACCGCCTCTTCTTTTTCGCCCCCGACGGCGTGTGGCTCACCTACGACAAGCGGCACCTGTTCCGCATGGGCGGCGAACACGAACGGTACGTCGGCGGCAGCTCGAAATTGGTGATCTACTACAAGGGGTTCCGTATCTGCCCGATGGTTTGCTACGACCTGCGCTTTCCCGTGTGGTCGCGCAACCGGGGCGATTACGACGTGTTGATTTACGTGGCCTGCTGGCCCGAACCGCGCCGCTACGCCTGGAGTACGCTGCTCAAGGCGCGCGCCATCGAAAACCTCAGCTACGTGGTGGGGGTGAACCGTTGCGGCCAGGAGCCCTCCAACCGCTATGCGGGCGACTCGGCGGCCCTCGATTTTCTCGGGCTTCCGCTGGCCGAAGCCGCGCCCTACCGCGAAGAGATGGTTTTCGCCACGTTCGATCTGGAGGCCCTCAACGCATTCCGCACCCAATTTCCGGCCCACCTGGACGCAGACCGGTTCGAGATCGATTTAGAGGAGTAACCCGAACGTGAGTATCGAAATCATCCTCCTGTTGGTCTGCTCGGGCGTTGTGGTCGGTGTGATCAACACCTTTGCCGGCGCCGCGGCTTCGATCACCATAGCCCTCTACACTGCCCTGGGGATGCCCATCGCCGTGGCCAACGGCACCAACCGCGTGTCGGTGTTGATGCAGACCGCCACCATGTCGTTCGGATTCCGGAAACAGGGGCTGCTGGATTACCGTACCGGACTCAAGCTGGGCATACCCACCTTTATCGGCGCCGTAATCGGGGCCACGTTCGCCGCCCGGGTCAACGCCACCCTTTTTGTGTGGATGCTGGTTACGCTGCTGATGCTGTTGTTGCTGCTGCTGGTTTTCAGCCCCGACCGCATCCTGAAAGGGAGCAACAAGCCGCGCCGCGCCATCCGCTGGAGCGACTACGGCTGGTTTCTGCTGATCGGCCTCTACGGCGGCGCTTTCCACATCGGCATCGGCTACCTGATCCTTTCGGTTACCATCATGGCCATGGGCTACGACGTGTTGCAGGCCAACGCCCTGAAAGGATTTGTGGTGATGCTGTACACGCCCGTGGCGTTGTCGATTTTCCTGTTTCACGACCAGGTGAACCTGATGTACGGCCTGGTACACGGAGCGGGGAACATCGTCGGAGCCTACTTCGCAACCCGCTACGCCTCGCGGATCAACCCGCAGGTGATCCGCTGGGTACTGGTGGCCTTTATGCTGTTTACCATCCTCGAACTGCTGGGGGTGATCGACCTTAAATCTTTGTTTGCTAACTGGATACCGTAATGAACCGAACCCGAATTCTTTGTTGCGCCCTGTTGTTCGCCCCGTTCGCGGCGCAGGCGCAGATCCCCGTTCCGCCCGACGCCGAGGCGGCCGATCGTTTTCTTCCCGCCCCCGTGTACGTTCCGCCCATCCCCCAAAAGCTCACCTTTGCGGGCGAAGAGGTCCCCCTGCGGTGGGCCGAGGTGCGCGAGGCCCTGGAACGCGAAATGGCCGTTACCATTTACATGCACTCGCGTACGCTGCTGACCCTGAGGGCCACCACCCGTTATTTTCCGGTGATTGAACCCATCCTGAAGGATTACGGCATCCCCGACGACTTCAAGTACCTGTGCATGGCCGAAAGCGGATTGAATCCCAACGCCTTTTCCACCGCCAGCGCCGCCGGACTGTGGCAGTTTGTGGCCTCGGCCGCCAAGAAATACGGGGTCGAAACCGGCGAGAATGTCGACCTGCGCTACCACGTGGTGGAGTCGACCATCGCCGCCTGCAAGTACCTGCGCGAATCCTACGCCCTGTACGGCAGTTGGACGCTGGCCGCGGCCTCGTACAACGCGGGGGTGAACGGAGTAACGCGCCGGCTGGGCATCCAGGGCGTGGGTTCCTATTACGATCTTTTCCTGCCCGAAGAGACCATGCGCTACGTCTACCGCATCCTCTCGTTCAAGTTGCTCACCCAGGACCCCCGCAAGTACGGCTTCAACCTCCGCAAGAGCGACTACCTTCCCCCGTTCCAAAACTACCGCCAGGTGCAGGTGGGCGGCGTGGAGAACCAAAAACTGGTGTGGTCGGAAATAGCCGCCGCCCAGGGAACCACCTATAAAATGCTCCGGATTCTGAACCCCTGGATCCGCAGTTACGAGTACGACAACGCCCCGGGAACCTGCTACACGCTACTGGTTCCCACCGCCGGATTCCGTGAAAATGGCCGATAAAAAAGAAGAATCGTTCATTACTGTCGAGGGAGCCCGCGTTCACAACCTCAAAAATGTGGACGTGGCCATTCCGCGCAACCGCTTGACCGTGATCACGGGACTTTCGGGGTCGGGCAAATCGTCGTTGGCTTTCGACACCATTTACGCCGAGGGGCAACGCCGCTACCTGGAGACCCTGTCGGCCTACGCCCGCCAGTTTTTCGGCACCCTCGAACGGCCCGACGTCGACAAGATCAACGGCCTGAGTCCCGTCATCTCGATCGAACAACGCACCACGGGCCGCAACCCCCGCTCGACCGTGGGGACGGTAACCGAAATCAACGACTTTATGCGGCTGCTTTTCGCCCGCGCCTCGACGGCCTACTCGAAAGCGACGGGCGAGGCGATGGTGCGCTACTCCGACGCCCAAATCGCCGAGCTGATCGTCGAGCGCTTCGCCGGCCGCAAGATCGCCCTGCTGGCCCCGCTGGTGCGGGGGCGCAAGGGACACTACCGCGAACTTTTCGCCACGCTGCTCAAAAAGGGATACCTTTACGTGCGGATCGACGGCGACTTCCGCGAGATGGTTCCCGGCATGCAGCTCGACCGCTACAAGAACCACGAAATCGAACTGGTGGTCGATCGGCTGGTGGCCGCGCCCGACGCCGGGACCCGTGTGAAGAAGAGCCTTGAAGAGGCCATGCGCCAGGGCAAGGGAACGATGATGGTGGCCGACTACGACACCGGAGAAAGCCGCTATTACAGCCGCAACCTGATGTGTCCCACCACCGGCATTTCGTACAACGAACCGGCCCCGCACACCTTTTCGTTCAATTCGCCCCAGGGGGCCTGTCCCCATTGCAACGGCCTGGGCGAGGAGAGCGTGTTCGAGCTTTCGCGCATTGTCCCCGATCTTTCCAAAAGCATTCAACAGGGCGGGATTCAGCCCCTCGGAAAGCCCAAGGCAAGCCCGGTGTTCAGCAAATTGGAGGCCATCGCCCAGCGTTACGAATTCACTTTCGACACGCCGCTCGACGAACTCGACGAAGAGGTGCTGAACACCCTGCTCTACGGCGACGCCACCCCCGTGCGGGTCAAAGCGCTGACGGGCCTCGGCAGCAATTACATGACCGCCTGGGAGGGGGTGATCGCTTTCCTCGAAGAGCAGCACGCCGACGGCGAGCGCGGCGAAAAATGGAAAGAACAGTACATCGAACACCGCACCTGCTCGGTATGCGGCGGCAGCCGCCTGCGCGAAGATTCGCTCTTTTTCCGGGTGGACGGCCGCAACATCGCCGAACTCTCGGCCATGAGCGTCGAAGAGCTGGCCCGTTGGTTCGAGGGGATCGAAGATCGATTGACCGCGCGCCAGGCCACCATCGGGCGCGACCTTTTGAAAGAGATCCGCGAACGGCTCCGTTTTCTGCTCGACGTGGGGCTGGGCTATCTCTCCCTGAGCCGGAGCAGCCGCAGCCTGAGCGGCGGCGAAAGCCAGCGCATCCGCCTGGCCACCCAAATCGGGTCGAAACTGATGAACGTCCTCTACATCCTGGACGAACCGAGCATCGGCTTGCACCAGCGCGACAACATCAAATTGATCCGCAGCCTGGAACAGTTGCGCGACGCGGGCAACAGCGTGATTGTGGTGGAACACGACGAGGAGATGATTCGCTCGGCCGACTGGGTGGTGGACGTGGGTCCCGCCGCCGGACGAAAGGGCGGCGAGATCCTTGCTGCCGGTCCGTTGAACGAGGTGCTTGAAATCCATTCATTCACGTCCGATTACCTCACCGGCCGCCGCCGGATCGAACTGCCCGGGGCGCACCGCGCCGGAAACGGGCATCGGCTGACGGTACACGGGGCGCGGGGCAACAACCTGAAAAACCTGACCGTCCCGTTCCCGCTCGGAACCCTGATCTGCGTGACGGGAGTGAGCGGCAGCGGCAAATCGACCCTGATCAACCACACCCTGCGGCCCGCCCTGAACAGGGTGCTGTACAACTCCTACGACCAACCCCTGCTCTACGACCGGATCGAGGGCATGGAACAGGTGGACAAAATGATCCAGGTCGACCAGTCGCCCATCGGCCGCACCCCCCGGAGCAACCCCGCCACCTATTCGGGCGTGTTCGCCGACATCCGCAAACTGTTCGAAGCTACCCCCGACGCCCAAATCAGGGGCTACAAGGCGGGGCGGTTTTCGTTCAACGTCAAGGGCGGCCGGTGCGAAGAGTGCCGCGGGGCGGGCGTGCAAACCATTGAAATGAACTTCCTGCCGGACGTGTACGTTACCTGCAAGGTGTGCAACGGCCACCGCTACAACCGCGAAACGCTGCAGGTGAAATACAAAGGGAAAAACATCGACGACGTGTTGAACATGACCGTCAACCAGAGCGTCGAATTTTTTGAACACATCCCCTCGATCCATCAAAAACTCAAGGCCATACAGGACGTGGGGCTGGGATACCTGCGCCTGGGGCAGCCCTGCACCACCCTTTCGGGCGGCGAAAGCCAGCGGATCAAGCTCTCGGCCGAACTGTCGCGGCGCGACACCGGCAACACGCTCTACATTCTGGACGAACCCACCACGGGGCTCCATTTCGAGGACATCCGGGTGCTGCTTGGAGTGCTGAACCGACTGGTGGACAAGGGAAATACGGTGATTGTGATCGAACACAACCTGGACGTGGTGAAAGTGGCCGACTGGATCGTCGACATCGGCCCCGAAGGGGGCGCGGCGGGCGGAGAACTGATCGCAGCGGGTACTCCGGAACAGGTGGCCGCCGTTCCGGCCAGCTACACGGGTTGTTTCCTGAAGCCGCTGCTCGGTCGGGGCAAGTAGGCGACAGATTACTCTTTCCGGCGGCATGGCGCGCTTGGCCGATAATTTTAATGCATCTCCGCAAGAATCCCCCTGAGAGCGCACAGTCTGCCGTCGGCGGAGGGCGTAAACGAGCCACAGGCGAGTATTACAGCCCGCCGCGTGGGGCGGCGGCGGACTGTCGGCATCGCCCTTGGCGACGCCAGTAAATATCAAACTGAATGATAGCTCTCAAGGGGATTCTTGCGGTAACCGACGAACGGTCGACAATTCCACCGGTCGAACGACCCGCGAGATACTCAGGGGAAGCGATAAGGGCTACTACGTAGTACAAATTTCGGGAAAGTCGTTTTCAAAACTCGAAAAAAGGCGTAAATTTGTAAGTCGGGCTTGGAGCAATCCGTCCCGAGTGTTTGTTTACCCTTAAACCCCAACTGTCATGGCCGCCCCAGACAAAACCCCCGCTCCCGTTCAGGAGCCGTTCGACGAACAGAACGTCGAAGCTACCCAGCCCCCTCAAATCACCGCCGAAGTTTCCGAACCCGAAACCTCCGCAGAAACTCCCGCTCCGCAAGAACCTGTCGTAGCAGAATCCCCTGCGCCGCCCGCCGAAGAGCCGGAAGAACCGGCCGGCGAATCCGTCGAAGCCCCCGCGGCTCCGCAGGAAAACCCCGCCGAAACCGAGGAACCCGCCCCCCCTGCCGAAGAACCGACTGCCGAGGAAGAAAAACCCTCCATCGAAGCGAAAGAACCCGCCGAAGAGGGCGCCGAAATCTCGGAAAAGCCCAATCCATACACCGGTAAAGACCCCTCCGAAATCCTGGAACTCTTTACCTCGATCCTGCAAAGCAAGCCGGTTCAGAGCCTGCGCGAAGAGGTCGAATCCATCAAAGTAGCCTTTTACAAAGCCGTTCGGGCCGATTTCGAAAGTCAGCTCGCCCGTTTCGTGGCCGAGGGAGGCAATGCCGAAGAGTTCGTTCCGGCCGAAAACCCCCTCGAAGCCCGCTTCAAAGACCTGCTGGGCCTTTACCGCGACAAACGGGACGAGTTCCTTAAAAACCTCGATCTGGAAAAACAGCGCGCCTACGAGGCCAAAGTGCGTATCATCAACGAATTGAAAGAGTTGATCGATTCGAACGAAACCGTCGGAAACACCTTCCAGGCATTCCGCGAACTGCAGCAACGCTGGAAAGACGCCGGGGTGGTAGCCCAGGAACACGTGCGCGATTTGTGGGAAACCTACCACCACCACGTCGAAAATTTCTACAACTACGTCAAGATCAACAAAGAACTTCGGGACCTGGACCTGAAGAAAAACTACGAGGCCAAAATCCTGCTGGCCGAAGAGGCCGAGGCCCTTTCGCTCGACCCCTCGGTGTTGGACGCTTTCCAAAAACTCCAGCAACTGCACGAACGCTGGCGCGAGATAGGCCCCGTGGCCACCGAATACAAAGAGGCCCTTTGGGAACGGTTCAAAACCGCCAGTTCGGCCATCAACAAACGCCATCAGTCCTATTACGAAGCCCTCAAGGCCGAGCAGGAGCAGAATCTGGTACTCAAGACCGAACTTTGCGTCAAGTGCGAAGAGGTGGCCGACGGGGTGTACACCAGCCGCAAGGAGTGGGAAGACGCCTCGAACCAGGTGGTCGAGATGCAAAAGGTGTGGAAAACCATCGGCTTTGGCCCCCGCAAGGAAAACACCAAGATATACAACCGTTTCCGTGCGGCATGCGACCGTTTCTTCTCGGCCAAGCACGCCTACTACAAGGAGCTTCGCAGCGAAAACGCCGACAACCTGCAAGCCAAGATAGACCTTTGCGTACAGGCCGAAGCGCTCAAGGAGAGCGACGACTGGAAAGGCACCACCGAGGCGCTGATCGAACTCCAGAAAAAATGGAAAGAGATCGGCCTCACCTCGCGCAAACAATCCGAAGCCGTTTGGAAACGTTTCCGTTCGGCCGCCGACGAGTTCTTCAAGCGCAAAGCCGAACATTTTGGCGAGCAAGAAGAGAAACTGGCCGAAAACCTTGAAGCTAAAAAGCAGATGCTCTCCGATTTAGCCGGTTTGGCGAAAGAAAAAGTTGAAGTAAGTTTCGACAAAATCAAAGCCTACCAGCGTCAATGGGCCGAGATCGGATTCGTCCCCATCAAACAGAAAGAGGCGATCCAGACCGAGTACAAAAAGGTCATGGACCAGCTCTTCGGGCAACTGCGCGGCGAAGAACGCGAACACCACATGAGGAACTTCCAGGAGAAAGTTTCGCAAATCCGTGCCGGAGGCGTCCGCAAAGTGAACCAGGAGCGCGAACGGCTTTACCAGAAGCTCAAACAGCTCGAAGCCGATATCCAGGTGTGGGAAAACAACATCGGTTTCTTCTCCAAGTCGAAGAATGCCGAGGCGCTGGTGAACGAAGTGCAAAACAAGATCAACAAAGCCAAAGAACAGATCGCCACGCTGATCGATAAGATCAAGCTGATCGACCATCCCGAACTGGCCAAGCCCAAAGCCGAACCCGCCCCGGAACAACCGACCGTAGCCGAAGACCTCGCCGCCACGGCCGATGACGAACCCGTCGGCGTGGAAAATCCCGAAATTACGGCCCCGGGCGATCTCACCCTCGACCAGGAGGAGACCCAATACACCGCTTCGGCCGAGACCGCGGGTCCCGACGAAGAGACAACATCCAACAACGAAACCGAAGAAGCATAGTCCTCCACCCTGTTTATGAAATCAAAAACCAAATACATTTTTGTTACCGGAGGGGTTGCCTCCTCGCTCGGAAAAGGCATCATCTCCGCCTCGCTCGGCAAGTTGCTGCAAGCGCGCGGTTATTCCGTAACCATCCAAAAGCTCGACCCCTACATCAACGTCGATCCGGGAACACTCAATCCCTACGAACACGGCGAGTGCTACGTGACCGAAGACGGGGCCGAAACCGACCTCGACCTGGGACACTACGAACGCTTTTTGGGCAAACCCACCGCGCAAGCCAACAGCGTAACCACCGGACGGATCTACCAAAGCGTAATCAACAAGGAACGCCGCGGCGAGTTCCTCGGCAAAACCGTGCAGGTGATTCCCCACATTACCGACGAGATCAAACGACGCATCCAGTTGCTCGGAAGCAAAGAAAAATACGACGTGGTGATCACCGAAATCGGCGGCACGGTCGGCGACATCGAAGGGCTGCCCTACATCGAAGCCGTACGCCAGTTGCGCTACGAACTCGGGTTCGGCAACACGCTGGTGGTACACCTCACCCTGATCCCTTTCATGCGCGCCTCGGGCGAATTGAAAACCAAACCCACGCAGCACTCCGTGAAAATGCTGCTCGAAAACGGGCTGCAACCCGACATCCTGGTGCTGCGGACCGAACAGTCGCTCACCGACGAGGTAAAACACAAAGTGGCCCTGTTCTGCAACGTGGAACGCGACGCCGTGGTCGAATCGGTCGATGTGAGCACCATCTACGAAGTGCCGTTGCGGCTGCTCGATCAGAAAATGGACATCGTGGCCCTGCGCAAATTGGGACTCGACACCGGCCGCCCGGTCGATCTGACCGAATGGCGCCAGTTCGTCGATAAGATCAAAGAACCCAAAGGCGAGGTCAACATTGCCCTTGTGGGAAAATACATCGAACTGCCCGACGCCTACAAGTCGATCAACGAAGCCTTCATCCACGCCGGCGCCGTGAACCAGGTCAAAGTAAAGCTGCACTACGTGAAAGCCGAAAAAGTAACCGACGCCACCGCCCCGAAACTGCTTGGCGGCATGAGCGGGATCCTCGTGGCCCCCGGCTTCGGCGACCGCGGCATCGAAGGAAAGATCGCCGCCGTGAAATACGCCCGCGAGAACCGCATACCGTTCTTCGGTATTTGCCTCGGGATGCAGTGCGGCGTGATTGAATTTGCACGCAACGTATTGGGAATCAAAGATGCAAGCTCGACCGAAACGGGCGTTACCGCAGAACCCGTGATCGACCTGATGGAAGAACAAAAGGGCGTTACCGAAAAGGGTGGCACCATGCGTCTGGGGTCCTATCCCTGCGTGTTGAAAGAAGGGTCGAAAGCGATGCAGGCCTACGGCGAGTGCAACATCTCGGAGCGCCACCGCCACCGCTACGAATTCAACGACCGCTACCTCGCCGCTTTCGAAAAAGGCGGCATGTCGGCCACGGGCATCAACCCCGAGACCGGTTTGGTCGAAGTGGTCGAAATCCCCTCGCACCCCTGGTATGTGGGCGTGCAGTACCACCCCGAGTACAAAAGCACGGTGGTGAATCCTCACCCGCTCTTTGTCGACTTCGTTAAAGCCGCCATTCACCACTCCGTAAAATAGCCTCTTCAGTCAGATGAATAAAAACACCCTGATCTTCCTGCTTTCGGCAGGCGTAATCCTTTTTGGATTCAGCTGGTACAACAACAAACAATACGCCGAACGGGTAAAGGAACAGCAGCGGCTCGATTCGATCGAGCTGGCCAACCGTCCCGTGGTGGCCGAAAACGAACCCGCCACAGCGCCCGACAGCCTGTTTGTCCAGGCTGCCGCCGCGCAGTCCGATACGCTGCAACAACCCGCCGCGGGCACGCTGACGGCCGCCCGTCAGGGCAAGGAGCAATTTTCGGTACTGGAAAACGACCAGGTGCGTATCTCCCTGTCGAACAAGGGGGGGCGCGTGGCCTCGGTGCGGTTGAAGGAGTACAAAACCTACAAGGGCGACTCGCTGATGCTGTTCCGTCCCGACGGATCGACTTTCGGACTGAACAACCTGTGCCTGCCCCAGCCCATCCACACGGCCGATTACTACTTTGAACTGGCCGAAAGCAGCGCCGAACACGCGGTGTACCGCCTGCGCGTCGATTCGGCCTCGTACCTCGACTTCGTCTACACGCTCAAGCCCAACTACGGCCTCGATTTCCGGATCGATCTTTCCCACCTGGAGGGCGTGATTCCCCGCAACCAGCCCGACCTTGTGGTCGATTGGGCCCTGCTGGCTCCCAAGCAGGAAAAGGGGTTCGACAACGAAAACAACTACACCACGGTCGCCTACCGCACCCCGAGCGAGACCACGATCGAGGAGCTGGGTGCGGGAACCGGCCGCAAAGAGGAAGAGATTACCACCAAGGTAAACTGGGTGGCTTTCAAACAGCAGTTCTTCTCGTCGATTCTCGTGGCCAAGGAGTCTTTCTCCGCCTCGCACATCGCCTACGAGACGTTCCAGCCCACCGACACCCTGATCAAAGCCTTCAAGGCCGAACTCACCCTCCCCTACCAACTGAACACCCAGGGCTACGACCTGACGTTCTATTTCGGGCCGAACAAATACTCGGTACTCAAAAAATACGGCGACCTGGAGTTCCAAAAACTGGTGCCGCTCGGCTGGTGGATCATCGGCTGGATCAACCGCTGGGTGGTGATCCCCGTGTTCGACTTCCTGGGCGGACACATTGCCAGTTTCGGGCTGATTATCCTGATCCTCACCCTGTTGATCAAGATCGTAATCTTCCCGCTCACCTACAAGTCGTACCTGTCGACCGCCAAAATGCGCGTGCTGAAGCCCGACATCGACAAAATCAACGAAAAGTATCCCAAGAAAGAGGATGCGATGAAGAAACAGCAGGCCACCATGGAGGTCTACCGCTCGGCGGGGGTCAACCCCATGGGCGGATGCCTGCCGCTGCTGATCCAGATGCCGATCCTGATCGCCATGTTCCGCTTCTTCCCCGCCTCGATCGAGCTGCGCGGCGAATCGTTCCTGTGGGCCGACGACCTGTCGTCGTACGACAGCATCCTGAACCTGCCTTTCAACATTCCGTTCTATGGCGACCACATCAGCCTCTTCACGTTGCTGATGGCCGTGTCGGTGTACCTCTCGTCGAAGATCAACTTCTCGCAAACGGCCGGCATGAGCAACAACCAAATGCCCGGCATGAAGTTCATGATGCTCTACCTGATGCCCGTGATGCTGCTGCTGTGGTTCAACAACTACTCGGCCGGGCTGAGCTACTACTACCTGCTTTCGAACGTCATCACCATCGGGCAGACGGTCGCCTTCCGCTCGCTGGTGGACGACAAAAAACTCCATGCCCAAATGAAAGAGAACGCCAAAAAGCCGCGTAAAAAATCGAAATGGCAGGAACGCCTGGAAGAGATGCAAAAACAGCAGCAACAACAGGCCAGACGCAAATAAAACGCTAATACGGTGGAGAGGAACAGGAAAACCTCTCCACTTTTTCCATCCACCCCGCCTGTTCCAACACCTCCCCGATGTACCGGATTGTCATTTTGCTGGCCCTGTTGCTGGGCGTTCCGTTTTCCGCCCGTTCGCAAAGCCGCGACGAGTTGCTCGGCAAAGCGGCGGTGGCGCAGGACACCCTGCATTGGGCGGTGCGCGAGGATGGTTATATCCTGCGGCGCGAGGCCTCGGAAGCCTTCGACCGCATGCAGCGGGCGGCCCGCAGGAAACGGATCCGGCTAACCATCGTTTCGGCCTACCGTCCCTTCGAGCGACAGGTTTTCCTGTGGGAACGCAAATGGAACGCCACCGAGCGTTCCGTGCTGAACGACACGCTCCGCGCCGTCGACATCCTGCAATACAGCTCCATGCCGGGGACTTCGCGGCACCATTGGGGAACCGATATGGACCTGAACAGCGTGGAACCGGCCTATTTCGAAAAGCGCAAGGGCCGCCGGATATACCGCTGGCTGACCGCCCACGCTGCGGAATATGGATTTTTTCAGCCCTACTCGCCCGGACGAACCAAAGGATATGCCGACGAACCGTGGCACTGGAGTTATGCGCCGCTCTCGAAGCCTTACCTGGATTGCTACCTGCAAACGATCGGCTGCGACGACCTGCGCGGGTTCGCGGGAGACCATACCGCGCCGCAAATCGACGTGATCGGCCGCTGGGTCGATATCCGCTGACGATTTATCGCGGGCCGCGCGATTATTTGTAGGGCTATTTACGCGGCCGCATCATTGGCCTCTGGCCCGGCCCTCCCCTCTTTGTGAATTCGCGCGGAATGTGCATGATGGATACATACGTTTCCGCCGTTCCCGCTTTTGGCGGGAACGGCGGTTCACGATAGGTTCCGTTTCGGACGGAGGGGTTATTTCACCTCCCACGTTTCGCCGCTGTGGAGCAGCTGGTCGACGTTGAAGATTTTGGCCCGCTGGCGCACCTCGATCAGTTGGTCGCGCACGCAGTCGTCGTAGGTTTGGTCGCTCACGCAGCGGATCACGCCCAGGGCGACGGGCAGTTCGGGCGCTTTCATGTTCACCAGCATCATGTGGATCCCCGGATTGGGTTCCTGCGCGTTGTGTACCAGAACATCGCTGCGCGTGATGCCGTTTTCGCCGATGGTTACCGCCTTGAGTTTCAATCCGTCGAGGATCAGCCCCTTGTTGCGTTCGCGGCCGAAGATCATCGGTTCGCCGTGGCGCAGCACGATGGTCTGGTCGTCGCGCACCTCTCGGTTCAGGTAGGTGTCGTAGGCTTTGTCGTTGAAAATCACGCAATTTTGCAGAATTTCCACCACCGAAGTCCCGTCGTTTTTAGCCGCCGCCACCAGGCACTCCTTGGTCAGCTCCACCTCGACGTCGACCGAGCGGGCGAAGAAAGTTCCACGCGCACCCAACACGATTTCACCCGGCGAAAAGGGGTGTTCGACGGTGCCGAAAGGCGACGTTTTGGTGATCTTGCCCAACGGCGAGGTGGGCGAATACTGTCCCTTGGTCAGGCCGTAGATTTGGTTGTTGAACAGCAGGATGTTGATGTCGATGTTGCGACGAATGGCGTGGATAAAGTGGTTGCCGCCAATGGCCAGCGAGTCGCCGTCGCCCGTGGCCATCCATACCGACAGCGTGGGGTTGGCCACTTTCACGCCGGTAGCCAGCGCCGCCGCACGGCCGTGGATGCCGTGAAACCCGTAGGTTTGCAGGTAGTAGGGAAAACGGCTCGAACAGCCGATGCCCGACACGAACGTAAATCGCTCGTGGCCGTAGTTCAGCGCCTCGGCCACTTCGGGCAGGGCTTTGAGGGTCGAGGTGAGGATGGCGTGATCGCCGCAGCCCGGACACCATTTTACCTCTTGATCCGACTTGAAATCCTGGGGGGTGTATCTAAAGGTCATTATGCGCTTATTTTTCGGGGGTTGAAAGCAATGAACTAAAGTGTTGCTTCAGTTCGATCACGGTGAAAGGTAATCCTTGTATTTTATTGTATTGCAGATAGTTGAATTTTTGAAAACTCATGCGCAAATAGTTGGCGAATTGTCCGGCGTTCAGCTCGCATACCACGATTCGGTCGAAGCGTTCGAAAATCGCTTCGACCCCGCGCGGCAGGGGATGGATTTGGGCGAAGTGGCAGTGCGAAACGCTTTTGCCTTCGGCCCGCAGTTCGTCCACCGCGCTGCGCAGTCCGCCGTAGGTGCCGCCCCACCCCACCACGAGCAGTTGGCCCTGCGGGTCGCCGTACACGGTCTGTTCCGGCAGGAAATCGGCCACGCGGTTCACTTTGGCCGCCCGCGTCTCAACCATCCGCTGGTGGTTTTGGGGGTCGTGCGATACGCTTCCCTTGACAAAATCTTTCTCCAACCCGCCCACACGGTGTTCGCAACCGGGAGTTCCCGGCAACGCCCAACTGCGGGCCAGCCGTTCGGCGTCGCGTTTATAAGGCAGGTAGCCCTCTTCGGGCCGCTCGGTAATCAGCGGCGGATGGATAGCCGGATAGTCGTTCGTGGAGGGGATGAGCCACGCTTCGGAACCGTTGGCGATGTAGCCGTCCGAGAGCAGCAGCACGGGGGTCATGTGTTCCATCGCCACACGGGCCGCGGTGAATGCGGCGTCGAAACATTGCGACGGACTGGTGGCGGCCATCACCACCAACGGACACTCGCCGTTGCGGCCCCACAGGGCTTGCGACAGGTCGGCCTGTTCGGTTTTGGTGGGGAGTCCCGTCGAGGGGCCTCCGCGCTGTACGTTGACCACTACCAGCGGCAGCTCGGTCATCACGGCCAGCCCCAGCGCTTCGGACATCAGCGACAGCCCCGGACCCGAGGTGGTGGTTACGCCCAGATTGCCGGCGTACGACGCGCCGATGGCCGTACAGATGCCGGCTATTTCGTCCTCGACCTGCAGGGTTTTCACGCCCAAGTCTTTCCGTTTGGCCAGCTCTTCGAGGATCGAGGTGGCGGGGGTGATGGGGTACGAACCGCAAAAGAGCGACCGGCCCGACTTTTCGCTGGCGGCGATCAAACCCCACGCAACGGCCTGGTTGCCCGAAATGGTGCGGTAAAGCCCCTTGGGAAGTTCCGCCGCGGGAACCTGGCACGTGGAGGCGAATTGGTGGCTGTTGGCGGCGAAATTGATGCCTGCCTGCAGGGCCAGTCGGTTGGCTTCGGCCAGTTCGGGGCGTTTCTTGAATTTATGCTCCAGGTAGCGTTCGGTGTGTTCCGTAGGGCGGTCGTACAGGTAGTAGCAGACTCCCAGCGCGAACATGTTTTTGCATTTGGCCACGCTTCGGGCGTCGAGGCCGGTGGCGGCCAGTGCTTCGCGGGTCATCGAGGTGATGGGGGCCTGAATGATGTTGTAGTCGGTCAGGGCCAGTTCGGCAAAGGGATCTTCGGTGCCGAGTCCCGCCTTTTCGAGCGCTTTTTCGGTAAAGCTGTCGATGTCGCACAGGATGGTGGCTCCCTTTTTGAGCCATTGGCGGTTGACCTTCAGCGCCACGGGATTCATGGCCACCAGCAGGTCGCAATAGTCGCCCGAGGTGAGTACCGGCTGGCTGCCGATGTGAACCTGAAAACCCGATACGCCGGCTGCGGTTCCTTGGGGAGCGCGTATTTCGGACGGAAAATCGGGGAACGTGGCGATGCTGTTGCCCATCAGGGCCGACGTGTCGCTGAAGAGCGTTCCGGTGAGCTGCATGCCGTCTCCCGAATCGCCGGAAAATCGGATCACTACATCGTGGGCTTCTTGCATAGAAAGCGGGAAATTTTAGAGGGGGGGTGGGATGGACTACCGTTCGTGGTTCGAGTAGTACTTCATGAATTGGATCCGTTCGTAGGCTTGCGTGTCGCCGATCCGTTCGGCGTTCATCGATCCGGCAAAATCGGCGATCGTGTGGTGATGATGGCGCTCCATCCATTCGCGGATAAATTGGTTCATCTGTTCGATCACGGCGGTGCCTTTCTCGTACACCACGCTGGCCACTTCAACGGCGGCCGCTCCGGCCAGCAGGGCTTTCACGGCTCCTTTGCCGTCGTGGATGCCGGTCGAAACGGCCACGTCGATCAGGGGAAGTTGGGCGTTGACCAGTCCGGCCCAGCGCAGCACGTTCGACAGTTCGCTCGGGTGGCTGAAAATCTCGCCCGCCTTTACCCTGCCCGATTCGATGTCGAAATCGAGGGGGTAGAAACGATTGAAGAGCGTTACTCCCTTCACGCCCCGGTAGTAAAGTTCGCGGACGATGGCCAGCGGATTGGTGAATCCCTGCCCGAGTTTGACGGCTAGCGGCAGCGAGGTGGCGGCTTTCACGGCCTCGACAATTTCGAGGTAATGGTGTTCAAACACCGTCCCGTCGATCTCCTTGTCCGTGGGCAGCAGGGCGATGTTCAGCTCCAGCGCGTCGGCGCCCGCGGCTTCGAGGGTTTTGGCAAAGTTGACCCATTTGCCGCTTCGGTGGCAGTGGATGCTGGCGATCACCGGCAGGGAGGGGCACTCGGCCTTTACGTCGCGGATCAGATGGACGTACTGGCCCAGGCTGTTTTCCGACACGTAGCGGCTGATGTAGTCGGCCGCTTCGGGGTAGTCGCTGTATTGGTCGATCTGGGCGGCTTCGTGCAGGATTTGCTCTTCGAAAATCGATTTCAGGACCACGGCTCCGGCTCCGGCCTGATGGGCCTGGCAAATGCGGTCGAGGGTGGCTGTCATTCCCGAGCTGCTTAGCACGACGGGCGATTTGAGTTTCAGGCCCAGGTAGGTGGTTTCTATTCGTTTCATGGGATAATGAGATTAATAAAGATTGTCAGCGGTTTCCGAACAGGTCGGTTCCGATCCGCACAAGGGTGGTTCCATGGCGCAGGGCCAGCGGGTAGTCGCCGGACATCCCCATCGACAGGGTATCGAACGAAGGGAAATAGCGCTCCCGAAAGCGAAGGTACGTGGCTTCGAGGTCTGCGAATTCCTGTTCAATTTGTCCGGTGTCATCGGTGTAGGTGGCCATGCCCATCAGTCCGCGGGGTCGGAGGTGGGTGAACGGTTCAAACGCCTTTTGCTGCAAAAGTTGTTCCAAGTCGCCGGCCCTCCATCCGAATTTGCTCTCCTCGCGCGCAATGTGCAGTTGGAGCAGGATGTCCACCGTGCGGCCGATCTTTTCGGCCTCTTGGTCGATGGCCCGGGCCAGGTGGAGCGAATCGACCGAGTGGATCAACTCGACGACGGGCAAAATGAGCTTGATTTTGTTGGTTTGCAGATGGCCTACCAAGTGCCAGCGGATGTCTTTGGGCAGCTCGGCGGCTTTGGCCGCCAGCTCCTGCGGACGGCTTTCGCCGAAGATCCGCTGCCCGGCCCGGTAGGCTTCCATAATGGCCTCGTTGGGCTGGAATTTCGACACGGCCACCAACTCGACCCCCGCGGGAAGGGTGTTGCGCAGTTGGAGCAGGCGGTCGCGAATCATGGTCGGAGTCTCGAAAAAAGAGGCTATATTTGCCTCTTCGACAAACAAAATTAGACCTTTCCAATGAAGAAAACAAGCACCCTGCTGGCTTTTTTTGCCCTCTCCCTGTTGACCGCCTCGCCCGCCTGGGCCTGCACGAACGTATTGGTAACCCGCGGCGCGTCGAAAAGCGGTTCGACGATGGTGAGCTACTCGGCCGACTCGCACACGCTCTACGGTGCGCTGTATTCCTATCCGGCTGCCGACCACCCCGCCGGAGCCATGCGCAAAATTTACGAGTGGGACACGGGGAAGTACCTCGGCCAGATTCCCGAAGTGGCCCATACCTACTCGGTGGTGGGCAACATGAACGAGCATCAGGTATTGATCGGCGAAAGCACCTGGGGGGGGATCGAACGGCTGGTCGATACCACCGCCGTCATGGACTACGGTTCGCTGATGTACGTGGCTCTGCAGCGTGCCAAGACGGCGCGCGAGGCGTTGGACGTGATGATCGACCTGGTAACTCGCTACGGCTATGCCTCGTCGGGCGAATCGATCTCGATCGCCGACCCGACGGAGGTGTGGATCCTCGAAATCATCGGCAAGGGAACCAAAATGGTCAAGGGCCAAAACGTGAACAAGGGAGCTGTTTGGGCGGCCGTGCGCCTGCCCGACGGCGCGGTGTCGGCCCATGCCAACCAGTCGCGCATCACCTCGATTCCCACGGGCGACCCGAATTACCTCTGCTCGCGGGACGTGATCTCGTTTGCCCGGGCCGAGGGCCTTTTCAACGGCAAGGACGAGGAGTTCAGCTTCTCGGAAGTATACAATCCGTTCGATTTCAGTGGAATGCGCGGCTGCGAAGCGCGTGTTTGGAGCGTTTTCCGTCAAATCGCACCCGGCATGGACCAGTATCTGGACTACGCGCTGGGCAAGAACCCTAAAAACCGAATGCCGCTTTGGGTTTTCCCCGACCGCAAGCTGGACGTGAGCGACGTGGCCGCCTTCATGCGCAACCACTACGAGGGGACTCCCCTGAACATGACCTCCGATCCCGGTGCGGGCGGCAACCTGCTGCCCTACCGCTGGCGGCCGATGACCTTCAAGGTGGACGGCGACGAGTTTACCAACGAACGCGCCATCGCCACCCAGCAAACCGGCTGGTGGTATGTGGGCGAGTGTCGCAGCTGGCTGCCCGACCCGGTGGGCGGGGTGCTGTGGTTCGGGGTGGACGATGCCGACAGTTCGCCGCTTACGCCCTTCTACTGCGGCATCAACCGCGTGCCGTGGGCCTACGATTCGCGCAACGGCCACATGACCCAGTATTCGTCCACGTCGATGTTTTGGGCCGTAAACCGCGTAACCAACTTCGGCTACCTGCGCTACAACCACATCCACCCCGACATCAAACGGGCGATGGATCGTTACGAACAGGCCCGGATGGGCGAACAGACAGCAATCGATCAGGTGGCCGCCACCCTGTATAAACAGGATCCGGCCCGGGCCATCGAGTTTTTGACCGACTACTGCGTCAATTCGGCCCAGGGACTGTTCCAAAGCTGGGTGGAGCTCGATCACTACCTGCTGGTGAAATTCATTGACGGGAACACGAAGAAAGAGTCCTCGGAAGGGGTTTTTATCGACAACGGCAACGGAGCCAACATTCCGGTCTCGCCCCTCTTCCCCGGCTACAGCGACGCCTGGAAAGAGGACGTAAAACAGCACACCGGCGAACACCTGCGCGTGGTTCAGCCCGAATAACGGCCCTGTCCCCTGAGGAGAAAGGGACTAAAAGAGCTGTTTAACGAAAAAAGAGAGCCGGATTTTTACGCTGGCTCTCTTTTTTTTAGCATATTTAATGTGTTATTATATAGTTATTTAAACTAAAATACGGTTCGTTGGGCATCGTAATAGCCATCAAAATAGCTTTCCAAAACGGGCCGTGTTGAAGCAACTTTGTTTTGCCAAAACCGGAAAAACATGTTAGCGATCATAGGTAAAGTTGTCAAACAACTGCGCGAAGAGCAAGAACTCACCCTCGAAGAGTTATCGGCCCGCAGCAACGTAAGCGTTGAAAAACTCACTGAAATCGAAAGCAACCGCTCCATCCCCTCGCTGGGCGTCCTGATCCGCATCTCGCGGGCCCTGGGATCCCGACTGGGCACCCTGCTCGACGGACAGGAGAATACGGGAGCCGTTATCAACCGCCGCCGCGAGGTCAACGAATTCCCCTCGTTCTCGGGGCCGGATGCCGAGGACAGCGCCCACCTGCGTTTCTTCTCGCTGGCCAAAGACAAAAGCGACCGCCACATGGAGCCGTTGGTCATTGCGGTCAAGCCCAACAGCGCCGATCATCCCGAATTGCGTTCGGAACACGAGGGCGAAGAGTTCCTTTTTGTACTCGACGGCGAAATCGTCTTCTACTACGGCAACGACAAGCACACCCTTTCGGTGGGCGACAGCGTCTACTTCGACTCGATCGTCCCCCACTACCTGGGCAACGAACGCGACACCCGCGCGCTTGTGCTGGCCACCATCTACACCCCTTACTAGCCTCCCCCACTCGTTTTATGGAACTTACCGAGCTAACCCTGCACGGGATGCTGGAGCAGTGGTGCAAAACACAACCCGACAGCGACTTCATCATCTACACCGACCGGAACTTCCGGCTCACCTACTCCCAGTTCGACGAGCGGGCCGAAAAATTCGCCAAAGGGCTGCTCCACATCGGCGTGCGCCACGGC
Organism: Rikenellaceae bacterium; assembly: GCA_031549665.1. GTDB lineage: Bacteria > Bacteroidota > Bacteroidia > Bacteroidales > Rikenellaceae > Rikenella. The sequence continues at coordinate 107,499 of JAVBPJ010000003.1, forward strand.
GATAAAGTGGGCGTGTGGGCCAAGAACGTACCCGACTGGCTGACCCTGATGTTCGCCTGTTCGAAAATCGGCGCCGTACTGGTAACGGTCAACACCAACTACAAGACCTCGGAAGTCGCCTACATGATGGAGAACGCCGACATCCACACCATGTGCCTGATGAACGGCTACCGCGACAGCGACTACATCCAGATCATCAACGAGATCGTCCCGGAACTCAAAACCTCGGAACGCGGCCACCTGCGCAGCGAGCGCCTGCCCGCCCTGCGCAACGTGGTGTACATGGGCGCCGAAAAGTACCGCGGAATGTACAACACGGCCGAGCTGTTCCTGCTGGGGGGGCAAATCCCCGCCGAACTCTTCAAGGAGGCCCACGCCCGCACCCACTGCTACGACGTGGTCAATATGCAGTACACCTCGGGAACCACCGGATTCCCCAAAGGGGTGATGCTCACCCACCACAACATCCTCAACAACGGACTCACCATTGGCGATTGCATGCAGTACACTCCGCAGGACAAGCTGTTGCTGTGCGTGCCGCTGTTCCATTGCTTCGGCTGCGTGCTGGGGCTGTGCGCGGTGGTTACCCACGGCGCATCGATGGTAATTATCGAAGATTTCGACCCGCTGAAAGTGCTGGCCTCGGTGCAAAAAGAGCGCTGCACGGCCATTTACGGCGTTCCCACCATGTTCGTGGCCGAACTGAACCACCCCATGTTCGAGCTGTTCGACCTCACCTCGCTGCGCACCGGCATCATGGCCGGAGCCCCCTGCCCCATCGAGTACATGAACCAGGTGATGGCCCGGATGCATTGCAGCGACATCATCATCGTATACGGCCTGACCGAAACCTCGCCCGGGATGACCGCAACGCGCGTAACCGACTCGCCCGACATCCGCTCCACCACCGTGGGACGCGCCCTGCCCTTTGTCGACGTGGTGATCAAAGACCCCGCCACCGGAGCCGTCTGCCCGCCCGACACCATCGGCGAGGTCTGCTGCCGGGGCTACAACGTGATGATGGGCTACTACAAAAATCCCGAGGCTACGGCCGCCGCGATCGACTCTGAAGGCTACCTCCATTCGGGCGACTTGGGCGTGATGGACAAGGACGGTTATTTCAAAATCACGGGCCGCATCAAAGAGATGATCATCCGTGGCGGCGAAAACGTCTATCCGCGCGAGATCGAGAACTTCCTGTACCAAATGCCCGAGATCGAAGACGTACAAGTGGCCGGCATTCCCAGCCCCAAGTACGGCGAACAAGTAGCCGCCTACATCCGCGTAAAGGGAGGGGCGACACTTCGGGAAGAGGACATCAAGGCCTTCTGCCGCGGCCGCATCGCCCGCTACAAAATACCGAAGTACATTTTCTTTGTCGACGGCTACCCGATGACCGCCAGCGGCAAGATCCAGAAATACAAGCTCAAGGAGGTGGGCCTGGCCCTGCTCGAAGAGCGCGGCGTTGCGGTCGAATAGCCACCCTTTCGCAAAACCAAACAAGGAGAGCCACCCCGTCCGGGTGGCTCTCTTTATTCTTTCCTGGCGGGCTTTGGTGAACTTCGGCGAAATTCGATGAAAAACGAGGCGGAAATTACTTCAATAATCGCCCGAGCAGGGTCTCGACCTCTTCGGCGGTGGGGTCTATGGCTACTATTTTGCCGGCCTGGTCTACCATGAAGAGGGCTCCCCCTCCGTTGCCCACGCCATAGGTGTACCATATGTTTTGTTGGTCGTTGAGTTCCACCAGGTTAAGCCAGGCATATCCGTCCCTTTTGATGGCCGCTTCCATCGCTTTGGTATCGTTGCGTTCCCGCGCCACGCCCACGATGGCAAACCCCCGGTCTTTGTACTTTTCGTACACGGGGATCATGCTCATCGATTTTTGGCGGCAGGGGCCGCACCACGACGCCCACAGGTCGATCAGCGCCACTTTGCCCGCGATCTGGTCGGAAAGCCGCACCCTATTTCCTTGCAGGTCGGGCGCGGAGAAATCCACGTATTGGCCGCCCACGTTGATGTTATTGAGCGCGAAAAGGATGGTTTTAGCCTCCTTGGTGTAGGGGTGGCCGGGGTATTTCGCCTCCATGATCGCAAATACCGACAGGGCTTCGGCAAGGTTGACCGAAAGGCGGGGCGCTTGAAACTTCTCCAATTTTTTGTCCTGCAATGCTATGCGCAGGTATTGTACCCACAAGTGATAGGCGGCAATGGAGGGCGTTTCGGAAACGGTTTTCTCGCTCCATGCGTACCGTTTTTGAAACAACGCTTTCGCTTCGTTTTCCAACGAATGATATGCCGGCGAATACCGTTCTTCGGGCGACAAATTCCTGAAAACAGCCATCAGGCTGTCGCGCGTGTTATTTTTCTCCGTTTGGGGCAACGCCTCGACCCGGGTAAGCAGTTCCAGCGCTTTAGGGGATAGTCTCCCCTTGTCTTCCAGCGCTTGCATGCGGCTGTATACAGCATCCAGATCGAAAAGTTTCTTCTCTTGTTCCTGCAGTTGCGTGTATTCATCGTAGGTTTTACTGCCCTGTACCGAATTGTCGTCGTAATGCCCTTGATCGTGAAGCGTTACGTGGATCGCCCCTCCGTCGGTAAAGATCGTGGCGGGCCTGAATGCTCCGCGTTCCAATTCGTCCACGAAGATAAGATCGTAGGCCCTAACGCAGTCGGTAGTGATCTCGTATTCGAATTTGCCGTCCGAGACAGGTACGCGTGCGCCGACCAGGCGAGGGTCGGCCCCTGTGGGCAGTATGGCGATCTGTTTGCTTTCGGGCCTTCCAACCACCGTGCCTTTAATGACGGTCTTTATGGCTGTTTCGACCGCAAAAGAGGGTGCGTTGGTGGCAAAGGCGGCCAAAAACAATAACAGGGTGCGGATTCTCACGGGAAACGGGATTAAAGGATTTACGATCTCTCCAAGTAGACGGATTTTATCCCTGTTTTGGATTTTTTGTAACCGTTTTTATTCTATCGATCAACTTTTTCAGCCGCGCCAAACACGAAACAGTAGAGGTTGCCCGAGAAATCGAGTACGAACATCGCGTTTCCACTCACGGCCGCCGAGGCGATGATGGGTGCGCCCAGGTTGCGTTTCCAGCAGAAACGGCCCGTAGCGGCATCCACCCCGTACAGGTGGCCGTCCGAAGCGCCGAAGACCAACGTATTGCCGATCAGTACCGGCGACGTTTCGACCGTGCATTCATAGTTCTGCGTGTAGGGAACCGTGTAGACCATCGCCGGAGCGGTGTTGTAATTCCATTCTTGCTTAAAGGTCAGGCGGTTGAACGCTGCCACGCCTTTGTCGGCCGTAGCCACATACACGCGGTCGCGGGTTACCACGGGGGCCGTTGCGGCGTGCAGCGAAAAATCGGTCGCGGCCTGTTTAAGCACGTCGCCCGAGCGGGGATTGATCAGCGAAAGCTGGTTGCCGCTGGCCAGGTAGACGTTGCCGTCGTAAATCGTGGGCGAACCGTCGCGGAAACGGCTGTTTTGGTCGTTCTTTTTCCAGAGCAGCGAACCGTCTTTGATGTCGTGTGCAAAAAGCGCGTTCCAGTGGCTCGAAGCCAGCACGACGCCTTCGCCGACCGTCAGGGTCGAGGTGGTTCCCTCGCCGCCGCTTTCGCCGCTGTTTTTCCAGATAATGCGCCCCGTGGCGGGATCGATGGCCGAAAAACTGGCCGCCTGTCCGGCATACAGCACTCCCCCATCAATGGCAAGCCCCTGTAGGTGTACCGGAAGGATGTGCTCGGAAAGCGATTGTTTCCAGCGCAACTGGCCGGAGGCTTCGTCCAGGGCGTAGAGGTTGGCCGCCTGATCCAGGGCAAAGAGCAGCCCTTGGTCGTACACCATGGTGTTGCGTACCGAATTTTCGGTATGGTAGCGCCATAGCTCTTTTCCCGTAGCGGCGTCGAAAGCCGCGATGTGGCAATTCTTCAGGTTGTCGTCGTCGATGGCGGCGGCGAACACACGCCCCCGGGCGACCACCGGAGCGGCCATGTAAGCGTTGGAGCCGAGGTTGGCCGACCACACGTAACGGGGGGCTTGCGAGGCGTCGCCACCGGGCAGAACGCCGTTGTGCGCGGCCGTGCCGCCCAGGTTGGCCCAATCGCCCCCTAATTTCAGAGAGGGCTTATCGGCGGGCGACTCAACTTGAACCCGGGCGTGTTCCACCAAACGGGTTCCGTCGGCAAACAGGGCCTCCACCTGCAAAAGCTGCTCGCCTGGCCGGTCGAAACGCAGGGTTCCGCTCCACGCCCAGTCGGTTTGCTGGGAGAGCGTTGTCCACGCGGCGGCTTTGCCTTTTTGCACCACACCAACCCGTACCGATCGGGTGGGCGAAACGGTTCGGTAGGCGGTTACCCGCAGGGGGTTTTCGCCCGTGGTCAGGGTGTCGGCCTCGGTGGGATAGGCCATCGTCAACGTCCCATCGATGTTGGTGTAGCGCATGCGGGTTTTGTCGGTTACGCGCCCCTGCGCATCGACGTTGATCACCCGGAAACAGGCGGGCGAATGGTCGATCCCTGCTTTGTCGGGGGTCGACGTGCAGAAGGTCATCGCCCCGGCCACCCGGCGGGCGTACTGGCTGTGCCAATGGCCGTACAGATAGGCCTCCAGCGGGTAGTCGGCAAAGTCGATGCTGTCGGTCCGGTTGGCCTTGAATACCAAGTCGTCGCCCTGGAACCAAAGGTCGTGGCACAGGATGATGATCCGCTTGGCGGGATCGGCTTGCTTCAAATCGTTTTTAATCCAGGCCAGAATATCGCTCCGCCGGTACGAGGGCTGGTGGTCGCCGCCCAACATGGGCAGGGCCAGAAAATGGACGTTGCCCGCGTCGAACGAGTACCAGGCCGGGCCGAACAGCCGTTCGTAGTACTGTTCGCCGTAGTCGCCCTTTACCAGGTCGTGGTTCCCGATGGTGTAATAGGTGGGCAGGCCCATCTGCTCGGAGCGGACGTTGCGGGCGTGGAAATCGAGTCCGGGCGTGTAGCAAATGTCGCCGGTGTGCACCAGAAAGGCGGTCGGATTGGTTTTTACGTACTCTTTCAGGTTGTCGATCCAGGGGCCGTAGCGGGGGGTCTCCGAATCGGTGATTTGGATGAATTCGAAGGCTCCTTGAGGGCCGCCGGGCAGCAGTTCGAAATGGTACGCCGCACCCGACGATACGGGGATGTAGTGGCGCCCCGACGGCTGGTATCCCGAGGGGGTGGTTACAAAAACGAAACGGGCCTTGGGATTGTCGGGCAGCGAAAAACGGCCCGCCGCATCGGTTTTGACCACATGCAGCCCGTCGCTGACGGCGATCCGCGCAAGGGGTTTTTTGTTCAGCTTGTCGGTAACGGTTCCGGTGATTTGGGCGGCGGCGCTCAGGGCCTGGCCAAGGCACAGGATTCCGAGCAGAAAGGTTCGTTTCATCGTGAGGGCGTGTTACAGGATCGGATTTCGAGGATTTCGAACAAAGATATAAAAAAACGCCCCGCGTTTGCGGAGCGTTTTCGCTATTTCGGATCAGCCGGGAGTTATTCGGCCGCATCGGTGGGGTTCACCGGCTCGTTCGGTTGGTTGTTCGGTTCTGCGTTTTTCTTTTCTTTCATCAGGTCGTTTTGGCGCGCCTCCAGGCTATGCAGGCTGAAGAACGAGAAGAGTTCGAGCAGTCCGTAGGCCAGCAGCCACGCTCCGGCGAAAATCACCAGCACGCGCTCGGTTCCGAACGGGTTGAAGAAGACAAAGGCGCCGGCCATGAACATCAACGAGGGGAAGATGAAATAGCCCCAGTGTACCGAGGCTTGTTTGGCTTTTTGCATCCGGATCAGCCCGATCAGCTGATTGACGGCCAAAAGTACCAGCGAAATGCCGAAGAGTACGAACACGAACCCTTTCCACAGCGGCGGATTGGCCAGCAGCAGAATACCGAAAGCTACGGACAGCACCGAAGCCAGCGGCAGGTATTTCCAGCGGTTTTCCCATCCCTTTGTACGGGCCAGAAAACCGAGGAACTGGATGATGCCGCCGATGATGAGCAAAATGCCCAACAGGTAGATGATGTCTTCGAGAACATTGTTCGGACGGATCAGAAACACAAGCCCTACAAGGATCGAGGCGATGCCCCACGCGAGCGAGTGATGGATGGATTTAGACTTTTTTTGTGCCATATCGAAAGTGGTTTAGGGGATAATGGGCTTTCCGTTCGCCGGAACTTCCACAGTCCCGGACAAACAAAAGTACGACAATTCGTGAAACTTTTATGCCTTGCCCGCCCGTTTGCGGTCGTTTTCGTTGAGCAGGATTTTCCGCATCCGGATCGACGTGGGGGTGATTTCGGCGTATTCGTCCTCCTGGATGTATTCGAGGGTCTCTTCCAGCGAGAAGATCACGGGCGGTGCGGTGGTCGACTTGTCGTCGGCTCCCGAGGCGCGCATGTTGGTCAGTTTCTTCGACTTGCAGACGTTGATGCACAGGTCGTCGGCGCGGGTGCTCTCCCCCACTACCTGTCCGGCGTACACTTCGTCGCCCGGGGTGATGAAGAAACGCCCCCGGTCTTGCAGCTTGCTGATGGCGTAGGCGTAGCTTTGCCCGCTTTCCATGGCGATCAGCGAACCGTTCTGCCGCCCTTCGATTTCGCCGCGGTAGGGTTCGAAATCCTTGAAGCGGTGGGCTACGACGGCTTCGCCCGAGGTGGCGGTGAGCAGGTTGCTCCGCAGGCCGATGATGCCGCGGGCCGGAATGTCGAAATCCAGGTGGGCCCGTTCGCCCCGGTGTTCAATGTGGAGCAGCACGCCCTTGCGGCGCGTGGCCATTTCAATCGCTTTGCCGGCCAGCTCTTCGGGCAGGTCGATGGTCAGGTGTTCGATCGGTTCGCAGCGCACGCCGTTGATGTTTTTATCCACCACTTTGGGCTGTCCCACCTGCAGTTCGTACCCTTCGCGGCGCATGGTTTCGATCAGCACGCTCAGGTGCAGCACCCCGCGGCCGAAGACCCGGAACGAGTCGGCCGACGCCCCCGGTTTTACCTGCAGGGCGAGGTTCTTTTCCAATTCCCGGTCCAAGCGGTCTTTCAGGTGGCGCGAGGTAACAAACTTGCCTTCGCGGCCAAAGAAGGGCGAATCGTTGATCGTGAACAGCATGCTCATGGTCGGCTCGTCGATGGCGATCGGGGTAAGGCCTTCGGGATTTTCGTAGTCGGCAATGGTGTCGCCGATTTCGAACCCTTCCACGCCCACCAGGGCGCAGATGTCGCCGCACTGTACGCTCTCCACCTTTTGTTTGCCGAGTCCTTCGAAGAGCATCAACTCCTTGATTCTCGACTTTTCGACCGTTCCGTCGCGCTTGACCAGCGAAACGGGTTGGCCGGTTTTCAGTTCGCCGCGGCTCAGGCGGCCAATGGCGATGCGGCCCACGTAGGGCGAGTATTCGAGCGAGGTGATGAGCAATTGGGGCGTTCCCTCCACCACTTCGGGCGAGGGGATTTGCTCGATGATGCAGTCCAGCAGGGGCGTAATGTCGCTCGAGGGGGTGTGCCAGTCGGTGGACATCCACCCGTTTTTGGCGCTCCCGTAAATGGTTTTGAAGTTGAGCTGTTCGTCGTTGGCGTCGAGGTTGAACATCAGGTCGAACACCTGTTCGTTCACTTCGTCGGGGCGGCAGTTGGGTTTGTCGACCTTGTTGATGACAACGATCGGCTTCAGCCCCATTTGCAGCGCTTTTTGCAGCACGAAACGGGTTTGGGGCATCGTTCCCTCGAAAGCGTCGACCAACAGCAGCACGCCGTCGGCCATGTTCAGCACCCGTTCCACTTCGCCGCCGAAGTCGGCGTGGCCCGGGGTGTCGATGATGTTGATTTTATACTCCTTGTAGTGGACCGAAACGTTTTTGGCCAGGATGGTGATTCCCCGTTCGCGTTCCAGGTCGTTGTTGTCCAGAATCAGGGTTCCGCTTGCCTCCTGGTCGCGGACCAGGTGGGCTTGATGGATCATCTTATCGACCAGGGTGGTTTTCCCGTGGTCGACGTGCGCGATGATGGCGATGTTTTTAATCTTTTGCATAGGGCGCAAAAGTACGCTTTTTGCGGCGGGCCACCAAAAAAGTGTCATCTTTGCGGGATGAAACAGATCGAAACGGCAGCCATTGTGGGAACCGGCGCCATCGGCGCGGTGGTGTTGAACAGCTTGCAGTCCTGCGATCCGGGGTGCGTGTCGCTCGTAGCCGATCCGCAGCGCCGGGAGCGTTACCTGCGCGGAGGGCTTTTCCTGAACGACCGTCCGCTCGAACTCCGTTTCGCCGACGGGCCGGCCGATTTGCTGATCGTGGCGGTCAAGGCCACGGCGCTGGACGGGGCGATCGAGGCGATGCGCCCCCATGTGGGCCCCGACACGCTGATTCTTTCGCTGCTCAACGGACTCGACAGCGAAGAGCGTCTGGGCGAGGCTTTCGGCCCCGATCGGGTTCCCTACGCCTACTACCTGGGCCACACGGCCGTGCGTACGGACAACCGGATGTACCACGACGGCCACTACCACCTTTATTTCGGCGAAAAAACCAACGTCGAGCCTTACAGCGAACGTGTCGAACGCATCCGCCGTTTTTTCGACCGTACCGGGGTTCCCTGCCAAATCCCCGCCGACATGGTGGCCGCCCAATGGCAAAAGTGGGTGATGAACGTCGGCCTGAACCAGGCGACCGCTTTGTTGCGCTGCAATTACGACCACCTGATGAACGATCGGGAGGCTAATCGGCTCACTCGCGGCCTGGTGGACGAGGCGGTGGCGGTGGCTCGCGCCCGGGGAATCGAGGGGGCCGAGACAATGGGCCGCCGGGCCATGGAGTTGCTCGACACGATGATCCCCTCCGACCGCAGTTCCATGGCGCAGGACGTGGAGGCGGGCCGGCCGACCGAGGTGGCTATCTTCGCCGGAGCGCTTTGCCGCATGGCCGAACAATACGGCGTCGACGCTCCCCTGAACCGCCGTGTCCTGGCCGCTTTTTCATAGCATCGAGAACAAATAGCGCCGTAAAACATTCTCGCCTTTGTCTTTTCTTTAATTCAAAGCGCATCCCCAAAGTCATCAGGCATTTCGTTTGTGATCTTTGGGGTATGAAATTACAACGTATATTTGATACCTCACACCCCCTCTGGGATCAAGCCTGGAAATTATACCAACGAAGTTTTCCGGTCAACGAACAGCGCACCCTGGAGTGTCAATTGCGGGCAATGGAGGATCCCCTTTTTCACTTTAATTTACTGTTCGACAGCAAATCAGGAAAATTAATCGGTGTAATTTCCTGGTGGGATGCCACCTCGTTCCGTTTCTGCGAACATTTTGCCATTTCTCCGGATTTGCGGCGGCGGGGTTATGGGGCGAGGGCGCTGAAATTTTTGTGCAATTCGCCGGATCGACCCGTTATTTTGGAAGCCGAATGGCCGGTCGACTACATTTCGACGCTGCGCGTGGAGTTTTACCTGCGCAACGGTTTTCGGGGCAATCCCGCCTACGAACACGTCCATTACGCTTACCACTGGTGGGGCGCTCCGCACCGGATGCTGATGATGAGCTGGCCGCGCAAGATAACTCTGGAAGAATTTTTGTTGTTCAAACGTTTCAACAACCTCTACCCCCTCTCCTACAGCGAGTGTAACGAAGCCCGGTAAAATTCGCTACCTTCGTTCCGAACTTTATGGAACGACAAGTCAACGAAATCCTGCACCTGCTGCAGGCCGAAGGAACGGAATACAACCGTCAGGGAATGAAACGTTTCGGCATCACCGTCGAGAATGCCTGCGGGGTTTCGATGCCTTTTTTGCGTTCGCTCGGAAAGACCATCGGCAAGAATCACTCCCTGGCCCTGGCGCTGTGGGAAAGCGGCTGCCACGAGGCCCGTATCCTGGCTTCGATCATCGACGATCCGCGCGAATTGACCCTTGAACAGATGGATCGCTGGAGCGCCGGTTTCGATTCGTGGGACGTGTGCGACCAAACCTGCTACAACCTTTTCCGCCGTTCGCCCCTGGCGTGGAGCGGGGTGATAGAGCGTTACGCCGCCTGCGAAGACGAGTGGATCCGCCGCACGGCGTTCGCCCTGCTGGCCGGATTGGCCGTGGGCGACAAGAAGGCCGATCACAGCCGGTTCCTCCCCTACCTGGCTCTGATCGAGGCGCACTCGACCGACCCCCGGAATTTTGTCCGCAAGGCGGTCAACTGGGCGTTGCGCCAAATCGGCAAGCGGAGCCTGTCGCTGCTTGAACCGGCCGCCGCGCTGGCGCTCCGGCTCAGGGAGTCCCCCGACCGCACGGCCCATTGGATCGGCCAGGATGCCTACCGGGAGCTGACCGACCCCAAAATTATTTTACGTATAAAAGGCTGACAATCAGATTGAAATAAAAAATTCTCGTCGCCAAGTGTGAAATTACTACTATTATAGTCGTAGTATTCGGAAAAGTCGTTTATCTTTGCAGCAAATAACCCCTTTAATACACCCAACTTTTTACATTGACCGTTATGAACGAGAAAGTGAACGACAAGAAAAAACCGACTGAACTGACCCGCGCCGAATTGGAAGTTATGCAGCACCTTTGGCGATTGGGCAAAGCTTTCCTGGGCGAAGTGGTCGAATCGTTTCCCCAGCCCCGCCCCGCATACACCACCATATCGACGGTGATTCAGGTGCTTTGCCGGAAAGGGTTCGTCGGCCATCACCGGGTCGATAAAAGCCACCACTACTACCCCCTGGTAAGCCGCGAGGAGTACCGCGCGCGGGTGGTGAAGCGGACCTTGAACCACTTTTTCAACGACTCGCCCGCCCAGCTCTTCTCGCACTTTGCCGAAGAGGGATCGCTCACCCTCGAACAACGCCGCGAACTGCAGGAAGCGGTTCACCGATTGCTCGAATCAACCCCCGTCAAGTAATGTTCTCGCAAGGATACTGGATCGATTCGCAGATTTGCGTCGTCGTTCTGTGGGCCATTTACGCCCTGCTGCTGCACCGGCGGATCGACCTGCGGGTTTCGCGGGCCTACCTGCTGCTGTTTGTGCCGGCGGGGATGCTGTTGCCGCTGCTCAAGCTCCCGTTGCTTCCGGCCGTCGAGCCTGTTTCGGCGGTGTGGATCGACCCCTCGATGCTGCTGCCGTACGCCGCCCCCGAACCGATCGTGGCAGTAACGCCCGCGGTGGATTGGAACGAAGTGTTCCGGTGGATCTACCTTTCCGGTGCGGCCGTCATGCTGCTTTGGCTGGGGTGGGATGTGCTGCGGGCCTTCCGGAAACTGTTCTCAACACGCGCCCACCGGCGGCAGATCGACGGCCTGCAGGTGGTGTTCGACCCCTCGGCCAAAGGGGCTTATTCGCTCTTTGGAACGGTGTTCGTGGGCGAGGCATACAACGACCCCGCCGCCCTGCCGCAGCTGCTGGCCCACGAACGCACCCATGTCCGGAAGAAGCACTCGCGCGACCTGCTCGTGGCCAACCTGTACCGTTGCCTGTTGTGGTTCAATCCCGCCGTGTGGAATTCCCGGAAATTGTTGCGGGAGGTACACGAATTTCAAGCCGATCAAACCGTCATCCGGCAAGGCGGGTCGATCGACCGTTACCTCGACCTGCTGATTGATGCCGAGAGCGGCCTTTGTCCCTCGGTCGGTAGTCCCTTTTGCTATTCACTCACCAAAAAACGAATCGCCATGATGCACCAAACCCTCCAAGCTTCGAAACGCAGCAACCGCCGCCTGTGGTGGAGCATTTTGCCCGCCTGCCTGGTGTTGTTAGGCTCCTTCTCGCTCACGGCCCGGGCGTACGAGAACCCCGTCGATCCGCTCTACAACGCCACTTTTACGGCCGAGTCTTCGGATACACTCGAACTGAATCTTGTTTCCCCGCCGCAACCGCAACCTGCGGAACAATCCGTCGATGGGACAGCCCCCAAACAATTGACCATGCTGGATTTGGATGTAAAACCCATCGGAGACTCTTCCCAAGTGGCGAAAAAAGTTCAGCTTGTTGGATATCGGGCAGTCAACATCCCTGCAACGGTACAGGAAGATCCTGTTACCAAATTCAACTGGGAGTTTGTGCTTAATTCTCCCCTGCCGCAAGAGGGCCAGCCCGTTAGATACACAGTAACGTTAACCCCAAAAACAGAGCAAAAAGCTCAACCGGTTAGCCACACGGTAACCGCAACGACGACGTTTTCCCACGTGTTCGACACGGTGGTTGTTACCGGCCGGAAACCAATCTACGTGCTGGACGGACAGATCATGCCTGACTACCAGGGTATATCGCAAGTTTTTAAGGAAAACAAAATAACTCAGGTTACTGTCCTCAAAGGGATTGCGGCGACGGAAGCGTACGGGCCCTCGGCTGCAGACGGCGCACTTGTTTTCTCGACCAAAGAGGAACCCAAAAATGTTCGCGCAAAATCGGTTTCGAGCGACGTGGAATTTACCGATGCGGTGAGCCAATTGCTGGGAAAATCGACTAAAAACGGCGCCGATCCTATTTACGTAATCGACGGGAAGATTATGCCCAAAGAGGAATTTGCCTCCTCTCTTTCAACAGCCGGTTCGAAACGCCGAGTAGTCTTTGACGGGGACGACTACGAAAGCATCACCGTGCTGAAAGGAGCTGCGGCCACCCAACTTTACGGCGAACAGGCCAACGGCGGGGCGATTGTGATCAAAACCAAATCGTCCGGAAACACAAAAAAAGGATTTGCGGTGTCAATGCCCTCCGGAGGCGATTCCAAAGCGAATTAAAGCGCCGGAGTGCCGGAAAATACCCCGCGATAACAAAAAAGTCGCCCCTGCGCATACGAAAACAGGCAGGAATAGCGTTATCCGTGCATAGGTGAGCGAAAGCCGCCTCAAACCCGCCGGGCCGGCTCCTTTTTCGGGCAGCCGGACACGCGCCCCAAAAGCAACAAAGCTTTTGGGGCGCTTTTTTTCGCCCCTGCCTCTGCCTCCGGCGAAAATTTTTGCACGCCGACAACCCATTTTGTTCCTTACCTGCGGTGAGGAATTTTGCGCCCCGGCAATCCAAAGCAAGCTTTGATTGCGCTCGGCTTTTTGTACCTTACCTGCGGTGAGGGATTTTGCGCCTCGGCAATCCAAAGCAAGCTTTGATTGCGCTCGGCTTTTTGTACCTTTGTCGCCTATGTCAACGACCAAGGAGAGGCTTTGGACCTCCAGCTTTTGGGCCGCCTGCGGCGCAAACTTCCTGATGTTCTTCGCCTTTTACATGCTGCTCCCCGTGCTGCCCATCTACCTGGCCGAACGTTTTTCCGCCACCGAGTCGGCGGCCGGACTGATCCTCGCCTCCTACACGGTGATGGCCCTGCTCTTCCGGCCCTTTGCCGGATTCATGGTCGACAGTTGGCCTCGAAAAATGGTGCTGATGGGTTGTTACGCCTTTTTCATCTCGTTTTTCGGAGGATACCTGCTGGCCGGCGCACTGCTGATCTTCGCCCTGTTGCGGGCCATGCACGGACTGGCTTTCGGCATGGTAACCGTGTCGGTCAACACCATGGCCATCGACGTAATGCCCGCCTCGCGCCGGGGCGAGGGGATCGGCTACTTCGGCGTGTCGACCAACCTGGCCATGGCCATCGGCCCCATGAGCGCCCTGCTGATCTACGACCTGACCCAAAACTACGACCTGATTTTCGGCGCCGCCTGTCTGGTGGGCGTGCTGGGCCTGATCTCGGCGGGGATGATACGCGGCGGAAAACAGGAGGCCGTGGGCGCCCGCCGAACCCTGTCGCTCGACCGCTTTTTGCTCATTCCGGGCATTCCCACGGCCCTCACCACCATGCTCCTGTCGTTTGTGTACGGCGTGGTGGTTACCTACGTGGCCGTTTACGGCGAAAAAGAGGTGGGGCTTGCCGGAGGAACCGGCCATTTCTTTATCTGCATGGCCTGCGGACTCATCGTATCGCGCCTGCTTTCGGGACGTTTGGTCAACCGCGGCCTGATCCGGCAGGTGGCCGTGGCGGGCATCGGGGTGATCCTGCTGAGCGGTGTGGCCTTTGTGCTGATTAAGCATCCCGTTTCGTTCTACGCCTGCGGGGTAACCTTCGGGCTGGGTTACGGACTGCTCTGCCCCGCCCTGCAAACCATGTTCATCAACCTGGCCGAACACAACCAGCGCGGCACGGCCAACGCCACCTACCTCACCTCGTGGGACGTGGGGATCGGAGCCGGCGTGCTGCTGGGCGGAGTCATCGCCCAGCACGGCAGCTACGGCGCCGCCTTTTTGGTGGGTACGGGGCTGCTCTTTGCAGGCGGACTGGTGTTCGTGCTGTGGTCGGGGCCCTATTTCGAACGGCACCGGTTGCGGTAACCTGCGCGGTACACAAACCGCAACACAGGCACACATTTTGATAGAGTTAGAACAGTAATGGTTGTGCGTGAAGCTCCAATAGAGCTGATTAAATCCAAAAATAACAACTCAAAATAAACAATGAACCTGATTTGTCGTGATAAGGAAATTATTAATGTGTGCGGTTGTGGCGCCTGCGGTCGCCATTTGCGCAGCTCGGGAGGGCGTTGGTATGTCTGACGGTTATAAAGTGGGCAATTACGAAATATTCGTCCTTGCCGAAGGCGGTGGCGACGCGAACACCAGCCTGTTGATAGAAGCCCCGGCGGAGGTTACGGCCAAATATGCCCCGAACGGGACCTTTCCTGTCGCTACCCACGCGGTGCTGATCAAAGGGAAAGGCAAAGTATGGCTCGTCGACACCGGCTACGGCCGGAATCTCTTTGAGCATATGAAGCAACTCGGCATCGAGCGCGGGGATGTGGACCATGTATTGCTGACACACATGCACGGCGACCATATCGGAGGCATGCTGTTGGACGGAAAACCCGCCTTCCCCAATGCCTCGGTAACCGTAGGCGACAAAGAGGTCGCCTATTGGACCAGCGAGGCCGAAATGAATAAGCTGCCGGTTGCCCGGCACGATGGTTTCCGTATGGCACAGAAGGTTCTGACGCAATACGGCCCGAAGGTCGAACAGGTACAAGCTCTTGCCCTCGACGGGAATTACGGCGACGGCATCTTCCCGATAGAGGGTTACGGCCATACCCCGGGACACATCATGTTCCTCATCTCAGACGGCGGCGAAAAACTGCTGGTATGGGGAGATATCACGCACGCACTGGCCATACAGATGCCGCATCCCGAAATATCGGTATATTACGACATCGACCCCGACATGGCGCGGGAAACACGTCTTAAAGTGCTGGAGTACCTTTCTGGCAAGGAGATAGCTGTGATAGGGATGCACGTTCCGGCGCCGCAGCCCGGAAAAATAGCGAAGGACGAGGCCTCGGGAGGATACAGCTTCGAATCGGCAGCTCAGCAACTCCGTTAAAGTTCCATTCCTCAATCGGCTGATGAAAATCAAAGCGGCGCACCCATTTTCGGGTGCGCCGCTCGCTTTAAAGGGGACTTGTCGGAGGGCCGCCGGTTATTCTTCGGCCTCCTGGTTGTAGGCCTCGGCCACTTCGCTCATCGGGATGCCGAGGATGCGCATCCGGTTGACAAACTCGGGCAGCAGTTCGCTGCGGAATTCGGCGCGGCGCAGGTCGAGCACCTGTTCCTTGGCTCCCTCGCATACCGAGTAGCCCATGCCGCGCTGCACGGCGATGATCGAAGATTGTTGAAGGCGTTCGTATGCACGCATGGCAGTGTTGGGGTTTACCTGCAACTGGGCGCCCAGTTCGCGTACCGAGGGGATGCGTTCTCCCTCGGGCCACACGCCGGTGGCGATGTTGTCGCAGATCAGGTCTACGATTTGCCGGTAGATCGGTTTTTCTGACTTGAAATCCATGGCTTACTTGGTTATTTGCAGGCGACTGAAAAGCCGCCACGATCCGTAAATAAAACCGCCCGTCCAAAGCAATCCGACCAGCAGGATCAGCAGGTTGGTCACGCCCAGGTGTACCACCAGGTAGCTGTTCGAACCTATATCAAACGTTCTTTCGAGCAGCCTGCCCAGACCCGTAGAGAAAATCACCGTAGCGATAAAGACCGCAAACATGGTGTACACCAATTGGCGGCGGCGGAAGAAGATGGCCCCGAACCAAAACAACGCAAAGTTGTTAAGGGCGGCCCAGAAAAGCATATGTACACCTGTTAAAAACGGAGCATGACTGCCGTTATAGGCGCGGCCAATGTAGTGGTATTGTTCGACGACATTGTCGAGCAAATAGGGAAAAAAGGGTTTTACTCCCAACGAGGTTGACCAAGCCCAATCGTGCAGGAAGTAGAACAACCCCAGCACCAGCGGGGCGACTACCAGCGCAAAGATTAACCGTAGGGCGAACTTCTCGCTGCGGGCGGCGGGGAGCATCAGTTTAGCCGAAGCGTAGCCCTTGCGGAAGTACCCCCGGAAGCTCATCGACACCAGGGCCATCCACAAAAAACCAAGAGTGAATCCCATCGTTGCGCGCGAGGCAAAGAGCATCTCCTGGTACTTTGTTGCGTAGTACTCAACTTCGGAAAGTTCTGTCTGAATCGGGTCCGCTCCTTGAACGTACTCGTAGGAAACTCTTTCGTGCGGATGTGTACGCTCGTATTTATTGACCTGCGAGGTAAAAAACAGGTAACTCAAGAAAAGCAGCACCACAACGGTGGCTCCGTAGAGCAGCACGGTACGCCCCTCCTCGCGGGCGGTGGCGCGCAGCAGATGGCCGAAACGGCGAATCGAAAAACAATTGGTATTCATAATTTCGGCGGATTAACGGGGTGAAAAAATTTGTTTGACGGCGGAACGGTTCGATACCACGGCATTGAACAGCAGCTCCATGTCGAGCTTCGATTCGGCCTGCGTTTTGTTTTCAATAACGCCCCAGCGGCCGTGGATGGTTTGTTCAGCGTAGAGGGCGGGGGCGCTCTCGTCCAGGTGGACGAAGCTCAGGCGGTCGGTGATTTGGTTGACCGAGGCGTTGAGCAGGATCTCGCTCTCGTCCAGGATCACAACGGCGTCGATCAATTGGTCGAGGTCGCGCACCTGGTGGGTCGAAATGACGATCGTGCGCTCGTTGTCCACCACCGACGACACCACGCGGCGGAAGTGTCCTTTCGAGGGGATGTCCAACCCGTTGGTAGGTTCGTCCATCAGCAGCAGCGGCGTGTTGCAGGCGATGGCGAAAGCGATGTAGGCTTTCTTTTTCTGCCCGAACGACATGCGGTTGAGCTTTTCGACGGGGTCGACCTCCAGCTCCCGCATCAGGCTTACCATCTGCTCCATCGAGAATCGGGGGTAGAACACCCCGTACGATTCGGCGTACTGGGTCATGCTCATCCGGGGCAGGTCGAACTCTTCCGGCACCACGAAAATTTGGCTCAAAAACGAGCTTTGACGGCAGCGCGGGTCGTGCGCCAGCACGCTGATCTCGCCCGAGCGGGGAAACAGCAGGCCGGCTATCAGCTTGAGCAGGGTGGTTTTTCCCGCCCCGTTCTTCCCAAGCAAGCCGTAAATCTTACCGGCCTCCAAGTCGAGGTTGAGTCCCTCGAAAAGCGCCTTATTCCGGTATCCAAAGGCAAGATTTGTAAGGTTAATCATTTGGTTTTCTGTTTTTTGGGTTTGCATCGCATTGTGTATTACATTAATAATACACTGCAAATGTACGAAGGTTTTTTTCATTTGCAACAGGTCGGCGAAAAAAAATCTGCGCGAAATAGCGGGGTGGATATGAATTTCTTGGTGCGGGACAGTTGACGGGAAGTATGAAATGTGAATTTTCTTTAGTTCATCGGTTGTATTGAACCGAAAAGATGGGGAAAACCGCACAATCCTCCGACAAAAAGAGGAGATAATGTTAAAAAACCAACGCTCATTGCGGAAGAGCCTTTGGTTTTCGTACCTTTACGCCCTGTTATACCAACGAGGATACCCGCCCCATGACTTTTGACCGTTCGATGATCTGCGCCCGTTACGCCTCCCTGCCCGTTTCGATGGAGCGGGTGCGCAAGGCGCTGAACCGGCCGCTGACCCTGACCGAAAAGATTCTGCTGACCCACCTGCACGCCGACCAGCCGTTGGGCGATTTTGTGCGCGGCGAGAGCTACGTCAACTTCGCCCCCGACCGCGTGGCCATGCAGGACGCCACGGCCCAGATGGCCCTGCTGCAATTCATGAACGCCGGGCGCGACCGCGTGGCCGTTCCCTCCACCGTCCATTGCGACCACCTGATCCTGTCGGACCAAGGCGCGCAAACCGACCTGAAAGCGGCCAACCAGCTCAATCAGGAGGTCTACTCCTTCCTGAGCGACGTGTCGAACAAATACGGCATCGGCTTTTGGAAACCCGGCGCGGGGATCATCCATCAGGTGATTCTGGAAAACTACGCCTTCCCGGGCGGATTGATGATCGGCACCGATTCGCACACACCCAACGCGGGCGGTCTGGGCATGGTGGCCGTGGGGGTCGGCGGAGCCGACGCTTCGGACGTGATGGCTGGAATGCCCTGGGAACTGAAAATGCCCCGCCTGATCGGCGTAAAACTCACCGGAAGCCTCAATGGCTGGGCCTCGCCCAAGGACGTGATCCTGAAGCTGGCCGGAATCCTGACCGTCAAGGGCGGAACCAACGCCGTGATCGAATACTTCGGCCCGGGCGCCGCTACCCTTTCGGCCACGGGCAAAGCCACCATCTGCAACATGGGCGCCGAGGTGGGAGCCACCACCTCGCTGTTTCCCTACGACGGTTCCATCGAAGAATACCTGCGTGCCACGGGCCGCGACGACGTGGCCGAAGCCGCCGACGCAGTGGCCGAACACCTTGTACCCGACCCCGAAGTCGCCGCCTCGCCCGAGGCCTACTACGACCGCGTGATCGAGATCGACCTCTCGGCCCTCGAACCCTACATCAACGGCCCCTTTACGCCCGACGCCGCCTACCCCGTTTCGGAGTTCGTGCGCGTGGCGCGCGAGCGGGGATACCCCGAGGCGATGGAGGTGGGGCTGATCGGCTCCTGCACCAACTCGTCGTACGAAGACCTGGCCCGCGCCGCCTCGGTAGCCCGCCAGGCCGCCGAGAAGGGGATCGAGGTGCAGTCCCAATACATCATTACGCCCGGCTCCGAACAGGTGCGGCAAACGGCGGCCCGCGACGGCCTGCTGGCCGATCTGGAGGCCATCGGCGGCGTGGTGATGGCCAACGCCTGCGGAGCCTGCATCGGCCAATGGAAACGCAATGCCGCCGATCCCGCACGGCCCAACTCGATCGTAACGAGCTTCAACCGCAACTTCGCCGCCCGCAACGACGGCAACCCGAATACCCACGCCTTTGTCGCGTCGCCCGAACTGACCACAGCCCTTACGCTGGCCGGACGGATCACCTTCAACCCCCTGACCGACACCCTGACCAACAACGCGGGCCAGGATGTGAGGCTCGATCCGCCGCAAGGCGACCGGCTCCCAGCACGCGGTTTCGAAGCGGCCAATACAGGCTATCAGGCTCCGGCAACCGACGGCGCCGCCGTAGAGGTGCATATCGCGCCCGATTCGGAGCGTTTGCAACGACTCGAACCCTTTCCCGCCTTCGCCGCCGAAAACTACCGGCAGATGGCCCTGCTGATCAAAGCCGAGGGGAAATGCACCACCGACCACATTTCGGCCGCCGGCCCCTGGCTGCGTTTCCGGGGCCATCTGGAGCGGATTTCCGACAACCTGTTGCAGGGAGCCGTGAACGCCTTTAACGGCAAGAGCAGCAGCGTGCTGAACTCCCTGACGGGCAGTTATCAACGGGTTGCTGAAGCGGCCCGCGCCTACAAGGCGCAGGGGATGCACTCGATCGTGGTGGCGCAGGAGAACTATGGCGAGGGATCATCGCGCGAACACGCCGCCATGGAACCCCGCTTTTTGAACGTGAGCGTCATTTTGGCGCAATCGTTCGCCCGCATCCACGAAACCAACCTCAAAAAACAGGGCATGCTGGCCATCACCTTTGCCGACAGGGAAGATTGGGCGAAAATCAGGGAAGACGACACGGTTTCGATCCCCGACATCGACGCCCTGGCCCCCGGGCGGCCGCTTACCGTCGAGCTGCGTCATGCCGACGGAAGCCGCGAAACTTTCCTGGCAAATCACACCTACAACCCCCTGCAAATCGAGTGGTTGTACGCCGGAAGCGCACTGAATCGAATGAGAAAAGAGCAACGATGAACATGGAAAAAATCACTCTGCATAACGGAAAACTGAACGTACCCGACATCCCCGTCATTCCCTTTATCGAAGGCGACGGGATCGGTGTGGACATTTGGCCCGCCGCACGCCGCATTTTAGATGCCGCGGTAAAAAAGCAGTACGGCGGCCGCCGGCAAATCGCCTGGCGCGAAGTGCTGGCCGGCGAAAAGGCGTTCAACCAAACGGGCGAATGGCTCCCCGAACAGACGTTGGCCGATTTCCGCGAATACCTTGTCGGGATCAAAGGGCCGCTGACCACTCCCATCGGAGGCGGAATCCGCTCGTTGAACGTGGCCCTGCGGCAGGAACTCGACCTGTACGTGTGCCAGCGACCCACCCGTTACTTCAGCGGCGTGGTTACTCCGGTAAAACGCCCGCAAGACGTGGATATGTGCATCTTCCGCGAAAACACCGAGGACATCTACGCCGGCATCGAATGGCAAACCGGAACGCCCGAAGCCCAAAAACTGCTCGACTTTCTGACCCGCGAAATGGGGGTTAAAAAGATCCGTTTTCCCGAAACCTCGTCGTTCGGAATCAAACCCATCTCGAAACAGGGAACCGAACGGCTGGTGCGCGCCGCCATCCGCTACGCCGTCGAACACCGCCTGCCCTCGGTAACGCTGGTCCACAAAGGCAACATCATGAAATTTACCGAAGGTTCGTTCAAAAACTGGGGCTACGCCCTGGCTGAACGCGAATTCGGCGACCAGACCTTTACCTGGGCCACCTGGGAACGGATCAAGCAGGCCGACGGGCAAGAGGCGGCCGATGCCGCACAGGCGCTGGCCCTCGGCCAGGGCAAGGTGCTGATCAAAGATGCCATTGCCGACGCTTTCCTGCAATGGACCCTGCTCAAACCGCGCGAATTTTCGGTGATCGCCACCCCGAACCTCAACGGCGACTACATCTCGGATCAACTGGCCGCCATGGTCGGCGGAATAGGCATCGCCCCGGGCGCCAACATCAACTACGACACGGGCCACGCTATTTTCGAAGCTACGCACGGAACGGCCCCCATCCACGCCGGACAGGACAAGGCAAATCCCTGCTCACTGCTGCTCTCGGGGGTGATGATGCTCGAATACATGGGCTGGAACGAGGCCGCCGCACGCATCATCGAGGTGATGGAAGAGGCTTTCCGCGAGGAAAAAGCCACCTACGACCTGGTTCGGTTCATGGACAACGGAACCAAACTGTCGACCTCGCAATTCGCAGACCTACTCATTGAAAAAATAGAAAATCATGGCTAAAACGACCAAACAAGACTACATGGTCTATAAACTCTCCGAAACCATTAAAGAGACCAGCCGGATCGATACCGAACTGTTCAAACAGTACGGCGTGAAGCGCGGACTCCGCAACGAAGACCACTCGGGGGTATTGGTGGGCCTGACCAATATCGGCGATGTGGTGGGCTACGAACGCCTGCCCGACGGCGGCGGCCTGAAAGCCATCCCCGGGAAACTGCTCTACCGCGGCATCGACGTCGAAGACCTCGTACACGGCGTGCAGGCCGAAAACCGCTGCGGGTTCGAGGAAACGGCCTTCCTGCTGCTGTCGGGCTACCTGCCCGATGCCGAAGAGCTGGCTACCTTCTCTACCATGCTCACCGAACAGATGGCCCTGCGCCACTCGGCCAAAATGAACATCCTGTCGCTCTACGGAAACGACATCATGAACATCCTGGCCCGCTCGGTGCTGGTGCTGTACGCTTTCGACGAACACCCCGACGACACCTCGCGCGAGAACCTGGTGCGGCAGTCGGTCGACCTGCTGGCCAAATTCCCCTCCATCGTGGCCTACGCCTACCACACGATGAACCACAACAAAAACGGGGGATCGCTGCACATCCGCATCCCGAACCCGGGGGTTCCGCTGGCCGAAAACTTCCTCTACATGCTCAAGGGGTCGAACCGCTACACCAAACTGGACGTGCGGGTGCTCGACCTCTGCCTGATCCTGCACGCCGAACACGGCGGGGGAAACAACTCAACCTTTACCACCCGCGTAACCAGCTCGTCGGGAACCGATACTTACTCGTCCATCGCGGCGGCCATCGGTTCGCTCAAAGGCCCCCTTCACGGCGGAGCCAACTTGCAGGTGATCGACCAGTTCGCCCACCTGCGCGAAGCCATCAAAGACTGGACGGACGAAAAGGAGATCAAAGATTACCTGATGAAAATCCTCCGCAAAGAGGTATACAATAAACGGGGCCTGATCTACGGCATCGGCCACGCGGTCTATACCATATCAGACCCCCGCGCGCTGCTGCTCAAAGAAATGGCGCGCGACCTGGCCAAAGAAAAAGGATGCGAAGCGGAATTCGAATTCCTGCAACGAATCGAAAAACTGGCGGTCGAAAGCTTCATGGAATTCAAAGGCAATGCGGTCAATAAAAGCGTCTGCGCCAACGTGGACTTCTACTCGGGCTTCGTCTACGACATGATCGGACTCCCCAAAGAGGTCTATACCCCCCTGTTCGCCATGTCGCGCGTGGCCGGATGGGTCGCACACCGCATCGAAGAACTGAACTTCGACAGCAAACGCATCATCCGACCCGCCTACAAAAACGTCTCCCCCTCCACCAAATACAAACCGCTCAAAAAACGGTAAGGCTTACTCTATCCACATCCAGGCAGGAAACTCTTCAGAGTTTTCTGCCTTTTGTTTTCGTCGGACTTGTTTGAATTTTCACCAACCGTCCTCAGGGACTCTTCGAGTCTTCTTTTGGAGTTTGCTTTAACCTGTCTCCAACTGTCCTCAGGCCGGACTGGCCCCGCGTGCCCGCGGTGGGCTTTCTTTGTGCTTGTGCAGTTGATTTTGCCGAATTGTTTGGTTGCGGCTGCGTTGGGAACTACTACGTAGTTTTGGCGATGGGCCGAGGAATGCTCAC
>JAVBPJ010000020.1:0-32353 GCA_031549665.1 Rikenellaceae bacterium
AAATCACAACGCACTCCCTTAATTTATTCGCACACGCCTCGATGTGCCAGATATCTCAAAGATACAATTTTGAAAGCAAATCACAACAGACAGGGGCAAATTCTATTCTACAATACCGATGTGCCAGATATCTCAAAGATACAATTTTGAAAGCAAATCACAACACCTCAATCACATTATCGTCCTCTGCCACGGATGTGCCAGATATCTCAAAGATACAATTTTGAAAGCAAATCACAACCGCGACCTCGAGATCGAACATCAGAGGCAAGATGTGCCAGATATCTCAAAGATACAATTTTGAAAGCAAATCACAACCAGCGCCACCGACATAGCATCCGAAACCGGGATGTGCCAGATATCTCAAAGATACAATTTTGAAAGCAAATCACAACCTGGAAGTGCTACTTCGAAAACGACGGCGGGATGTGCCAGATATCTCAAAGATACAATTTTGAAAGCAAATCACAACCTTGGAGTACGCCGAAGCTCATCCGCTCTTGATGTGCCAGATATCTCAAAGATACAATTTTGAAAGCAAATCACAACTCGCTGGACGGGGAAACCAAAAATCAGAAGGATGTGCCAGATATCTCAAAGATACAATTTTGAAAGCAAATCACAACAGGATCCAGGAGCGGAGATTTTCACTCTCGGATGTGCCAGATATCTCAAAGATACAATTTTGAAAGCAAATCACAACCTCGAAGTAGGCCAGTCCGTAGTTATCCGAGATGTGCCAGATATCTCAAAGATACAATTTTGAAAGCAAATCACAACCATATTCTGCACAATCATGGCTTTATCGAGGATGTGCCAGATATCTCAAAGATACAATTTTGAAAGCAAATCACAACGTAATCGGTGATTGACGTGTTTTGGAACTTGATGTGCCAGATATCTCAAAGATACAATTTTGAAAGCAAATCACAACAACTAACCAATATGCGGTCGGAAGAGGGTAGATGTGCCAGATATCTCAAAGATACAATTTTGAAAGCAAATCACAACAGTAATCTTGTCGATTCGCCCATCCCGGAGATGTGCCAGATATCTCAAAGATACAATTTTGAAAGCAAATCACAACTGTATGAGGCGTACGGATGGGACGCAGGTAGATGTGCCAGATATCTCAAAGATACAATTTTGAAAGCAAATCACAACCGGGACGACAACTCGGCCTTCTCATTGCAAGATGTGCCAGATATCTCAAAGATACAATTTTGAAAGCAAATCACAACTTGCACAGGCGTTTGGCCAGCGCGTGATCCGATGTGCCAGATATCTCAAAGATACAATCTTGCCGCTTCCTTGGTGCCCGGCCCCTCATTTGTGAGGGTCTTCGTCGGCGATTTTCCCTATTAATGGGGATTTCGGCGGCGGCGCGTAGGTCCTACTTTTGCCACAAGTAAAAACTTGTGATTATGAAAATTGGCATCTTCTACGGCAGCACCATGGGCAATACCGAAAATATTGCCGGACAAATCGCCGAAAAATTGGGCGTTTCGAGCGCTGACCTGCACAACGTGGCCGATAGCACGGCCGCTCAAACCGCCGGATACGACCTCTTGCTTCTGGGCTCTTCGACCTGGGGAGCCGGAGAACTGCAAGACGACTGGTACGACTTTCTCGCAGCCCTGAAAAACGAATCCCTAAGCGGGAAAAAGGTGGCTTTGTTTGGCTGCGGGGATTCGGGCGGATACCCCGATACCTTCTGCGACGCTGTCGGCATCATTTACGACGACCTGGCCGCAACCGGCTGTGCCTTTGTCGGCGCGATGGATTCGGCGGGTTATGGCTCCACCTCGTCGGCCATTTGCCGGGCGGGAAAGTTCGTCGGGCTAGCCATCGACGAATCGGATTCGGACGGCGCAAACCGCGCCCGCCTGGACGAGTGGGTGGCTCTCGTTAAAAACGCATAGTGCCGTGGCTGCCTCCGAACTTCTCCACCCGGGCGACCTGAAGCTATTCATGCACCAGATCTACGAATTCAAAAAAGGAGTTCGCAACCTGATCCTGTGTACCATGTGCGGCACCTGCGCCGAAATCGTGTGCGAACGCCTGCGCCGGCAGGGGATCGACTACCTGCTGCAAGAGGTGGCTGCCGGAAAGGTAAACCTCTATTTCGGAAAACGCGCCTGCCTTGAGGCCATCCGCACCTTTGTGGACAAGCCGCTCAATCGGCTGACGCCCGAGGAGGATTTCATGCTCGGCACGCTGCTGGGCTATGACCTGACCCGGCAGTGCGAACGTTTTTGCCAACGAAAAGAACGGCACCTGTCGTTCACCTGATGCCAAACTCTTGCGACCGGGGGAGTATAAAAATTCCGAACGCCAACAGGGGCGCAATAAGGACAGCTATACGGTATATACTTTCATTACTAAATCGACAGGAGTCAAAAAACCTGCGCTCCACTAAAAACAGAAGAGCGCAGGAGAAGGTGAGTTGGAAAGAGGCTATTTATACCGATCGCATTATGATGTTTGCGATCAGTATAGCTACAGCCACGGCTGCGATGACGATCATGCAACCTTTCAGAATTTTTTTCCATTTCTCAGATTTAATGTAATAGGTAGACGCCACCCTGAGAATGGTTATTGCCGATACGCAAACGAGAGGGAATAAGGATTCGAAGTCGGGTTTTTTGAGGATAAACCAGGCGAATAATGGCATAATCACTATGATACCTGACAAAATGAGGTCTTTTTTCTTTTTGCTTTTGTTGTCTTCCATTTTCAGGTATTTTGCTTGAAAAGCACTGAATTAGTTGCAAATTCAACAAAGGCTCCGAGGCAATTATACGCCGATGCGCTCTGTGTTTTTTGAATCCGGGGGGGTGATAGAATTATTTCTACGACAAATGTAACTGATTTTTCCGTTAATTATCCTGTTTTAAGCAATAAAAATTGCCCCTGTTTTTTATGCGCTGAATTTTCCTGACGATAAACAACAACGAGAAGCAGGCGCAGGCCAAAGAAGATTTTCCGGGATGGTTGTAAGAAGGCGGAGTGCGTTTAGGGTGCTCCGCCTTCATCGTTTCATCTCCCGAAAATTCGTACATTTGAAACATTCGCCTACTCCTTCATTACCCATACCTCCGGCAGACGTCTGACAGATTATGGAAAAACCGATTTTACGCGACCCCGGCCAACAGCCCGACGACTCGCTGCTGGAAAAAACGCTCGGAAGCAGCTTCCGCCTCTACAAAAGCCTGCGGGAAACGCTCGCCCCCGACGGCGTAACGTTCGACTGGAACTACTACAAGGACGGCGGGGCATGGCTCTGCAAGGTAACCCGCAAGAAAAAGACCCTTTGCTGGATTTCGCCGTGGGAGGGGTCGTTCCGCGCCGGATTTTACTTCACCGAAAAACACGTTCCGGCAATTGCCGAACTCCCCATTGCCGACGCGGTCAAAGAGGCCTTTTTCCGGGCGAAATCCATCGGGAAACTGATTCCGCTCTCCTTCACGATCGATGATGCTACAGCCGGCTTGGACGACCTGTTGACGGTGGCGGCCTTTAAAAAAGAGCTGAAATAGACGCTGCCGGGACTTCCGCCCAGAAAACCGTTCCCCCGAATCCGATGACCGAAAAAATGACCGAAAAAGAGAAGGCCGCCGCCGGAATGTCCTACAACGGATTCCGCGACGACCAGTTGCGCCGCGAACGGCAGGCCGCCCAACGCCTGCTCGACCGCTACAACCGCACGGGGCGCACGCGCCTGAAAAAACGCGAAAAAATATTGCGCAGCCTTGTCGGTCAATTGGGACAGGAATGCGTGGTGGAACAGCCGTTTTACTGCGATTTCGGCTACAACACCTCGATCGGCGATCACTTTTTCTCGAACGTCCACCTGGTGATCCTGGACTGCGCGCGGGTGACCATCGGCAACCACGTGTTCATCGGCCCCAACGTGGGCCTCTACACGGCCAGCCACCCTTTTGATGTCGAGGCGCGCAATCGGGGCGACGAGTCGGCCCACCCCATCACCATCGGCGACAACGTCTGGATCGGCGGACACGTCTGCGTGATGCCCGGGGTAACCATCGGCAGCAACGCCGTGATCGGAGCCGGCAGCGTCGTTACGCGCGACATCCCCGACGGCGTGCTGGCTTACGGCAACCCCTGCCGCGTGGTACGGTCGCTCCTGACCGAAACCGCCGGACCCGAAATCGGGTAGGCCCCGTTTTATTTTGGGGGCGACGTAATAAAACGGGCCGTTTTCGAAACCGCCGGAGCCTTTTAGGGGTGAAACAGGTCGATTAAATTTCTGCACTTCTTTGCGGGGAGTTAAAAAATGCCCCGGGGTTTTTGCGTGGGAGCCATGTAAGGAAGAATGCGAAAAATCGTACCTTTGAAGTTCGACCCGCGCCCCTTTGTGCGGCAAGTCCCCCAGCCCGTGCGGGTAAAACAACGAACGCTATGGTACGATCACTTCTTTTCGCCTGTCTGGTCTTCGGCTCGATCCTCGGAACGAACGCGCAAACCCTTACGAACGGCCGCTGGAGGCTGGAGGCGGCCAGGAACGGCACCGTGTCGTCGTTGATGATCCACCGCGGCGGCGTGTGGGAGGGGGTCGCTTTCCAACAGGACAACTACGCGGGGGTCAGCTGGTACCTCGACCGGGGGGCCGCCCGCCCCGAACGGATCGCCCTGGCGCCCACCTATGAACCCTACCTGTTCAAGGGAACCAGGGAGGGGATCGACTACACGATCCGCTACCTGCTCGACGGCGAACGGTGGGTGGTCGAAGCCTCGATCACCAACAACGGCTCCGCGCCCTTCGAACCCCGGAAGGCGGGGCTGGTCTTCGGCCTGAGCAACTACATGGCCAGCTATCCGGCCTGGCAGAACATCTACTTTCCCACGATGCTCCGTGCCGAACGGAGCCATTTTTGGGGCTACCTGAGCACTCCGTCGGGCCGCATGCTGGCCATCGCCTCGCCCGATCCCATCGCCTCGTGGAGCCTCAATTACAACGTCGGTTACGGCAGCGGAGCGCCCGGACACCCCTTTTGGGGCCATCGGGTGTATACGTTCAACCTCGACCTGTTGTGCGCCGCGCCGCTACCGCCGCGCCACCCGCAGGCCAGCGCGTCGCTGGCTCCGGGCAAGACCCGCAGCTGGAAGATCGCCCTGCAAGACCTCCCCTCGCTCGACGCCCTGCCCGCCACCCTGTCGCAACTGGCGGCGGCCCCCTTCATCAAACTCGACCGCACCACGCTCGAACCGCTTGAACGGCTCGAAGCCGAGGTGGCGATCCCCGGCGACGAACCGGTACAAACCATCGTGATCACCCCCTCGGGAGCGCAACACACCTATCAGGGGAAACGGATCGCCCTCGACCAAACCGCCGAGCCGGGCCTCTACCGCATCGTCGCGCGGCAGGCCGACGGGCGGCAGAGCGAAGCTTTGGTACACGTCCGCCAGCCCTGGAGTTGGTACATGCAGCGGGCCGACGAGGCGGTACTCCGGTACACCCAGAAGGCGAGCTGGAATTGCGAAAACTGGTACGGTTTCTACACCGCCTACCTGGCGCAGTGCTATTTCCCCGATCCCGAGCGGCTGCGCGCCGTCGACGAACGGTTCGATTTGGTCATCCCCCTGATGTTCGACACCGTGAGCGGAGCGCCGACCCTCCTGAAAGACCGCATCCAAAACAGTTCAACCACCCTGGGCATCTACGTCGACCGTTACCGCGCCACGGGCAACCTGCGCGATTTGGAGCGTGCGGCCGGCACCGCCGACTGGATCATCGACAATGCGCAGGCGGCCGACGGGTCGTACCGGCGCGGAAAAACCCACTACACCAGCGTGATCTACGTGGCGAAAAGCATCATGGAACTCTACCGGCAGGAACGCGTGCTGGCTTTTCCGGCCAAAGGGGAAGCCCGTCCGGACACCCCCCTGTGGCGCGAACGCTACGAGCGGCACTACGCCTCGGTCAAACGGGCCATCGACCAGTTGATGCTCGGCCAGTCGGCCATCGACACCGAGGGAGAACTCACCTTCGAGGACGGGATGATCTCCTGCACCGCGTTGCAGATCGCCGCTTTCGCCCTCGACCAGCAAGACCCCGTTGAACAGAAACGCTACGCCGACGTGGCGGCGCAACTGCTCGACAACCACGCCTGCCTGACCCAGATGGCCGTGCCCGACGCGCGGATGCGGGGCGGCACGCTCCGTTTCTGGGAGGCGCAGTACGACGTGATGATGGGAAACAACATGCTCACCTCGCCGCACGGATGGACCTCGTGGCGCACCTATGCCACCTACTACATGTACCTGCTTACCGGCAAGGAGGCGTGGCTCCGCCAGACCATGGACGCCCTGGGAAGCTGCGTGCAGGTGATCGACGGGCAGAGTGGCAAACTGCGCTGGGCCTTTGTGGTCGACCCGCAAGTGCGTACGGTGCAAAGTTCGGCCAATTTCCCCGGCACCTCGCCCGATACGTACAACGCCAACCAGTTCAAGGCCGAAGAGGGGCCGGTACGTCCCGTGGTGATCGGCGAACAGTACGTCGACATGGTAGCCGACTGGTTTTATGCCAACACGTCGGACAACGACGTCCACGAACATTTCAAGTGCCTGGAAGAGGTAACCCTGGCCTCGTGCTATGTGGTGCAGCGCATGGAAGGCACGCAGGCCGGCTACAACTGCCGCGTCGAGTCGAGCGGGGGGAAACTCGGGTTGGTGATGCTGGACGTTTATCCCTCCGAGGAGGTGGTCTCGCGCGTGCACGTCAACCTCCATTACCCCACCCAAGTGAGGGTGCGTTGGGCTGATGGGAAAACGCAGTCCGCACGATTCCCCGCCGGAATGTACTGGATCGAGCGCACCCAACCTGCCGGGCAGGGCGGCCTGATCAAAAAAGTATTCGGAAGCAGAAACTAAACGTCGGCGTCTTCGAGGTAGCGCTCCGTGAGCCGCGAAACTCCGAGGCGATCCGGTTGGTCGGTTACGACCGGCCGGATCGCCTGGTTTGTTGGGAGCGCCCCCACCCGCAGGCGGTGGAACAGGGCGTGGATGACCTGGTGCGAGAGCTGGTGTTTGGGCATCCGCACGCTTTTAATCAGCACAAAGTCCTCCCCGACAAGGTCGTTGAACTCCTTGCGGGCGGTCAGCTCGTCGAAGCCGGTCGGCGCGGCCGTTTCGATCAGCGGAAATTCGTACAGCCCCTGCCAAATGTCCTTTCCGGCACGTTGAACCAGCAGCGTATTCCCCTGCCTGTCGATCAGGTTCAAGTAGTTGAAGTAGCGGTGCCGTTGCGTGGTTTTCCCCCGTCTTACGGGAAGTCCCGCAACCCGCCCCGCCGCCAGCCCCAGGCAGCGATCGGCCAGCGGACACCCCGTACAGTCGGGCCGCGCGGGGGTGCAGCAGAGCGACCCGAACTCCATCAGGGCCTGATTGAATTCGGCGGAGCTGCCTCCCGCGGCCACGCAGGCATCGAGCAGGGTCTGTGCCGCCTGGGCGAAGTGGCGAACTCCCGCCGAGGAGTCGATGGCCAAGTCGCAATCCAGCAGGCGCGAAAGAAAACGGTAGACATTCCCGTCCACAACGGCCGTCGGCAGGTCGTAAGCGAACGAACAGATGGCCGCCGCCGTGTAGGGGCCTATGCCCGGCAGGGAGCGAACCTGGTCGTACGACCGGGGAAAAACGCCGCCGAATTCGTCCGCAACTCGCTGCGCCGCCGCGTGCAAGTTGCGGGCGCGGCTGTAGTAGCCCAATCCCTGCCACAATTTCAACAGTTCGTCTTCGGGCGCGGCGGCCAGCTCCTGCAGCGTGGCGAACCGCTCCATGAAGCGGAGGTAGTACTCCGTCCCCTGCGCCACGCGGGTCTGCTGCAGGATCACCTCCGAAATCCATATCGGATAGGGATCGCGGGTCTCTCTCCACGGCAACTCGCGCCGGTGTTTGCGGTACCAGGCGATAAGGGTGTTTGCGATGCGTTCCATAAACAGCCCCAAAGGTAACGAAAAGAGGGGGCCGATTAAACTTTTGTCCCGAAACCCGTCCTATCTACGCAAACTTGCACAAGCAACCCTGCCGGTATCCACTTTTCTGCCAAAACCCCGAAAAATCCCCGAATGAAAAGAGTTCTCATAGCACTGTTCGCCCTGTCGATCGTGCCTTTCGCATCCCTGGCCCAGCCGGCCCAACGCGCGGCGGTAACCATCAAAGGCCGCGTGATCGGCGGCGATGACGGGCAGCCGGTAATCGGCGCTTACGTAATCAACAACGCCGAACAGCCCGACTTCGGCCGCCGGATGGTGGCCACCGATGCCAGCGGGAACTTCACCCTGACCAGCCGC
Organism: Rikenellaceae bacterium; assembly: GCA_031549665.1. Taxonomy (GTDB): domain Bacteria; phylum Bacteroidota; class Bacteroidia; order Bacteroidales; family Rikenellaceae; genus Rikenella. The sequence continues at coordinate 8,313 of JAVBPJ010000020.1, forward strand.
GAGGCCAAAAACGAACTGACGATCAGCTTCATGGGCTACCAGAAGTACGTCAGGGCGATCGATCCGGCTGCGGGCCGCACGATCGACCTCGGAGCGATCCGTTTGCAGCCCGACGTACTCCAGGCTTCGGAAGTAACGGTGGTGAGCCGTGCGCCGATGGCCACAATGAAGGGGGATACCATCCAGTACAACGCCGCCGCCTTTAAGACCAACCCCGACGCTTCGAGCGAAGACCTGCTGGCCAAAATGCCCGGGGTCATCGCCGACGACAACGGCGGCCTTACCGTACACGGACAGTCGATCGGCAAGGTAACCGTCGACGGCAAGGACTATTTTGCCGACGATCCCGCCACAGCCCTGAAGAACCTGCCCGCCGACGTGGTGGAAAGCATGCAGATATTCGACGACCGCAGCGACGCTTCGAAATTCTCGGGTTTCGACGACGGGGAACGCATCAAGGCCATCAACATCGTTACCAAGGGGGGGGTTAGCCAAAGCATGTTCGGGAAGGCCTACCTGGGCTACGGAACCGACGACCACTATTCCGCCGGGGTGGCCGCCAACATATTCAACCTCGATCACCGCTTCACCATCCTGGGGCAGACCAACAACATCAACAACCAGGGCTTTACCCTGAACGACATCGCCCAGTCGATGGGCGGTGGCGGCGGCGTCGGCGGCGGGCAATTTGCCACCAACGTGCGCGGCGGCCTCCAAACCACCAACGCCCTCGGGTTGAACTACCAGGGCGAATTTAACAAGAAACTGAAAATCGGGGCCAGCTACTTTTTCGACAACGTGAACGCCGAACAGCGCCGCATCACCCAGCAGGACTACATTTCGATGCCGCGTAATTACTACTCGGCCGATACCACCAACGGACACAACTACCAACACCGGCTCAACGCCCGCGTGGAGTGGAATCCGAACGAGACCAACCGCATCTTTTTCTCGCCCCGCGTGAGCTACGCCACCAACCACGGGAACACCGCCAACATCTCGTCCACCCTGTTGAGCGGCCAGCTCAGCAACGGCGCCGTGAACCGATACAGCACCGATCTGGGGACCTACAACGTGTCGGGGAACCTGTGGTGGATGCACCGGCTGGAAAAACCCGGCCGCACGTTCTCGCTGGGAGGCACCTTCGGGGCAGGGAATCAGTGGGGCGACCGCTACCAGCGCTCCATCTACTCGTCGCTCGACGACCAGGGCGTTGAACAAACCGACGAAGTGCGCCAGTTGGGTTACCTGGGCGCTCCCGAGCAGGACATTTCGGGACGGATCAGCTACACCGAGCCGCTCTCGGAACACTCCCGCCTGACGGCCAGCTACCGCCTCAGCTACAACACCACCGAATCGGACAAGCGCAGTTACGACTGGGATCCGGCCACACAGGATTACGACATTCTCGACCCGCTCACGTCCAACTACTTCGACCGCGACCGCCTGCGCCAAACCGGAAGCGTGGCCTACAACTACGTGCAGAAGAAACTGGTGTTGAACGCCAACCTCGACTACCAGCACACCGACCTGAACGACCAGCAGACCTTTCCGCAGCAGTACAAAAGCGACTACCAATTCAACGCCCTGTTGCCCCGTCTGCGGCTGGAATACAAGCCCTCGAACCTGAAAAGTGTGATGTTGAATTACGAGCGTACGACCGATGTCCCCTCGATGCGCCAACTGCAGGAGGTGATCGATTTGACCGACCCGTTGCGGGTGTACTACGGGAATCCCGAACTGCGCCAGAGCTATTCGGACCGCATCAACGTGCGCTACAACGCCGCCAACCTCGAAAAATCGACCAATTTCTTTGTCGGGGGTTCGCTCAGCTTCGTGCAGAATTACATCGCCAACAACCGCCGCTTCCTTACCGACGACGAGGTCATCATGGGAACCACCATCGTCAAAGGGGCCCAGGTGAGCACGCCCGTCAACCTGAACGGATACGTGTCGGGGAACCTTTTCTCGAACTACAGCTTCCGGCTAAACCCCCTCAAAAGCAACATGCACATCATGGGGCGCTACGGCTACTACCAAACCCCGTCGATGGAGAACAACGTCCTGTACCGCTCCCGTACCTCGAGCTTCGGCGGCGCGTTGGCCCTGACCAGCAACATCTCCGAAGGAGTCGACTTCACGGTGCGCTACAGCCCTTCGGTGAACCTGACCGCCGGAACCACCGGCAGCTTCGACCGCTACGTGTCGAGCAACCTGTCGGGATTCCTGAACGTATTCCTGTGGGGAGGGTTCTTCATCAATGCCGACGCCACGTGGCGCAACACGGTGGGGACCCGCGAGTCGTACACCCAGCACTACGCCCTGTTGAACGCAGGGGTGGGGTACAAATTCCTCAAGTACAAACAGGCCGAATTCCGCCTGAGCGGCTACGACCTGCTGAACCAAAACCGTTCGATCTGGCAAAACAGCTACGACACCTACGTGCAGCTGACCCAGTCGAGCGTGCTGAAACGCTACTACATGCTTAGCTTCACCTACAAGTTCGATACCCGTAAAAATCGCTCGGCCGCCAACTTCGGCAAGAGCGACCGCGAAGGTCAGCAAGGCCAGCAAGGTCGGCCGGCAGGCGGTCCCCGCATGGGCGGTGGCGGCGGCTACGGTGGGGGAGGCTATGGCGGAGGCTTCCGGTAGTAAGTAGATAAACGTATTTTTCGATAAAAAGAGGCCTGCGGGGAGGAACTTCCCGCAGGCTTCTTTATCTTCGTTGCTTCAAAAACTCAAAACGATGCGAAAAACAGTTCTTACCCTCCTGCTGTGCGGGTGCGCCGGAGTCGCCCTTGCCGAGGGAGAAAACATCCAGGCCGAGGCGGAGCGTTGGCTCGAAGCCCCCGAAGTTCAAGTACGATTTTCAATCAAAGAGACCAACGACTGGTGGAAAATGCCCAGCGCCCATTCCCTGATCGGCCCGTTGCGTATCTCCAACCGGCGGATCGAGTCGATCAAAGACCTCAGCTCGCTGGCCCCCAACCTCTTTTTACCCGACTACGGATCGAAAATCAGCGCCCCGGTCTACCTGCGCGGCGTAGGGGCCCGCAGCAGCGGACAGTCCATCGGCCTGTATGTGGACAATGTTCCCGTGCTGGATAAAAGCGCCTACGACGTGGAGTGGGAGGGCGTTCAGGCCATCGAAGTGCTGCGCGGCCCGCAGGGTACGCTCTACGGACGCAACGCCATGGGCGGCATCATCCACGTACACACCATCTCGCCGCTGGACTACCAGGGCACCAGCCTTTCGGTGGGCGGAGGCAACTACGGCATGTGGTCGGCCAAAGCGTCGAACTACAGCAAGATCGGCGAAAACATCGGAATCAGTTTTTCCGGCTACGCCGACGGACAGGATGGATTTTTCACCAACCAATACACCGGCAAGCGGGTCGATGGCGGCAATACCGCCGGAGGCCGCCTGAAACTGGAGTGGCAGTTCGCTCCCGATTGGAAAGCCAGCCTTTCCACCGGGTACGACTACCTCGACCAGGGGGCGTTCGCCTACGGAGCCTACGACAAAACCACCGGCGTGATCTCGCCCGTGGACTACAACGACCGCGGCAGCTACCTGCGCAACCTGTCGACCAACAGCCTGCGCTTTGAACACGCCGGGCAAAAAGTGCTTTTCAGCTCAAGCACCGGCTACCAGTACCTGAACGACGACATGTGGATGGATCAGGACTTTACCCCCGCCGATGTCTTCACCATCCATCAGAAACAGAACGAAAACGCGCTGAGCCAGGAGTTCTCGTTCCGTTCGAATACCGACAGCCGTTACCAATGGTCGGCGGGAGCCTACGGCTTCTACACCCACCTCGACACGCGCGGAGACGTTCTGTTTAAACAGGATGGAATCACCGACGTGCTACAACCGATTTTCGATGCCATCCACGCCGGCAATCCGGCTGCTCCGGCGATGACCATCACGGACACCGAAATTCCCAACCCCGGCTTTTTCAAGACCCCCTCGGCCGGAGTGGCCCTGTACCACCAGTCGACTTTCAACGACCTGCTCACCGACGGGCTGTCGTTGACCCTGGGGCTGCGTTTCGACTTCGAAAAGCAATTCCTGCGTTACGACACGCAGTTGGCGATGAACCTCTCGGTGCAGATGCCCGGCCCGCCCCGTCCGCCGATTCCGATGGCCATTTCGACCCACCTGGACAGCACCACCAATCAAACCTTTACCCAATGGCTGCCCAAGGCGGCGTTGAGCTACGACTGGTTCGACCAGGGACGGGTGGTTACCTACGCCAGCGTGGCCAAAGGCTATAAAGCAGGCGGGTACAACGTGCAAATGTTCTCGGACGTGGCTCAGGAGGCCCTGATGGCCGGCGGCCGCGGCGGCGCCGCCCAGATCGACGTGGCCTCGAAAGTGGCCTACAAGCCCGAAATAACCTGGAACTACGAACTGGGAACCCGCGCCACGCTGATCGACGACCTGCTGGAAGGCGAGCTGGCCCTCTTCTTCATGGACATCAACGACCTGCAGGTAACCCAATTCGCCCCCGGCGGCAGCGGCCGTATCCTCACCAACGCCGGCCGCGCCCACAGCTACGGGGCCGAGGTGGCGTTCAACCTCCGTCCCACCGACAGGCTGCTGATCGACCTGAACTACGGCTACACGCACGCCACCTTCAAGGACTACAAAAAAGCCGTGCGCCAGGGACAACCCGAGGTGGATTACAGCGGAAACTACATCCCCTACACCCCGCGAAACACGTTCTCGCTGGGAGCCTCCTATTCGTTGCCGCTGCAGGGATGGATCAACCAGCTCACCTTTGCGGCCCAGTACAACGGGGCGGGCAAGATCTACTGGACCGAGGCCAACGACACCTCGCAACCCTTCTACGGGCTGCTGAACGCCAAGGCGACGATCCGCCACGAGGGGTTGAAACTCGAACTTTGGGCCAAGAACCTGTTGGCCGCCGATTACGGCGCGTTCTATTTCGAATCGTTCGGCAACGCTTTCATCCAAAAGGGCAAACCCACTACCGTGGGGGCCAATCTGGTCTTCTCGTTCTAACGCGAACAACCGTTCATGCAAAGAGCGCCGCCCCGAAAGGGGGCGGCGCTCTTGTGTTCCGTGGAGTGTCCCGGAAAAGAGGATCGGAAGGGGGCCTAACTGAACAAAAGCTGCACTTCGGGCGTCAGGTGCGCCTCAACCACGTGCAGGCCCGAGGCGGGTTCGTACGTGTGCGGAACGTAGTGCCATACCTGCAGGGCCAGGTAGGCCCCGTCTTCCGAAAATTGGAGCGCCAGTCGCACCGGTCCGTTTTCCACGCGGGGGAGTTGGGCGATTTGGGCGTATCGTTTCTCTTCGAGCATGGCGGTCAGCGCATCGGCGCCGAGGCCCTCGACGTTGACGGTTTTGCTCTTTACGGGACTTTTGGTGGGGAGGTAAATGGTTTGCTTTCCCCCGAAAAGGACCAGAAGCAACCCAGTTGCTGCCATGATCAGGCCCGAGGTGGAGCAGAGCATGTAGAGGGTCGAGGTTTTATCCGCCATCGAGCGGGATAGGAAGAACAGAGCGATGCCGACTGCGATCAGCAGCAGGCAGGTAATGAGCAGGGTGGGGTTTTTTCGGCGGGCGAGTTGATCGTTTTGCCCGGGTTGTTGGGTTGACATAAAGCTGTTTTGTTGAAAAAGTAAAAACGGAAAAGAACTTCGCTCCCCCTTTGTGGGGGCGAAGAAAAGGGAGGCAATAAACAGCTTGATCTATACCCGAAGCCGCCGCAGGGCGAGTAGAAAATAGGTACGGTCGGTTTTTGAAAGGTCGGTCGCAGATTGGCGTTCAAAGGCCAGGGCCGACAGGAAACAGCAGCTTGAGGCGACCCGTGCGCCCAACGAGGACACGGACGATTCGCCACCTCGCCGGGGTTGCCACGAGGGACCGGAAGTGCGCCCGGAGGCGAACGATTCGCCCGCCGGAAGCATCGCCACGGCCTGTTCCGCCACCTGGGACTTTCCCGTCCCGGAGGAGGTGAGTGCCGCCGGATCGGCCTCTCCCCGCCGCTCCATGGCCGATGACAGGCTCGCCGAGGCGAACGTCAGTGCGCAAAGGAACAGGAGGGTGGCTGCAATCCGTTTCATGAAACGCAAAGGTAGTGCCGAAAAATCAACTTCGCAAATAACGCGCCGTGGCCCAGCGGAAAACGCGGTACCATACCCAGCCCCAGAAAAGGCCGGCCGCCGTTCCCAGCAGGACGTCCACCGGATAGTGTACCCCCAGGTAGATGCGGCTGTACGAAACGGCCGTGGCCCAAATCGCCATCGCCCACCAGAAGCCCCGGTTGCGGAAGGTGAGTCCCGCGAGCATCACCACGGCAAAGGCATTGGCGGCGTGTCCCGATACGGTGCCGTACAGCCCTCCCAGGTAGCCGTTTACGGTGTGTACCAGTCCCTCGATCGGTGGGTAGTGCGTGGGCCTGAGTTTGGAGAGATGCGTTTTGCACAGGCTGGCCGTTTGGTCGGCACACAGCACCATCAGCCCGGCGGCTGCCAGAAAGAACAGCAGCGTGCGCCATCCCCAGTGCCGGTACACCTGCCAGGCGATCAGCAGGTAGAGCGGGATCCAGGTGGCGCGGCCCGAAATGGCGTACATCACCTGATCGAGTACGCGGCCGCCGTCGAAATTGAGCGCCAGCAGCAAGTTGAGGTCGAAATCGCAGGGGGTAATCATGGCGGGGTCGGTGTTGGGGGGTTAGTGGGCGTCCATCCAGTTGCTGCCGCTGCCCACCTCGACATCGAGCGGCACGGCCAGCGTGGCCGCCGAGGACATCGCCTCGCGCAGCAAATCGGTTACGACGGCCTGTTCGGACTTGGGAACTTCGACCACCAGCTCGTCGTGGACTTGCAGTACGATGCGGGCTTTCAGTTCCCCTTTCCGCAGGGCCTGATCGACCCGGATCATGGCGATTTTCATGATGTCCGCGGCCGATCCCTGGATGGGGGCGTTGATGGCGTTTCGCTCGGCGAAGGCTCGGGTGGGAGCGTTCGCCGAACGTAGTTCGGGCAGGTAGCGACGACGGCCGAACAGGGTTTCGACATAGCCCCGTTCGCGGGCTTGCTCGATGGTTTGCTGCATGTAGCGTTGCACCTGCGGATAGAGCCGGAAATAGCCCTCGATCAGCTCTTTGGCCTCCGGACGGGGAATGTTCAGCCGCTGTGCCAGCCCAAAGGCCGAAATGCCGTAGATGATGCCGAAATTGGCGGTCTTTGCGCGGCGGCGCTGTTCGCGGGTTACCTCGTCGGGCGACACGCCGTAGATTTTGGCGGCCGTGGCGGTGTGGACGTCTTCCCCCTGAAGAAAGGCCTGGCAGAGCGCCTGATCGCCCGACAGGTGGGCCATGATCCGAAGTTCGACCTGCGAATAGTCGGCCGAAAGCAGCACATGGTCGTCGTCGGGGGCGGTGAATGCCCGCCGGATGGCCCGTCCCACCTCGTCGCGGATCGGGATGTTTTGCAGGTTGGGATTGGTGGAACTCAACCGTCCGGTGGCCGTTACGGCCTGATTGAACGAGCTGTGGATACGTCCCGTGGCGGGGTTGATCAATAGGGGCAGGGCTTCGATGTAGGTGGAGAGGAGCTTCTTCAGCCCGCGGTACTCCAGAATTTTTCCGACGATCGGGTGGCTGTCGGTCAGCGTGGCGAGGTACTCCTCGTCGGTGCTGTACTGTTTGGTTTTGGTGAGTTTCGGTTTGGCGGCCAGTTTGAGCTTTTCAAACAGCACCTCGCCCAGTTGCCGGCTCGAATTGACGTTCAGGTCGGCGCTCCCGGCCAGCGTGCGAATTTCGGCTTCGAGCCGCGCGGCCTCTTCCGAAATAGTGCGCCCCGACTCCTGCAGCACCGCGGGGTCGAGGTATATGCCCGCCCGCTCCATCCGTGCCAACACGCCGATCAACGGCTCTTCGATGGTGGCGTACAACTCCCGCGCTCCGTGGGCGGCCACCTCGGGCCAGAGTTTTTCGTCGAGCTGCCAGGGAACGTCGGCGTCTTCGGCGGCGTAACTGGCCACCAGCTCGGGCGGGGCCTGCTCCATGGAGAGCTGCTTCGCTCCGCGGCCGATCAACGCCTCGATGGGAACGGGGCGGTAGCCGAGATAACGTTCGGCCAAAAAATCCATCCCGTGCCGCGACTCGGGATCGAGCAGGTAGTGCATGATCATGGTGTCGCGCAGGAATCCGGCGGGACGGATCCCCTGCTGCATCAGCACCAGCAGGTCGAATTTGATGTTTTGCCCGATCTTGGCGATGGCGGGATTTTCGAACAGGGGCTTCAGGGCGGCGAACACGGCCCCGCACCGCTCGGGCGGGGTGGGAACCCACCAGGCCTCGTGCGCCGCCACGGAGAACGACAGCCCGACGGGGCGGCTCTGCAACGGGTCGATGCCCGAAGTCTCGGTGTCGAAGCAGAAAACGGGCCGGCTGCCCAGTGTGTCGATCAACCGGGCCAACGCCTCGGGGGTGTCGACGGTGTGGTAGGTGTGGGGGGTGGTCTCCATCGACTCGAACAGATCGCCCTCGGTATCGGGAGTGGGCGGAAGCTCCATTTCGACGGCGGCGGCCGGAGCCACCGGCGGATCGAAAAGCGAAAGCTGCTCCCCTGCTTTGGCCTGCGAATAGGGTACCGGCTGCGCCGCCGGAGCCGCCGGAGCAAGGTTCGGAAGCCCGCCCGCCCGCACTTTCTCGTGGTACTGGTGGCTGTCGACCTCGCGCAACAGGCTCGAAAAATTATGCTCCAGGTAAAAATTGCGCAGGGCGGCATAGTCGGGAGCGTCCACCCGCAACGATTCGGGATGAAACTCGATGGGAACCTCCAAGTCGATGGTAACCAACCGACGGGCAAGCCGCAACTGCTCCTGGTTCGAGGTCAGCGAATCGCGCAACTTGGGCGAAAGCTGGTCGGCGTGCGCCAACAGGTTGTCAATGTCGCCCCACTCGGCGATCAACTTCCGCGCTCCTTTCTCCCCGATCCCGGGAACGCCGGGAATGTTGTCCGAAGCATCGCCCCACAAAGCCAAAATGTCGATCACCTGCCTGGGGTCGGAAATACCGTAATTGGCGCAAATGCCGTCCATGCCCACTATCTCGACTCCCTCGCCGCCCTTGCCGGGCTTGTAGATCGATACCTCCTTCCGGATCAACTGCCCGTAGTCCTTGTCGGGAGTAACCATGTACACGTCGTACTGCCCGCAACAGGCGGCCTGGTGCGAAAGCGTGCCGATCACGTCGTCGGCCTCGTACCCCTCGACTTCGAGAATCGGAATGTGCATCGCCTCCAACAACCGCTTGATCTCGGGAACCGCCGCCCGGATCTCTTCGGGGGTCTCGCTCCGGTTGGCCTTGTATAACGGATACAGAATGTGACGGAAATTACCCCCCCGAGGGTCGAACGCAACACCCAAATAGTGCGGCTTCTCCCGCTCAATGATCTGATGCAAAAACTTGGCAAATCCAAAAATGGCCGAGGTGTTCATCCCCGCCGCATTACGCATCGGACGACTAATCAAGGCGTAATGAAACCGAAAAATCAACGCGTAAGCGTCTATCAAAAAAAGTTTTTCCATCGTGGCTCGATTCGCGTGTCTTCTTGCTCGTATTTTTTCCTTTTTGTTCGCCCTGCTTTTTGCGGGGGTTAACTCTATCTGTCCTCAGGCCGGACTGGCCCCGCGTGCCCGCGGCGGGCTATTGTGTGTTTGTGCGGTTGGGTTGTGCCGGGTGGTTGGCTTGCGGTTGCGTTGGGAACTACTGCGTAGTTTTGGGTACGAACGGGACGGCCCTCGCCCGAAAGTAAACTTTCGCTCGGCCCTCCCATTCTTCCCCAAAGCCTTCGGCTCTTCCCAACGCAGCCAAAAATATATCTTCCGCCATCAAAGTCAACCAACATCAACACAGCGGACAAATGCCATGATCCAATAATCGGACCAGTATGGCTGCTATCCGACCGTTCGGTCAAACTTAGGCAAACCCAGCCGCACAAACAAAAGAAAGCCCGCCGCGGGCACGCGGGGCCGGCGCGGCCCGAGCGCAGTTGGCACAAATCCAACAAAAGATTCGAAGAGTCCGGCCTGAGGACAGTAGGAGATACCTCCGGCCAGAAGAAGAGCCGAGGACAATGGAGGAAAAAGGAAAAAATACGAGAAAGAACGGGGGTTATTTAATGCTTTGAGTAATTCGCATGGCGCAGAAGTGGGGGCCGCACATCGAGCAGAAGTCGGCGTTTTCGCCTACCATTTCGTGGTGCATGGTTCGGGCGCGTTGTGGGTCGAGCGACAGGTTGAACTGGTCGTTCCAGCGGAAGTCGTAGCGGGCTTCGCTCATGGCTCGGTCGCGGGCGATGGCGGCGGGGTGTCCTTTGGCCAGGTCGGCGGCGTGTGCGGCCAGTTTGAAGGTTACGACCCCTTCGCGCACGTCGTCGCGGTTGGGTAGCGCCAGGTGTTCTTTGGTGGTAACGTAGCAGAGCATGGCCGTTCCCATCCACCCGATCATGGCTCCGCCGATGGCCGAGGTGATGTGGTCGTAGCCCGCGCCGATGTCCGACACCAGCGGCCCCAGGGTATAGAACGGGGCGCCGTGGCACCAGGCCAGTTGGCGGTCCATGTTTTCGCGGATCAGGTGCATGGGGACGTGGCCGGGGCCCTCGATAATCACCTGCACGTAGTGTTCCCATGCGCGGAGGGTGAGTTTGCCGAGCGTTTCGAGTTCGCCGAACTGGGCGGCGTCGTTGGCGTCGGCGATCGATCCCGGGCGCAGGCCGTCGCCGAGCGAGAGGGCCACGTCGTACCGTGCGAGCAGCTCGCACAGCTCGTCAAAGTGTTCGTACAGGAAGTTTTGGCGTTGGTGGTGGCTCATCCATTTGGCCAGGATCGACCCCCCGCGCGACACGATGCCCGTTGTGCGCCGGGTGGCCAGCGGGACGTGTTCCAGGAGCAGTCCGGCGTGCAGGGTGAAGTAGTCGACCCCCTGTTCGCATTGTTCGACGAGGGTATCGCGGAAAATTTCCCACGTCAGGTTTTCGACCACCCCGTCCACCTTTTCCAATGCCTGGTAGATGGGTACGGTGCCGATCGGGACGGGCGTATTGCGCAGGATCGCCTCGCGGGTGGCGTGGATGTTTGCCCCGGTGGAGAGGTCCATCACCGTGTCGGCGCCCCACTTGACGGCCCAGAGAGCCTTTTCCACCTCCTGGTCGATGGACGAACCGAGGGCCGAGTTGCCGATATTGGCGTTGATTTTGACCAGGTAATCGGCCCCGATCACCATCGGTTCCGCCTCGGGATGGCGGCGGTTAGCGGGCAGGATGGCCCGTCCCTCGGCGATCGATCGGCGCACCTGTTCGGGGGTGATGCAGTTGGGGTTGGTCGGGTCCGCTCCCTGGTTTTCGCGGATGGCGGCGTACTCCATTTCGGGAGTGATGATTCCGTGGCAGGCGTACCAGCGTTGGGTGCGGAACGGTTCGGTGTCCGGACGCCAACCGTTCCGGAGGGCGGGCAGCCCTTGTGCGGGGTCGGAACGGTAGCCCGGCTCGCCGTAGGGGCCGGTGGTGTCGTACAGGACGATCTGTTTCCCTGTGGAGAGGTTTACGCGGCGCATCCCCACGCGGATGGGGTGGAGGGCGCCGTCGACGTAGATTTTTTCGCTGGCCGAAAGCGGGTCGTAGAATAACGAAGTGTACATGGCGGCTCTATTTGGTTCGTTTGAGCAACGAACGGGCGAAGCGCTCCAGTTCGGTAAGTCGATGGGTATCCGGGTGGCATTGCGCCAGCAGGCTCAGGGCGTTTTCGAAATGGGTTTCGATGGCCTCTTCGGCGGCTTGGCGTACCTCCAGCCGGTCGTAGAGGCTGCGCACCCGTTCAAAACGTTCGTCGAACGAGCCGCCCGTTTGCTCAATCGCTTCGCGTTGTTCGGGCGTGGCCCGCTCCAGCGCGGTGATGTGCAGGAAGGTCTGTTTGCCGACGGCGATGTCGCCGCCGATGATTTTTCCGAACGTATCGGCGTCGCCATAGGTGTCCAGCAGGTCGTCCTGGATTTGGAACGCCAGCCCCAGTTGTACCCCGAAGGCGTAGATCGATGCCTGCTGGGCGGGCGACGCTCCGCCGATCAGGGCTCCCATTTGCAGGGCGGCGGCCAACAGCACCGAGGTCTTCAGCCGGATCATCTCCAGGTAGTTGGCGCGGCTTGCGGGGGTTTGGGCCATTTCGAAATCCATGTCGTACTGTTGCCCCTGGCACACCTCCAGGGCGGCCTGGTTGAAGACGCGGAGCAGTTCGGGCAGTTGGTCGGCGGCGGCTCCTTCGGCCAACAGGCGGTAGGAGAGGATCACCATCGCGTCGCCCGAAAGAATGGCGCTGCTTTCGTTCCATTTGCGGTGGACGGTGGGGCGGCCCCGGCGCACCTCGGCGCGATCCATGATGTCGTCGTGCAGCAGCGTAAAGTTGTGGAACACCTCCACGGCCAGCGCCGCAGGCATGGCCCTGAGCGGATCGCCGCAGTAGAGGTCGCATCCGAGCAGGGTCAGCAGGGGGCGGATCCGTTTGCCGCCGTCTTCGAGGATGTAGCGTACCGGAGCGTACAGTCCGTCGGGTTTTTCCCGCAACGGAAGTCGCTGGAGTTCGTTTTCAATCAGTTGTGGCAGTCGGTCGCTCGGCGGAATCATCGGGTGGCTCAAAAAATACCTCACGAAGGTACGAATAAACCCCCAAACCCTGAAATTTCGGCGCCGATCGGCCAATCTTCCAAAAAATCATTACATTTGGGTTGCGAAAACCCCTTTGAACCCTTAACAAAACATCCCATGAAACAACTGGCAGTAGGCATTGATATCGGAGGAACCAACACGGTATACGGCCTGGTAGACCGCGAAGGCAATATGTTCGGCGAGGGCGTAGTTCCCACCAAGAATTACCCCGACTTCGACCAGTACCTCGAAGAGCTTTATCTCGGCATCCAAGGATTGATGAAATCGGTCGACGGCGAGTACGAATTGATCGGCATCGGCATCGGAGCTCCCAATGCGAACTACTACAACGGAACGATCGAGAACGCCGCCAACCTGATCTGGAAAGGAGTAACCCCCTTTGTTGAAAAGATGAAGCGCTACTACCCCTCGCTCCCGATCCTGATCACCAACGACGCCAACGCGGCCGCCATCGGCGAGATGGTGTACGGCGGCGCCAAGGGGATGAAGGATTTCATCGTCATCACCCTGGGAACGGGCCTCGGAAGCGGCTTTGTCGCCAACGGGCAGTTGATTTACGGCCACGACAGCTTTGCCGGCGAACTGGGGCACGTCATTGTCAACAAAACCGCCAGCGCGCGCGTGTGCGGATGCGGCCGCAAGGGATGCCTCGAAACCTACGTTTCGGCCACCGGCATCAAACGTACGGCATTCAAGCTGCTGGCCGACCACATCGAGGACAGCGAATTCCGCAACATGAGCTTCAACGAGCTGACCGCCGAAATGATCACCAAAGCGGCCCTGAACGGCGATCCGCTGGCCATCGAGGCTTACGAGTACACCGGCATGATCCTGGGTCAGGCCCTGGCCGATGCGGTAACGATCACCTCGCCCGAAGCGATCTTCCTGTTCGGCGGACTGGCCAAAGCGGGCAAGTACATCTTCGAACCCACCAAAAAATACATGGAGATGCACATGCTGAGCAACTTCCGCAACAAAGTGAAGCTGCTCCCCTCGGGCATCGACGGCAAAAACGCCGCGGTACTCGGCGCCTCGGCCCTGATCTGGCAACAGATCGAGGCATAACGCTCGCGGGCTTCGCTCCCGCTACTCCAAAACAAAAGCGGCCGATACTGTAAAAGTATCGGCCGCTTTTTTGCGCAACCGGTTGGCCGTTGCACAAAATCAGGGGAGAGTGCTACTTCTTGTCGAAGAACTCTTTAACGCCTTCGTTCGGAACAATCTCTTCCTTGAAGGTGTAGGCTCCGGTTTTGGGCGATTTCACCATTTTGATGCATTTGGTGACGCTTTTGCTGTTGGCCGCTGTCTTCAGCGTTGCCACTACTTTCTTTGCCATGGTTACTTAATTTCGCGGTGAACGGTTACTTTCTTCAGTATGGGGTTGTATTTTTTACGTTCCATACGTTCGGGGGTGTTCTTTTTGTTCTTGGTGGTGATGTAGCGTGAAATGCCTGGCATTCCGCTCTCTTTGTGCTCGGTGCATTCGAGGATCACCTGTACGCGGTTTCCTTTTTTAGCCATGTCGGTTAGTAGACTTTGGGCAGAGCGGCGGCGTTTTTCAGGGTCGCGCTCAGACCGTTTTTGTTAATGGTGCGGATCCCCGAAGTGCTGACTTTGAGGGTTACCCACCGGTTTTCTTCTTCGAGAAAGAAGCGTTTCTTCTTCAGATTGGGGCTGAAACGGCGTTTCGTCTTTTTGTTCGAGTGCGAAACGTTGTTTCCTACCTGCGCTACTTTCCCGGTGATTTGGCAAGTTTTCATTTGCTTGGTCTTAAGGGTGTGAGTAAAAGGGAGTGCAAATTACGGAAAAAGTTTTCTGAAAATCAAACACCTTCCGCTTTTTCCACTGCCTGGGTGTACCGGAAGGGGGTCGCACGGGTGATTTTCGACCCGTCGTACAGCAGGGTCAGGTCTGCGGCGGCATCCAGCACGGGAGCGATCCGGGCGCCTGTCCGCAACAGCCAGCCGGGCAGGTGCAGGCGGGGTTTTCCGCCCACTTGTTCGATCAGGCTGCGGACCGGAACGTTCTCGCTGCAAAGCAGGTAGCGTTCGCCCCACGCCGACGGGGTTTCGGCCAGCGCGACCAGCGCCCGCGCCACGTCCCGGGCGCTCACCAGGCCGATGGTTCCGTCAATCCAGACCCCACAGGCTGCCGTGCGCCGGATGGCCCTTACCAGCGGCGGCGTTTTTCCGCCGGGCCGTTCGCCCCAAATAACGGCGGGCGAAGCGACCACCACGCGCAGGCCGTGAGCGGCGGCCCGCCAAACCTCGTTTTCGGCCAGAAATTTGGCCCGCGAGTAGGGCGACTGCGTGCCGATGGAGCCGAACAGGGTGGTTTCGTCCACCCGGGCCGGCGGATCGACCCGCCCCAGGGCGGCGATCGAACTGACATGGACAAAGAGCGGCGGCGTGGGCTGTTCGGCGGCGGCGACCAACAGGTTATGGGTCATCTCCACGTGTTCGCGCACCAGTTGTTCCCCGCCCCGAATGCGGCCCACCTGTACCTGTGCGGCGCAGTGAAAAACCACCTCGACCCCTTGCAGGGCTCGTCGACAATCGTCCAGGTCGAACAGATCGCCCCGGAATACTTCGACGGCATCACCCGGTGGAAGCGGAGCCTGTCCCGAACGGGAGAACAGGCGCAGGCGCCACTCCCCCCCTCGGGCGAGTTCTTCGGCCAGGTGGCCGCCCACCAGTCCGGTGGCTCCGGTGATCAGTGCCTGTCTCATCGTTTCGAGGTTTTGTAGTACTGTTTGTAGTTGTTGCGTTCAACCAGCCCCAGGCTGCACAGTTGGCCCAGCAGGCTGGCGGTTTGGGGCAGTTCCAGATCGAACCGTTCGGACGCCTCTTCCAAATCGAACGTGGCCGTATCGGGGAGCTTGTCGAGGGCCTCGCGCAGCCGTTCGGCGATTCGCTCCGGCGGAACCGGCGGCCGGTCGGTGCGTTTCCACCCCAGGGCCTGCGCAATGTTTTCGACCGACTGGTACATGGCCGCCTTGTTGGTGCGGATCAGCGCGTTGGTTCCCTCCGAGGCGGCGTCCTCCAGCCGTCCGGCGATGGCGAACACCTCCTTGTGGTAGCTGTCGGCCAAGTCGGCCGTGATGAGCGATCCGCCCCGCGCGGCCGACTCCACCACCACCGTGGCGGGCGACAGGCCGGCGATGATCCGGTTGCGGGCGATGAAATTGCCGCGGTCGATCACCGTTTCGGGAGGACGGTCCGAAACAATCGCCCCTCCCGCATCCAGCAACTGCCGGGCCAGGTAGTAATGGCTTCGGGGGACAATGTCGTCGACCCACCCAGCCATTACGGCTACGGTGCGGAGCCGGTATTTGAGGGCCGCCGCGTGGGCCGCCTTGTCGACGCCAAAGGCCAGTCCGCTCACCACCACGGCATCGGGAAAGGCCACCGCCAGGTCGCGTACCAGCCCTTCGCAGGCTTGCAATCCCTGCAGGGTGGCGCTGCGTGTGCCCACCACCGACAGCCAGTGTCCGGCGTTGAAGTCGACCCCTCCCCGAACGTAAAGCAGGCGGGGAGCGTCGGCGCACTCGAGCAGTTCGTTCGGATAGGCCGCATCGCCCCGCATCAGCACGCGGACTCCGCCGGCGGCGCAGCGGTCGAGAATTTCTCCGGCCCGTCCCAACGTGTCGGACAGGGCGATGGAAGCGGCCAGCTTGGGCGAAGCGCCGGCAGCGGCCAGCGCCTCGGGCGAGGCCTCCAGCACCGCGGTCGCCGAACCGAAGTGGTCCAGCAGCCGGCTCTCGTTCCGGCTGCCGACCCCCTCGATCAACGACAGGGCGACGGCATGCAGCAGCGTGTTCATGGGCGATTCAATCGGCTAAAGGTACATTTATTCCCGCACAGAACCAATCGGAGTGGATGCAGACCCCGTAAAAATCGCTACCTTTACCCTCGGAATTATGGTACTGCTGATTCTTCTTCTGGTGTCGATTGTGCTGCAGCTTTTTGCGGCAGGGGTGGCCATAAAACTTACCCGCACCACCAAATACAACTCGTCGTGGATACTCTTCACCATCGCGCTGGTGGTGATGTGCGCGATGCGGGTGGACGAGTTTGCGCAGGAACTGGCCCGGCAAAAAGGAAACGAACACTCGTTTTCACTTCCTCCCGAAGTGTACGTCTGGGCGGGGGTTCTCACCTCGCTCTGCTTTGCGGTGGGGGTGTTTATGATCCGCAAGGTATTGAACTACATATCGCTGCGCGAAGGGCAGCGCCGCAACAGCGAAAAGCGAATCCTCAGCGCCGTCATCCGGGCCGAGGAGAACCAGCGTCAACTCTTCTCCAAGGAGCTGCACGACGGACTGGGACCCCTGCTCTCGTCGGCCAAGATGGGTATCTCGTCCATCGCCCGCGAGGCGCTCGACGATCGGCAGCGGGCCGTTCTCGACAACAGCGACTACGTGATCGACCAGGCGATCAACAGCCTCAAGGAGATATCCAACAACCTCAGCCCCCACATCCTCGAAAATTTCGGCGTGGCCCGCGCCCTCGGCACGTTCGTCCAAAAGCTGCAACCCCTGGACGGCCCCCAAATCGAATTTACCACCAACATGCAGCGCGAACGTTTCGACCCCGACCGCGAGGTGATTCTCTACCGCGTGCTGTGCGAACTGGTCAACAACAGCCTCAAACACGCCGCCGCCAGGCAGGTCAAGGTCGATCTCCGGCTCGAACGCGGCGGAGTGGTGGAGGCCTCGGTCGAGGACGACGGATGCGGCTTCGATCCCGAAGCGGCGGGCGATCGCGGCATGGGCCTCTCGAACGTCGCCTCGCGGATCAGCTCGATACGGGGCGAACTCCGCATCGAAAGCCGTCCCCGCAGGGGGACGAAAGTAACGGTTCGTATCAACACCAACTGATTTTGATGGACGGCTCCCAACCATACACCGTGCTGCTGGTCGACGACCACACCCTGTTCCGCGGCGGCCTGAAGCTGCTGCTCGACGGCCATCCCGACTACCGGGTGGCGGGCGAGGCTTCGACGGGGATCGAGATGCTCGACTGGTTGGCCGCCCACCCCCGCCCCGACGCCGTACTGCTCGACATTGCGATGCCCGGAATGTCCGGCATCGAAGCCGCCGCCGAAGCGCTGCGGCGCGACCCCGAGTTGCGGATCATCACCCTGTCCATGTTCGGCGAACAGGACTACTACTTCCAAATGGTGTCGCTGGGAGTGAAGGGATTTTTGCTCAAAAATTCCCACATCGAAGAGGTTTACGCCGCCCTGCGGCAAGTGCTTGAGGGAGGCTCCTATTTCTCGCAGGAGCTGCTTTTCAACCTGGTCAGCAACCTGCGCACCTCCTCGTCCGAACCGGAACCCGAGGCGGCCTCCGACCCGCTTTCGGAACGCGAACGCGAAATCCTGCTGCTGATCTGCAAAGGGATGACCAATGCCGAGATCGGCGAACGCCTGTTCATCAGCAAACGAACCGTCGACAAGCACCGCGCCAACATCCTTGAAAAAACAGCCTGCAAAAATACGGCGAATTTGGTGGTCTACGCCATCAAACACCGGATGGTAGAGATCTGACGCGACCGTTTTGCGGTAAAATCGACCGCGAAAAGCCCTACCTTTGCGCCATGGACACGACGCAGCTATCGCCCCCCGCCCTCGGTTCGGCCTCGCGGCCCGAAGCTGTCGTGTGGGCCCGGCAGCCCGACTGGAACGCCTACCAGCGCGATCCGTCCCTGCTGCTGCAACGCGCCGAAAGCCCCCGGCAGGTGTGGGGGGTCTACTCCCAACAGGCCGGAACCAAACGATCGCCCCTGCCCCGGCCTGCGGATCCGCCCGCCTGGCAGGTACCGCTGGCCGCGGTGGTTGTGCTCTGTTTTTACTGCTACCTGCTGTTCCGGTTCCGGCCCCACATCCTGCTTTGCCTCAAAAATATGGGAAGCGCCCAAAAGGAACTCTCCCTGCAACAGGGCTACGGGGTCGATTTCGCCCGTTTCCGCTGGCTCTCGGCGGGGTTGGCCGCTTTGGGCCTGTCGACGTTCATGATCGCCTGGCTCGACCGGCAGGTCGAGGTGGACAAGGCCCTCCTTTTCGGCGGCGTCTTGGGCGTGGTGGTCGCCATTGGAATCTACCGCCGGCTGGCGATCCAGTTGATCGGTTGGGGGGCCGACGACCGCACCCTCGCACGCGATCTGCGTTTTTTGAACCAGCTCGATTTTGTCATTCTCGGCCTGTTCTACACCCTTCCGGCCATGCTGATCGGGCTTGGCGGCCGCCTTTTTACGGCAGGGTTCGTACTGTTGGGATTGCTGCTTTGCTACCACTATCAAATCCTGTTTCAGTACTTTAGTTCCCGTTCGTTTTCCAAATTGCATTGGTTTTTGTACCTTTGCGCCGTCGAATTTTTGCCGATCAGTTTTGTGGTTGCGTGGGCCCTGCGAGGAGGAGCCTTGTAAGACGGCCTTTCCGATAGTTACAAAGAACGAGGAGAGCACATTGAGAGTAAAAAAAATCCTGGTAGCCCAACCGGCGCCTTCGTCCGATAAGTCCCCCTTTACCGAGCTTATCAGCAAACACAAAATCAGCGTTGATTTCCGTCCCTTCATCGCTGTCGAGGGGGTAAGCCTCAAAGAGTTCCGGGCGCAACGGGTCGATGTACTGGCCCACACGGCCGTGATCTTCACCAGCCGCAAGACGGTCGATCACTTCTTCCGCCTGTGCGAAGAGGCCCGGCTGACGGTTCCCGAAACGATGAAATACTTCTGCGTTACCGAGGCCATCGCCCTGTACCTGCAAAAGTACATCGTCTACCGCAAGCGCAAGATTTTCTATGGGGCCGGCACCTTCTCCGAGCTGCTCGACGTCATTGCCAAACACAAGGACGAAAAATTCCTGGTGGCCCTGTCCGAACCGCACAAACCCGAAATCCCGCAACAACTTGCGCGGCTCGGCGTGAAGCACACGAAAGCGATCCTGACCCGCACCATCCCCCAAAACCTGCTCGACGTCCGCCTGAACGACTATCACCTGGTGGCCTGTTACAGCTCGGCCGATGTCCGCGCCCTGCAACACAACTTTCCGAGCCTGCCCGACGGGCTGATCGTTGCCGCCCTGGGAGCTTCGACCGCGCAGGAGGCCCAGGACAAAGGAATTCCGGTCGACGTGATGGCCCCGACCCCCCACTTCCCCTCGCTGACCATGGCCATCGACCATTTCTTGACCGCCCTGCATGCCGGAGAATCGGTCGATTCGTTCAAGTACGTGCGCCCCGAACCTGCGCCTGAGCCCCTTAAAAAAGGAACGGCGCGCTCCTCTTCCCGACCGTCCGCCGCCGCGAAATCGGCGCCGAAAATCTCCGCCGCCTCGAAAGCGACGGCCGCTTCAAAAGGAGCCTCCGCCCCGAAAGCAGTCGCAAAACCGAAGGCCGCCGCTGTTGCCCCAAAACCGAAGGCCGCACCGAAATCAGCAACCCCGCTGAAACCCGCGGCAGCTTCGAAACCGGCCGCCGCCGGTAAATCCATCGTTAAATCCGCCGCCCCCCAAGCGGCCTCCACACGTGCAAAAAAAGCCGGAAAATAATCGGCTTCCGAAAGCTGAACGAGTTGCACTGCGTGCCGATATCGAACGCCTCTTCCGCTCGGGAGAGGCGTTTTTGGCCTATCCGATCCGGGCCGTTTGGCTCCGGCGGGACGATGCGGGCACTCCGCGCGTGATGGTGTCGGTACCCAAGCGCAGCCACAAGCGAGCCGTGCGGCGCAACCTGCTCAAGCGGCGCATGAGGGAGGCCTACCGGCTGCAGAAAACCCTGACGGAGTCCTCCGCTGCCCTCGACCTGGCGTTGATTTACGTGGCCAAAGAGCCGCACGATTACGACACCATCGCCGCCGCCATCCGCAAGATTCTCGAAAAACTGTCCGCCGATGGGCGCTGATTGGAAAAAATGGGGGGCATGGCCCCTGATTGGGTTGGTACGATTCTACCAGACGGCCATTTCACCGTTCACTCCCCCTTCGTGCCGTTTCGTGCCGACCTGTTCGCAGTATGCGCTCGAAGTGTTGCGCAGGCACGGCCCGCTGCGAGGGGGATACCTGGCGTTGCGGCGCATCCTGCGGTGCCATCCTTGGGGAGGACACGGCTACGATCCGGTTCCCTAAGTCAACGGAGGGAACCGAATCAAAGAGGGAAAGCGCTCTTATTCGATTTCGGCGGGTTCGATCAGGCGGTTCAGCAACGCATACACCGTCAGCCCTGACACGCTTTTGATGCCCGTTTTGCGGGTGATGTTCTTGCGGTGTGAAATTACCGTATGCACCGAAATGTGGTGCGAGTCGGCGATTTCCTTGTTGGTGCGGCCGCGCGCCACGCCGGCCAGAATCTCGCGTTCGCGGTCGGTGAGTTCGTAGTTGTCGCCCGATTCGACAGCCTCGGGCCGTTCCTCCAGGGTGCGTTCGAGCAGCCCGGCGATGCGGGCCGGAGCGTCCCACAGCGAAATCACCGCATCGTACTGTTTGAGGTTTTCCGCCTCGAGGGGCGTGTAGACCAGCCCCACGACCAGTGCGTCGCCCGCCTCGGTCAGGCGGGAACGGATGTTGCCCCGTTGCGAGAAATCGAAAACGGCCGGATTGACCAGCAGGAAATCGGCGGCAAGGTGCTTGCCGCGTTCGGCGTAGGCGTCGAAGTCGGGGAAACAGGCCACCCACTCGAACCCGTAATCGGCCAGCGAAAGCCGCAGTCCCTGCGACACGATGGCCGAAGGCTCGATGGCTACGATGCGTTTTTTTTGCCGGCTCATAGGCGTTCTCTTTCCAGTCGAACCACCAGCGGAACGAGAATTTTTTCCTCGATCAGCGTGTGCTTGTTCAGGTCGCTCTCCAGCAGGTAGAGATCGAGCAGCGTGCGGTTGCGCGGCTCGGCGGGATACTCTTCGGGCAGATACTTGATCAGGATGTTTTTCAGGTCGCCCAGCTTTTCCTCGATGTTGCTGTGGTTCTCCTCGAACTGGTCGATGGTGTACCCGGGCCGGTTGCCGCCGCCCTGCGTCAACTGCAGGATGTAGGGGAATACGGTTTGTTCTTCGTAGTCGAGGTGCCGGACAACCTCGGTGCGGTAGTCTTCGTAGAAGCGGGTCAGGATGGTCGCGGTGGCCTCGGCTCCCGACTCGCCCAGCCGTTCGATGTGCCGGCCGATGTGCGGGATGTGGTTGTCGAGGTAGTCCCGGTGCGATTGGGTCAGGTAGTCGACCAGCGCTTTCGGGTCGATGGCTTCGATCTCGGCTTCGTCGGGGTGGTAGTCTTCGAAACTGTACACGTTGCAGATCAGTAGAAACAGCGAGGTGGGGATGCCGTACCGGCGGCAAACGTCGTCCACGCTCTTTTCGCCGAATCCCAGCCGGATGCCGAACCGCGACAGGATGTACAGCAGCCGGTAGTCGTGCAGCACCAGTTCGGCCAGTTTCATGCGGGATGTATAAAAGGGAGGCTTGCTCATAGCGCAAAGATAGGTGTTTCCCCCCGGTTTATGGTTGCCGCGGCCTTGCGGAATCGGGAAAAAAGCCGCACTTTTGTAACGACTTATCGGGCGGAACCCGTGAGCAACGCCGCTCCCGCCGCCCCCTGTTTTGAATCACTCGACCCGCTTTCGCATGGAATTTCAACCCACCCGATACCAACTGCAAAACGTGGCCACAGGCCGCCTGTTCCCCGATCTTGGCTGGACCCTGGACGATCCCCAGGGGGGCGCCCCCTCGCTCGTTCGCGCCGTGTACGATTCCCCCCGGCTCAACGATCGCGGGGCCGAGTGGGGGCTTTACCGGTATGCCGATTGGTTGCCCATAGGCCGCACGCTGGCCGGTTCGGCCGCTCCCGTCACCTACCACAGCCGGGGACTGGCCGCCGAGCTGGGCCTTGAAAACCTGTACATCACCTTCAGCGGCTACTTCCCCGCCATAGGGGCCGCCATGACCACCTGCTCGTTCAAGGAGACCGAGGCTTACAGCGTGGGGGGGCGCATCGATCCGTCGGAAGAACGGGTGCTGGTGGTGGCCTCGGCGGGCAATACCGCCCGCGCCTTTGCCAAAGTGTGTTCGCAAAACGGCATCCGCCTGCTGCTCTGCGTTCCCGAGGACAATTTGGACGCCCTGTGGTTCGAAGAACCCCTGAATGACTGCGTTCGATTAATAGCCGCGGCCAGCGGGGGCGACTATTTCGATGCCATTCACCTGAGCAACCTGGCGCTCGCCTCGCCGCGTTTTTATGCCGAGGGCGGAGCCAAAAACGTCGCCCGCCGCGACGGTATGGGAACAACGGTGCTTTCGGCCGTTACCCACATCGGACGGATTCCGGACTACTATTTTCAGGCCGTCGGGAGCGGAACCGGTGCCATTGCCGCCTGGGAGGCCAACCTTCGCCTGATCGGGGACGGGCGCTTCGGCTCGAACCGGATGCGGCTGATGGTGTCGCAAAACCATCCCTTTGTCCCCATGTACCAGGCGTGGCGCGCCGACTCGCGCGAGATGCTCCCCTACGACGACGACCTGGCGCGGGCCCACGTGGAGGAGATCGACGCCAAGGTGCTGTCGAACCGAAAACCTCCCTACGGCATCGTCGGAGGACTCTACGACGCGCTCAAAGCGACCGAAGGAGACATCCTGACCGCCACGAACGAGCAGGCCCGTGCCGCCGCCGCCCTGTTCCTGCGCACCGAGGGGGTGGACATACATCCCGCGCCGGCCATCGCCACGGCTACCCTGATCGAGGCGGTGCGAAACGGCCAAATCGACCCCGCGGCCACCGTGATGCTCAACATTACGGGCGGTGGGGAAGAACTCTTCAAAACCGACTACGCCGCTCAGGGCAAACCCCTCCACTGCCTGCGCCCGTCGGTGGTCTTCCCGCTCGGCGTGTCGGCCGACGAGGTAACCGCCCGCGCCGAGGCGCTTTTCTTCTAATCCGAAGCATTTTCCGATCCGGGGAATTTTTGTTGATCCGAAAAGGGGTAGGGCGAACGCTTCTCTCTCGCCTCCCCTGACTTTCCCTGATTGCCTCCTCAGTGGATCCCCGCGCCGTTGCCACCCTGGGATTTTTCCTCTATTCGAGGTAAATATTGATTCGCAGGGAACCTTTCTCTTGATCCTCTTTTTCCATTCCACCCCCTAAAAAAGCTCCATTGGAGCTTTTTTTTAATCACCTTATTTATAGCACATTAAATAACGGAAAGCATTTTTCCGCAAGATTTTTCGCTTGATTTTTCGACTTTGGCACGATGCTTGATAGAAGTAAGGACGAACGACTAAACCAACCAAGTAACCTAAACAAACTCCAAGCCATGAAAAAGACCATCCTGCTCCTCGCCTCTGTAGCCGCCCT
>JAVBPJ010000012.1:0-17234 GCA_031549665.1 Rikenellaceae bacterium
GATTCACCTTAAAAACCTGACGGGAGGGGGGAGGGGGGGGGGAAGGGGAATTGGGGTCCAAGTGGGTGCTTTTACTACTAAAATACAAGACAAATTTTTCCAAAAATTCGGACCGGGGGCGGGGGGACTTGCCCCCGCCCCCACGGCGGCGAAGGCCGCTCCGGCCGAGCGGCCCAATTTCATCGTCATTCTGGCCGACGACCAGGGATACAACGACCTGGGATGTTTTGGCTCGGCCCTGATCCGCACCCCCAACCTGGATCAAATGGCCGCCGAGGGGATCCGCCTGACCAATTTTTACGCCCAACCCGTGAGCGGCCCGTCGAGAACCGCCCTGTTGACGGGATGCTACCCCATCCGGGTCGGAGAGGTCGGGAACCAGAAACGCCCCCACCCGATGGTTCACCCCAACGAGTGGATCATTCCCGAAATCCTCCGGCAACGGGGATACCAAAGCGCCTGCATCGGCAAATGGGACATCAACGGGCATCAGCAAACCTTTCCCTCCCCCGGCCTGCTTCCCACGCGCATGGGTTTCGACTACTGGTTCGGCCTGCCCTCAAGCATCGACGACGGCGTGGAGCGGGTCTACCGGAACGAAACGATCCTGGAACAGGACTACCCGGTAGACACGCTCACGCAGCTCTACACCGCCGAGGCCATCCGCTTCATCGAGGCCAACCGCGACCGCCCCTTCTTCCTGTACCTGGCCCACTCCATGCCGCACACCCGTCTGGGAGCAAGCAGCCGTTTCAAGGGCCGCTCCCAGGCCGGCCTTTACGGCGACGCGGTCGAAGAGCTGGACTGGAGCCTCGGGGCGATCCGCGACCTGCTCCGGCGGCTCCACCTGTCCGAAAACACCTACATCGTCTACACCTCGGACAACGGCCCCTGGAGCGCCCGGGGTCCGCAGGGAGGCTCCGCCTACCCGTTGCGGGGCGAAAAGGCCTCGACCTGGGAGGGCGGCCCCCGCGTTCCCTGCGTGGTTTGGAGTCCCGCGTTGAAAAAGGGCGGCGTGGTGTGCGACCAGGTGGTTACCACCATGGACCTGCTGCCCACCTTTGCCGCGCTGTGCGGAGCGCCCCTGCCCGAGGGGTACCGTTTCGACGGGCAAAACATCGCGGCCCTGCTGCGCAATCCCGCCCAACAGTTGCCCGAGCAGCCCTATTACTACTACATCGACACCCACCTGCAAGCCGTCCGGCTGGGCGACTGGAAACTGGTGCGCCCCCGTCCGCAGGCTCCGCCCTGGGTGGCTTTCGCCCGCCGCTCCGTGTGGATCCGCGAGGACATGGATCCCGTGCGGGACTACGAACTCTACAACCTGCGCGAAGACCCCTCCGAGCGGCGCGACTGCTCCGCCGAACACCCCGAGGTGGTCGGGCGGCTGAAAACGCTGTTGGAGCAGGCCCGGAACGAACTGGGCGACTACAACCAAATCGGCACGCAGGCCCGTTTTTACGACGCCGCTTCTCCGCGGCCCGAAGCCTCCGTATGGCAACAGCGCGAAGCCGAGGGGTGGCGGCCCGACACCACCCTCCACCCTTACTACCGGGACGGAGGCCGCATTTTGTAACAAAACCGAACATACCATGCTTTATCCCATCAAATTCCGCCCCCTCTACAAAGAGCGCATCTGGGGCGGCCGCAAACTCGAAACCTCGTTCGCCAAACAACTCCCCGAGGGCAAACTCATCGGCGAAAGCTGGGAGCTTTCCGGCGTGGCGGGCGACCTTTCGGTAGCCGCCGAGGGTCCGTTGAAAGGAAACTCGCTTCAGGAACTCACCGAAATCTACATGGGCGATCTGGTCGGCGAAAAAATCTTCGAACGCTACGGCGAGGAGTTCCCCCTGCTGATCAAACTGATCGACGCCGCCGACAACCTTTCGATCCAGGTTCATCCCGACGACCGCCTGGCCGCCGAACGCCACAACGCCTATGGAAAAACCGAAATGTGGTACGTACTCGACCACGAACCCGGCGCGCAGCTTTACGTCGGCTTCAACCAGCCCGTCGACCGGCAAAAGTACCTCGACTACCTGGCCCAGGGGCGGCTGGCCGAACTGCTGCAGGCCTATCCCGTCAAAAAGGGCGACGCCTTTTTCATTCCCGCAGGCACGATCCACGCCATCGGCACCGGCATGCTGATCGCCGAAATCCAGCAAACCTCCGACATCACCTACCGCGTGTTCGACTGGAACCGCATCGACGCCGCCACCGGCAAAGGGCGCGAACTGCACACCGAGCTGGCCCTGGATGCGATCGATTTCGCCCCGCACACCCCCTCCGACTACCTGATCCGCACCCACGCGAAGCCCAACGAACCGGCCACCATCAAGGAGTGTCCCTACTTCCACACCAACGCGCTCAGCGTACACGGCACGTGCGAACGCTCCTACCTACCGCTCGACTCGTTCGTGATTCTGATCTGCCTCGACGGCGAACTGCTGGTCGAGTACGAAGGGGGCAAACTGGCCCTGACCCAAGGCGAGACCCTGCTGATTCCGGCCGCGATTTCGGGAGTAACCCTTACCGGCACCGCCCAACTGCTCGAAACCTACGTGCCGTAATCCCTCCTCCTCCCTGCCAGAAAACACACCGGGGGGCCCTGCTAGGGCCCCCCGGTGCATGTATGCCTGGAAGAGTCGGCTATTTCCCCACCTTGCAGCGGTAGCGGGCCGAGTAGTTCCCCTTGGCCAGCGCGCCGAGTTTCGAACGCAGCAGCGTGCGGCGCAGGGGCGAGATGTGGTCGGTAAACACCTTCGTTTCGATGTGGTCGTACTCGTGCTGGATCACCCGGGCCATGTAGTCGGCGAATTCCTCGTCGCGCGGGTTGAGGTCGGCGTCCAGGTAACGGATCCGTATGCGTACGGGCCGCGACACCTCCTCGTGGATTCCGGGAAGGCTCAAACACCCCTCCTCGCTGCGCACCTCCTCGTCGGAGCGTTCGTAGATCACCGGATTGATGAACGTTTGGCGCAACAGGGTCCCCGCCGGGAGGTCTTCCTCCAGCGGCGACAGGTCGATGCAGAACAGGCGGATCGGCAGGCCGATTTGAGGTGCGGCCAAGCCCACCCCGTCGGCATTTTCCATCGTCTCGAACATATCCGCGATCAGTTGTTTGAGGTTCGGATAGGTGGCGGGGTCGATCTCGCCGGTGGTTTGGCGCAACACCGGGGAACCGTATAGATAGATAGGTAAAATCATCGTAAAGAGGAATTTAAGTAGTCCTGCAACAAAATCAACGCGCTCAGCCGATCGATGATCGACTTGTCGCGGCGGGTCGAGCGTTTGGCGCCCGAATCGATCAGGGCCCGTTGGGCCAGCTTCGAGGTGAACCGTTCGTCGAACGGAGTAACGGGGATGTGCGGAAAGGCCTTTTTCAGGCGACTGGTCAGCGCCTGCACATAGGGGGCCGACTGCGACGGCGAGCCGTCCATCTGCCGGGGCTCTCCCACCACAAACCGTTCCACCTGGTTTTCGGCCAGGTAGGCCGTCAGGTAGTCGATCACCGTATGGGCGGGTACCGTGGCCAGGGCCGTAGCGATCAACTGCAACGGATCGGTTACCGCCAACCCGATGCGTTTTTGTCCGCCGTCCAAAGCCATTATACGTCCCATATTCAGCTACAAAGGTAACGAAATTTCATGGGCGAATCGTATCTAATCCGCCACACGGGGCGGGGAACCAAACAAAATCATTATCTTTACTGCTTAATCTGGGATAGTTTGTTTATGTCCGAAATCGCCACCGCCTCCACCCTTCCCGCTCCCAGCTGCGCCGTGATCGGCTATGGCAGTTGGGCCACCGCTTTGGTCAAAATTTTGATCGAGGGCGAGAACTTCGTCCACTGGTACATTCCCAATCCCGACGTGCGGAACCACCTGCAGGAACACCACACCAACCCCAAGTACCTGAGCCAGATCCACCTCGAGAGCGACCTGCTGACCCTGTCGGACGACCTGAACGCCGTGGTTCGCCAAAGCCGCGTGGTGTTGCTGGCCGTTCCGTCGGCCTTTCTGGTCGATGCGCTGAAACCCCTTACCGAGCCGCTGCACGAGAAATTTTTCATCTCGGCCATCAAAGGGATCGTCCCCGACGGCTACCTCACCGTGGCCGAGTGGCTCAACCGGCGTTACGCCATTCCTTTCGAACGCATCGGCATCCTCACCGGCCCCTGCCACGCCGAGGAGGTGGCCCAGGAGCGCCTCTCCTACCTGACCATGGTGTGCCAGAACGAAGAACACGCCCGCCTGCTGGCCCGCCGGGTATCCAACAGCTACATTCGCGTTACCACCTCGACCGACATCTACGGCACCGAATACGCCGCCGTACTCAAAAACATCTACGCCATCGCCGCCGGCATTTGCCACGGACTCGGCTACGGCGACAACTTTCAGGCCGTGCTGATCTCGAACGCCGCCCTGGAGATGGAGCGTTTCCTGAACGCCACTTTCGACCTGCCGCGCAACATCTGCAAGTCGGCCTACCTGGGCGACCTGCTGGTAACCTGCTACTCGCAATTCAGCCGCAACCGCACCTTCGGGATCATGATCGGCAAAGGCTATTCGGTCAAGGCGGCCCAAATGGAGATGAGCATGGTGGCCGAAGGGTACTACGCCACCGCCTGCATCCACCAGCAGCGCACCGCCTTCAAAGTCGAAATGCCCATTGTCGAGGCCATTCACGGCATCCTTTACGAGGGAAAATCCCCCGCAAAAGAGATCAAACGGATGCTCGAACAACTCACTTAACCACGGACACAACATATTCTGCACCGCATGAAACACATTGAAGTAAACCTGCAAAACAGCGGCTTGTCCGCCAAGGCCATCACCGACCTGCTTCCCGAAATGGAAGCCGCCAACCAGCTGCTGCACAACGGGAAAGGAGCCGGAAACGACTTTTTGGGGTGGGTCGATCTTCCCTCCTCCATCACCCCCGACGAGCTGAAACAGATCGAAACCATCGCCGACAGCCTGGCCCGCAAAGCGAGGGTCGTTGTGGTGATCGGTATCGGAGGCTCCTACCTCGGCACCAAAGCCGTGCTGGACGCCCTTTCCAGCAGCTTCGACCTGTTGCAACGGCAACGCAGCCGCCCCATCGTGCTGTTCGCCGGACAAAACCTCAGTGAAGACTACGCCTACGAACTGACCGAAACCCTCCACGGGCGCGACTTCGCCCTGGTGGTGATCTCGAAATCCGGCACCACCACCGAACCCGCCATCGCCTTCCGCCTCCTCAAAAGGCAGCTTGAAGGCCGCTACGGCAAGGCCGGAGCCGCCGCACGCATCGTCGCCGTTACCGACGCCTCGAAAGGGGCCCTGCGAAAGCTGGCCGACAGCGAAGGCTACCCCACCTTCGTGATCCCCGACAACGTTGGAGGACGCTACTCGGTACTCACCCCCGTGGGCCTGCTCCCGCTGGCCGTGGCCGGGATTGATATCCGCGCGCTGGTCGAAGGAGCCGCCGCCATGCAGCAGCGCACCGCCCCCGAGCGGCCCATCGCCGAGAACCCCGCGGCGCAATACGCCGCCGCCCGCACCGCCCTGTACCGGGCGGGAAAGAAGATCGAAATCCTCGCCTCGTACGAACCCAAGCTCCAGAACATCGGCGAGTGGTGGAAACAGCTTTACGGCGAAAGCGAGGGGAAGGAGGGCAAAGGCATTTTCCCGGCCAGCGTTACCCTCACCGCCGACCTCCACTCCATGGGGCAATACATCCAGGAGGGGGAACGCACCCTGTTCGAAACCGTCATCAGCGTCGAAGAACCCGCCTACTATCTTGAGATCAAGGCCGAGGCCGGAGATCCCGACGGCCTGAACTTCCTGGCCGGACGGCGCCTCGACCAGGTCAACCGCATGGCCCGTTTGGGAACCATGCTCGCCCATGTGGACGGCGGCGTACCCAACCTGATGATCGAACTGCCCCGCATCGACGCCTACCAGCTCGGCGGCCTGCTCTACCTGTTCGAAAAAGCCTGCGGGATGAGCGGCTACGCCTTGGGCGTGAACCCTTTCGACCAGCCCGGCGTCGAGGCCTACAAACGCAACATGTTCGCCCTGCTCGGCAAGCCCGGATTCGAGGCCGAGGGCGAGGCGCTCCACAAACGACTCAAATAATCGCCGTATGGCCCTCTTCTTTTTTCTTGGCGACCGCCAAAAGCCCCGCCAGTTCAGCTACAAACCCCGCTCCTACGACCCCGAGGCCGAAGCGCGCGAGGAACGGCGCAAAATCGTGTTGGGCGAAAACTACAACCCCGACGGCGGCTACGTCCCCGGAGCCATGATCCGCGAAAACCGCTACAAACGCCTGCAACAGCAGGAACGCGAAAGCCGCAAGAAAAGCACCGTCATCCGGGGGGTCATCGCCCTGATCCTGGTCACCGTCATGGCCTTTATGATCGTACACTACCTGGGCATCGCCCTCTCCAACTGATTCATGGTCGACCTGATTCGGGTTCTTCCCCCGCAAGTAGCCAACCAAATCGCTGCCGGCGAAGTGGTTCAGCGTCCCGCCTCCATCGTCAAGGAACTGATGGAAAACGCGGTCGACGCCGGCGCCACCGCCGTGCGCGTACTGGTGAAAGAGGGGGGCCGGACACTGGTGCAGGTGATCGACAACGGCGTAGGGATGTCCGCCCCGGATGCCGTACGCGCCTTCGCCCGCCACGCCACCTCGAAAATCCGCAAGGCCGACGACCTGTTCGCCCTGCACACGTTCGGATTCCGGGGCGAAGCGCTGGCCTCGGTGGCCGCTGTGGCCGAAGTGGAACTGCGCACCCGGCAGGTGGGCGACGAACTCGGCACCCTGGTCAAGATCGCCGGATCCACCACCGCCCAGTCCGAACCCGCCAGCGCTGCACACGGCACCCAGATCACCGTGCGCAACCTGTTTTTCAACACCCCCGCCCGGCGTAAGTTCTTGAAAAGCAACCTCGTCGAAACCAAACAGATTTTGGCCGAGTTTCAGCGCGTGGCCCTCTGCCACCCCGACCGTTCGTTCACCCTGATTGTCGACGACAAAACGCTGCTCGATCTGACCTCCGGCAACCTGGCCCAGCGCATTTCGGCCGTGGTGGGCCGGCGCACCGGGGAAAAATTGCTCGACGTGTCGGTCGATTCGCCCTCCGTGCGCATCAGCGGCTACATCGGACTCCCCTCCACCGCCCGCAAGCAGGGCGGCGAGCAGTACCTGTTCGTCAACGGCCGTTATTTCCGCAGTCCCTACCTTCAAAAGGCCGTCGTTTCGGGGTACAACCGACTGCTTCCGCCAGGATACACGCCCGCGTTCTTTCTCTACTTCACGGTCGATCCCGCACGGCTGGACGTCAACATCCATCCCCAGAAAACCGAAGTCAAGTTCGAGGACGAACAACTCCTGTGGCAGATGCTCGCCTCGGCCGTGGCCAGCAGTTTGGGAAAACACAACGTAACGCCGATGCTCGACTTCGAGCAGGACACCACCGTCGAAATTCCGCCCTACACCGGCCCGCGAACCGACGTGTCGGAACCGCCCGCCGCCGTCAACCCGACCTACAATCCATTCCGGAGCTACCAGCGTTCCGAGTGGGACGCCCCGCAAAAGAGCCACCCCCGCTCCCCCGCAGCGGTCGATCCCGAACAGATTCCGTTCACCGAACAGATCCCCGCCGGACTTCGCCAAGCCCCGCCTCGGTTCGACGAACGGGCCGATCAGCCCGCCGATGCGCAGCAACAGTGGCACGTGTTCGAATCGCCCGCCTACGGCGCTCCCGAGCAGGCTGTCCTGCCCCTCGGGGGAGACATAGAGGTCGCCTCGCTGGCCTGTACCGCCCGCTACCTGGTAACCACCACCGCCGACGGCGTCGTGGTGATCGACCAACTCCGCGCCCGGCAGCGTATTCTATACGAGGCCCTGCTGGAAAAGCTCGACAACGATTTTTCGGTAGGCCAGCGCGAACTCTTTCCCGAAAGCATCGAACTCTCCCCCGCCGACCACCACCTGTTGATGGGCTATGCCGCCGAACTCTCCTCGATGGGATTCGACCTGCGCGATTTGGGCGGGTCGACCCTCGTGGTTTACGGGCTGCCCCTGGCCGTCGATCAACCCATCGCCCCGGCCGAAGCCATCGAGCGGTTGCTGACCCACCTGAAAGCCGAAGGCAACTCGCTGCGCGACAACCTGCGGCAGGGGATCGCCGCCGCCCTGGCGCGCAGCTGCACGCCCCATACCGCCCCATTGCTTGACGCCAATCAGCGGGCCGAACTGATCCGCCAGCTTTTCGCCTGCCGCGAACCCCACTATACTCCCGACTCACTCCCAATCATCACCACCCTGTCCCTCACCGAAATCAAAAACAGGCTTAAAAAATGAATCAACACTCCTTCTGGTCCCGCCAGCCCGTCGTCTGGAACCTCATTATGCTTAACGTTGCGGTCTTTTTGGTCCAACAACTCGGTTCGCCCGAAACGAACCAATGGCTGATCGATCACTTCGGGCTGCATTTTTGGGCCTCGAATCACTTTGCCCCGTACCAGCTGATCACCTACATGTTTCTGCACGGCGATTTTTATCACGTGTTTTTCAACATGTTCGCCTTTTGGATGTTCGGACGGGTCGCCGAAATGGACCTGGGAAGCAAACGGTTTCTGATCTATTACCTGGTCACCGGCGTCGGCGCCGGCGTGTTGAACCTGCTGGTCAACTGGGGCGAGCTGAGCTACTACGAATCCACCTACGGACTCATTCCGCAAGTGATACAACGCACCCAGGAGGTCGTAACAATCGGTGCCTCGGGGGCCGTATTCGGCATCCTGCTCGCCTTCGGAGTGATGCACCCCAACGAACGGATCATGCTATTGATCCCGCCGATTCCCATGAAAGCCAAGTACTTTGTGATCATCTTCGGGGTTATCGAGCTGCTGCTCGGGGTGTTTTCATCGTCGAACGTGGCTCACTTCGCCCACGTCGGCGGCATGCTTTTCGGCTGGCTCCTGCTCCGGCTCTGGAAGTCGAAGGGCCGGATTTACTACTAACCGCTCCCCGTTTCCGTGAAAACAAACCGCGCCGAAGAGTACCACTACCTTGCCCCCCATCGAAAGAGGCCGGCATGGTTGCGCGCGTTTGATTTTTTTTGGATTCTGCTCACCCTGGGGCTGGCTCTGGGACTGATGCTGGCCTACGTGGCCACCCGCACCAACCCGAACGACTATTGGGCGCTTGCCTTTTTCGGATTGGCCGCTCCGTTTCTGTTTTTGGGCAACATTCTGTGCCTGCTGTTCTGGGTGATACGCTGGCGTATCTGGTTTGTGGTGCCGCTGCTCACGCTGCTTTGCGGCGCCGGGCATTTGGGGGCGCTGGTACAGTTCCGGTTCGCCAAAGAGTATCCCACGCAGGAGCGGGCCAAGCCGGCGCATTCGTGGAAAATCCTCACCTACAACATCCACGGCTTCAGCTATCGCAATCCTTACGATCACGACGAATACCGGCGAACCATCGACTCGGTGGCCGCCTACATCCGCCGGGAGCAACCCGACGTGATCTGCTTTCAGGAGTTCGAAACAATGAACGAAGGCGACCTGCGGCTCATCGACAGGCTCTTCGAACCCTGGGCGTTCCGGGCATTTAATTTCGTCATCGGCGGACAAGACAACATCGGCTACGGAACGGCCGTTTTCAGCCGTATTCCCATGTTGGAATCGCGCCGGATCCGGTTCGAGGATTCGTCCAATTCGATGCTTTACGTCGATCTGAAAAACGGTAACGACACCGTCCGGCTCTTCAACAACCACCTGCAGTCGACCCAGATCGACGAACAGAGCCGCCAGCGGGTCGAAAATTTCGATCCCGGCAACGAGGGGACCGAACAGTTGGCCCGCAACATCGGCAGCCACCTGAAAGCAAATTACAAGCGGCGCGCCATGCAGGTCGATTCGGTAGCCCGGATCATTGCCCAAACAACCCATCCGGTGATTGTGGTGGGCGATTTCAACGACACGCCCGTTTCGTACACCTACCGGCAGATGCGCGGCGAGCTTGTCGATACGTTCGTGGAGCAGGGCGATGGATACGGGTACACCTTCAACCGCCTTTTCTCGATGCTGCGGATCGACTACATCCTCCACTCGGACGAACTGCACACCGAGCAGTACCGTTCCGACCGCCTTCCCTACTCCGACCACAACCCCGTCGTGGCGCGCATCGGCCTTCCCGTTCCCCGGACTCCCTAAACGCAGCCCCACCCAAAAACGAAGCGCCTCCGACCGCAGGGTCAGAGGCGCTTCGCGTTTTCGACACGGGGCCGCCACGCGGCGGTAGCCTGCCTATTTGGTATTGCGTTTGTCGTAGTGTTTTTGGTACCGGTTCATGAACTTATCGACACGTCCGGCGGTATCCACGAGCTTCACTTTACCGGTATAGAACGGGTGCGAGGCGCTCGAGATTTCCATCTTGTAGACGGGATAGGTTTCGCCGTTGACTTCGATGGTCTCTTTGGTATTCACGGCGGACCGGCACAAAAAGACCTCGTCGTTCGACATATCTTTGAATGCCACGACACGGTATCCTTTGGGATGAATCTCTGATTTCATTTTTTGTGCTTTGGGGTTAAACGATGGTGCTTTTGCGAGGGGCAAAGGTAGTGAACTATTTCGGAACGTCCAAACTTTCGTACTGTTTTCCCACATACCGCCAAATCAGGCAGCACCCCAGCCACGACAGCAGCAGGGCTACCGGAAGCGCAAACAAAAGCGCCGCGGGATAAAAGACGATCTTTCCGCCGACAACCAGCGCCACCAGCGCGGCCAGCGACAACAGCCCCTCGACGGTGCAGGTGAAGACAAAGGTCATGTAACTCCGCTCGGGCTGCGTTTGGCAGCGGGGATTCTCCTTGCGCCGCTGGCGTTCCACCAGGGATCTCCCGAGCCGTGCGGCCAAAACGATCGAAACGGCCCAAGCTGTCGGCACCAGCCAGCTCCAAACAACGGGCGAAAGCAACGCAAGCACCACCACCAGCCACCCCGCGCACAGGGGGAGAAAGGCGTTCGAGGCTACGTGGCGCAGGCTTTGGAAGGGATTGGCAGGATGATCCATTTGAAACAGCGGGTTCAGGTTGCAGGAATTAAACGGGTTGCAGGGGGTTTCGCAAAATGCGGCGGGTGCGGGGACGCATATTTTTGGGGAGGCAGGCCCGGCGAATAAAAAACACCCCTTGAACAGAATTTCTCTCCCAAGGGGCGCCTTTTCGTTGCGGCAACGGCGTACTATTTATACTCGTCCCATCCTTTGATCCGCAAGTCTTCGCGGCCCAGGCGGCAGAAAGCCAGGATGAAGTCGTTGGCCAACCGCGCGTTGGTTACCAGCGGGATGTTGAAGTCGATGGCGCTTCGGCGGATGGTGTAGTCGTTGTTGAGTTCGTCTTTGGTCAGGTTTTTCGGAATATTGACCACCAGATCGATCTTGCGTTCCTTGATGTAGTCCAGCACGTTGGGTTCGCCGTTCCCCACCTGGTCGGGCCAGCTGAGGATACCGGCCACCACGCCGTTTTCGGCCAGGAAGTTGGCCGTACCGCGTGTGGCGTAAATGGTGTATCCTTTGTGTTGGAGCTCTTTGGCCGCTTCCAGGGTTTGGGTTTTCGACTTGGTGTCGCCGGTCGAGAGCAGCACGCTCTTTTCGGGCAGGCGGTAGCCCACCGAGAGCATCGCCTTGAGGATCGCCTCGTAGTAATCTTCGCCCAGGCAGCCCACCTCGCCGGTCGATGCCATTTCGACGCCCAGCACGGGGTCGGCCTTTTGCAGGCGGCTGAACGAGAATTGCGAGGCCTTGATGCCCACGTAGTCCAAATCGAACGCCGACTTGTTGGGGACGTTGGGTTCGAGGCCCAGCATCACCCGCGTGGCGATGTCGATGAAATTAATTTTCAGCACTTTCGAAACGAACGGGAAGCTCCGCGAGGCGCGCAGGTTGCACTCGATCACCTTGATGTCGTTGTCTTTGGCCAGCAACTGCATGTTGAACGGCCCGCTGATTTCGAGCTCTTTGGCAATCTGTTTGGCGATCTTTTTGATGCGGCGAACGGTTTCGATGTAGAGTTTTTGGGCCGGGAATACGATCGTGGCGTCGCCCGAGTGGACTCCGGCAAATTCGACGTGTTCCGAAATGGCGTAGATCAGCACCTCGCCGTTCTTGGCCACGGCGTCGATCTCCACCTCTTTGGCGTTGCTCACAAATTCGCTCACCACCACCGGGTACTGTTTCGACACGTTGGTGGCCAGGGTCAGGAAGTGTTCCAGCTCTTCGTTGTTCGACACCACGTTCATGGCCGCGCCCGAAAGCACGTACGAGGGGCGTATCAGCAGCGGGAACCCCACTTCGCTGGCAAAGCGGTAGATTTCGTCCATCGAGGTAAGTTCTTTCCAACGGGGCTGGTCGATGCCGAGGGTGTCGAGCATCGAGCTGAACTTGTGCCGGTCTTCGGCGCGGTCGATGTTCAGGGCCGAGGTGCCCATGATCGGCACTCGTTCCTGATGCAGGCGCATGGCCAGGTTGTTGGGGATTTGCCCGCCCACCGAAACGATCACTCCCTTGGGAGCCTCCAGGTCGGTGATGTCGAGCACCCGTTCCAGGATCAGTTCGTCGAAGTAGAGCCGATCGCACATGTCGTAGTCGGTCGACACGGTTTCGGGGTTGTAGTTGATCATCACCGAACGCAGGCCGTTCTGGCGGATCGAGTTGATGGCGCTCACCGAACACCAGTCGAACTCGACCGAACTACCAATGCGGTAGGCGCCCGAACCGAGCACGATCACCGAGCGGTCGTCGCGGGCGAAGTCGATGTCGTGGGCCGTGCCGTTGTAGGTCAGGTACAGGTAGTTGGTCTGGGCCGGATATTCAGCGGCCAGGGTGTCGATCTGCTTGACCACGGGCAAAATACCGCGCTCTTTGCGGTTTTTACGCACCTGCAACAGCGCCTCTTCCATCGAGTGTTCGCTGCCGCCATGCAGCACCACGCGGGCAATCTGGAAATCCGAGAAACCCATCTGTTTGGCTTGCAAAAGCAGGCGGTCGGGGATTTTTTCCAGGCTCTCGTAACCTGCCAGGGCCGCTTCGACGTCCACAATGCCTTTCAGTTTTTCGAGGAACCAAGGGTCGATTTTGGTCAGGTCGTAGATCCGCTGGATGGAATAGTCGCTCTTGAGCGCCTGCGCAATGGCGAATACCCGTTTGTCGGTGGGTTTAACCAGTTCGCCCTCCAGGTCGGCGATCGACAGCTCTTTGTTTCCCACAAAACCGTGCATTCCCTGTCCGATCATGCGCAGCCCTTTCTGCATCGACTCTTCGAAGGTGCGGCCGATGGCCATCACCTCGCCGACCGATTTCATCGAGCTGCCCAACTCGCGCGAAACGCCTTTGAATTTGCTGAGGTCCCAGCGGGGGATTTTGCAAACGACGTAGTCGAGGGCGGGTTCGAAACAGGCGGTGGTCGATTTGGTAACCGAATTTTTCAGTTGGTGCAGGCCGTATCCGAGGCCCAGTTTGGCGGCCACAAAGGCCAGCGGGTAGCCGGTGGCTTTCGAGGCCAGGGCCGACGACCGCGACAGGCGGGCGTTCACTTCAATCACGCGGTAGTCTTCCGATTCGGGATCGAGGGCGTACTGCACGTTGCACTCGCCCACAATGCCCACGTGGCGCACGATCTGAATGGCGATCTTGCGCAGCTTGTGGTATTCGGCGTTGGTGAGGGTTTGCGACGGAGCCACCACGATGCTCTCTCCGGTGTGGATACCGAGCGGGTCGAAGTTCTCCATGTTGCAGACGGTGATGCAGTTGTCGAACCGGTCGCGCACCACTTCGTACTCGATCTCTTTCCAGCCCTTGAGCGATTTTTCGACCAGGATCTGGGGCGAATAGGTAAAGGCTTTGGTGGCCAGCACGTCCATGTCGTCGTCGTTGTCGCAAAAGCCCGAGCCGAGTCCGCCCAGGGTATAGGCCGCCCGGATAATCACGGGATAGCCCAGTTCGTGCGCCACCCGTTTGGCTTCGCTCACCGAGGTAACGGCTTCGCTTTTGATGGTTTTAACCTCGATTTCGTCGAGCTTGTGGACAAACAGGTCGCGGTCTTCGGTATCCATGATCGCCTGGACGGGGGTGCCGAGTACGCGGACGTTGTATTTTTCGAGTACGCCGTTTTGGTGGAGCTTCACGCCGCAGTTCAGGGCGGTTTGTCCGCCAAAGGCGAGCAGGATTCCGTCGGGACGTTCGCGGGCGATCACGTCCTCCACAAAATCGGGGGTTACGGGCAGGAAGTATACTTTATCGGCAATCCCTTCCGAGGTTTGTACGGTGGCGATATTGGGATTGATCAGGATGGTGTAGATCCCCTCCTCTTTCAGGGCTTTCAGGGCCTGCGAACCGGAGTAGTCGAACTCGCCGGCCTCGCCGATCTTCAATGCGCCCGATCCGAGCAGGATCACTTTTTTTACGGGGGGCAGGGTGGTATCTTGCATGGGATTACTTTTTACTTTGGTCGATTTGGGCGATGAATTGGTCGAACAGGAACGAGGTGTCCACCGGGCCGCTCGTGGCTTCGGGGTGGAACTGCACCGAGCAGAAGGGTTTGCTGCGGTGGCGGATTCCTTCGATCGTGCCGTCGTTGAGGTTGGTAAAGTAGGGTTCCCATTCGCCCTTCAGGCCGGCCGCATCCACCGCATACCCGTGGTTTTGGCTGGTGATGACGGCGTGGTTGGTGCCATATTCCACACAGGGCTGGTTGTGGCTGCGGTGTCCGTATTTGAGTTTGTAGGTCGACGCTCCGGCGGCCAGCGACAACAGTTGGTTGCCGAGGCAAATGCCGAAAATCGGCTTGCCCACCTCCATGGCCTTGCGCAGGTTGGCCACGGTGGCTTCGCATTTCACGGGGTCGCCCGGGCCGTTGCTTATCATCACCCCGTCGTAGTCGATTTGGGTGAAGTCGTAGTCCCACGGCACGCGGATCACTTCGCAATTGCGCACCAGCAGGCTCCGAATGATGTTGTACTTGCAGCCGCAGTCCACCAGAACCACTTTACGGACACTCCCTTGGGTTCCGTAACGGATCGGCTCGGCGCACGACACTTTGGCCACAAGGTTCTCCTTGTTGGGGTTGTAAAAATCGGCGGGTTCGGGCAATCCCTCCACGGCGAACTTGCCGAGCATCACCCCTTTCTCGCGGATCACTTTGGTGAGCTGGCGGGTGTCCACGCCGTACATGGCCGGCACGTTGTGGGCCTTGAGCCAGTCGGCCAGGCTCTTCTTGGCGTTCCAGTGGCTGTACTCGAACGAGTAGTCGGTAACGATCAGACCCGCTATGTGGATCTTGTCGGATTCGAAATATTTAAGGATTCCGTTCTCCACCTCGTCGCCGGGAACGCCGTAGTTGCCCACCAGCGGGTAGGTCATTACAAGGATTTGTCCGGAATAGGAGGGATCGGTCAGGCTCTCGGGATAGCCGGTCATCGCTGTCGAAAAAACTACCTCGCCTGATACAGAGTTCTCTGCACCAAATGAATAGCCATTGAACTGCGTACCATCCTCGAGCGTTAAGCGGGCGGTTTTACTTGTCAGCATGTCAATTTTCAGATTAGTTTCTGAAACACAAAAGTAGTGTTTTTCACGGAATCTGTTGGGTCGGACACGCTTTTTTTCTACTTTTGTTTACCCCGAAAATGATCACAAAAGCCGAAATAAAGCAACTGCGCTCGCTGGCCGAAAAATCGACCCGAACAGCCGAGGGCCTCTTCGTGGCCGAAGGGAACAAACTGGTGGGCGAAATCGCCGATTCCCCGCTGCACATCGAACAGCTTTGGGAGGTGGGACGCAACCTGTCGGCAGCCGAAATGGCCCGCATCTCACAACTCAAAACACCCTCCGACTGCCTGGCGGTGGTGCGTATCCCCCGCTACCCGGCCTCCCCGCCCGACCAGGGCCTCCTCCTGGCGCTCGACGGAGTGCAAGACCCGGGCAACGTGGGAACGATCATCCGGCTGGCCGACTGGTTCGGAGTATCGGACATCTTCCTCTCACCCGACTCGGCCGATTGCTGGGGGCCTAAAGTGGTGCAGGCCACCATGGGAGCGCTCACCCGCGTGCGGCTCCACCCCGACGCCGACCTGCCCTCCCTGCTGGCAGCAACCCGACTACCCGTGTTCGGCACTTTCCTCGAAGGCGACCCGATCTACAACCATCCCCTCGCCACCAACGGATGGATCGTACTGGGCAACGAAGGACACGGCATCTCTCCCGCCGTGGCTTCGCTCGTCGCCCAAAAACTCTTTATCCCGCCCTACCCCGCCGACTCCCCCACCTCCGAATCGCTGAACGTCGCCACCGCCGCCGCCATCGTCCTTTCGGAATTCCGCCGCCGCACGCCGCGATAACCTTTTCTCTCGTTTGATTTTCCTCTAACTGCCCTCGGGGACTCTTCGAGTCTTCTGCTGGGTTTGTACCAACTGTCCTCAGGCCGGACTGGCCCCGCGTGCCCGCGGCGGTCCGTGTGCCCACGGTGGGCTTTCTTGAGTTTGTACGGCTTTCGGCCTGTCGGAGTTGCTCGGTACGTTCCGTACCTTTCGGCGGGGCTGAACCGCTCTCGCCTGAAAGCAAGCTTTCGCTCGGCGGCTCCACCCCCTCCGAAAACCTGCGGTGTTCCGCAACTCCTACACCGAACAAATCTCGCCGATGTAACTACATCAACAATCCAGACTACTTGTCGTACTCCCATGCTGAACAAATCTCGCCGCCAAAATTTCGGCAAACGACCCCTTGTTTTTGCAACTCCCATCCGAATGAGCCTCTTTACCGCACTTCTACTCCGAAAAACCTCTTCGTTGCAATTCCACAGGGGTAGTTTCTCAACTTTGACCGAAGGAGTGGGGCGATAACCACACGCAACATTTAGGATCGGGTGGTTTTGATCTGCACATAACGTGTGAGTTGGCGGGTGTAAGGGGGAGTTGAGGGAGGGATTCGCGCACAGATCGGATTGGACTGTGGCGTTGACCTGAAAACGCTAATTCGATGGCAGAGCGGCTTTGGTTGCGGCAGATGCTTCTTGGCTGCGTTGGAAAGAGCCGAAGGCTAGATGCTTCTTGGCTGCGTTGGAAAGAGCCGAAGGCTTTGGGGATGGGTGGAGGAGGCGAACGAAAGCTTGCTTTCAGGTGAGCATTCCTCGGCCCATCGCCAAAACTACGTAGTAGTTCCCAACGCAGCCGCAACCAAAC
>JAVBPJ010000009.1:0-26358 GCA_031549665.1 Rikenellaceae bacterium
GTTTGAGCCCAACAAGCGCTACCGCCTGAGCGGCATTGTGCTGGATGGCGCCGCGACGACCCTGGACACTTCGACGCCCCGCACGTGGACGCTCACTCCCGTTACGCCGGAGGGCAACACCTACAAAATCAGCACCGCCGAGCAGTTGGCCTGGGTGGCCGACCAGGTGAACAGCGGAACCAATGACTTTTCGGGCAAGACGCTGGAGTTGCAAAACGACCTGTCGCTGGATTACGCCCCCTGGGTGCCCATTAGCCACGGCACGCCTGCTTTTCTCGGTGTCTTCGACGGAAAGGGATACACCATCTACGGCATGCATATCGAAGACAATACAGGCGCTAACTCACTTGGCCTGATTGGCGCTTTAAACGGGACGGTCCGGAACGTAACCGTCAGCGGCGGATCGATTAAAGGGGGTTTCGACGCAGGCGCTATTGCCGGCTACGCTTTCTCCGGGTCGCTGATCGAGAATTGCCACAACGACGGCTGCTTGATTGACGGAGCCGGCCTTGCTGGCGGGATAGTTGGTCGCACTTACAGCAACGTGCTGGTTGTTGCCTGCAGCAACAGCGG
This sequence comes from Rikenellaceae bacterium, assembly GCA_031549665.1. Lineage (GTDB taxonomy): Bacteria > Bacteroidota > Bacteroidia > Bacteroidales > Rikenellaceae > Rikenella. Next base: position 574 of record JAVBPJ010000009.1, read on the forward strand.
AAAAGTTTACGGGACATCCGCTTCGGGCGGCATTGTCGGGTGGACTCAGGGAACGATCGCCGTTTGCCTGAATACGGGCGGCCATGTCGGAATAAACCTTCCTTTTGCAGGAATTGCGGGTATAAATCAGTCCAATATTTATGGTTGCGTCAATACCGGAGTTGATGTGGACTATACCCATGTTGACATGTACATTCAGGGAACCTTATCCGGTTTTGTAACGGTGCATACCGGCGCCATCCCCATGTGTGGCGGCGGCGCCCGGCCAACGAGTGGCGCAGAACCCACCTCGCTGCTCAATATCGATCAGACGACCCTCGATTTGTTGAACGCCCCCCTCCTCGCAACCACAATAGATTGGCGCTGGGAACTCGCAGCTCCCGGAGCGCTTCCGAGGCCGGTGAAGCTGCCGTAAGCGGCGGCGGTCTGTTTTGCAGGGGCGCTCCGGATCTACCCGGGGCGCCCTTTTTTTGTGCCGTACTGCAATCCGGCTGTTTTGCGGATTGAATTTTCGCGCCGAAAATGTTACTTTTACAACTCCGTTACACCGCCCTTAATATCGCCTGACCATGTTCCGAACACGCTTTATCGTCGCCGCCCTGTCTCTGTCGCTTCTTTCGCTGACCGCCGTCCGTGCGGCCGCCGAAAATAATCCGCCGATCAAGGTGCTTCCCCGAAAAAACTACTTCACCGCCGACGACGGCCGGGCGCAGTTGATCGTTACGGGAAACAGGATTCCCACGGCCACGCTGGCGGGGAAAAAGATCAAGCTCGAATGGGCCGACAGCAGCCGCAACGAGGGTCCCGCCGCGCGGTTGTACAGCCTGCCGCTCGACCGCCTGAAAACGGGCGACAATACCCTGGAGGTCCGGGCGGGCGACAGCACCTGGTCGGTACGCCTGACCCTGCTGCCCGCCAAAGCCAACGGCGTGCAGATCGACTACCTGACCGGCGTGATGCACACCGGAGGGTTGCCGCTGATCCCCTGCGGATTTTACAGCTACTCGCCCTTCCAGTACACCCTGGCCGAGGAGGAGGCGGTGCGGGGACTCAACCTCCTGTCGCCCTACCAGAACATCGGCGGGCAGCCCCGCGAGGAGCGGCTCGTCTACCTGGATCGCGCCGCCGCGCTGGGAATGCGCGTGAACTACAACCTGCTTAGCATAGCCGGAGGGGGCGGCGGCGCCCGAGCCGCAACCGCCAACAAACAAGAAAAACTCGACCTGTTGCGGCAAGAGATCCGCGCACTGAAGGACCACCCCGCCATCCTGTCGTGGTACGTGGCCGACGAACCCGAGGGGCAGGGAATTTCAGTGGAAACCCTCGACGAAATCTACCGCATTGTCCGTGAGGAAGACCCCTACCACCCCGTGAGCATCGTGATCATGTCGCCCGTTCCGGCGCGCGCCTATGCCGCCACCTGCGACGTGATGATGGTCGACCCCTATCCGGTGCCCAACAGCCCCGCCGTCGACGCCGTTACGGCCGTGCGGGGGCTGCAGCGCGAACTGCGTTACGAAAAGGCGATCTGGTATGTGCCGCAAACCTTTGGCGGAGCCGAGTTCTGGTCGCGCGAACCCACTCCGGCCGAAATACGGATGATGACCTGGGGCGCGGCGCTGGAGGGAGCGCGTGGTTTTCAGGCATTTACCCGCCACGGGTTGAACGGTTTTCCAAAGAATCCCTATATGTGGGAGACCTACGCCAAAACCTGCCGCGAGTTGCAGGAGCTGACTCCCTTCTTCGAGCGGGGCGCGGTCGCCATACCCCACATGATGGCGAACGAAGGGGTGTTGGCGCGCGAATACCGCCTGGGCGACCAGCGGCTGCTGGTGCTGCTGAACTCCTCCAGCACCGGGCAGTTCTGCCAGGTAACCCTGAATGAGACTTTCAGCGGCACGATCTGTAATCTGGTGGACAATTCCCGTTTGGACGTGTTCAACGGAGAAATCAGCGGCATGCTGAACCCGTTCGAGGTGGCCGTGTTCAAACTGTTCGACAACCGGCGGGATGAGCTGAATTTTTCCGGAAATAATCGCCCCGCCAATCCCAGCAACCGCGTGATTGATCCCAGTTTCGAGTGGGAGTACAGCGTTTCGGGCAACGTTCCGGCGGCTGTCTACGGCCGGGTGGGGCAGGATCGAGGAGCCACCTACGCCATCGATTCGCGGGTGGCCTACCACGGCGACCATTCGCTGCGCATGATCTCGCCGGAAGCGGGGGCGGGTACGGCGGTGCAGTTCTACCCCCTGCCGCTCCAACTGGGCAAAAGCTACCGGATGACCGTGTGGGCGAAAGCCGACCCCGAATCGCTCAAACAGCTTGGCGAGGGCGAAAAAATGACCTTCCGCATGGCCCTGAACGGAGTGGCCGAACAGGAGTGCGAACTCACCGACCAGTGGCAATGCTACACGCTGATGGGAACCTACCAAACCGCCGTGCGGGATGGCCGGGGATTGATGCCCTCGGTGGCATTCACCGGACGGGGACGCGCCTGGTTCGACCTGGTGGAGGTGGTTCCCGACATGGATTTTATCATCACCCCTGATTCCGAAAATCCGCGCACTTTCCGTGTGGCGATGGAAAAATACATCGACGGCGGTACCATCTATTACACCTTGGACGGCAGCGAACCCACCGAAAAATCGGACATTTACAGCGGCAAACCGTTGATGGTGAGCGACGTGCGCACGGTAAAAGCGCGGGTCGTTGGGCCCGACGGCAAACGCTACGGCGTTACCGAACAACTGGTGGCCGCCCACAAGGCGATCGGCGCGAGGGTTACCTACCTGCAGCCCTATAAAAAGTATACCGGCGGCGGCGACACGGCCCTCGTCGACGGTGTGGTGGCGGCCCTGCGCTACACCGACAAGGCGTGGCAGGGGTTCATCGGCAACGACCTGGAGGCGGTGATCGACCTGGGCGAATCCACCCCGATCCGCCGCATCAGTTCGTTCTACTTCCACTCGCAGTCGGACTGGATCCTTCCGCCCCGCTCGGTGGAATACCTGATTTCGGACGACGGGCAGGCGTTCGAGTCGCTCGGGGTGATCGATCTGGGCGAGGTGAAACCCGAGCCGCCCCACAAAGTTCCCGCCGTGTGGGAGGGGGCCGGGCGCACGGCGCGCTACATCAAAGTGATCGCCCGCCGGAACGACAAAATGCCCGAAGGCTTCAACGGCGCGGGCGATCCCGCCTGGCTCTTTGCGGACGAAGTGGTTGTCGAATAATTTGCTACCTTAGCGGCCACTATGGAGATCCAGCCCGTTCACCGTTATTTTTTGGAGTGTTCCTACTTGGGAACAGCCTACAACGGCTGGCAGCGCCAACCCAACGCCCCCAGCGTGCAGCAAACCCTGGAGGAGGCTCTGGGTACGCTGCTGGGCGAGCCGTGCGAGGCGGTGGGGGCCGGACGTACCGACACCGGCGTACACGCGGCCTTTGCGGTGGCCCATTTCGACACGGGCGCCGATGCGAAAAAGACCACCTCCGAGGCCTTCCTGTACCACCTGAACTCGCTGTTGCCCAAAGACATCGCCGTGCGGAAAATCTATTCCGTGGCGGATGAAAAACACGCCCGTTTCGATGCCCGCCGCCGCGAGTACAAGTACTACATCACCACGGTGAAAGACCCTTTTTGCGTCCACACGGCGTGGCTTTTCACCCAGCCGCTCAACCTCGACGCCATGCAAACCGCCGCCGTGTCGCTGATGCGGTACGAGGATTTCACCTCGTTCAGCAAGCTCCACTCCGACAACAAAACCAACCGTTGCACCATTTACGGAGCCAACTGGCGGGCCGAGGGCAACCGGCTGGTGTTCACCATTGCCGCCGACCGCTTTTTGCGGGGCATGGTGCGCGGCATTGTCGGCACGCTGGTCGACGTGGGGCGCGGCAAGCTGACCCCCGCCCAGTTTTGCGGCATTATCGAAAAACAACAACGTTCCGAAGCGAGTGCGCAGGCACCCGCCCACGGACTCTTTTTGAACGATATTCAATACTAAATTTTTTTGCAAGATGAATGCTATTAAAAACTTAGACCCCAAAGGATTGTGGGGTCAATTCGCTGAAATTTGCGCCATCCCGCACCCCTCGAAACACGAGGAAAAAATGGCCCGCTATGTGATCGGTTTTGCCGACCGCCTGGGGCTTTCGTGGCGGCAGGACGAGGCCGGGAACGTGGTGGTTCGCAAGCCCGCCACGGCAGGTTACGAGTCGCACCCGGCGGTGATCCTGCAGGCCCACCTGGACATGGTGCCGCAAAAGAACAGCGACACCACGTTCAACTTCGAAACCGACCCGATCCAACCCTACGTGGACGGCGAGTGGGTGAAGGCGCGCGGAACCACCCTCGGGGCCGACAACGGCATCGGCGTGGCCGCCATGCTGGCCGTGCTGGAGTCGTCCGGACTGCAACACCCCCCGCTTGAGTGCCTGTTCACCATCGACGAAGAGACCGGACTCACCGGAGTCAACCAACTGGCCGCCGGCATGCTGGAGGGAAAAATACTGATCAACCTCGATTCGGAAGACGAGGGCGAACTCTACGTCGGATGCGCCGGCGCGGTCAACGTAACCGGAGAATACGACTACAAAGAGGAGTCGACCCCCGACGACTGCGTGGGCTACGAACTTTTCCTACGCGGCTTCAAGGGGGGGCACTCGGGCCTTGAGATCAACCTGCAGCGCGGCAATGCCACCAAGTTGTTGATGCGTTTTCTGTTGGCGCACCCTGCGTGGCGCATCTCGACGATCGACGCGGGGGGCCTGCGCAACGCCATTCCGCGCGAAGCCCGCGCGGTGGTGGCCGTCCCGAAAGCCGACACCGAGCTGCTTCTTCAGGAAGTACAGAAATATGAAGCCACCCTGCAGCACGAGTTCAGGGCCGTGGAAGACTCGATCCGTTTCTCGGCCGAACTGAAAAAAGCCCCCGCCATTGTGGTTTCCGCCGAGTTTCAGGGGCGTTTCGTGGCGGCCATGATCGCCATGCCGAACGGCGTGATGCGCATGAGCGACACCGTTCCCGGGCTGGTCGAAACCTCGACCAACATGTCGCGGGTCGAACTCGGAGTCGGCAAAGCCTCGGTGCTGTTTATGGTACGCTGCATGGTCAACTACGGAAAACCGCAGGTGGTGGATATGATCCGCTCGGTGATCACCCTCTCGGGCGGCAAAACGGTCGCTCAGGGCGATTACGACGGCTGGGCCCCCAACCCCGACTCGGCGATCCTGAAAACCATGCAGGGCGTTTACAAAACGCTGTACGGCAAAACGCCCGAAGTGAAAGCCATCCACGCCGGACTGGAGTGCGGCATCCTCGGGGCCAAGTATCCGGGCCTGGACATGATTTCGTTTGGCCCGACGATCCGTTTCCCGCACTCGCCGGACGAAAAGGTGAACATCGCCACGGTCGGCAAATTCTGGAACTTCCTGGTCGAAACGCTGAAAGCGGTCTGATCCGACGACGAAACCTCCGCAAGCAAAAGCGAGCCGGAACACGCCACGTGTTCCGGCTCGCCCGTTAATACGGCGTCTTGCAAGCGCGTCAGGCCCTTACAAAGAGGCCCTTGCGGTAGAGCGGCCAGGTGAACAGCAGGCACACCAGCGCCATCAACACGGAGTAGAGCAGCGAGGCGACCGCGGGCGAAGCCTGGCAACTGCGGAAAAATTCGTACACGGCCTGCGTTACTCCCAGCAGGGAGAATGTCCGGCCGAGCAGGATCGAGATCACGTAGATCCACAGGCTGTTGGTTCCGGCAACCACGAAAAGTTTGGCCCATCCCTGCGCGCGCAGGTGGTCGATCACCACCGAAAGCAGGCTCCACAGCACCATGGCGATACCGGCCGTGAACAGGATGTAGCTCCCGTTCCACAGGGGTTTCGACATGGGCCACAGGTAGTTCCAGCCCCATCCGGCGAATCCGACCAGCAGGCCGAATCCCAACATGGGCAAGGCTCCCGTTTCCACATTGTTCCGGGCCACAATCCGTCCCGAAAGGTAGCCCAGCAGCACGGTGGCCGTGGCCGAGACGGTACTCAGAACGCCCTCGGGGTCGAACCTGGGCGTGTACATGTGGTTCGCGCCGAGGATTTGAAGATCGATCCGGGCTACGATTCCTTCGCCCTGCGTGTAGATCAGCAGCCAGTAGCCGCCCACAAGCACCAGCAGCCCCACGAACATCCGCCAGCTTTTGGACGAGCCGCGGATGATGATGGCGGCCAGCAGACCGCTCACGGCGATGCGTTGCAGCACGCCGGAAAAACGAAGCGAGTGGAACGGTTCCTGAAAGGGGAACCAGTTCAGTAGCAGTCCCACCGCGCAAAGGACGAGTACCCTGCGGATTACGCGGCCCCAAAATCTTCCGCCCGACCCGCCGCCGTTTTGGCCCGAAAGCCACATGGAGGCCCCGGCCGCGAACAGGAAGAAGGGGAAAGCCAGGTCGGCCATCGTAACGCCCGTCCAGCCTGCGTGTTGCAGGCAACCGAACACCGAGGGGCCGGTTTGGTTGTTCACCAAAATCATCAGCAGGATAGCGACTCCGCGGAAAACGTCCAGCGAAACGCAACGGCCGTGTTTAGAGCCGGCAGTCATGGCGTGAAGGGATTTAGAGGGTCTGTTTCGATTCGCAAACGGCTTCGCGGTCCACCTTTTTGATCAATCCGGCCAGTACGTTGCCTGGGCCCAGTTCGGTGAACGAGGTGGCGCCTGCGGCCAGCATGTTTTGCGCGGTCTGCGTCCAGCGTACCGGAGCGGTGAGCTGGGCGATCAGGTTGGCCTTGATCTGTGCGGGATCGGTATAGGGTTTCGCGTCGACGTTTTGGAAAACGGGACAGACGGGGGCGTTGAATTGCGCGGCCTGGATGGCGGCTTCGAGTTCGACCCGCGCAGGTTCCATCAGCGGCGAGTGAAAAGCGCCGCCCACGTTGAGTTTCAGGGCGCGTTTGGCACCGGCCGCCGTGAGCGCTTCGCACGCTTTGTCGACCCCGGCGATGCTGCCCGAAATAACCAGTTGGCCGGGGCAGTTGTAGTTGGCCGGAACCACCACCTCGGGGATCGAGGCGCAGATCTCTTCCACCTTGGCGTCGTCCAGTCCCAGGATGGCGGCCATGGTCGAGGGCTCTTTTTCGCAGGCTTTTTGCATGGCCATGGCCCGTTTGCTCACCAGCGTAAGACCCTCTTCGAACGAGAGCGCGCCGGCGGCCACCAGGGCGCTGAATTCACCCAGCGAGTGGCCGGCGGTCATCTCGGGTTTGAAATCGGCGCCGAGCGACTTGGCCAAAATAACCGAATGAAGGAAAATGGCGGGCTGGGTAACTTTGGTCTGCTTGAGCTCTTCGTCGGTGCCGGCGAACATAATGTCGGTGATGCGGAATCCGAGGATTTCGTTGGCCTTTTCGAAAAGCGCTTTGGCTTCGGGAACGTTGTCGTAGAGTTCTTTGCCCATCCCTACAAATTGGGCGCCCTGTCCGGGGAAAACGTATGCTTTCATTCGATGGATTGTTTGGTTTTCAGATTGTAATGCAAAGATACAACTATTTCGCAAACCCGGTCATCGGGCCCTCCTTGAGGCTGTGGCGAAAAAACGCTATATTTGTGCCGCTATTCCTTTTTCCTGTATTATGAAACGATCCGTCGCACCGCTTCTGCTATGCCTGTTCACGGGACTCTTTGCGGCGCAAGCCCGCGAGTTGCCGCGTTCCACCTTTGTCAGCTACCGCAACGCCAACCAGGCTTTCGCAAACCAGTACGACAGTTCGCAGAACTTTGTCAACCTCAGCGGCGCGTGGAATTTCCGCCTGTTCCCGACCGCGGCCCAAATCCCCGCCGAAGTGCTGGCCGAGGGCTACGAACCCGCCGGATGGCGCACCATCGCCGTTCCCGGCACGTGGGAGCTTCAGGGCGAGGGAACGCCGCTTTACGCCGACCGCGCCTACGATTTCCTGACCTCGAAACCCGCCGCCATCGGCGCCCCTCCCGCGGCCGTACCCGCCGGAGTGTACCTGCGCAACTTCACCGTTCCGTTCGATTTGGCCGACCGCGCCCTGTTCCTGCACATCGGAGCCGCCAAGGGCGGAATCCGGGTCTACGTCAACGGGAAAGAGGTGGGTCGCAATGCCGACTCGAAGGACGCCGCCGAATTCGACATCACCCTGGCGATCCAGCGGGGCCGGAACCGGCTGGTGATCGTCAACGAGAAATACACCTCCGAAAGCTGGCTGGAAGATCAGTCCGGGTGGCGCCTGTCGGGCATCAACCGCGAGGTTTTTGTCTTTGCCCAACCCAAAATACGGGTGCGCGACTACCTGGTGCGCACCACCCTCGACCCCAGCTACACGAACGGCTTGCTCGAAACGGCCCTGCTGCTCAAAAGCCAGTTGCTCAACACCCACACCGTCAAGGTATATTACGAACTGCTCGACCCGCAGGGACGGGTGGTGAGCCAGAACATGCGCGAGGCCACCGTGGGAATGCGTGGCGAGGACACCGTCCGTTTCACCGCCTCGATCCCCGGCGTGGTGAAATGGAACGCCGAACAACCCCGGCTCTATACCATCCTGTACCGGATTCAGCGCGAGGGGCGTTTCACCGAATACCTGGCCTGCAAAGTAGGATTCCGCACCGCCGAGGTGAAGGGCAACCAATTCCTGATCAACGGCAAGGCGGTTTCTCTTCGCGGGATCAACCTCGCCGAATTCGATCCCGAAACAGGCAACGTGCTGTCGCGCGAACAGTGGCGCGAACGGCTCCAACAGGCCAAGTACCGCGGCGTGAACGCCGTGCGTCCGGCCCATCCGATGGGTCATGACTTTTACGAACTGTGCGACGAACTGGGCCTCTATGTGTGCGACGTGGCCAATTTGAACGCGCAGGGCGTTGCGGACATCTCTTCGGCCGAATACGAATGGAACGGCGGTTTTTCGGGCAGCCCCGCCCAACTGTACGCGGGCCGCAACTTTGCCAACAACCCCGAGTGGCTGGATCCGTTCCTCGAACGGGTCGACCGCATGTACGAACAGAGCAAAAACCACCCCTCGGTGGTGCTGTGGTCGTTGGGCGATCATGCCGGAAACGGCTACAACATGTACCGGGCCTACTTGCAGCTCCGCTCGAAAGAGAGTACCCGCCCCATTGTGTACAACGACGCCGACATGGAGTGGAATACCGACGTCTACTGCCCCGACCAGCCCCGGCGCGAGAACCCCTCGGGCCGACCGATGATCACCATGCAGGGCGTGGCCGCGGCAGGGCAGGGTGGGTTTCAGGCCGCCCTCGAACAGCCCCTGCAAGCCGCCACGGGACGGGAACTGACCAACGACTACCGTCCGATCGCCAAAACCCCGCCGCCATCGGTCGCTTCCCAGGAGTATTGGAAGAACATAGAGGCCGATTTCCAGAGCATTTCGGTCGAAGCGTTCAATCCCGATCGCGGAACGCTGACCCTGAAAAACAACCTCGATTTCGCCAACCTGAGCGAACTGAAATGCACCTACGAGCTGATCGACGCCAAAGGAAAAGTGGTGAAACACGGGGTGCTTCCCGCTTCGGCCGCTCCTGGCGAGAGTTGTCCGCTTACGCTTCCCCGTCCGGGGGCCAACCAGTCGTTGCGGCTCACCGCCGGCAACGTGTGGCAATACACGCTAACCCATTAGGCCATGCGGCGTTTCCAAACCACCTGTTACCTGATTGTTTTGGCCCTGTTTACGGTGGCCATGTTTCTGGTATTCTGCATCGCGTGGTTGCTGACCGTGCCGTTCGATCCCTGCAAACGCAGGGTGATCCATTTTCTGTCCCGTTGCTGGTCGAAGGGAATGTACATCATCCACCCTTGGTGGCGGGTGCGGGTCGAGGGGCTGGAGAACATCCCTCGTGGCGGCGGCCCCTACGTGGTGGTTTCGAACCACCAGGCCATGCTCGATATTCCCCTGCTGTACGCGCTTCCGTTGAATTTTAAGTGGGTCTCCAAGCGCGAGGTCTACAAAATCCCCATCTTCGGCTGGGTGCTGTGGATGCACGGCGACGTAGCCATCGAGCGGGGCGGAGCCTCCAGCGTCAAAAAAATGTTCGCCGACTGCAACAGCTACCTAAAACGGGGCGTGTCGGTGATTATCTTTCCGGAAGGAACCCGCACCCGCACCGGCCGCATGGGACCCTTCAAGGAAGGGGCGCTGCTGCTGGCCCGACAAAGCAACACGCCGTTGCTGCCCGTTGTGATCGACGGCACGTACGACGCATTTACAAAAGGCATGGTTGGCCCTCACACTTTCCGGGTGCGCATACTCCCTCCGGTGGCGAGCGCAGACATCTCGGCCGAAGAGCTTCACCGGCAAATGATCGACCAGCACCGGGCCATTGCCCCCCAACGCTATTCATAACCCACCCCGTATGGCAGCAGACGCAGCAAATTATTCCGAAGAACACATCCAGACCCTCGACTGGAAAGAACACATCCGCCGCCGCCCCGGTATGTACATCGGCAAGCTGGGCGACGGGACGCAGGTCGACGACGGGATCTACATCCTCATCAAGGAGGTGTTGGACAACTCGCTCGACGAGTACATGATGGGATTCGGCAAGCAGATCGAGATCGGAGTCGAGGGAACCGTTGTTTCGATCCGCGACTACGGACGCGGCATTCCGCTGGGCAAGCTCGAAGAGGTGGCCTCGAAAATGAACACCGGAGCCAAGTACGATTCGAAAGCCTTCAAAAAATCGGTCGGTCTGAACGGCGTGGGGATCAAGGCGGTGAACGCCCTGTCGTCGTCGTTCGTGATCACCAGCGTGCGCGAGGGCGAGGCGCGGACCATCGAATTTTCGGCCGGCAACAAAGTCGGCGAACACACCGAAGCCACCCAGCAGAAAAACGGAACCGCCGTCCGCTTTACCGCCGACGCCGAAGTGTTCGGGCAGTACGGATACAACTTCGAGTACATCGAAACGATGCTCAAAAACTACACCTACCTGAACGCCGGGCTGGTGATGAAGTTCAACGGCGTTCCCTACGTGTCGAAAAACGGCCTGCTCGACCTGTTGAACGAAAGCGTGAGCGACGATTTTCTCTATCCCCCCATCCACCTGCGGGGCGAAGATATCGAGATAGCCCTGACCCATGGTACGGGCTACAACGAGTCGTACTACTCGTTCGTCAACGGGCAGCACACCACCCAGGGCGGAACCCACCAGGCCGCCTTCCGCGAAGCGGTGGTGAAAACCGTGCGCGAGTTCTACAAAAAGGATTTCGACGCCTCGGACATCCGCACCTCGATCATCGCCGCCGTCAGCGTCAAGGTCGAAGAGCCGGTGTTCGAGTCGCAGACCAAAACCAAGCTCGGATCGAAGGAGATGTCGCCCGACGGCGTGTCGGTGCGGAATTTCATCATCGATTTCCTCAAGGAACACCTGGACAACTACCTGCACAAGCACCCCGAAACAGCCGACATCCTGCTCAAAAAGATCCAGGAGGCCGAAAAGGAGCGTAAGGCCATCAGCGGCATCCAGAAAAAGGCCCGCGAATTTGCCAAAAAAGCCTCGCTGCACAACAAAAAACTGCGCGACTGCCGCGTCCACCTCGGCGACAAGGACGAACGCAACGAAGAGACCTCCATCTTCATCACCGAGGGCGACTCGGCCAGCGGATCGATCACCAAGTCGCGCGACGTGAACACGCAGGCCGTGTTCAGCTTGCGTGGAAAGCCGCTCAACACCTACGGACTGACCAAAAAGATCGTCTACGAGAACGAAGAGTTCAACCTGCTGCAAGCCGCCCTCAATATCGAAGAGGGGATGGACGACCTGCGCTACAACAAAGTGATCATCGCCACCGACGCCGACGTGGACGGGATGCACATCCGGTTGCTGCTGATCACCTTCTTCCTGCAATTCTTCCCCGACATCATCCGAGGCGAACACCTCTACATCCTGCAAACCCCGCTGTTCCGGGTGCGGAACAAGAAACAGACCATCTACTGCTACAACGAAGCCGAACGGCAGGCCGCCGTCAAAAAACTCGGCACCAACCCCGAGATCACCCGTTTCAAGGGCCTCGGCGAGATATCCCCCGAAGAGTTCAGCGCCTTTATCGGCGAGAACATCCGGCTCGAAATGGTGCGCATGACCAAAAGCGACCCCATCGGCGACCTGCTGGAATTCTACATGGGAAAAAACACCCAGGAACGCCAGGACTTTATCATCGACAACCTGAAGATCGAAGAGGACATCGTAGAAACCCCCGAAGCCGTATAACCCCCGCCATACCCCATGAATAACGACGAAATCGAAGATTTGACCCCCGACCCCGAGCTGTCGGACCAAGCAATGGAAAGCGGACGGGAGGAACACGCCCCGCTCGAACCGGTTGAGGCCGTCGAGCAAAGCCGTTTCGAGAAACTCACCGCCGGAGCCGTTGCCCACAAGCTCACCGGCATGTACAAGGATTGGTTTTTGGACTACGCCTCGTACGTGATTCTGGAACGCGCCGTGCCCCACCTGGAGGACGGGTTGAAACCCGTGCAACGCCGCATTCTGCACGCCATGAAGCGCATGGATGACGGCCGCTACAACAAGGTGGCCAACGTGATCGGGTTCACCATGCAGTTCCACCCGCACGGCGACGCCTCGATCGGCGACGCGCTGGTGCAACTGGGGCAAAAAGACCTGTTGGTTGACACGCAGGGAAACTGGGGAAACATCCTCACGGGCGACGGCGCCGCCGCTCCCCGTTACATCGAGGCGCGGCTGTCGAAACTGGCCCTCGACATCGTGTTCAACCCCAAGACCACCGAATGGATGCTCTCGTACGACGGGCGCAACCAGGAGCCGGTAACCCTGCCTGTCAAGTTCCCGCTGTTGCTGGCGCAGGGCGTTGAGGGGATCGCCGTGGGGCTGGCCTCGAAAATCCTGCCGCACAACTTTGTCGAACTGCTCGAAGCCTCGATCGCACACCTTAAAGGAGAACCCTTCGCACTCTATCCCGATTTCCCGACCGGTGGCATGATCGACGTGTCGAACTACCGCGACGGGCTGCGGGGCGGAGCGGTGAAAGTACGCGCCCGCATCTCGAAAATCGACCGCAAAACCCTTGTAATCACCGAAATTCCCTTCGGAAAAAACACCTCGGGCCTGATCGAATCGATCCTCAAGGCCAACGAGAAGGGGAAAATCCGCATCAAAAAAGTGGACGACAACACGGCGGCCAACGTCGAAATCGTCATCCATCTGTCGGGCGACGTTTCGCCCGATAAAACCATCGACGCCCTGTACGCGTTCACCGATTGCGAAGTCTCCATTTCGCCGAACGCCTGCGTGATCCTCGACCACAAGCCGCTGTTTATCAGCGTAAGCGACATGCTTCGCCGTTCGGTCGACAACACCCAGGGCCTTCTGAAGCGCGAACTCGAAATCCGCCTGGCCGAGCTGTCCGAAGAGTGGCACCTGTCGAGCCTCGAACGTATTTTCATCGAAAACCGCATCTACAACGACATCGAGCAGTGCACCACCTGGGAATCCGTTCTGGAGACCATCGACCGCGGCCTGACCCCCTTCAAAGCCAAGCTGCGCCGCGAAGTAACCCGCGACGACATCGTCAAGCTGACCGAGATCAAAATCAAGCGCATCTCGCGGTTCGACGCTTTCCGGGCCGACGAGCAGATCAAGGCCCTCGAAGCCGAAATGGTCGAAGTGCAGGGCCACCTCGACACGCTGGTGAAATACACCATCAAGTACTACCAAACCATCCTCAAGAAATACGCGGCGGGCCGCGAGCGCAAAACCGAAATCCGCTCGTTCGACACCATCGAAGCCGCCAAGGTGGTGGTGGCCAACGCCAAACTCTACGTCAACCGCGAGGAAGGGTTCTACGGCATCGGGGCGGGGATGAAAAAGGAGGAGTTCGTGTGCGACTGTTCCGACATTGACGACGTAATCATTTTCAACAAGCAGGGCAAGTACACCATCACCAAGGTGTCGGAAAAAGCCTTTTTCAGCAAGGGAATCCTCTCGATCGGCATTTTCAAGAAAAACGACGACCGCACCATCTACAACGTCATCTACCGCGACGGCCTCAAGGGAGCCATCATGATGAAACGCTGCGCCATCAAGGGGATCACCCGCGACCGCGAATACGACATCACCAAGGGAACGCCCGGCAGCGAAATCCTGTACATGAGCGTCAACCCCAACGGCGAGGCCGAAACCCTGAAAATATACTTCAAGCCCCGCCCGAGGCTCAAAAAACTGATCGTCGACATGAACTTCGGCGAACAGGTGATCAAGGGGCGGCAATCGCAGGGGAACCTCTTCTCGCGTTACGCCATCCACAAAATCGTGATGAAAGAGCGGGGCAGTTCCACCCTGGGCGGGCAGTCCGTGTGGTTCGACAGCGACATCCGACGGCTCAACAGCGACGGCCGGGGCGAACTGCTCGGCACCTTCGCCGGCGACGACCGCCTGCTGGTGTGGAGCGCCGACGGCAGCTATTATACCGCCGGATACGGCCCCGAACAGCACTTCCCCGAAAACCTGCTGCGGATCGAAAAGTACGACCCGGCGCGCATCTACACCGTGATCTACATCGACACCGAACAGGGACTGCACTACATCAAACGTTTCACGGTCGATGTGTGCGACCAAAAGCCCCAGCAATTTGTCGACCCCGGCAACCGCTACGTTACCCTGAGCGACGAACGCTACCCGGTGCTTGAGCTGAGCTACGGCGGCAAATACGCCGACCGTTCGCCCGAGGTGATCGACGCCGACGACTTTATCGGCGTAAAGGGCTACAAGGCCAAGGGGAAACGGCTGTCGAACCTCACCCTGAAAGAGGTGATTTGGCTGGCCCCGCTCCAGAAAGAGGAACCGGCCAGCGCCCCCGCAACCGAACCCGAAACCGTTTTTGCACCGCCCGCCGAGGTGGACGAACCCGAATCCTTTGTCGAATCCGACGAACAGGAGTGGGAAATCCACTCCGAGGGCGACGGCAAGCAGCTCGAACTCTTTTAATCGTTCCCGACCCGCCATGCGTATTTTTCTGATCGGCTTTATGGGCAGCGGCAAATCGACGCTGGGGCGGCGCCTGGCGGCGCGGTTGAACTGCCCGTTCGTCGATCTGGACCACGCCATCGAAGCCCAGGAGGGGCAAAGCATCTCGGAAATCTTCGCCGAACGCGGCGAAACAGCCTTCCGGGCATTGGAACACCAGCGCCTGCTCGAAGCGATCGAGCGCCATGCCGACGGCGTTTTTTCGACCGGCGGAGGCGCTCCCTGCTACCACAACCACATGGAGCTGATGAATCGGGTCGGGCTGACCATCTACCTGCGGATGGAACCGGCCATGCTCTTTTCGCGGCTCGAAAAGGGGAGGGCGCACCGCCCGCTGATCGCCGGAAAAAGCGACGAACAGCTTCGCGCCTACATCGCCGACACGCTTTCGGCCCGCGAACCTTGCTACCGGCAGGCCCGGGTAACGGTCGACCACCAGGCAGCCTATCCCGAGCGTATCTTGCAGGTGATCGGCCCTTACCTGGAGAATCCCTCCCTGCTCGAATCTCCGCCCCTTTGACCCGCTGCCGGCCATGACTTCCTTCATTTCGCTTGCGGTCGGCCTTACTCGAATGAACGTCCCGAAACACCGAATCCGATGATTAAAAGGTACCTGTCGCTCGTCAAATTTTCGCACACCATTTTCGGACTTCCGTTCGCCCTGGTCGGATACGCCTGGGGCGTTTCGCTGGTGGGGTTCAATCCCTGGACGTTGGCGGCGGTATTGCTTTGCATGGTCTTTGCGCGCAATGCGGCCATGGGATTCAACCGCCTGATCGATCGCCGGTTCGACGAGCAGAACCCCCGCACCGCCTCGCGCGAAATTCCCTCGGGCGTTGTCTCCGTCCGTTCGGCCCGCCTGTTTGTGGCGGCGAACGGGCTGCTGTTTGTGCTGAGTTCGTCGCTCTTTTGGGTCAACGGCCTGTGGAATCCCTGGCCCCTGTTGCTGGCTCCCGCCGCGCTGGCCGTGATTTTGGGATACAGCTACACGAAACGTTTTACCCCGCTCTGCCACCTGGTGCTGGGCGTGGGGCTGGCCATTTCGCCCTCGGCTGCCTTTTTAGCCACCACGGGGGAGCTGCACGTTACCGTCGTGCTGCTGTCGGTGGCGGTTTTCTTTTGGGTGTCGGGGTTCGATATTCTGTACGCCCTGCAGGATCGGGAATTCGACCGTTCGCACAAACTGCATTCGATTCCGGCGGCGTTGGGGGTGTGGGGCAGCCTGATCGTAAGCGCCCTGCTGCACCTGTGTACGCTGCTGGCGCTGGGTTACCTGACCCACCGCTACATTGGCGGGACCTACTTCCGGATCGGTCTGGGGCTGTTTGCCGCGCTGTTGATTTACCAGCACCTGATCATACGTCCCAAGCGGCTCGACCGCATCGACCAGACTTTCGCCCTGGTCAACGGCATCGCCAGCCTGCTGTTCGCCTCAGGGGCGATCGCCGACGTGATTCACTGGTCGATGTGGGGTCATTCAATAAGCTGATCTACCGTCGCTTAAAGAACCATTTGAGGATCAGGACAAAGATCAACGAGGAGGAACCCCAGAAGATAAACCGGGCGTAGTTTCCGATCTCGGTGCCGTTGTCGAGCATCAGGATCGATCCGATGAACAAACCCACCAAAATGATGGCGTAGGCCATGCGGAAACCCACGCTGCGCAAGGCGCGGCGGAATACCTCGCTGTCCTCGAAGCTCATGTGGTGCTGAATTTGCCCCTGCTTGATTTTGTACAGGATTTCGCTTACGTCGTTCGGAAACGAAAGGGCCAGGTTCACGTAGTTGTGCAGGGCCTGGTAAAGTTCGCCGGCCATTTTTTTGGGGGTGAACCGCCGCAGGACCACCTCCTTGGCGTAGGGCGTAATCAGCTTCGCGAAGGGGATGTTCGGGTCGAGCCTTTCGGCTACCTTTTGAATGGTTCCCAACGACTTGGCCAGCATGAAGATACCTGAAGGTATTTGAAGCGAATATTTAGCGATAAGCCCGATGCACTGCTGGATCATTTTGGCGTAGTCGAGCCGTTCGATCGGGATTTCGCGGTATTGCGACATCATCTGTTGCAGGCTGAAGATCAGGTCGTCGCGTTTCTCGAAGAACCGCACGTTGCAGAGCTTGATCAGCGCATCGGCCATGGCGGCCTCGTCGCGCCGCACGAAACCGAGCGAAATGTTGGCCAAGAACTCCATGTCGCGCGGCGAAAGAATGCCCACCATTCCGAAATCGATGAAGGCCACCACGTTGTCCGGCATGATGAACAGGTTGCCCGCGTGGGGGTCGGCATGGAAGAATCCGTGCCGCAGGATCATCGTCAGCAGCGCGTCGGCTCCGTTGATGGCGATTTGCCGGGTGTCGAGTCCCGCCGCCCGCAGCACGTCGGGATTATCGGGCGTAATCCCCTCGATCCGTTCGGTTACCAGCAGCCGCTTGGTGGTGTACTCCATGTACACCCTCGGGATGTAGACGTTGGGGTTCGACTCGAACATTTTGTGGAATTGGAGCGCGTTCGAGGCCTCGTTGTAGTAGTCCAGCTCCTTGATGATGCTGTCGCCGAAATCGTCGATCACGGCCACGATGTTCAGGGCCGCCATCTCGGGGTAGTTCTTGGCCAGCTTTTCGGCCAGAAAACGCATCAGGTACAGGTCGAGTTTGATCTTATGTTCGATCCTCGGGCGGCGGATCTTGACAATGACCGGACTGCCGTCGAGCAACCGTCCGCCGTAGACCTGTCCGATCGAGGCCGAAGCCAGCGACTGGGCGTCGAGCTGCGAAAACACCCTGGGGATCGGCATGGACAGCTCGTCTTCGATCATGCTGTGGGCCACGCGTTCGTCGAAGGGCAGGGCGGTGGATTGCAGTTTTTTCAGCTCTTTGCGGAAACGCTCCGAGATCACGTCGGGCCGGTCGGCCAGGATTTGCCCGAATTTCACGTAGGTGGGTCCCAGGTCTTCGATGGTTACGCGCAGGCGCTCCTCGGTGCTGTACACCGGCTTGTTGTGGCGCACGCGGTGTTTACGCACCCGCCGGCCCCACCAGGTGTGCGCCGACAGTTCGCTGACCCCGTGCTTGAACAGGATAATGCCTATTTCAAAGGCCCTCGAAAACTTCAGGTACGTAACATACCAGTTGGTGATTTTCATTATTTAGCGGCTTTTTTGGACGGTTTGGAAGCGGTTCCGGCCGGTTTCTTCACGCTCTTCGCCTTGGGTTTGGCGGCTGCGGAGGTTGTTTTACCCGGGGCGGTTTTTGCGGGGTGTACCGCTTTTTTCAGCGAGGCCACCTCTTTGGCGAGCGTTTCAACGCGCCGGGTGAGCTTTTCGATCCGCTCGTCAGCCTGGGCCGACGAACTTCCGAGCAGTTGTTGCAAAAAAAGTTGCGAATCGATGCCCTGGGCAAAGGCTTCGATCTGTTCGGCCAGCGTTTCGGCGGTTTCGGGCGAGCTGCCGATCTTCTGTTCGATGAGCGTACTCATCTGGTCGATAAATTTTTCGCGGTCGGTGATGGAGGCGGCAATGGCGGCTCGCATCAACAGGGTAAGGGCAGAGTTCATAAGGCTTGAAAAATCTATTTTTTGGCGGGGCAACGGCCCCGTTCCGGCTCCTTGTTGCAAATACCTTGCAAAAGTTTTCAGAAAAGCGGCCGAAGCCGGTCGTCTCCGTGAAAACTTCCCCAAAAATAGGGTTTTATTGGCAGATTCGACAGACTTTGGCACTTCGGATATTGCCTTATAAATTCGAAATTATGGAACAGGGGAGTGTTTTCGCGGCGATTTCGGTCGTGTTACCTGTTTTTCGGGGTGGCGGGAACGTGTTTTTTTTCTACCTTGCAGCGTGGTTTGGAGCATTACCCTTTACGCGCTGTTGGCACTCTATGTGTTGATGATCGCAGCAACGGTTTATACGGTGTTGCACGAGCGGCGCGACCCCATCCGGGCTGTTTCGTGGATCGCGGTGGTGGTGCTGCTTCCTGTGGCGGGGATTTTTCTGTTCGTCTTTTTCGGGCAGGATTATCGCAAGCGTAAGATATTCAACCGCAAGGAGATCAAAGACCTTAAACAGCTCGAACACCTCAGCTACCAGCAGTTGCGCGAACTCGACCGGTTCGACCTGCCCGAGGTGGCGGCCCACAAGGAGATCATCACCCTGCTGCTCAACAACAACAAGTCGCTGTTGACCACCAACAACCACCTTGCCATACTCAACGACGGATACCAGACCTTCGGCAAATTGATCGAATCGCTTCGGGCAGCCAAACAATCGATCCACCTGGAATACTATATTTTCGAGAACGACCGATTGGGAAATACCATTGCCGGCATCCTCAAGGAAAAAGCCAGTAAAGGCGTCGAAGTGCGGCTGATTTACGACGACGTGGGCAGTTGGGGTCTGAGCCGTGAGTTTATCCATTCATTACGTGCGGCCGGAGTCGAGGTACACTGTTTCATGCCGGTGGCCTTTCCCTGGTTCACCAGCAAGATCAACTACCGCAACCACCGCAAAATTGTTGTGATCGACGGCAGGGTAGGCTATACCGGCGGACTCAACGTGGCCGACCGCTACGTGCGCGGCACCCGCTACGGCCCCTGGCGCGACACCCACCTGAAAATCGAGGGGGGCGCCGTGCACATGCTCCAGCTCACGTTCCTGACCGACTGGTATTTCGCCTCGGGCATCCAGCTGGCCGACAGGGAACGCTACCTGCCCAAAGTCAAAGAGCCCTATGGAACCGTCGCCATGCAGATCGCCACCTCGGGACCCGATTCGGACTGGGCCACCATCATGCAGGCCTATTTTGCCGCCATCACCAAGGCCAACGACCATATCTACATTTCGAGTCCCTATTTCATCCCCGGCGAATCGCTCCTTACCGCACTCAAAGTGGCCTCGTTGAGCGGAGTGGACGTCCGCATCATGATTCCCTCGCATTCCGACAGCAAAATCGTCTACTGGGCCACCCGTTCCTACGTCTCCGAGCTGCTCGACGCGCGCATCAAAGTGTACCTGTACACCGCCGGATTCAACCACAGCAAACTCATCTCGATCGACGACCATTTCAGCGCCATCGGCACCGCCAACATGGACAACCGCAGCTTCGAGGACAACTTCGAGGTAACGGCCATGATCTACGACAAAGCTACCACCGCATTGATCCAAAAACAATTCCTCAGCGACCTGGAAGGTTGCGAACGCCTTACCCGCCGCCGCTGGCTCAAACGCTCGCGGGTCGAACTTTTCAAAGAGTCCGTCGCGCGGCTTTTCAGCCCGCTTTTATAAGTCGAAAAAACCTATCTTTGCGGAACAAATACCAATCCCCACCTAAATACGTCTTTTTGTATGAAGAAAACGCTCCTCTCGCTTGCCGCCCTGCTGGCCTCCATTTCATTTGCACAAGCTTTCTCGCCCTTCCAGATCGGTGTTCGCGGCGGGATTCTTTTTAGCAATTCGATCCTGAAATTCACCACCCAGGACGGACTCCAATACAACGAAAACAGTTCGCGCACCGGCTATGAAATAGGCATCCAAACCCGCGTGGGTTTCCCCGCCGTTCCGCTCTTTTTGCAACCCGAACTTATGTACGTGCGTGAAAACGCCACCTATCCCGCAGCCACCTCGGGCGGTACCGAAGTCGATGCCAAGCAGAACTGGATGGAAGTTCCCGTGCTGCTGGGCTGGAAAGTCCTGGGCCCCCTGCACCTGAAAGCAGGCCCCGTGTTCCGTTTCCCGATGAGCGAAGTGCTGACCGACCTGAGAACCTCGGCCTCGGAACGTGTCGCCCCCCGCCTGAACGACTTTATCCTGGGCTACCAGGTGGGTGTGGGAGTCGACCTGATGAAGCTGACCATCGACGCCCGCTACTGCGGCAACATCACCAAGGCATCCAGCGGCGATAAAGTGTCGGACATGATCAAAAACATCGACATCAAGGACCCCAAATTCACCCTCTCGCTGGGTTGGCTGTTCCTCAAATAATCGATGAGCGAACACACCCTCACACTCGACGAGATCGACCCCGTTGAAATTTACGGGGCCGCCAACGCGAACATCAACCAACTGAGCCGCAAGTTCCCCGACCTGAAAATCGTGGCGCGGGGAACCAGCGTAAAACTCATCGGCCCCGATGAGCAGGTGCGGCGTTTTGCCGAAAAATGGACCCGCCTGGTGGGCTACGTGCGGCGCTACGGCCACGCCTCGCCGCAGGTGATCGACCAGTTCTTCGACGACAGTCCCCTGACCCGGAACGGATACTCCGCCGCCGACCTGCCCGACGAAAACGGAGACGACAAAGAGGTGCTGGTGTTCGGAAACAACGGCAACATCGTTCGGGCCCGTACCCCCAACCAGCAACGACTGGTGGAAGAGTACCAAAAAAACGACCTGCTTTTCGCCGTCGGCCCCGCCGGCAGCGGAAAAACCTACACCGCCATCGCCCTGGCCGTGCGCGCCCTGAAGAACAGGGAGGTGAAACGCATCATCCTGACCCGTCCGGCCGTCGAGGCGGGCGAAAAACTGGGCTTCCTGCCCGGCGACATAAAAGAGAAGCTCGACCCCTACCTGCAACCCCTGTACGACGCGCTGAACGACATGATTCCCGCCAAAAAGCTCACCGAATACATGGAGCAGGGCATCGTCCAGATCGCGCCGCTGGCCTACATGCGCGGCCGCACCCTCGACAACGCCTTCGTCATTCTGGACGAAGCCCAAAACACGCTGCTCTCGCAAATCAAAATGTTCCTGACCCGCATGGGCCGGAACGCCAAATTCATCGTTACGGGCGACATCACCCAAATCGACCTGCCGCATAAAAGAGACTCGGGCCTGCTGCCTGCGATCGGCATGGTGCGAAAGATCAAAGGAATCAGCGTGGTGGAGTTCGGAAAGGCCGACATCCTCCGCCACGAACTCGTGCAACACATCGTACAGGCCTTCGAAGAGGCCGCAGAACCAACCAAAACCGAAAATCAAGACATTTAACCCCGCCATGGCAACCGCGAAAGCCCTTGTAAAAACCAACTTCCAATTCGAAGGACAAAAATCCCTCTATCAGGGAAAAGTGCGCGATGTGTACAACATCCGCGACAAATACCTGGTGATGATCGTTAGCGACCGCATCTCGGCGTTCGACGTGGTGCTGCCCAAAGGAATCCCCTTCAAAGGACAGGTGCTGAACCAAATCGCCTCGAAAGCCCTGGACGCCACGGCCGACATCTGCCCCAACTGGAAAATCGCCTCGCCCGACCCGATGGTTACCGTGGGGCACCGCTGCGAACCCTTTGCCGTGGAGATGATCGTGCGGGCCTACCTCACCGGAAGTTCGTGGCGCGACTACAAAGCCGGAGCGCGCTCGATTTGCGGCGTCCCCCTGCCCGACGGAATGCGCGAACACCAACGTTTCGAAACCCCGATCCTGACCCCCACCACCAAAGCCGAACTGGGGCTGCACGACGAAAACATCTCGCGCGAGGAGATCATCCGCCGCGGATACGCCTCGGCCGAAGACTACGCCAAACTCGAAGAGTACAGCCTGCGCCTGTTCGAACGCGGATCGCAAATCGCCGCGCAGCACGGCCTGATCCTGGTCGACACCAAATACGAATTCGGGAAGAAAGACGGCGAAATCTGCCTGATCGACGAAATACACACCCCCGACAGTTCGCGCTACTTCTACGCCGACGGGTATCAGGAACGTTTCGACCGAGGCGAACACCAGCGCCAGCTCTCGAAAGAATTTGTGCGCGACTGGCTCATGGAAAACAACTTCCAGGGCCGCGCGGGCGACGTGATGCCCGAACTGACCGACAGCTTCGTGGAGAGCGTCAGCGAACGCTACATCGAACTGTACGAAAACATCACCGGCGAACGCTTCCGGCGCGCCGACGCCGAACAGCTCGAAGACCGGATCGAGAACAACGTCAAAAACATGCTGGCGCGACTGTAAATAACGAAACACCCCCCTAAAACGTGAGAATGGATTATGAGTGAGCAAAAAAAACTGGGACTGATCGCCGGCGGCGGCATGATGCCCGTCGAAATCATCAAATACTGCAACCAAACCGAACGCGACATCGTGGCCGTGGGACTGGAAACTTTCGCCACCGTCCAAACAGTCGAAAACGCCCCCCACATCTTCGCCCACATCGGCGAAGCGGGCAAAATGCTCAAATACTTCAAGGAGCAGGGCGTCGAAGAGATCGTACTGGCCGGGGGAATCAAACGCCCCTCGCTCAAAGAGTTGATCCCGGATTGGGAAGGGGTGAAAATACTGGCCAAAATCTCGTTCAAGAAACTGAGCGACGACGGGCTGTTCCGCGCCGTGATCGACGTGATCGAGGGCTATGGCTTCCGGTTGGTGGGCATCGAAGACGTTGTACCCGAAATGCTCTTTCAGGACGGCGTTTACGGCAAGGAAAAACCCAACGACGACGACCTGCTGGACATTGCCCGCGGAATCGAAGTGGCCAAAGCGCTCGGTGCGGTCGACGTGGGACAGGCCGTTGTGGTGCAGGAGGGCATGGTGCTGGCCGTCGAGGCGGTGGAAGGCACCGACCGGATGCTCGACCGCGCAGCCAGCGTCAAACGCAAGGGAAAAGGCCCCGTGATGGTCAAAATCAAAAAACCCGGGCAGGACAGCCGTGTCGATATGCCCGCCATGGGACTGCAAACCATCGAACAGCTAAGAAAATACGGCATGAAAGGCATCGCCGTCGAGGCCGGAGGAATCCTGCTGATCGAAAAAGAAGAGGTGATCCGCCAGGCCGACGAAGCCGGTATCTTCATCGTCGGCATAAAGGTCGAGTAGGGTGGGCAAACGGGTCTATATCGTAGCCGGCGAACCCTCGGGCGATCTGCTCGGGTCGCGGCTCATGTCGGCCCTGCGCAACCGGCTGCCCGACGTAGAATTTTACGGCATTGGCGGCGAAACCATGACCGCCGCCGGCCTGACAAGCCTGTTCAACATCTCCGAAATTTCGGTGATGGGCATCACCGAGGTGTTGCCGCGGCTCCGACTCATCCTGCGCCGCATCCGTCAAACGGTTGCCGAAATCGAACGCCTGCAGCCCGACGTGGTGGTTACCATCGACAGCTGGGGCTTTGTGGCCAGCGTGCTGAAAAAACTGCGCAAACTGCGGCGAAAAAAGGGATTGAACATCCCCTGTGTTCACTACGTGGCCCCGCAGGTGTGGGCATGGAAAAAAGGCCGCGCCAAACAGCTTCCCAAACTGGTCGACAGGCTGATGACGCTCCTGCCCTACGAACCCGCTTACTTCGAAAAATACGGCCTGCCGTGCAATTTCGTGGGCCATCCGGTGATTGAAAATACGGCCTCAATCGCTGACGACGACTCCACCACTTTCCGCGCCCGCCACCACATCCCCGCCGATGCCGAATTGCTGTGCGTACTCCCGGGAAGCCGCCACAGCGAAATAGAGCGGCTCATCCCGCGCTTCCTGCCGGTGATCCGTTCGCTCCGCCAACACGCTCCCAACCTGTTCGTGGTGATCCCTACCGTCGCCGCCATCGCCGACCAGGTTCGGCAACGCTTCGACGAACTCGAAGTGCCGCACTGCTTCGTGTTCGGACAACAGGAACGCTACGCGGCTTTCCGCTCCGCCCGAATGGCCATCGCGGCCTCGGGAACGGTGTCGCTCGAACTCACCGCCTGCGGAACTCCCCACCTGATCGCCTACACCTTCTCCCGACTGACTAACTGGATGGCGGAACACCTCATAAAAATCCGCTACGTCGACCTGATCAATATCCTGGCAGACCAATCCATCATCCCCGAACTGCTCGGCCGCAACTGCAAAGCCGAAACAATCGCCCCCGTCGCCGCAGAACTGTGGAACTCCCCCTCCACCCGCACCACACAAATCACCCTGGCCCAAACACAACTGGCCAAACTGCGCCCCGCCCAAGGCCTCCCCTCCGAAGCCGCCGCCGCCGTGGTCGTCGAAATGATGAACCCTGCGGGTCTTTTGTTTTGATTTTGTACTAACTGCGCCCGGGCCGGACCCTTCGGGCCTTTTACTGGAGTTTTCTCTAACTGTCCTCAGGCCGGACCCTGCGGGTCTTTTAATTTGAGTTTGCTCTAACCAGTCACCAACTGTCCTCAGGCCGGACTGGCCCCGCGTACCCGCGGCGGTCCGTGTGCCCACGGTGGGCTTTCTTGAGTTTGTGCGGCTTTCGGCCTGTCGGAGTTGCGCGGTACGTTCCGTACCTTTCGGAGGGGGCGGAACCGCTCTCGCCTGAAAGCAAGCTTTCGCTCGGCGGCTCCGCCCCTCCGAAAACCTGCGGTGTTCCGCAACTCCCACGCTGAACAAATTTCGCCGCTGGAACCCCGGCAATGACCCTGTGCTGCTGTAACTCCCACCCGAATGAGCCTCTTTGCCGTACTCCTGCCCCGAAAAATCTCTTCGCTACAACTCCACGCTCAACTTTGACCGAAGGAGTGGGGAGATAACCACACGCAACATTTAGGATCGGGTGGTTTTGATCTGTGTGAGTTGGCGGGTGTAAGGGGGAGTTGAGGGAGGGATTCGCGTACAGATCGGATTGGACTGTGGCGTTGACCTGAAAACGCTAATTCGATGGCAGAGCGGCTTTGGTTGCGGCAGATGCTTCTTGGCTGCGTTGGAAAGAGCCGAAGGCTTTGGGGATGGGTGGAGGAGGCGAACGAAAGCTTGCTTTCAGGTGAGCATTCCTCGGCCCATCGCCAAAACTACGTAGTAGTTCCCAACGCAGCCGCAACCAAAC
>JAVBPJ010000007.1:0-173089 GCA_031549665.1 Rikenellaceae bacterium
CCGAGTAGTTTCTTTCTCATCATGGATTTGGGTTTAGGTTACGTTAATCGTTTGGGGGATACTATATAGTGGGGAGATATGGA
Source organism: Rikenellaceae bacterium (assembly GCA_031549665.1). Classification (GTDB taxonomy): domain Bacteria; phylum Bacteroidota; class Bacteroidia; order Bacteroidales; family Rikenellaceae; genus Rikenella. The sequence goes on from JAVBPJ010000007.1 coordinate 84, forward strand.
GAGTTTAATACGTGTCGTTTCTATCTATAATTAACCTATCGTTGTACTAAACCCTTCCGTCCGTCCCTCTTTCCGGCAAATATAAATGTTTATGCAATATAAAATCCACTAATAGGTGTTTTTGTGCAAATAAAAATAAGTTTGAGTAGAAAAATCAATGTTTATACGCCTAATCCACGCCCGGATCAATCGAACCTGCGGCGCTGGTTTTCCTGAAATAAAAAAGCAGCGGAGGCTACTTGCGTAGCCCCCGCTGCGGGTGGTGGTTGAATAGTACGGGACTATTTTTCCTGTTTCAGGGCTGCGTGTGCGGCGGCCAGGCGGGCGATCGGCACGCGGAACGGCGAGCAGGACACGTAGTTCAGACCGGCGTAGTGGCAGAACTCTACCGACGAAGGTTCGCCGCCGTGTTCGCCGCAAATGCCGCATTTCAGCTCGGGACGTACGCCACGGCCTTTGAATACGGCTTCACGCACCAGTTGTCCGACGCCTTTTACGTCGAGCACTTGGAACGGGTCTTGTTTCAGGATGCCTCTTTTGAGGTACTCGGGCAGGAACTTCGAAATGTCGTCGCGCGAGAAACCGAGGGTCATCTGGGTGAGGTCGTTGGTGCCGAACGAGAAGAATTCGGCCACTTCGGCGATCTCGTTGGCGGTAACGGCGGCGCGGGGAACTTCGATCATCGTACCGATCATGTACGCGATCTTGTTGTTGCGCTCGGCGAATACGGCGTTGGCCGTGGCGTCGATGATGTTCTTTTGGTATTTGAACTCTTTGTGGTTCCCTACCAGCGGCACCATGATTTCCACGTGTACGGGGATGCCTTTCTTCTTCACGTTCATGGCAGCCTCGATGATGGCGCGGGTCTGCATTTCGGTGATCTCGGGATAGGTGTTGCCCAGGCGGCAACCGCGGTGTCCCAGCATGGGGTTCACTTCGGCCAGATCTTCCACTTTGGCGGCGATCTTTTCGAACGACACGCCCATTTCGGCGGCCATTTCGCGCTGTTCTTTCTCGAAGTGGGGAACGAATTCGTGCAGCGGCGGATCGAGCAGGCGCACCGTTACGGGGTGTCCTTCCATTACCTCGAACAGCCCTTCGAAGTCGCCGCGCTGGATGGGCAGCAGTTTGTGGAGGGCTTTGCGGCGTCCGGCTTCGTCGTCGGCCAGGATCATTTCGCGCACGGCTTTGATGCGGTCGCCTTCGAAGAACATGTGTTCGGTGCGGCAAAGACCGATCCCCTGGGCACCGAATGCGAAGGCTACCTTGGCGTCGGCGGGTGAGTCGGCGTTGGCGCGCACTTTCAGGTGGGCGTATTTCGAGGAGATGTCCATCAGTTTGCCGAAGTCGCCCGACAGGTCGGCGGCTTGGGTGCCTACCTGGCCGGCGTATACTTCGCCGGTGGTTCCGTTGAGCGAAATCCAGTCGCCTTCTTTCAGTACGGTGTCGCCGATGGTCATGGTGCGGGTCTTGTAGTCGATTTGGCAGGCGCCGGCTCCCGATACGCAGCATTTACCCATGCCGCGGGCCACTACGGCGGCGTGCGAGGTCATCCCGCCGCGGGCGGTGAGGATGCCGTTGGCGGCGTTCATGCCCTTGAGGTCTTCAGGCGAGGTTTCCACGCGGACCAGGATGGTTTCCTTGCCTTTTTCCCGCCACTCGGCGGCTTCGTCGGCGAAGAATACGATTTGGCCGGTGGCGGCGCCGGGCGAGGCGGGAAGCCCCTTGGCCAGCACTTTGGCCGACTTGATGGCGGCGGCGTCGAACACGGGGTGGAGCAGTTCGTCCAACTTGGCGGGTTCCACGCGCAGCACGGCGGTCTCTTCGCTGATCAGGCCTTCCTGAAGCATCTCCATGGCCATGCGGACCATGGCGCCTCCGGTGCGTTTGCCCGAACGGGTCTGGAGCATCCACAGCTTGCCGTCCTGAATGGTGAATTCGATGTCCTGCATATCCTTGAAGTAGGTCTCCAGGTGGTTTTGGATATCGAAGAGCTCTTTGTAGGCGGCGGGCATCACCTCTTCCAACGAGGGGAATTTGGCTTTGCGTTCTTCTTCGCTTACGTTTTGCAGTTTGGCCCAGCGGCGCGATCCCTCGATGGTGATCTCCTGCGGGGTGCGGATACCGGCTACCACGTCTTCGCCCTGAGCGTTGACCAGGTATTCGCCGTTGAAGATGTTTTCGCCGGTGGCGGCATCGCGGGTGAAAGCTACGCCGGTGGCCGAGTTGTCGCCCATGTTGCCGAATACCATGGCCTGCACGTTAACGGCAGTTCCCCATTCGGCGGGGTATTTGTGCATTTGGCGGTAGAGGATGGCGCGTTCGTTCATCCAGCTTTCGAACACGGCGCACACGGCTCCCCAGAGTTGTTCCCAGGGATCGGCGGGGAAATCCTTGCCGGTTTTTTCCTTAACGGCTGTTTTGAATTTGGCGACCATTTGTTTGAGGTCGTCGGCCGTGAAATCGGTGTCGTTTTCGATTCCTTTGGCTTTTTTCATCTCGTCGATGATCTCTTCAAAGGGGTCGTGGTCTTCTTTCGATTCGGGTTTCATGCCCAGCACCACGTCGCCGTACATTTGCACGAAGCGGCGGTACGAGTCCCATGCAAAGCGGGGGTTGCCGCTGTTTTTGGCCACGCTTTCCACGGCCTGGTCGTTCAGGCCGAGGTTGAGGATGGTGTCCATCATGCCGGGCATCGACACGCGGGCGCCCGAACGAACCGACATCAACAGGGGGTTGGCGTTGTTGCCGAACTGGGTTCCCATCTCTTGTTCCACCTCTTTCATCGCTTTTTCGACTTCGGGTTTGATCATGTTGATCACGCCCTGTTTGCCTTGCTTGTAGAATTCGGTGCAGACTTCGGTGGTGATGGTGAAACCGCCGGGAACGGGGATCCCGATCAGGTTCATTTCGGCGAGGTTCGCCCCTTTTCCTCCGAGGAGTTCTTTCATCTTGCCGTTTCCTTCGGCTTTTTTGTTGCCGAACGAGTAGACTCTTTTTACGTTAGCCATACAGTGGTTTTTATTGGTGTTTGTTGATTTGTTTCGGGGGTGGTGTTGGATTTTGCCCGCAAAACCCTACGGGTCGCAAAGGTACGACTTTTTTTGGAAACAAAAAGAGGCTCTGCCGGTTGGGCGAGCCTCTCTTTTTTACCTGGAGTACGTTTGGTCAAGACCAGTGGCTTGACCGTGACAGATTAACTTAGTGTCTATCCCCATCTAGATTTGTCCATGTCGACTGTTTGGCCGTCCTCGAAAGTAAAGCGGATGGTGAAGCGTTGATTTTTGAGGTTCACCGTAGGAGCGATTTTGCTGTAGAAGTGAATCTTCTGGGGGAAGTGAAATAATTTAGGCTCTCCGAGGTTGTAGTCGGTAAGAGGTTCAAACTTGAGGTATCGGCTGTGGATATTGTACCGGCCCAACAGCCAATCCATGTCGCACCCGACCGGGTCTTCCGAGGCGGGGTAGTTGTCCTTGATGAACGATTCGATGTCGTAGTAGAACATTTGGAATACATCGTTCAACAAGCTTCCGGCGGGGTGGTTGGCGTCGTAGTCGGTTTTGGCGATGATGTCGATGCTCTTGACACGCTTTGCACAAACGGAGAAACCATCTGCGCCGACTCCCGGGGAGCGAGGTCCGCAAAAGTTCAGATCGCTTTTCGTCCAAGCGGTGAGATCAGCCGGATTGAACGCTTTGGTGTCGTTTGCACTTGTAACGGGTTGCCGTCCGTAATCGCCATATTTTGCCTGGAGCGTTTGGTAATCAGGTGCTCCTTTGTAGATCGGCCAATATCCTTGGTGATCCATGTACGGCCCGCGAAGCAGGTAGATGGTGTACTGGTTGCTTGTTCCGAGCCAGGCCTGCTGTTCGAAAGAGTCCCCATTTTTCAAGTCGAGGTAGGCATAGACAAAGGGTTGCCCTTCGACCCAATTTTTTACAACGAAGGGTTCGGGGTCATCGGCTGGCTCTTTCGAGCAGGCGCTGAGCAACACCGTTGCCGCCAGCAGGCTCAGTATGCGGAATGTATGGTTGGTTTTCATGACATTGTGTGTTTTTAGTGCGGCAAGGGGGCCGGAAAACTTCCGGCCCCAATGGGTTAAGACGACATTACAGAAGGAGTCTCGGTTTCTATTTCGATTGTTTGTCCATCCTCGAAGGTGAAGCGGATGGTGAAGAGTTGGGTGGTTACGTTCATCGTGGGAGAATGATTCAAACTTATGATGTGGAAATCTTCAGGGAAGTGGAACAGTTTTGGGGCTCCCTGGTTGTACTCTTTAAGCAGCGTTATCTTCAGGTAGCGTCGGTGGATGTTGTAGCCGTCCACGGCTGTTATCTTCGGGTCGTTCCAGATGGGGTTTTCCGACGCGGGGTAGCCGTCCTTGATAAACGCTTCGATATCCCAGTAAACTAAAGAAAGTACGTCGTTCAGCAGGCTGCCGGCGGGGTGGGCGTCGTCGTAGTCGGTTTTGGCGATCACGTCCAGACTTTTCACCCGTTTTGCCAACCCCGAGTAGTTCAACGGGCTGATCGCTTTGGTGGCGTTGATGGCGTCGGTTGCTCCGGAGGTTTTCGCCGGCCCGTAGTCGCCGTATTCGGCCTGGAGCGCCTTGTACTCGTCCCCTCCGCCGATCACCCGGAATCCCCCGCGGCGGTTCCAGTCGTTGCGTACAACAATGTGACATCGATTGTCCTGTTCCGGGTCGGTGTGGAATTTTGTGATGAAGGTATTTGCGTTTTCCAGGTCGATGTAGTAGTAGAAGAAGGGTTGCCCCTCGGGCCATCCCTTTCGGGCCGATTCGTCGGCCGGCTCTTTCGAGCAGGCGCTCAGCAGCACAGTTGCCGCCAGCAGGCTCAGTATGCGGAATAAATGGTTGGTTTTCATGGTGGTGTGTTTTTATAAAGGGTTTTTGAAATGGCGGGGTTTAGGCGGCTATTGCGGCCGGATTCCCGTGATCATTTTGTTGTTATGACGGTAGTCGTGGTTGATGTAGTGGCCAGTTCCCGGCGCGTAACTAGGGTCGACGATGCGCGGAGTGAAATCGTTGACGGCAAAGAAGCCGTTGGCCTCGCCGTCCCACCCCCAGTTGCAGTGCATGCTGAAAGTGTCCCCCACGAAGCTCCGCACGGGGAGCCCCTTGCCCACGTACTCGCCCTGGTAGTAGTATTCCCGTACGCTCCACGAGTAGGTCCGGTCCTCGCGGTGTCCGTCGATCACCCAGGTGTGCCCTTTAAACTCGTCGCCCGATTTGTTGTTGTTGCCGCTCACAAACGCGGGGCGGTTGCTGTTTACACTTTGTTTGACGACGCTGGCCTCGAAAAACCGTATCGGGGAGGAACTGTAGTCGTAGGTATACCCGAAGTGGACAAACGTGCGGGGAACGTGGGCGTCCTGCGCTCCGCTCCCGTCCGGATCGTATTGCACGTCTAAATTGTGAGGCAACCCCAAATCGACAAATAGTCGGGCGACGTTATCGTCCAAATCATCGGTCTCCCAATCGTCGCTCCAGTGATTTTTGTAGTCGTTCCAGCGGTAGGTGTGGTTGCTGTACGAGCCGTGTTTGTGGTAGTTCATGATCTGCGCCACGGCGGTGGCGGTGCATCCCGTGGGAACAAAATCCTCGAGGTAAACACCAGGGAGCAATTGCCATTGTATTAATTTTTTATAAGGACTTCCTTGCCCCCACCGGGATTGCATCAGCGGCCCCTTTTGGTAGAGCAATTCGCTTTCGGCGTACAGGAACACGTCCTGGTGGCTGTCGATGTTGCGGTACTGCCAAACGTAGCCGTTCGTCACGGGAATACACATGCCCGTGCCGTTCCCCTGCGGGTTGCCCAGGGCGCACTCGGGGCAGCCGCCCGCGTAGTGGGTGCTACAAATTTTCGGACATTCAGTGCAGTCGTCCATCATGTGTTCGAAACACCAGGTGGGCAGATCACCTGTCCACAGGCGGGTGGGCGACGAGGGGTCGACTCCTCCCAGGTGGCGCTCAAGGGCCAGGTAGATCGAGTCGCCGCGGTAGCCCTCCACGCGGGCGATCTCCGAAGCTACGTAGGCTTCGAAACACGACACAATGTAGTCGGCCCCGGGTTTGCCCTCGATGTCGAAGTTGCCCGTGTCCGAATAACCTACAATTTTGTTGGGTACGCGGCGGTCGCCGGCCAGCAGCACAAAGCCTGCGTTGTCGCCGAAGTCAACGACGTAAATCTTAACCTCCTCGGGCAGGTAACCGGGTTCGCTCTTGGTGGCGGGAGTCCGGTAGGGATTGGCCGACACCATCGAGTCGCTCAGAACGGCGCGGCGCGATTTCGTGACGCCTTTGGTCTGCACTTCCTGCGCCGAAATCGAGGCGATCACCCCCTCGGCGTAGGCCAACAACTCGTTGCGACCGATGGCGTAGTTTTTGGAGAGGAGCGGGAGCCGCTCCGACTCGTCGACGCTCAGCCGGACCTCTTTTTTGACGGGCACCGGCGGCTCGCCTCCCGCGATGTCCGCCTTTTTACAGCCGCTCACTGCCACGGCAACCAAACAGGCGGCCAATCGCAACGGAACCGCTCCTGTCAGGTGGTTTTGTCGGAATTTTTTCATAGAGTTCGAGTTTAAAGGGTGAATAGTATATCGCTTGGGTGAAAATTTCTGCGGTGCGGGAGTATTTTTTTGCTTGAAAATCTGTTTTGGAGGGATTTTGAAAGGCTCTTTTTCGGGGGTTTTTTCGGTTCGAATACGGTTGCTGTGTTGCTGAATCGCTTGGCAGGCCTCGCTTTTCGCCTTTTCCCAGACTATTTTTCCCCCTGATACTAAAATGATTACACCGCAATAATACAACAAAGAATCGGCAAATGCAACAGAAATCAAAAAATATTTTTTCCGGCACGGAAAACCGCCGGAAAAATCATTTTGGGAATGGGGATTTAGAAATTAACCTGCCAGCAACCAGTCGGTTACATTGCCCGAACCACGCGAACAATGGCGCGGCAAAGGGTGGTCAGGTCGTCGTCGGTGATGACATAGGGCGGCATGACGTACACCAGCCGTCCGAAGGGCCTTACCCACACGCCCGCCTCGACCAGCGCCGCCTGCACGGTGGCCATCTCCACGGGGCGGTGCATTTCGACCACGCCGATCGCCCCGAGGGTGCGCACGTCGGCCACTGCAGGGTGTTCGCGCAGGGCGGCCAGTTCGGCGGCCAGTATCTTCTCGATCTCGACCACGCGCGGCAGGGGCGGCTGTTCGATTAACAGCTCCAACGATGCGCAGGCCACCGCGCAGGCCAGCGGGTTGCCCATAAAAGTGGGGCCGTGCATGAAAGCGCCTTCGATGCCCAGGGCTACCCGCCGGTTGGCCAGCGTGGCGGCCAGGGTCATGTAGCCCCCCGTAAGGGCTTTTCCCAGGCAAAGGATGTCGGGTTCGACCCCGGCCCACTCCGAGGCGAACATCCGCCCGGTGCGGCCGAAGCCCGTGGCCACTTCGTCGGCGATCAGCAGCACGTCGTACTGCCTACAGAGCGCGGCCACTCCCCGCAAGTATTCGGGATGGTAAAACCACATGCCGCCCGCCCCCTGTACGATGGGTTCGAGGATTAGGGCGGCCAGTCGGTCGTGCCGCTCCTCGAGCAGTTGCCGGACCGGCTCCAGATCGGCGGGGTCCCACACGCCGTCGAAACGCGACGCGGGGCGGGGAACAAAATGTTGCACGTTGAGCCGTCCCTGCCACAGGGTGTGCATGCCTCCCCGGGGGTCGCACACGCTCATGGCGTGCCACGTGTCGCCGTGATAACCGCCGCAGGGGGTCGCAAACTCGTTTTTGCCGGGCCGTCCCTGCGAAAGCCAGTATTGCAGGGCGATTTTCAGCGCCACTTCGACGGCGATCGATCCCGAGTCGGCCAGAAAAATGTGTTCCAGTCCGGCCGGAACCAGTTGCTGGAGGAGTTGCGCCAGCCGCACGGCGGGTTCGTGGGTCAGGCCGCCGAACATCACGTGGGCCATGCGTTCGCTCTGTTGGTGCAGGGCGGCGTTCAGGCGGGGATGGTTGTAGCCGTGGATGGCACTCCACCACGAGGACATGCCGTCGATCAACCGCCGTCCGTCCATCAGCTCGATCCGCACCCCGTGGCAACTGCGCACGGCGTAGCTGGGCAACGGGTCGCGCATCGAGGTGTAGGGGTGCCACAGGTGGCGGCGGTCGTAGTCGAGCAGCTCTTGTTCGGTCATTGCGGTGCGGCCAGCAGGCCCTGCTGGCGGAGGAAATGGTCGCTCACCACCACCCGGATGGCCCGTTCGATGATTTGGAAGTCGAAGTCCGATTCGCCCAGGATTTCGCCGTCGATTTCGAGGCGGATCGGCGGAGTCGACTCGATTTCGAGGTGGCCGCCCCGAAAGAGCGAGATGGTGGGAATGTCGTAAATGCGGCCCGTGTAAACCACCTTGAAGCGGCGGAAAAGTTTGAACCGGTTGGTTTGCGGAATCACGGTCAGGTCGAACAACCCGTCGTCGGCCACCGCTTCGGGAGTTTGCGTCAGCCCGCCGGCGGTGTATTTGCAGATGCCGATGGTGGCGCTGAAGAGCTTGCCCCGGAACGCCTCCTGCCCGTCGACCCGAATCGCCACCTGCGAACCCCGGTAGAGTACCGCCTCGCGGAACACGCTGAACAGGTACATCCATTTGCCGCGGTAGCCTTTCTCCTTGAGCCGGTTGAAGCCCCGGCAAACCATGGCGTCGTAGCCCACGCCCGACACGTTGGCCAGGTAGCGCACCTGCTCGACCATCGCCTCGCGGTAGCGCACCCGTCCCACGTCCTGCAGGAAAGCGTGTCCCTGCGCGATGGAGCGGATGGCGTCGACGTAGTTGCGGGGGATGCCGAACATCCGGATCCAGTCGTTGCCCGTTCCCACAGCGATCACGGCCATCAGCAGGTCGGTCGACGGACACTCCCGTTGCAGGAAAATGCCGTTGACCACCTCGTGGATGGTGCCGTCGCCGCCCACCACGATGAATCGCCGGTAGCCCTGCCGCACGGCCCTTACGGTCAGCTCCACGGCGTGGTACTTGTGCAGGGTGAAAAGGGCGTCGACGGCGATTCCCTCCTGCCGCAGCAGGTCGCTGATCAGGGGCCAGTCGGCCAGCCCCCGTCCTTTTCCCGCTACGGGATTGACAATGGCCGCCCAACGTTCGGAAACTTCAAATTTCATATTCGGGGAATCGCTTTCGGTTTGGGCAAAAGTACGAAAATTTAGCTACTTTTGCCCTTTGGGATACGCCCCAACCAATCTGTAGCATCTACCGGAACCGCATGGGTAAAATCATCGCATTAGCCAACCAAAAGGGAGGGGTCGGAAAGACCACCACCGCCATCAACCTGGCCGCCTCGCTGGCCGTACTCGAAAAACGGGTGCTGCTGGTCGACGCCGATCCGCAGGCCAACTCCACCTCGGGGCTGGGATTCGAACCCGGCGACAACAACATCTACGGCGTACTCATCGGGCAGACCGCCCCCCGGCAGGCGATCCTGCAAAGCAACGAAATCCCCTCGCTCCACCTGATGCCCTCGAACATCAACCTGGTGGGGGCCGAAACCGAACTGGTCAATCTTGAAAACGGCCAGTACCGCATGAAACAGGCCCTCGACACCCTGCGCGAGGACTACGACTACCTGATCATCGACTGCTCCCCCTCGCTCGGCCTGATCACCCTGAACGCCCTGACGGCGGCCGACAGCGTGTTGATCCCCGTGCAGTGCGAGTACTTTGCCCTGGAGGGTCTCGGCAAACTGCTCAATACCATCAAAATGGTCAAGGGACGGCTCAATCCGCAGCTCGAAATCGAGGGATTCCTGCTCACCATGTACGACTCGCGCCTGCGGCTGGCCAACCAGGTGGTAGCCGAAGTGCGCACCCACTTCGGAGCCCTGGTGTTCCAAACCATGATCCAGCGCAACACCCGCCTGAGCGAATCGCCCAGCTACGGCAAACCGGTGATCCTGTACGACGCCTCCAGCTCGGGCAGTGTCAACTACCTGAACCTGGCCAAAGAGTTTTTAGCTAAAAACGCCCACTAATCCACTTTCCGCCGCGATGAAACCAAAAACGACCGGACTCGGCAAAGGGCTCAACGCCATCTTTGAGATCGAAGAGCTCAACATCCCCAAGGCCGCCCGCCGCGACAGCTCCGTGTCGGAGTTGCCCATCGGGCAGGTGATGCCCAACCCCCACCAGCCGCGCACCTCGTTCGACGAGCAGGCGCTCGGCGAACTGGCCCAGTCGATCCGGCGGATGGGGGTGATCCAGCCCATCACCGTACGGCGCGAGGGAGAAGACAAATACCTGATTATTAGCGGAGAACGTCGCTACCGCGCCTCACAGGCCGCCGGCATGGAAACCATTCCCGCCTACGTCCGCGAGGCCAACGACGAACAGTTGCTCGAAATGGCGTTGGTCGAAAACATCCAGCGGGAAGACCTCAATCCCATCGAGATCGCCCTGTCGCTCCAGCGCCTGGTCGAGGAGTGCAACCTCACCCAGGAGAGCCTGGCCGAGCGGGTCGGGAAAAAACGCTCGACCGTGGCCAACTACATCCGCCTGCTGAAGCTCCCCGTCCAAATCCAGGGGGCCCTGAGCAGCGACCTGATCGGTATGGGCCATGCCCGCGCCCTGTTGTCGCTGACGGACGTCCGCAAGCAGATCGCCCTTGCGGGCCGGATCATCCAAAAGGGCCTTTCGGTGCGTCAGGTCGAAGAGGCGGTCAAAGCGAAAAAAACCGCTCCCGCCTCGAAAGAGACCGCGCCCGAACGCGAGTTTCCGCCCGTTTACGCCAAGCTGGTCGAACAGCTTGAACCCTTCGTGGGGCGCGACATTTCGATCAAAAAGAATGCGCAGGGAGGAGGCCGGATCACGATCTCGTTCACCTCCGACGCCCACGTTGCCCAAATGGTCAAAAAACTGACGAAAACCCGCTAACTTCTCCCGATGCGTTGCCCAAGGCATAGGTTCTTTTGCGTGCTGCCAACCGCCCTGCTGCTGTTGGCCGCAGGAACCGCCCGCGCGGCATTGCCCAAGGACTCGACAAAAACCAGGAGCCGCAATGCGATGCAGGACCTGACCAAATCGCAACGCCAACAACTCTTGAGCCGCCCCCAGCAGGTAGGCGGAATAGAGGTGGGGCAAAAAATAGTCGTCCACGGCGGAACCCGCCACGGAGCCATTCAAATGACCCACCGCGATTCGCTGGTGATGCTCCTGCCCGATGCCGTGCAAGACACCCTCCGCCAGGCCGTTGTCCGGGAGCGCGGGGTTGTAGAAGGACCTCCGTTCGCGTTTGTTACCGACTCCCTGTTGCGGGCTGTGGTGGCCGACTCGATCCTGCGCAAGGCCGAGTACCAGCTCACGGGCGTGGACACCACCCTGATCGGAGCCGGAGCCTCGGCGCTCGCAGCCACGGCTCGGGCATCCAAAGACAGTCTGTCCCAGCGCACTCGATTCAGCATCACACGGGACACCCTGAACGCGGGCCGGGTAACCCTCTTTTCGCTCGTCGCCCCCGGCTTCGGGCAAGTTTACAACCGCCAGCCGTGGAAACTGCCAATCCTCTACGCCAGCGTGGGCGGGTTCCTGACCGGAGGCATCCTCTACCACCAGCAGTACAAACAATACAAGGCCGACTATCAAAATGCGGTCAACCTGCGCCTGCCCCCCGAGGCGCAGCGGCAGGCCAAATCGAAAATGCTGAGCGCCCAAAGCGGCCAAACCATCTTTTACAGCCTTGCCGGAGCCTCGTACCTCTACTTCGTGGCCGATGCCGTGTTCAACTACCGCGGGCCGGCTGACCCGGTCCGTAAAGCCACCACCCTGGCCGCCGTTTTTCCCGGAGCCGGGTTTATCTATACCAAAACCTACTGGCGGTTGCCCATCTATTACGGCGGATTCATTACCTTAGCCACCGTGATCGACTACAACAACCGCAACTACCAGCGCTACAAAACCGCTTTCGACGCGCTGACCGACCAAAACCCCTCGACCACCGACGAATTCAACGGCCGCTACGACCCCCAGCTAATAGGCCGTGTCCGCGACGCCTACCGCCGCGACCGCGACCTGGCCATCATCGGCCTTGCCGGAGCCTACCTGTTGAGCGTGATCGACACCCACGTGATCGCCTCGCTCAAAAACTGGGACATGGACGAAGACCTGAACGTAAAGGTGGAACCCACGGCCATCAACAGCATTGCCAAAAACGGCTACGGCTACTATTCGTTCATCCCCCCCACCACCTACGGATTGGCATTCAAATGGCGGTTTTGACCCCGTGCCGCGAAACAAAATAACGCCGAAAAACGTACCCACAAGATAGAGAGACACATCCCGAAAACGACTTGACCCATGCGTAACACCCTCCTGCTCATTTTGGCAGCCCTGAGCCTTGGCGCCGCCGCCCAAACCGGAAATACCCGGAACTTCGGGCAACTGGCCCTGAACAGCGACCCCGCCCAGTACGATTCGTTGCTGGCCAATTACACGCGCCGCAACGTGGTAGAGTCCTACCAGCGCTTTGTGAACGAATTCATCAACGTCGACCTCAATACCGTCGATATGAGCAACGCCCTTCCCGATGCCGTCTATGCCGAACGGTTGAAAATGATGGCCACCGAGGTACAGTTGCCCTACAACGACATTGTAAAGCGCTACATCCAGGTATACACGCGTAAAGGGTTGATGGAGCGTGTGTTGGGATTGGCGCAATTCTACTTCCCCATGTTCGAGGAGGCGCTTTACAAATACAAGCTGCCCATGGAACTCAAAATGTTGCCCGTGATCGAATCGGCGTTGGTTCCGCGGGCCGAGTCGAGGGTCGGCGCCGTGGGGCTTTGGCAGTTTATGTCCCGCACCGGGAAGGCCTATGGGTTGGAAGTCAGCTCGTTCGTGGATGAGCGGTGCGACCCCGTCAAATCCACCGATGCCGCCTGCCGCTACCTGCGCGACATGTACCGGATTTACGGCGACTGGACCCTGGTGATCGCCTCGTACAACTGCGGAGCCGGTAACGTGAACAAGGCCCTGGCCCGCGTTCCGAACGCCAAAACCTACTGGGATATTTACGAATACCTGCCCCGCGAGACCCGCGGCTACGTACCCCAGTTCATTGCCGCCACCTATGCCTACACCTACCACAAGGCCCACGGGCTGAACGTTGCGCCGGTGTGGCATCCGCTGGCCACCGACACGATCCAGGTAACCAAAATGATGCACCTGGAGCAGGTGGCCTCCACGCTCAACGTCCCGTTGGAAGTGTTGCGCGGCCTCAACCCGCAGTACATCCTCGACATTGTCCCCGCCAAAACCCAAAAATACACCCTGACCCTGCCGCAGGAGTACGCCAGTACGTTCGTGCGCGAGGAAAATAACATCTATGCAAAGGACACGCTCTACCTGGCGAAATACCTGAATGTAAGTAATTTGGGGGACATTCAGATGGCTGAGGGCAAAGCCTCTGCCGGCAGCTCCGCCCGGAGTACGGCCTCGTCCGGTTCGTCGAAAATCACCTACAAGGTGAAAAACGGCGATGTGCTGGGTAAAATAGCCGACCGCTACAACGTGAGCGTGAAGGAGCTGATGAGCTGGAACAAGATCAAAGACGCCCGATCGCTCCGGGCCGGACAGACGTTGGTCATTCACCGTAAATAACGCGCCGGGGATGGTAGGAAAAAGTTTGCTGAACGTCGCCTCGCTCAGCCGGGCGGAGATCGAAGGATTGATCCGGCTGGCCGGGCGGCTCAAACGCGAGAAAAAAGCGGGGCTGGAAAAGCCCTGTCTGCAGGGAAAAAACATCGTACTGCTTTTCGAGAAAGACTCCACCCGCACGCGGTGCGCTTTCGAGGTGGGCGCTTTCGACCAGGGCGCGCGGGTTACCTACATCGGGTCGAGCGGGTCGCAGATGGGCAAGAAAGAGTCCGCCAAGGATACCGCCCGAGTACTCGGGCGCATGTACGACGGCATCGAATTTCGCGGCTATGCCCAGCAAACCGTCGAAATACTGGCCGAATACTCCGGCGTACCCGTGTGGAACGGACTGACCGACCAGAGCCATCCCACCCAGTTCCTGGCCGACCTGCTCACCATCTGCGAACACAGTGCAAAACCCCTCGGCCAAATCAAAGTCTGCTTTGCCGGAACGGCCGACAACAACGTCGCCCTTTCGCTGATGGTGGGATGCGCCAAAATGGGCATCGAATACAGCGCGGCCGCTCCGGGCTGCTACTTCCCGCCGATCGAACTGGCCGAGCGTCTGGTGGAACAGGGCGCGCGGATCACCCTGACCGACGACGTGGCCGAAGCGGTGCGCGGAGCCGATTTCATCTACACCGACGTTTGGGTGTCGATGGGCGAACCCGCCGAGGTGTGGAAAGAGCGGATCGAACTACTCGAACCCTACCGCGTTACCCCCGAAATGATGGCCCTGACCGGCAATCCCGATACCCGCTTCATGCATTGCCTGCCCGCCTTCCACGATCTGGAAACCGAGGTCGGGCGGCAGATTTACGACCAGTTCGGACTGACCGAAATGGAAGTGAGCGACGCCGTTTTCGAATCGCCCGCTTCGATCGTCTTCGACCAGGCTGAAAACCGGATGCACACCATCAAAGCGGTGATGGTGGCCACCCTTACCACTCAGCCCGAAACCACTCTTTGATGCCTGCTGCCGGAATCCCGCGAATCGACGTAGTTGGCAGCGCTGCCGAGGTAACCCGCGATCGGGTGGCCGGGTGCGACGTTGCCGTGATCGACGTTTTCCGGGCCACCAGCGTCATGATCACCGCCCTGGCCAACGGAGCCAGCCGGATCATCCCCGTTACCGGCATCGAAGAGGCCCGCTCGCTGCGCGACCGGCTTGCCGAGGGAGGGGGCCGGAAAGTGCTGCTGGGCGGCGAACGCAACACCGTTCAGATCGAAGGATTCGACCTCGACAACTCCCCCCTGCGCTACCGCCCCGAGGTGGTGGAAGAGGCCACCATCATCATGAGCACCACCAACGGCACCCGCGCCATCAACTGCGCCGAGGGGGGCGAAAACATCTACATCGCCGCCCTGCTCAACGCCGACGCCGTGGCCGAACGACTGGCCGGGTCGGGGCGTGCGGTATGCCTGGTTTGTTCCGGAAGGCAAAACCGCTTTACGCTCGAAGACGGGCTGTGCGCCGGAATGATCGCCCGCAGGCTGGTTGAACGGGGCTACCGGCCCACGGACTTCGCCTGGGTGATGATCGACCTGTACGAACGCTGGCAGAACGACCTGCCGGGCGCGCTCGAACACTGCACCCACTACCAGCGCATTAAAGAGCAATGGAAAGACGATATTGCCTGGTGCATGCGCAGCAACGCGTTGCCCTGCGTGCCGCGGCTTGGAGAAAACGGAGGAATCACCCTATGAACGATACCAGCGAAATCAGGTGCATCCGGCGCTATTATTACCCCAACGAGGCGGTGATCGACGCCGGACTGCTCGAAGCCGGCGGCATTGAGAGCCAAATTACCGGAAGCACCGTCGGCACGGTACTCTTTTTTCACCTGCAACAGCCCCCCATCCAGTTGTGGGTGCGGGAAGAGGACGCGGAAAAAGCCCTTGCGCTGCTGCCCGAAAGCACCCCCGGGGAGGAGTAACTCATGTCCGATCGTGAAACACAGATACTTACCGAACTGGAGCGGCAGGCCAACCTGCGCGTTCTAAACGAAGCGTCTGCGCAGGGGTGCCGGATCACGGTCGACGGAACCACCTATTGGAACCTCTCCTCGAACGACTACCTGGGATTGAGCGATCCCGCCATACAGAATAAATTCCTGGCTGCGGTCGATCTGGACCGCTTCCTGCTGAGCAACCCCTCGTCCCGCCTTTTGACCGGCAATTCGCCCGACTACACCGCCCTGGAAGCGTTGTTGGGGAGCCTGTACGGCGGGTCGGCGCTGGTGCTTGGATCCGGCTATCTGGTCAACAGCGGCGTGCTGCCCGCCATCACGGCGGCGGACGATTGCATCCTGGCCGACAAGCTGGTACACGCCAGCCTGATCGACGGGATGCGGTTGTGCCACTGTCCCTGGAAACGTTACCGCCACAACGACCTCGACCACCTGGAACACCTGCTGCGCGAAGCCGCCGGCCGCCGGGTGGTGGTCGTTACCGAAAGCCTGTTCAGCATGGACGGCGACCGCGCCCCACTCGAAGGGCTGGCCCGTCTGCAAGCGGCCTACGGGTTCGAACTCTATTTGGACGAAGCACACGCCTTCGGCGTACTCGGCCCCGACGGACTGGGGTTGGCCGCTGCCTACAATGCCTCGGCCGCCGTGCCGTTGCGGGTGGACTACCTGGTGGGTACGTTCGGCAAGGCGCTTGCCTCGCAGGGAGCCTTCGTGGCTTGTTCGGAGTCTCGTAAACAGATGTTGGTCAACCGGATGCGCACGTTGATCTTTTCGACGGCCCTGCCGCCCCTTTCGCTGCAATGGACCCGTTTTTTGGTGGAGCGGCTTCCCAAATTCGGCGCTCGCCGCGCCCGGCTCGAAGAGCTTTGGGGCCTGCTGGGGGGCAGCTCTCACATCGTACCCGTTCCCGTGGGCGAAAATGCCCGCGCAGTCTCCCTGAGTCGTCAGCTCCGCGAGGCGGGCTACTGGGTGTCGGCCATCCGTCCTCCCACCGTTCCCGAGGGAACCGCCCGGTTGCGAATCTCCCTTTCCGCCGCCCACAGCCCCGAAACCATCGAACAATTCGCCGAACTATGCAAGCAACTTGGGTAAAACAGGGAGCCTCTGACCGCCTGCTGGTACTGGCGTTGGGGTGGGCCGGCGAGCCGCGCATGATCGAACACCTGCTCTGGGACGGCGACCTGCTCTGTTTGTGGGACTACCGCACGGTGGAACTTCCCGAGGGATTGACAGCACAAATAGACTCCTATACGCACCGCCACCTGCTTGCCTGGTCGTTCGGCGTATGGGCCGCCGCACACCTGTTCGGCGAACGGATCGCGTGGGATTCTGCGGTTGCCCTGAACGGAACTCCGAGGCCCGTGGATCCTGATCTGGGAATCCCGCCCCGGGCCTTTGCCGTTACCCTGAAAAGTTTGGAAACCGCCGGGACGCTCAAATTTCTCGAGCGCATGTGCGGTCCTTACCTGCAAGAGTACCTGCGCCATCGGTCGCTCAGGCCGCTGGATGAAGTGGTCGACGAACTCAAACGCCTCGCGCAGCAAGCTGTCGATGATCCCCGGTTGCCGTGGAGCCGTGCGGTGGTAGGGGAGCGCGACCAGATTTTTCCGCCCGGGGCGAT
Organism: Rikenellaceae bacterium; assembly: GCA_031549665.1. Taxonomy (GTDB): domain Bacteria; phylum Bacteroidota; class Bacteroidia; order Bacteroidales; family Rikenellaceae; genus Rikenella. The sequence continues at coordinate 17,383 of JAVBPJ010000007.1, forward strand.
GATCGCTTATTGGGAATCGAGCGATGTACCCGTAACCACCGATCCCGACTTGCCCCATTATCCCTTTTACCGACCCGATTGCCTGGCGCAATGGCTGCGATGAAACACGACAAAGAGTTGATACGCCGCCGCTTTGAGCAACGCCTGGAGAGCTACGACAGCCTCGCCACGGTGCAGCGCGCCATTGCCGAACGGCTGGCGGAGCGGATTTTTGAACACATGGAGCGTCCGCCCCTCACAGCCGTGGAGATCGGCACGGGCACGGGTTTTTTGACCCGCCCGCTGACGGCGCGTTTCTCAACGACCCACTGGCTGCTGAACGACCTGGTTGCCGGAAGCCGCGCTTTTCTTCCCGAGGGACTCCCCTTTGTTGCGGGCGATGGCGAAACGATGGAGCTTCCCGAGCGGATCGACCTGATCGCCTCGGCCTCGACCGTACAATGGTTCGACGACCTGCCGCTGTTTTTGGAACGGGCCGCCCGCCGATTGGCCCCGGGCGGAGTTGTGGCCCTGTCGACTTTCGGCCCCGCCCATTTTCGGGAAATTACCGCCACCACGGGGCAGGGGCTGGACTATCCGACCCTCGAATCGCTGGCGGCGTGGTGCGAGGCCGCGGGACTCGAACCCCTGCACGCAGAACAGTGGGAGGAGCAGAAACGCTACGACAACCCGATCGAGGTGCTGCGCCACCTGAAAGCCACCGGCGTGAACGCCGTCGTCGCCGAGCGGTGGACACACGGCCGCCTGCGCCGTTTCGAAGCCGACTACCGCCGCCTTTACCCCGACGTTCCTCTGACGTTCCACCCCCTGCTGATGATTGCCCGAAAACGATGAACCCCACGCTGTTCCCCGGAGTCTATTTTGTGAGCGGCATCGACACCGACGCCGGAAAGAGCTACGCTACCGGCCTGCTGGCCCGCCGCCTGATGGCCGATGGGCAGCGGGTGCTGACCCAAAAACTGGTGCAGACCGGCGGCGGAGAGATCTCCGAAGACATTGTGCTGCACCGCCGGCTGATGGGCGTTCCGCTCCAACCCGAGGACAGGGACGGCACCACCTGCGGGCAACTGTTCGGCCACCCCTGTTCGCCCCATTTGGCCGCGCAGCTCGAAGGACGGGAGGTCGATCTGGAGCGGATCGACCGTTCGACCGAGTTGCTGCGCACGCGCTGCGACACCCTGCTGATCGAGGGGGCGGGCGGTTTGATGGTTCCTCTGCGGCCCGACTGCCTGACCATCGACTACCTGAGGGACCGGAACCTGCCGCTGCTGCTGGTTACTTCGGCCCGGCTGGGCAGCCTGAACCATACCCTGCTCAGTTTGGAAGCCTGCCGCACCCGCGGGATCCGATTGGCCGGAATCCTGTTCAACCACTTTCCCGCCACCGATCCGCTGATTGCCGAAGACACCCGCAACTACCTGAAAAATCACGTGAACGGCCTGTTCCCGCAAGCCCGTTGGATTGAAATAGAACTTTTCCCGACCGATGACATTCCCTAACAAGACCTCGCTCCGTTTTTGGCTTTTTCCCGTTAGTCTGCTGCTGGCCTTTGTGCTGAGCAGCTACCTGGCCGCTTACCTGGCCCGGTTGATTTTTCCGGCGCCCGAGGGCCTGACCCTGCTGGCGGGCTACTCCCTGGCCTTTTTGTTCACGATCGGATGGGCGTCGGCCTACCGCCGGAGCGGCGCGTTTGTCTACCTCCCCTCGTGGCATCCGCGCCGCTGGAAGTTCCGGCCCCAGGCGGTGCTTTTGGGCCTGTTGCTGACCTTCGCCGTTTCGATCGTACTCACCCCGCTGCTCAATCTCCCTTTCTTCGCAGGCGATTACGCCGAACTGACGGATCAGATGGCCCGCACGGTGAACAGTCCCTGGGGGATAGCGACCACGCTGCTGGCGGCTCCGATTTTGGAAGAGTACCTGTTCCGGGGGATTCTGCAAACAACCCTGACTCGCCGTCTGGGCCCCTTGGGAGGGATTGCCATTGCCTCGCTGCTTTTCGGGGCGATACATATCCACCCCTATCAGGTGCTGTACGCAACGTTGTTGGGAATGATCCTCGGGATGGTGTACTGGCGCACCGCGTCGCTGCTGAACGCCGTAGCGATCCATTTCCTGAACAATGCCATCACCCTGTTGCTTTATTTCAATTCCGGCGACACCCCGGTGGAAGAGACCCTGCTTCGCCAGCCCCGGCTCGGCCCCTGGCTCTATGCGGCGGCGGCCGCGTGTTTGCTGGCCGGTGTTGTGGTCTCGGTGCTGGTGGTCCGGAAACGGAGCCGAAGTAGCCGATAAACCAAAAGAATTCGCTATTTTTGCCCGTTGAAGCCGATCCATGCGCATTGAAATGACTCGAACTCCCTTGCTGACCCTGTTGCTGCTGGCCACCCTGTTGGTTGGTTGCAACCGGCTGAAGTTGTACAACTTCTCGGGCGGCGAGGTGGTCGCTTCGGTGGGGGATAAAGAGCTTTACCTGAGCCAGATGGCGGGGATGATCGATCCCACCCTTTCGCCCGAAGACAGCGCCGCCGCCGCCCGCCTGATTATCGAAAACTGGGTGCGCAGGGAGTTGAAAGCCGCCGCCGCCGAGGCCGCCCTGCCCGAGGGGCAGACCGATATCGACACCATGGTGGCCGCCTACCGCGCCTCGCTGCTCTCGTACCGCTACGAACAGCAATGGCTTTCGAGCCGCATGGACACGGTGGTAACCTCCCAGCAGATTACCGAATACTACCGTTCGCACAGCGACGATTTACGCCTTCCCGGCCCCATTGTCAAGGCCCGGGTGGCCCGCCTCCCCGTGGGGCTGCGCCAAAGCAACAAACTGGAAGAGATGTTCCGCTCCGACCGTCAGAGCGATTGGGACGACTTCAACAACATTTGCCAGAAAAACGGATACCGGGTCGACGATTTTTCCGAATGGATCGACTTTGGAGCGGTGGTACTGCGCCTGCCTTTTCCGTACGGCAATTTCGACGAATTTTTGCGGCAACGCAAGTACTACGAGGTGGAAGACGACCAGTACAAATACATGTTGCTGATCACCTCGTACCTGCCCGCTGGAGAGCTCTCTCCCGTGGAACTGGAACGGGAAAACATCCGCAAGGTGATTCTCAACAAGCGGCGGCAAGCCCTGTTGACACACCTGGAAGACAGCCTGTACCGGCAGGGAGTCCAGTTCAAGCAATTCAAAATCAATACGAAGGAATAAACCCCTATGAGAAAAATCCTGTTCCTTATTGCTGCCCTGGCCTGGGGCGTTTCTGCCGCTCCGGCGCAAGAAAAACAACGATACATCATCGACGAAGTGGTTGCCATTGTCGGCGACAAGCCCATCCTGCGTTCCGAACTCGAGGTGATGACTCACACCCTGCAGTCCGAACGCGCCCAAAGGGGGAGCCTGGACACCCGTCCGGCCCAGGACGAAGCGCTGGAGCAACTGCTCACCTTCCGCCTGCTTTCGGTGCAGGCCCGTCTCGACTCGCTGGATAAAAACCTGCCCGACATGCAGAGCCGCGTTGAGGAACAGATCAACCGGATGGTGGTGAGCGCCGGCTCGGTACGCGCCCTCGAAAAACGCTACGGGAAAGAAATTTACAGCATCAAGGACGATATGCTCCGGCAGGTGGAGGACGAACAGCTTGCCCGACAGCTTCAAAGCGACGTGATGAACAAGGTGACGGTTACCTATTCCGAAGTGCGTGATTTTTTCCAAAAAATACCCACCGATTCGCTCGAACCCGTCCCCGAACAGTACGTTTATGCACAAATTGTGCGCCTGCCGCCCGATACCAAAGAGCGTAAGTTCGAGGTGCGGCAAACCCTGCTGGGCTACCGCCAGCGGGTGTTGAACGGCGAGAACTTCGCTTCGCTGGCCCGCCTCTATTCGATGGACCGCGGCACCGGAGCCAAGGGGGGCGAGTGGGGTCCCGACGAGGTCAATAAACTGGTCGCTCCGTTTGTCGAAGGAATCGAAAACCTGAAGCCCGGCCAGGTATCCGAGGTCATCGAAACCAAATACGGCTACCACATCGTCCAGATGATCTCGAAAAAAGGCGACCTTGTCCATTTCCGCCAAATTTTGCTCAAACCCCAGTTCAACATCGAAGAGACCGAACGGGAGACGAAGCTGTTGGACAGCATCGCAAAGGCGGTCGGTACCGACAAGGAGGCCTTCGACCGCGCGGTAACCGTCTATTCGATGGATGCCCAGACGCGGCAGAATCAGGGGGTGGTTTACAACTCGCAGGCGGCCGAGTATTACTACGACGCCAAGTACGCATCCACCCGTTTCTTCAAAGACGCCATTACCAAGCCCGAGGACGTTATGGCGCTCTCCAAATTGAAAGAGGGAGAAGTGTCGGCCCCCTTCGAAGGGATGGACGACAAGGGAAATACCATCTACAAAATCGTCCGGCTGAACGAGGTGATCCCCTCCCACCTGGCCAACCTCGGAGACGACTACGAAATCATCGAAACCTACGCCCTTACCGACAAGCAGAACCGCGTTTTCGACAAGTGGCTCGACGAGAAGCTGAAAACCATGTACATCTACATCGCCCCCCCCTATCGGGACGTCCAGTTCGACCGCGACTGGCTGAAAACCGGAAAATCGCGCGGATTCGAAGAACCCCAACAGCAGTAGCCTCCTTTTTTCCGTGTCCGCCCACTCTCCCCACGATCGCCGCAAGCGGATCATTGTCCGCCTGGCCCTGCTGTTTTGGGTCGGGGCCGCTTTTGGCGGAGCGGGTATCGGGTGGAGCTTCGAGCCGCAGAACCCTCCGGTGCGTCCGGCAGCGAATCAGGCTCTGCCCCAAACGCTCCTCCCTCCTCCTGAAAAGAGCGAGCCTAAAAAATCGAAAGTCGACTACCTGGGCGACGTGAGCCGGCAGGTACGCGGCGACAGCGCCATCTACATTGTAGGCAATGTCGCGTTCCACCACAACGGTACCTTCATGGAGTGCGACAGCGTCGTGCGGCACAACGAGTCGTGGCTGGAGGGCTTTGGCAAAGTGGTCATCAAAAAAGACACAACCTTCATTTATGCCGACCACGTCAGCTACGACGGCAACACCAACATCGCTAAAATCTACTCGCCGCTGATCAAACTGGTGAATGGCGATGCGGTAGGTTGGATCTACAATTACATGGAATTCAACACCCTGACCAGCGTAGGGGAGTACAACCAGGCGGGCGTAATCACCCAGCGCGACAACCTGATGGAGTCGGACAGCGGAATCTACTACGGGTCGACCAACCAGATCAAATTCATGGGACGGGTGTCCATGCGGAACGATAACTACAAAATCCGCACCGACTCGGTCGCCTATCATCTCGACCACGAAGTCGTTACGTTCCTCACAAGGACCTACGTGTGGGACAAAGACCGCGATTTTTTCATGGCCGACCGCGGCGAGTACATCCGCAGCACCGAAACCTACCACTTCACGTTGCGTCCCTACGCCCTGACTCCCGATCAGGAGTACTGGTCGGATACCATGAACTACGAGAGCCGGATGAAACAGGTAACCATGCGCGGGAATCTGCAAATGCTCGACACGGTGAACAAAACGCTGGCCTTCGGCGACTACGGCTACTACAACGACAGCCTCAAGAGCGGCCTGCTCACCCGCAACCCGTCGATCATCGCCTACGAGCAACCCGACAGTACGGGCCAAGAGGCCGACAGTTCGTTCATGCGGGCCGATGCGTTTTACTTCGATTCGTACCCTCCCGGGAAATCCAAACCCGATGCCGTTGTTTCAGACCTTCCGGCCGTTTCGAAAGAACGCGGCGATGGCCTGGAACAGGAATTGCCGCCATCATCGCTTCCCGCGAAAACCGACCCGTTGTCGGACGATCTGGTGCCGCAGGCAATGATGGCTCCCGACGAAATCCAACCCCCCAAGGAGAACCGCTCCGAGGCTCGTTCCCGACGCAGGCAGGCGAAGGAAAATGTTGCACCTCCCGTACGCGACACCTTGCTTTCCGTGGTTGCCGCTCCAACCGCTCCGGAGGCCGCGCCCGTAGCTGTCGATTCGATTCCCGCAGCTTTCGCCGGTAGGGATTCCGTAGGGACGCATGTCCCCGATTCTTTGTTGGTATCCGACTCATCGCTCCGGAAAGGTGCGCTCTCCGACACGGTGTTGCGGACGAAACAGGAGCCGCTCCCGGCCGACTCCGCCAGGAAAGATACCCTCGAACGGGTGGTGCGCGCTTTCCATCACGTGAAACTTTACCGGAAAGATGCGCAGGCCATCGCCGACTCAATGATCAGTTTTTCGGTCGATTCCACTTCGTCGTTCTTCGGCCGTCCGATGCTTTGGAGCGGACAAAACCAATTGACGGCCGACCGGATCGACCTCTATACACGAAACGAAAAACTGGACTACGCCGACTTTATCGGTTCGCCTTTCACGACCCAACAGGTGCGCGAGGGCGACTCCGTTCACTTCAATCAGGCGCAGTCGCGCTTCATGAAGGCGTGGTTTGCCAACAACGAAATCGTGCGGGCCCAACTCTCCGGCAACGTGCTGAACCATTACTACATGGAGGAGAAACGCCACCTGGACAAGTTCGCCGTGCTGTCGAGCGCCACCCTCACCATCCGTTTCGCCAACCGGGAACCCAGCCGCTTCGCCTGGCAGGGAGACGTCAACTACACGATCTATCCGATCAATAAAATTCCGGAGGAACAGTCGGAAAGACTGCCCAATTTTGTGTGGACTCCCCAGCTCCGCCCCCAAAACAGGTACGAAATTACCACCCGAACCATCCGTCCCTCGGAACGGGCCGTGGCCATCGAATATGCCAAGCCCGAGTTCCCGATCGACGAGCGTACGCGCCTCTACCGCGAAGAACTGCTCAAGGGGGGTACATGGCACGACCGGAACGATCAACTGAAGTTCTCGATCGCAGATTTCGAAGAGCGCAAATTGCCGTTCTAAGCCCTCGTTCGAAGCGCGGTCTCAAGGAGCTAGGGGTGGAAACCGCCAGGGAAGAGCGGGGACTGTTGTCCGTTCAGTGAGGGAGGAAGTGTGATTTTAACGCAGCGAGGAACCCCGGTTACAGGGTTCCTCGCTGCGTTTTTCTGCCTCTGTCGTCCTTGTTCTATCCTCCGCTTGTCTTCTTTGTTTTAATCGAGCCATCGTCAGGCGATCGCCGGGCCGGAAACGACGAGGGCTGCGCCGTTTAAAAGCGCAGCCCTCGGGCGTGGTCTTGTGTGTCCCGGAATTACTTTGCCGGAGTGTCGGCGGGAGCCTTCGAGAACGTTTGGCCCTTGAGGCGGTCCCAGGCTCCGCGGGTGAAGTCGGGGATGGCGACCGGTGCGCTGTTGTTGCGGATCGACACGCCGGTCAGCTCCGTCAGGCACGACCATTCGGCGGCGTCGTACACATCCATATCCAGCGGCAGGCCGTTGCGCAGGCAGTAAATCAGGCGGTAGTCCATCACGTAGTCCATGCCGCCGTGTCCGCCTACCTCTTTGGCCTTTTCGCCCACCTCTTTGTAGATGGGGTGTTGGTATTCGGCCATCAGTTTCTTAAACATTTCGGGGCCTACGGGGCTGTGGCCCGACAGGTTTTCATAATCTTTGTTGGGCAGGTCGGCTCCTTCGAGCGCGATTTGGGTGGCGGGCCATTTTTGGGCAAATCCGTGCGTTCCGCTCACCATGTGGATGCGGCTGTAGGGACGGGGGCTGGTTACGTCGTGTTGGATCATCATGCTCTTGCCCTTTTCGGTGCGGATCAGGGTCGAGGTGTGATCGCCCATTTTGTATTCCTTTTTGGCGTAGTCCGAATCTGCGCCGAATTTACGGGTGGCGTATTCAGTCATGCCGAACTGGTCGCTGTTGAGCGAGACCAGGTAGTTCATCTTGTCGCCGCGGTGCAGCCCCAGGATTTGAGCCACCGGGCCCAGACCGTGCGTGGGGTAGATGTCGCCCGTACGGTCCGTATTCTCTTTCAGGCGCCACATGTCGGCGTAGTGTCCCGGTTCGCCTTTCAGGGCGAAGTTCATCGAGCGCAGGTCGTGGATGTAGGCTCCCTCTACGTGGACGATTTCGCCGAACACGCCTTGTTGGGCCATGTTCAGGGTGGTCATTTCAAACTCGTCGTACACGCAGTTTTCAAGCATCATGCAGTGTTTGCGGGTTTGTTCGGCGGTGTTCACCAGGTCCCAGCATTGTTGCAGGGTCAGGGCGGCCGGAACCTCGATAGCCACGTGTTTGCCGGCCTTCATGGCGGCCACGGCAATGGGGGTGTGCCACTCCCAACCGGTGCAGATATACACCAGGTCGATGTTCGGATCCTGAATCATCTTCTGCCACACCAGCGTATCGCCGAAGTACTCGTTGGCGGCGGGGAATCCTCTGTCGGTCAGGATGGAGTTGGCCCGTTTCACGCGGTCTTCGTACACGTCGCACAGGGCGGTGATTTTTGCGCCGGGAATGAAGGTGTAGCGACGGACGGCTTCTCCGCCGCGCATGCCCAGCCCGACGATGCCCACCCGAACGGTGTCGATGGGGGCGGTTACCAACTGCAGTACGTCGGTTTGTCCGGCGATGCGTTCGGGAACGGGAAACTCAATGATTTTCGGCGCGGATTTCGGCGCTTTGGCGCAGCCGGCAAGCGACAGGCCGATCAGCGACAGCAGGAGTAGCGAACGGAGGTGTTTCATGGGAGTATCAGGGATTTTTCAGGGTGTTGGTTAGGCTTCTTCGGGGGTCGGTTCTTCGGCTTTGGCTTTCGCTTTGGAGGCGGCCTTGGGCTTGCTTTTCTCGCCTTTGCACACTTCGCTCAGCTCGACGAACAGGTTGTCGATGCCGTCGAACATTTCGTTGCGCAGCTGCATGAAGTGTTTCTTGATCAGGCGGGCGTTTTTCTTCTCGGCCGGATTGTTGATCCGATCCATCAGGTTGTTGTGCAACTCGACGGTCTTCGAGATCACGCCGAGGATCGCCTCGCGCTGCGATTCGGGCTGGAAGTAGAGGGCCAGATAGCTGTTCGAGATCACTTCGTTGGCGAGGTACGAAACCTCTTTTTTGGTTTTGCGAATGCTTGCCATAGGGGGATGTTAAATTTGGGACAGGGACAAATGTATGTGAAATCAGCGGATTATGCAAGGGGCAGTGCGGACAAAAAGGCCAGGGTGTCCACTCCGTCGGCATAATCGCCCGGGGCGGGAAGCTGGGTTTGACCGAACGGAATCGGGTTGGGAACGGTGCATTGAAGCCGGCGGGCGTGGGCCTCGATCCAACGGAGCGGCTCTTCGGCGCGGGTGTATTCCGTGCAGAGGATTTCGGCGGGGCGGGGCGATTCGGCACCGTCGAAGGGCGCGTTCCGGAGCAGGTAGAAACCGCCGTCCTGCCGCAAGGTTCCCTGCAGGGTGGCCAGGGCGCGGGCGTGCAGGTAGCTTGCCTTGTACGGGGGGGGCGGGGGGTCGTCCACGGGGAGGGAGAGGCGGGGAAGTTCGTAGCCGGCCGGCACAAAAAGCCTCGATACGTTGCGGCAACCCATGCCCCAGTAAAGGAATAGGTCGTCGGCCAGTCCTCGCAGTTGGGCGGGGGTCTCGCGGCCGGTCAGCAGGGCGACGCTGTGGCGTGTGCCGCGCAGCAGCGAGGGGATCGAGCCGTAGCGGCTGCGGAACAGGGCCGCCGATTCGTCGCTCCCCGTAGCGATCAGGGCCTCTATTTCGGCGGGTTCGGGCAGGGTGCCGCGCTCTTCGACGGGAGCGCCGAAACTTCGCAAGCGGTCGATGACAAAAGCGGTCAGGGCGCGGTCTTTCGACGAGGGCTTGACCACCGCCCGATGGCCCGACAGCAGCACGGCCAGCAGGTCGGCGAACCCGACCAACGGCAGATTCCCAGCCATCACAATGCCCACGCGAACTCCGCCTTGGAATGGGAGAGCAGGGTAGCCTCCAACCCATCGGCGCAGGCTTTCGGCGTCCAGCATCTGCTTGCGAATGGCCTCCGCGGCCGCCTCGATCATCCCCGGCGTAAACCACTCGTTTTCGCTCGAGGCCCGCATTTTGGCGCGTTCCCAATCGGGGCCTTCAAAGGATTTCCCCAGTTGCAGGAACCAACCGATCCGTTTTTCCATACCTTTGTGCTTTCAGGTGATAAATGTACGAAAAAGGATGCAATTCTTAGCCCTCATTCCCGCCCGGTACGCTTCGAGCCGCTTTCCAGGCAAGCCCCTTGCGCTGATCGGCGGCAAACCGATGATCCAGCACGTGTACGAGCGGGTTGTTCAGGCGTTCGATCAGGTGTGGGTGGCCACCGACGACTCCCGCATCGAGCAAGCCGTGCAGGCTTTCGGCGGGCGTGTGGTGATGACCTCGACCGAACACCGGAGCGGCACGGATCGCTGTGTCGAGGCCCTGAACCGGGTGGAACACTCCACCGGCCTGCGGTTCGACGTGGTGGTCAACGTGCAGGGCGACGAACCTTTCATCGCGGTCGAACAGCTCGAACAGATTCGGGGTTGTTTCGACGATCCCGCCACGCAAATCGCCACCCTGGTCAAACCCTTTGCGGCCGGCGAGGAGATCACCAATCCGAACACCCCCAAGGTGGTGCGCGGAATGAACGGCCAGGCGCTCTACTTCAGCCGCAGCCCCATTCCCTATTTGCGCGGGGTCGATCCCGCCCGCTGGGCCGACCAAATCACCTACTACAAGCACATAGGCCTTTACGCCTACCGCTCCGAAACGCTCCGCTCCATTGCCGCGCTGCCGCCGTCGCCCCTCGAACTGGCCGAATCGCTGGAGCAGTTGCGCTGGCTCGAAAACGGCCTCTCGATCCGCACGGCCGTTACCGACGTGGAAAGCCACGCCGTCGACACTCCCGAAGATTTGGAACGGGTGAAACAATTTTTGGAGTAGATAGTTGGTGGTTTTGTAAAAAGCGCTACCTTTGGGTCGTCTTTCCGGGCCGGGCCACCTCTTCGGGCCGTCCAAAACGAAAGAGGCGTTATCCACATCTTTGTTATTGACAACATCCGTACGGCTTGCCGTATATCTCCCCCTTTTTGACGGCGCATGAACCGCGCCACCCCTAACACCCCTACATGCAGACCAAAGAAAGCTTGGAGCAGCTAACTCTCGGTGAGTTGCGCTCAATGGCCGAAGAACGTAGTATCGACCTCGGCAAAGGATACGTGAAAAAACAGGAACTGGTAGAACGCCTGCTGAAAACCGAGCCGGATTCGCCCAAGGAGCCTTCCGCCGAAGCGCCCCGAGAAGCAGGATCAGGGAAACGTCGCCGCCGCCGCATCAGTGCGGAGGGCAATGGATCGCAGCCCGCTCCGGAAGCGGAAGAATTCGAAGAGGAAGCCCCTGCATCGACCGACAGCCTGCCGGAATCCGCGCCGGAGGCAACCCCGGCCCGTACCGCCAAACCCGAACATTTTGCGCGTTCCGGCCAGCGGCCCTCGGGCTTCAGCGCCAGCCCCGAAAAGGCGCGGCAACACCAACAGGGAGCAGAAAAGAACCAACCGCCGCAGGATCGGAAACAACCCCGCGAACAGCAACCCGACGCCCAGCAGCCTCAGGAGGAGGGTGCGCCCAAATCCCCCCAATCCGCGCAATCGGCACAACCCGCTCAGCAGAAGCAGGGCGCAAATCCGAACCAAAACCAGCCGAAGCCCCGCAAAATCGACCACCAGAACGATTTTCTCGGCACCATCCACTGCGAGGGATCGCTGGAGGTGATGCCCGACGGCTACGGTTTCCTCCGTTCGCCCGACTACAACTACCTCAATTCGCCCGACGACGTGTACGTTTCGGCCACCCAGGTGAAGACCTACGGCCTGAAGCACGGCGATACGCTCAAAGGGGTGATCAAACCCCCGCGCGAGGGCGAAAAGTACTTCCCGCTGGTAAAAGTGCTTGAAGTGAACGGCTTGGCTCCGGAGATGATCCGCGACCGCATCCAGTTCGAATACCTGACCCCCCTGTTTCCCGAAAAGAAATTCAACATCACTTCGCAGGGGCATAACAACCTCTCGAACCGCGTGGTCGACCTCTTTTCGCCCATCGGCATGGGGCAGCGCGCCCTGATCGTGGCCCAGCCCAAGACCGGGAAAACGATGCTGCTCAAGTCGATCGCCAACGCCATTGCCGACAATCACCCCGAAGCCTACATGATTGTGTTGCTGATCGACGAACGTCCCGAGGAGGTAACCGACATGGCCCGCAGCGTAAAGGCCGAAGTGATTGCCTCGACCTTCGACGAACAGGCCTCGCGCCACGTCAAGGTGGCCGAAATGGTGCTGGAAAAGGCGAAACGGATGGTAGAGTGCGGCCACCATGTGGTGATCCTGCTCGACTCGATCACCCGCCTGGCCCGCGCCTACAACACCGTACAGCCCGCCTCGGGGAAAATCCTCTCGGGAGGGGTCGACGCCAACGCCCTGCACAAACCCAAGCGCTTTTTCGGCGCCGCCCGGAATACCGAAGAGCGCGGCTCGCTGACCATCATCGCCACGGCCCTGATCGACACCGGATCGAAAATGGACGAGGTGATCTTCGAAGAGTTCAAGGGCACCGGTAACATGGAATTGCAACTGGACCGCAAACTGTCGAACCGCCGCATCTACCCCTCGGTGGACATCACCGCGTCCAGCACCCGCCGCGACGACCTGTTGCTCGACCGCGACACGCTGCAAAAAATATGGATCCTGCGCCGCCACCTCACCGATATGAATTCGGTGGAGGCGATGGAACTGGTCAAGAAACAGATGGAGGGAACCCTCTCGAACGAAGAGTTCCTGGCCACGATGAACAAGTAAGCGGCGGCCCGGGCCTCGTCCGGGGGCCACTTTTTGGATCGGCCTTCACCTGCCGTCCCTCAAACGGCCCTATTAAGTACACCAACTCGCCTGTGGCGTCGCGCCACAAGCGGACAGCATCAAAAAGCGGCCACCCTGCAAAGGGTGGCCGCTGACGTAACAGGGGGTCAAGTCCGAACTTGCCCGCAGTGGATCGTTCGCCTATTTATGCGAGATGACCAATACTTTCGAATGATCCCAGAAGGCTTTCTTGTCGGTGATTACCAGTTCCTTGATCACCTCTTTGTCGCTCTTCACCAACAGGTAGCTGTTGTCGGGATGGCTGGTTACGATGCGTACCTTGGCCTTGCCGATCGGGATGTGTTCCAGTTTGCGGTAGTCGACTTTGGTGAAACCGTTCATCGAAGCGTTTTCGCCCAGCACGCGGGTGCGGCCGATCAGCCCTTTCTTGTCGATGATCTGCTTGGCGATAAGTTCCTTGTCCGATCCGACGATGTAGTAAACATTGTGGAGCGCCGAATCCTGGGCGGCTACGGTGGTGTTCAGTTGCGCCTTGTCGCTTTCCAGACCCGATACGGTTTGTTGCAACGCGCCCACTTCGATGTTCAGGGCCTGCAGTTTTTCGCTCAGTTGGGCGATTTGGGCGTCTTTGCTACGAACCTGTTCCTGCAGTTGGGCAACCAATTTTTGGAGGCCGTCGATTTTCACGTTGGCCGCTTTCAGTTGTTTGGACGCCGATTGCAGTCGAGCGATTTCGGCCCGGTTTTTTTCGAGCAGTTGGCCAATGGCGGTGATGTTGTCCGAGATTTGTTCTTTCACCGATTTGGTCAGTTCGCCATTCGTCTGGGTCGACACGATCTTTTCGCGTTGGGTGATCAGGTCGATGTTGGCTGAGATTTCGCTGATGCTGGTAAAGGCATCGTTGATGATGGAGTCTTTTTGGGCCACGACGTTTTGCAGCGAATCGTTGCTGGCCGAAAGTTCTTGGTTTTTGCGTCCCTCTCCACAGGATACGAGCAATGCTGCGGAAACGAGCAGAAGTAGTGTCTTTTTCATACGGTAGTGAAAATTAAGTGATTATTCTTGTGGGCCTTCAATGGACAAAGGTAGTGCAAATGCCGGTCCAATGTGTGGGTTGGGACAAAAAAACAGCGATTTTTTTCAGGAATCTCGCTGTCCGGGTTTGCAGATTTCGAAAAGGTGTGCTACCTTTGTCGCCACAAAACGGCACCATAGCTCAACTGAATAGAGCATCTGACTACGGATCAGAAGGTTTCAGGTTTGAATCCTGATGGTGTCACACTAAACAAGTAGAAGAGGTTGAGCCGCACGGCTCAACCTCTTCTCGTTTTTGCGGCTGTGTACACGGCAACACAGGGTGTCTGCACGAAACGTATCAGTCTATTTCTGATGAAAAAATGCATATAATTCTTACCTTGCGAACGATACAGGCGTGATCCATTGGTTGCCAAATTCGAAAAATTCCATGAAATCCATTTCCATCCTGCTGATGGCCGCCGCGATTACCGCCCTGCCACCGACCGTCCGAGCGCAGGGCGAAGGGATAGACAAACGTGTTTCCATCACCGCTACGTCCGAAGGCAGCCTTGCGATCGGCGGCCGGTATGCGGTGATTGATTATGGGCGGCCTCAGGCGAAGGTGTTGAAGATCGTTTTCGCGTTGGCCGATACGACCGGCGACGGGTCGCTTCGGATTACCGGCTATTTCGCCCCCATCGACACGACGGCCACTCAGGCGACCGTTGCGGGTTCCGGCACGCGTTACCTCCTTCCGTACGATGCGGCCGGAACAAAAGTTCACTTCAGCGGGCGGGCGGTTTTGCAACCTGCCGACCCTGGGAACGACAATTCTTTCCGGAGTTCATCTGCTTCACCCGACCACGTGCAGATTCGCGGCGAGGGCTTTTTGCGTTCAGACAGCGCGGACCGGCAAGGAACTCCGGCGCTGGGGACCGGCACACTGAACATGGAACGTATCCGGGGCGCTATGTCATTGTGGGCCAGTTTGGGTGATCGTACACTGCTCCGACTCCCTTTTCCTCCCGACCCCAGGTTTTTCATGCCATTTGGCGCTACTGTGGATGTTCAATCCTTTATTCCGCCGATGTATCGCTTTCCGGAATTGACTGTTGCCCTTTTGGGCGAACAGCACGACGGCAAGGAGTACACCTTCGCTCCCGGCGACGATCCGCAGCGGGTCCGGCAGTTGCTGCTTTCGGGCCGGGTGGCCTCGGTGCGGATGGGACCCGATCAGCCCGAAGATACCACCCTGTACGGAACGTCTCCGAGGTCGCAAACCAATCTGATTCTCCCTCGGTACGACAATAAACGTTTGTATGTTACCGCAGAACGCCTCGGGCTGTCTGATTCCGAGTACCTTACGCTGCTTCCGCGAAAATCCGCCAATAATCGCACGACGACCCGCAATCCCCGATCGCTTAAAATGGAAGCGATTATGTACAACGCCGCAACGAACAGCTCCCGCTATCGTGACCGGGATAAAGAGGATGTCGTGAGGTTGAAATCCATTCCTTCCGCCGACCCGCAGGGCGTTAGGCTATACACCGGAACCCATACTTATGCCGTAAGTCCCCGCAATAAAATAACCTACGTGGTTGCCTTCACTCCCGCCGCCGAGGTTGCGATGACCGAACCGCACGGGGTTGTTGCGGCAGCATTGTCGTCGGTAGACTCTTCCGAAATGGCCGCCCAGTCCGGTCCACGCACGGTGGTTGTGGTGGTTTCGCCTGAAAAAACGGATGTTGCTGTCTTTGCCTACCAAACGACTGGAAAATACTCCGTGAATCACCTGGCAAAAGGATATGTTGTGGGTTGGTACATTCCCTCGGAGGCAGGGTATACATTGGGGGGCTATTTCTTGAAACCCTTCCGAAGAGGAGGAATAGCATTGGATGATGTCCCGTTGCACATCGATTTCATCGGCACATCCATCCGACTTCCCGGCGAACCGCTTTACCTCCGCTGATCGCCGTAGGTGCAGGTTCGGATCGGCCGGTCCGGTTTGGGCCGGTTGTCTGTCTGAAAGTATCGGAGCCGGACGCTTCTTTGCCGGAGAAAAATTTGCAAAGTCCGGAAAAGCGGTTACCTTTGCACCCGCTTCTAATTAATAGACCGTATAATTACATGAGCAACTACATCGACACCGCGAAAAAGCAAGAGCTTTTTCAAAACTACGGAAAAGGAACCGCCGACACCGGTTCGGCCGAGAGCCAAGTGGCCCTCTTCACGTTCCGTATCGCCCACCTGACCGACCACCTCAAATCCCATAAAAAGGATTTCAACACCCAACGGGCCCTGTTGAAACTGGTAGGGAAACGGCGTGCCATGCTGGACTACCTCAAGCAAACCGAGATCGAGCGCTATCGCGCTATCATCAAGGCGCTCGGACTCCGCAAGTAATCCCGACCTCCGGGTTTCCCGTGCAAAAAAGCGAGGGCCTGCCGCAAATCAAGCGGCAGGCCCTCGCTTTTCCGTGCGAAATGTTTCAAAAAGAGCTTGCAGCCACTTTTTATTTCGTACCTTTGGCCCCGAAATAGAGAAAAATCAAACAGATAAACAAAAACCATGTTCAACGTAACAAAGAAAACCATTGATCTGAGCGGTGGCCGCACCATCGAGATCGAAACCGGCAAATTGGCCAAACAGGCCGACGGGTCGGTTGTTGTACGCCAAGGAGATACGATGCTCCTGGCCGCCGTCACCTGCGCCAAAGAGGCCAAGGAAGACGTAGACTTCATGCCCCTTTCGGTCGAATACAAAGAAAAATACGCAGCCAACGGCCGCTTCCCCGGCGGGTTCCTCAAACGCGAAGCCCGTCCCTCGGACAACGAAATCCTCGTATCGCGCCTGATCGACCGCGCCCTGCGCCCCCTGTTCCCCAGCGATTTCCACGCCGAAGTATTTGTAACCGTCAACCTCATTTCGGCCGACCCCACCATCATGCCCGATGCGCTGGCCGGTTTGGCCGCCTCGGCCGCCCTGGCCGTGTCGGACGTTCCGTTCCAGGGGCCCATTTCCGAGGTTCGCGTGGCCCGCGTGAACGGTGAATTCATCATCAACCCCACGTTCGAGCAAAACGCCGCAGGCGACCTCGACATCATGGTAGCCGCCACCATCGACAACATCATGATGGTAGAGGGCGAAATGAAAGAAGTTTCGGAAGAGGTGATGCTCCAGGCCATTAAAGTGGCCCACGAAGAGATCAAAAAACAGTGCCAGGCTCAGATCGAACTGATGGAAGCCGTGGGCAAAGTGCAAAAACGCACCTACTGCCACGAAATCAACGACGAAGAGCTTCGCGCCGCCGTCGTAGCCGCCACCTACGACAAAGCCTACGCCGTGGCCAAGAGCCCCCAACCCAAGCACGAACGCGCCGCCGCCTTCGACGCCATCGAGGCCGAATACATGGCCACCTTTACCGAAGAGGAGCTGGTTACCCGCAAACCCCTGATCAAACGTTACTTCCACGACAACGTGCTCAAGTCGGCCATGCGGAACATGATCCTCAATGAAGGAATCCGCCTGGACGGCCGTCAAACCAACGAAATCCGCCCCATCGTCTGCGAAGCAGGCTACCTGCCCGCCCCCCACGGTTCGGCCCTTTTCACCCGCGGCGAAACCCAATCGCTGACCACCGTAACCCTCGGTACCCGGCTCGACGAAAAAATGATCGACGAAGTGCTGAACCAAGGCACCGAAAAATTCGTGCTGCACTACAACGTCCCCCCCTTCTCGACCGGCGACGCCCGCCCCATGCGCGGCCTTTCGCGTCGTGAAGTAGGACACGGCAACCTGGCCCTGCGCGCCCTGAAGCCGATGATCCCCACCGGCGAAGAGTGTCCCTACGCCATCCGCGTAGTGTCCGATATCCTCGAATCGAACGGTTCGTCGTCCATGGCCACCGTCTGCGCCGGAACCCTGGCGTTGATGGATGCCGGTGTGAAAATCAAGAAACCCGTATCGGGGATCGCCATGGGATTGATCGCCGAAAACGGGAAAGTGGCCGTTCTGTCCGACATTCTCGGCGACGAAGACCACCTCGGCGACATGGACTTCAAAGTAACCGGAACCGCCGACGGGATCACCGCCACCCAAATGGACATCAAAGTAGACGGCCTGTCGTACGACGTGTTGGCCGCCGCTCTGGAGCAAGCCCGCCAAGGACGGATGCACATCCTCGGCAAAATCACCGACACCCTTGCCCAACCCCGCGAAGACTACAAACCCCACGTGCCCCGCATGGTACAGATCACCATCCCCAAAGAGTTCATCGGCGCCGTGATCGGCCCGGGCGGCAAAGTGATCCAGGAGATGCAGCGTGAAACCGGCACCGTGATCACCATCACCGAAGAGGGCGAAAAGGGGATCGTAGATATCTTCAGCGTCAACAAAGAAGGCATCGACGCCGTCGTGGCCAAAATCAACGGCATCACCGCCATCCCCGAAGTTGGCAAAATCTACCAGGGCAAAGTGAAGACCATCGTTCAGTTCGGCGCCTTTGTAGAGATCCTGCCCGGAAAAGACGGCCTGCTGCACATTTCCGAGATCGACAACCGCCGGTTGGCCGACATGGAAAGCAGCGGAATCAAGGTTGGCGACATCCTTGAGGTGAAGCTCATTGGCACCGATCCGAAAAACGGGAAACTGAAACTTTCGAGAAAAGTACTCCTGAACCCCGAAAAATAACGCTCAAAGGCTCTTTTTTTAGTGCGAAGTGTAGGATAAGTCTCAAAACTTTTCTATCTTTGCCCCCAAGTTCCCACGTGGACTTGATGTTAGCAGCCAAGCGAAAACACAAACAAATACCCCAATTTAAAACAATTCTACTATGAGAAAATTCCTCAACGTTGGTCTGGTTGCCCTTGCAGCGGCAACGCTTCTGACCGGTTGTAACTGCTACAACACGATGATGAAGAAAGCAGCGAAAGGTATCACGGTTAGCTGCGCACCCGAGGTTGTTACCCTCAAAGGCGACAACGCGGTTACCACCATCACCGTGAACGTTCCTGCCAAAGCCTTCCACAAAGACGGCGTGTTGAAATTGACCCCCGTGCTGGTTTCTGCGCTCGATGGTTCGGAAGTAGCCGGTCAACCCAGCTTCTACCAAGGCGAATCGGTGAAAGACAACTACACCGTAGTTCCCTACAGCGGAGGCACCGTCACCATTCCCGTGTCTATCCCCTACAACCCCGCCCTGCGCTCTTCAGTGCTTGTACTGCGCGGTGAAGCCAAGTGCACCAAAGGCGGCAGCGCCAACAAATTCGAGTTCGTACCCGAATTCAGCAAAAACGCAGGTACCACTACCTACGAGTTTGTACCCGATTTCGAACGTACCAACACCAAAAAATCAGCCAACGCCGGTTACCAGGCTTTCGAAAAAGAATTCGTGGTGGCTCGCGGTGTGAACTGCCTCCAAAACATGGCCGACAACTACGCCAAAGTAGCCCTGGTTCCCGATGCATACCAACGCATCAGCACCCAGCAAGAGTCTGCCAACATCATGTTCGTGATCAACCAATCGAAGGTTCGTCCCGCCGAGTTGACCAAAGCCGAACTGAACACCCTGGAGCAATTCATCATCTCGAACAGCGGCGATGCCAAGAAGTCAGTAGGCAGCGTGGTAACTCAAGCCTACGCTTCTCCCGACGGCCCGATCGCTCTGAACGACCGCTTGTCTAAAGAACGTGGCGCCTCTACCAAAAAAGCGGTAGGCGACAAATTCCAAAAGAACAGCGTAGCCGCAAAATCGCAATTCGACGTACAAGCCCTTGGCGAAGACTGGGAAGGTTTCCAAGAACTGGTTCAAAAGTCAGACATCCAGGACAAAGAGATGATCCTCCAAGTACTCTCCATGTACAGCGATCCTCAAGTGCGCGACCGCGAAATCAAGAACATGTCAGCCGCTTACAAAGTGTTGGCCGACAAGATCCTTCCCCAACTCCGCCGCGCTAAAATGAGCGTAGACGTGAAAACCGAAGGCTTGACCGACGACGAACTCAAAGCAGCCGTTGCCAAAGACCTCAACTCGCTCAAACAAGAAGAGGCTCTCCACGCAGCCACCCTGTTCCAAGACAACGCCACCAAGGCCCGCATCTACAAAGCCGTTGCCGAAAAATACAACTGCTACCGCGGATGGAACAACCTGGGCGTGGCCCTGGCCAACTCGGGCGACTATGCAGGTGCTAAACAAGCCTTCAACAAAGCCGCCAGCCTGAACAACACCAATCCTCAAGTGATCAACAACCTGGGCGTTGTAGCGCTCGCCGAAGGCAAGAAAGACGAAGCAGCCAAATACTTCGCCGCATCGACCGCCTCCGAAGCCAAATACAACAAAGGTCTGGTTGAACTGGCCAAAGGCAACTACGCCGAAGCAGCCAAATCGCTCGACGGTTACAACCAAGCTTTGGCCGACCTGCTCAACGGCAACGTAGCCAAGTCGAAGCAACAACTTGCCAACATCGACACTTGGAGAGCTAACTACACCAAAGCCGTTATCGCCGCTCAGGAAGGCAACGTAGAAGCCATGGCCTCGAACCTCAACGCTGCGATCAAACAAAACCCGGAAGCTGCCAAACTGGCCGCCACCGACGTAAACTTCGCCCCCTACTTCGAACACCCCGACTTCATCATCTTGGTGAAATAAGGAGAGTAGCTTAACGCGAAACAGCCAATCCGAAAGCGCCTGCGGAATTTCCGCAGGCGCTTCTTTTTTGTGCGAAGAAGAAACCCTCTGCGAACCTCTGCGAAAACCTCTACGGAACGATCAGGGACGTCGGTTGCCCGCATCTTCGTTCACCGCAGGAGTAGGGCATGGGAGGCCCGCTCCCTCGCTTTTACCCTCGCTGCAGAACATAGAATCCGCCCCGGCCATCTTTGAGCGTAAGCGTTCGTGGAAGCGCTCGGCTGTCGCCTCCCCGCAGGACGTGGGGCGCGCTACGGCAATCTTTGCATGCAGGAATTCACGATTGCGCCCGGCTTTCACTATCTTTGTGCCGTGGCAAAGCAACCCGATATATCCATCAAGAACAAACGCGCCTGGTTCGACTACGAAATCCTCGAGGAGTGGGTGGCGGGCATTGTCCTGACCGGCACCGAGATCAAGTCGTTGCGTGCGGGCAAGGCCAGTTTGGTGGATTGTTTCTGCTACCTGCATCATGGCGAGCTTTTTGTTCGCGGCATCAACATTGCCGAGTACCATTGGGGAACCTACAACAACCACCAGCCCAAGCGCGACCGCAAGCTCCTGCTGCAAAGCAAAGAGCTGCGCAAGATCGACCGCGCGCTACAGGACAAAGGGATTACGATGGTGGGTTTGCGCCTGTTTATCAACGACCGTGGACTGGCCAAGCTGGTGATCGGGCTGGGAAAAGGCCGCAAGAGCTTCGACAAGCGCGAACACCTGAAAGAGAAAGACGCCAAGCGCGACATGGATCGTGCCATGCGCCGGTAACCTCCGCCAGGTTCTTGTTGCTCCGCCAAAACCCCCGCGTCGGAATGGTCGATGATGACCTCCTTTACGTATACAGGACAATACATTGGACGGGAAGTGTTCGCGCCAGCCGTATTCCACTGCGGCCGTTGGGAAAACGCCTCGTCCGCTGTCCGTAAACGGGGGACACCCCTATGACTAACCCCCTGTAAAACAGGGGCCGTGCGCTACTCTTGGGGGGATTTTCCGGCGGGTACGATCACCTGCAACGCCGCCGGTCGCGCCGTGATTTCGAGCGGGAAATCGGGTCCACGCTCCCCGTCCAGATCGGTGGAGGCCGGCCGTGAAAGGGAAATTTTCAGACGGTCGGTCTTGAAGCAGATGATGTCCTCGGGGTAGTCCGTTTTGCGGGACATCACCAGTTTTACCACAGCCTGCAGGCTCTCCATCAGGTTCTCGCCGCGGATGATCAGTACGTCGAGCAGTCCGTCCTGGGCGTTGGCATGGCCCGCCAGCGGCAGATTGCCCGCCGTTTGCCCGTTGAAGACCAGAAACAGCAGGCAGCTTCCCTCGAACGAGCAAGCCTCGGATTCCACCCGGATTTCGAGCCGGCGGAAGAGGGGAATTTCGCCCAGTCCGCTGATGTAGTAAGCCGCCCGGCCCAGCGTGTTTTTCAGTTTGGTGGGCGTTTTTTGCGAAATTTCGGTGAACAGGCCGCTGCTCAGCACATTCACAAAATAGCGGCCGTTTACCTCGCCCAGGTCGATTCGTTCGATCCGGCCCGAGAGGATGGCCCGGCAGGCCGCCTGCATTTGAAGGGGCATACCGATCAGCCGTGCGAAGTCGTTGGCCGTTCCGGCCGGAAGGATCGCCAGCGGCAAGTCGATCGAGCGTGCTTGCAGGTAATTGACCAGGCGGTGGATGGTTCCGTCCCCTCCGGCCACCAGCAGGTAGTCGGGTTGCAGCGACCGGATCGTCTCGTCCAGCCTGTTGAACCCCTCGCGGCGCGAGATCCGGAAGAGTGTCAGCCGCACCCCCGCTTCTTGAAAACAGGCGACGATTTTATCGAGCCTGGCGACGATTTGCGCTTCGCCCGAAAGGGGGTTGTAGAGGAACAGGACGGATTTCACGGATGGACAGGGGATTGGGGCAGGGACGGAAAACGGGCGGACCGGACGTTAGGGAACGATCCGTTTTTCCATTTCGGGGGTTGCGTAGGTTTGCAGTTGGTTGTTCGCGTCGGTGTAGATCAGGTAGCCCTCCAGTTCGGGATGCGCCGCCAGCAGCGCTTTGCTCCGTTCGAGCCCGATGACCATACAGGCTGTTGCGTAGCCGTCGGCCACGGCGGTCGTGGGGGCGATGATGGTGGCCGACAACAGCGAGTGGGTCGCCGGACGGCCCGTTTTGGGGTCGATGGTGTGGGTTACGCGGTTGCCCTGTTCGTCGTAGCCGTATTTGCGGTAGTTGCCCGAGGTGGCCAGGCCGTAGCCGCTCACTCGCAGCGAAGCCTGCATGGCCTGGCCGGGGATCATGTTCCCCTCGAAGGGACGGTCCACGCCCACCAGCCACTCTTTTCCTTTGGAATTAACGCCCCGGCAGAAAATCTCGCCGCCGATCTCGACCAGGTAGTTCGATACCCCTTCGTTTTCGAGCAGTTGGGCAACCAGATCGACCGAATAGCCCTTGGCGATGGCGTTGAAATCGAGCTGGACGCGCGGGTCGTCTTTGATGACCCTGCCTGCCTCGATCCGCACTTTTTGATAGCCGGTAAAGGCGAGGATTGAATCGACTTGCGGTTGGGAGATCGTGGTCGGGTTGCGCTCTTCGCCGATGTGGTAGGCGGTGATCAGGGGCCGGACCGTGATGTCGAACGCGCCGTCGGTGTGTTCGCTGATGGTGCGTGACAGGGTGAAACATTCCACGAACCAGGGGTCGAGCCGCACGGTGGTGTCGTTGCGGTTCACTCGACTCAATAGCGATTCGGGGTTGTAGACCGACAGCGAACTGTCGAAACGTTCGAGCAGCGTTTGAATTTTTCCCTGAAGTTCGTCGCCGCGGTCGCTTTGGTAAATGATGCGCAGCGAGGTGCCCTCGGTGGTTCCTTCCAGGGTGGTGTAGGGGAGGGGGGCGCTGCACCCTGCCAGCAGCAGGGCGACGAGGCCCAGGACTCCGCAAAGGCTCTTCTTCATTGTAATAACCGCCATTATAAATTGTTATCCAAAGAAACTGCCCACTTTGGGGATGGCGTTCGGCAGGGCGAATACCACCACGCGGTCGTAGGCCTTGATCTCGGCATTGCCGACGGCGATCATCGCCTTGTCGCCCCGGACGATACCGCCCACGATGGCGTCGTGCGGGAAGTTGATGTGTTTGATTTTTCCCTTGGTGGCGGGGCTGTCGGGCTTGACGATGAATTCCAGCACCTCGGCGTCGCAACCGTTCAGGCATTTGATGGCCTGTACGTCGGTGTTCATCGTAAAGCGGAAGATCGAACTGGCGGTAATCAACTTTTTGTTGATGATGCTGTTGATGCCGATGCTTTCGGCCAGGTGGATGTAGTTGATGTTTTCGATTTCGGCGACCACTTTTTTGACCCCCAGCTTCCGGGCCAGCATCGCGGCCAGGATGTTGGTCTCGGAGCGGCCGGTCAGGGCCACGAAGGCGTCCATTTTATCGAGTCCCTCCTCGAGCATCACCTCGCTTTTTCGTCCGTCTTCATTGATTATCAGCGTTTTGTCGAGCATTTCGGCCAGTTTGTAGGCCTTTTCGGGGTTGTAGTCAACCAGTTTGATGTTGATCTCGTTTTGAAGCTCTTTGGCGATGCGCCGTCCGATGCGGCTCCCGCCCAGGATCATCATGTTTTTGACCTCGATGGTGGGTTTTCCGGTGAATTCCATCACTTCGGCCACGGTATCGGCCCCCGAGATGACGTAGATGGTGTCGCCCTCCTTGAAGGTGTCGCTGCCGCGCGGGATGATGGTGGTGCCGTCGCGCGAGATGGCCACGGTGCGGTATTCGAGGCTTTCCCGATCGCGCGTTACGTCGATCAGGCTCCGCTCCACCAGGGGCGACGAAGCGTCGAGTTTAAAGACGACCAGGGAGAGTTTCCCCTCCGAAAAATCGACGTATTCCGAACTGGCCGAGTGGCCCAGCAGGGTGATCACCTCCTCGGCGGCTACTTTTTCGGGGTAGAACAGGTAGTCGATCCCCATGTTGATGAAGACCTCCTTGTTGTTGGGGCGCAGGTATTCGTCGTTGTCGATGCGGGCGATCGATTTTTTCGCTCCGAGCTGTTTGCCCAGCACCGCCGACAGGATGTTGGTGTTCTCTTCGGGGCCGACGGCCATGAACAGGTCGCACTTGCTGACTTCGCCCGATTTCAGCACTTCGAACGAGGTAACGTCCCCCTCGATGGTGAGTACGTCCGAGATTTGGGAAAGCTCCTCGAGGCGCTTCTCGTCGTCGTCGATGATGGTGATTTCGTGGTATTCGTTGCTGAGCATCTTGGCCAGGTGGCTTCCCACCTCTCCGGCTCCGGCGATAATGATCTTCATAATTCGAGGGTGCTTCTGTGCGAACAAAATTAGTAATTTTGCGCATCCACACTTCACTTTTCTTCCGATGTTCGTCTTTTGGATTACGTTATTGATCGCCGTGCTGTTCGCCGCGCTTTTCGTGTTGGCGCTTTCGATTACCCGCCTGCGCAAGGGGCGCGATCTGGAAAGCGACGTGGGATCGAACCGCCACATGCGCGAACGGGGCATCGAATGTACTTCGGCCCAAATCCGCAGGGAAGAGGCTGAGCGTTTGGGAAAAAGCCTGCCCGAAAACTGTTCGGACGACTGCGGAGGCTGCGGAAAAGGATGTTCCAATTAATCTTTTGAGGTGTTCGAACCGTCAAACGGTTTGGAAAGCCCCCGAAAACGAGCTAACTTTGGGAACCCCAAACACCAATCCGACCAGTTATGCGCAACATCCTTGTTTTTCTCGCATTTTTATGGACAGGAGCCGCCGCCTCGGCCCAGCAGGTAACCCCGCCCTATGTGGCCGGAGGCGACCCGCACGCGCCCCTGTTTCCGACCGACGTTGTCGCCACCCCGAAAGGTGATTTGCTGATTGCTAATAAGGGCGAACGGTCGGTGCGTTTGTACGACCCCGCCAACCTGGCCGCTCCGGCGAAGACATGGAAATTTTCGCAGTCCCCCACGGGACTCGCTTTGCAGGGCGATCGCCTGTATGTTACCTGTTTCGAGAAGCAGGGAACCCTGGCTGTGATCGATTTGGCCGCAGGGAGCGTTGCGGGCGAGTATCCGGCCGCGTACGGCGCCATTTCGCCGGTGATGAGTGCCGACGGTTCGAAGGTCTATGTGATGGGCCAATTCGCAGCCGCAGACAACGTGGTTGAGATGGACGCCGCCTCGGGCCAGGTGCTTCGCACCGCCCGCGTGCCGCGCGAACCCAAAAACGCGGTGGTTTCCAAGGATGGCAAATACCTGTTCGTGGCCAACTTCCTGCCCGCCCAGCGCGCCGACGTGGATTACGTGGCCGCCGAAGTGTCGGTGATCGAGCTGGCTGGATTCTCGGTGGTCAAACACATCAAACTGGCCAACGGCAGCAACGCCCTGCGCGGCATGACCCTGAGCGAAGACGGCAAATACGTCTTCGTTTCGCACAACCTGGGCCGCTTTGCCGTTCCAACCACACAGATTGCTCAGGGCTGGATGAACACCAGCGCCATGAGCGTCATCGAAATCGAGAAATTGCAATTTCTGGGCAGTCTCATTCTGGACGATCCCGCACGCGGGGCCGCCGGTATATGGGACATTAAAACGGTTCCCGGATTGATCTTCGTCACCCATTCCGGCACCCACGACCTGAGCGTGATCGACTATCCGAAGATGGTAGCCAAACTCAATACCTACAAAAATGGGATTGAAACATTGGCCTACGACCTGCGCTTTATGTACGATCTGCGTGAACGGATTCCCCTTCAAGGAAACGGTCCCCGAAAAATGGCCATTGCCGGCGATAACGTCTACATTCCCACCTATTTCTCCGATACACTCAACGTCTTTTCGATTTCCGAACGCAAAGTAGCCTCGTTCGCCGGCCTGGTTCCCGGACGTACCGAGAGCCTCGCCCAACAGGGCGAACGTATCTTCAACGATGCCATCTATTGTTCTGAAAACTGGCAATCGTGTAACGGCTGCCACCCCGGCGACGCCCGAACCGACGGCATGAACTGGGACCTACAGAACGACGGCATCGGCAATCCGAAAAACTGTAAAAGCCTGCTCTATTCGCACGTTACCCCGCCCAGCATGATCTCGGGCATCCGCGCTTCGGCCGAACTGGCTGTCCGCAAAGGATTCGAATACATTCAGTTCCATGTTATACCTGAAGAGATGGCCGTGTTGGTGGACGAATACCTGAAAACTCTTCGTCCGGTGCCGAGCGCCCTGCTGGTGGACGGCAAACTGTCGGAAAACGCCGAACTGGGCCGCAAAGTATTCGAGAAGCTGGGATGCGACCAGTGCCACTACGGCCCCTATTTTACCGACATGAGCATGCACCGCATCGGCGCCGACGTTGAATTCTCCGCCGGATGGGATACTCCCACCCTGATCGAAGTGTGGCGCACCGCACCCTACCTGTTCGATGGCCGAGCCGCCACGATGCACGACGTGTTCGCCGTGCATAAACACGGTATCGAGGGCCGGAAAGTTTCGGAAAAAGAGATCAACCAGTTGGTTGAATATGTCAATTCCCTGTAACAAAGGGGCAAAACGAGAGAGAAAATAATGATGGGCATGGGTGGTTTTGTGAGCTATTCGATCGAAAAAAGTACTGTCGACGACCTGGAACAGGCCGCCGGAGAGTTGTTAGGACGTATTCCCCGGGGGGAGGTTCCCCTGCGGATGGTCTTCTTTGTTCGTGCCGAAACCAATGCCGACTACCTGAACCGGGCGAATCGCCTGCGCGAGGCTGTCGCAGCGTGGTACGCCGACCGTCGAGGCCCCCTTCCCCTGATCACCTGCGTGGCCCAGCCCCCGTTGGACTGCGCGCTGGCCCTGGAGTTGCACACCCTGCCGTCCGGTTGTCCTTGCGCAGCCCGGAAGTATTCCGTCGTTCGGAAAACCCATCGCGGGGCCGCCTACCTGGTGCTGGAAAACCGCCGGGGGAAGTGGCTGCTGACCGAAGGAATCCTACCCACCTCGCTCGAAGCTCCGATTGGCGAACAGTCGGTCGAAGTGCTTGAAATTCTTGGCGAGATTCTGGCCCGCGAATCGATGCCCCTGACCTCCATTGTGCGGCAGTGGAACTACATTGAACAGATCACGGCGCAGGATGCCTGCTCGCAGCACTACCAGGCGTTCAACGACGCCCGTTCCGACCTCTACGCCCGCACCGACTGGCCCGCGGGGTATCCCGCCGCCACAGGCATCGGCACCCACCGGGGTGGAGTGATGGTCGAGGTCGACGCCCTTTCGCCGCACAGCCGCCGGATACGGACCCGTTCGCTGGACAATGCGTTGCAGGTGGCCGCACACGACTACTCGAAAGGCGTACTCATTGGAACGGATCCGCAGAAAACGACCCCCAAATTCGAACGCGGAAAGCTCGTGTCGTCCTGCTTTTCCGACCACTTGTATGTTTCGGGTACGGCCGCCATTCGCGGCGAACGATCGCTCTCCGACGACGAAATCGCCGAACAAACCGTTGCCACGCTGGAGAATATCGAATACCTGATCGGTCGTCCGAACCTGAAAAAACAGGGCATAAAATACCCACGAAAGAACAGAATAACGATTTTTCGCGTATATTTGAAGTCCGAGGAGTTTCTCGATCCTGCACGGAAAATCGTTGCGGGGCGTTACTCCGGCGTACCGGTCCTCTACCTCAAGAGCGATATTTGCCGCGACGAACTGCTGGTTGAAATCGAAGGAGTGGCCAAAAACTGAACAAGACCCCTCTGCGGGGCGTTCGCCTTTGCAAGAAACCGACTGTGTAACCTGAAATAACAACAAATCCTAACCACATCAAACCATCATGAAACAAATCTTCCACCTTTCGCTGGCTCTCGCCGCCTCGGCCCTGCTGTTTGTGGGCTGCTGCAACAAAAACCAAGAGCAGGCAAACGCAACCTCATCCGAAATGAAAGCACCCTACGCCAAAAAGTACACCAACGCCGACTTCTACGACGCCCAAGGAAACTTCAAACCCGAAGTAGCCAAAGAGGCCTACAAAGACATGCTGGCCTACTACGACGTTCCTTTCACCCCTTTCCTGGAAGCAAACGCCTGGTTCATCGACTTCGGCATGGGCGACTTTGAAAACTGCGGCATGGGCGGCGTGTTCTACGTGAACGACTCGGTGAACAACTACTTTTCGCACGACATCTACCTGCTGCCCGGCCAAATGATTCCCGAACACAAACACGTGGCCACCAAGTTCGCCGCCAAAATGGAAACGTGGATGCCCGAAAAAGGGATGATATACAACTTCTCGGAAATAGGAGAAGCCACCCCGAACGGCCCCGCCATCCCCGAATCGCAAGCCCCCACCACCATCTCCAAAAACTGGGTGGAACAACACGTCGGCGAAGTGATCACCCTTAAACAAGTCGGAAGTTGGCACTTCATGATGGCCGGCCCCGAAGGCGCCATCGTACACGAATACGCCAACTACCACGACGGTGCGGGCCTGCGCTTCAGCAACCCCAAAAGCAAAATGTAATTTCGCACCGTTCGATCCCAAACGACTAACTCAACCTCCAAATACCAGACACACACCATGAGAACTTACGACCACATCGGAATTCCCACCAGCGAACCCCAGGCGGGCGAAACGTACAGCGAAGGGATGAAACTCCACCTGACCGACTTTGCCAAAAGCCCCAACCGGATCGAATGGCTGCGTTTCGACGCCGACTCCTGGATGCCCGAACTGATCCAAAAATACGCCCACATCGCCTACCAGGTGACGGACCCCGAAGCCGAAATGAAAGGCAAAAACATCCTGCTTCCCCCCACCGATTGCGGCGGCGGAAACTGGATCGCTTTCATCGAAGAGGAAGGAATCGCCGTGGAACTGATGTGGCGCGTGGAATAAGCCTCCCTGCGTGTTAAAGTACAAACCCCAACTAATAAAGAACATCCCATTATGATGACCAAATTCATCAACGCCGGCGAAAACATCACCGCCGAACTGCTGGAAGGCTACACGATGGCCTTTCCCGATATCGTAAAACTCGGCGCCGAAAACATCATCGTCCGTACCAACCCCAAACCCCAGGACAAAGTAGCCATCGTTGCTTTCGGGGGATCGGGCCACGAGCCCGCCGTGAGCGGCTTTGTGGGCGAAGGCATGCTGGACTGCTCGGTGGTCGGCGATATTTTCGCAGCCCCCGGCGCGCAGCGTCTTTTCCAAGCCCTTCAAATGTTCAACCGTCCCGCCGGGATCCTGTTGTTGGTACTGAACCACTCGGGCGACGTGATGAGCGGCAACATGGCCAAACAACTGGCCGAACGCGCCGGCATCAAAGTGAAATCGATCATGAGCCACGACGACATCTCGGCCGGTTTGGACGCCGCCGATGACGACCGCCGCGGTTTGGGCGGATGCGTGCCGATGTACAAAATTCTCGGAGCCGCCGCCGAACAAGGCAAGTCGCTCGACGAACTGATCGAGATCGGCGAACGCTTCAACAACCAGCTCGCCACGCTGGCCGTGGCCGCCCGCGCCTGCACCCACCCCCAAAACGGCGCCGTGATCGCCGAACTGCCCGCAGGGCAGATGATGATCGGGATGGGACAACACGGCGAAGGCGGAGCTGGCGGAACCCAACCCCTGGTATCGGCCGACGCCACTGCCGAAGAGATGGTGGGCCTGCTGATGAAAAAACTGGCCGTGAAAGCCGGAGACAAAGTACTGCTTTACGTGAACGGAGTGGGTTCGACCACCCTGATGGAGCAGTTCATCGTCTACCGCGCCGCCGCCAAGAAAGCCGCCGCCGCCGGAGCCATCGTCGTAGACGGTTACGCAGGCGAACTGCTCACCGTGCAGGAGCAGGCCGGATTCCAAATGATCATGGCCAAGCTCGACGCCGACCACGCCGACTACCTGAAAAATTACAAATCGAACGCCCCCTACTGGGCCCGCTTCGGCAAATAGCCGCCTGCGCAACAAACCCTGCCCGCCCTCTGTCCGCTTGATTGCGGGCAGAGGGTTTAGGGCAAAAAGAGAAAACCACCCATCCCTATGGAAACACTGACCCTTGTCGATTTTCAAAAAATGATCCAAAACGCCCTGGCACACGTTACCGCCCGGGCCGACGAATTCTCGAAGCTCGACGCCGTAACCGGCGACGGCGACCACGGAGAGGCCATCGTAACGGCCCTCACGGCCATCGCCAAAGTGTCGGACGCCGGCGCGGGAAAAGACCTTAAAACCCTGTTGGGCGATATGGGATTCGGTGTGATGATGGAGACCAGCGGATCGACCTCGACCCTGCTCGGAGGGCTGATCCTCGGAATGAGCGACGGCGTTCCCGCCGGCGCCGCCGAACTGAACGCAGCACAGGTGAAAACCATGTTCCGGGAGGGACTCAAAGGAGTCCAAAAAAACACCAAAGCCATGCCCGGCGACAAAACCATGATGGACGCACTGGTGCCCGCCGTCGAAGCGATCGAAGCCTCGACATCGACCGACATCAAACAACTGCTGGCCGCCGGCGCGAAAGCCGCCGCCGAGGGAGCCGAAAAAACCATTGCAATGAAAGCCAACTTTGGCCGCGCCCGCAACTACGGCGAAAAATCGATCGGATCGATGGACTCCGGCGCCGCCTCGTGGGCCTGCATGTTCGGCGCTTTTGCCGCCATTTAAACCTTGGCCGCCCTGCGGCCGTCCAACCAAGCAAACAACGTAAACACCCAATAAAACAGAAAGAGAGAAGACCATGGCAGATATGGACGGAATCCTTGAGAACAAGGAAAAAGATTACGGCATCGGAATCCCCGTAGCCAACCAAGCATTTTACCTGAAAGGCGCAGACAGCTACGACTGGGGCATGAAAGACCGCATGGCCCGCATTTTCCGTCCCGCCACCGGCAAGACCGTGATGCTCGCTTTCGACCACGGCTACATCATGGGCCCCACCTCGGGCCTCGAGCGGCTCGATTTGGCCATCGTCCCCCTGATCCCCTACGCCGATTCGCTGATGTGTACCCGCGGAGCGCTCCGCTCGGTGGTTCCCCCCACCCACAACAAAGCCATCTGTTTGCGTTATTCGGCCGGATCGAGCATCCTGACCGAACTCAACGACGAATGCATCCTCGACCCCAAAGACGCCATCCGTGTGAACGCCTCGGCCATGGCCGTGATGGTGGCCATGGGCAGCAAGTACGAAGCCAAAACCATCCAGAATCTGGTGAAAACTGCCGACTACGGCTACAAATACGGCATCCCCACCATGGGCGTAACCGCCGTGGGAACCGACATGGTGCGCAACTCGAAATACTTCGGGCTGGCCAGCCGCGTGTGCGCCGAAAACGGAGCCAACATCGTGAAGACCTACTACTGCGAAGGATTCGAAAAGGTGGTCAATGCCTGTCCCGTACCCATCGTGATCGCCGGCGGTAAAAAACTGCCTGAACTCGAAGCCCTCGAACTGTGCCACAACGCCATCAACGAAGGCGCCGCCGGAGTCGACATGGGCCGCAACGTCTTCCAAAGCACCAATCCCGCCGCCATGATCCAGGCCGTGAGCGCCGTGGTACACGACGGACTCAGCCCCAAACAAGGTTTCGAACTGTTCAACGAACTCAGCAAGTAAGCGATGAAAAAAATCTTCCTCCTGGCCGCAGCGGCCTTTGTGGCGGCGGGATGCGCCCCCAAAACGTCCGAACCCCGCGAGAAACTCCTTATCGCCGGTTCGTGGTGGGATTCGATCGCCATCATCGACAAAGCCACCAAAGCCATTGAGTGGACCTACACCCTGCCCGACAGCGCCGAGTGCAACAGCGTTGAGCTGACCCCCTGCGGCCGGATACTCTTCTCGTACAAAGAGGGAGCCCGACTGATCGACCGCCAGGGAAACACCGTGTGGGACTACACCGACGTGGCCGATAGCGCCGAACTGCAAACTGCCACCAAGCTCGCCGACGGCGGCGTGCTGCTGGCCATTTGCGGCAATCCCGCCCGGATCGTCGAACTCGACACCCTGGGACAAGTACGCAAAGAGGTAACCTACGACCTGGGCATCCCCGTGCCGCACGCCCAGTTCCGCCGCGTGGCCAAGAGCGCCAATGGCAACTACCTGATCCCCGTGGTTACCACCGGCAAGCTGCTTGAGGTGGACGGCAACGGAACTTTGGTGAAAGAGTACGAACCCGGCGGAAATCCCTTTGCCGTGGAGGAACTCGCCTCGGGCGACCTGCTGGTACCCATCGGCGACGGACACGCCCTGGTCATTGTTGAACGCGCCACCGGCAACG
This sequence comes from Rikenellaceae bacterium, assembly GCA_031549665.1. Lineage (GTDB taxonomy): Bacteria > Bacteroidota > Bacteroidia > Bacteroidales > Rikenellaceae > Rikenella. Next base: position 50,136 of record JAVBPJ010000007.1, read on the forward strand.
TTACCCCCGTGGCGCGGCAGCACGACATCGAAGGAGTTGAACTGCAGTTTGTGGCCCAATCCAGCAAAATCGGAGATAATTACCTGATTAGCAACTGGTTCGGCCATATCGAAAACAAGACCGCCTCGCCCCAGCTCATCGAAATCGACCCCCAGGGAAAAGTTGTGTGGAGTTTCGACGATAAAGCCAACGTACAGTACATATCGGCCTTTTGGCCCTTTACCGAATAGTTTCGGAGAATATTCCCCCGCCTAACCCAACGACAAACAGCAACGACAAACAATGAAACGCAAACTCCTCTCCGCACTTTTGTTGGCTGCCCTCGGCATTGTGTCCGTTTCGGCGCAAAAGGTAGCCCAGCCTTGCGGCAACTGGCTTCAACAAGCCCTTGCCGTGAAGGAAAAAATGAACTCTTTGCAACGTCCCGGATTTCCCTACATGTCCGAAGAGTACCGTCGCGGAACCGCCCCCGGCAAAGTTTCCGTCGACGTAACCGGGTTGAAACAAATAACCCTGTCGGTATGGGACACCCCCGATGGCTCCGATTACGACTGGGCCGTTTGGGCCAACGCCCGTTTTACCAAAAAAGACGGCACGGTGGTACGGCTCGACCAGATGCGTCCCTCCTTCCGAAGAATACAGGGCAACTGGTTCAGCGTCAATCAGAACCTGAGCAACCGTCCCCTCCAGATCCGCGATACCCATTACGACTACGGCGTACTGGCGCACGCCCCCAGCACGTTGGTGTACGACCTCAATGGCGAATACGTTCGCTTCGATTCCGAGATCGGTGTTGACGAAGGGTCGAGCGGAGGCAGCGTCATCTTCAAAGTGATGACCACCAGCGGCCGCGAAGAGGCCGACGCCCTTGTGAAGCAATGCCCCGAAATAACCCAAGAAATCCGTGCTTTGGTGGGAGTTCCCGTGTCCGACTGGCTGACCGCCCCCGGAACCCTGCTCGAACGCGCCGCCGTTCTCCGTACGGCCGTGAACCTGAAAGACCACAGCTATTTCGACAAACAGATCGAAGCGATCGAGAAAAATCCCAGCATGGCAGCCCGGATCAACGACTACGTCCGGTTGAAACAAGATGCTTTCGACATCCTCAACATCCAGGGGCAGATCGACTGGATCAACATCGAAGCCATTGGAGCCGCCATCGCCGACATGAAGACGATGAAAGGATTCGACGGAGCCGCCGCCGATAAAAAATACGCCGAACTCAAGTCCCTGATGCAAAAAGGATTCAGCGGACTGTACAGCAACAACAAAGAGGCCATTGCCAGCGCCCAACGCGCGTTGGCCCTCAAGCAGGAGATCCTGTTGGCCAATCCGGCGCTCGACATGGACAAGATCATCGCCACCCGCTACCAGCTTGGAGCGGCCGCGCGCTACGTGATGGCCCCCTCGCTGGGAACCCAGGCCAACAACTGGTCGAACCAGTACTCCGCCTCGCGCAGCGGATTCGACGCCTCGATCGTCGAACTCTCCAACCTGCGTGCGGGGATGAGCGGCATCAAAGAGCGCCAGATCTACAAACCCGAGAACGATGATGCCGTAACCGACGTCCACCTGCACTTCGACGCGGGCAAGATGCTCTTCACCTCGACCGACGAAAACAAACGCTGGAACATCTACGAAATCAACGTAGACGGGAGCAACTACCACAAAGTTACCAACATCCCCGAACCCGACATTGAGTGGACCGACGGCGCCTACCTGCCCGACGGACGGCTGATTATCAACACCACCCTCGGCTACCACGGCGTACCCTGTGTGGACGGCGACGACGCCGTAGGGAACCTCGCCCTGTACGATCCCAAGACCGGCTACCTGCGCCGCCTCACCTTCGACCAGGACAACAACTGGAACCCCACGGTGATGAACAACGGCCGCGTGATGTACACCCGTTGGGAATACACCGACCTGATCCACTACTTCTCGCGTTTTGTGATGCACATGAACCCCGACGGTACCGAAAACAAAAACCTGTACGGCAGCGGTTCCTACTTTCCCAACTCAACCTTCGACATGCAGCCCCTTCCCAACGGATCGAGCGCTTTCGTGGGTATTATTTCGGGACACCACGGCATTGCCCGTTCGGGCCGTCTGATCATCTTCGATCCCGCCAAGAGCCGCAAGGAAGAGAAAGGGATGGTGCAGGAGCTTCCCTTCAGCAAACGCCCGATCGAACCCCTGATCAAAGACGAGCTGGTGAACGGCGTATGGCCCCAATTCATCAAACCCCACCCCCTGACCGACAAATACTTCCTGGTAACGGCCAAGCTGACCGAAAACTCGCTGTGGGGGATCTACCTGGTAGACGTTTACGACAACCTCACCCTGGTGATGGAAGCCGAGGGCGAAGGGTTTATCAACCCCATTCCGCTCAAGAAACGTCCCACCCCGCCGATCATCCCCGACCGGATCGACCTCAAGAAACACGAAGCCACCGTCTTCATCCAGGACATTTACGAGGGTGAAGGGCTTCCCGGAGTTCCGCGCGGCACGGTCAAAAAACTGCGCATCCTCGCTTACGAGTACGCTTACATCAAGTCGCCTTCGAACCACGCCGCCCAGGGCATCCAGTCCGGCTGGGACATCAAGCGGCTGTTGGGCGAAGTGCCCGTGGAAGAAGACGGTTCGGTGATCTTCACCATCCCCGCCAACACCCCCGTATCGATTCAGCCGCTGGACGACCGCGGCCGCGCCGTCCAATGGATGCGTAGCTGGTTCGTGGGCCAACCCGGCGAGACCGTATCGTGCGTAGGCTGCCACGAAGACCTGAACCAGATCCCCATCCCCAAACGGGTGATCGCCTCGACCAAGAAACCGTCGAAGATCGAAGCTCCCGAGGGAGGCGTTCGTCCTTTCACCTTCGAACTGGAGATCCAACCCATCCTCGACCGCGCCTGCATCGCCTGCCATACCGAAAACAGCAAGATCAGCTTTGTGGCCGGTCCCGAAAAGATCGCCCCCGGCCAACGTCGCTACTACAACTTCAGCCAAAGCTACCTCAATTTCCACCCCTACTTTTACCGTCAGGGGCCCGAAGCCGACATGTACGTGCTGACCCCCTACGAGTTCCACGCTTCGAACAGCGAAATGATCCAAATGCTGGAAGACGGCCACCACGGCGTACAGCTCACCGACAAGGAGTGGAAAACCCTCTACAACTGGATCGATTTCAACGCTCCCTACAACAGCAGCTTCAGCCGCATCCGCGAACTCAAAGTGGGCGACCACGGCTACGACCAAGTGGCCCGCCGCAAGGAACTTGCCGACAAATATGCCGACAGCTCGGCCGTCGACTGGCAGAAAGAGATTGCCGACTATGCCGACTACCTCGCCCTGCAACCCAAACAGGAGTCGGTGATGCCGGCCCAGCCTAACGCCAAGCCCGCCAAAGAGGTGAAAGTGAAAGGATGGCCCTTTGCTCCCGAAGCCGCAGCAGCCATGGTTGCCGGTACCGAAAAACGTGAAGTCGACCTCGGCAACGGCATCAAAATGACCTTTGTGCGCGTTCCCGCCGGAGAGTTCGTGATGGGTTCCACCAAAGGCACCTCGTCGCCCGAAGCCAAAGCCAAAATCAGCGAAGGATTCTGGATGGCCGAAATGGAAGTGAGCAACGCCCAAATGCGCGCGCTGATGCCCGCGCACGACAACCGCCTGATCGGCCAGTTCTGGAAAGACCACACCGGTCCCCACTACATGGTGAACGAAGACTCGTTGTCGTCGATCCGCGTAAGCTGGAACGAAGCGATGGAGTACTGCAACATGCTGAGCGAAAAAACCGGCCTGAAAGTTACCCTGCCCACCGAAGCGCAGTGGGAATGGGCCGCCCGCGCCGGCAGCGCCACCCCCTTCTGGTGGGGCAACCTGAACACCCCCTTCGACCAGTACGACAACCTGGCCGACTGGAACCTGACCAAAATGGCCGTAACCGGCGTCGACCCGCAGCCGATGAGTTCCCAAAATCCCGTTTACCGCTACTGGAACTACATTCCCAAAGACGAGTCGGTGAACGACGGCCACATGCTGCTCACCTCCGGCAAACAGTACGCTCCCAATCCCTGGGGGCTGTACGACATGAACGGAAACGTTGCAGAGTGGACCCGCTCCGACTTCAACCCCTACCCCTACAACATGAAAAAGGACGGGGTAACGGTGGACGGAGCCGAGAAAGTCGCCCGCGGAGGATCGTGGTACGACCGCACCAAGAAAGCCACTTCGGCCTCGCGCCGCCACTTCCTGCCCTGGCAACGGGTGTGGAACGTCGGTTTCCGCGTGATTATCGAAGATTAACCCCAAACAGGCAGGGGCCGCTGTAAGGCCCCTGCCAATAAAACAACGGAGAGGCCGAACCCAAGCTCCCGAGAGTACGAGAGAACCGGCTTCCCTCCGAACAGCATCAAAGGGATGGGTCTACCGTCCCTTTTTTTCGTCAGATACATGAAAGAGAAGATTGTAATCGCAGGTCCCTGCAGCGCCGAGTCGTATGAACAGGTGACCGAAATAGCCCGGCAACTGACCCAACAGGGAGTAACCACCCTCCGCGCCGGAGTATGGAAACCCCGCACGCGTCCCGGCGGCTTTGAAGGCCGGGGCGAAGAGGCGCTCGGCTGGCTCGCCGAAATCAAGCGAACCTACGGAATGCGCGTGGCCGTGGAACTCAACACCGCCCGAAACGCCGAGTTGCTGTTGAAATACGGCATCGATATCGCCTGGATAGGCACTCGCACCGCCACCGATCCCTTTGCCGTGCAGGAGATCGCCGAGGCCCTGCGGGGAGCCCCCATCGACGTTTACGTGAAAAACCCCATTTGCCCCGACAAAGGCCTCTGGCTGGGCGCCATCGAACGCATCGAGCAGGCCGCCGCAGGTACCGTCGTGGCCATCCACCGCGGATTTTGCGTGTGGGAACACGACATCTTCCGCAACACCCCCATTTGGACCATCCCCCTGTGGTTGCGGGAAGAACGCCCCGATTTGTCGATCATCTGCGACCCCAGCCACATTACCGGACGGGCCGACCTGGTTCCCCACGTCGCCGCCATGGCCATGCAACTGGGCTTCGACGGCCTTTTTGTAGAGGCCCATTGCACGCCCGAATGCGCGTTGAGCGACGCCAGCCAACAAATCACCCCTGCCCAAGCCGGCGAACTGTTCCGTAAGTTGGGCCTAATCCAGTAGCCCGATGTTCCGCAAGTTCTACAACGTCCTGACCTCTTACCCCGCCATGATCGCCCTGCTGCTGATGTATGCGGCGGCGTTGGGGACAGCCACTTTTGTCGAAAACAGTTACGGCAGCGAAGTGGCCCGCCAGTACTTCTATTACAGCGTTTGGCTGGGAGTGATCGAGGGGCTGTTGGTGTTGAACTTTGTGGGCGTTTCGATCCGGCAAAAATTGTGGCGGCAGCGCAAGTGGGCCGTCCTGGGATTGCACTACGCCTTCGCCCTGATCCTGCTGGGCGCGCTGGTTACCCACCAAACGGGCATCGAGGGCATGATGCACATTCGGGAGGGATCGTCGAGCCGCACCCTCTACCTCGCCCCCGACCACCGGCAAACCCGCGAGTTGCCCTTTATGCTCGAACTCGAATCGTTCCGTGTGGTTCGCTACCCTGGGTCGAACAGCCCCTCGTCGTACGAAAGCGAGGTGCTGGTCAAGGACCTGGATTACCAGACCATTGCCCGCGCCAACATCTACATGAACAACGTGCTGAAGGTGCAGGGATACCGCTTTTACCAGTCCAGCTTCGATCCCGACGAGGCAGGGACGGTACTCACCGTGTCGCGCGACCGTGTCGGAACGGCCATTACCTACGTCGGCTACGCCCTGCTTTTTGCGTGCATGGTGTTGGCGTTGTTTCACAAAAACTCGCGTTTCCGCACCCTCTCCCGCTCGCTGGGCCGCAAATCCGGCGCAGCCGTGGCGGCGGCGGTTCTGTTGCTGGCAACGGGCGGTGCTTCGGCCCAAACGCCGGAAGGTTTCCCGGCACCCGCATCCGCCGTACCCGACCGGGTTCGAGAGAAAGAGCTGGCCCATCGCTATGCCGTAACCCTGGCCGTCGATCCCGGAGTGGCCGACCAATTCGGCCGCCTGATTGTGCAGGACGGCAAGGGCAGGGTAGAACCCATGGACAGCTACGCCTCCAAAATGCTCCGCAAGATAGCCCGCGAGGAACGCCTGCTGGGACTCAACGCCGACCAGGTGCTGCTGGGCTGGCTCACCCAATCCACCTTGTGGAGCCGGGTGGCCTGCATTTACGTCGATAACGAGCAGTTGATCGACAAATTCGGCGGCAGCGGCAAATACCTCGCTTTCGTCGATCTGCTGGACGACCAGGGTGGCTACCAACTGGAGGACGAAGTGGAGGCCCTGTACTCGAAACCCGCCGAAGCCCGCACCAAATACGACAAGGAGCTGCTGAAGCTGGACGAAAAGGTGAACATCCTGAACGCCCTGTTCAACGGCCAAATGCTTCAGATTTTCCCCCGCCCGGGGAGCGACCGCTGGTCGTCGCCGGGCGACGATCTGAGCGCTTTCGAGGGGAAAGACTCGATGTTTGTCTCCAAAATCTTCCCCTGGCTGACGGAGGCCTGCTCCGAAGCCGCCGAGACCCGCCGGTGGGACGAACCCGCCAGGGTGATCGGCATGATCGCCACCTACCAAAACGCCCGTGGAACCGACCACATCGACCCCGCCCGCATCGAAGCCGAAATGCTTTACAACCGCCTGGCCGTGTTCAAATGGTCGGCTTTCTTCTACATGGGCATGGGGTTGTTGTTGCTGTTCGTGGTGGTGGGCGGATTGTTGCGCCCCGCCTCGAAGCTGCTTTCGCGCACCGCCCTGGTGTTGACCTGCGTGATCGGAGCTATCTTCCTGTGGCAGAGCTTCGGGATCGGGTTGAGGTGGTACGTTTCGGGCCGCGCTCCGTGGTCGAATGCCTACGAATCGATGGTTTACGTGGGCTGGGCGACCGCCCTGGCCGGACTGGTGATGGGCCGCCGTTCGAAGATGACCCTTGCACTGTCGGCCTTTCTGGCCGGCGTGGTGCTGCTGGTGTCGAACTTCAACTGGATGGACCCCGAGATCACCCCCCTGGTTCCGGTATTGAAATCGCCCTGGTTGCTGGTTCACGTGGCCGTAATCATCGGCAGCTATGGTTTCTTCGGCATCGGGTTCCTGTTGGGGCTGGTGTCGCTGATCCTGATGCTTTTCCCGCCGCAGAAGAGCGAAAACCAAATTCGGGAGTTGACCACCATCAACGAAATGTCGCTCATTATCGGCCTGATTTTGATGACCGCCGGAAGTTTCCTTGGGGCCATCTGGGCCAACGAGTCGTGGGGCAGGTATTGGGGCTGGGACCCCAAAGAGACTTGGGCGCTGATTACCGTGGTGGTCTACGCCTTGGTACTGCACGCCCGCTTTTGGCCGAAACTGCGGAGCGCCTATGCCTTCAACCTGATGTCGGTGGCCGCCCTGGGGACGGTGCTGATGACTTTTTTCGGGGTGAACTACTACCTTTCGGGACTGCACTCGTACGGGGGCGATTCGGCTCCTCCGGCCCTGAACGTGATCTACCTGGTGTACGCCGCCGTAGCGGTCATTGCGCTGCTGGCGTGGTTTAGAAATCGAAAGCGAAATCGTTCCGGACAAGCGAATTGACGGCCGGATTTGTGGCAAAAGAATAAAGCGATAACCCACCAAACAAAACGACCATGAAAAAACAGATCCAAACCCTTTTTGTGGCGGCCTTGTGCTTTGTGTCATTTTGTTCGACGGCCCAACAGATCACCGAGGCCAACTACCTGCGGGCCGACAGCGCGCTGTGGATGGGGTACGAACAGGCCTCGATGCAACGACACCAACAAATGCAGGCCGATCCCGCCCGCAAGGACAGCCTGATCCGCCTTTCGCAGCAGGCATTGGACGAGGCCCTACAGGAAAACATCCGGCTGGCCCTGCGGTACGCGGCAACCCCAAGCGGGTTGCAACGCATATTCATGGTGCGGATCGACCTGCCGAAATCGCCATTGGATTCGGTGTACCGCGCCCTGCCCGACACGATGAAAACGGCCTATTACGGAACCCTTCTGCGCAAATGGATCGACAGCGAGCAGGTGGCGGTGGGTACATCCTACGTCGATGTGGCGGGAACGATGCTCAAAAATAAATCCGCCGCCGATTCGGCGGGAGCGGCGTTCGAACCCGTTCCGTTCCGCCTGTCGTCACTGGCCGGCAAAAAAATATTGCTGCTTTTCGGCGGCCTCGACTGCATGGGTTCCTACGGACGGGAGTACCTGAAGGAGCTGTATGCGGCCACCTCGCGCGAGGAGTTCGAGATCGTGGTCTACTGGCCCGTTCCCTCGGTCGAGCGGTTGCAGGCGGTGCAGGCGCAGTTCCCCTCGCAGTACACCCAGTTTTCCGACTTTTTGACCGAAGCCTCGCCCATGAAGATCAATTATCCCGCACAGGGAACGCCCACCTGCTTCCTGATTGACAAATCGGGGATTGTCCAGGCGATTTTTACCGGTGTGCATTCCGACAGGATCAACCCGTTCGTGTCGGAGTAGGTCCGTCGCATCGGGCGCTGCTGCCTTCCTGACGATCGGGCGATTCATCGTTCCTCCCGGAAGGCGCGTTTTACCGACCCATAGGGAGAAAAACGACGGCGGGAAATCCAAAACGGAGAGCAAAAGCGTCTATAAGGGAAACAGTGTCAAATCCTCTAATCCTTCCCTCCATGAAAACACTTCTTTTCTCTCTTCTTTTGCTGACAGGCGTAGCGGTTCCCTCGTTCGCGCAACAGCCCGCCGACCAACCCGCCGCCCACACCGCACACGTGCAGCAGCCGATCGATTCGCTTCAACAGCGGGCTGATTCGCTGGAACGCCAGGCGGCCCTTGCCGACAGTGCGCTGCAAGCGACGCAAGCCGAGACGGCCGCTCTCAGGCAGGAGCTGAATAACCTTCGAGACAATGCGTATACCGATCCCGCCTATTTCCCTGTCGTGATCTTGATTGTCGTTTTCTCGGCGGTGGCCGCGATGCTCTATTTGATACTTCGTTTCAATTACCGCAACAAGGAACGGACTTACCAACTCGAAAAACTGCGCATCGAACGGGGCGATCCGGTCGTTTACCGGCCCATAGAGCCGTTTTTGCGTACGCTCCAGCGTTGGTTGGTGGTGGCGGTGATCGCTTTCGGCCTGCTTTCGATCGTATTTATGTCGGACCACCCAGAAAAATGGACCATTTTGCTCCCCTGGTTGGTGACGCTTGGCGCATGTATCTATCTGATTCGCAAGTATGTGTCGGTGCGGCAGAGTCAGTTGAACGACGAAAAGAACAGCCCGAAGCAAAACTAAGGCGGATATTCCAGATCACCGATTCGCATTTTTGACCCAGGTGTCGAAGATTTCCGATCACAAGTCCCGTCTCGAAGAGCTGTCGTTGGTGGCGGCTCTTCGGTTGGGCGGCGGGCGCGAGGCGTTCGGCCGTTTGGTCGAACGCCACCAGGCCGCCGTGCGCGGTTACCTGCTCTACCTTACGCGCGGCGACCGCGCGCGGGCCGACGACCTGGCGCAAGAGGCCTTTTTGAAGGCCTTTACGGCGTTGGGCCAATTCCGGGGCCTCTCCTTCAAGAGCTGGGTGATGGCCATCGCCTACCGTACCTTTTTGGATGACTGCCGGAGCCAACGCGCCACCACTTCGCTCGACGACCGCGGCACGGTTGTGGTAGTCCCGGAAGGCGGACCGCTCCACGACCCCGCGCTGGCCTGCCTCGACGGGCAGGAACGCCACCTGATCCTGCTCTCGGCCATCGAGGAACTCTCGCACGGCCAGATCGCCGAAATGACCGAACTGCCCCTCGGCACGGTGAAAACCACGCTGCTCCGGGCCAAAAATAAATTGCGCGAACACCTAAAACACGAGGAACGATGAAAACGAGCAAAGATCCCCTGAACGCCTACTTCGATACATTGAGAAGCAAGAGCCGGATGCCCGACGACGGATTTACCGAACGGGTGATGGATCGCGTGGCGATTCCTCCGTCGAGGAACAGCTACCGCATCCCCGTGTTGGCTACTTCGCTGGCGTCGTTGGCGCTGGTGCTGCTGGTGGCGTTCACCCCGATGAACGAAAGAGTAGGGCAACTGGTCTGGAGAACCCAGCAACGCATCGAAAATTACCGGATTGAATGGAAATGGGATCTGAACCGGGATCTCTTACTGCTTGATTCTTTTAAGCGGGAGGCATCCATTTTGTAGGACTTCTCGTTTGTTGTGACTACTTTTGAAAGATCAAATCCAAAAATCTTTCATAATGAAAAAGTATCTCGCAGAATTGATTGGCACCCTGGTGCTTGTGTTGATGGGGTGCGGAAGCGCCGTATTTGCCGGCGATGTGGCCGGAGCCGTCGGATCGGGTGTCGGAACCCTGGGCGTGGCGCTCGCGTTCGGCCTGGCCGTGGTGGCCATGGCCTATACCATCGGTAATATTTCGGGTTGCCACATCAATCCGGCCATTACGTTGGGGGCTTACCTCAGCCGGCGCATCGGCGGAAAGGATGCACTCTTTTACATGCTTTTCCAGGTGGTTGGCGCTGTGATCGGCGCGGCCGTCATCTACGCGCTGGTGTCGACGGGTTCGCACGCAGGACCTACCGAAACGGGAGCCAATGGCTTCCAGGAGGGGGGCATGTGGCAGGCCCTGATCGCCGAGGGGGTATTTACGTTCATCTTTGTGCTGGTGGTGTTGGGTGTAACCGACCCCGAACGCGGTACGCCGAAACTGGCGGGCCTCGCCATCGGCCTTACGTTGGTGTTGGTGCACATTGTTTGTATCCCGATTACCGGAACCTCGGTCAATCCGGCCCGCAGCATCGGCCCGGCCCTGTTCGAGGGCGGTGCGGCTCTGTCGCAACTGTGGCTTTTTGTGGTGGCTCCGATGGCGGGCGCGGCCCTTGCGGCCCTGACCTGGAAGTGCCTCACCTGTGCGAAGCAGGGGTGCGATTGCTGCTGCAAACGGGCCGAAGAACAGGGGAAATAATCCGTTTCGCGCCTTACTATGCAAGAGGGCGGCCCCATACGGGGCCGCCCTCTGTGCGTAATTGGACGCAGGCGTTACGAAACGAAGTAGTTCCGCATTCGTTCGAAAATGTTGCGGGCGGTCGCTTTGGGTTTGAAGTTTTCAGAACCGCGCAGTTTTTCGAGCAGCGCCTTTTCTTCGGCGGATACTTTTTCAGGAATGTGGATGTCCACCACCACCAGCAGATCGCCCACGCCGTAGCCGTTTACGTCGGGCACTCCCTTGCCTCGCAGGCGCAGTACGCGGCCGGCCAGGGTGCCGGGTTCGATCTTGATCTTGGCCTTGGCGTCGACCGTCGGTATTTCGACCGAGGCGCCGAGAATTGCGTCCGGAACGCTTACCGAAAGATTGTAGATCAGGTCGTTACCCTCGCGGTGTAGCTCCTTGTCCGGCTCCTCGTGGATCACTACCAGCAGGTCGCCGTTGATTCCTCCATGACGTGCGGCGTTGCCTTTTCCGGCCACCGAAAGCTGCATCCCTTCGCCCACACCGGGTGGAATACGCACCTCGACCACCTCTTCGGTCTTGACCGTACCCTCGCCGTGGCATTTGGGGCAGGGGTTGGTAATGGTTTTTCCCTCGCCGTGGCAGTGCGGACAGACCGCCGTGGTTTGCGTCTGGCCGAAAATGCTGTTCACGATGCGGGTTACGTAGCCCGATCCGCCGCACGTGGTGCAGGTGGTGAGCGAATCTTTGTCTTTGGCGCCGCTTCCACCGCAGGTTTCGCAGGTGGCCTGTTTGTTGATTTTTAGCTTTTTGGTGGTTCCGTTAACCACCTCTTGCAGGGTCAGTTTTACCTTGATCCGCAAATCGCTGCCCCGGTTGACCCGTTGCCGGGTACGGCCGCCCGAGGAGAACCCTCCGCCGAAGTGGCCGCCGAAAATGTCGCCGAATTGCGAGAAGATGTCCTCCATCGAGAATCCCCCGCCGAAACCGCCGCCTGCTCCGCCCGATGCGGCGCCGCCCATGCCGGCGTGTCCGAACTGGTCGTAGCGGACCTTTTTGTCGGCGTTGCTCAGCACGTCGTACGCCTCGGCCGCCTCCTTGAACTTCTCCTCGGCGTTCTTGTCGCCCGGATTTTTGTCGGGGTGGTACTGGATGGCTGCCTTGCGGTAGGCCTTTTTGATTTCGTCGGCGGTGGCGTTTTTTCCCACGCCGAGGACTTCGTAATAGTCTCGTTTTGCCATGATTTGTCCGTGTCTCCGTTATTCGCCTACCACCACGCGGGCAAAACGAAGTACTTTGTCTTTCAGCGTATAGCCGTTTTGAACCACGTCGACCACGCACCCCTTCTGGGTGGGGTCGCAGGCGGGAATTTTGGCCACGGCGTCGTGGAAATCAACGTCCATCGGCTTGCCGAGGGCATCGATGGGCTCTACGCCTTTCGACTTGAGTATTTCCAGGAATTTTTGGTAGATCAGCCGCACTCCTTCCCGTTCGGCATTGATGTCGGCGCGTCCTTCCATGGCTTTGAGGGCGCGTTCAAAGTCGTCGATCACGGGCAGGATGGCTTTGATGACCTCTTCGCCGCCGGTGGTTATCAACTCCATTTTTTCGCGGAGGGTGCGTTTGCGGTAGTTGTCGAATTCGGCCGACAGGCGGAGGTAGTCGTCCTGCCAATCCCGTGCGGGTTCTGTCGTTTTGTCAGTTTCTTCGCAGGACACTCCCGCGCACTCTCCGGCCGAAAAGCCCTCGATGGGTTGCTGGTCGTCGATCGGAAGATCGTTAACCGGTTGATTTTCAGTTGTTGTATCGTTCTCTTTCATGGTGTTCTCAGGCGTGTGTATGCCCCCTATCTTCAAATAGCGTACCACGGAGGATTTCCCATTGATGATGAGGATTGTAGGTGGTCTCGATCACACGGTGGCACAGCAGGCGCGTTGCCTCCCGTTCGGCCGGCGTTTTCGAAAGCCAGGGGGCGATCTTGCGGGCCAGGTCGTCCGGATCGTCAGGGGTGAAGAGCGAACCGGTTACACCATCGGTAATGGCCTCGTATTCGGGCATTTGTCGGGCGGGGTCGTTGTGTGTAACCACGGGCGTGCCGAAAGTGAGCGCGTGCAGCGCCGTCAGACCCACGTTGCCTGGACTTACGCACGCGGCGCTGTGGTAGAGCAGGGTGGCGGTGAACAGTTGGTCGTGGCTTTCGCCGTAAAACCATACGCGGTCGGCAAGCCCCAGGGCCTCGACCTGTCGTTGCAACTCGCTGCGCGCGGCTCCGTCGCCCACCAGCACCACGTTGCACCCGGGAAGCTGGGCGACGGCCCTAAGCAGCAGGTCGATCCGCTTTCCGGCCGTCAGGCGGCCCACGAAACTCAGCACCGGATCGTCGTTGCCGAAGTAGTTGCGCAGAAAAGCCCGATCGCCGATGCGCTCCCGAATCCGCAGTTGCAGGTCGTAGTCGAGCGAATTGTAAATGACGCTCATCCGCCCGGGCGGGAATCCCTCGCCCGTGAGCAGGGTTTTGGCCCGCTCGCCGTAAAGCAGCAGGCGGCCGGCCAGCCGAAAGTAGGTGAGCGCCTTGCGGCGCTGGGCCGCCGATTCGCCCCCGTGCAGGCCGTGCGACCACAGGTAGACCTTGCGCCCCAACAGCCGCGCCGTCAGGGCAATGATCCAGTTCGAACGGATGCCGAGGTTGCCGGTCAGCAGGTAGGCGTCGTACTTCTTGGAAAATGCCGCCCGAACGGCCCGCCGCTGCCACAGGAGTTTATCTCCCCGTCCGTAGCAGTTGCGCAGGTAGCCGCGAAATCCTTTCAGGGATCGGGCATCCATCGTGGCGATGCCTCCGAACGCGGTTTCGCCCACCCAGAAATCGAACTCGATGTCGGGGTCGTTGTCCATCAGGGTGTAGATGGCCGTCCGGTAGAGCGGGGCGATGTTGAACAGGCAGCAGACTTTCATGCACGCAAAGGTACGATTGTGGGCAGGTTTTGCAAGCGGGTTGTCGGAGGCGGGCGGCGAAGAACCGAAAGGAGACGACGACCCGGGTCGTTAGAATCCCATCCGGGTGCGGGCCCAGGGAATCACCTGCGAGGCTGGCTGGCGCGCCTCCAGCAGTTCGCGCATGCGTAGCATGTAGGGTTCGGTGTGTTTGTAGAAGGTGGTCAGCCCTTCGCACAGGTCGTTGATCCGCTCGGCCTGGTCGCGGCCCGAGGGGGTGAAGCGGTGCTTGGGACACTCGCCGTGGCAAAGGTGCAGGTACGGGCAGCGGCGGCACTCCAAGGGCAGGCTGTTGCGTTTGGCCAGCCCGAAGGCAAACTGTTCCGGGGTGCGGAACATCGACCCCAGGTGGTCGGAGGCAATGTTCCCCAGTCGGTATTCCGGATAAACGAAGTGGTCGCACGAGTAAACGTCGCCGTTGTGTTCGACAACCAACGAATCGCCGCACGATTCGCAAAAGGCGCACAAACCCGGCTGCACGCCGCACCATCCGGCCAGCGTGGCGTCGAAAATCTGGACGAAGTAACGCCCCACGTCCGCGAGGATCCACTCGTCGAACACGTCGTTCAAAAAGCGGCCGTAGCCTGCGGACGAGACCGACCACGGGGCCCGGTGCGAGTCGGGATCGGTCGGGGGGACGATCACCTCGCGCGGGTAGTTCTCCACCCGTTTGGTGTGTTCCACCACCGGAAGGAATTGCATGTAGTGGCTGCCGATCGACTTCAGAAAACGGTAAATTTCGACCCCGCGCCCTTGCGAGGCGGCGCTTACCGCCGACAGGGTGTTGAACTCGGCGCCGTGGCTCTTGAGGGTTTCGATCCCGGCCATTACGTTGTCGAACGTGGGCAGCGCCCCCCGATTCAGGCGATTGGCGTTGTGTACCGGGGCGGGGCCGTCGATGGAGACCCCCACCAGAAAATTATTTTTGGCGAAAAACCGCGCCCAGTCCGCATTGATCAGCGTGCCGTTGGTCTGGATCGTGTTTTCGATCTGTTTCTTCCCGCGGTACCGCTGTTGCAGGGCCATGGCGCGCTCGAAAAAGTCGAGGCCCGCCAGCAGCGGTTCGCCTCCGTGCCAGCAGAACGACACCACCGGCACCTCGTTGGCGGCGATGTATTGCTGTACGAACTCTTCGAGCAACTCGTCGCTCATTCGCGGGGCGTGGCGCGGAGCCAACAGCTCCTTGTCGAGGTAGTAGCAGTAGGTGCAATCCAGGTTGCATTGCGAACCCACGGGCTTGATCATCGCCCCGAACGAGGTGGCGCGGCTCTTTTTGAGCGCGTCGCCGTAGGTTAGTATCTGCTTTTTTGCCATCTTTGCAAAGGTATGAAAAATCGTGGGGAGAATCGCCGTCGTCGCATCGGAAGCCTTTTGCTGATCGCTTTCGGAGCGATTGCCTGTTCGCACTCGCCCGAACCGAGACCCCCGCAAAAACCGCCTCAACTGGGCATCGAGATTCCGGCTGTGGCTTTCTCCGATACGCTGATTTACAACGAACACGGGCGTTACACGTTCCTGTACAGTTCGCCCCACCGCCAGGCCCGCTGGGTGGCCTACAAGCTCACCCGCGACGACGTGGACCAGGGGGCCGGACGCGCCTCGAGCTTCAAGGTCGATTCACGGCTGGCTTTTTACGGCTGGACCTCGGCCGTGGACAACGACTACAAAAACAGCGGCTACGACCGCGGCCACCTGCTCCCCTCGGCCGACCGCAGCGCCAGCGTCGAGGAGAACAAGGCCACGTTCCTGTTCAGCAACGTGTCGCCGCAGCGGCCGCGCCTGAACCAGCAAACCTGGAAAAACCTGGAGGAGGAGCTGCGCCGCCAAACATCCGAACACGACACCCTCTACATCGTTACGGGAGGCGTGCTGGAACGGGGGTTGGATGTTATCGGATCGGGGGTGAGCGTTCCCAAACTCTTTTTCAAAGCCGTGGTGCTGAGGTCGGGCGAGGCGTTTACCGCCCGGGGATACGTGATGCGGAACTGCGACACGCTGCGCACCGATTTCCGGCACTACGCCGTATCGCTCGACAGCGTGGAGCGGCTGACGGGCTTACGCCTGTTCCCCCGTTTGGAGGGCCTGCTCTATTAACGCTTCGTAATACCTTTCGGGGGTGTAGCGCGAGGTAACCTGCCTGTGGCCGATCCGCCCGATTTCGGCAGCGAGGAAACCGTCATTCCATAGTTTTTCGATGGCCCGGGCCAGTCCCTCCGCGTCGCCCGGCGGGTAGAGCAATCCTCCTTTGTCCACGATCTCGGGAAAGGCGGCCAGGTCGGGCGCAACCACCGGCCGGGCGTAGTACATCGCCTCGAGTACCGACAGGGGGAACCCCTCGTAGCAGCGGCTGGCCGAAACAACCATGCGTGCGTTTGCGTAAAAATCGGCCAGTTGGGTCCAGTTGAACAGGCCCACCCACTCCAGGTTGTCGGGCTTTTTGTCGAGCGATATCCCTTCGGCCAGCGCTCCCGCCACCTTAAATGGGATGTGGGGAAGTTTGCGCGCCGCCTCCAGCAACAGGTCGATCCCTTTTTCGGGCGAAATGCGCCCCGCGTAGGCTACGTAGGGCGGCGCCTTGATCCCGCTGGGAGCGGGCATCTGGACGGGGTCGATTACGTTGGGGATCACGCGAAACCGCTGGCCTTGCAGCCCGTATTGCTCCAGTTTCTGCTGTTGAAAATCGGTCAGGGCCAAAAACGAGTCTACGTGGCGCAGGTAGTATTTCCGCCGCCGCGCCCAGTAGTTCCGCAGGGCGAATGCCGCGCTGCCGGGCCACGATCCCTCGCAGCGGTGCAACAGGCAGTTCCATTCGCGCAGCGGACTGCCGCCGCACCGTTCGCACAGGCTTTCCCGGGTGTAGAACAGGCCCGTGGGGCAGATCAGCCGGTAGTTGTGCAGGGTCATCAGCACGCGTACTCCCTGGCGTTTGAGTTCGGGAAGAATGGCGGGCGAGATGATCGGAAACAGGTTGTGTACGATGGCTACGTCGGGACGTTCGCGTTCCACCAGTTCCCGAACCTCGGCCACGGCTTTTCGGTTGCCCAATGCGCTGAAAAAACGCCCGGCCTTCGAAAGTTCTCCATGCCCGTGTTCGTAGCAGAGTACCGTGTGTCCTTTTGCCCGAAGAAGCTCATGCTGAAAGGCAACCACCCGCTCTTCGCCGCCTGCGCGGCTGTATCGATTGTGAATAATCAGGAACTTCATCCTTACAAAGATAAGCGATTCGCCGGTTTGTTGTTCGCCGTGGAGGCCTATTCTTTACCCCCGGTCAATTGGGCCCATATTTCCTTTATGTTCTCCTCTCCGTCAAAATAGCCCACTTTCGAGTCTTTGCGGAACACTTCGTACGACGGGGCGAGGAACAGCTTGTTCGAATCGGGGTATTCGCATACGTCGTACCCGATGAAAGTCCTTACATCCAGATAGATGCACGGATCGTCCGTGTGGTTGTAGAGTTGGTGCGCGCCCGTTTCGCCCCGCTCAAAGAACGCCAGGTCGCCGCTGCCGACGACTTCCAGTCCGGCGGCGGTTCTTAGTGTTGCCGCACCGGAAACGATCATAAACAGCTCTTCGGCGTAGTTGTGAAAGTGGTAGGGCGCGGAATATTGGCCCGGATTCAACTGCCTCAGGTCGAAGTTGAGGTTTTCGGATGTTCCCGTTTTTTGCTTGATGGAGACGTCGGAAAAGAGCCTGAAGGGATCGATCTTCCCGGGTTCTTCTTTGAATTCCCTCCGGTTTGACTTGAAGATGGTTGCCATGGTTTTGGAGTTAAACGGTGGCGTAAAGATAAAGTAAAAAAGAGTTGTTGGCCGGTGCCGGAAAGCCGAGGGAGGCAACGCTTGGCAGAATTGTTTGGATACAAGAAAGGCCTCCGCTAGGAGGCCTTTTGAGCGGAAAACGAGACTCGAACTCGCGACCCCAACCTTGGCAAGGTTGTGCTCTACCAACTGAGCTATTTCCGCAAAATGTATTTCAAGAACGTATTCTTACTCCCTCTGAAAGGTCTTTTTTCATTGAGCTGTTGACGAGGATTGAACTCGTGACCTCTTCCTTACCAAGGAAGTGCTCTACCACTGAGCTACAACAGCAATTTTTTTCGAGCAGACGGCTGCGGCTTTCGCCTTTGCGGCTCAAAACCGAGGGAGGCACAAAATCGCTTGGCGATCGATCGCCCGTCCCACTCGCTCTGTCTGGAGCGGAAAACGAGGCTCGAACTCGCGACCCTCAGCTTGGGAAGCTGATGCTCTACCGACTGAGCTATTTCCGCTTGGTTGCTTTTGAAAAGCGTTTACCGAGTGAAGGGTTTTTGTGTCGCTGTCTCTCTGTTGGGTGGGCGAAGATGGATTCGAACCACCGAAGTCGAAGACAGCAGATTTACAGTCTGCCCCATTTGGCCACTCTGGTATTCGCCCGATTTCAATGTACGTTCCCGACCTCGCTCCCGTTCCCCCTGAGTGGTTTCCCGCGGCGTGCTTGCCGCCTGGTTTCCACCGGGTTTCCCTTTGGCAGGGAGGGCGGGTTTTGGTTGCTCCTTCCGCCGGTCGATTCTTCGAGCCGATGGAGGGATTCGAACCCCCGACCAGCTGATTACAAATCAGCTGCTCTGGCCAACTGAGCTACATCGGCCACTCAATTGCGACGACAAAGGTAATGAACTTTTCGGCATCCGCAAATCCCCGCCCGAAAAAAAGCGTACCTTTGGAGGCGAAAAACAATCCCTCGAAGCATGCAAAAAGGACTTAAAATACTCACATTCCGCAATGTGATGCTGCTCGGGCTTGCCATCGCTTTTTTGGTTTCGCTGATGGAGGTGATGCGGGGCCGCCAGCTCAACTTCCTGATTTTTCAGAACGCCACGCTCGATTTCTGGAACGGCATATCGCCCTACGGCGAACAGTGGATGCGCCACGGCCTTGACTGGTTTTTGTACGGGCCGCTGTTCAACCTGCTTTTCGCTCCGTTCGCCTACCTGCCCGGCTGGCTGGGGCCGTTCGCCTGGAACCTGTTCAACTACGGCATGTATGCGCTGGCGATCTATACCCTGCCTCGGTTCGACGACCGCACCAAGGCCCGTATCCTGCTGTATACGCTACCCCTGCTGGCCGTTACGCAGCTTTCGTTTCAGTACAACGTGGCCATCGCCTACATCTACCTGTTTGCCTTTACCCTGCTGGAACGGGGCCGGGCTCCCTGGGCGATTTTGCTGATCCTTGTGTCGGCGTTGACCAAAGTGTACGGCCTTTTTGAATTGAGCATCCTGCTGTTTTATCCCAAATTTTGGCGGAACATGGGCTGGACGGCCCTGATCGCCGCCGGGCTGCTGCTGCTCCCTGCGGTGAAGATCCCCCTGGGCGAACTGCCCGCCTATTACGGAAGCTGGTTCGATGCGCTGGGGAGCCACAAGGACACCCGCGTGTTCGAAACTTTTTTCAACATCCGCGTGCTGTGGGGCGAACACCTGCCCGCCTGCATCCACTACGTTCAAACCGGGGTGCTGGCCCTGCTGGCGGTGCTGGTGGTGGCGAACCGGAAACGTTTCGGCGATTTCGCGTTCCGTATCCAAAGCGTCGGCATACTGATGGGCTGGATGATCCTGTTCAGCAACGCGGCCGAAAAGCACACCTACGTCATTGCCCTGCTGGGCTACCTGTTGTGGTACTGGACACAGGCCGACCGCCGCCTGTTCGACCGTGTACTCTATTGGGTGAATTTGGCGGTGCTGGTGTTGATGCCGATCGACCTGATCTGTCCGCCGGCTGTGATGCACTTCTTTTTCGACACACTCGACCTGAACCAGTGGCTGTTCCTGCTGACCTGGTGCGTGATGGTTTGGCAAACTTATGTAAAGCGATGGCCGGTTCAAACTTTGTAGACTACGTTAAAATATATTGCCGCTCGGGCGAGGGGGGGGCGGGATCGAGCCACTTCCGGCGCGAAAAATTCGTGGAATTCGGCGGCCCAGACGGCGGCGACGGCGGGCGTGGCGGCCACGTCATCCTGCGCGGAAACACCCAGTACTGGACCCTGCTGCACCTGAAATACCAACGCCACCAAATGGCCGAAAACGGCCAGCGGGGCAGCGGAGCCAAAAGCCACGGCCGCGACGGGAAAGACGTCTACATCGACGTACCGCTGGGTACCCTGGCGCGCGACGCCGAATCGGGCGACGTGGTGGCCGAGGTAACCGAGGACGGACAGGAGGCGATCCTCGTAAAAGGAGGCCGGGGAGGGCAGGGCAACTGGCATTTCCGCACCGCCACCAACCAGGCGCCCCGTTATTCACAACCCGGCGAACCGTTGCAGGAGGGGTGGTTCGTGCTGGAACTGAAGGTGCTGGCCGACGTGGGACTGGTGGGCTTTCCGAATGCCGGAAAATCGACCCTGCTGGCTGCCATCTCGGCGGCTCGCCCCAAAATTGCCGATTACGCCTTTACCACCCTCGAGCCCAACCTGGGCATTGTGGAGTACCGCGACTTCAAGTCGTTCGTGGTGGCCGACATCCCGGGCATCATCGAGGGGGCGCACCTGGGCAAGGGGATCGGAACCCGTTTTCTGCGCCACATCGAGCGCAACTCGGTGTTGTTGTTCATGATTCCGGCCGACACAAAAAGCATCGTGGACGAATACGACATCCTGCTGAACGAGTTGACCCAGTACAACCCCGAATTGCTGGACAAGGCCCGTGTGTTGGCCCTGACCAAAAGCGACTTGCTGGACGAGGAGCTGATGGCGGGCATCGATCAGGAACTGACCTTGGCTCCGCAGTTGCAGCGGGTGCCACGCCTGTTTATTTCGTCGGCCACGGGGTATCACCTCGCCCAACTCAAGGACCTGCTTTGGCAGGTGCTGCATCAGGAGTAGGGGACGAGTCGCCCGGCTGCGGCCTCCCCTTACGCAAACGTTCGCGGCGACAACCTTTTTTTAAAACGCCCGACAAAGGGCAATCTTCCTACGAATTAGTCATTAACATCGCGGCCCGACCTGCTTGTAAGGTCGGGCCGCGATGGGCAGTAGCACGGGCCGGAGGGATTACTCCAGGGCCAGTTTGAGTACGTCGTCGAGCGTGGCCACGTAGTGGAACGAGAGCCCTTTCACGTATTCGGGTTTGATGTCTTCGATGTCCTTGCGGTTCTCCTGACTCAGGATGATTTCGGTGATTCCGGCGCGTTTTGCGGCCAGGATCTTCTCTTTCACCCCGCCCACGGGAAGCACCTTGCCCCGCAGGGTGGTTTCGCCGGTCATGGCGATTTTCAGGCGCACCTTGCGGCCCGTGAAGACCGATGCCAGCGCCGTAACCATGGTGATCCCGGCCGAAGGGCCGTCTTTGGGAATGGCTCCCTCGGGTACGTGGATGTGGATGTCGTTCTGTTCGAACTGTTCCTGCTTGATGCCCAGTTGCGGGCCGTGGGCTTTGATCCATCCCAGGGCGATCGAGGCCGACTCTTTCATCACCTCGCCCAGGTTGCCGGTGATGATCAGGTTTCCCTTGCCCGGGTTGAGCGACGATTCGATGTACAGGATGTCGCCCCCGACTTCGGTCCACGCAAGGCCGGTTACCACGCCCACGTGTTTGTTCCCCTCGTACAGTTCGTTGGTGTAGCGCGGAACGCCCAGTATTTTTTCGACGACTTCGGGGGTGAGTTCTACGGGGTAGTTCTCCTCCATACCGATCTCCTTGGCTCGGTAGCGGGCAATTTTGGCCAGCAATTTATCGAGGGTGCGCACGCCCGATTCGCGGGTGTATTCAATGATCACCTTTTCCAGGGCCTTTTTGCCCAGCTTGAGCTTCGCGGCGGGCACCCCGTGCGCTTCGAGCTGTTTGGGAAGCAGGTGGCGGCGGGCGATTTCGACTTTCTCTTCCAGCAGGTAGCCGCTGACGTTGATCATCTCCATCCGGTCGCGCAGGGCGGGCGAGATGGCTCCCACGTTGTTGGCCGTGGCGATGAACAGCACTTTCGACAGGTCGTATTCCGTGTCGAGGTAGTTGTCGTGGAACGTGCTGTTTTGTTCGGGGTCGAGTACTTCGAGCAGCGCCGAGGCGGGGTCTCCGTGGTTGCTTTGCCCCACTTTGTCGATCTCGTCGAGGATGATTACCGGGTTGGACGATCCGGCGCGGCGGATGGTTTGGATAATCCGTCCGGGCATGGCGCCGATGTAGGTGCGGCGGTGTCCGCGGATTTCGGCCTCGTCGTGCAGGCCGCCCAGCGAGATGCGTCCGAATTTACGTCCCAGCGATTCGGCCACCGATTTGCCCAGCGAGGTCTTGCCCACGCCCGGAGGGCCGTACAGGCAGATGATCGGACTCTTCAGGTCGCCTTTGAGTTTCAGCACGGCCAGGTGTTCGAGGATACGCTCCTTCACGTCGTCCAGCCCGAAGTGGTCTTTGTCCATCTGGCGTTGGGCCCGTTTCAGGTCCAGGTTGTCGGGGGTGGTCTCGTCCCACGGAAGTTCGAGCAGTAGCTGCAGGTAGTTCAACTGTACGGAGTATTCGGCCACCGAGGGGTTCATCCGGTCGAGCTTGAGCATCTCTTTCTCGAACAGTTCGCGGATCGGTTCGCCCCATTTTTTGTCTTTGGCCTTTTCGCGCAGCTCGTCCAGTTCGCGCTCCGAGGGGTTTCCTCCCAGTTCGTCCTGGATGGTGCGGATTTGTTGTTGGAGGTAGTATTCGCGTTGTTGCTGGTCGATGTCCTCCTTGACTTTCGACTGGATTTCGTTCTTGAGTTCGATCAGTTGCTGTTCGCGCACCAGGATTTCGAGCAGTTTGCGTGCACGGGCCACCAGTCCGGGGGCTTCGAGCAGCGCCTGGCGGTCGGAGTCGGGCAGTTCGATGTTCGAACTGATGAAGTTGATGATGCCCCGCCGGCTGTCGATGTTTTTGATGGCGAAGGTGGCCTCCTGCGGAATCGAGGGGGACTGGTTGATGATGTTTAGGGCGATCTCCTTAACCGATTCGATCAGCGCGTCGAGTTCGATGCCGGCCTTTTCGGGCAGGATGTCTTTCAGCGGATTGACGATCGCCTTGAAGAAGGGGTCGGAGGAGACGAACTCGCGCACCTCGAACTTTTCGATGCCGTGCAAGATCACCGTCAGGTTGCCGTTCGGCATTTCGAGTACCTTGAGGATGCGTGCGGCCGTTCCCACGCTGTACAGGTCTTCGGGGCCGGGATTTTCCACGCCCGAATCGCGCTGGAGCAGGGCACCCAGCATCAGGCCGTTTTTTTCCACCTCGCGCACCAGCCGCATCGATTTTTCGCGGCCCACGGTAATGGGGGTGATGGCGCCCGGAAAAAGCACCGAGCTGCGGAGGGTCAGGATGGGGAGGATTTCGGGAATTTTTGCGCTGTGCGCAGTCTCGTCGTCGTCGGACGAAACGATGGGAATCACTTGGGTCTTGCCATCCAGCATGTCTGAAATGCTGGAGAATTGGTCGAAAATATCTTCTTTGCTCATGGAGGATCAGGAAATGGGGACTTCCCCGTGTCGGGAAAGTTTGTTACATTTGCGCCTTTAGCGTATAAACGCGAAAAGGGGGTTCTTGGTATCTAACAAGAACTATGCAAAAGTAAGATTTTCGATAAAACCAGACAAAATGTCAGAAATACCTGCCAAATACGATCCCGCCCAGAAAGAGCAAAAGTGGTACGACTACTGGATGGAGCAGGGTTTTTTCCGCTCGACTCCCGACCACCGCGAGCCTTACGCGATGGTGATCCCTCCGCCCAACGTAACGGGCGTGTTGCACATGGGCCACATGCTCAACAACACCATTCAGGACGTGTTGGTGCGCCGTGCGCGGATGCAGGGAAAGAACGCCTGCTGGGTGCCGGGAACCGACCACGCCTCGATCGCCACCGAGGCCAAAGTGGTGCAAAAACTCAAGGCCGAAGGGATTGAGAAAAGCAGCCTCACGCGCGAGGAATTCCTGCGCCACGCCTGGGAGTGGAAAGAGAAGCACGGAGGCATCATCCTCGAACAGCTCAAAAAACTGGGCGCCTCGTGCGACTGGGAACGCACCCGCTTTACGATGGACGAGCCGCTGAGCCGGAGCGTGATCAAGGTCTTCGTCGACCTGTACAACAAGGGAAAAATCTACCGCGGCGTGCGAATGGTCAACTGGGACCCCGCCGCCCAAACCGCCCTGTCGGACGAAGAGGTGATCTACCAGGAACAGCAGGGAAAACTCTACTACCTGCGCTACAAGGTCGACGGCGACCCCGCCGGTCAGTACATCGTAGTGGCCACCACCCGCCCCGAAACCATATTGGGCGACACGGCCCTTTGCGTGCATCCCGACGACCCGCGTTACGCCGCCCTGCACGGCAAACGGGTGTTGGTGCCGCTGATCGACCGTTCGATTCCCGTGATCACCGACAGCTACGTCGACCTCGAATTCGGCACCGGAGCCCTGAAGGTTACCCCGGCCCACGATGTGAATGACTACCTGCTGGGCGAAAAATACAACCTGGAGGCGATCGATATTTTCAACGACAACGGCACCCTGAACGACCACGGAGCCATGTACCGCGGGATGGATCGTTTTGCCGTCCGCAAGCAGATCGAGGGCGATTTGGAGGCGGCCGGACTGCTCGAAAAGGTGGAAGCCTATGTGAACAAAGTGGGGACTTCGGAACGGAGCGGGGCGGTGATCGAACCGAAACTCTCCATGCAGTGGTTCCTGCGCATGGAAGAGCTTTCGCAACCGGCCCTCAAAGCGGTGATGGAAGATACCGTGCGGCTGATTCCCGACAAGTTCCGCAACACCTACCGCCACTGGATGGAGAACGTGAAGGACTGGTGCGTGAGCCGCCAACTGTGGTGGGGGCAGCAAATTCCGGCCTACTACCTGCCCGAAGGGGGCTACGTGGTGGCCGAAACGCCCGCCGAGGCGCTGGCGCTGGCCCGGGCCAAGAATCCGGCGCTCACCGCGGCCGACCTGCGGCAGGATCCCGACGTGCTGGACACCTGGTTCAGTTCGTGGTTGTGGCCCATTTCGGTTTTCGACGGTTTCGTCAAACCCGGCAACCCCGACATTAAGTACTACTACCCCACGAACGACCTGGTTACGGCCCCCGAGATCCTCTTTTTCTGGGTGGCCCGCATGATCATCGCCGGATACGAATACATGGGCGAACGACCCTTTTCGAACGTTTACCTGACCGGCATTGTGCGCGACAAACTGCGCCGCAAGATGAGCAAGTCGCTGGGCAATTCGCCCGATCCGCTCGATTTGATCGAAAAATACGGCGCCGATAGCATCCGCGTGGCCATGATGCTCTGCACCACCGCCGGAAACGACATCATCTGGGACGAGACCCAGATCGAGCAGGGCCGGAATTTCGGCAATAAAATTTGGAATTCGTTCCGCCTGACTACGATGTGGGAAGTGTCCGAAACCGCCGCCCAGCCCGAGGCGGCCCAAATGGCCATCCGGTGGTTCGAAACCCTGCTGGCCAAAACGGTGGCCCAGATCAACGACGATTTCGCCGCCTTCCGCCTTTCCGACGCCCTGATGGCGTTGTATAAACTGTTCTGGGACGATTTCTCGGGCAACTACCTCGAAATGGTGAAACCGGCCTACGGGTCGCCGATCGACGCGGAAACGAAGCGCCGCACGGTCGAGTTTTTCGAGCAACTGCTCCAGCAGTTGCATCCCTACATGCCGTTCATCACCGAAGAAATTTGGCACTACCTGCGTCCCCGGGCCGAACAGGAGAGTATCATGGTGAGCCGCTATGCCGCCCTGTCCGACGGAACCCCCGCCCTGATCGACCGCTTCGCCCTTGCTTCGGAGGTGATTACCGCCTTGCGCAACATCCGCAAGGAGAAGAACATCGCCCAGAAAGAGCCGCTCGAATTGCTGTACCTGGCCGATGAGAATTTCCCCGCCGAGTTTTCATCGATTCTTGAAAAAATGGGCAACCTGTCGGCGTTGCGGGCCGTGTCCGAAAAGCCCTCGGGAGCCGTGTCGTTCCTGGTGAAAACCACCGAATACTTCGTGCCGCTTACGGCCAGCATCGACGTGGAGGCCGAGATCGACCGCTTGGCCAAGGAGTTGGATTACCTGCAAGGGTTTCTCGAAAGTGTCATGAAAAAGCTCTCGAACGAACGCTTTGTACAGGGCGCCCCCGCCAAGGTGCTTGAAAACGAACAGGCCAAACGCACCGACGCCGAAGCGAAGATCAAGGCGATCGAAGAGCAACTGATGGCCCTGACGGGCAACTGATTCCGC
This sequence comes from Rikenellaceae bacterium, assembly GCA_031549665.1. Taxonomy (GTDB): domain Bacteria; phylum Bacteroidota; class Bacteroidia; order Bacteroidales; family Rikenellaceae; genus Rikenella. Next base: position 76,399 of record JAVBPJ010000007.1, read on the forward strand.
GGCGTGCGCGGCTCGAAGCCCGCCGCCTATCCCTCTGTTATTGTTCCGGTAACGATCTCCCCGTTTGTCTGTTCCAGGCGGACGGGGGCGATCCGGTTGATCTGTGCGCGGTCGTACGGCGCCTCGACCTGGATGTAGTTCGGGGTGAAGCCCCGCATCATGCCTCCGCGGCGGGTCGATTCGAACAGCACGGGCAGCGTCTGCCCCGTAAACCGCTCGCAGAAAGCGGCGTGCAACCGGTCGGAAAGTTCTCCCAACTGCCTGACCCGCCCGGCGCTTTCGGCCGGAGATACTTTGTCCGGCAGGTCGATGGCGGGTGTGTTGGGGCGTTCGGAGTAGGGAAAGATGTGCAGAAAAGCGGGTTCCACCGACTCGATGAAGCGGTACACCTGCTGGAACGTTTCGGCTGTTTCGCCCGGAAAACCGACAATGATGTCGATCCCGATAAAGGCATCGGGCATGGCCCGTTTGACGGCTGCGATCCGTTGGGCGAACGCGGCGGTGGTGTAGCGGCGGCGCATCAGTCCCAGCAGGCGGTCGTCGCCCGACTGGAGCGGGATGTGGAAATGGGGCTGAAACTTGCGCGAGGCGGCGCAGAAAGCGATCACCTCGTCGGTCAGCAGGTTCGGCTCGATCGACGAGATCCGGTAGCGTTCCACCCCCTCGACAGGTTCCAGGGCGCGGATCAGGTCGAGGAACGACTCGTCCGTGGTGCGGCCGAAGTCGCCGATGTTTACGCCGGTCAGCACCACCTCTTTGGCGCCGGTGGCGGCGATCTTCCGGGCCTCCTCCACCAGCTCGGCGACGGAGCTGTTGCGGCTGGCTCCGCGGGCCAACGGAATGGTGCAGTACGAACAGCGGTAGTTGCAGCCGTCCTGCACTTTCAGGAAGGCGCGGGTGCGGTCGGTGGTCGAAAAGGCCGAGAAAAAGGATTGTATCTCGTCGGCCTCGCAGGTGTGTACCACGGCCCCGCCTTTGGCCCCCAGGGCGACCACCTGGTCGTAGAGCGACCCTTTATCGTTGTTCCCGATCACCAGGTCGACCCCCTCGATGGCGGCCAGGTCGTGGGGTTTGAGCTGGGCGTAGCAACCCGTAACGGCGACCAGAGCGCCGGGATGTTCGCGGGTTACCTTGCGCACCACGTTGCGGCACTTCTTGTCGGCATGTTCGGTTACCGAACAGGTGTTGATCACGCAGATGTCGGCCCGCTCGCCTTTGGCCGCCCGGCTGTATCCCCCCTCGGCGAACTGTCGCGCCAGGGTGGCCGTTTCGGCAAAATTGAGCTTGCAGCCCAGGGTATAGAAGGCTACCTTTTTGGTCATTTCGATTTGGGATGTCCGGGTTGCAGCATGGTTGGTATCCACAGGACCGCCTTTACTATTTATTCTGGGTTATGCTGTTTGTTTGAGGTGTCGCTTCGGCGACACCTGCAGTCCGCCGCCGCCCCATGAGGCGGGCTGCTCACCGCGCCTGCGGCTCGTTTACATCCTCCGCCGGCGGCATCCTGCATAAGGCAGGTGATTACCCTGTGCCCTTAAGGTTACTGCTTGGGGTAGATGGCCCCTTTGGCGGCCAACAGCGTGTTTTTCATCAGACAGACGATGGTCATCGGTCCCACGCCGCCCGGTACGGGCGTGATGTAGCTGCACGCGGGGGCCACGTTGTCGAAATCGACGTCGCCCAGCAGTTTCCATCCGTTTTTGGTTTGGTCGCTCGGTACGCGGGTGATGCCCACGTCGATCACTACGGCCCCGGGTTTGACCATGTCGGCCGTAACAAAGTGCGCCTTGCCGAGCGCCGCCACGAGGATATCGGCCCGGGCGCATTGCTCTTTCAGGTCGCGGGTGCGGCTGTGGCAGATGGTTACGGTGCAGTCGAACTCTTTGGACGACAATAGGTTGGCCATCGGACGGCCCACGATGTTGCTGCGGCCTACCACCACGCAATTTTTGCCGGAGGTTTCGATCTTGTAGTATTTCAGCAGTTCGCAAATGCCGTCGGGCGTGGCCGAAACGTAGGCGGGCAGGCCCAGGATCATCCGCCCCACGTTGACGGGGTGGAACCCGTCCACGTCCTTGCGGGGGTCGATCGCCTCGATCACTTTCTGTTCCGAGATGTGGCGCGGCAGGGGCATCTGCACGATGAAACCATCCACTTCGGGGTCGGCGTTCAGTTTGGCGATTTCGTTCAGCAGGAAAGCCTCTGTGATGTCGTCCTCGAAGCGGAGTACTTGCGAACGCATGCCGATGTCGGCGCACATTTTCTCTTTGTGCCCCACGTAGGTTTCGCTGGCGCCGTCGTGGCCCACCAGAATGGCCACCAGCATCGGTTTGCGGGTCAGGGCGGCCACCTCTGCGGCCAGTTTTTGCTTGAGGGCTGCGGAGACCTCTTTTCCGTCGATCAGTTGCATGGGTTTACAGGGGGTTTATGTTTTCCAAAGAGGCTATCGCTGCATGCCGCGCATTTGCTTCATGGCCGACATGGCGCCCGAAAGTTTCGACATGGCTCCTCCGCCGCCGGCTCCGGCCATCATTTTCATCATTTTGCGCATTTGGTCGAACTGCTTCAGCAGGCGGTTTACGTCGGCCACGGTGGTGCCGCTCCCCCTGGCCACCCGCTGGCGGCGGACGGCGTTCAGCAGTTCGGGGTTTTCGCGTTCGGCGGGGGTCATCGACTGGATGATCGCCTCGGTTTGCTTGAACATGTCGTTGTCCATGTCCACGTCTTTGAGCGCTTTGCCCACCCCGGGGATCATCGAGGCCAGGTCTTTCATGTTGCCCACCTTCTTGATCTGCTGGATCTGGGTCAGGAAGTCGGCCATGGTGAACTGGTCGCGGGCCATCTTCTTTTGCAGGATGCGGGCCTGTTCTTCGTCGATCTGTTCCTGCGCCCGTTCCACCAGCGAAACGATGTCGCCCATGCCCAGGATGCGGTCGGCCATGCGGTCGGGGTGGAACACGTCGAGGGCTTCCATTTTTTCGCCCGTCGAGACGAATTTGAGCGGTTTGTCGACCACCGAGCGGATCGAGATGGCCGCCCCGCCCCGGGTGTCGCCGTCGAGTTTGGTGAGTACCACGCCGTCGAAATCCAGCCGCTGGTTGAATTCGCGGGCGGTGTTCACGGCGTCCTGTCCGGTCATCGAATCGACCACGAAAAGGGTTTCCGAGGGGCGGATGGCGGCTTTGACGGCGGTGATCTCGGCCATCATCTGTTCGTCGATGGCCAACCGTCCGGCGGTGTCGACGATGATGGTGTTCAGCCCCCTGGATTTGAGTTGTTTGATGCCGTTTTGCACCAGTTCGACCACGTTTTTGTTGTCGGGCTCGGTGTAGACTTCGACCCCGACTTGCTCGCCCAGCAGCCGGAGTTGCTCGATGGCGGCGGGACGGTAGACGTCGCCGGCGATGAGGCCCACGCCGCGTCCCTTTTTCTTGAGGTGCAGGGCCAGCTTGCCGCAAAAGGTGGTCTTTCCCGACCCCTGCAGGCCGGCCACCAGAATGATGGCGGGAGTGTCTTTAAGGTTGATGGGGGCTGCGCTTCCGCCCATCAGGGCGGCCAGTTCGTCGTGGATGATCTTGACGATCATCTGCCCCGGGTTGACCGACTTGATCACTTCGGCTCCGATCGCCTTTTGTTTTACCTGATCGGTGAAGGTTTTGGCCACTTTGTAGTTGACGTCGGCGTCGACCAGGGCGCGCCGGATCTCTTTGAGGCTCTCGGCAATGTTGATTTCGGTGATCCGTCCCTGCCCCTTGAGGAGCTTGAACGACCGTTCGAGTTTATCGCTTAGGTTTTCAAACATGGCGGTTTACATTCTTTCGGGAACTTCGATCCCCAGCAGCCCCATGGCCCGTTTCAGGATTCGGGCCACCTCGACGGCCAGTCCCGTGCGGAACCGTTTGTCGGCGGCGGCGACTTCCTCTTTCAGGATGGGGTAGTCGTGGTAGTATTGGTTGAACTCTTTGGCCAGCTCGAAGGCGTACGAGGCGATGACGGCCGGGGAGTACTCGTTTCCGGCCTGCCGTACGGCGGGGGCGAATTCGGCGAGCAGTTTGATCAGTTCGGTCTCTTTCGGTTCCAGCGTGCGTTGCAGGTCGATCCATCCGGTCGGGTCGATTCCCTGCCCGGCGGCGCGGCGGGCCAGCGACTTGATGCGGGCGTGGGTGTACTGGATGAAAGGCCCCGTGTTGCCGTTGAAGTCGATTGATTCCTTGGGGTTGAAGAGCATGGTCTTGCGGGGGTCGACCTTCAGAATGAAGTACTTCAGGGCGCCCATGCCTACGGTGCGGCTGATCTGGTCGACCTCTTCGCTGTTCAGGCCGTCGAGTTTGCCCATCTCCTGGGCCATTTCATGGGCGGTGGCGACCATCTCGGCCATCAGGTCGTCGGCGTCGACAACGGTGCCCTCGCGCGATTTCATCTTCCCCTCGGGCAGTTCGACCATTCCGTACGAAAGGTGGAAAATGTGGCCGGCCCAGGCGTAACCCAGCTTGTCGAGGATCAGCTTGAGTACCTGGAAGTGGTAGTTCTGTTCGTTCCCCACCACGTAAACCAGGTCGTCCAGCCGGTACTGGTCGAACCGTTCGACGGCCGTGCCGAGGTCCTGGGTCATGTATACCGAGGTGCCGTCGCCGCGCAGCAGCAACTTTTGGTCGAGGCCGTCGGCCGTCAGGTCGATCCACACCGAGCCGTCCTCCTTGCGGAAGAATACGCCGCTCTCCAATCCTTTTTGCACGATCTCCTTGCCCAGCAGGTAGGTGTTCGATTCGTAGTAGGTGTGGTCGAACGACACGCCCAGCGAACGGTAGGTTTGTTCGAAGCCGTCGTACACCCAGCCGTTCATGCGTTCCCACAGGGCGTAGACTTCGGGGTCTTTGGCCTCCCAGCGGCGGAGCATCTGTTGCGCTTCGAGCATGATCGGGGCCTGTTTCTTGGCCTCTTCCTCGGGCATGCCGTTGGCGGTCAGCTCTTTGATCTGGGCTTTGTAGGCTTTGTCGAAAGCCACGTAGTAGTCGCCCACCAGGTGGTCGCCTTTTTTGCCGGAGCTTTCGGGGGTTTCGCCGTCGCCGAACTTTTGCCAGGCCAGCATCGACTTGCAGATGTGGATCCCCCGGTCGTTCACCAGATTGACCTTTAGGGTGTTGTGTCCGTTTGCCTTCAGGATTTCGGCCACGGAGTACCCCAGCAGGTTGTTGCGGATGTGTCCCAGGTGGAGCGGTTTGTTGGTGTTGGGCGACGAGTATTCGACCATCACGGTGCGGTCGCTCGGCGGGGCGAAGCCGTAGCGGTCGTCGCCGGAGATTTCGCTCAACATGCCGTTCCAGAATCCGTCCGTCAGCGACAGGTTCAGAAAGCCTTTGATGACGTTGAAGGCGCACACCTCGGGGGCGTTGGCCGTGAGCCATTGGCCGATCTCCTGCGCGGTGGCTTCGGGGCTTTTGCGGCTGGTTTTCAGCAGCGCGAAGGTAACCAGGGTGTAGTCGCCTTCGAACTCTTTGCGGGTTTTGCTCACTTGCACCAGCGCGGGGTCGACGGCTCCGTAGAGCGCGGCCACGGCTTGCTGGACGCGTGTGCAGACAAGTGTTTCGGGATTGATCATCGGTCTATTCGGGGTCGGTGGCCAGCACCAGTTTGTAGTTGTGGTCGCGGGCGATGTTCATCACTTTGACGATTTCGTTCACGGGGACGCGCCCGTCGCTGTGGAGCGATATGGTGGGTTCCTGCATCCCTTCGAGCTTGCCCATCAGGATCGACTCGACCTGTTCGAACGGAACCTGCGTGGTTTCGACGTAGTATTGCAGGTCGGCGGTGATCGAAACGGTGGTGTAGGGTTTCTCTTTATTGGGGGTCGAACTCTTGGGCAACAGCAACTTAAGGGCGTTGGGGTTGTTCAGGGTCATGGCGATCATCAAAAAGATCAGCAGCAGGAACATCAGGTCGGTCATCGAGGCCGACGAGGGGGACATATCGATCTTGTTGCTTCGTTTAATGGCCATGGCGTCAGAGCTTGTTGGGTTCGCGGGCGGCCACAATATCCATGAAAGCGATCGAGTTGGCCTCCATTTGGAATACCAGCTTTTCGATGCGGGTGATCAGGTAGTTGTATCCGAAATAGGCGGGAATGCCGGCCACAAGGCCGCCGACGGTGGTGATCATGGCGGTGTACATCCCTCCCGAAAGCAGCGACAGGTCGACGGCCCCTCCGGCTGCCGAAAGGTCCATAAAGGCCTGCACCATCCCGATCACGGTTCCCAGAAAGCCGATCATCGGCGCTCCGCCCGCCGTGGTGGCCAGGAAGGGAAGGCCTGTTTCGAGCCGAGAAACTTCGAGGTTGGCGATGTTTTCGATCGAAGCCTGTATGTCGGCCTTGGGACGGCCCAGGGCCAGGATGCCGCGCTCGATCATCCGCCCCATGGGGGTGCGCTGGCTGCGGCAAAACTGGACGGCTATGTCGGGACGGCCCTCGTAGAGCAGGTCGCGTACCCGGTTCATAAAGGCGACGTCGTTCTTTGTGCTGGCCTGGCGGATGGCCCACCAGCGTTCGAAAAAGATGAAGGTCGAGATGCCGAGCAGCAAAAAGAGCGGAATCATCAACCATCCCCCGGCAAGGATCAGCGAACCGAATCCGATGGTTTCGGGCTTGGCGGCGGCGGTGGCAACTTGAAGTAAAATCATGGGATGCGCTGTTTGTAGGAATTTCGTGCAAAGGTACGATTTTCCGCCGGTTTTCCGAACCCCGTTCCATCGACTTTCGCACCTATGCCGCAGTGGGCGGGGCGCGTTAAAAACCAAAACTATCCCTATCTTTGTACGTTGCACGTGCTGTACAGTTGCCGATGAATCAAGCCCCCGAAATCACTCCCTTGTCCACACCCCGCCCGCGGCGGGGATTGCGGGTGCTGCTTACGGCGCTTTGCTCGGTTCTTTTGGCAGGGGTTGTGCTGCCGGTCGTGGCCGGACTGATCCTGCAGATCGGCGCCGTGCAAAACTACGCCGTGGGCCGCCTGACAGACTGGCTGACCCAAAAGACGGGAACCACCTTCTCGGTGCGCCACGTGCAGATCGCCCTGTTCAACCGGGCGGTTTTCGAGGGACTCTACATCGAAGACCCCACCACCAAAGACACCCTGCTTTACGTCGACCGGCTGGACGCGGGTTTCCGTTTCGCCACCCTTTTCTCGGACGAAATCATCCTGAAACGGGTTGTGCTTTTCGGCGGAACGGTCGGCCTGGCCAAAGATTCGCTGGGGGTGATGAACATCAAACGGGTTTTCGATCCGCTCAAGTCCAAAAAACCGAAAACCAACCGCGCCGTCTTCCGCTTGCGGGCCGACGGGGTGGAGCTCGACGGGGTACGCTTCATGTACAGGGTCTACCGGCCCGAACCGAAACCTTTCGGGGTCAACTTCAAAGACCTCGACCTGCGCGGGGTCGCCATTCGGGTGGCCGATCTGCGCATTGCCGACGACGACATCCGCTGCCGCATCGAACAGATCGCCTTCCGGGAGAAAAGCGGTTTCGCCCTGAACGAACTCTCGGCACGCCGTGCGATCGTCAACGGGACGGGCCTGAGGCTGGAGCGGTTGAAACTCAAAACCGACCATTCGTCGCTTGTATTCCACCACCTGAACTTTTTTTACGACCGCTGGCGGGCGTTCAACAATTTCACCAGCGAGGTGGAATTCGACGCGGTGATCGAACCCTCGTCGCTGGCCTACCGCACCATTGCCGCCTTCACCCGCCGTCCGACCGAGATACCCACCGTACTCTCCTTTTCGGGCGAAGTGCGCGGACCCGTCCGGCACCTGGAGGGCTTTATCACCGAGGCGCACGCAGGCAACACCGAACTGGGATTCCAGTTTTCGATCGAGGGACTGCCCAAAATCGACTCCGCGCAGTTTCATTTCCAGCTCGACCGCCTGGCCACCCGGGGCGAGGACATACGGGAACTTTACCGCGAACTGACCAACAAACCGCTCAACGGAATGAGCGACCTGCTGGAACGCGGCGGAGAGATCCATTTCAACGGCCACTTTGTCGGTCGGCTGAAAGATTTTGTGGCCGACGGACGACTGACCACCGATCAGGGAAGCGTGCTGGGGAAGCTCCAGTTTTTGTCCTCGGCCGGGGCGCGAACCCGTTTCAAGGGACACCTTGCCGCCAACGATTTTGAGCTGGGACAACTCCTCCGCGCCGCCGAAATGGGCGCCATCACCGCCGAAGCCAACGTGGACGCCGAGGTGATCGGGGATTCCATGACGGTTCAAACCCGGGCGGCCATCAACCGCTTTTTCTACAAGGGGTACGACTACAACGACATCCGCATGGAGGGCCGTTTCCTGGGTACGCTTTTCGAGGGACACATCTCGTGCGACGACCCGAACCTCACCTTCGTTACCAACGGTCGCTTCGACGTGGCCGACACGGTGCCGGTGTACGACTTCGAGATGGACCTTCGCCGGGCCGACCTGCGGGCCCTGCACCTGAACCGGCGCGACAGCGTGTCGCAGCTCTCGATGCGTTTTCGCGCGCACGCCACCGGAAGCACCCTCGACGACGTGAACGGCACGGCGGTGATCGATCGGCTCGACTACATCAACCACATCGATACGGTGCGCACGGGAATCGTCCGTTTCGAGGCGCAAAACGGCCCGGACGCCAAGCGCTTTTCCATGCGTTCCGACGTGGCCGACCTCGATTTGCGCGGCACCAACAGCTACGAGAACCTGTTCCGCTATTTCACCCGAACCCTTCACCGCTACGTTCCGTCGCTTGCGGGATCGCCTCCTGCGCAGCCTGCGGCGCACGACCTCTTCAATCCGGGGGACTACCTGGTGCAGTTGAGGATGAAGCAGGCCAGCAACATCGCCGCCATTTTCGTCCCCGGACTCGAAATAGCGCAGGGTTCCTCGCTCACGTTCCTGTTCAATCCCGAACGCGACCAGTTCAGCCTGAGCGCCCAGTCGGACTACATCTTCCGCCAGAACATGTACATCGGCAGCCTGTTGGTCGAAAGCCGCAACGTGGGCGATTCGGTGTCGCTTTACGCCAGCGCCTCGGATTTCGGTTTCGGCAAGCTCGACCTGCCCAATTTTTCGCTGGTGGGCGGGTTGCGCGGCAACCGCATCGACCTGGCGGCGCACTTTGCCAACGAATCGAACGGGTCGGACGCCCTGATCAGCACCACCACGACCATTACCCGGACGCCCCAGGGAACACCCCGTCTGGATGTCGAATTCTCGCCCACTCCGTTTAAATATCGCGGCCGACAGTGGTCGATCGATCGCAGCCGGGTGGTGTTGGACACCACAGGGATCACCTTCCACCGATTCGCCCTTAGGAGCGACCGGCAGCACCTGTTGATCGACGGCCGCGCCAGCCGCTCCGAAGCCGATATCCTGCGGGTGGAGTTGGATCGGGTCGATATTTCGGCCCTGACCCAACTGGTCGAAAGGCAGGGATACCGATTGGCCGGATACGCCTCGGGCGATGCGCAGCTGGTGGCTCCGCTGGGACAGATCCAGTTCTCGGCAGCCATCCGTTTCGACTCGCTGGCGGTGAACGACCTGCCCATCGGCGGACCCGTCGATTTTCACAGCCGCTGGGACGGTCGGCATCGGCACATCCTTTTCGGAGCCACCGACTGGACGGGAGATGAACCCATTCGCGGCTTGTACGACAGCGACAATAAACGGTTCGATGTCGAATTCGAAATGCCCCGTTTCGATATGCGCCATTTGGAACCGCTGCTGACAGGGATTCTTTCCGAAACCCGGGGCCAGGCCGACGTGAAACTCAAGCTCACCGGCACGGGAAAGACCCCCACGCTGAACGGCACCATCCGGGTGGCCTCCTATTCGGCCCTGGTTGACTACACCCGTGTGCGCTACGATTTGTCCGGATTGATAACGGTTCGGAACAACCGTTTCGAACTGCTTCCCGCCGTGCCGGTCTACGACGAACAGAAGAATCAGGGAAAAATATCGGCCTGGTTCGACAGCCAGTACTTCAAAAAGCTGCGTTTCGGCGTGAAAGTCGACGATTTCAAGGACATGTTGTGCCTGAACACCTCTTCGCAAGACAATCCCCTGTTCTATGGCCACGCGTTCGGCACGGGGAGCTTCTCGGTAACGGGCGACGAACGGAACACGACCCTCGACGTCCGGGCCGAAACGGCCGGAAATTCCACCTTTGTGATGCCTTTCTCCGACGTGTCGACCATCTCGGATGCCACCTTCATCCGCTTTGTTAACCCCGACGACACGCTCAAGGTCGAATCGCCCATCGAAGCGTTCCGCCGCCGCTGGAACCAGGTGCGGCAACGCACGTCGAGCGAACTGGGCATCAACCTCAACCTGTCGGTGCTTCCGAACACCGAGGCCCGCATTGTGATGAACTCGCGCTACGGCGACGAAATCAAGGGCCGAGGTACGGGACGTTTCCGCATGACGATCGTTCCCAACCGCGATATTTTTACGATGGACGGCCAGTTGACGGTTTCGGAAGGGACCTATCTCTTTACGCTGGGCGGTTACCTGGTCAATAAATTCTTCAGCATCGACCCGGGCGGAACCCTCGAATGGCGGGGCGATCCGACCGACCCGATCGTGAACCTGACGGCGGCCTACCGCCTGCGGACATCGCTCAAACCGCTGATCGAGAATGCCGGCCTGAGTTCGCAAAGCTCGGGGACGGCGACGGTCAACTGCGGCATCAACCTCACCGGCAAACTGTTCCAGCCCGACATCCGGTTCGACATCACCGTGCCGGGAGCCGATCCCGAAATACAGAACCTGGTGGCCAACATGATTAATACCGAGGAGGCCCGCACCACACAGTTCATCTACCTGATGGCCATGGGAGGCTTTATGCCCGACGCGGGACTCGCTTCGATCGGAACCATGCCCGGTTCGGTGGCGGGAATGGCAGGGATGGAGTTCCTGTCGAACCAAATCAGCAACCTGCTCTCGACCGACCGCTACAACCTGCGCCTGGGCTACCGTCCCGCGATGGGCGAAAGCTCGGAAGAGATCACCTGGGATTTCGGCACCGACATCATCGCCAACAAACTCTCGTTCGAGGTGGGCGGCAACTACGACATCGGTAAAAACGACGCCTACAACGCCTCGGGAAATCCCCTGTCGGTGGACGGCAACCTGACCTGGACCCTGAACAAGTCGGGATCGATCAAGGTGAAAGGGTTCACCCGTACCATCGACAGCTTCGACGAATCGCAGGGCTTGCAGGACAACGGAGTGGGAGTGTACTTCCGGCAGGAGTTCCGCGACAAGGAGGACTTCAAGGAGCGCTACCGCAAATGGCTCGAAGCCCGAAAACAACGCAAGGCGATCCGGCAGGAACAACGAGAACAACGGCGAAAAAAATCGAATGCGCCCTAAACACCCTCCACAGGAAATGCCCCGCGGCAAATTTCTCGTAGAAAACCCCCTTGCAGAAAAAGCCCCCTCAGATGCGGAACGATCGAGGGGGCTTCTGTTTTTCCGGAACGGATATTCAGGGGGTCCGATCCTCCCACAGCAAGAACGGCTCGGTGAGGGCTCGATAGGCTTGGGTGTAGCCTTGTTGCAAGCTTCCCAGGATGAGCGTTTCGGATCGCGGGGCCGCCTTGACGGCAGAGCGGGCCAGCAGCAGGCAGCGGCGGCGTAGCGGTTTCCCCTCTACGGGGTAGATGTCGAGCGTACGTTCTGCGGTCAGACCCTCCGAGGCTGCCAGCTCCAGGAGAAAAGCCGCCTCGACCGGCGGAAGGATCACCGCCAGCCGTCCGTCGGGACCGAGCAGCCGCACGGCTCCGGCGATCAGGTCGGGAAAGGGGAGGGAAGCGCCCGCCTGACGGGCCGCCAGCCGGGCCGGATCGGCAATGGCCGCCTTGCCCCCTTTGTGGCTTTCGGCAACGAAAAAGGGAGGGTTCGCAACAATCAGGTCGTAGGGCTGGTCGGAATGGAACTGCTGCAATGCGGCGGGGTGGGCCTGCAGGCGGCCGCTCCACGGCGAGCGGGCGAAGTTTTCGGCGGCCTCCGCGGCCGAGAAGGGGTCGATCTCGATGGCTTCGATGCGGGTGTCGGCCGGGGTGCGTTGCGCCAGCATCAGCGCGACAAGGCCCGTTCCCGTGCCGATGTCGAGGATGCGGCGCTCACTGCCCCGCAGCGGCGTCCACGCCCCCAGCAGCACCCCGTCGGTACCCACCTTCATCGCCGAGCGACGCTGGACGACGGCGAACTGTTTGAAGCGGAAAACGCCCTCCGACACGCTATTCGATCCGGCGGATTTGGGCCCCCAGGGCATTCAACCGGCTGTCGATGTGCTGGTAGCCGCGGTCGATCTGGTCGACGTTTTGGATAATGCTCCGGCCCTGGGCGCTCATGGCCGCGATCAGCAGGGCCACACCCGCCCGGATGTCGGGCGAGGACATGGCGGTTCCCCGCAGGCGGAAGGCGTGGTCGTGTCCGATGACCGTGGCGCGGTGCGGGTCGCACAGAATGATCTGCGCCCCCATGTCGATCAGTTTGTCGACGAAGAACAGGCGGCTTTCGAACATTTTTTGGTGGATCAGCACCGATCCCTTGGCCTGAGTGGCCACCACCAAAAAGACCGAGAGCAGGTCGGGGGTGAGGCCCGGCCAGGGGGCGTCGGCGATGGTCATGATCGACCCGTCGATGAAACTTTCTATTTCGTAATGCTCCTGGCGGGGGATGTACAGGTCGTCGCCCCGCTGCTCGAAGCGGATGCCGAGCCGCGAAAATTGCTGCGGAATGATGCCGAGGTTTTCGAACGAGACGTTTTTGATGGTCAGCTCCGACTGGGTCATCGCCGCCATGCCGATGAAGCTGCCCACTTCGATCATGTCGGGCAGCATGGTGTGTTCGGTGCCCCACAGCATGTCGACCCCCTCGATGGTGAGCAGGTTCGAGCCGATGCCGTGGATTTTGGCCCCCATGCGCACCAGCATCTTGCAGAGCTGTTGCAGGTAGGGTTCGCAGGCGGCGTTGTAGATCACGGTGGTTCCCTTGCTCAACACGGCGGCCATCAGGATGTTGGCCGTTCCGGTTACCGAGGCCTCGTCCAGCAACATGTAGGTGCCGCGAAGCTCCCTGGCCGATACGGTGTAGAACTTGTCGGTGGTGTCGAAATCGAACTCGGCTCCCAGTTTTTGGAACCCGACGAAGTGGGTGTCGAGCCTCCGGCGGCCTATTTTGTCTCCCCCGGGCTTGGGCATGTAGGCCAGGCCGAAACGGGCCAGCAACGGGCCGATAATCATCACCGAACCGCGCAGGCGCGAGGCGCTTTTGCGAAATTCGTCGCCCTGCAGGTAGGCGAGGTTGATGTTGCGGGCGCGGAACGCGTAACTGCCCGCGCCGAGGCGCTCGACCTCGACCCCCATCTGCTCCAGCAGGCAAATGAGCTGCATCACGTCGATGATCTCGGGAAAGTTATGAACGGTAACCCGCTCGGGGGTCAGCAGCACGGCGCACAGGATTTGCAACGCCTCGTTCTTGGCCCCCTGGGGGGTGATTTCGCCGCTCAAGGGGCAGCCTCCCGTCACTTCGAATGTAGCCATGGATTTTCGTGGTTTGATACCCTAAAGGTAGGGATTCCGTCCAAAATGCACAAATTTTTCGCTATGTTTGCGGTATGCAAAATCTGAATTCCCTATGAAAAAATCGATTCTCCTGTTGCTTGCGCTCACCGTTTCGTCGGCCGCGCAGGCTCAAATCGCCGCCTTCCGCCAGGGGGCCGGAGCCGTTGCCGAAGGGTATACGCTTCCCCGCAGCGTGGTTACCGTTACCCTGACCACCGAACGGGAAACGATCCTCAAAGGGCCCTATGCCAGGTATGCCGCGCAATACCTGGGTGTAACGGGCGCCCCCATGACCGACAAACAGCAGGCCCGCGTGGTGTCCGCTTCGATCGGCTGGTACGAAGAACCCGATCCGGCCGAAACCTACCAACTTGCCAAACCGGTCGAACAGCAGCACAAGGCGTTCCGCTGGCTCTCGGCCGAATCCCGCCCGCAGGTCAACACGCTGCCCGAGTTGCCCGATCCCGTCCCATTCCCTGATCTGGGAATATCTCCTGTTTATGGCGACGGTACCGCCACGTCGGCGGTGGAGAAGAGCACCGAACAGATGGCCGCCGAAGCCGCCGAGGCGATCTTTACGCTGCGCAAACGCCGGTACGACCTGGTGAGCGGCGAAACCGGCACTGACGCGTTCGGAGCCGGAATGAAAGCGGCCCTGAAAGAGATGCAGCGCATCGAAAACGAATACCTGGCCCTGTTCCTCGGCAAACGCACCGTAACCCGCACGGTAAGCACCTTTTCGGTGTTGCCCGATCCCAAAAAATCGACCCTGATCCTCTGCCGTTTCTCCGACAGCAAGGGAGTGGTGAGCGATACCGACCTGTCGGGCCGTCCCATTACCCTCGAATTTACGGCCGAGGCGGCCGCGGCCATCGACCCCGCCCTGACCGCTCCCCGAAAAGGGGTTGCCAGCGTGGCCTACCGGGTTCCCGTGTCCCAGGTGGCCAAAGCCATGGACGGTAATACCGAACTGGCCCGCCAACGGGTGGCCGTCTACCAGGCCGGCCCCGTGATCTACGTTCCCGTACAGCTGTAACAACCCGGCGATGCTTCGACTCGGAGATCGTCTGATCGACTGGAGGGGCCCGGTGGTGATGGCCATTGTGAACATCACCCCCGATTCGTTCTTTGCGGAGAGCCGCGGGCGGATCGACCCGGAACAACTGGAGCATGCCTCGGTGGTGGACCTGGGCGGTTATTCGACCCGTCCGGGAGCCGAAGAGGTTTCCCTCGACGAGGAGTTGAACCGGCTGCGGCAGGGATTGGCTGCCGTCTCCCCGCTGCTGACGCCGGATCAGGTACTTTCGATCGACACCTTTCGGGCCGAAGTGGTCGAACAAATCTACCGCGAGGCGGGGCCGTTCATCGTCAACGACGTGTCGGGCGGCGCCGATCCGGCCATGTTCGAAACGGTGGGGCGGCTTGGCCTGCCCTACATCCTGACCCATTCGCGCGGCACCCCGCAAACGATGGGTTCCCTGACCGACTACGACAACGTGGTGGCTGAAGTGATCCGCTTTTTCGCCGAACGCATCGCCGCGGCCCGCGCCGCCGGAGTGGTCGACCTGTTGCTCGATCCGGGGTTCGGTTTTGCCAAAACGACCGAACAAAACTTTGAACTGCTGCGCCGTCTGGACGAACTGTCGCTGTTCGGGCTGCCCGTAGTGGTAGGCGTCTCGCGCAAGGGGATGGTTTGGAAAACCCTTGAAACCACCCCCGATCGGGCCCTTGGCGGAACCACCGCCCTCCACTTTGCCGCCCTGGAACGGGGAGCCTCCCTGCTGCGGGTACACGACCCCCGGGAGGCCGACCAAACCATCCGATTATTCATTACCTTTGCCTTCGGCGAAGGTGGGGGCGCCTCGGCAATTTCCAGGCAAGCTTGAATTGCGCTCGGCTTTTATTACCTTTGCAGGGAAAGTTTCCTGTTGACCCCATGGATT
This sequence comes from Rikenellaceae bacterium, assembly GCA_031549665.1. Taxonomy (GTDB): domain Bacteria; phylum Bacteroidota; class Bacteroidia; order Bacteroidales; family Rikenellaceae; genus Rikenella. The sequence continues at coordinate 91,939 of JAVBPJ010000007.1, forward strand.
TTATTCACTTGACCCTGATCGATCTGATCGACATCGTTGTCGTGGGCCTGCTCTTTTATCAGGTCTACCGGCTGATTCGGGGAACGGCGGCGATGACCATCTTTGCCGGCATCTTCATCGTTTACCTGCTGTGGATTGTGGTGCGCGCGCTGAACATGGACCTGCTGAGTTCCATCCTCGGGCAGGTGATCGGCCTGGGCGTGCTTGCGCTGGTGATCGTTTTCCAACAGGAGGTGCGCCGCTACCTGCTGCTGCTGGGGAGCCGCGTTTCCAACACCCGCAACCGCTTTGTGCGGAGCATTTTCAAGTCGGCCCGCACCGGGCAGGACCTCCGCTGGGTGGAAGAGCTGGCCCGCGCCTGCCGCAACATGGCCTTTTCGAAAACCGGAGCCCTGATCTGCATCGAACGGCAGGGCGAACTGTCGGTCTACGCCTCGACCGGCGAACCGATCGACGCGCAGATCCGTGCGCGGTTGCTCGAATCCATCTTCTTTAAAAACAGCCCGTTGCACGACGGAGCCGTGATCCTTCGCGGGGGCCGGATCTACGCCTCGCGTTGCATTCTGCCCACGTCGGACAACCCCTATGTCCCGAAATACTACGGGATGCGCCACCGCGCCGCGTTGGGGCTGACCGAACACAGCGATGCGATTGTGGTGGTGGTGTCCGAAGAGCGCGGCTCGATCTCGCTGGTGCAGGGCGGCGAAATCATGCCGGTCAGAAACCCCGACGAACTCGAACGGCGCATTACGGAACTCCTTACAGGTGAACGGGAAAGCCCCTCAGACGAGGCGAAACCAACCCGGGAATGACCCGATGTTGCGAAAAAATCCTACCTTTGCAACCTTGAACGCGATCATACGACCCCCTAAGTGCTTACAAAATAAAACGATAACCATGGCAAATCCCAAAAAATTCATCACTTGCGACGGAAACTACGCTGCGGCGCACATCGCCTACATGTTTAGCGAAGTGGCCGCCATTTACCCCATCACCCCCTCGTCCACCATGGCCGAGTACGTGGACGAATGGGCCGCTGCGGGCAAGAAAAACATCTTTGGCGAAACCGTCCGAGTGGTCGAGATGCAGTCCGAAGCCGGTGCCGCCGGCGCCGTACACGGCTCGTTGCAGGCCGGTGCGCTGACCACCACCTACACCGCCTCGCAGGGATTGCTGCTGATGATCCCCAATATGTACAAAATTGCGGGCGAACTGTTGCCCGCCGTGTTCCACGTGTCGGCGCGCGCGCTGGCCGCCCAGGCGCTTTCGATCTTCGGCGACCACTCCGACGTGATGTCGGCCCGCCAAACCGGTTTTGCCATGCTGGCCTCGGGATCGGTGCAAGAGGTGATGGACCTTTCGGCCGTGTCGCACCTGGTGGCCATTAAGGCCCGCGTTCCGTTCATGAACTTCTTCGACGGTTTCCGCACCTCGCACGAAATCCAAAAGATCGAAGAGTTCGACACCGCCCAACTCAAGGCCCTGGTCGATCAACAGGCTCTGGCCCAATTCCGCGCCCGCGCCCTGAACCCCGAAAGCCCCGTTACCCGCGGTACCGCCCAAAACCCCGACATCTACTTCCAAAGCCGCGAGGCCGCCAACCGTTTCCACGACGCCGTGCCCGACATGGTGGCCGACTATATGGCCCAGATCAGCAAAATCACCGGCCGTGAATACCACCCCTTCGACTACTACGGCGATCCCAACGCCGAACACGTCGTTATCGCCATGGGTTCGGTTACCGAAACCATCAAGGAGGTGATCGACATGCTGGTCGCCAAGGGCGAAAAGGTAGGGTTGGTGAGCGTACACCTGTACCGCCCCTTCTCGGCCAAGTACTTCCTGCAGGCCGTTCCCAAGAGCGCCAAACGCATCTGCGTACTCGACCGCACCAAGGAAACCGGAGCGAACGGAGACCCCCTTTACCTCGACATCAAAGACGTGTACTACGGTTCGGCCAACGAACCCCTGATCGTGGGCGGCCGCTACGGCCTGTCGTCGAAAGACACCACCCCGGCCCAGATCATCGCCGTGTTCGACAACCTGAAGATGAACGAACCCAAAAACCAGTTCACCGTCGGCATCGTCGACGACGTAACTTTCAAGTCGCTGCCCGTGGGCGCCGAAGTGAACGTGAGCCACGAAGGAACCTACGAAGCCCGCTTCATCGGACTGGGTTCGGACGGCACCGTGGGCGCCAACAAAAACTCGATCAAGATCATCGGTGAAGCCACCGACAAATACTGCCAGGCATACTTCTCGTACGACTCGAAAAAATCGGGCGGTTACACCAGCTCGCACCTTCGTTTCGGCGATCACCCCATCCGTTCGACCTACCTGGTAACCACCCCCGACTTTGTCGCCTGCCACGTTCCCTCGTACGTCGGAAAATACGACCTGCTCAAAGGGCTTAAGGACGGCGGCACCTTCCTGCTCAACTCCGGTTGGGATGTTGAGGCCGCCAAAAAGAACCTGCCCGACGACATGAAGAAGTACATGGCCCAGCACCGCATCAACTTCTACATCATCAACGCCACCAAGATCGCCGAAGAACTCGGCCTGGGGTCGCGCACCAACACCATCATGCAGTCGGCCTTTTTCAAAGTGTCGGGAGTGATTCCCTACGACGTCGCCGTCGAGCAGATGAAAAAAGCGATCTACAAATCGTACGGCCGCAAGGGTGAAGAGATCGTGAAGATGAACTACGCCGCCGTCGATGCCGGAGCCGCCGTTACCAAGGTGGAAATCCCCGCCGAGTGGGCCTCGATCGAAGTGAAACCCGCCGTGGCCGATGCTTCGCGCCCCGAGTTCATCGCCAAAATCGTCGATCCCGTCAACGCGCTCGAAGGCGACAACCTGCCCGTAAGCGCTTTCGTGGGCCGCGAAGACGGTACCTGGGAAGCCGGTACCTCGCAGTACGAAAAGCGCGGTATCGCCGCCCACATTCCCGAGTGGCAGTCGGCCAACTGTATCCAGTGCAACCAGTGCGCCTACGTCTGCCCCCACGCAGCCATCCGCCCTTTCCTGCTTACCGAGGCCGAAGCGGCCGCCGCACCCGCAGGAACCCCGCTGGTGCAAGGAAACGGCGCGTTGAAAGAGTACAAATTCAAGATTCAGGTGTCGCCTTTGGACTGTACCGGTTGCGGCAACTGCGCCAACATTTGCCCCTCGCCCACCAAGGCCCTGGTGATGAAACCGCTCGAAAGCCAACTCGCCGCCGAAGCCCCCCGCTGGGAATACATGCACGGCAAGGTAGGGTACAAGTCGACCGTGGTGGACAAAACCAAGAGCGTGAAGAACCTGCAATTCGCACAGCCCCTGTTCGAATTCTCGGGAGCCTGCGCCGGTTGCGGTGAAACCTCCTACATCAAGTCGATCACCCAACTGTTCGGCGACCGCATGATGGTAGCCAATGCCACCGGATGCTCGTCCATCTACGGCGGTTCGGCGCCCTCGACCCCCTACACCAAAGGAGCCGACGGTTGCGGACCGGCCTGGGCCAACTCGCTGTTCGAAGACAACGCCGAATTCGGCTTGGGTATGCACATCGGCGTGGAGAAAATCCGCGAACGGCTGGCCCTGATCATGAAAGAGGCCATTGCAGGCAACCCCTCGTGCTGCAGCGACGAACTCAAGGCCGCCATGCAGGCCTGGCTCGACGGCAAAGACAACTCGGCCGCTTCGAAAGAGGCTTCCGACAAATTGCTGCCCCTGCTCGCCCAATGCGACTGCGACTGCTGCAAGCAGATCCTTGAACTGAAACAGTACCTGGTGCAGAAATCGCAATGGATCTTCGGCGGCGACGGCTGGGCCTACGACATCGGATACGGCGGCCTCGACCACGTGCTGGCCACCGGCGAAAACGTCAACGTACTGGTGATGGACACCGAAGTGTATTCGAACACCGGCGGACAGTCGTCGAAAGCCACTCCCGTGGGAGCCGTGGCCAAGTTCGCCTCGTCGGGCAAGCGCATCCGCAAAAAAGACCTTGGAGCCATGGCCATGACCTACGGCTACGTCTACGTGGCCCAGGTGGCCATGGGAGCCAACCACAACCAATACTTCCAAGCCATCAAGGAAGCCGAAGCCTACGACGGACCGTCGCTGATCATTGCCTACGCGCCCTGTATCAACCACGGAAACAAGTACGGCATGGGCGTGTCGCAGATCACCGAAAAACGCGCCGTCGAATCGGGATACTGGCACATGTGGCGGTTCAATCCCGCGTTGGAAAAAGAGGGCAAAAACCCCTTCACCATGGATTCGAAAGAACCCGACTGGAGCAAATTCCAAGAGTTCCTGAACGCCGAAGTGCGCTACACGTCGCTCCTGAAATCGTTCCCCGAAGAGGCGCAACAGCTCTTTGCCGCCGCCGAGGAGAACGCCAAATGGCGCTACAACAGCTACCAGCGCCTGGCCGCGATGGATTACAGCAAGAAAGAAGAGTAGTCTCCGCCCCCGGCGAGACTCCTCACCCCCCGGAACACTCCCTGCCCCGCAAGGCAGGGAGTGTTTTGTCGATGCAGGATACCGCCCACGGTGGTGCAGGTTGTGCCGCAAAATCCCCCCGGGCGGGTCGAAAACCGGAGGCCCCGATTATCCGCTAAAAAGGTGTAACTTTGTCCAAGTAGTTTCAAGATTTTTACCGACGATGGCGAATTTTAAGGAAGAACTGGCCCGTGTGCGCGCCTTTGTTTTCGACGTGGACGGCGTCTTTACCGACGGCCGCATCCTGATCAGTCCCGCCGGCGAGGTGTTGCGCGAATACAGCGTGCGCGACGGTTTGGCCGTCGTGCGGGCCGTGCGCCGGGGGTATCCCATCGCCGTGATTTCGGGCGGGCAGGGCGAGCAATTGCACCGCCGGATGGAAGCGCTCGGCATCCAACACATTTATACCGGCAAGGAGGTGAAAAGCGAATCGCTCGAACACTTTGCCGAAGCCTCGGGCGTTCCCCTGCACGAAATGGCCTACATGGGCGACGATTACCCCGACATCGCCCCCATGCGCCGCGTGCGCATCGCCATGGCCCCGCACGACGCCATCGACGCCGTCAAAGCCGCCGCCCACCATGTGTCGGCCTACGACGGAGGCCGGGGTTGTGTGCGCGATCTGATCGAACAGGTGCTCCGCGCGCGCGGCGACTGGTTCGAATAAACCGCCCCGTTCCGCCATGAGACGATTTTTGGACGAAGTGGCCAGCGCCCTTTACGGCACGTACGGAGAGTGCGTGTCCGACCTGCAGATTGTCTTTCCCGGGAAACGCGCCCGCCTGTTTTTCAACGAATCGTTGCTGCAACTCACCGGCGACCGCCCGCTGTGGCAGCCCGCCTACCGCTCGATGGACGAGCTGATTCGGGATTGCTCGCCGTTGGAGGTGGCCGAACCGCTCCGGCTGGTGGCCGAACTCTACCCCGTTTACCGCCAACACCACGCGGGCGAGAGTTTCGACCGTTTTTACCGCTGGGGCGAGCTGTTGCTGGCCGATTTCGACCGCATCGACAAGTACCGCATCGACGCCCGCGCGCTGTATGCCAACGTGAGCGACCTGAAAGAGATCGATGCCCATTTCTCGTCCCTGTTCAACGACCAGGACGACGATCAGCGCAACGAAAGCCTCGGGTTGGTGCGCGAATTTTGGAATTCGCTGGGCCGGGGGGCCGTCCGCTCCGCCGAGCAGCAGCACTTTTTGGGCGTGTGGCGTTCGCTGTACCCCATCTATACGGCCTACCGTGAACGGCTGGCCGGACTTGGCATCGCCTATCCCGGGATGATTTACCGCGAGGTGGCCGACCGGCTCGACGACTGCGAACCCGACCCCTCGTTTGCCGGAAAACACTTCTGTTTCGTGGGATTCAACGCCCTTAACAGTTGCGAACAGTTGCTGTTCGACCACCTGAAACGCCACGGACTGGCCGATTTTTTCTGGGATTACGACGACTACTTCCTCGATGGCGAACACCAGGAGGCCGGTCGTTTCATCCGCCGCAACATCGTCCGGTTCGGCTCCGACGGTTCGTTCGACCACCGGAATTTCGAGCAACCCAAGCAGATCGAGGTGATCGCCACCCCCTCCGACCTGTTGCAATGCAAGGTGCTGTACGACGAACTCGAAAAAATACACCGCCGGCAAGGCTACCTCGATAAGGAGACCGCCATTGTGCTGACCGACGAGTCGCTGCTGCTCCCCCTGCTGCACTCGTTGCCGCCCCTGGTCGAACGGCTCAACGTAACGATGGGCTATCCGCTGAGCGACACGGTTCCGTACGCCCTGTTCGAACGGCTGGTGGCCTTGCAGGGCCAGCGCGACGGCGATCGGTTCAACCACACCGAAACCATCCGCCTGCTTTCGCATCCCTACCTGGTGGAAGCCGAACCCGGGGTGGGGCGCTACCTTGCCGAAATCGAACAGCGGCAATACCTGTGGGTACCCGCCTCCCTGTTTTCCGACCATCCCCTGCTGGGGCGCATTTTCCGGCCCGTCGACACCCCCGCGGCCATGAACGGCTACCTGCACGAGGTGCTGGGGCGTTTCGGGGCTGTCGAGTCCGGTACGCTCGAAGCCCGCCAGCGCAAAGAGTTCATCTACCAGATCCTGCTTTCGCTCGATCGGCTGGAGGCCACCGCCGCCCAATGTTCGCTCGAACTGTCGATGGGGGTCTACCTGTCGCTGGTGCGCCAGGCGTTGGGCAACCAGCGCATTCCCTACGAAGGCGAACCCCTGAGCGGACTTCAGGTGATGGGTATTTTGGAGACCCGCAACCTCGATTTCAAGAACGTGTTGCTGTTGTCGCTCGCCGACGACACCTTCCCCGGCAACCGCGAGGGGGCGAGTTACGTTCCCTTCAACCTGCGCCAGGCTTTCGGACTTCCCACCCCGCAAGACCACGAGGCCATGTACGCCTACTACTTCTACCGGCTGATCGCCCGTTGCGAGTCGCTGACCCTGATGTACAGCTCGGCTGCGGACGGCCAGCGCACCGGCGAACAGAGCCGCTACCTGTACCAGCTCGAGTACGAATCGCCGCACGCCATTCGCCGTTCCAACATCAACCTGCGGGTGGAGGTACACACCCCGCCGCCGATACGGATCGAAAAGGACGACCGCCTGATGGCCCGCCTGTGGGGGATGAACCTCTCGCCCTCGCGCGTGAACCGTTACATCACCTGCCCGCTGCAATTCTATTTCGCCGAGGTGGAGCGGCTCCGGCCCGACGACCGCCCGCTGGGCCAGATCACCCCCTTCGACCGGGGCAACCTGCTCCACCGGGCCATGGAGTTGCTTTACACCCCGCTGGTGGGCAAGCCCGACGCGCGGGAGGCGATTGCCGCCCTTACTCCGGCCCGGATCGAACAGGCGGTATCCGAGGCGATGGCCATGGAACTCGGCGCACGGAGCGGCGAGGTGGACCAGCTCGGCCGCCTGCGGATGGAGCGCGATACCGTGTTGCGCTATGTGCGCGACATCGTGTCGTACGACGCCCGTCTTCCGCACGCGTACACCGTCGAAGCGTTGGAACGGGAGGTGGAACGTACGGTGGAACTGGCCCCGGGACGTTCCCTGAAGTTGTGCGGCAAGGCCGACCGGATCGACCGGCTGGCCGACGGTACGCTCCGTGTGATCGACTACAAAAGCGGCGGAGACAAAACCGACTACCGCTCGCTCGAAGAGTTGATGCTTTCCGAATCGGCCCGTCAGGGCGATGACCGCCTGCGCGGTTACAACAACGCCGTGCTGCAACTTTTTCTCTACGCCTGGATGCTGGACGAAAGCGGGGCAGGGTGCCGCCCGGCGCTTTATACCACGCGCGACATAGCGCTGCCGGGCTTCTCGCCCGAACCCGTGGGCAAAGAGCCGCCCGCGCTGGAGGATGGCCGGGTAACCGCTCCGCTCCTCCAAGCCGTTGAGGGGCATTTGCACTCGCTGCTGATCGAACTGTTCGACCAAACCAAGCCGTTCGTTCAAACCACCCACGAAAAGAGCTGCGCCTGGTGCGATTTCCGGTTGTTGTGCGGCCGTTCGGCGGAAGAAAATGGGAACCCATAAGGGCCGATAGCACAAAAAAGTGTAACTTTAGTCCCTCAAACTCGTTTCAATAAACAGATAACACGGATGACTCCCGAAGAGTACAACGATTGTATCGACACGCATGCCGACGGTTTATACCGTTTTGTGCTGGGGATAGTCGTCCAAAAACACGAGGCGCAGGACATTGTCCAGGAGAGTTTCGCCCGGCTTTGGGAACGGTTGCACAAAGTGGAGGAGGGATGCGAGAAAAGCTACCTGTTTACCATTGCCCACCGGCTTTCCATCGACGCCTTACGGAAAAGGAAACGAAAGCAAACCACAAGCAACGAAGAGGCCGTATTCCACGCCACCGAAGACATGTCGTACGATAACAGTGCCGAGATATTGCGCCGAACCGTAGAGGCGCTTCCCGATCATCAGCGGGTGCTGATTCTGTTGCGCGACTACGAAGGATATCCCTACCACGAAATAGCGCAAATCACCAACCTGACCGAGTCGCAGGTGAAAATCAACATCTACCGAGCCCGCCTCACACTCAAAAAACAACTAGCCGGAGTCAACCGATGAAACGCCTTACCCGTAAAAATTACCAGGCCTACGCTCTGGATTACCTGGAGGGGACCCTTGCGACCAAGCATCGGGCCAGGTTCGAACAGTTTCTTGACAAACACCCCGACCTCAGGCAGGAGGTTGCGGAACTGCAGGAAGAGTTTCCCGTCGTCCCCGCCGACCTCCGGATTGCCTATCCCGACAAATCGGTCTTACGGCGGAGCGTACTCCGCGTTTCGCGCGGATGGCTGTTCTACGGTTCGTTGGCCGCCGCCTGCGTGGCGCTGGCCCTTACGTTCGGAACCATTTTCTACAATGCCCCCGTGGCTCCCGATTCCATTTCGGTATTGGAACCCGTGGCCTCGATCATCGAACCCGCTGTGGAAGATACCCTCGCCGCCGAACCCCAACAACAGGCTCGGGTACGCAAAGTACGCCGTCCCGCTCCGGTACGCCGGATGGATTGCCAGCCCGTTGGCATACAGGCCAACACCACGCTCGAAGCTCCCGAATCGAAGATCGACGTTACCAAAGTGAAAAGCCAACACGAACAGGGCGATTTTGTGCAAATGCCCCAAATAGCGCAGGACATCTCATCGGAACAGGCCGAACTGGCCAAAAACTGCCTCGAAAAGGGAGCGCAGGGACTCACCACCGTCTTTACCTCGCCCGTGAAGCAACTTGCCCGATCGTTCAAACAACAACCCGAATAATTACCCCCTCCCCTCACACCGTTTCCATTTAGCTCCTTTGCCCCATGAAAAAGAGATTGATCCTCGCCCTTGTCCTTGCCTTTGTTTTTCCCCTCTCCCTTGCGGCCTCCCCGCTTTCCGATACCACGGCGGTGATTGAAGAACAGGAGGTAGTCGTTGTAGGCGCCCCTTCCGTCGACACGACGGTGGTTCAAACCTTTGAATGGAAAGAGCTGTTGGTGGGCCAACCCGCCTCGGATGCGGACTACGATTTTCGCAGAACCGAACGCCCGCTGAACAAACGCTGGTCGTACATGGGAGGCCATTATGCCGGTGCGAGCCTTTTCTACAACGGCCTGGTGCAGGACCTCGGCCACCTGCGCCTGCCTCCCGATGCCGGATGGATGCACCTGGCGAGCAATTCGATCGGCGTGGACCTGAATCCCCTCGATTTCGTGCTGGTTTCGAACCGCCATTTCGGGTTGATTACCGGCTTGGGATTCGAAATCAACAACTTCCGTTTTGAGAACAACATCGGGATCACCCAAAACGATCAGGGCTACATCGTTCCCGACGAAACGTACAACCAAAACGGCATTACCCTCGACAAGTCGAAACTCACCACCGTTTACATGAACATCCCGCTGTTGGTGGAGTTCAAAATCGGTCGCAGCGGAGGCTATGTCAACGGCGGCGTTGTCGGCGGCCTGCGGCTGAGTTCGCACACCAAAGTAAAAACAGAGAGTCCCTCCACGATCGAAAAATCCCACCGCGGGTTGAATCTCCGCAATTTTCACTATGGCGTACACCTGCAAGGCGGCTATAGAAACTATGGCATTGTGGCGAAATATTACCCGCAAAGCATCTTCACCACCGGCGGCGGCCCCGACGTGCGGCAGGTCAACATCGGCATCATCCTGACCCTGTAATTGCGGCTCCCGCGGTCCGAGGCTCGTTCCCGCCGCTCCGGACTCCACGCACACAAGCAGAGAGCCCGCTTCGATTCCGAAGCGGGCTCTCTGTATTCTATATCCTATTGTTCTGCCTTGTCGGACGTGTCCGCGGGCAGCGGACGGTAGGGCGGTTTTCCCATCTGGCACAAAAATCCCAAGTGGGCCCACAGGGCAGGCCGCAGGCCGTAGTGTTCGACCATGATCGCCCAGCGTTCGCGCAGGCTGGCCCGACGGCGGCGGCTCGACAGTCCTCCGACGGGAAAACGGCTCAAAATCAACCCTGTATGGCAGATCGACGCGGCGTTTCGCAGCGACCGGATCATCCAGTCGATGTCGGCTGCCAGACGAAAGCGGGGATCGTACTCCGGTGCGAGGTTGCGTCGAATCAGGAACGACTGGTGGCAAACCACCATTCCGTGCAGCAGGCTGCGCCAGGTGAGCTGTTGCGGCGGCATCTTTTTACGCAGCCCCAGCGCCCGGCCCTCGGGCGTGGTGGCCAGGGTGTCGCCGTAATAGGCGTCGCAGAGCGGTTGGGCCGACCCGGCGGGGAAGATCCGCCGGAGTGTATCGGCGGCATAGACCGTGTCGCCCGCGTTGATAAACCACAGGTAGTCGCCCGTTGCCGCCCGAATCCCCTTGTTCATCGCATCGTACAGCCCCTTGTCCGGTTCGCTGACGGCGTAGCCCAGCCGCGAACGGTAGCGTTCAATCACTTGCGCCGTGCCGTCGGTCGATCCTCCGTCGATCACCACCAGTTCCAGCTTCGGGGTCGGATAATCCAGACCCGTCAGGTTTTCCAGCGTTCGTTGCAAGCCCGCTGCGTCGTTCCACACGACGGTGATGATTGAAATTTTTGGCTCCATATCGAACAAAAGTACTATATTTGACACGATATTTAGCCTCGTCTTCCCCTATGAATCGTTACAAAGCGACGCTGCGCCTGGTCCTGTTCATCGCCATTGCCCTGCTGGTTGGTACTGTTTTTGGAATCTTCATGCAGCGTACGCTGCTGAAAACCAAGTACATATTCGATAATCAAAAGGACAAAATCGCTTGGGCGCTTTCGCTGATCGAAAAAAAATATGTCGATCCCGTATCGCGCGACTCGTTAGCCGAAGTGCTGCTCCCCATCCTGTTTAACGAACTCGATCCCCACTCTGCGTACCTGACCGCCGAACAATTTGCGGCAATGAACGAACCGTTGACCGGATCGTTCGACGGGATCGGCGTGGTGTTCAATATGCTTACCGATACGGTGTTGGTAACCAACGTGGTCCCGGGCGGCCCGAGCTTCTCGGCGGGCGTGGTGGCCGGCGACAAGATCATTACCGTGAACGACCGGGTGATCTCGGGCGTCAAAATGAATCAGGACACGGTGGTTTCCCTCCTGCGGGGGCCTCGCGGTTCGGAAGCAAAACTCGGCATCCAGCGCCTTGGAGCCGAAGACCTCTTTCATACCACCGTTACGCGTGGAGTGATTCCCATCAAAAGCGTAGAAGCCAGTTTCCTGATAAAACCCGACATTGGTTACATCCACTTCACCCGCTTTGCCGCCACTACCTATCAGGAGGTGATGGCCGCCATGAAATCGCTCGAGATACAGGGCGCTAAACGTGTTATCCTCGACATGCGGGGCAATGCGGGCGGCTACCTCGATCAGGCGGTCTACATTGCCAACGAATTCCTGCCCGAGGGGAGCAAAATCGTCTATACCGAAGGACATGCGGCCCCCCGCATGGATCAAAAAGCCGACGGACGCGGAGCTTTCCAGAAAATTCCGCTTGCCGTCGTGATTGACGAGGGAAGCGCCTCGGCGTCCGAAATTTTGGCCGGAGCCATTCAGGACAACGACCGGGGAATCGTCATCGGGCGGCGCTCTTTCGGCAAAGGATTGGTGCAGGAACAGTTCACCTACAAGGACGGTTCGATCATCCGCCTGACCATCGCCCGGTACTACACTCCGGTGGGGCGGTCGATACAAAAATCCTATGCGCTCGGGCACAAAGAGGGCGACAAAGACTATCAGGAAGAGCTGCTGCGCCGCTACGAACGGGGCGAATTCCTGAATGCCGACAGCATTCAGCTCGACAAGTCGAAACGCTACTATACCCCCGGAGGAAAAGCGGTTTACGGCGGAGGAGGCATCATGCCCGACGTTTTTGTGCCGCTCGATACGGTGGGGGCAACCTCGTATTACGCCAGACTGGAGCAGAAAAACCTGATCTTCCGCTACGCCACCCAAATTACCGAAAGCAACCGCAAGGAGATCAACCGGATCGGTACGTTCGAAGAGATGGATCAGTTCTTCTCGCGCCGCAACCTGTATTACGACTTCATCGCCTATGCCGATCGCGCCGGCGTGCGTCCTACCGAGGAGGAGATGTCCAGTTCGAAAGAACTGATCCTGGGCAAGCTCAAAGGGTACATCGGCCGCGGCACGGCCATGGAAGATAACGCTTACTATTACTACGTCTTTCCGGCGGACGCCACCCTGAAGAAAACGGCGGAAGAGCTTCGTAAGCAGAAATAGTCCGAAAGTAAAACGCACCTCCTGTAATAATAGCGCTAAACGCAGTGCGGGCGGTCTCCCTTGGGGGAGACCGCCCGCACTGCGTTGGTGCAATCCCGGGGGATTACTTGTTCTCGGGGCGGAGTTTGCGGACGGCCGCTCCGGCTTGCCACAGTTCGCTTTCGCGCAGCTCTTTGAGCTCGGCCTCGAGCCGTTCGCGGTAGTCGGGACGGCTGTTCGAATCGATCGAACGTTGCGCCTCGTTGCCATTGGCCACTTCGGCGTAGAGTTTCTGGAAAACGGGTAAAGTGGCGTCGCGGAAGGGCTTCCACCAGTCCAACGCGCCGCGCTGTGCGGTGGTCGAGCAGTTGGCGTACATCCAGTCCATGCCGTTTTCGGCCACGAGCGGCATCAGGCTCTGGGTAAGCTCTTCCACCGTTTCGTTGAAGGCCTCGGAGGGCGAGTGGCCGTTTTCGCGCAGCACTTGGTACTGGGCGGCGAAAATTCCCTGGATCGCTCCCATCAGCGTACCGCGTTCGCCGGTCAGGTCGGAGAATACCTCTTTTTTGAAGTCGGTTTCAAACAGGTAACCCGAACCCACGCCGATGCCGAGGGCGATCACCCGTTCGCGGGCTTTGCCCGTGGCATCCTGGAAAACGGCGAAGCTCGAATTCAGCCCGCGACCTGCAACGAACAGGCGGCGGAGCGAAGTTCCCGACCCTTTGGGAGCAACCAGAATCACGTCCACGTCGGCCGGAGGAATGATGCCGGTTTTTTCCTTGTAGGTGATCCCGAACCCGTGCGAAAAATAGAGCGCCTTGCCGGGGGTGAGGTGTTTTTTCACCGTGGGCCACAGGGCGATTTGACCGGCGTCCGAGAGCAGGAATTGGAGGATGGTCCCTTTTTCGCAGGCCTCTTCGATTTCGAACAGGGTTTTGCCGGGTACCCATCCGTCGGCGACGGCTTTTTCCCAGGTTTTCGAATTTTTGCGCTGTCCGACGATCACGTTGAAGCCGTTGTCGCGCAGGTTGAGCGCCTGGCCGGGACCCTGTACGCCATATCCGATCACGGCGATGGTGTCGTTTTTAAGGATTTCGTTCGCTTTGCTCAGCGGAAACTCTTCGCGTGTTACGACGCTTTCGTCTACGCCGCCAAAATTGATTGTTGCCATGTTGTTGTGTCTGTTGTGATTGATGTAGGTTTTATTGTTTCTGTTTGTTGGAGAGCAGGCCGCGAAGCACCTCCTCGGTGGCTTCGTTGTGCAGGGTGATGTTGCCCGAACAGTTGAACTGGAGCAGGATTCCCTTTTCGGCGAGTTGCTTGCGCAGGGCTTCGATTTCGTGCTGGAAACCGGTGCGTTCAAGCACCACGTAGGCGGGGGTGATCTCCAGAATGCGGGCGTTGTGTTCGCGCAGCGCTCCGTCGGCGCCGTTTTTGAAAAATTCGGACGACACTTTGTACAGGGCGATCTGTTGCGAGATCATCTCTTCGGCCGGGTGGTAGTCGGCCCAGATCACTTCGATGATGCGCTGGATCGAGGCCACGACCCGTTCGATGGTCTCGGCCGAGGTGAAGGTGGTGATGGTGAACGAGCTGATTCCCACGAGTTTGCTTTCGCTTACGCGCAGGCTTTCGATGTTGAGTTTGCGCCGCGAAAAAATGGAGGTGATGCGGGCCAGTACGCCGACCTGGTTTTCGGTGAAAACCGAGACGATGTACTCGCGTACGGCGGGAGAGGACTCTTTGACGGGGGTCATGATTGTTCGGTGTAAAGGGTGTCGCTGAGCGATGCGCCGCCCGGGACCATGGGGAATACGTTGTCTTCCTTGCCCACGGTAACCTCCAGCAGGTAGGCTCCGGGCGAGGCCAGCATCCGCTCGATGGCGGGGATCACTTCGTCGCGCTGGCTGATGCGTTCGGAGGGAATGCCGTAGGCTCCGGCAATCTGCACGAAGTCGGGATTCACCAGTTCGGTCGACGAGTAGCGTTTCTGGTGGAAAAGTTGTTGCCATTGGCGCACCATCCCCAGGAAGGAGTTGTTCAACACCACGATCTTGACCCCGATCCTCCAGTGGAGGATGGTGCCAAGCTCCTGGATGGTCATTTGGATGCCTCCGTCGCCGGCGAAGAGAATCACTTCGCGTTCGGGCAGGGCCACCTTGGCTCCGATGGCGGCGGGAAGGCCGAAACCCATCGTTCCCAGCCCGCCCGAGGTAACCAGGCTGCGGCTTTGGTTGAATTGGGAGTAGCGCGAGGCGAACATTTGCTGCTGCCCCACGTCGGTTACCACGATGGCCTCTCCCTGTACGGCGCGGGCCACGGCGTCCACCACCTCGCCCATGGTGAGCCCGGGGCCGGAGGGGTGGAGCTGGCGGGCGATCACCGTCTGCTGCTCTTTCTCCCGCTTGGCGGCGGCAAGGGCGAACCAGTCGTCGCGCGGCTTGGACTGGATGCCCGGAAGGAGCCGTTCGAGGGTCTCCCTGGCGTCGCCGTTCAGGGCTACGGTGGACTGAATGTTTTTGTCGATCTCCACGGGGTCGATCTCAATGTGGATCACGGCTGCGTGTGGGGCGTAGCTTTTGGTGTTGCCGGTTACGCGGTCGCTGAAACGCATCCCGACGGCGATCAACAGGTCGCTCTGCTGGGTCATTGTGTTGGGGGCGATGTTTCCGTGCATGCCCAGCAGTCCCACGTAGTTGGGGTGACTGGTGGAGATGGCCGAAATACCCAGCAGGGTGGCGGCTACGGGGATGTTCCCTTTTTCGGCGAGTTCGAGCAGCGCGGCTTCGGCTCCCGAAATTTTAACTCCGTTGCCCGCCAAAATCAGCGGACGTTCGGCCCGGTTGATCAGTTCGATGGCTTGTGCCACCGCTTCGGGGTCGGCCGAGGGGATGGCTTTGTAGCTTCGCAGTCCGGTGCAGGGTTCCCAATGGAAATCGCCGCGGGCCACCAGGGCGTCTTTCGACAGTTCGACGTAAACGGGCCCCGGCCGTCCGCTTTGGGCGATGTAGAAGGCTTTGGCGAGGACGGGGGCGATCTCTTCGTGGCGGGTGATTTGGTAGTTCCACTTGGTGATCGGGATGGTCATGTTGATCATGTCGGCCTCCTGGAAAAAGTCGGTTCCCAGCATCGCCGAGGGAACTTGGGCCGACAGGCAGACGATGGGTGTGGAGTCGAGCATCGCGTCGGCAATACCCGTGAGCAGGTTGGTCGCTCCCGGTCCCGAGGTAACGATGCATACTCCCGTGCGGCCCGAAACGCGCGCATAACCTTGCGCGGCGTGTACGGCGCCCTGTTCGTGGCGGGTGAGGATGTGCCGCAGTTCGGGACGGTTCAGCAGCTCGTCGTAAACGGGCATCACGGTGCCTCCCGGGTAGCCGAAAAGGGTGTCCACTCCTTCGTTCACGAGCGACAGGAGCAGGGCTTCGGATCCGGTGATTTGGGCTTTTTCGGTGGTCATTTTCAATGGAATGTATCGGTTGGTATGGGGCTAATCGATCAGGCGGATGGCTCCCCGGTCGGCCGAAGATACCAGGCGGGCGTAGGCGCGAAGGGCGGTGCTGACGGTACGTTTCCGGTTGGGCTGGAAGCCGCCCTCGGCCTCCTGTGCGAGTCGCTGTTCAATTTGCTGCGCATCGACCAACAGTTCGATCGAGCGGTTGGGAATGTCGATGCGGATGCGATCTTCGGTACGCACGGCGGCGATCACGCCCCCCGAAGCGGCTTCGGGCGAACAGTGGCCGATCGAAAGGCCCGAGGTGCCTCCCGAGAAACGGCCGTCGGTGAGCAGGGCGCACGCCTTGTCGAGCTTTACGCTCTTCAGGTACGAGGTGGGGTAGAGCATCTCCTGCATCCCGGGGCCTCCCTTGGGGCCTTCGTAGCGGATCACCACCACGTCGCCGGCCTGGACGGTGCCGTCCAGAATGCCGTTGCAGGCGGCCTCCTGCGAGTCGAATACCCGCGCGGGGCCTTCGAAACAGAGGATCGAGGGGTCGACCCCTGCGGTTTTGACCACGCAGCCGTCGGGAGCAATGTTGCCGCGCAGCACGGCCAGCCCTCCGTCGGCGGAGTAGGCGTGGGCCAGGTCGCGGATGGCTCCTCCGGCACGATCGTTGTCGAAGCTGGGGTAGCGCTCCTGTTGGGTGCCGAGGGTGAGGTTGAACACGCCGCCCGGCGCAGCCAGGTAACGGGCTGTGTCCTCGGCGCGGGCCGCAGGACTTTGGATGTCGTAGCGCTCCACGGCCTGACCCAGGGTGAGTCCGTCGGCGCGCACGACCGATCCGTCGATCAGGCCGCCCCGCAGCAGTTCGCCCAGGATGGCCAGGATGCCTCCGGCGCGATTGATCTCCTGCAGGTGGTAGTGGTGGCTGGGAGCCACCTTGCACAGCACGGGGATGCGGCGCGAAAGGCGGTCGATGTCTTCGAGGGTGAAATCCACGCCCGCTTCGTGGGCCACGGCCAGCAGGTGGAGTACGGTATTGGTCGACCCGCCCATGGCAATGTCCAGCGACATGGCGTTCAGGAAGGCCGTGCGGCTCCCGATCGAACGGGGAAGTACCGATTGGTCGCCCTCGAAATAGTAGCGGCGGGCGTTTTGTACGATTTGTGCGGCGGCGCGGTCGAACAGGTCGATCCGGTCGCGGTGGGTGGCCACGATGGTGCCGTTGCCGGGCAGGGCAAAGCCGAGCGCTTCGGTCAGGCAGTTCATCGAGTTGGCGGTAAACATTCCCGAACAGGAGCCGCACGTGGGGCAGGCCGCCCGTTCCAGGGCGTCGATCCGCTCGTCGCTTACCGAGGGGTCGGCCGCCTGCACCATCACGTCCACCATGTCGTAGTCGCGTCCGTCCAGTTTGCCGGTCTCCATGGGGCCGCCCGAAACGAAGATCGCCGGAATGTTCAGCCGCATGGCGGCCATCAGCATCCCGGGGGTTACCTTGTCGCAGTTCGATATGCAAACCAGCGCGTCCAGTCCGTGGGCGTTGGCCATGTATTCTACCGAGTCGGCGATCACCTCGCGCGAGGGGAGCGAGTAGAGCATCCCGTCGTGTCCCATGGCGATGCCGTCGTCGATGGCGATGGTGTCGAACTCGGCGGCGAAGCACCCCTGGGCCTCGATGGCCGATTTGACCCGCTGCCCGATTTCGTGCAGGTGGACATGGCCCGGAACCAGTTGGGTGAACGAATTGACGATGCCGATGATCGGCTGCCCGAATTGCGCGTCGGTCATGCCGTTGGCGCGCCAAAGGCTGCGGGCGCCCGCCATGCGGCGTCCCTGGGTGGTGATGTGGCTTCGGAGGGGGTAAATGGGCTTCATGGGCTTGTGGTTCGAGCAAATTCCGTCAAGCAAATGAAGTAATTTTAGCTGATCTCAGGAAAGGGAGGCAATCCGATTCCTACGGTATCCAAACAAATAAATAAGGTATAATTCGTTGATAAAAAGAGTGTTTATGCTTTTTTGTCGTTGTGTTTAACGACAGAAAAAAGTTCCCTTACCTGTGCGAAAGAGGGTGTAATTTCATTGCCTGCCGCAGGTCGTTCAGCTCCAGGTGGGTGTATATTTCGGTGGTGAGGATCGATTCGTGTCCCAGCAGTTCCTGCACAACGCGTATGTCGGCCCCGCCCTGCAACAGGTGGGTGGCGAAGGAGTGGCGGAAGGTGTGGGGGCTGATTTTTTTGCGGATTCCGGCCCGCTCGGCCAACTGCCTGACCAGGGTGAAAATCATCACGCGGGTGAGCTGTCCGCCCCGCCGGTTCAGGAAAACGACGTTTTTCGCCGCCTGTTCGATCGGCATCGTTTGCCGTTGTTGCAGGTAGAGGCGTAGTTGCTTCCACGCCGTTTCGGCCATGGGTACCAGCCGCTGCTTGTCGCCCTTGCCGGTTACGCGCAGGATCCCCTCCTGGGGGAACAGGTCGCTCAGCCGTAATTCCACCAACTCGCTGACCCGCAGTCCGGCGCAATAAAGCACTTCGACAATGGCCCGGTTGCGGTGTCCGAGCGGCTGACTCAGGTCGATGGCCTCCAGCATGCGCTGTATGTCGTCGTAACCGAGCGTGTCGGGGAGCTTGCGGGCGATTTTCGGACTGTCGATCAGTTCGGTGGGCAACGCCTCGATGCGGTCGGCGTGGAGCAGGAAGAGGAAAAAACTGCGCAGCCCGCTCAGCCGCCGCGCCTGCGTGGTGGCCCCCGCTCCGGTGTCGTAGAGTTGGGCCAAAAAGGCCTCGATGTGGGCCGAGGTTACCTTGGTGGGAGGTACGGCGCGGGGCTGGCCGAGGATAAAACGGGACAACTCCCGTGCATCGTGCAGGTAGGCGGTCACGCTGTTGGCCGACAATCCCCGCTCGAAGCGCAGGTACCCATTGTACTCTTCCAGGGCTTTTTCCCAGGCCGGCGTTGCACTCATTCGGATCAAATAAAGCGATTGACGGGCAAAATTACCAAATATAAACCGTAACTTTGGACTCCAAATAGATACCGCCATGAAAAAACTACTCATCATTAACGGGCCAAACCTCAATTTGTTGGGGCAGCGCAACCGCGAAGTATACGGGGATCATACTTTCGATGCCTATTTAACCAAACTCAAACGGGAGTTCGAGGAAGATATCGAGTTCGACTATTTTCAAAGCAACATCGAAGGCGAGATCATCGACCGGTTCCATGCCGCGCGGGGTCAATACGACGGCATACTGCTGAATGCCGGCGGGTATACCCACACGTCGGTCTCGATCGCCGATGCCGTCGACGCCATGGCCTCGCTCGGCTTGCCGACGATCGAGGTGCATATCTCCTCCATCTTTGCCCGCGAAGAGTTCCGCCATGTGTCGCTGCTCTCGCGCTGCTGCCAGGGATCGGTGATGGGATTCGGCCTTGAGTCTTACCGCCTGGCCGCGTACCACTTCGTACAGTAGGCAGAGCGTTTTCCAACGAATTCCGGCGCACTCCATGGAGAAAAAGACAAAAATTGTCGCCACCATCTCGGATCTCCGGTGCGGGGTCGACTTCATCCGTTCGCTCTACAACGAGGGGATGAACGTGGTGCGGATCAACTCGGCCCACAGCTCGTTCGAGGGGGCCACAGCCATTGTCAACAACACCCGGGCCGTATCGGAGAAGATCGCCATTCTGGTCGACACCAAAGGCCCCGAAATCCGTACCACGCAGGCCGGAGAGCAGGGAATCGAAGTGCAGGCCGGAGAGACGATTGAGCTCCACGGAACCGACGACAACAACCTTCCGTCGACCCGCCAGACCCTGTACGTAAACGACAAAAACATTGTGGCCGAGGTGCCTGTGGGCGCTTCGGTGCTGATCGACGACGGCGACATCGAGCTGGAAGTAACGGCCAAGAAGGGCGATTCGCTGACCTGTCTGGTCAAAAACGGCGGCGTGATCAGCAGCCACAAAAGCGTGAACGTTCCCAACGTGAACATCACCCTGCCGTCGCTTACCGAAAAGGACGTGGAGTATATCCATTGGGCGATCGAAATGAAGCTCGACTTCATCGCCCACTCTTTTGTGCGCAATAAAAGAGACGTGCTGGATATCCAGCGCCTGCTCGATGCGGCCAAAAGCCCGATCAAGATCATTGCCAAGATCGAAAACCAGGAGGGGGTCGACAACATCGACGAGATACTCGACCATACCTACGGCGTCATGGTGGCGCGGGGCGATCTGGGCGTGGAACTCAAGGCCGAACAGATTCCGATTACCCAGCGCCAACTGGTGCAAAAGTGTATCGAGAGCAAAAAACCGGTCATCATCGCCACCCAGATGCTCCATTCCATGATCAATTCGCCGCGCCCCACGCGGGCCGAAGTGAGCGACGTGGCGGGAGCGATCTACCAACGGGTCGACGCGGTGATGCTGAGCGGCGAGACGGCCAACGGAAAGTATCCCGTCGAGGCGGTCAAAACCATGGCGAAAATCGCGCTGGCTATCGAGCAACAGGTCGAACCGATCGTCGACATCAACATGGTGCGGATCAACAACGAAATCACGGCGCAGCTTTCCCGCTCGGCCGTTCGGGCCTGTACCAACCTGCCGATCAAGGCGGTGATTGTCGATACGCTTTCGGGCCGTACGGGCCGTTACCTGGCCGCTTTCCGGGGAGCCAAACCGGTATACGCGCTTTGTTACCGCAAACACGTGATGCGCGAACTGGCCCTATCCTACGGCATCCAGGCCGAATACGGAGAACCCTCGATCGTACACGACCGCTTTACCTACGAAATGCTGACCCGTTTGGGGAAAGAGGACAAAATCTCGAACGACGACCTGGTGGTCATCATCGGGGGCAGCTTCGGCGCAGCCAAAGGAGCCTCGTTTATGGAGATCAGCAAAGTGATCCACCTGCTCAATCGGGCGATGGTCGAATAGACGCCGAATCCGTTGTGCATTTTAGGATGCAAAAGTGTTTTTGGTCACGTGCATTGCCTGCCATGTAGCTGCTATACGCCTGTGGAATCGGTTCGCAGCCGGTGGAGGGCGAATACGGAGCCGCAGGCGATTTGTTCGACCCTCCGCGCCGGGCGGCTGCGGGCCGACAGATTTGCAAAGCAAATCTGATAATTACAGCATTACCGCTTGAATGGTTCCTGTTTGCTCAATGCACAACGGGTTAGATGCCGGTCAATTTCCCCATTTACAGAAAATGTTTTCCCCGCCTTTTTGCCAAAAGAGGCGGGGCGATTTTTCGATACCCCCGCAAAAAAAGCGTGCGGGGAGAACCACCACCCCGCACGCCCCGGCTTGCATCGCTACAAGCCGCTCATCACGCAGTTGCTATCAATCAACGCGGAATGCGATGTTGTTGGGCCGAAGTCCCACGTCGTTCAGGGTGTATTTTTCGGTTCCGTTCAGGTCGAAACAGTACAGACTCCCCCCCTCGCCGAAATAGTACACCTCTTCCCGCTCGGCATTGGCGGCTACGTCGTAGTAGATGGGTTCGTCCTCGGGGTCGGCGTACCACGAAGAGACCTCGCGGGTGGACAACCGGACTTTTTTCACCGACGGCTCGAAGCTGATGTAGCTGAAGTTGCAGGTGTAGGCATAATCGCCCGCTATGGCGATGCGGCTGGCTGCCAGGCCCGCAAAGGTATGGGTGAGTGTTCGTGTGGCCGGGTCTATTTCGTGCAGTTGCGCCTCGGTCATAAAGTAGTCGCCCCAGGTGGTGAGGTAGAGTTTTCCGTTTGCCGCCGTCAATCGGTTGGGATTGGCCGGAGTGGTGATGGTGCCGGTTTCGGCGAATGTGGCCAGGTTGATGATCGACACGGTGGTTCCGCTGCCGCCGTAGGCGTCTCCCGGGCGGCCCGAATTGGCTACGTAGAGGTTGTTATCCAGAATGGCCAGCCCTTCGCAACAGCCGCCGGTGCTGGTGATGGTGCGGTCGACCGCGAGCGACACGGTGTCGATGCGGGACACCTTGCCGGTGTAGAGCGTAACATACACTTTCCCGTCCTTGCAGGCCAGGTAGCGGGGCGATTCAACTTCGATCGACCGAAGTTCGCGGCCCGTAGCCAGCTCCAGCACGCGTACTTTGTTCGAGTTGTTCACGGTGCAGTAAAGCTTGCTCCCGTAGGCCTTGAGGTCGATGGGGGTATCGCCCAGGCTGGCGTTGCTGTTTTGGGTAGGATACAGGTTGGCGGTCAGGGCCGAGGTGGAGAGGTCGTAGTAGGCGATCTTGCCATCTCCCCGGCCGTAGGTCCCCTCGCTCAGGATGTAGTAACCGCGGGTTTGCGGCTCGTAAGGGGGTGGGGTGGGATTGGAGTTTTTGTTGCAGCTTGTGAGTCCGAGCACAAGCAGGCTTGCCGTGAGCAGCGTTTTTTTCATCGTCTTTGGTTGGTTTTAGTTCAACGTTTTTGCTCTCTTCCTTTGTCGGAAAGGGCGGAAAACAAGACGATCGTGCGCACTAAAGGGGTTTGGCCAAACCTTGCGAACCGTTTGTCTTCGGACTCTTTTCCTCGAAAGTCGAAAACGGGATGTGGTGCATGGCAGGTCTTCTGACTTGCCTCCGGGGGAGCTTTCGGCGCCTTCCCATCGCCCGTGGGGCGACAGTGGCAGGGGAGTGAAAGCGACCTGTTTTCGGCGAACGGTTTCGGGTGCTTTGGGTGGAGATGCGGACTTCCTTTATTTGAGGAGGAACCGCTCCGGGGCAAATGCTCAAAACGTTTCGGCCGGGAGGCTTACAGCAGCGGGACTGTTCAGGATTTGCACCTGATTCCCTTTTGATCGCGCGTGGCGAACCAATGCACGGCAAAGGTAGGTAAAAAGTGTTACCGACCAAATAAAAAGCGCGTGCAAAAGGCACGCGCTTTTTCAAGTGGCTGTGAATGGGGTGTTTCGGTCGGAAAGTTTCCTGCGGTTTTGGCGCCGGAGACTTTCGGAGGGGGGCTTACCGGTAGGCGATGTGGCGGATAATGGTGTAATCGCCGTCCGTTTCGGTGATCTTGACCGGCCACTCTCCGTCGTATTGGTAGGTGTAGTTAATCTCTTCGTCATCAACGGCTCTTCTGTCTCCTTCGTAAACCACTTTAAGGGTCAGGGGGTTGTTCCGCGAACTCAGGAAGTATTGTCCGGACGAATAGAGGGCGTAATGGGGATTTTTCTTGTCGTCGTAGGTATAGGTGTAGGTCGCTTTCAGGTCTTGGTCGTTGGCGCTGATGATCACCTCGGCAACGTTATCGCCTGTGTAGCTGATCGAAAGATGGATGTCCATTGACCGCCGCGCCTTGGTGGGGTCTGCGGCCTGCCCGGCTTGTTGCGCGATTTTGGTGATTCCCTCGGAAAGGTGTTTGTCAAAAAGTATGGCTAGGTCGCCCATCGCGGGCGATCCGGATTGAATGCCGGTGATCTCCATTCCGGTGATGTGTTTCCCTTGTCTGGAAGAGACTTTCAGGTTCTCGATCAGGACATTGTTGTCGTAATGGTCGATCGAGGTGAGTGCCGATCCGTTGTAAAAAAAACGCCAGAGATAGTTGGAGTAGCTGTACATTTCGACCATGCGGTCGCCCTGGTAGATGTAGGAAAGAAAAATCTCGTCCTCGTTTCCGATGGCTGAAAGGCGATTGCCCGTCCAAAACCACAGTTCGTTCAGCTCCTCTTCGCTGAGATTTCCGTCGGGGAGCAGGTATTGGCCGTAGATGGTCGAGATTTTACGCTCGGGATTGTAGATGCCGTCGTCAGGGGCGCCGTCCTGATCGTGGTCGTTGCAGCCGCCCAGCAACAGGGAGGCGGAGAGCGCGGCGCAGCAGAGGAGTAATTTTCGATTCATGGCTTTTCGGGGATGAATGGGATTGGTGGATTGTTGCCGTCGGGATCAAATTTCCTGTGGGGTAATTTTCCGCCGGAGGCGGCGATGCCTGGTTTAGGGTGGATAAAGTTACACAAATCATGCCGAAAAAAGAACGGTTTCGACCTTTACGGACCGAAACCGTTCCCTTTTTGGTGTTTGGCAGCGGACTACTGGGCTTTCCGGGCGGTGGTGCTGCGCGATGCGGCGGCTTTCGACCCGCTGGCTTTCGGAGAGGCCTTGGGGGTGGCGGCGGGTTTGCCGGCTGCGGGCTTTTTAGCGGCTGCTTTTTTCTCTTTTTCGGCGGGGGCTGCCTGCTCCTCTTCCTCTTTGGGCAGGAACGAGGTCATCCCGGCGGCCACCAGGGTGTTGTACCACAGGGCGATTTTGCGGATGTCGGAGTTGTGTACCCGTTCGCGGTCGTAGGTCGGAAGGGCCGATTTCAGGAAGGCGTCCAGTTCGTCGGGGGTCGATTTCGAGGTGATGGCGACGGGTTTACCTGCTTTTTGCAGCGATTCGAATACCTGGGCCAGCGGCACCTCTTCGGTGTCGGTGAAAATGGCGATGTCGCCCAGGGCGCTTACCTTGGAGCTTCCGCTTACCAGCGTCCGTTTCCCGTCGGTGAGCGATTCGACAATGATGCCCGATTTGCCTTGGGCAACGTATTTGTAGAGTCCGGGTACGCCTGATACGGCCAAAATTTCGCTAAGTTCCATAAACAAAGGGGGTTCGATTCGTTGTGTGTTGGTGTGTTATTGCTCGCGGGGCAAAGGTAGTGAGTTTTTTTGAATCCCGAGCAGTTGGCGGTGCAGCGCTTCGACCTGGGGGATGAGCGGTTGCAGGTCGTCGGCCACCAGCACGAAATCGGCAGCGGCCAGCCGGTCGCGCTCCGGAAGCTGGGCGGCGATGCGCGCCTCGACCTGGCGGCGGGTCGATCCGTCGCGCTCCATCACCCGGGCGATGCGAAGCGCCTCGGGGGCGGTAACCACCACCACGAGGTCGGACTGGTCGGCGGCGCCCGATTCGATCAAAACGGCGGCTTCTTCCACCACGTACGGGGCCGATTGCCGCTCGGCCCAGCGGGCGAAATCGGCCGCTACGGCCGGATGAACCAGTCGGTTTAGGTCGGCCAGGGCCGCAGGGTCGCTGAAAACCCGCTGTGCGAGAAAAGAACGGTCGAGTTGTCCGTTCGGGGCGTAACTCGCCGCTCCGAACCGTTCGGTGATGGCCTGCACAAGGCCTGGATCGTCGGTCATAAGCCGCTTGGCGGCCGCGTCGGCTTCGTACACGGGGATACCCAACGAGGCCCAAATGCGGCCTACGGTGCTTTTCCCGCTGCCGATTCCTCCGGTGAGTCCGATCGTTAGCATAGCGGGGGCTTATTGGGTCAAAAAGAGTTCGGCGCTCGGGGGCGTAATCAACACCACCCGCGCTCCGCGAGGCAGCGAATCGATCTGTACGAGGTCGTTCCTGCGCGGACTTTCCACGCACTTCAGGTAGTTGATCGAAGCGCGGGGCGCCCGCCGCTGCAACTCGTCCAGACGGTCGGGAGGGATTTGTAAAAGCGCTTTCACGGTGGCGGGCAGGGTGAGCGCCTGCAGCCCCTCGGGCAGGTTCGCCACCTCGACGGGCAGTTCCACCCGCTGCTCGGTGTAGGGGGTGATTTCGGCCTGAAATTCGACCCGGCGTTGCGAGTAGAGCAGGTATTCCACGGGGTCGAGTTCGATCCGTCCGCTGAGGGAGAGCTTTTGCCGGCGGTAGCTTTTGGCCTTGGTATGAACTCCCGCTCCGATGGAGTCCAAAATCACTTTCGGCCCCCGCACGGTGATCGAATCGGGAGAAAGCCGGACGGCGCCCACCAGCAGGTATTCGCGGGCGGGTTCGATGTTCAGCCGGCTGATGACGGCCATGCGGCGGCTCTCCACCGCCGAGACGCGCACCACGATGGCGGTGTCGAGCACGCGGATCAGGTTGACCTCTTCCATCTGCCCCGCAAGTACTGCCCCGAATGCGTTGTTCGTGAGTTTTACCTGCCGCTGGCCGTTACGCAAAGGGCTGGTAATCAGTTTCGACATGGGTAGCGAAATGGCCGGGGCGACTCCCAGCTTGTATTTGAGCAGTTTGGTCCCGGTTCCTTCGATGGTGGCGTTGACGCGCAGGCGGGACTGTTCCACCCAGTAGGAGGCGTCGTAGTCGTTGACAATCTCCAAAGGCAGGGTTACGTCCGTCGAAAAACGCCCGCCCAGCTTGTTGCCGTACCAAAGCAGCAGGGCGGCCAGCAGGAAGAGCAGAAACGAGAAGTCGAACCTTTTGCGCATGGTTTTTTCGAGGGGAATGACTCCCAAAGGTAGCAGTTTCTGCGAAAAGAAACGCCCCGGCCGGTGGGGCAGGGGCGTTTCGGGGTTGTTTTGCGGATGTTGGCGCAGGCGCTTAGGTGTTCATCCCGCCGCAGCAGCAGATCACCTGCCCGCTGACATAGGCCGAGAGGTCGCTTCCCAGGAAGATGCACACTCCGGCTACATCTTCGGGGGTTCCGCCGCGGCGCAGGGGTATTTTTTCGGCCCAGGCCTTGCGCACCTCTTCGGGCAGTTGACCGGTCATTTCGGTGATGATGAACCCGGGGGCGATGGCGTTGCAGCGGATGCCGCGCGAACCCAGCTCCTGGGCAACCGACTTGGTGAGCCCGATCATCCCCGCTTTCGAGGCCGAATAGTTGGCCTGTCCGGCATTTCCCGACACGCCGACCACCGAACTCATGTTGATGATCGAACCCGATTTTTGTTTCATCATGTAAGGGGTAACGGCCTTGGTGAGGTTGAAGGCGGACTTCAGGTTGACGGTGATCACCAGGTCCCATTGTTCCTCGCTCATGCGCATGAGCAGTCCGTCGCGGGTGATTCCGGCGTTGTTCACCAGAATGTCGATGCGGCCGAAATCCTTCACGATCTGATCGATGGTGGCTCCCGATTGGGCGAAATCGCTGGCGTTCGATTCGTAGCCTTTGGCGCGGACGCCCAAGGCGGCCAATTCGGCTTCGGTGGCCTTGAAGTTGTCGTCGGCCCGCAGGTCGGTGAAAGCCACGTCGGCCCCCTGTTTGGCATATTCTACCGCAATGGCTTTACCAATGCCGCGGGCGGCTCCGGTAATTACGGCTACTTTTCCTTCGAGAAGTTTCATAGTGTGCATTTGAGAGTTAAAGTTACACAAAGGTAGTGTTTTTTCCGTAACGGAAAAAGGTTGGAGGTTTGCGAAAATTGCACTAACTTTACAGCTCGAATTGTCTCACACGAAAATACCTCATGCAACACGACTCCGCCATTTTCGACCTGATTGCCCAAGAGCGGCTCCGCCAGACCCACGGCCTTGAACTCATTGCCTCCGAAAACTTTGTGAGCGACCAAGTGATGGCCGCCATGGGTTCGGTGTTGACCAACAAATATGCCGAGGGTTATCCGCAGGCCCGCTACTACGGCGGTTGCCAGGTGATCGACCAGATCGAACAACTGGCCATCGACCGGCTGTGCCAACTCTTCGGGGCCGAATACGCCAACGTGCAGCCC
Source organism: Rikenellaceae bacterium (assembly GCA_031549665.1). GTDB lineage: Bacteria > Bacteroidota > Bacteroidia > Bacteroidales > Rikenellaceae > Rikenella. The sequence goes on from JAVBPJ010000007.1 coordinate 119,517, forward strand.
CACTCGGGAGCGCAGGCCAACATGGCCGTGTTTTTTACGGTGATGCAGCCCGGCGACACTTTCCTGGGGCTCGACCTGGCGCACGGCGGACACCTCACCCACGGATCGCCCGTCAACTTTTCGGGATTTCTGTACAAACCCGTCGGCTATCAGGTCGACGAGCAAACCGGCACCATCGACTACGACCGCATGGAAGCCCTGGCGCTGGAACACAAGCCCAAAATGATTATCGGAGGGGCCTCGGCCTACAGCCGCGAATGGAACTACAAACGCATGCGCGAAATAGCCGATAAAGTCGGAGCCATTTTGTGGATCGACATGGCCCATACGGCCGGTTTGATCGCCGCCGGATTGCTCGAAAACCCCGTCAAGTACGCCCATATCGTTACCTCGACCACCCACAAAACCCTGCGCGGGCCGCGCGGCGGGGTTATTTTGGTGGGAAAAGACTTTGAAAACCCCTGGGGCGTGAAAACCCCCAAAGGCGAGACGAAGAAGATCTCGGCCATGCTCAACTCGGCCGTTTTCCCCGGTGTACAGGGCGGGCCGCTCGAACACGTCATCGCCGCCAAGGCCGTCGCTTTCGGCGAGGCGCTCGAACCCTCGTACAAAACCTACCAACAGCAGGTGATTGAAAATGCCCGGGCCATGGCCCAGGCGTTTGTGGCCAAGGGCTACAAGGTGATCTCGGGAGGAACCGACAACCACCTGATGCTCATCGACCTGCGTTCGAAATTTCCCGAACTCACCGGCAAACAGGCCGAGATAGCCCTGGTTGCCGCCGATATCACCACCAATAAAAACATGGTGCCGTTCGACAGCCGCTCGCCCTTCCAAACGTCGGGCATACGAGTGGGGACGCCGGCCGTTACCACACGGGGCCTCAAAGAGGCCGACATGCCCGTGGTGGTCGATCTGATCGACCGCGTGCTGCAGGCTCCGGCCGACCAGGCCGTCCTGACCGCCGTTCGCACCGAGGTCAACGCCCTGATGGCACACCGCCCCCTGTTTGCCTGGTAATCCGTAATTTTCGAAAAACATTAACCCCTAAAATACACCACACAATGAAACAAATGTTCCGCCTGCTTGGCGCGTTAGTGGTCGCCCTGACCGTAACTACCGCCTGCTCGGCACCCGAAACGAAACCCTACAACGAAGGGATCAACATCATTCCCGTTCCGGCCAAACTCACCGAAGGAACCGGAGCGTTCACCCTCGACAAGAAGACCGTGATTGCCGCTCACGCCGATTTTGCTCCCACCGTCGAATTCCTGAAAAACAAACTCCAGGGATCGACCGGTTACGAACTCGCTACGGCCGAAATGGCTCCCGCTTCCAACTACATCGCCTTTGTTAAGGACCCGGCCATCGCCGCCGAAGGCTACACGTTGCAAAGCACCCCCGAAGGAGTGGCGATTTCCGCCTCGACCGACGCAGGCGCGTTCTTCGGGATGCAAACCCTGCTGCAACTGCTGCCCGCCGAGGTGGAAAGCCCCGCAAAAATCAAACGGGTGGCGTGGACAATTCCCGCCGTTTCGATCGAAGACGCCCCCCGCTTTGGCTACCGCGGCATACACATCGACGAAGCCCGCCACTTCTTTGGCATGGACGCCGTCAAAAAGATGCTCGACGCCGCTTCGATGTACAAAGTCAACCGCATGCACTGGCACCTTACCGAAGACCAGTTGTGGGTGATCGAGATCAAGAAGTACCCCGAATTGACTGAGAAAGGCAGCTTCCGCGTTGAGGGAGACAGCACCATTTACGGGCCGTTCTTCTACACTCAGGAGCAAATCAAGGAAATCGTGGCCTATGCCGCCGAGCGCCACATCGAAGTGATCCCCGAGATCGAGATGCCCGGCCACGGCAAAGCCGTCTTTATGTCGCACCCCGAATTCTCGTGTACCGGCGGCCCGTTCACCAACCCCCGCAACATCTGGGGCGTTGAGGACGACGTCTTCTGCGCCGGCAACGACGACGTATTCGCGTTCCTGACCGACGTGCTGGCCGAAGTGGCCCAGCTCTTCCCGAGCCAGTACATCCACATTGGCGGCGACGAATGCCCCAAAGTGCGCTGGCAAAAATGCCCCAAATGCCAGGCCCGCATCAAAGCCCTCGGCCTCGATAAACTGGCCGGAAAACCCGATGCCACCGGCGCGAAACACACCGCCGAAGAGTTGCTCCAAAGCTACTTCATCACCCGCATGGAAAAAGTGGCCGACTCGCTCGGCAAACGCATCATCGGCTGGGACGAAATCCTCGAAGGAGGCCTCGCGCCCTCGGCTACCGTGATGAGCTGGCGCGGAGAATACGGCGGTGTCGCAGCCGCTTCTCAGGACCATGACGTGATCATGACCCCCAGCAGCCGCGGCCTCTACATCAACTTCCTGCAAGGAGCTCCCGAGGTCGAACCCGCCTCGATTGGCGGTGCCTCGACCCTGAAGATGGTGTACGACTACGAACCGCTGCCCGCCAAGCTCGATTCCACGAAACACAAATACATCCTCGGCCCGCAATGTAATATGTGGTCGGAGTACATCCTGACTCCCAAAGAGCTTGAAAACATCGGCTTCCCGCGCATCTGCGCCCTGGCCGAAATCGCCTGGTCGCAACCCTCGAACAAGAACTGGGAAGACTTCCAACGCCGCCTGAACAACACGATGGTACGCCTCGACTACCACGACATCTACTACCACATCCCCTGGCCCGAAGGCACGGTGGTCGACATCCTCGAATTTACCGGCGACTCGGTGGTGGTGCCTTTCACCAACACCCGCAACTACCCGATGGTGTACACGCTCGACGGCAAAGAACCCTCCGCCAAATCGACCGTTTACGACACCGCGAACCACATCGTGCTGACCCAGTCGGCCACCCTGAAGATCGCCACCCTGGTTCCCGCCATCGGCAAGACTGGCGGCGTACGCACCATCGAAGTGGTTAAGACCGAGCCCCGTCCCGCCGTTCAGGTGGAAAAAGCTGACTCGGGCATTGTGGTGCGTGTGGCCAAAGGCCTCTATCCCTCGTTCGAAAAAATGGCAGCGGCCCAATTCGGTCCCGATTCGCTGGTAGGTTACTTCCAAACCCTGCGTATTGGCGGCGGCATGCGCGGACGCGGCCCGCAAGTGGCCCCCCGCGTGCTGGCTACCGGAGGCCCGAGGTTCGACATGGAAAAACCGTCGCTGGCTGTTTACGAAGGCTACGTTGAGATTCCCGAAGACGGCGTTTACGGCTTCACCACCGACATGACCGAACTTTGGATCGACGGCGAACGCATCGTCGTCAACGGGTTCGAAGCCGCCAGCCGCCACCTGCGCCACAAGACCACCCGCGCTTTGGCCAAAGGAAAACACAGCTTCAAACTGGTTGTCAACAACATGATCGTTCAGGGATGGCCCACCGCCTGGAATAGCATCACCTTCTACATCCAAAAGCCCGGCGAGAAAGAGTATCTCCCCGTGCCTTACACCTGGCTGAGCCGCTAACCGCACGGTTGGCAGGACCCGCTCCATGCAACGAGGGCGCCCCTTTTCGGGGGCGCCCTCCTGTTTTTACCCCTTTTCCCCGAAGTGAGGGAAAGGGGCGGTACGGCGGTTTTCGAAAGTTAGAAGAGTCCGGTGATGTTGCCCTCGGCGTCGATGTCGATGTGTTCCGAGGAGGGTTCCTCGGGCAGTCCCGGCATCCGCATCATGTCGCCCGTGATCGGCACCAGAAAACCGGCTCCGGCGGCGATCTCTATTTCGCGTATGGTGAGGATAAATCCCTCGGGACGGCCCAGGAGTTCCGGATTGTCCGAGAGCGATTTTTGCGTTTTTGCCATGCAGATCGCCAGCCCCTCGAGGCCCAGCGCCTTGATCTGTTTGAGGTTGGTACGCGCCTTGGGCGAATATTCGACCGAGGCGGCACCGTAGATGCGCTGCGCCAACAAGAGGATTTTCTGTTCGACCGGCGCATCGAGCGGATAGAGCTGGTGGAACGATGCGCAATCCGAGCGGTCGGCCACTTCGGCCACCTTGCGGGCCAGCTCCTCGGCTCCGGCCCCGCCCGCGCTCCACACGTCGGCAATCGAGCATTCGATGCCCGCTTCCTGACAGAATTGCTGCACAAAGGCCAGCTCCTGCGGGGTGTCGGAAACGAAACGGTTGATGGCCACCACCGGCTTCAGGCCGAACTGCGCCACGTTTTCGAGGTGTTTTTGCAGGTTGACGACGCCCCGTTCGAGCGCTTCGACCGACGGAGCGGTCAGTTCCGTCAGGGGCTGCCCGCCGTGGTATTTCAGGGCGCGGATCGTGGCCACGATCACCACGGCGCTCGGGCAGAGTCCCGCATAGCGGCATTTGATGTCGAGGAACTTTTCGCCGCCGAGGTCGAAGCCGAAGCCCGCCTCGGTAACCACGTAATCGGTGAGCGAGAGCGCCATTTTAGTGGCCAGCACGGTGTTGGTTCCCTGGGCGATGTTGGCGAAGGGGCCGCCGTGGACAAAGGCGGGCGTTCCCTCGAGGGTTTGCACCAGGTTGGGTTTGAGTGCGTCCTTGAGCAGCGCCGCCATGGCCCCCTGGGCCTTGAGGTCGCGGGCGTACACGGGGCGTTTGTCGTACGTGTATCCGACGAAGATGTTGCCCAGGCGTTGTTTCAGGTCTTCGATGCCCGAAGCCAGGCAAAGGATGGCCATCACCTCCGATGCGGCCGTGATGTCGAAACCGGTTTCGCGCGGGATGCCCGACGAGGTTCCGCCCAGTCCCGCCACGATGTCTCGCAGCGAGCGGTCGTTCATGTCCATCACCCGTTTCCAGGCCACGGTGCGCGGGTCGATGCCCAGCGAACGGCGACGGCTTTGCAGGTTGTTGTCGATCAGGGCCGCCAGCAGGTTGTGCGCCTTTTCGATCGACGGAAAATCGCCCGTAAAGTTCAGGTTGATCTCCTCCATCGGCACCACCTGCGAGTAGCCGCCTCCGGTGGCTCCGCCCTTGATGCCGAAAATAGGGCCCAGCGAGGGTTCGCGCAGCGCCACCGCCGACCGTTTCCCGATCCGGTTCAGGGCCTGCGACAGGCCGATCGAAACGGTGGTCTTTCCCTCGCCCGCAGGGGTGGGCGAAATGGCCGAAACCAAAATCAGTTTCGAAGCCGCTATTTTCTTCGGATCGATATAGTGCAAAGGCACTTTGGCTTTGTCGCGGCCGTAGTGTTCCAGCTCGTCGGGGGCGATGCCCAGTTGGGCGGCCACCTCCTCGATGGGGCGGAGCTGGATGGAGTGGGCAATTTCGAGATCGTTTTTCATGATAAAAAGGTAGATTTGATGGACGTTGGGTCAAATGTAGTGCCTTTTTCGTACATTCGTGGGTGCAAACCAAACGATCTGCCATGAAAATCTACCTGCTCGGCCCTGCGAACCCCTACCGCGGCGGTATCGCCAAGTTCGACGAGGTGCTGGCCAGCCGGTTTGCCGGAGAGGGAAACCAGGTGAAGATCGTTAATTTCACCCTGCAATACCCGTCGTTCCTTTTTCCGGGGAAGAGCCAATACACCGCCGCGCCCGCGCCGTCGGGCCTGTCGATCGACCGGCTGGTCAACAGCGTGAACCCCCTGAACTGGTACCGCGTGGGCGGGTTGATCGCCCGCGAGCGCCCCGACCTGCTGATTGTCCGCTACTGGATGCCCTTTTTCGCCCCCTCGCTGGGAACTGTCGCCCGCAGGGTGCGCCGCAACGGCCACACGCGGGTGATCGCCCTGGCCGACAACATCGTTCCGCACGAACGGCGTGTGGGCGACGGCCCCCTGACCCGCTTTTTTCTGCGAAGCATCGACGGCGTGATCTACATGTCGGACGAGGTGGGCCGCGACCTGGACTCGTTCCGCTTTGCGGGCGAAAGCGCCCTTTCGCCGCACCCCATTTACGACACCTACGGCCCGCCGCTCGACCGCGCCGAGGCCTGCCGGATGCTGGAACTCGATCCGGCGTTCGGCTACGTGCTTTTTTTCGGCTTTATCCGCGACTACAAGGGGCTCGACCTGCTGCTCGAAGCGTGGGCCATGCTGAAAGAACGCGGCGAAACGGCGGGGAAAAAACTGCTTATTGCCGGAGAGTACTACGGGAATCAGGCCAAGTACGAGGCGCTGATCCACTCCCTGGGGCTGTCCGACGAGCTGGTGATGCACGACCGATACATTGACGAGGGCGAGGTGGGCCGCTATTTCTCGGTGGCCGACCTGGTGGTGCAGCCCTACCGCACCGCCACCCAGAGCGGGGTTACGCAGGTGGCCTACCACTTCGGCGTGCCGATGGTGGTAACCAACGTGGGCGGATTGGCCGAAATTGTCCCCGACGGCAAGGTCGGCTACGTGGTGGAGCGCGATCCGGCCGAGATTGCCGGCGCCATCGGCCGGTTCTACCGCGAAGAGCGCGCCGCCGACTTCCGCCAAAACATCGAAACCGAGAAAAAACGCTTCGGCTGGGACCGCCTGACGGCTGCCTTTGGGGATATGTACCGCCGATTGAAGGAAAAACAGTAGACCGATGAGATATACGCGCTTTGTTTTATACGCCCTTTTACTGTTCGTATCGGCCGCGTCCGTCCGGGCGACCGAACTGTACGACCGCCTGATGGCCCTGGAGCGGGTAACCTCGGTGGAGGAGCTTCCCAAAGGCTTTTTCGCCGAACGCTATGTGGTTACGTTCGAACAATGGCTCGACGGGAAAAGCCCCGCCCGGGGCAAGTTCGAACAACGTGTGGTGGTTGCGCACGCAGGATTCGACCGTACCACCCTGCTCGTTACCGAGGGATACGGCGGGAGCCGCGCCCTGAACGAACGCTACCGCGAGGAGATTTCGCAACGCTTGGGTTCGAACCAGGTGTTTGTGGAACACCGCTATTTCGGCGAATCGGTTCCCGACCCCTGCCGCTGGGAATACCTCACGGCCGAAGCCGCCGCCGCCGACCTGCACGCCGTGCGCGAGGCGATGGGGAGCTTTTACCGCGAACGATGGATCGCCTCGGGGATAAGCAAGGGGGGCGAAAATGCCCTGATCTACCAAATGTACTACCCTGCGGATGTCGATGCGGTGGTGGCCTACGTGGCTCCCGTGTGCTTCGGAGTGGAGGATCCGCGCAGCATCGATTTTCTGGAAGGGCAGGTCGGAACCTCCGAACAACGCGCCCTGGTGCGCGAATTCCAGCGCGAGGTGCTTTCCCGCCGGGAACATTTGGTTCCCCTGCTGTCCGAGTACTGCGACCTGCACGGGTACGACTTCGATGTGTCGATTGACGAGGCCTTCGATTTCATGGTGCTGGAATACGGGTTTGCCCTGTGGCAGTGGGGTACCGCTCCGGCGGTGATTCCCGAGTCGGATTCCCCCCACGAAGAGTTGTTCGACCACCTGGTGGCCGTCTCCATGCCCAGCTATTTTGCAAAAAGCAGTTCGGCCGAATTGCGGCCCTTTTTCGTGCAGGCCTCCCGCGAGTTGGGCTACTATGCCTACGACGTAAGGCCTTTCGAGGGGTTGCTCAAGCTCGCCACGACCAAGGGATACGTCTCGCGCGTGTTCCTGCCCGCCGACCAGGGCAAGATCCGTTACAGCGACCAACTGAGCCGCCGCCTGGCAGCCTACTACCGTGCGAACGATCCGCGGGTGCTGGTGCTGTACGGCGCGAACGATCCCTGGACTTCGATGGGCCTTGGCGAAGAGTTTTTCGAAGGAAAACAGCAGATGCGCCGCGTGGTAGTTCCCGAAGGGAGCCACCGTTCGCGCCTGCGCAACCTCGACGCCTCGGAACAGGAGGAGCTTTGGAACCGGCTTGAAAGCTGGGTATTGTTTCCCTCCCAACCCGCCCAAACTTCCGGAAAGCCGTGAAATACGTTGAATACACCGTAACCGTTCCCTCGGAACAGGCCGCCGATCTGCTGGTGGCCGAACTGGCCGAGCGGGGATTCGACAGCTTCGGCGAGTTTGCCGACGGGACGATCGCCTGCTACCTACCCGCCGTCCAGGAGGAGCGTGAGGCGATCGAGGCCCTGCTGGCCGAAATGGGCTACCGTTTTGCGCGGGTCGAAATCGAAGACCAGAATTGGAACGCGGCGTGGGAATCGAACTTTGAACCCATCGACGTGGAGGGGCGCTGCTACGTGCGCGCTCCGTTCCACGCACCCCGGCCCGACTACGAGTACGAAATTGTGATTATGCCCAAAATGTCCTTCGGAACGGGCCACCACGCCACCACCCACCTGATGGTGGGCCAAATGCTCCGGCACCGTTTCGACGGGCAGTCGGGCCTCGATATGGGCAGCGGAACAGGCATCCTGGCCATTTTGGCCGCCCGGCTGGGCGCCGTGGTGGTCGATGCCATCGACATCGATACGTGGGCCTACGAAAACTGCGTGGAAAACATCGAAACCAACGGCGTGCAGGGGGTCGTCTGTCCGATTTTGGGCGACGCGCAGGCCTTTGCAGGCCGCCGATACGACTTTGTGCTGGCCAACATCAACCGCAACATCCTGCTTGCCGACCTGCCCCGCTATGCCGAATCGCTCCGGCCCGGAGGCCTGCTGCTGATGAGTGGATTGCTCGAAATAGACCTGCCCGTGCTTTCCCAAGCGGCCCAACAACGGGGCTTCGCCGTGGTCGACCGCCGTACCCGGGACGGCTGGGCGCTCCTTGAATGCGTGAAACAATGATGCTCCAAAATCCCCTTGTGCGCCTTCGGGCGATGGAACCCGCCGACATCGACCGGATGTACCGCTGGGAGAACGACACCTCGCTGTGGGTGCATGGCAACGCCACGCGCCCGTTTTCGCGGGCCGTGCTGAACGAACTGATTGTCCAGTCCTCGACCGACCTGTTCGCCGCTGGCCAGTTGCGGCTCATTATCGAGCGTACCCAGGATGGCGAGGCCGTCGGATGCATCGACCTGTTCGAGGTCGATCCGCTGCATCGCCGCGCAGGAGTGGGCATCCTGATCTACGAACCCGCGGATCGTGGAAAAGGGTACGGCCTCGCCGCCCTCGAGCTGCTGATCGGGTATGCGATCGACCACCTCGGACTCAGGCAACTCTATGCCGACGTGCCGGAATCGAACCTGGCGAGCCGCCGCCTGTTTTTGCGTGCCGGATTTACCGAAAGCGGGCATCGCCGAGCCTGGGTGCGGACCGAGGACGGAACCTACGAAGACGCCCTTTTCATGCAACTGATCCCATAACTCCATGTCTCAGGAACTGATTGAACGAATCGAACTGCTGGAGGCCGAGAACCGCCGTTTGCGCGAACGCGAAAACGACGCCGTCGCCACCCTGCGCGTGTTGATCCAAAAAACGCCCTCGGCGGCCGTGGCCCTCGACCACGAGTTGCGCGTGCTGCACACCAACGCCCTTTTTCTCGACCTGCTCGACCACACCGGCCGTGCGCGGGCCGAGGCGGCGCCGGGCGGGGTAGGGGTACCCCTGTCGGAGCTGCTGGACGGAGAACTTTGCGCGGTGATCGGCTCGACCCACCGCTCGGGCGAGGAGCTCCTGCGCAGCGACCTCTCCATCGGCGGCGTTCCCTATGTACTGTCCGTGCTCAGTATCCGCCGCGGCCAACTTACCATCGCCATTTTCCGCGCCATGTACGATCCCGCCCTGCTGGGCGAAGAGATCGCGGCCCGGCTGACCGAAACCGTCGACCGCAACCTGGCCATGATCCAACAGGTGGCCTCGTTGCTGGGCGAAGAGATTTCGGAAAATGCGAAAACCATTGCCTCGACCCTTAAACTGATGCAGGCCCGACGATGAACCGCGAAGACCTGTTTGTCGAAATCGGCTGCCGCCAGGTGAATTGCAGGGGCGAACGGCTTTGCGGCGACCGCTTTCTGCACCGCACCCTGTCGTCCGAGGATCGCACCGTGATGATCCTCTCCGACGGCATGGGACACGGCGTAAAGGCCAACGTGCTTTCGACCCTCACGGCCTCGGTGTTCCTGGGGATGGCCGGATCGGGACTCGACGTGGGCGAGGTGGCCCGGACCGTCATCAAAACGTTGCCCGTGTGCAATGTCCGCAAGCTCAGTTACTCGACCTTTACCCTGGTCAATATTGAACACCGCAGCGGCGAGGTCGAAATTGTGCAGTACGACAACCCGCCCGCCATGCTCTTCCGTCGCGGAGAACTCCGGCCGCTCGACTGGCAACGCATCGCCTACGAGGAACCCCACCCCGGAACGTTGCGTACGCTGGTGTCGGCCCGTTTTGCGATGCAGGAGGGCGACCGCATTGTGCTGGCCAGCGACGGCGTCACCCAAAGCGGACTGGGCAGCGACCGCTACCCCTTTGGGTGGGGCGAGGCTGCTTTCGGCCGGTTTGTCGGCCAAACGCTCGCCGACGATCCCGATGGCGAGGCCGAGGCCCTGGCCGATGCCATTCTGACCCGTGCGCTCGACAACGACGCCGGCATTCCGCACGACGACATTACCGTGGCGGTGGTGCGGTTGCGCCGCCCCCGCAAGCTGCTGCTCTGCTCATGCCCTCCGTCGCTAACCTCCGACAACCGCATTTTGGCCGACTACCTGCGCGGATTCGAGGGCGTGAAACTGATTTGCGGCTACCCGATGGCGATGCTCGTGGCCAACGAGTGGGGCGTGCCAATCCGCAAGAACCTCACCTCGACCGATCCCGAAGTGCCGCCGGAATGGAACATCGACGGGGTCGATTTGGTTACAGAGGGGCTTACCACCCTGAGCAAAGTACTCGAAATACTGGAACATTACGCCGACATGCCCACCGGCCGGGGGGCTGCGTACCACGTCTGCACGCGGCTGCTGGCGTCGGACCGTATTGAAATGTGGATCGGGATGCGCGGCGCGGGAAGCGACCTCTCGCAAAGCGAGAGCCTGATGCTGCGCCGCAAAGTGCTGGCCTCGATTGCCAAAACCCTCGAAAAGAAATTTGCGAAACAAGTGGCTATCAATTATTTGTAGAAACCGCCCGGCGAGACGACCCCAAACCGTCTGAAAAATCCTACCTTTGTTCCGTTATGGAATACTCCCCCCTGATCGACCTCCGAGAGGCCACCATCTACCAACGGGACGGCCGCACCGCCGTACTCCAGGGAGTCGATATGGCCGTCTATCCGGGCGAGATCGTCTACCTGGTGGGACGTGTGGGGAGTGGCAAAAGTTCGTTGCTGAAAACCCTGTACGGCGAGCTTCCCTTGCGGAAAGGATGGGGGCAAATCGCCGGATTCTCGCTCAAGGGACTTCCCCGGAAACAGATTCCCTACCTGCGCCGCAGCCTCGGCATCGTGTTTCAGGAGGCCTCGCTGCTCGGGGAGTACAACGTCTACCACAACCTCGAATTCGTGCTTCGCGCCACCGGTTGGAAGAACAAGAAGGAGATCGCCCACCGGATCGAAGAGGTGCTGCACGCCACCCAAACCGCCCACAAGGTGTCGGCCTATCCGCGCCAGCTCTCCGGCGGCGAGCGGCAGCGTGTGGCCATTGCTCGGGCGTTGCTCAACACTCCGCAGGTGATTTTGGCCGACGAACCCACCGCCAACCTCGACCCCGTGTCGACCACCGAGGTGATGCATCTGCTCCATGAAATAGCCTGCAGCGGCTGCGCCGTGCTGATCTCGACCCACAACCTGTCCACCATCCGGCAATGCCCGGGGCGCACCCTGCTGCTCGAAGATCAGTACCTGTGCGAGATCGATCCGTCCGAATTTTAGGCCGCTTCCACCGAAAATAGACTATCTTTGCCCTGTGGTACGTTTGCTATGTACCACCGCCGAACATTTGGGGCTGACCGGTTTTGACAGCGGGTATGAGTCTGGATGTAAGCATGCCGAGGGTTGTAAGGAGCCTCGTAAATCGGAACTTTCAAAAACCAAATGGCAATAATAGCTATCAACTCGCTGCCTAATTTTACCAAGTAAAATTGCTTAATCCCGCAGGCCAAGGCGCTTGTGGGACGAGTACCCAGCCCTTCGGTCGTACGCTTTTTTGGCCGTCGGACACCGGGTATCAAACTTAAAAAGCAAGGAACGGGGACGGTTCGTGGCCCTGTTCCGAGATTCAGCGGACTACGGGATTGATTCGGTTGCCGCGCACCAGCCTCTCCCCGACAACCAAGCGTGGATAAGCATGTAGAAAGCCTTTGGGTTCCTCGTTTGGACGAGGGTTCGATTCCCTCCAGCTCCACGAATCGCGTTGATTTCCAACGCGATTTTTTTGTAAAAGAAGCCCGCCAACGAAATCCGTTGGCGGGCTTCTTTCGTCACTTGATCGCTTTTGCGATACATCCGGTATCTGCCTGCCTCGAACTATGGAACGAGTACCAGGCGGAAGCCGACATTGCTGTCGCGGCTTTCCGGCCAGGAGTATCCAGCGCGAAAATCTAAAAGACAGCCCGCGCCATTGGATTCAACATGGCCGCCGCGAAGCGTGCGGAAAGTATGGGTGCTGTCCGACCAACCTTCGCACCACTCCTCGACGTTGCCGCTCATGTCGTGTATGCCGAGTTCGTTCGGAAGTTTCGTGCCGACGGGTTGGGTGCGTCCGCCGCTGTTGCCGTTAAACCACGCCACGTCGTAGACGCTGTTGCTGCCGCTAAGATCGTAACTCCGGCTTTGGTTTCCTCCCCGGGCGGCATATTCCCACTCGTCCGTTGTCGGCAAACGATATTTCTTTCCTGTGGCGGCGTTCAAGCGGGCGATAAATTCCTGTACGTCCTTCCAGTTCACTGTTTCCACAGGCAAGTTGTCGCCTTTCCAGGCACTCGGATTGTTGTCGGCGCCTATCATGGCTTTCCACTGGGCTTGCGTTATTTCGTATTTGCCGATGTAAAAGCTGCTCACGGTGACCGAATGGGTCGGTCCTCCGTCATTTTCGGCGCTACCCATTTGGAACGTGCCGCCCTCGACAAACACCATTTCGGGCTCGGCGGCATTCGCAGGAATCGTTCGTTTGTCATTTTTTCGACCAACGACCTTTTTAGTTTTCGTAATGATATGCGACCCTCCTGCGCAAATATCGCAGATAGTCGCCCCGGCAGGAATGTTTCCCTGCTCTATGGCGGGGTACGACATTGTAGTCTGGGTCGGTTGGGTGGAAAGTTTACGTGCCTCGGCAATGGCTCGGGTTGATAGGCCCTTCTGGTCATTGTGTTGATCCGCCGACAAGGCGGGGTCGTTTGTTTCCACAGGAACTTCATTCCCGTCCCAAACGTTCCGGTATTCGACGTTTAATTCGGCCTCTGTGTATGCTTTGGGCTGATAGGCTTTCTCGCCAGTCTTTTGGAAACGACCGTCCGAAGAGATCCGGTAAGTGATGTCGAAGCGTTGGGTATTGATAATGGAGGGTAGTTCTGCGGGGGTGAGCGGAGTTGGGTCGGTAACTTTCAGGTAATAGACCGTAACTTTCATGTCCCGGTCAACCCTAAAACTTTTGATGTATAACCACTTTCCGTAGCCTTCGGTGATAAATCCGGCCTCCAGTTGGTCGATAAAATCTCCGGTGGTGGTATAGGTAGCCAATACGGTACGGGACGTTACGTATTCGCCGACGGTGATCGGCACCAGGTAATAGTTCCCGTTTTGCGGCATCATTTTCAGCCTGGCCCATATTTCGCCCGGAATCTTGTCTTTGATGGTGCATTGCAGGTCGCGCCAAGAGTATTCTCCTACATGCCGCTCGGTATGGATAGGGCTATTTCTTTGAGGCTGAGATTGCGGCACACAATCCGACAGGTACGGATAGTTTTCGTCGCTGTAGGTCGGCCACCAGTCGGAGAGTAGTTTTGGGGGCAGTTGGGCTAGTCCCGATGTGAATGCCAGCGCGAAGAGCAGGGCAAAGAAAAGTCGTTTCATGGCTCCGATTTAATTTTCGTGTGCCAGTAAAGATACGGAGATTATTCCGGTTAGTTCTCCGGAAAGAGATCGATCTCGCCCTCTTCGACCCTGCGGTACAGGGCCGCCAGGCGGGCCACTACGGGCGAAACGGCCTCCAGTACGTCGGCGATGAATTGCTGCTGGTCGGGCCGGTCGCCGCCGTCGAGCCGGTGGATCATCGCCAGGTACAACGCACGGAAAAGGGCTTCGAGGTCGCTGATCGACGCGTCGCCCAGCCGCTCTTTCAGCGTGGGAAGCTCGGGGGCCAGCGCCGCAAAGGCCGCAGCGTACTCCTTTCCCTCGGGAAGGGTCAACAGGCGGCTGTGTAGCTCCTCCAGATCGCGGATCAGGTGGAGCGTGTGGTCCAAGTGGCCCTGCCGTTCTTTTCCCTCGCTGCGGAGCAGGTCGGCCAGCTCCATATACCACAAAAACAGCTCTTGCTGCTGGGCGGCCGACAGCCCCGTGCAGGGTTCCACCAGGCGGCTGTAAATGGCCTCGGGCGAAAATTCAAGGGCGCGCAGCAAATCCTCCAACTGCCACAGGTAGAGGATGTATTCGGCAATGTTTTCTTTGCGTTTTTGGCGGGCGATGTACATAATGGGGTCGGGTGGTTGGGGTTTAGGGTTGCGGTTCGGCCAGGCGTTTGAAGAATTCCCAAAGCACCACCCCCCCCGAAACGGCCACGTTGAGCGAGTGTTTGGTACCCACCTGCGGAATTTCGATCGCCGTGTCGCACCGGTCGACGATGGTTTGCGACACTCCCTCGACCTCGTTGCCGAAGACCAGGGCGTAGCGGCCCGCGGGGTCGGCGGGAAAGCGATCGGGGGCGTGCGCTCCGCGCACCTGTTCGACCGCCACGATCGTGTAGCCCTGTTGTTTGAGGTGTTCGACGGCCTCGGCGGTATCGGGACGGTGTTCCCACGCCACGGTCAGTTCGGCTCCCAGGGCGCTTTTATGAATCTCGCGCGAGGGGGGAACGGCCGAAATGCCGCACAGCACGATCCGTTCGATGCCGAAAGCGTCGCAGGTGCGGAAAAACGACCCCACGTTGTGGGCCGACCGGATCTGATCCAGAACCACCGTGACAGCGAGTTTTTTAGCCTCGGCAAACTGGGTGGCCGAGGGGCGGGCAAGCTCCTGATAGGTTGTTTTCTGCATCTTTTTTTGGATTCTATGCATACAAAAGTACCAAAATAATCACTACCTTTCACCCAAATTGGGTCGAACGAAAACCGTGTCGGCACAACCAACCCGAAACACAAAACTCAAACCAAAACCAATTGCATATGGAAAACACTCCACTCCTTTTTTGGCTGGTGCCTGCGGCATCGCTCATTGCGCTCGGCTTTGCCCGCTACTTCTTCGTTCAAATGAAACGGGAAAGCGAAGGCACCGAGACCATGAAAACCATTGCAGCCCACGTACGCAGCGGGGCGATGGCCTACCTGAAACAACAGTACAAAGTGGTGGGCATTGTGTTCGCCGTGCTGGTATGTTTCTTCGCCGTGCTGGCCTACGGTTTTGGCGTGCAGAATCCCTGGGTGCCTTTCGCCTTTTTGACGGGCGGTTTCTTCTCGGGATTGGCCGGCTTTATCGGCATGAAAACGGCCACTTACGCCTCGGCCCGTACGGCGAACGCCGCCCGCGAGTCGCTGAACCGGGGCCTCCGCGTGGCTTTCCGCAGCGGGGCCGTGATGGGGCTGATTGTCGTGGGGCTCGGCCTGTTGGATATTTCGCTTTGGTACCTGGTGCTTGACTGGTTCTACTCGGGCGATCCCGCGATGGCTGAATCGCAAAAGCTGGTTATTATCACCACCACGATGCTGACCTTCGGGATGGGCGCCTCGACCCAGGCCCTCTTTGCCCGCGTGGGTGGGGGGATTTACACCAAAGCGGCCGACGTGGGCGCCGACCTGGTGGGGAAAGTGGAGGCCGGTATCCCCGAGGATGACCCCCGCAACCCCGCAACCATCGCCGATAACGTGGGCGATAACGTGGGCGACGTTGCCGGTATGGGCGCCGACCTGTACGAAAGCTATTGCGGATCGATCCTTGCCACGGCAGCCCTTGGCGCCTCGGCCTTTGCGATCAACCCCGAAATCCAGCTCAAGGCGGTGTTTGCGCCGATGCTGATCGCCGCCGTGGGGATCCTGCTGTCGATTCTCGGTATCTTCCTGGTGCGTACCAAGGAGGGGGCGACGATGAAAAACCTGCTCAAATCGCTCGGACTGGGCGTGAACGTCAGCTCGATCCTGATCGCCGGGTTCACCTTCGGAATCCTTTACGTGTTGGGCCTCGAAAACTGGGTAGGCCTTTCGCTGTCGGTGATTACCGGTTTGGTTGCCGGGATCATCATCGGTCAGGCCACCGAATACTACACCTCGCACTCCTACAAACCTACCCAGGACGTGGCGAAAAGTTCGCATACCGGCCCGGCTACCGTGATTATCTCGGGAATCGGCCTGGGGATGCTTTCGACCGCCGTACCCGTGCTGACCATTGCCGTGGCCATCGTACTCGCTTACTTGTGTGCCACCGGTTTCGACGTACAAAATATGTTGTCGGCCGAAAACCTGAGCCTGGGCCTCTACGGGATCGGCATTGCCGCCGTGGGGATGCTCTCGACCCTCGGGATCACCCTGGCTACCGACGCCTACGGCCCCATTGCCGATAACGCCGGCGGAAACGCCGAAATGAGCGGCCTGGAACCCGAAGTGCGCAAACGCACCGACGCCCTCGACGCGCTGGGCAATACCACCGCAGCCACCGGCAAAGGCTTTGCCATCGGTTCGGCGGCCCTTACCGCGCTGGCCCTGATGGCTTCCTACATCGAAGAGATCAAGATCGGCCTGGTGCACATCGGACAGCAAAGCATCGAGGTGCTTGGCAAAGCGGTTACCGTAACCGAGGCCACCATCCCCGACTTTATGGAGTACTACGGCGTGAACCTGATGAACCCGAAAGTGCTGGTGGGCGTGTTCATCGGATCGATGATGGCGTTCGTCTTCTGCGGGCTGACCATGAACGCCGTGGGCCGCGCCGCCCAAAGCATGGTGGACGAAGTGCGCCGCCAGTTCCGTGAAATCAAAGGTATCCTGACGGGCGAGGCGACTCCCGATTACGCCCGTTGCGTGGCCATCTCGACCAAGGGCGCTCAACGCGAAATGTTGCTTCCCTCGCTGCTGGCGATCATCGTTCCGGTGGTTACCGGCGTAATATTCGGCGTGGCCGGCGTGATGGGGCTGCTGATCGGCGGTCTGGGAGCCGGATTCGTGCTGGCAATCTTCATGGCCAACTCGGGCGGAGCCTGGGACAATGCCAAAAAATATGTCGAAGAGGGCAACCTCGGCGGAAAAGGTTCCGATTCCCACAAGGCCACCGTGGTGGGCGATACCGTGGGCGATCCCTTCAAGGACACTTCGGGTCCTTCGCTAAACATCCTGATCAAGTTGATGAGCATGGTAGCCATCGTGATGGCCGGATTGACCGTTTCGTTCTCGCTCCTCTAATCAACCCGTAACCGCTACTTTCAGGGGGGATTCTCTTCATGCAAGAGAAGTCCCCCCTTTTTTCCACCCGGTGTTTTATTAAACCCCTTTTCCCCCAATGAAAAAACAGTTTTTATGGCTTGCCGCAGCAGTGCTTTTCACGGCCTGCGAGGCTGCTCCGAAACCCTCGGAACTGAAAGCGATGACCTTCAACATCCGCTACGATAATCCGGCCGACAGCGCCAACAATTGGAAGTACCGCCGCGGCGCGGTGGTCGACATGATCCGTGACCTGCAGCCCGGCGTGCTGGGCATTCAGGAGGGGCTGGCCCATCAGGTGGCCTACCTCGATTCGGCGTTGACGGATTACGCCTACGTGGGCGTGGGGCGCGACGACGGCAAACAGGCGGGCGAATACGCTGCCATTTTCTACAACGATTCGCTGTATTCGGCCCTCGAAAGCGGCAATTTCTGGCTCAGCGCCACCCCCGACAGCGCCTCGTTCGGCTGGGACGCCGCCTGCATCCGCATTGCCACGTGGGTGAAACTCGAAGAGCGCGCCACCGGCAAGCGTTTCTTGTGCCTGAACACTCATTTTGATCACATCGGCAAGGTGGCCCGTACCGAAAGTGCGAAGATGATCGCGGCCCGTTCGGCCGAGCTGGCCGACTCGTTGCCCTTCCTGATTATGGGCGATTTCAATTCGAGCGTCAGCGATCCCGCCCTGCTGCCTTTGGTGCAAAACCCCGCCCTGCGCGAATTGCGCGCCACGGCTTCGGCCCGGCCCGATTCGCTGGTCGATTATACCTTTCAGGGATTCCGTTCCCGCCCCGGCCGCGTTCCCCGCGAGTGCATCGACCACATTTTCTATTCCTCCGGCTTCACGCCGTTGTACTACGCCGTGGTTACCGAGGGGTATGGGGTGCCGTTCCTTTCCGACCACTTCCCCGTGTGGGGGCGCTGGAGTTTTTAGCGTACGGTTTGCCTGTAAACAAGGAGGGCGGCCCTGTACGGGGCCGCCCTCTTACGTGGTATCGAGCGAGGAAGTCGTCGAGTCGGGGACTTTCCCCCGTGCGAAGATTAATTGACCATTGCGGTGGAGGTGGCTTCCTCTTCCAGCTCCATCTCGCGTTGCAGGGCGGCCATTTTGATGGCCGTGGCGGCTGCCTCGTCGCCCTTGTTGCCGTGTTTTCCGCCGGCGCGGTCTTTGGCTTGTTGCAGGTTGTCGGTGGTCAGCACGCCGAAAGCGATCGGCATGTTCCAACTGATCTGCACCTGTTGCACGCCCGAAGTTACTCCCTGGCAAACATAGTCGAAATGGCGGGTTTCGCCCTGAATCACGCATCCCAGCACGATGACGGCGTCGACGTCGGTGTATTCGGCGAAGTACTGCGCCCCCATCGGCAGTTCGAACGTACCCGGAACCCACTTGACGGTGATGTTCTCCTCGCTGCATCCGGCGGCCCGCAGGGTGGTCATGGCCCCGTTCAACAGGGCGGCAGTGATTTCGAGGTTCCACTCCGATACGACGATCCCGAAGGCCATGTCCGACGCGGAGGGGACGGGGTGGTAAAACGTGGACAGGTTTTTATTTTTGGTTGCCATGGATTGCTGCGGTTATCGGGTGAAGAAAGAAAAAGGTTGCACTCGCGGGCAACCTTTTTGTATGCGGGTCGTAGCCCCTTTGCCGGGTGCTAAAGTTGCTTGAGGCGGGCGATGAATTTTTCGACGTCGCGGGCCTGCATGCTGCGGGGATAGTCGTTGCGGATGGTTTCGTACTGCTCCAGCGCTTTGGCGTTGTTGCCCAGCGCTTCGTTCACCTGGGCCGCCTTTTTGAGGTAGACGGGGGCGGTGTCGCTGTTGTTGCTCGAAGCGGCTGCTTTTTCGTAGAGTTTCACGCCCTCCTGTAGGTTCTCCAGCTCGACGTAGGCATCTCCCATCAGCCCGTAGTTCTGGGCGGTTACGATGGCTCCGGCGGGACCCTCGGCAGGTTTGTATTTTTTGAAGGTGTTGATGGCTTCCTGAAATTGCCCCAAACGGAGGTAGCAAATGCCTGCGTAATGGTTGGCGATGTTTCCCTGCGGGGTGCTGCCGAACTCTTCGGCAATGGTCAGAAAACCGTCGAACGAGGCGTTCCCGTTCAGGGCCGTTGCAAACGAATCGGCCTGGAATTGGTATTGCGCTTCGCAAATGGCGTTCGATGCCTTTTTGATGCGGGGCGCTGCGTAGAGGTGCGTGTAGGCGAAATAACCGCCCACTACCACTACGACGGCGATCAGGATGGTCAGAAGGGTTTTCCCGTTGTTTTCGATGAACTGTTCGGCGCGACTCAGGGTCGATTCGATGATGACTTCGGGCGATTTCTCTTCGGTAGCTTTTTTGTTGGCCATAGCGATGCGCGTGGTTTTTGTGATGTGCAAAGGTATACCTTTTTGTTGAATATCCGAACAAAAGGCGACTAAATTTGTGGTACCTTTGCGGTATGGTTCTCCAGCAGCTTTCCATCCTTAATTTCAAGAATATCGCCGAGGCAACGCTCTCGTTTTCACCCAATATCAACTGCTTGGTGGGGGATAACGGAACGGGAAAAACGAACCTGGCCGACGCGGTCTACTACCTGTCGATGTGCAAAAGCTCGATCGGCCTCACCGACGGGCAATCGATCCGCCACGGCGAGGAGTTTTTTCTGCTCGACGGCCGCTACCTGCTGGGCGACCACACGCACGAACAGGTGGTGTGCAGCTTCAAACGGGGCGGCAACAAACTCGTAAAACGCAACGGCAAGGAGTACGAACGGGTGTCGGAACACATCGGCCTGCTGCCGCTGGTGCTGGCCTCGCCCGCCGATACGGCGCTGATCCAGGAATCGGGCGACGAACGGCGGCGTTTCCTGAACGCTTTTCTCTCGCAAACCGACCGCGACTACCTGAACGCGTTGGTGCGCTACAACCACCTGCTGCAGGAGCGGAACCGCCTGCTGAAACACCCCGCCGGATTCGACGAGGTGATCGAGGTGCTGGACGAACAATTGATCGGGGCCGGCGAAGCGATCCACCGCAAACGGGCCGAGGCCGTACAGGCCCTCGCACCCCGCGTGGCGGAATACTACCGCATCCTGTCGTCGGACCGCGAACCGGTCGAAATCCGCTACAAGTCGGAACTCTCCGAAACGCCCTTCGCCGACCTGCTCCGCACCTCGGCCCAACGCGACCGCCTGTGCGGATTCACCAATTGCGGCATCCACCGGGACGACCTGAAAATGGAAATAGCCGACTATCCGATCCGCAAATATGGCTCGCAAGGCCAACAAAAATCGCTGCTGCTGGCACTCAAACTGGCGCAGTTCGACAACCTCCACAAGGCCCGTGGGGTCAAACCGATCCTGCTGCTGGACGACGTGTTCGATAAACTCGACCTGAGCCGCGTCGAACAACTCATCGGCCTGGTGTCGTCCGACCGCTTCGGGCAAATTTTCATCACCGACAGCAACAAGGTGCGGCTCGAAGGAATCCTCCGCTCCCTCACCGAACAGTATAAACTCTTTGGAGTCGCCGCCGGATCGATCACCGAACTCTAACCCCATGCGTCGCACCGAACCACTGCCGGTAGGCGAACTGCTCCGGGATTTCCTCGAACACCGCTCCCTCGGAAAAGCTACCCTCGAAGGACAGGCCGTGGAACTGTGGGCCGAAGTGGCCGGAACCTACGTCGCAAACTGCACCGAAGACGTCTATATCCGACAGGGAATCCTCTATGTCCATTTCTCGTCGGCCGCCGTGCGCTCCGAAATTTTTATGCGACGCCGCTCCCTGGTCGAACAAATTAATACCCACCTCCGAACACGGGTCGTGCGGCAAATCGTCGTGCGCTGACCGCACCCTCGCGGTGAGCTTTAGGGTTTGTACTGTTTGTTCGCTCTAACTGCGCTCTTGCCGGACCCTTTTGCTCTTTTATTGGAGTTTGCCCTAACCCGTCTCTAACTGTCCTCAGGCCGGACTGGCCCCGCGTGCCCGCGGTGGGCTTTTGTGTGTTTGTGCGACTGGGTTTGTTGTTCTTATTCGGAGTTGCACGGTACTTGCGTACCTTTCCGTGAGGTGCAGGCTTCCCTCGCCTGAAAACAAGTTTTCGCTCGGAAGCCTCCCTCACGGAAAATCTGCCGATGTTCCGCAACTCCTGCGACGAACAAATCTCGCCAATGTAACTACCAATAGTCGAACCTCTTTATCGCACTCCCACACTGAAAAAGTCTTTTTGCTGCAACTCCACAAAGGGAGGTCTTACCTAAGCCTGACCGAACGGGCGGGCGGAACGGCGGCGGCCCAAAGCACTGCTGTTGGGCGCGAAACCGACTTGTCAGGGTTGACACCAGCCCTTGTGCGAACTGGCACAAGGGTGGGTTTGATCGCAGCCTTGACTTGCGAGCGCCAATTTGATCGCAGAGTACCTTTGGTCGAGACAAATGCGTTCTTGGATGCGTTGGAAAGAGCCGCAGGCTTTGGGGATGGGTGGAGGAGGCGAACGAAAGCTCGCTTTCGAGTGAGTACTCCTCGGCCCATCCCCAAAACTACGCAGTAGTTCCCAACGCAACCGCAAGCCAACCACCCGGCACAACCCAGCAACACAAACACAAAGAAAGCCCACCGCGGGCACGCGGGGCCAGTCCGGCCTGAGGACAGTTAGAGACGGGTTAGGGCAAACTCCAATAAAAGACTCGAAGAGTCCGGCAAGAGGGCAGTAAGAGCAGGCTTTAAATTAGAGGTCGGGTGAGTCCTCTTCTTCGGGGAAGGCGGAGAATCCTTCGAGCAGTTCTTCGATGTCGCGTCGTTCTTTTTTGGTAGGTCGTCCCATGCCGCGATCGCGGACGGCGAAGTTGCCCATGGCGGCCATTTCGAGTTTGGCCAGTTCTTCGGGCGGGGTGATGTTTTGGAGGTAGAGCGGGACGTTTTTGGCGGGTTGCCGGTTGTTGATCAGTTCCAGTACCCGGTAGCGGTAGACCACCGGCATGCGGCGGATCGAGATGATGTCTCCGGTGCGTATTTCGCGGCTTGGTTTGGCGGTGGCGTCGTTCACCAGTACCTTGTTTCCTTTGCAGGCTTCGGCGGCGCTGCTGCGTGTTTTGAACAGCCGTACCGACCAGAGGTATTTATCGATCCGTTCGCTCATTGTTCAGCCGTTTTGGGGGCGGAGGTGTTGAAGCTGTTCATGGTGCGTTCGATTCCGACGGCGGCGAACGAAAGGATGGCTTGGGAGGCTTTTTCGAGGAGCGGGGGGAGCGCTTTGCGTTCTTCCGGTTCCCATCGTCCCAGGACGTAGTCGACCTGGAATCCTTTGGGGAAGTTGCCGTCGATGCCGAAGCGCATCCGGGCGTAGTTGGTGTGTCCGAGGGTTTGGTTGATGTGTTTGAGGCCGTTGTGTCCGCCGTCGCTGCCCGATTTGCGGATGCGGAGCGTGCCGAACGGGAGGGCGATGTCGTCCACGACCACGAAGAGGTTTTCGATCGGGATTTTCTCTTTTTGCAGCCAGTAGTTCACCGCCTTGCCGCTGAGGTTCATGTAGGTCGAGGGCTTGATCAGCACCAGGGTATGGCCCCGGTGGCGGATTTCGCAGTGGGCGGCGTAGCGGTCCGAGCTAAAAACAGCATTGGACGCTCCGGCGAGAGCGTCCAACACGTTGAATCCGACGTTGTGGCGGGTATCGGCATATTCGGCGCCGATATTTCCCAGGCCCACGATCAGGTATTTCATGCCTCAGGCAGTTGTCCTTTGGGGGATTACTTGCCGGCAGCGGCTGCTGCGGCGGCACCGCGGGCGGCGCGGGTCATGCGGACGGCGCAGATGGCGGTGGTGGCGGGGGTGAGCAGGGTCAACCCGGGGATGTTCAAGTCGCCCACGAAGATCGATTTGCCCAGTTCGAGGGCGGTTACGTCGATGTCGATCGTGTCGGGCAGGTCTTTCACCAGGCCTTGTACGCGCAGTTGGCGTTTGCTCAGAATGAGTTTACCCCCCGTTTTCACCCCCTCCGAGTTGCCGGAAAGTACCACGGGCAGGTCGATGGCCACGGGCTTTTTGGGGTCTACGCGGTAGAAGTCGATATGAAGCGGCGCTTCGGTAACGGGGTGGAATTGGATTTCGCGCATGACGGCGTTCTCTTTTTTACCGCCGGCGTTGATCTCAACAATGTACGAGTGGGGCGTGTAGATAAGTCCTTTGAGCTCGGGGGTCGAAACCGAAAAATGGATGGTTTCTCCGTTTCCGTACAGCGCGCACGGAACGGCTTCTTCGCGGCGCACCGCTTTGCTCGATTTTTTGCCGAATTCGGTACGCATGGTACCGTTGATAGCGAGGGTTTTCATGTAGATGTTCGGTGTTGTGGCGTTACTCAGTCCTGCGCCTTTGGCAGGCCCCCATCACGCCGTTTCGGAGGGCAAAGGTAACTATTTTTTCTTTTTAACCAACCCCAACCCCACGCGAACCAGCGCCCGCATGCCCGACGAGACGCACCACAGCATCGCCCCGCTCAGGGTGGTGTAGAGCAGCGTAAGCACGGCGGCCTGCACCAGCCAACTGCTCCAGTCGGTGGCTTCGGGCAGTCGGAGTACGTCGGCGAACAGCCAATAGCTGGCCGCGATGGCTGCGGCGAGCGTCAGCAGCAGTTTGCCGAAAGTGAGCCAGTAGGCGAGCGACGGCTCCCTGAATCCCTTGCGGAACAGGAAGATCGGTTTCCAGATCACCACGAAAAGCGAGGTGCTGACCGCCGTTCCGGCCACCACCCCCACAATGCCGTAGTAGTAACCGGCCGTGAGCGAGACGGCGATGTTCAGCCCCGCTTCGCACCACGAGGCCCACACGTCCTGGAACAGGCCGTAGCCGTTCAAAAAGTATTGGGCCGTTTGCCGGATGATGGATACGAAGAGGTTGAAAGCGAGGATGCCGATCACCCAGTTTGAATAGACGACGTATTTGTCAGAGTCTTTCAGCCAGATGGGCAGCAGCGGAACGATCAGCACGAAAAAGCCGAAAGCGACGATCCCTCCGATCCAAAAGTAGAGGGCGTTGAACTGCCAGAACACGCTTTTGGTCTTTTGGCGGTTTCCCTCCTGGATCAGGTCGCCCACGCCGGCGTAGCTGTTCGACAGCGCTCCCGCGATCAGGGTGGTTACGCGGCTTGTAAGCAGCGTGTAGTTGGTGTAGTAGGCCACCGAGGCTACCCCCATCAGCAACTGGATGATGATCGGGTCGGACTGCTGCAGCACGAACGTGCCGATTTTGTGCGAAAAGATGCGTTTGACGTTGGCGAAAATATTGCCGTATTTTTTCCGCACGGCCCGCCCTTGCCGCACCGAGGCGCGCAGCCAGGGGTATTCGCGGCGCACCACCACCTCGAGCCAGACGGAGAAGACGACCCCGAAAAGGATTTCCAATCCCAGCCACGCCACATAGCCCATGTCGAGGTAGATCAGCCCGGCCATTTGGGCCAGGGTTTTTACGATCTGGCACGTGCCGATCAGCACGTTCACCTTGTATCCTTTCTGGTTGGCGACCAGCAGGTTTTGCTTGTAGTTGACCCAGTAGCTCAGCAGGGTGGTGAACAGGAACGAGAAGAAGGCGAGGTAGATCAGCCGCAGGTCGAGTCCCAGGGCGATGTCGTCCTCGAAAATTTTGGGGATAAAGGCCGAAAAGATAAGTCCTCCGCCTACCAGCGCGATTCCCACCCACCGGAACAGGTAGCCGAACAGCGAGACGATTTCGGTGATCTCGCGCTGCTGTTTCTTGAACAGGGGTTGGTAAAGGGCCTGCGCCACGGCGGTCGATATGCCGAGTTCCATCAGGTTCAGCATGCCGATGTAGGAGATGGCCAGCGCGCTCAATCCGACCAGGTTTTCGCCGAGCGTGTCCAGGAATACGCTCCGCGAGAAGAAGTTCACCAGCGACAGGGCCAGGGTGAACAGGAACGAGATTTTGGCGTTCTTGATGCTGTATCCTAATCGCGACATGGGGCGGCGGAGTGATGTTCCCAGGCGATTTCATTGACCATGCGCCAGGTGTTGTACTGGCGCCGTTTTTCAATGTCTCCGCCGAATTGCCCGATCAGCACGTGGATCGAGTAGCCCGCCTGCAGCAGCAGGTACACCATGCGGGCGTAGCGCTCGCCGTGTGTTTTGGCGTAGTAGGTGTATTTGCTTTCGAGCAACATTTGCAACTTCTTGGCCGATACGTTGTTGGACTGTCCGGCCAGGTGGATTACCCGTGCGCGGGGTACCGAAACGATGCGGTAGCCCGCCCGCCGGATCCGGTGGCAGAGTTCCATGTCCTCGTAGTACATGAAGAAATCGGGGTCGAAGCCGACGGGAACGACCAGGGCGCGGCGAACCATCAGGTCGGCGCCGGAGAGGTAGCCCACCCGGCGCGGTTCCGGGTCGTAGTTAAAGGTGCTGTAGGGGCCGCGTAGCGACCGTTTCCAGGCGGTGGGCAGCAGATCGGCCAGCTCCCACCACACGTTGTGGAGCGGGCCGAACGAGTGGGCCGCCTGTTGGTCGGCGTCGAGCAGGTTGCCGCCCACGGCTCCCGCATCGGGGTGTTGGTCGAGGTAATCGCACAGCACGCGGGCTGCGTTGTGGATCGAACGGGTGTCGGAGTTCAGGAACCAGACGTATTCGCCCCGGGCCTGTTGCAGGCCGAGGTTGTTGGCCCGTCCGAACCCCAGGTTGGATCCGCTTTGGATCACCTGCACGGTGGGGAATTCGGCACGCACCATCCCTTCCGAGCCGTCGTCCGAGGCGTTGTCCACCACAATGACCTCGCAGGCCAGCCCTTCGCTCCAGTACAGCAGCGAGGACAGGCACTCCCGCAGCAATTCGCGGGTGTTGTAGCTGACAATGATGATCGACAGTTTCATCGTTCGAGCAGTTGGTAACAGGCCATCACTCCGCGGGAATAAACGCGGCCGAGGAATCGGGGCATCCCGAAGCTGTGGCTCAGCGCGTGGTTCAACAGGGAGAGCCGCAATTCGCGGTAGGGGAGTTGCTTGGCGTGGAGCCAGAGGCGGTTGAAAAAGAGCCGCTTGTCTTTGCGCGAAAGGTCGCTCTGAAGCAGGCTTTTCAGGCAAAAAACGGCCTGTTCGGCGGCCACCCGCCTCAGGTTCGGATCGCTTTCGGCGCGTAGCGTCCCGACGATCCAGTCCAGCGAATCGAGTTTGGCCAGGCTCACCGAAGAGCGGGTGGTGGACCCCTCCCGCAGGTTGTGGCAGTAGGTGATTTCGGGCAGCGTGGCGACGAGCCGCACGGCGGGGTAGGCCGTCAGGCACCACCACAGGTCTTCGTAGAGCAGTCCTTCCCGGAAGAACAGCTTGTTTTGAACGATAAATTCCCTGCGTATCAGCTTGTTGGCTACGTTCGAAAAGTTGAGTTCGTCGAAATGGGACTCGATCTTGGCCCGGCGGTAGAGCGGCCTGTCGGGGCGGTAGTACGAGGTGATCCGGGCGGTCAGATTGGGCGACACGCGCCGGAAATTCCCCTGTACCCAGTCGACGGGCTGTCCCTCGGCCGCGGTTGCGGCCTGCATCAGGCTGGCCAGGGCTTCGGGTTCGAGGCGGTCGTCGGCATCGAGGCAAAAAATCCACGTTCCGGTCGCCTCGGCCAGGGCCGTGTTGCGCGCGGCGGCCTGTCCCCGGTTGCGGGTGTGGCGCAGCAGGCGGATGCACCCTCCGCGCGGATGTTCCCGCTGCAGGGCTTCGACCACGTCCGCCGACCCGTCCCCGCCGCAATCGTCCACCGCCAGGCACTCGATTTCGGGCCACGACTGGTCGAGTACCGAACGCAGGCATGCCTCGATCCAGGGCCGATCGCGGTAGAAAGGAATAATTACGCTGAGAACCATCGTTTCGCAAAGGTACGATTTTGGGGATTGTCTCCAAAAAAGTATATTTGTGGTAATGAATTCGCAGTGGGTATCTCGTTTCCTTAAATTCGGACTGGTCGGCGCCATCGGTTTTGTGGTCGATTTCGGCGTTACGGCGCTATTGCGCGACGGACTCCATGTGCAGGAATTTGTGGCCAACACGGTGGGATTCAGCGTTGCAGCCACGTCGAACTACCTGCTGAACCGTTGGTGGACCTGGCGCAGCCACTCGCGTCAGGTGTTGCGCGAATACCTCAAGTACATCGTGGTGTCGGTCGTCGGACTGGGGATCAACACGGCGGTGATCTACCTGTGGATGGCCCTCACGCCCGAGGTGCTGCACCTGGGCGGCCTTTCGATCGCCCATTTCTGGATCGGGAAGGTGCTGGCCACGGGGGTGGTGATGGTGTGGAACTTTTTGGCCAACCACTTTTACACCTTCCGCTCGACCGGCAAAGGGTGATTTAGCAAAATTCTTGTCGAAAAACGTAGTTGGAACGAAGCTCTTCGAAGGCTTCGGGCCGCTGGCGCAACGCCCGGTCGTCGGATTCGATGGCGTAGCGGCCGGATAATTCGCGCCGGAAATCGTCCCACGTGTCGACGCGGGGGCGGTCGGCGGCGGGAACTTCGGCAGGGTACCACCCGTCGAATCCGTCGATCCCCAGCGCGCGGGCCACTCCCCGCACCGCCAGGGCCGTCCCCATCGCTTTCCCCTGCACCGAGTACCCGGCAATGTGCGGAGTGGCGATGGCCGCGGCGTTTAGCAGGGCGGGGTCGATGGCCGGTTCGTTGCGCCAGACGTCGAGCGCGGCGTTTTTCAGTCGGCCGTTTTGCAGGGCGGCGAGCAGGGCCGGTTCTTCGACCACCTCGCCGCGCGAACTGTTCAGAAACAGGCTGCCGGGTTTCATGCGTTCGAAAAACGATCGGGAAGCCATCCCGACGGTCGATTCGTCCAGCCAGGGGTGTAGCGTAACGATGTCGGCGCGGGCAAGCAGTTCGTCTTGGAAGACGAATCCGTCGTTCCCCTCCCGCGCGGCCCGCGGCGGATCGCACGCCAGGGTTTGGAACCCGAAGCGGCGGGCCAGCGCCTGCACGGCGCTTCCCACGGCCCCCGCGCCCACAATGCCGAGGGTTTGTCCGGGTTCTCCGCCCAGCGCATCGATGGCGGCGAAGACCCATTGGGCCACGGCGCGGGCGTTGCATCCGGCGGAGGTGATCACGCGGATTCCCGCCCGGGCGCAATAGTCCGTGTCGATGTGGTCGTAACCGATGGTGGCCGTGGCGATCACCCGCACACGGCTTCCGGCCAGCAACGCGGCATCGCAGCGGGTGCGGGTGCGGACAATCAGCACGTCGGCATCGGCCACATCAACGCCGCCGATGGCGGTCCCGCTCATGTAGCGAACTTCGGCGTAGGGTTCGAAAATCCCGCGCAGGAAAGGAATTTTGTCGTCGGCAACGATCTTCATTCAACGCACGGCATTAAGGGAATACGGCTCGTAAGGCTTGAATAAGGGGTTCCGGAGAGGGGCTTCCCTCGAAAGAGGAGGAGTTCCGTCCGGTATCCTATTGAAAAAAGGCGGCGAGTTGGTCGAAACCGACGCTCTGTTGTTCTCCGCTCACAATGTTTTTGACGGTGGCCTGCCGGTTCTGCACTTCGCTCTCGCCGATGAAGACGAGGTAGCGGATGTTGCGTTTTTCGGCGTATTCGAACTGTTTTTTCATTTTGGCCGCCTCGGGGTAGAGTTCCGCGCCGATGCCCGCCTTGCGAAGCAGGGCGGCCCGGCGCATGGCTTCGAGCAGCTCGGGGCCTCCGAAATTCACGAACAGTACGTCCACGCCGCGGGCGGTGTCGGCGGGGAAGAGGTCGAGCCCCAGCAGCACGTCGTAAATGCGATCGGCGCCGAACGAAATGCCCACGCCCGACACGTCGGGCAGGCCGAAAATTCCGGTGAGGTTGTCGTAACGTCCTCCGCCGCAGATACTTCCCATGGAATAGTCGAGCGCTTTGACCTCGAAAATGGCTCCGGTGTAGTAGTTCAGCCCCCGGGCCAGCGACAGGTCGAGTTCGACGGGAAGGGTCGTTCCCAGTCCCTCCAGGGTGTCGAGTACCGAGGCGGCTTCGTCGATCCCCTGCGCCCCAACGGCGCTGTGCGCACCGATGATGGCGCGGATGGCGGCCAGCTTTTCGCGGTTGGTGCCGCTCAGGGCGAGGATGGGGGCCAGTTTGGCCACGGCTTCGGGGGTCAGGCCGCGCTCGAGCAGTTCGGCGTTCACGGCTTCGAGGCCGATCTTGTCGAGCTTGTCGATCGCTACGGTGATGTCGACCATCCGGTCGGCAAACCCGATGGTTTCGGCAATGCCGTAAAGGATTTTGCGGTTGTTGAGCTTCAGCGCCACGCGGATGCCAAGGGCGGCGAAGACCTCTTCGACAATCTGTACCAGTTCCACTTCGCCCAGCAGCGAGTTGGAACCCACCACGTCCACGTCGCACTGGTAAAACTCGCGGTAACGCCCCTTTTGGGGGCGGTCGGCCCGCCAAACGGGCTGGATCTGGTAGCGTTTGAAGGGGAAGGTCAGTTCATTGCGGTGTTGCACGACGTAGCGTGCGAAGGGTACGGTGAGGTCGTAGCGCAAGCCCTTTTCGCAAAGGCGTGCGGCGAGGGTTCCCAGTCCGGCTCCCTCTTCCGATCCCCCGGAGGCCGAAGCGAACTCCTGGGCGCCGATGCCGCGGGTGAAGTCTCCCGAATTGAGGAGTTTGAACAGCAGCTTGTCGCCCTCTTCGCCGTATTTTCCGAGCAGGGTGGACAGGTTTTCCATCGCGGGGGTCTCGATGGGTTGGTAGCCGTAGCGTTTGAAGACTTCCCGGATGGTGTCGAACAGGTAGTTGCGCCGGGCCATCTCGACGGGCGAGAAGTCGCGGGTGCCTTTGGGTATGGAGGGTTTTTGAGCGGCCATCGGTTATTCGACCAGTTTGCGGTATTTGATGCGGTGGGGTTGGACGTCGCCCAGCCGTTTTTTCTTGTTCTCTTAGTATTCGGAGTAGCCGCCCTCGAAAAAGACCACCTGCGAGTCGCCTTCGAAAGCGAGGATGTGGGTGGCGATGCGGTCGAGGAACCAGCGGTCGTGCGAGATGATCACGGCGCAACCGGCAAAGTTTTCCAACCCCTCTTCCAGCGCGCGCAGGGTGTTTACGTCGATGTCGTTGGTGGGTTCGTCCAGCAGCAACACGTTTCCCTCCTCTTTCAGAGCAATGGCCAAGTGCAAGCGGTTGCGTTCGCCGCCCGAAAGCACGCCGCACTTTTTCTCCTGGTCCGAACCGCTGAAGTTGAAGCGCGACACGTAGGCGCGGGCGTTGATCTGGCGGCCGCCGAGGGTGATCAGTTCGCTGTTCTGCGAGATCACTTCGTAGACGGTTTTTTCGGGATCGATCGACTGGTGTTGTTGATCGACGTAGGCCAGTTTGACGGTTTCGCCCACTTTGAAGTCGCCGCTGGTGGGTTTCTCGATCCCCATGATCAGCCGGAAGAGGGTGGTTTTCCCTGCGCCGTTGGGGCCGATCACGCCGACGATGCCGGCGGGGGGCAGCGAAAAGTTGAGGTGTTCGTACAGCACGCGGTCGCCGTAGGCTTTCGATACGTCGCGCGCTTCGATCACCATGTCGCCGAGCCGGGGGCCGTTCGGGATGAAAATTTCGAGTTTCTCCTCCTTCTGTTTGGCGTCTTCGTTCATCATCTTGTCGTAGGCCGACAGACGGGCTTTGCTTTTGGCGTGGCGGGCTTTGGGGACCATGCGCACCCATTCCAGTTCGCGTTCGAGGGTCTTGCGCCGTTTGCTCTCCTGCTTCTCTTCCATGGCCAGGCGGGTGGATTTTTGCTCCAGCCAGCCGGTGTAGTTCCCTTTCCAGGGAATTCCCTCGCCGCGGTCGAGTTCAAGGATCCATCCGGCCACATTGTCCAGGAAATAGCGGTCGTGGGTAACGGCAATGACGGTTCCCTTGTATTGTTGGAGGTGTTGTTCGAGCCAGTCGATCGATTCGGCGTCGAGGTGGTTGGTGGGTTCGTCCAGCAGCAGCACGTCGGGTTCCTGCAGCAGCAGGCGGCACAGGGCCACGCGGCGGCGCTCGCCGCCCGACAGGTTCTTTACCGACGCCTCGCCGTCGGGGCAACGCAGGGCGTCCATGGCGCGTTCGAGCTTGCTGTCCAGCTCCCAGCCGTTCACGTGGTCGATCTGTTCGGTCAGTTCGCCCTGCCGCTCGATCAGTTTGGCCATCTGGTCGTCGGTCATCTCTTCCATGAAACGGGCGTTCACCGCTTCGTACTCCTGGAGCAGGGCCACTACGTTGGCGCACCCCTCCTGCACGATCTCGCGGACGGTTTTGCTCTCGTCCAGATGGGGCTCCTGTTCGAGGTATCCCACCGTGTAGCCCGGCGAGAAGACCACCTCGCCCTGGTAGCTCTTTTCGATCCCGGCGATGATTTTCATCAGGGTCGACTTGCCCGATCCGTTCAACCCGATGATGCCGATCTTGGCGCCGTAGTAGAACGAAAGGTAGATGTCGTTGAGTACTTTCTTCTGGTTGCTGAAGGCCTTGCTGACCCCCACCATCGAAAAGATGATTTTATTGTCTTCTGCCATTGTGTTGGAAAAGTGTGTGCGTAGGTTATCGGGCCGAGGGAACCGACAGGTTTTTTTTGCTGGCGGCGGCTTTGTAGTCCGTTCCGACGGTTTTTTGGGGTGCGGCTCCGCTCTTCAGGGGAACCAGCGCGAATCCGAACCGGTAGTTGCGCGTGGCGGGAAGCAGGTACTGAATCTGCGGCATGGCGCCCCAGCTGTCGTCGCCTCCCAGGCCCATCATGCGGTGGTCGATGCAGAGTTCGACGAAATCGCGCGGAACGATGTCGGAGGTGTGGGTCTGCTTTTTCGTCACGTTTTCAGCTTTGCTCTCGTCGCGCGGGTCTTCCGGTGCGCGGTTGGGCCACTGATAGGGGCGTGTGGACTCCTGCCCGTCGAAATCTTCGACGCTGTTGCGCAGGGCGTTGAATTCAAACACTCCGTCGCCTTCGACCAGCAGGCCCGATCCGTTCTTGCGGGTGAGGGCCAGCCAGCGGGTGTCGGTGTGGTGGCCGGTCTCCTGCGGACGGACGTAGTCGAAATTTTCGACCGAGGCGTCGCTTTGGTACAGCCCCACGTTGGCGGCGTAGTTGCGGTCCCAGTAGTTCTCTTCGGGACCGCGGCCGAAGTAGAGCAGCTTGCCGGCGTCGGCACTCAGGCGCATCCGCATGCCCAGGCGGGGAATCAGGCTTTTGGTGTTCGGAGCGCCGACAAAGTGGTAGTCGGCGTAAAGGGCCCCGTTGGGGAAGATGGTGTAGTCGACCACCAGTTTGGCCCCCTCGGGCAGTTCGTAAAGAACGGCAACCCATCCGTTTTCGCCGTCTTGCTCAGCCACGACCTGTTTGGCGTTCAGCTTCATCGAGGCCTGCTTCCACGGCTGGCATTGCGCGGGCATTCCCCAGCCGTAGTCGTTGTCGGTGGGGCCCCGCCAGAAGTTGGGGCGCAATCCTCCGCCGTCGGCCAGCAGTTCCATGCCGTTCGAACGGTACGAAACCAGTTGCCCGGTGGTTTTGTCGAAGTCGATGCCGAATCCTTTGCCGGTGATTTCGATCAGGCTGCCCGACTGGTCGATTTGAACCGATCCGGTGGCGGTCAGCGCCCGTTTCGGGGCCTCGACGGGGAGTTTGAACTGATCTTCGGCCACCACGTAGCCTGCTTTCAGCAGTCCCTTGTCGGCTTTGGCGGCAACGGTAAATTGAACGAAGTATTCCACGCCGGCCTCGGGAGCGAGTCCGCTCACGGGAACGGCGACGGCCTGCGTGCCGTCGGGTTTGAGGTTCGAGGCGATCACCCCTTCGCGTACTTTTTTGTCGTTGGCCAGGACGGCGTACTTGATGACGTACTGGTCGAGCGGGGTGAAGTCGTAGATGTTTTTCATCTCGAACTTGCCGGCGGCCAGGTCGGTGGCGGTGAACCAAACGTACTGGTACATTTTCTTCACCTCTTTCAGGCCGGGTTTCGGGGTGCGGTCGGCGTTCACCACGCCGTTGCAAACGAAGTTGCCGTCCGAGGGGGCATTCACGCCGAAGTCGCCTCCGTAGGCCCAGAATTCACGGCCGTCGGCGGTTTCCTGCAACAGCCCCTGGTCGGCCCAGTCCCAAATGAATCCGCCCTGCAGGTTGGGGTAGCGGTAGATCACTTCCCATGTGTCGCGGAAGTTGCCGGTGGAGTTCCCCATGGCGTGCGCGTATTCGCAGGTGATGTAGGGCCGCTCGGTCTTCATCCGCCCCCAGCGGGCCAGGGCGGAAGGGGTCGGGTACATGGGGCAGAAGATGTCGGTGTTCCACTCCAGAATGGCCCGTTCGTACTGCACCGGACGGTGCTTTTCAATGTTCTTCATCCACAGGTAGGTTTCGTAGAAGTTGTACCCGTTACCGGCTTCGTTGCCCAGCGACCAGAGCATCACCGAGGGGTAGTTTTTGGCCTGGTGGTACATGGCTTGCGTGCGGTCCATGTGGGCGTTGTAGAAACGGCGGTCGTTCCCGAGCGTTTGCCCCGCCGACAGGTTGTATCCCATGCCGTGCGATTCGATGTTGGCCTCGTTGCACAGGTAGAACCCGTACTGGTCGGCCAGTTCGTAGAAGCGGCGCTGCTGCGGGTAGTGCGACAGGCGGATGGCGTTGATGTTGTTCCGCTTCATCAGCCGGAAATCTTCGACGATGGTGGCTTCGTCCAGCACGTGGCCCGTTTTTTCGTGGTGTTCGTGATAGTTCACCCCTTTGATGTAGACCCGTTTTCCGTTGACATAGTACTGGTTGCCCTTGATTTCGGAGGTGCGGAAACCTACTTTGACCGAGCTGTATTCGGTGAAGGTGCCTTCCTGCTTGATCTTCAGCACCAGGTTGTATAGGTAGGGGCTTTCGGCGCTCCAGGTGTGGACGTTTTTGAAGGCGTCGGCGTTCTGTACGGCTGTGCGCACGAACCGGACGGTGTCGGTGCAGCCGCCGTCGAGCAGGATCTCTTTGTAGGAATAGTCGACCATGGTGCCGGAGGCGTCTTCCAGCTCGAACCACACCTGCATGCGGCCCGAGGGGCGCACAAAGCTGTTTTTCATGACGATCGCCAGGTCGAGGATCCCGTTTTTGTAGGTGGAATCGAGGGTCGAGATCACCTGCAGATCGTCGATGTGTACCTTGGGCTGCGAGTAGATGTATACGTCGCGCTCAATGCCGCTCATCCGCCAAAAATCCTGGCATTCGAGGTACGAACCGGTACTCCAGCGGTACACTTCCAGGGCCAGGGTGTTGGTGCCGGTAACCAGGTGGTCGTTGAGTTTGAAGTCGGCGGCGTCTTTCGAATCTTCGGTGTAGCCGACCTTTTTGCCGTTCAGGTAGACGTAGGTTCCCGACTTGATCCCGCACAGGCGCAGAAATACGTCGCGGTCTTTCAGCTCAAGGGGGGCTTCGAAGGTGGTGCGGTAGAGGCCCACGGGTACCGCTTCGGGCAGGTAGGGGACGACCGGGGTTTTGGGCGAAAAGTCGTAGGGCTGGTTCACGTAGATGGGCGATCCGTAGCCGCTGAGTTCCATGTTGGAGGGTACGGCGATCTCTTTCCAGCCGCTGACGTTGTAGTCGGGTTTGTAAAAATCGACGGGCCGTTTGCGGTGGTCGTCGAACCAGGCGAATTTCCACTGCCCGTTGAGTCCCAGAAAGTATTTCGAGGCGCTGTATACGTTGGCGGCGGCAGCGGCGCGGGTGTCGTACGACATGAAGTAGGAGCGGGGTTTTTCGCGTCCCACCTGCACCACGGCGGGGTCGCGCCATTCGGGGATGCCGCTGCCCACGGTTTTGTCGGGGCCGGCTTGGCCGAAAGTCCAGGTTTGGTCGCTGCCCATTTGCGCGTGGACGGTGGTCAGGGCGGCGGCTGCGAGCAGGGAAAGGAGGAGTTTTTTCATGGCTATCGGGAGGATTCGGGTTATTTCTGGCGGAAGTAGATTTGGAGCGGCACGCCGGTGAAGTTCCACTGTTCGCGGATGCGGTTTTCAAGAAAACGGCGGTACGAGTCCTTGACGTACTGCGGCAGGTTGACAAAGAAAGCGAACTGCGGGGTGGGGGTGGGCAACATCGTGGCGTACTTGATGCGGATGTATTTGCCCTTGATGCTGGGCGGCGGGGTCTGCTCGATGATGGGCAGGATGAAGTCGTTCAGTTCCGAGGTCGGGATCCGGCGGTTGCGGTTCTCGTTCACTTCGATGGCCCGTTGCAGCAGGTCGAAAATGCGCTGCTTCTCGGTAACGCTGGTAAAAAGGACGGGTACGTCGCTAAAGGGGGCCAGTTTGGCGCGGATCGACTCGGTGTACTCTTTGGCGGTGTTGGTTTGTTTGTCCGCGATGGTATCCCACTTGTTGACCCCGATCACGCAGCCTTTCCGGTTTTTGACGATCAGGTGGAAAATGTTCATGTCCTGCGCGTCGACTCCCTGCGAGGCGTCGAGCATCAGAATGGCGGTGTCGCAGCTTTCGATGGCGCGGATGGTGCGCATGACGGAGTAGAACTCCAGGTCGTCGGTTACTTTTTGTTTTTTGCGCAGTCCGGCGGTGTCGATCAGGTCGAAGTCCATCCCGAATTTGTTGTAATGGGTCAGGATCGAGTCGCGCGTGGTGCCGGCGATGGGGGTAACGATGTTGCGCTCCTCGCCCATCAGGGCGTTGAGCAGCGACGACTTGCCGACGTTGGGCCGCCCGACAATGGCGATGCGCGGGCGTTGTTCGCGGGCGGGATCGGATTCGGCGTCGGGCAACAGCCGTGCGACGACGGCGTCGAGCAGTTCGCCGGTGCCGCTGCCGGTCATGGAACTCAGCGTGATGGGGTCGCCCAGGCCGAGGGCGAAAAATTCGTAAGACTCCTGCTGGCGTTTCCCGTTGTCGACTTTGTTCACGGCCAGGTGGACGGGTTTGGGCTGGCGGCGCAGCATTTCGGCCATAGTCTGGTCGAGGTCGGTGATGCCGGTTTCCACGTCGACCATGAAGATGAGCTGGTCGGCCTCTTCGATGGCCAGGTGTACCTGACGGCAGATGGCCTGCTCGAAAATGTCTTCGGAGTTGACGGTGAATCCTCCGGTGTCGATAACGGTAAATTCGCGCCCCTGCCAGTCGGTGGTGCCGTAGTGGCGGTCGCGGGTGGTGCCTTCGGTGGCGTCGACAATGGCTTGCCGCATCCCCACCAGGCGGTTGAACAGAGTGCTTTTGCCGACGTTGGGCCGTCCGACGATGGCGATGATGTTTCCCATAGGAATGTGGTTGCTTTGCTGCTGCCGGACTTGAACGAGGAGTCCGATTTTTGACTTCCCGCAAAGGTAGGTATTTTTTCGGATCGTCCCAAGCCGCTTTTTGTCCCATTGATTAACAGTGGGTTATCGCTAATTACAGAAAAATCTCGAAAAATTGGCGAGTAAATTTTGTAATTCAAATTATTCAACCTACCTTTGTCGCATCGATTTAAGGAATCGGGACGTTACAGTTCATCGTTTTTCCTTGATGAGAGTTTGGGTTAGTAGCTTTGCGGGGGTGGTACCCCGTAGAGCGGAAAAATGGGCAACCACGCAAGTGGCGCCCATTTTTTTTGGTGCGTACCTCCGCGTGTGCGGGGTATTTGTGGTGAGGAACCGGTTTAGTCGATCAGGCTCCGGTCGACTTCCACCACCTCTCCGGCCAGCGGCAAATCGACGGTGAAGGTGGTGCCGTGCCCCTCCTGGCTTTCGAAGTTGATCTCGCCGCCCAGCAGTTCGATGATTTTCCGGCACATGGGCAATCCCAGTCCGCTGCCGCTTCCCTTGGTGGTGAAGTTGGGCTGGAATATCCGGCTCTTGACATCGTCGGGAATGCCCGATCCGTTGTCGGTTACAGATATCCAGATCCGTTGGTAGAGTACTTTGATGCCTATGCGGATTTCGCCTCCCTCCTGGTCGGGGCCGATGGCCTGAACGGCGTTTTGGAACAGGTTCACAAATACGCGCCCCAGGTGTTCGCGGTCGGCGTAGACCCAAATGGGGGTTCGGTTGGAGGCCGAGAAACTGTCCACGCCTTCGATGCTCAGCTTTTCGCTGTCCTCGCCCGTTACTTCGAACAGCACGCGGATGTTCGGGTACGAGGAGTAGAGTTTGGCCGAGTTGCCGATCACGGGAAGCAGATCGATGCGGCGCGGATTGCCTTCGCCCAGTTTGGCGAAATCCGAGAATTCGCTGGCGATGTTGTTCAGCAGATCGATCTGTTCGAGTACCACGTCGAGGGTGCTTTCCACCTTGGGCCTGAGTTCGTCGCAGTGCTGTTCCCGCATGGCGCGTTGAAGCATCTGGATTTTCAGGCGCATCGGCGTCAGGGGATTTTTAATCTCGTGGGCCACCTGACGGGCCATGTCGCGCCAGGCCCCTTCCCGTTCGCTGCGGGCCAGTTGGCGATAGCTTTCGTCCAGGTAGTCGATCATGCGGTTGTACTGTTCGACCAACATGCCGACTTCGTCGCTGATCTCGTGGCTCTCTCCCATATCGCTGATTTTTTGCATATTGGAGATGTTTTTCATGGCCTCCCTCATCTTTTTGAAGGGTTTGGTCAGGGTCCGGTAAAGGAGTTCGGAAAGAATGACCGCCACGAACAGAATAACCAAAAACAGGTTCAACACATCGACCAACAGTTGGTGACGGGCCGCTTTCCGGTCGAGAATAGGGGTGTTATAGCGCAGACCGACATAGCAAACAGGGCGGTCGTTGAACTGTACTTCGCTGAATGCCAGTATGGTCTGATGTTTTTTGTCGTCTATGACCACAAGCGGTTCCCGCAAAATGTGTATTTCGCGGTAGGCCTGAGTCCGCATTTTGGCGTTCGAAACAAAATTGCTGTAGGCCGTTGTGGTCGATGTGATCATCGTGCCGTCCAGGCCGAAGATGTTGATGATGTAGTCCGATTCGTTTTTCTCTCCTTCCAGCCAGTGGTCGAGGCTCTCTTTATCGGCCGAGTTGTAGCGCAGGTGTTTTTTCAACCCGGTGGATATGCGCTGTATGTTGGAGTTGACGTATTTTTGCTTCTCCTGGTCGACGCTCTCCATCGTGTTTTGCACCACGATCCACAGAACCAAAATCATGGAGAAGAAGACGATTCCCAGCACCACGAAACGTATTCGGAATGTGAGCCGGCTCCCAAGCATGTTCAGGTTGAAGTTGTAGCCTGTCCAGTCGAGGAAATAGGCCGACAGCACAAGGATAATGAAGAAAATGTAGGCGAACAGGGAGACCACGTTCAGGAATGTGAGCGATTTTCGGCTCACGATCAGGGAGCCGTTTTGGTGCTGGCTGTTCGAGAAATGGTAGACGTAGTGTACCCAACTGTCTCGCACGAATGCCGTATCGGGTCGGTTGGGAGCCAGCAATTGGGCTATGTTCGAGTAGTTGTTGATGTTGTTCCGCTTGAACTCCAACTGCTTGTCCGATACGCGCAGGTAGGTGAACTGGGCAAAGCGGGGATCGCTCTCCAATTCGATGTTGGTGTATTCGCCTTTGATCAACTCGCGGTCTTTGGGGCTGGTGGCCAGGATTCGGGCATAAAGCCGTTGCGAACTGTTTTGGGCGGTGATGTTCTCAAGGGTGGCGAAGAAGGTGATGTAGGCCGAAAAAACCACCAACATCGAAAGGAAGAATCCCAGATTGCCCAAGCGCCGCCGGGCCAGGCTCAGCAAGATAAATCCGGAGTGAAACAGCACCAACAGGTAGCTGGTATTGTGGATCTCTTTGTTGAGTGGCGCCAAAAAGGCCAATACGGTGAGTCCGTTGACGACAACGCGCAACAACACGTCCCGATTGGGGAAATAGAGCATCGATACTTTGTTCAGCAACAGCCGGGTGGCAAAGTAAAGGGCAGCCAGCAGGTAGAAGATCGCCGAGGTGTAATTCCACTCGAAAATGTTGTAGAGCTGCAGGTTGATGTGGGGAGTGTAGATCGAGAGGATCAGGAAATAGTGGAACAGCGCCACGGCCGCCGCGGTTATCACGTTGAGTCCGAATCCGTAAGTCAACAGGCTCCTTGTGCGGGAAACGCCTCGGTATCTGCGTATCAGTTTGTTGCGGGTCCGGTACAGGTACGAGGCGACGATGAAAAACATGAAGAAGTTGACGAGCATATCGCCCAACGACCTCAGAATGTGGTTGTCGGCTCCGTAAATTGGCTTGAACAGTTCTCCGTGGGAATCGGCTACCAATGAAAACACCCATCGAATGAGGATCAGAGAGACCAACAGCGCAAGAGCGCCCGCGAAAACGGTTTTGGTGCTTACCCGCTCCTGGATGGCGTTTTTGATGCCGATAATTACCAGGAACAGCCCTATCCAGCCGCAGAGTAAAATAAACAGGGGTACTCCCGAAACGGGTTGGGGAACGACGTAGAAAGTGTTCTCGGCCGCCGAAATAGCGAGCGCCCCGATGGTTTTGGCGCGATCCCCTTCGTGGCGGGGAAGCAACGAAATGTACTGGTCCGAGAAGATGTGCGTGTTGTAGCTTTTGTCAATCGCGTTGTAGAGCGAGTAGAACACCACCGCGGTATGGCGTCCTTTGTGGTATACCTGCGAAATGGCGGTTCCGTCTTCGGTCTCCACCAACGTTCCGGTGGAATGGAGCCAGGTGTCCCCCGCCTGCTTGGTGAAGGCGTAATTCGACCAGTAACACAGCGTGCTGTCCTGGTACAACAACAGCGAGAGTCCGCGGTCGTCCCATCGGTCGAGGTCGGTGTTTATCCAAACTTCCTCCAGGTATTTGGCCGTCTGTGCCGAGTCCTGAAGATTGCACCAGTTGTCGGCAATCGGTTTGGCGGTCAGCTCTAAAATCTTGATATTCTCGACAATGGCCGATATCTCCGGAGCCGAGAGGCGGTCTCTGTGTATGAGAGAATAAGACAGATTAATCGCCAGCAGGATGAGTCCCGCGGCTATGGTGAATTTCTTCAGGCGTACGCTGATGCGGGTGTACCGACGGTGAAATGTGGCGCGACTAAAAGCCATAACGGGTTCAGTGGTGGGTTTTTATGCGTGGTGGTAAGGCTCTCCCCTGAGGATGGTGAACGCCCGGTAGAGTTGTTCGGTGAAGACGATGCGTATGAGTTGGTGCGAAAAGGTCAGGCGCGAAAGGGAGAGTTTTTCGTCGGCCCGCTGGTAAACTTCGGGCGAAAATCCGTAAGCGCCGCCTACAACGAGGGAAAGTTTGCGGGTGCTCCGGTTGAGAAGTCCGCCGATCCATTGGGCCAGTTCGACCGAGTCGCGCTGCTGGCCCCGTTCGTCCAGCAGCACCAGGTAATCGGAAGGGGAGAGCAGGCCGAGAATCAATCGTCCTTCGGCCTCTTTGATCTGTTCGCGGCTCAAGTTTTTAGCCTGTTTTATGTCTGGTAACTCTTTGATTGTCAATCGAGCGTAGTGTTTTAGGCGATTCTGGTACTCCCGAACCCCTTCCTCGATAAAGCCGGCGTGGGTTCGTCCGACCCAAATCAGTTCGATGGTCATAACCGTGCAAAGGTACTTTTTTTCTTAACTTTGTAAACCCTTTAAACTTATTATTCCGATGGTAGAGAATGAAATTCCCTTTGTAGACCGCCTGATCGAACTGGCTATTGCCGAAGACATTGGCGACGGCGACCACACGTCGCTCTGTTCGATCGGCGCCGAACAACGGGGCCGGATGAAGCTGCTCGTCAAGCAGGAGTGTGTACTGGCGGGCGTGGAGGTGGCCCAGCGGGTATTCCGGCGCCTCGATCCCGAGGTTCGTTTCGAACAGATCCACCGCGACGGCCAGCAGATGCAGGTCGGCGACATCGCTTTCTACGTGTCGGGACGGTTGGTTTCGTTGTTGCAGGCCGAGCGGATCATTCTCAATATGATGCAGCGGATGAGCGGCGTGGCCACCCAAACGGCACGCTACGCCCGGGAGCTGGCCGGACTGAAAACCAAGGTGCTCGATACCCGCAAAACCACGCCCGGCATGCGGATCCTCGATAAAATGGCCGTGCGGATCGGCGGCGGGGAAAACCACCGGATGGGCCTGTTCGACATGATCCTGCTGAAAGACAACCACATCGACTTTGCAGGGGGGATCGCCCCCGCCCTGGAGGGGGCCCGCCAGTACCTTCGCCAGCGGGGCAAACAACTGAAAATCGAGATCGAGGTACGGTCGCTCGCCGACATCGACGCCGTGTTCGCCGCCGGAGGAGCCGACCGGATCATGTTCGACAATTTTTCGGTCGAACAGACCCGCCGGGGGGTGGAGCGGGTGGCAGGCCGGGCCGAAACCGAATCGTCGGGGGGGATCACCCTCGAAAACCTGCGGGCCTACGCCGAGTGCGGGGTCGATTACATCTCGGTGGGGGCGTTGACCCACCAGATCCAAAGCGTGGACATGAGCCTGAAAGCGGTTGAAGCATGAACACGGCCCTGCGACTGACATTCTCCCTGTTTGCCTGCCTTTTTCTGTCGACCTCGGCGGCGCAGGAGGTAGCCCGCAAACCGGTTACGTACAACGAAATTCAACAGGGACTCTTCTCGGCCCGTACGGTGAGCGGCCTGCGTTCGACGGCCGACGGCGAGTACTTCACCACGTTAGAGGGCGGGGTTATCCGCCGTTTTCGCTACTCCGACGGGGCGCTGGTCGATACCCTCTGCGACGGCCGCGAATGGGGCGTTGAGGGGTATGAATTCAGCGCGGACGGGTCGAAAATACTGCTGGTTACCCGGCGCGAAAAGATCTACCGCCACTCGTCGCGCGCCAACTACCTGGTGTACGATTGCCTGACGCGGGCGTGTTTCCCCCTGTCCGAGAGAGGAAAACAGCAGGAGGCCACCTTCTCGCCCGACGGCCGGCGGGCCGCCTTTGTCCGCGGCAACAACCTGTTTTGGGTCGATTTGGCCGCGCGGGTCGAGCAGCAGCTCACCTTCGACGGCCAGCAGGGAGTTTGCCTGAACGGCATTCCCGACTGGGTGTACGAGGAGGAGTACGCCTATTCGCGGGCCTACGAATGGTCGCCCGCCTCGGACGCCATTGCGTTTTGCCGTTTCTCCGAGTCCCGGGTGCCGAACAATACAATCATCCTGTACCGGGGCGCGCTTCACCCCACCCGGTATGATTACAAGTACCCCAAGGCCGGCGACGACAATTCGCTGGTCGATGTATGGGTGGTGAATCTGGACGGCAACGCCCGCACTCGGGTGAACCTGCCCGGAGAGGAAGACCGGTACGTTCCCCGCATCGGATGGTCGCCCGACGGCAGGGTGGTGGTGCATCACCTGAACCGCCTGCAAAACCACTACCAGGTGCTGCTGGCCGATCCGAAAACGGGTTCGTGCCAAAAAATGTACGACGAACGGAAGGCCACCTACGTGGAACGGATCGACGACCGAACGATCACGTTCCTGCCCGACGGAAAAGGGTTTATTGTCAAGGCCGAACTTGACGGCTTCATGCACCTGCACCACTACGACCTTCAGGGAAACCGCAAACGCCAGATCACCCGGGGGGAGTGGGAGGTGGTTGACTTTTACGGCCTCGATGCGAAAAACAGGCTCTATTACCTCTCCACCGAAGGATCGCCCCTGCGGCGTTCGCTGTGGGTGGTGGATATTGACGGCAAACACAAGCGCCGACTGACCCCGGAAGAGGGTACGCACGCCGTTGCGTTCAGCAAAGGAATGCGTTACTACATCGACCACTTTTCGACCTCGGCCTCGCCCACGGTCGCCACCCTGTACCGCGCCGACGGCACCCCCCTGCGGGTGCTGCAGGACAATCGCGCGGTGAGTTCCCGCGTGCGGGAGTACGCCCTGCCGATCAAAGAATTTTTCCGGTTCGTTACCTCGAACGGCGACACCCTGAACGGATACCTGCTCAAACCGGTCGATTTCGACCCCTCGAAACGCTATCCGGTGCTGATGACCCAGTACAGCGGCCCCGGGTCGCAGCAGGTGGCCGACCGCTGGTCGGTTTCGTGGGAATGGACCCTGCCCGCGCGGGGAGTGCTGGTGGCCTGCGTCGACGGACGGGGTACCGGATTCCGCGGCGAGGCCTTCCGCAAATGCACCTACGGCAATCTGGGCGATCTGGAGCGTATCGATCAGATGGAGGCGGCCCGCCACCTCGGCGCGTTGCCTTACGTCGATGCGGCCCGCATCGGCATCTACGGCTGGAGCTTCGGCGGTTTCATGACCCTGAACTGCCTGGTGAAAGGCGACGGCCTGTTCGCCCTCGGTATTGCCGTGGCTCCCGTTACCTCGTGGCGTTTTTACGACACCATCTACACCGAACTCTACAACGGCCTGCCGCAGCAAAATCCCGGCGGGTACGACCAAAACAGCCCCCTGAACTTCGCTTCGAGCCTGCAAGGCAAGCTGCTTATCGCCCACGGCACGGCCGACGACAACGTCCACATCCAAAACAGCTACGAAATGATTTCGGCGCTGGCTGCGGCCGGCAAACCGTTCGAAATGGCCATCTACCCCGACCGCGATCACGGCATGGGCAACGACCGCCACCACCTGTTGCGCCGCTGCATTGAATTTGTCGTGGGGAATCTTTAAGCCCCGACCGATCGACCGGCGAGGGGTCGGGCAAAATTGGTTACCTTTGCATGCAACCAACTTTACGGGCATCGATGATCTACCCTTCGGATTTTGAACAACGCATCGGATTCGACAAGCTGCGGGCCGAAACGGCCTCGCTGTGTCATACCGCCGCCGCCCGCGAACTGGTTGAGGCGGCCCCCTTTCTGACCCACTTTCCCGCACTCGAACAGACCCTGGGCCAGACGGCCGAAATGCGGACGATCCAGGTGGTGGAGAGCGAATTTCCGCAGGCGGGCTACTCCGACCTGCTCCCCCTGTTGAACAAGGCTCGCATCGAAGGCACCTACCTCGAAGTGGATCAGATCCACGCCCTGGGCCGCGCGTTGGAGCTGATCGACGGCCTGAGCGGCTTTTTCGCCTCGAAACGCGACGACAACGACCGCAGCCCCTATCCCCGCCTGGACGAACTGGTGCGGCCCATCGAAAGCTTCGCCCCCGTGCGGCGCGAGGCGGACCGGATCATCGACCCCCAAAGCGGGCAGATGCGCGATAACGCCTCGCCCGAGCTGGCCGCCATCCGCCAGGAAATTACCCGTTGCGAACGCCAGTTGGGCCGCCGCCTGCAAACCATCCTCCGTC
The DNA here is from genome assembly GCA_031549665.1 of Rikenellaceae bacterium. Classification (GTDB taxonomy): domain Bacteria; phylum Bacteroidota; class Bacteroidia; order Bacteroidales; family Rikenellaceae; genus Rikenella. Next base: position 164,026 of record JAVBPJ010000007.1, read on the forward strand.
AGGCGCAGGCCGAGGGGATTGTGGAGTCCGACGCCACGCCCACCCTGCGCGATGGCCGGGCGGTGATTCCCGTCGCTGCGGGCAATAAGCGGAAAATCAAGGGGTTGGTTCACGACGAATCGGCCACGGGCCGTACCGCCTACATCGAGCCGATCGAGGTGGTGGAACTCAACAACGAACTCAAAGAGCTTGAAAACGCCGAGCGGAGGGAGATCATCCGCATCCTCGCCCTCTTTACCGACCTGCTGCGTCCGCGGCTGCCCGCGCTGCACCGTGCGGCCGATTACCTGGCCGCGATGGATTTTCTGCAAGCCAAGGCCCGCTATGCGCTCGGCATGGACGGCGTGCTGCCGCAACTCTCGCCCAAGGCGGTGATCGACCTGCAGGGAGCCCGCCACCCGCTGCTGGAACGAAGCCTGAAACGGGAAGGGAAGGCGATCGTTCCGCTCGATTTGCGGATCACCCCCGAGCGGCACATCCTGCTGATTTCGGGCCCCAATGCGGGAGGGAAATCGGTGTGCCTGAAAAGCGTCGGACTGCTTCAATACATGCTGCAATGCGGGTGGCTGGTTCCGGCGAAAGAGTATTCGACCTTTGGAATTTTCGAACACATTTTCATCGACATCGGCGACCAGCAATCCCTCGAAAACGACCTGAGCACCTACTCGTCGCACCTGCAAAACATGAAAACGGTGCTGCGCTCGGCCGACGAGCGGAGCCTGGTGCTGATCGACGAATTCGGCACCGGCACCGAACCTTCGATGGGTGGAGCCATCGCCGAAGCGATTCTGGAACAACTGGAAGAACGCCGCGTGCGGGCCGTGATCACCACCCACTACGCCAACCTGAAATACTATGCCGCCGGATCGGCCGGCATCGTCAACGGGGCGATGACCTTCGACCTGCAAAAAATCACGCCCCTGTTCCGGCTCGAAATGGGCCGTCCGGGCAGTTCGTTCGCCTTTGAAATCGCCCGCAAGATCGGCCTGCCCGAGGAGCTGATCGCCCGCGCCGGCGAGAAAATCGGCACCCAACAGGTGAACGTCGAACGCCAAATCCGCGAGGCCGCCCGCGACAAACGCTACTGGGAACGCAAACGCGAAACGATCCGGCAAACCGAAAAACAGATCGAACAAACCACCGAGCGGTACGAAAAGCAACTGGCCGAGATACGGGCCGAACGGCAGCGCATCCTCGACCAGGCCCGCGACGAAGCCCGGCAGCTTCTGGCCGACACCAACCGGCAGATCGAACACACCATCCGCGAAATCCGCGAGTCGCAAGCCGACAAGGAACGTACCCGCGCCGCCCGGAACGAATTCGATCGTTTCCGCGACCGCGCCGAAGAGGCCCCGACCGACCTTGCGCTGGAACAAAAAATGCAAAAGCTCCGGGAGCGGCAGCAACGCCGCGCCGAACGCCGCAGCGAACAATCTCCGGCCGCCGCCCCCGCCGCCCCCAAACCGGTCGAACTGGCCCCGGGCGTGGCCGTCCGGCTCAAGGGGCAGCAAACCATCGGACAGGTCATCGGCCTGCAGGGAAACAAGGTAACGGTGGCCTTCAACCAGCTCACCAGCACCGTCGACCGCTCGAAGCTTGAAACCCTCTCGAACAACGAAGCCCGCCGCGAACAACGCTCGTCGTACACCCCGCCGCCCCGCGAGAACTACGACACAATGAAAAAACGCCTTACCTTTAGCACCCAGATCGACCTGCGCGGCATGCGCGTGGCCGAGGCGCTGGAACAAGTGGAACACTACATCGACGAGGCCGTGATGTTGGGATTCAACCAGGTGCGTATCCTGCACGGCAAAGGCACCGGAGCCATCAAGGAAGAGGTGCGTCGCTACCTGCGCACCCATCCGCTGGTCGCCTCGACCAAGGACGAACACGAAGAACAGGGCGGGGCGGGCATCACCGTCGTTACCCTTGAGCTATAACCCGTTGCAATGAACTATTCGCTCGACACCATCGCCGCCGTTACCGGAGGAACCCTCCGGGGGGCCAACCGCACGGTTTGCCGCGTGGCCACCGACAGCCGCAACCACCTGGCCGATCCGGCCACCGCCATTTTTGTCGCCCTGGCGGGCAAGAACCGCGACGGACACGACTACATCGACGATTTCTACCGCCGGGGGGTGCGCAGTTTCTTGGTTTCGCGCCTGCCCGACGATCTCCGCGAGGGGTCGTTCGTGCTGGTCGGGGACACCCTCGAAGCCCTGCAACGGTGGGCGGCCTACCACCGCGGTTGTTTCCAGGGCCAGGTGGTTGCCATTACCGGAAGCCACGGAAAAACCACTGTCAAAGAGTGGATCGCCCAGCGCTGGCCCGAGGGAGCTGGCAAACTCTTCCGCAGCCCCCAAAGCTATAATTCGCAGTTGGGCGTGGCCCTTTCGCTGCTGATGATCGAAGGCGACGAACGGGTCGCCCTGATCGAGGCCGGTATTTCGCAACCCGGCGAAATGGAACGGCTCGAACGGATGATACGCCCCACGATCGGGCTTTTCACCAACCTCGGCGATTCGCACAGCGCCCATTTCGAAAGTCCGGCGCAGCAATTGGCCGAAAAGATGATCCTCTTCCGCGGGGTCGATACCCTGATCCGCCGCGACGACCTGCCCGTGGTGCAAGAGGGGATCGAGGCCCGGAACCACGCCCTGGTCGAGGCCTTTTACCGCCGATTGGGCATTGCGCCGCTTCCGGCTGAAACCCTGCAGCCCATCGCCATGCGCCTCGAACAGCAGGAAGGTGTTTTGGGAAGCCACCTGCTTAACGACAGCTACAACAACGACCTTACCTCGCTCGAAATAGCCCTCGACCGCCTGTCGCACACCGCCACGGGGCCGAAGGTGCTGATCCTTTCCGATATTTTGCAAAGCGGCCTCCCCCCCCGCGAACTCTACGGCCGCGTGGCCGACCTGGCCCTCCATCACGGCATCCGGCAGGTGATCGGCATCGGAGCCGCCATCGGCTCGGCCCGGTCGCTCTTTACGAGCGACGCCCAATTTTTCGAAACCACCGAGGCGTTCATCCGGCAGCTCGACAAATCCCGCTTTGCAGGGAAAGACGTGTTGATCAAGGGAAGCCGTCCGTTCGGTTTTGAACGGATCAGCCGCCTGCTCGAAAAACGCACCCACACCACCACCCTGGAGGTGAACCTGACCGCCATGGCCGACAACCTGCGCCACTATCGCAACCTGCTGGCTCCGTCCGTGGGGGTGATGGTGATGGTCAAAGCCCACGCCTACGGACACGGTTCGTGCGAAGTGGCGGCGATGCTCCAGCACGAGGGGGTCGACTACCTGGCCGTCGCCTTTGCCGACGAGGGAATCGCCCTGCGCGAGGGAGGAATCCACCTGCCCATCGTGGTGCTGAACTCCGACCCGGGCAGTTTTGCCGTCATGGCCGACTACGGCCTTGAACCCGAAATCTACTCGTTCTCCTCGTTGCGCGCCTACGCCGCCGAGATGCGCACCCGAGGGGTGGAGGCGGCGCCGATCCACCTCAAATTCGACACCGGCATGCACCGCCTGGGCTTCGTCGAGGCCGAGATCGATCCTCTTGTCGACGAACTGAAAACCTGGCCGAGCGTGCGGGTAGCCACCCTGTTTTCCCACCTGGCCGCCGCCGAAGATCCGGCGGAAGATGCCTATACGCGCGACCAAATAGCCCTTTTCGAGCGTTTCAGCGAGAAGATCCGGCGGGGACTGGGCGATCCCTCGATTCGCCGCCACCTGTGCAACAGCGCCGGCATCGAGCGTTTTCCCGAAGCCCACTACGAGCTGGTGCGCCTGGGCATCGGCCTCTACGGCACCGAAAACGCCGACCTGCGCACGGTCAGCACCCTCTCCACCCACATTGTGCAGGTGCGGGAGTTGAACCCGGGCGATACCGTAGGCTATAACCGCCGCGGACTCATCGAACGCCCCTCGCGCATCGCCACCCTCCCGATCGGTTACGCCGACGGACTGAACCGCCGCCTCGGGAACGGAAACGCCTCGTTCCGGGTGGGCGAAACGCTCTGTCCGACCATCGGCAACATCTGCATGGACACCTGCATGATCGATGTTACCGGAGTGGCCGCCGCCGAGGGCGATCCGGTGGTGGTGTTCGGCGACCGTCCCACGGCCCGCGAGCTGGCCGACCGGCTGGGAACCATTTCGTACGAGGTGATGACCTCCATTTCGCCCCGCATCAAACCCCTCTACATCCGCGAATAGATTTCTCACTCCCTCTTTTTTCCGTAACACCCCGTTAATTTTCGACTGCTTATGATTCGAGCCGCCCTGTTTGATATGGATGGCGTGATTGTCAACAACCGCGACGCCCACCTGGAAGCTTTTGCCGAATTTGCCCGCCGCCACAACCAACCGCTCGATCCGATGATCCTGCTCCCTTATTTCGGCTCGACGAACGAAGTGATCATGAAGACACTCTTCGGGCGCGACGACCTGACCGACGAACAGGTGGAGCGCTACTCGAAGGAAAAGGAGGAGATCTACCGCCAACAGTACGACCCCGTGATGCAGCCCGCCCGCGGACTGGTCGGCCTGCTCCGCGCCCTCAGGGAGGAGGGATTCCGGATCGCCGTGGGGAGTTCCGCTCCGCAGGTGAACGTCGATTTTGTGCTGAACCGCTGCGGCATAGCCGACTGTTTCGATGCGACGGCCAGCGGTTCGGAGATCCGGCACAGCAAACCCGACCCCGAAGTTTATCTGCTGGCAGCCGCTAAATTAGGCGTCGATCCGGCCGAATGCGTTGTTTTCGAAGATGCTTTCGTGGGGGTCGAGGCCGCCCGCCGGGCCGGTGCGAAGGTGGTTGCCGTCGCTTCGACTTTTCCGCGGGAGGCGCACCGCGATTACGATCGGCTGATCGACGATTTTACGCAAATCACCCCCGACGAAATCCGAAAAATGTAATACCTTTACCACCCATACCCTGAAAACCCAAACACCATTATGGATAAACAACTGCAAAACATCGCCTCCAAGTTTCAGCTCGACGGCGAGATCGTGGACGTACGCCCCCTGGGCGAAGGATTCATCAACGACACCTACATCATCAAGACCGCCGGAGGACCCAGCTACATCCTGCAACGCAAGAACAAAAACATCTTCACCAACGTTCCCGCCATGATGGACAACATCCTGCGGGTAACCAACCACATCAAAAACAAGGTGATGGCCGCCGGAGGAGACCCCCGCCGCGAAGCCCTTACCATCACCCCCACCAAAGAGGGACACCTCTACCACAAGGACGAAACCGGCGAATACTGGGCCGCCTGCGAGTTTATCGACGACACGATTGCCTATCAGGCCGCCGAAACCCCCGAACTGGCCTACCAGGGCGGATTGGGGATCGGACTCTTCCAGGCGATGCTGGCCGACTTCAAAGAGGCCCTGACCGATATCCTGCCCGGATTCCACAACATCCGTTACCGCTTTAAACAATGGGACGCCGTGCTGGCCAAGGACCCCGTGGGCCGCAAGGCCTCGGTGGCCGCCGAGATCGACTGGATCGAAAGCCGCCGCGAAAAAATGCTCAAATTCTGGGAACTGGTCGAAAACGGCACCATCCCCACCCGCGTTACCCACAACGACACCAAGATCAACAACATCCTGTTCGACAAACAGGGCAACGTGTTGTGCGTGATCGACCTGGACACCGTGTTGAGCAGCACCTGCCTGAACGACTACGGCGACGCCATGCGCTCGTACACCAATACCGGACAAGAAGACGACGCCAACCTCGACAACGTGGGCATGGACATCAATATCTTCAAAGCCTATACGCAGGGCTATCTGGCAGGAGCGCACGGCTTCCTAACCCAGCCCGAGGTCGATTACCTGGCCTTTTCGGCCCTTTACATTACCTACGAACAGGTGTTGCGCTTTTTGATGGACTACATCGACGGCGACAACTACTACAAAACCAAATCGCCCGAACACAACCTGGTACGCGCCCGCGCTCAGTACAAACTGCTCCAAAGCATGGAGGAGCAGTACGGCCAAATGTGCGCCATTGTAAAAGAGGAGATGGCCCGGTATGCTTAAGGTTGCCCGCATCGAAGAAGCCCGTGGAGCGTCGCTCGAACGGGTAGGCGAATTGCTGCTCGCGCAGCCCGCCCAGACGATCGGTTGCGTCAATTGGCCCGCCGAATTTCCCGAAAAGCCCGAAGTGTCGTTCCGCATGGCCCACGACGGCGACGAACTCTTTATCCGCTTCGACGCCAGGGAACGCGGCACGATGGCCCGGGTGGCCGAGGACAACGGCGAAGTATGGACCGATTCGTGCGTCGAATTCTTCATCAGCCTGGACGACACCGGCTACTACAATTTCGAATTTACCTGCATCGGCAAGGCGCTGGCCGGTTTCCGCAAGGAGAAGCCCCATGCCCGCCACGGTTCGCCCGAGGTGATGGCCTCGATCCGCCGCTGGTCGTCGCTGGGCGATGCCTGTTTCGCCGAACGCCCCGTTCCCGAGGGATGGACGCTGGTTGTCGCCATTCCGGCAAAGGCCCTGTTCGCCCACAACCTGGATAGTTGGGCCTCCGTGCAGGCCACGGCCAACCTCTACAAATGCGGCGACAAGCTGTCGGCCCCCCATTTCCTGTCGTGGCAGCCGATTGACACCCCGTCTCCCAATTTTCACGTTCCTCCGTTTTTTACCCCCATCACTTTCGAATAACCATGAAACGTTCCGCGTTCCTGCTTCTATTCGCCTTTTTCGCCTCGCTGGCCTGCGCCAAGGGAATTACCAAAGAGCAGAGTCCCAAATTCCTCAAAATGGGGCAGGATTATAAGAAAAGCCGCATCACCGACTCCCTGAAAGCCGAATGGGCCGTTAAAGAATATACCAACGGCGACTACCGGATGAAATTCTGGGACACCATTTACGGCGTAAAACCCGCCGACGGCCGCAGCCTCTACATCTCGCTGCACGGCGGCGGAGAGTCGCCCACGCCCAAGCTGAACGACGGGCAGTGGAGCAACCAGAAACGCCTGTACAAACCCGCCGAAGGGGTCTATTTCGTACCGCGCTCCCCAACCGACACCTGGAACATGTGGCATCAGGAATACATGGACGAATTCCTGCGCAAAACCATTGCCGCTGCCGTGCTGTTCCAGGACGTGAATCCTGATAAGGTATACATCCTCGGCTATTCGGCCGGAGGGGACGGCCTGTACCAGCTGGCTCCCCGCCTGCCCGACCTGTGGGCCGCCGCAGCCATGATGGCCGGACACCCGGGCGATGCCGCCGCCGAAAACCTGCGCGACCTCCCCTTCGCCATCTACATGGGAGGGAAAGACGCCGCCTACGACCGCAATAAACTGGCCGCCGAATGGGGCTGGAAACTGGACGAACTCCAAGAGAACGATCCGCAAGGCTACGTCCACGACGTGCATATTTACGACACCTGCGGCCACTGGATGATGCGCAACGACACCATCGCCGTGCCGTGGATGGCCAAGTTCCGCCGCAACCTGTACCCTGCCAAAGTGGTGTGGACGCAGGACGACGTGCTGCGCGACAACTTCTACTGGCTGGGCATTCCCGATCCGGCGCTTCGCAAGGCGGGAAGCAACATCACCGCCCGCATCGAGGGGCAAACCGTTACCATCGAACATTCGGACGTCCCGGTGGTGTTGGTCGGGCTGAACGACCGCCTGCTCGATTTGGATCAGCCGGTTACGGTAGTGGTCGACGGCAAAGTGATTTCGAAAAAACGATACGACCGCATCGGTACCGGACTGTCGCTGAATCCGAGTCCCTACGACATCGATCCGGGCTACCATGTGATCCTGAAGATCGAACTCAAAACCGGGAAAGTCTACCGCAACTAAATCCGTATCGAGGCGGACGGGGCGCGGCTCTTTGCGAGGCATCCCCGTTCCGGCCGTCTTTATCAGAAAAATCCCCACTCCGCAAGGGAGTGGGGATTTTTTGCCTTTCGGACCCTTTATTGGGGGTTGTTTTGTCCGTCGTCCGTCCGCGACGAAAAAATCTCTCCGATCAATCTCGATGCGTAAGATGTAGTACAATCCATTTGAAAGGTGATTGAAACCGATTTCAGAAGTTGGTTCGTATGCGAAAAATGCGTACATTGGGAACATACGGTTCTGCTTGGGGACAGAGAAACAAAGTGAAACTAAAAACTCTGACACAATGCATCAAATAAAAATAGGCCTGATCGGCTACGGTCGCGCAGGCAAATCGGTCGCCAACATTTTTCGATCGAACGAACGATTTTCCCTTGAATGGATTTTTAAGCGCAGCAAACATGCCTCGCCCGATCGGTCGGGCGAGGTGTACAGCGCCGAAACCACCTCGCTCGACTGGTTGATCCGCGACCGGAGGGTGGACGTGATCGTCGATTTCTCGTCGGCTCAGGGCTTACGCGCTTATGGAGAGGCGGCCGCCGAACTTGGCGTAAAAATCGTGTCGGCCGTGTCGCACTACGGCAAACGCGAACAGGAACTGCTGAAACGGCTTGCCGAGCGGACGGTGGTCTTTTGGTCGCCCAACATCACCCTGGGGGTGAACTTTTTGATCGTCGCCTCGAAATTGCTGCAACAGATGGCTCCCGACGCCGACATCCAGATTGTCGAAGAGCATTTCCGGGGAAAGAAAGACACCTCGGGAACGGCCCTAAAAATTGCCCAGGCGCTCGACGTTCCCGACGTCGGCATCAGTTCGGTACGGGCTGGAGGCATTGTCGGAAAACACGAGGTGATCTTCGGATTCCCCTACCAAACCGTTCGGCTGGTTCACGAGTCGATCGCCCGCGAGGCGTTCGGCAACGGGGCCGTCTTTGTCATCCGCGAACTGTTGCGCAGCGGGGCCGCAAAGGGATTCTTCACCTTCGAACAGTTGTTGGCTCCCTACATGAATCGGGTGGTGGCGGGGCAGTAAATGCCCGAACACAGCGGAGGGGGGGCCCCATCGTGGGGCGCCCCTCCCGAGTGGTAGGAAACGGCGGGGAGGGGTAGTTGGGCCGCGGGTGGAGGCCCCGTTTTGGGGGCCGGGGAGCCCCCGGGGGGGAGGCGACGGGGGCTGTGGCGAG
>JAVBPJ010000010.1:0-88721 GCA_031549665.1 Rikenellaceae bacterium
CAACCTGGCGGCCATTCCAGGTGGGTTTTTATCTTCTTTGCCGTTCGCCGCGGTTTTGTACGGTTGCAAAATCCGGGGGGGGGTTTCCTTTCGCAACCCGCCACGCTTGCATTTTGGACGGACGGCACGGAGCGCCCTGGAGGGCCCCCTGCCGCTTAAAAGGTGCGGTTAGGCGCGGATGGCTGCCACGCCGGGCAACTCTTTCCCCTCCATGTATTCGAGCAGCGCGCCGCCGCCGGTGGATACGTAGCTTACGCGGTCGGCCATGCCGAACTTGTTGATGCAGGCCACCGAGTCGCCGCCGCCGATCAGCGAGTAGGCTCCCTGGGCCGTTGCGGCCACGATGGCTTCGGCCACCGATTTCGAACCCTCGGCAAAGGTCTCCATTTCGAACACGCCTACGGGGCCGTTCCAAAGGATGGTTTTCGATTCGGCGATCACTTCGTGGAACTTGGCCATTGTTTTGGGACCGATGTCCATGCCTTCCCAGCCGTCGGGGATGTCGTTCGAGGGGCAGAATTGAACGTTGCAATCGTTGCGGAAGTCGTCGCCGCACTTGGCGTCGTCGGCCAGCACGATGTTTACGCCCAGTTGCTTGGCTTTTTCAAGGATGTTGAGCGCGGTTTCGAACTGGTCTTTCTCGCAGATCGAGGTGCCGATCTTTCCGCCCAGCGCGGCCATGAAGGTGTAGGTCATGCCGCCGCCCAGGATCAGGTTGTCCACTTTGCTGAGCAAGCTTTCGATGATGGTGATTTTGGTCGATACCTTCGACCCGCCGAGGATGGCGGTGAAGGGTTTCTGGGGGGCTTGCATCACGCCGTCGATGGCTTTGAGCTCGCCCTCCATGATGTAGCCGAACATTTTGTCGGCGGGGAAGTAGGCGGCGATCAGGGCGGTCGAGGCGTGGGCGCGGTGGGCCGTTCCGAAAGCGTCGTTGACGTAGCAGTCGGCGTAGCCGGCCAGTTTTTTGACGAACTCCTTCTGCGAGGCTTTCACTTCGGCCTTGGCCGCCGCTTTTTGCTGGTCGGTGGCGTCGTCGCCCAGGCGGGCTTTTCCTTCCTCTTCGGCATAGAAGCGCAGGTTTTCCAGCAGCAGCACGTTACCGGGTTTCAGCGCGGCCGATTTTTCAGCGGCCTGAGCGCCCATGCAGTCGTCGGCGAAGTCGATGGATTGTCCCAGCAGCTTTTCGATGGTGGGGATGATGTGCCGCAACGAATACTTGTCGGTAGGCCCTTTCGGACGCCCCAGGTGCGACATCAGAATCACCGAACCGCCGCCGGCCAACACCTTTTTGAGGGTGGGGATGGCTGCCCGGATGCGGGTGTCGTCCGTTACGTTGAAATCGGCGTCGAGCGGTACGTTGAAATCCACGCGGATAATGGCGCGTTTGCCCGAAAAGTTGTAGGTGTCGATCGATTGTTGCATGGCGTTGCGTTGTTATGCGGTTGAGGTTGATTGAAAATGAGCGAGTCGGAGCTACAAAGGTATGTTTTTTCGGCGTACGCAGGGGGTAAAATAATGTTGTATTTTCAACAACCGTTCTCTCCTGTGCCGCGCCGGCCGCTTTCTCCCTTGCTGTGGCGCGGAGGGGCTTTGCTGCGGGAGGGTTATAGCAGCGGGATCAACTGTTCGAGGGCCATCCCGCGTGACCCTTTCAACAGGATGTGGTAGCCGGAAAGAGGTTCCTGCCTCAGCCGATCCATCAGCGTGGGAAGTTCGGCGAAGGCGCGCCCCTGGCAGGGCGTTCCCTCGGCGGCCGCGGCGAATTCGGTTCCCGCCAGGTAGTAGCAGAGACCCGGTTGGCCGGCCAGACGCTCCACCAGGCGGCGGTGTTCGGCGGCGGAGTAGCTTCCCAGTTCGCGCATGTCGCCCAGAATAAGGGCCTTCGGGTGTGCCGGAAGGCTCAAAAAATGATCCAGCGAACAGGCCATGCTCGATGGGTTGGCGTTGTAGGCGTCGAGGTAGAGTGTGTTGCGCTCCGTTTGCACCACTTGCGAGCGGTTGTTGTCGGGCCGGTAGGCGGCGATTGCCTCGACGGCGGCGCGGGGGTCGATGCCGAAGTGCCGTCCGACGGCCAATGCCGCCAGCACGTTTTGCAGGTTGTGGTCGCCCGACAGGTGGGTCGGATGGTCGCGCCCTCCGCACCGCAGCACGAAGCATCCGGCCGGATCGTCGGGATCGGGCAGCGCCTCGATGGGGAAATCACCGCGCCGGTAGAGTTCGACTTGCAGTTTTGGATGGCGTGCGGCAAGCTGCGCCAGGGCTTCGATGTCGGCGTTGTAGAGGGCCGTTCCGCCGGTTTGCTCCAGGTAGTCGAACAGTTCGCCTTTGGCCCGGGCCACGCCCTCGGGGCCGCCGAAACCTTCGAGGTGGGCGCGGCCGATGTTGGTGATCAGGCCTGCGTCGGGCTGGGCGATGCGGCACAGGTCGGCGATCTCGCCCGCGTGGTTGGCTCCCATCTCCACCACTCCCAATTGGTCATGTGTCCCCATCGACAGCAGGGTGAGCGGCACGCCGATGTGGTTGTTGAGGTTGCCCTGCGTACAGGCCACCCGGTAGCGGGTGCGCAGCACGGCGGCGATCAGCTCTTTGGTGGTGGTTTTTCCGTTGCTTCCGGTGAGGGCCACAAGGGGGATTCCCAACCGGCGGCGATGGAACGTGGCAAGCTCCTGAAGGGTACTCAGAGGGTCGTCGACGGCTATGAAGCCCTCCCTCCGGGGCAGGTCGGCGTCTGCGTTTACGACTGCCGCAACGGCCCCTTGGGCGAGGGCCTGGGCGGCAAACTGATTGCCGTCGAAACGGTCGCCCCGCAGGGCTACGAACAGATCGCCCGGAGCAACCGCGCGGCTGTCGGTGGTTACCTTACCGCCCCCGCGTTGCCACAGGGCGTAGAGGTCGGCGGTCGATCGGGGTGCGCAGGCCGGGGTTTCGTGTTGTTTTGCCGGGGGCATGGGCGGGTTATACGTACTCTTCGCCGAAGCGGTATTTGACGTCTTCGACGTAGTTGCGGATGCTTTGTTCGCTCGTTTTGCGGCAGATCAGCAGCACGTCGTCCTTTTCGATCACCAGGTAGTCGCTCAGTCCCTCCACCACGGCGATGCGCCCTTTGGGCAGGTTGATGACGGTTCCCGAGGTGTCGTACACCACGGCGTTGCCGTTGGCCACGGCGTTTTGGGCGGGGTCCTTTTCGGAGTGCTGGTAGAGCGATCCCCAGGTGCCGATGTCGCTCCAGCCGAAGTCGCCGCAGCGGACGTACACGTTGGTCGATTTTTCCATCACGCCGTAGTCGATCGAGATGTTTTCGCACTCGGGGTAGATTTCGTCGATAAAGGCCTGCTCCTTGGGCGTTCCGTAGAGTCCGGCGCCGGTTTGGAAGCGGGCGTTCACTTCGGGCAGGTGGCGTTCCAGCGCCGCCAGGATCGAGGGAAGCGACCAGATGAAGATGCCGGAGTTCCAGAAAAATTCGCCGCTGTCGACAAAGATGCGGGCCATCTCTTCGTTGGGTTTTTCGGTGAAGGTCTTCACCTTGTCGATGTTGGGAGTACCCGACGGGCATGCGGTTTCGATCTGGATGTAGCCGTAGCCGGTTTCGGGCCGCGAGGGGGTGATGCCGATGGTGAGCAGCGCGTCGCCTGCGGAGGCGAAGTCTAGTCCCTGCTGGACGATTTCCTGAAAAACGGCCTCGCCCGTGATCAGGTGGTCGGCGGGGGTAACGATCATCCGCGCCTGCGGGTTGCGGCTGCGGATCCGGTAGGCGGCATAGGCGATGCAGGGGGCGGTGTTGCGGCGCAGGGGTTCGAGCAGCACCTGGTCGGGACTCAGCTCGGGGAGTTGTTGCAACACCTGGTCGCGGTACTGGGCGCTGGTAACGACCAGAAAGTTTTCGGCCGGAACCAACGGAAGAAACCGTTCGAAGGTGCTTCGGATAAAGGTCTTTCCCGTACCCAGGATGTCGAGAAACTGTTTGGGCCTCCGGGCGGTACTCAGGGGCCAGAAACGGCTTCCGATTCCGCCGGCCATGATTACGCAGTAGTTGTCTGTATGGAGTTTGGTGCTCATAAACGATGGGGTGTTCGTATGCTTCAAAGATACTCATTTTTTCGCAATTATTCGTCATGCGCCGCTGTGCAGGCGAGAGGTGGACACAGGGTTGTCGGGGCGTGTTCCGCTCCGGGCGGGGCATCTGGCGGAATTATCGTACCTTTGCGGCCAAATTCAGGAATTATGGCCCTTCAATGTGGAATCGTAGGGCTTCCCAACGTCGGGAAGTCGACCCTTTTCAACTGCCTGTCGAACGCGAAAGCGCAGGCGGCAAATTTCCCCTTTTGCACCATCGAACCCAACGTGGGCGTGATCACCGTGCCTGACGAACGGATGGTGAAACTGGCGGCGATCGACAACCCCAAAAAGATCATCCCCACCACCATCGAGATCGTCGACATCGCCGGGCTGGTCAAGGGCGCGTCGAAGGGCGAAGGCCTCGGCAACAAATTCCTCGGAAACATCCGCGAGACCGACGCCATCATCCACGTGCTGCGCTGTTTCGAAAACGGCAACATCACCCACGTCGACGGTTCGGTCGATCCTGTGCGCGACAAGGAGATCATCGACACCGAACTGCAGATCAAAGACCTCGAAACGGTGGAAAGCCGCATTGTGAAGGTGCAAAAACAGGCCCAGTCGGGCGGCGACAAAAACGCCAAACGGCTCTACGACCTGCTGATCCAATACAAAGAGGCGCTGGTGCAGGGCAAGTCGGCGCGCACCGTTACCCTCGACAACCGCGAGGACGAAAAACTGGTGGCCGAGCTGTGCCTGTTGACCAACAAGCCGGTACTCTACGTCTGCAACGTGGACGAGGCGAGCGCCGTGGAGGGCAACGCGCACACCCGAGCCGTAGCCGAGGCGATCCGTCCCGAAGGCGCTCAAATGCTGATCGTCGCCGCCGCCACCGAAGCCGAAATTGCCGAACTGGACAGCTACGACGAACGGCAGCTCTTTTTGGCCGACCTGGGGTTGCAGGAGTCGGGCGTGTCGCGCCTGATCCGCAGCGCCTACGCCCTGCTCGAACTCGAAACCTACTTCACCACCGGCGTGCAGGAGACCCACGCCTGGACCTACCGCCGCGGCACCAAAGCCCCGCAGGCGGCAGGGATCATCCACACCGACTTCGAACGGGGATTCATCCGGGCCGAGGTGATCAAGTACGACGACTACATCGCCCTGGGGTCGGAGGCCGCCTGCCGCGCCGCCGGAAAAATCGGCGTCGAAGGCAAGGAGTACGTCGTGCAGGACGGCGACATCATGCACTTCCTGTTCAATGTGTAACGCACGGAATTAGAGAAAAACCGGGCCGTCCAACGCGGAATTTACTACCTTTGTCCGAGGAACGGGGCCAAACCCCCGTTGCAACCATGAAGCTATTCAAAGAAGTCGGCGAGTACCTATTCCTGATGAAGCGGGTCTTCTCGAAACCCGAGAAGCTCTCGATTTATCGCCAGAAAATGTTCTTCGAGATGGAGGCCATCGGCCTGAACTCGATCGGCATCGTCGCCATCATCTCCATCTTCATGGGGGCGGTGGTGGTGATTCAGATGGCCAATAACCTCGAAAGCCCCTTCATTCCCAAAATGATGATCGGCTACGCCACGCGCGAATCCATCGTGCTGGAGTTCAGCTCCACCATCGTGGCCCTGATCCTTGCCGGCAAGGTGGGATCGAACATCGCCTCGGAGATCGGAACCATGCGCATTACCGAACAGATCGACGCACTGGAGATCATGGGGGTCAATTCGGCCAGCTACCTGATCCTGCCCAAGGTGGTGGCGTCGGCGTTCTTCTTCCCGCTGCTCACGATGATGAGCATGGTGATCGGCGTGATCGGCGGTTTCCTGGTGGTGGAGGTAACGAACCTCTTCCCCTCGTTCGAATACATAACCGGACTGCGCTATGCGTTCAATCCGTTCTACATTACCTATTCGATCATCAAGGCCTGTGTCTTCGGGATCATTATCTCGACCGTCTCGTCCTATTTCGGCTACTACGCCAAGGGAAATTCGCTCGAAGTGGGCCGGGCCAGCACCCGCGCCGTGGTCATGAGCAGCATCGTGATCCTGATCTTCAACCTGATTCTCACCCAATTGATGCTCACCTAAGGCATGATACAGGCGGTTGATCTTTGCAAAACATTCGAGGACGGGCATCAGGTGCTCCGGAACGTGAGCGCCACGTTCCAGCAGGGCAAGACCAACCTGATCATCGGCCAAAGCGGGTCGGGGAAAACCGTGCTGCTCAAGTCGCTGGTCGGACTGGTGCAGGTCGATTCGGGACAAATCCTTTACGACGACCTCTGTTTCAACACCGCCTCGCTCGAAACCAAACGGCACCTGCGCCAGCAGCTCGGCATGATCTTCCAGGGCGGCGCGCTGCTCGACTCTTCGACCGTCGAGGAGAACGTGCGCTTTCCGCTGGACCTGTTCACCTCGATGCCCCACGACGAGAAGATGGATCGGGTGAACTTTTGCCTGCAGCGGGTCAACCTGGCCAATGCGAACCACCTCTACCCCTCGGAACTGAGCGGCGGGATGATCAAGCGCGTGGCCATCGCCCGGGCCATTGTGATGAACCCCAACTACCTCTTCTGCGACGAACCCAACTCGGGCCTCGACCCCAAAACCTCGGTGGTGATCGACAACCTGATCCAGGAGATCACCCAGGAATACAACATCACCACCATCATCAACACCCACGACATGAACTCGGTGATGGAGATCGGCGACACGATCATCTTCATTTACCAGGGCCAAAAGTGGTGGGAGGGGTCGAAAGAGAACATCCTCGACACCGACAACAAAGAGCTCGAAGAGTTCGTCTTCGCCTCGGCCATGGCCAAAAAGGTGCGCGGGCGGTAAACGGCTGTGCCGGGCTGGATACGAGCATCGTATTTTCGGTGGAATAAAACGATTGCATAAGAGGCTCTCAATGGGGGCCTCTTTTGGTTTGGTCAGGGGACGCCGCCCGGGCGGCGTTTTCCCGGATCAGTCTTCATTTTGGACTGGTGGGAATTGCCTTATGGAGTTATTACATGATCTTCTTGGGCCTCAGCTCGCGGAAGAATGCTCGTAATGCAATGAAGAGCAGGCCTCCGCAGGGCGGAGCTGCGGCCTGCCGACTTTCTGCGAAAGTCAATGAACTATTTGTTAAAATCTTGCCAATCTTCGTTTTAGACTGAGCCGTTTTTCTGCGCCCGATCTATACCGGGAACCGGTAGGTGGTTCCGTTCACCTGGATCGAGAAGTTGCCGCTGCTGGGCCAAAGCGGAGGAACCACCTGTTGCTCCCACTGTTCGATCAGGCGCCGCATGCGGTCGACCCGTTCGGGGTGCCGGTCGGCCAGGTTGAAGTTTTCCGAAGGGTCTTGTTGCAGGTCGAAGAGCATCACCCGCCGGTCTTTGTCGTCCAGGTAGAGTTTCCACCCCTCGGCGATGCAGGCCTTCAGGTAGCCGTTGCGCCAGAACAGTTCGCTGTGTGGCCCTTCGGAATGGGTTCCGTTGAGGTAGGGAAGCAGGTTTTGGCTGTCGTACTCGCGGTCGGCAGGCGGGGCGACTTTGGCGGCCGCCAGCAGGGTGCTGAAGATGTCCAGCGACGAAACGGGCTGGTCGTAGACCACCCCTTGCAACTTTTCGCGGGCCGGGAATTTCACGTAGAACGGCACCCGAAGCCCCCCGTCGAACAGGGTGCATTTGCCGCCCGAAAAGGGGAGGTTGTCGGTGGCCCGGGTGTACGAGGCGCCGCCGTTGTCGCTGGTAAACACAATCAGCGTGTTGTCGAACAGGCCGTTCTGCCGGAGGGTTTCCACCACGCGGCCCACGGCGTCGTCCAGCGCCTCGATCATGGCGTAGTAGACACGCTTGACGGGATCGGCCTCGTCGATGCGGTCGTAGTACGTGCGGGGCGCCTGGAACGGATCGTGCGGAGCGTTGAAGGTAAGGGTCAGGAAGAAGGGCCGGTCGCTGTTGCGCTCGATGAACCGGACGGCCTTGTCGGCGAACGAAAAGGTGAGGTACCCGGTGTCGGCCACCACGCGGTTCCCCTCGCGGATGGCGGTCGGACCCGACCGCCGCTGCCAGGCGGGAATGTCGGAAAAGGCCCAGGGACAATGGGCTTCGACGTATTGCGTCGTATCCACGGGGTCGTCGACGTAGCGGGTCAGCGCGCCCGAAAAGTAATAACTGTAACCATATCCGTATTCGTCGGGGGTGCTTGCGGCCGACGATCCCACGTTCCATTTGCCCACCAGTCCGGTGGCGTAGCCGGCGGGCCGGAGCAGTTGGGCGAGGGTGATCTCGTCGGACGGGAGGTCGGTCTGGTGCTTCCCCCGGCGGACGAACAGGTTGGGGCTGAAATCCTTGAGTCCCTCCGGTTTCTTTTTCAGGTAGTAGGGAATGAAGTACTTCTTGTACTCCTTCATAAAGGTGTCGTCGAAACGGTCGTAGGGCATAAATTCGTAGCCGAAACGGTTTTGGCAACGGCCCGTGAAAATGCCTGCCCGCGAAGGACCCGAAATGGGCGACGAGCAGTAGGCGTGGGTGAAGCGGACTCCGTGTTGTCCCAGTCCGTCGATGTGGGGCGTGCGGATGCGGGTGTTTCCGTAGGCTTGCAGGTCGCTGTACCCCAGGTCGTCGACCACAATCAGCAGGATGTTGGGCCGCTCCGCATCCGTCCGGCGCGGCTCGGCGGGGGGGGAGGGCTGGGCCGCCGCGTTCAGGGTGGCCGGGGCGAGTAACAGGGGGAGGATCGAACGGGGTTTCATCGGATTTGCAAAAGGAGGTACGGGGAGCAAATGCACGGTGGGTAAAGGAGTGGCAAGGGGGTCATCGGGACAGGAGCAGTCCGCCGTCGAGGATCAGTTCCGACCCGCACACCCACCGGGCGGCGTCCGAAAGGAGGTACACGGCGGCGTAGGCGACGTCCTCGGGCCGCCCGTAGCCGAGCGGATAGTTGGCCTGGTCGGCCTGTTTCTCTTCCGAGGAGAGGTACTCGATCAGCGGCGTTTCGACCATGGCGGCCGAAAGCGTGTTGACCCGCGCGCCGATCCCCAGCAGCTCTTTGCCCAGCACGTTGGCGGCGGCGTGCAGTCCCCCTTTCGATGCGGCGTAGAGCGCGTGTCCCACCTGCCCCGTGTGGGTGATGAGCGAGGAGAGGATCACGAACGATACGCCGGGGTTGAGCTTTTTCCGGACAATGAGTTCCCTGGAAAGCAGGATCGGAGCCATTAAATTGACCTCCAGCGCCTCGCGGATATCTTCCCGTTCGATCAGCCTGATGGGCAGGGGCTGGATCATCCCGGCGGCGTAGACCACCCCGTCGAGCGGCGGAAGCGCCCCGGCCAGCGCCTCGATTTGGGAGTCCTGGGTCAGGTCGGCCACCACTTGTTGGTGGATGTCGCCCTCCAGGGCGCGGAACGTTTCGTCGAGCCGCGCGGCGTGGCGGGCCGTAATCACCAGCCTCGCCCCCATGCGGGAGGCTTCGATGGCGATGGAACGGCCGATGCCCGACGAAGCGCCGGTTACCAGAATCGTTTTTCCTGCGAGCGAAAAGGGGTTATGCATATTCGACCAATGGGCTGCAATACAGGCGGCTGGTACGGAAGTGGCAACTGCCCCACGAGAGGCCCACGCCGAAACCGCACAGGCAAAGGTCGGTATCTTTTTCGAGGCTTCCAACTTCGGTTACCAGTGTGAGCGGAATGCTGGCGCTCGATGTGTTGGCGAACTCACCGAGCGAGACGGGCACTTTTTCGGCGGGCAGCTCCAGCAGTTCGGCGATGTTTTCCAGAATCATCCGGTTGGCCTGGTGGAACACGAAGTAGTCGGTCTGTTCCCGATGGAGTCCGAAGTGGGCGTAGAGTTTTTCGATGCTCTCCGGGACTTCGGCGATGGCGAACGAAAAGACGTCCATGCCGTTGAGGATCAGGTGCGCCTCATTCCGCACGATCTTCGGGCCGTACTCTTTCATCTCGAACGAGGCGGGGGTGATGGGGTGGCGCATGCCGCCCGCTTTGGCCATGATGGCTTCGGCGCCGCTGCCGTCGGTGGCCAGGTGGAACTGCATGCCCCCGGCCAGCGGGTCGTACCGGAGCAGGGTGGCGCTTCCGGCGGCCCCGAACAGGGGGTAGGTGCTTTTGTCCAGCGGCGATATTTGCGAGGGGGAGTCGCCCACCAGCAACAGGCAGCGCCGCAGGTTCCCTCCCGCCAGCATCGAGGCGGCCACGCTCAGTCCGTAGGGGTAGCCCGAGCAGCCGGCGGTCAGGTCCAGCGCGGCGCACTCGACCGGGAGCCCCAGCCGCTCCTGCAACAGGCAGGAGGTCATCGGGACGATGTAGTCGGGCGTTTGGCTCACGAACAGCAGCAGGTCGATCTCGCGGCGGTCGATCTGCAAGTCGCCCAGCAACCGCTCGGCGGCGGCGAAACAGAGGTCGGAGGTGCAGGCGCCGGTGGTCGAAACGCGACTGCTGCGAATGCCGGTGGCCTCGCTGAACTGGGCGAACTCCTGTTCCGAGAATAGGTGCCGGTAGTCGTCGTAGCTCCGTTTTTGGGCGGGTACGCAGGCGGCGACGCCCTCGACGGCCACGCGGGGAATCTCCAGGAAGGCCATTACTGTTTCGAGGCTACCAGGTCGTACAACTCGCCCAGGGTGTGGGTGGCGCGGATCTCGTCGCCCTTGAGGCGCACTCGGTATTTTTTGTAAATGACCGCAATGACCGACAGGGCCAGCAGCGAACTCCATTCGCCCTGTTCGCGGTAACGGGTGTCGGCGGTAAAGCCCTCGCCTTGTTCGAATTGGGCGGCGATCTCGTGGATAAACTGGGTTTGATTCGATTCCATGGGGGTTATTGAATGGGGGTGATCCGGTAAAATTCGTAGGGTTCGCGGTTGGCGCAGGCGATTCGTTCCACCCGGAAGGGGCGGCCTGCGAACCACGACTCCATGCCGCGCTGGGCCACCACAAAGCGGATTTCGTGCTGCCGGATAAAGCGGTTCTGGGCCTCCCACAGGCTGTCGGCCAGTTGCTGCTGTTCCACAAAACGGTAGAAGGGGCCGGTTTCGATCGACCCCAGCACGTAGGTCTGGTCGGCGAGCTGCTCGGTGTCGTAGGGAATGTCGTAAACGCTCAGGTTGACGGGCAGGTAACGGTCGGTGTAGCGGCGCAGGTCGGGCAGGGCGCGGACGTAGTTGGCGTTGCGGAAGAAGGGTTCGCGCCGTTTGGCGGCGTCGTAAGTTTCCAGGTAGGCGTAGTTGCCGGGCTGGTCCACCGTTCGTTCCACCTGCCGGTAGAAAGCGGCGTCGAACCGATCGCCCGGTTTCACGTGCGACAGGATGAGCAGGTTAAAGACCACCAACACCGCCGGAGCCAGCCATTGCCATCCGCGGGCCGGAGATACGGCATGGGCCAGCAGCAGAAAGAAACCGATTTGCAGCAACGGCAACGATACGGAGTAGGTGAGTTGGATGTTGTCGACCAGGAACCACAGCGCGGTACTCCCCGCCAGCGAAACCAGCAGGATCAGCGGATAAAGCCCGTTTTGCCGGATTCCCCGCCACAGGGCGGTGCGTTTTTCGCGCCCCAGCAGCGGAATGAGCAACAGGTAGGGGATCGCGTTCAGCAGCAGGGGGATCAGCCGCTGGGCGAAATTCTCCGGCAGGACTCTCCATCCGTTCGCGCCTGCGAAACTCTCCTTCAGGGCCGCCAACGCCGACAGGCTTTCGATTTTGTAGGGGTCGTCAATTCCGTTCAGGGCATAAAAGAGCAGGATGTGTCCCAGCGTAAACAGGGTAACCACGATGCCGCAGAGGTACCCGTTTTGGCAGGTGCGTTCCTTGCGGAAGGTGCGGATCAGCAGCCAAAGGCCGCAGCCTGCCAGCAGGGCCGGCGCGGCGGGAGCGTACAGCAGCGATGCGACGCAGAGCGGCCAAATGCGCCAAAGGAGCGAATCGTTTTGCGCCAGCATCGAAGCGGCCAGCGCAATGCCGACGGGAAGAAACTTTTGCAGTTGGACCGACCAGCTTCCAAAGGGGGCGTACCCGTAGAGGGCGAAGTTGTCGTGAAAATAGTATCCGACGATTCCGACGATCGGCAGCAGCAGGGCGGTGAGGTAGGATCGGGGAGTTGCGAGCCTGAAGAACGACTGCGCCAGGGCGGCCCCTCCGGCGTAGAACAGGGTGAGCAGCAGGGGGAACGCCACCATTACCAGCGAGGTCAGTTGGGTCAGTCCGAACAGGTGGCCGGCCAGTACGGACAGCCAAATTTCGCCGTAATGGTAGAGGGCCGGAGCCTGGAACGCGGTGTTGGCCCAGTCCAGGTAGGGCGTTTCGACGGCGGTTTGGTCGAGAAAACTTCCCACGGCGGCATAGAACGAGTAGTCGGGATGGATGGCCTGGTTCCACACCAGCAGGAGCTGACCGCTCCAAAACAGCGCGGCCGCGACGGCGGTAAGTCCCAGTTCGAGCCATTCGATCTGTCGCAGCCGGGCAGCGACGCCCCGGAACGAACACTCGGACCGGTATGCGCCGATGGCCAGCAACGGAACCACACCCAGCAACAGGGTCTGCCCGCCGGTGCGGATCAGGGCGTACAGGGTGGCCAGCACCGTCGCCCCCAGGGCCAGTTTCAGGAACAGGCGCACGGCGGCGGGGCGGTCGTTGTCGACCAGCGACAACAGCACATGGCCCGCGAAATAGCAGATCAGCAGGATTCCCAATAAAGAGCATAGGGTGGTGAGCATCGTCGGGAGGGATTAGGGCTTGAAAAACAGTCGGATGGAGTCGGCAATGGTTTCGATCTCCTGTTCGGCGAGTTCGTGAAACAGGGGCAACCGGAGCAGGCAGTCGGAGAAACGGTCGGCGCAAGGCAGTTCGCGGCCGTCGTGCAACAGGGCTCCGTAAGGGCTTCGGTGGAGGCTTTGGTAGTGGAACACGGCCAGAATGTTGTGGGCCGCAAGGTGGCGGATCAGCGCGTCGCGCTCGGCTTTCGAGCAGCACACCAGGTAGAAAATGTGGGCGCTTCCCGGGTCGGCGGGCAGTTCGAAGCAACCCGCCTCGGCCAGCGGTTGCAGTTGCCGCAGGTAGTGGTTCCACAGTGTCCGGCGGCGGTGCTGGATCGTTTCGGCCGCTTCGAGCTGTGCGCAAAGAAAGGCGGCCGTCAGTTCGTTCGGGGCGAACGATGCCCCCTGAGATACCCATTCGTAGCTCGGCACCTCGCCCCGTTCGAAAGCCGAACGGTTGGTGCCGCGGTTCCAGATGGTCTCGGCCCGGGCGATCAGCTCCGGTTCGTTGACCCCCAGCATGCCTCCCTCGCCGCAGTGGATGTTCTTGGTTTCGTGGAACGAAACGCAACTCATCCCCCGCCGGCCCCGTGGGGTTGCGGCGACGGTGTGGGCCGCGTCTTCGATCACGTGGAGGCGGTGCCGGTCGGCCAGTTCGAAAATCCGCTCCATGTCGCACAACACCCCGCCGTAGTGTACGGGGACAATGGCCCGTGTGCGCGGAGTGATCAGCGCTTCGAGCTGCGAACAGTCCAGGTTGGGATGGCGGGGCAGCGAATCGGCGAAGCGCACGCGGGCTCCGGCGCGCGTAAAGGCGAGCGCCGTCGAGACGAAGGTGAACGAGGGGACGATCACTTCGTCGCCCGGCCCGATGCCGTAGATCAGGGCGGCCATTTCGAGCGCCGAGGTGCAGGAGGTGGTCAGAAAGCAACGCTCCACTCCGTAACGCTCCCCCAGCAGCGCCTGGCACCGCTGGGTGAACAGGCCGTTGGCCGAAAGTTTTCCCCTGTCGGCGGCCTCGCGGATCAGGGCCTGTTCGCGGCCGGTCAGGTGCGGTTTGTTAAAGGGAATCATCGTCGGGCAGTAACGCCACCAAAGGTACGCGATATTTGTAATAATCGGCCCGTGTGAGGAGGTAACGCTGCAACTGTTTTTTCTCTTCCCCCCTCTGCGGCCGGAATCCGAATGCGCGGTTGAAACGGATGGCCCGGTGGTTGTCGGCCAGGATGTGGGCGGTGAGCGTTTTCAGCCCCAGCACCTCGAAGTTGTAGTCGAGGCCGCACAGCGAGGCGCGGATGGGGAGGTCGCTGTCGAGAAATTCGGCCTCGCCGATAAAGATGCCGGTTTCGGCGCGGCGGTGGCGGTAGTCGATCGCCTTGAGGTTGCAGAGTCCCGCCTCCTTGCCTCCGGCCTCGATGATGCAGTAGCGGTTTCGCTCGTTTTCGACGGAGCGGAACCAAGCCTGCTGGGCCTCGGGGCTGATCTCCTCCCGAAACGCCATGTGGACGGCCACGTGCGGGGCGTTGCGCCATTGCCGCACCTGTTCGATTTTGTCTGCGGTGAGCCGAACCAGCCGTACGCCGTACCCCTTGGTGGCCACGTTGACGGTGGTTCGGATCTGGAATAGGATCCGGTTTCGAAAGCCTCCGGGAAAGAGCAGGCCGAAAGCGGCGCGAAACAACTTTCCGGGCGTGTAGCTGCTGCGGCCCCGGGCCGAGGGGGGATTCGGAACGTCGACCAGCGCCACGGAGCATCCGCGCAGGTAGTCCAGGGCCGAGAAGGGGCGCGAGGGCTGTTGGCGCCGGCGGTAGGCCTCGATTATCCGGCGGGGATAGAGCGCGTAGTTGGCCACGGCCGGGTCGGTCTTCACTCCCCGGCGCAGCGAGAGCAGCCCGTGAAACAGCCGCGAGGCCAGGCGGCGGCAGGGCGTTGCGGGACGGCCGCTTCGGCGGGCCATCACCACGTCGTATCCCTGTTGCGCCTTGCGCCAAAGCGCGGGCAGGTATTCGGGCGGGTCTTGCAGGTCGCAGTCCATCACCGCCACCCAATCGCCGCAGGCGTGCAGCACGCCCGCCGAAATGGCGGCCTGCTGCCCGGCGTTGCGGGCCAGGTCGATGCCTTTGAAGCGGGGGTCGAGGCGGCAAAGCCGTTCGATCTCACCCCACGAACCGTCGGGCGAGGCGTCGTTCACCAGCACCACTTCGTAGCGTCGGGTGATGGCCGAAAGGGCCGCCTGCAGCGCTTCGGCCAGCGGTTTCAGCGTGTTTTCTCCGTGATACACGGGAATGACGACCGAAATATCCGGAGCGGAAGAGGGCATCGCGGCGCTGAGATTAGAAGGTGATGCTTACGATGATTTGCTCGAACTCGGCGGGAATGATCTGGAATCCCGGATCGCCCGAGGAACCGAAATCGAGGAAGATGATGTAGGGGGTACGCGGCGGAACGCGGTAGGGAGAGTCGTAGGAGAGTACCTCGGTTTGATTGCGGTATATTTTGATGGTCAACCGTTCGGAGCCCTGCGTGGGCAACAGGTTGAACATGGGGGTGCAGGGGTTGGAATCTTCGATCACCGTAGCGGGCTGGTAGCTCATCTTGTCGCCATAGAGCGATCCGCCGATGTTGTAGCGGCTCGAGGTAACGCCCACGGTAAAGGTAAATTGATCCTGGGCCAGTCCCGAGGGGCCGAACTTGCTGTCTGCCCAGGCGGCCAAATTTTTTGTTTTGATCTTGACGGCGCCGGTGCGCGGTTTCAGATGCAGGTAATAGACAATGTTCTTGTCGTTGTTGGGGTTGATGTCAAAGGTGTTGGCATCGTACATGAAGTCGATCGGCGACTGGGCGAACCCCACCTGATGGGCCAGGGGAGTGAGGGCGAAAAGCAGATCGGTTTGGGCGTAGGCTTGCCCGACAACCAGTTGCGAAAAGGTGGCCGGAAGATCGGTAACGCTGTTGTCGGTACCGACGGCAACGACACGGATTTTCGGATAATCTTTGTAGGGCAGCGGAATGACGGCGCCTACCGGGGCCTGGTGCGTCCCAAGCAGGATGCCCTGTTCGCTGAAGACGTAGATCAACGCCTGGGTCGGCTCGATCATCTGCGAAACGTCGTTCGCAGCGAAGGGAGAGAGGTCGAAGCTGTCGTCGGCGTCCGGATCCATCAGCACCCGCAGCATGTAGGGCTGGTAGCAGCGGTCCATAAAGTCGTCCTTCACGTCGCAGCCGGTCAGGACCACCGCGCAAAGCAGGACAAATAGACTTTTAAACGAAAACTTCATGGTGCAAAGAAGCGATCTTCTTGTTAAAATAACAACCCCCGTTGAACCTTTTCGCAGGGGGTTGTCATGATGGAGAGGGAGATAACCCGGTTGATTTTTACAGTCCTACGGGATCAAAGACATCCCATGAGGTCGGTTTGACGGTTACGCCCAGGGTGAGCTTGCGCAGCGGCTGGAAGGGATTGAGGGTGCCTTCGCCGGTGATGTTGGCGCAAATCATGTACTGTACGCCCGCCTTGATGGAGTAGTTGGGGAACTTGGTTCCTATGGGGTTGGGCGAAACCCGGCCGCCGTTGGGAACGGTGGAGATGCCGCTGATATCTACGGTCCCCGAGTTGTTGATGGCGTGGTTCAACGGAATGGGGTAGTAGTTGACCGTACCGTCGGCGGGAAGTACCACCGAGGGGTTTTGGGCCAGCTTGGCGTTGCGGTAATCGGTGGTGTAGTAAACGGCCACTCCGATAACGGCCGTGGTGATCCCCGAGTCGGTCAGGCCGTTGTCGCGGTTTTCCCACAGGTAGAAGTAGCGGTTTTCCCAAGCATCGGCCGTGATGTTCTCCAGCAACGAGGCCGCGTAGGTGCCGCTATAGCCCGATACGGTGGGGTAATAGGTGGCTGCGCCCGATGAGTTGTCGCCGGGAACCGTCCATTGGAAATTGGTCGAGTTGTTCAGCCCCTGATAAAAACTGGTCGTTTTGGTGAAGTAGGCTTTGTCCCACGTTTTGCCGTTTTCGGCGGTGGTTTCGGCGTGCGGGAAGAGGTAGGTGGTGGCCGGAGCATTCAATATGAAGAGGCTTACCACGCGGGTTTTGGTGGCTCCGATGTCGAAGCCCGAGGCGGCTTGTGCATCGACTTCTTCTGGTGTCTGTTGCGTATTATCGTCGCCGAAAGTTCCGTCCGTGTCGGTGTAGGCGTTGAAGAAACTGATGCTGGTGAAAGAAACACGGGCGGTGAGGAAACCCAGGTTGATGTAAGCCGAGGCGGTGTTGTCCACCAGGTTTTTGGCAATGGCGGCCGAACCCACGTGGAACAGGTTGGTGCCCGAGCCGGTGGTGGCCTGCGTGGGAGCCCCTGCGCTGATCAGGTTCCAGGTAACGCCCTGCATGGCTTGGAGGGCGGTAACCCCGGCGCCCTTGGACGCGATGGCCGAGGCAACGGCAAAACCGGCGGTTCCGGGAGTGGCCGGATTGCCCGAGTTGGTCAATACGTACACCTTGTCGGCGTTGGCGGTGATGGGAACGTTGTACGTTCCGTTGCCCGAGTCGTCGTAAACGGTGTAGAACACGGGGACGTCGAGCTCGTTGTTTGCGCGCAGGACAATGACCGACAGGTCTGTGTAGGCTGCTTCGGCCGTGAGGTCGGCTGCGCTGCCGTTGTTGGCTTTGGTCTTGAGCGAGGGATCCCTGAAGTTGAGGGTCATCATCAACGGTTGTCCGTCTCCCGGGAGGGGATTTTTCCCGTCGAGTCCCTCTTTTTGGCAGCCGGTCAGGGCGATGGCGGCCAGGGCGCTGAATATGATTGATTTGAATTTCATTTCGAATGTGTGTTTTTAGTTCTCTGTGTCGTAAATGTTTTTTCTCGACAAATGTTGCGATCGAAGCTCCGTGTTAGAGAGTTACCGGATCGAAAACATCCCAGGTCGATTGTTCGATGGTCAGGCCAAGCGCCAAATCGCGGCGGGGCTGGAAGGGATTGAGTACCCCGGCGCCGGTGATGTTGGCGTAGATCAGGTATTGCACTCCGCGTTTGGTCGAGTAGTTGGCAAACTTGCTGCCTGCGGCGTTCGGCGGGTTTACTCCGCTGCCGTTGACTCCGGTTCCGTCGGTGGTTCCGCTGGAGCCGTTATTCACGCCGTTGTTAAGTACGACGGGGTAGTATTGGATGGTTCCGTCGGCGGGCAGGTTCGGGTGGGTTGCGCGGTAACCGGCGGTGTAGTGTACTTCCGCAGCGATTACGGCAAGGGTGATCCCCGAATCTTTCAGGCCGTTGTCGCGGTTTTCCCATACGTAGAAGTACTGGTTGGCGACAACACCGCTTGCGGCGGCTTCCTTCAGCGAAGAGATGTAAGAGGCGTTGTAACCCGACATGGTGGGGAAGTAATCGGCGGTTCCGTCGGTACCGTCCGTCATGTTCGCGTACTGGTAGGCGCTGGTGTTATCCCCGGCGTTGTCGATCCCTTGGTAGAAAGCGTCGGTTTTGGTGAACAGGGCCGAGCTCCACGTTTTGCCGTTTTCGGCGGTGGTTTCGGCGTGAGGGAAGAGGTGGGTGGTGGCCGGGGCATTCAGGATGAAGACCTCGGTAACTTTCGTGTTGGTCATATCAAATCCCGAGGCGGCTTGCGCATCGATTTCGTCCTGGGTTTGCACCTGGGTGGCGAAATCACTGCAGAAGAATTGAACGCCCTTGAACGATACGCGCGAAGCGACAAACCCCAGATTTACAACGGCCTCGGCGGTACCGTCGGTGAAGTCCATGGTGATGCTGCTGGTGAACCCGGTTTGGGTGAGGGTCGAAGAGCCGGGGGTGCCGGGAGTTGCCGTTTGGGTGGGAGAGCCTCCGTTAAGCAGGTCGATCGAGAAGGATTGAAAGATGCTTTTTACCGACTCCGTGCCTTTGCCGCTTATCGCCACGGCAAGGTCGTTGGCGATGGTACCGCTGGTAGCGGGGTCGCCGCCGTTCACCAGTACGTATACTTCCGAGGCGTTTTCGGTGATCTCCATCGAGATGGTTTGGTCAACGATGGTTCCTCCCGCCGCAAAGGCGGTGTATAGGGGGTTGACGTCGTACTCGCCGTTGGCTTTCAGAACGTAAACCGTGGCATTGTTCATCAGGGCCTCGTTGTTGCGGCCGGCGGTGTTGTTTGCTTTGGTTTTTGCCTGCGAACTGGCGAAACCGAGATCCAGGACCAACGGACGACCGTTGCTCTTTACGCCTTCGCCGGGTGTGTTGCCGGCCTCTTTTTGGCAACCGATCAGGGTAACTGCTGCCAGGGCGCTAAGTATGATTGATTTGAATTTCATTTCGAGAATGTTGTTTTGTATGTTTCTTATGCGTTTGTGCAAAGGATGTGTTGTGTGTCAGGGCGACTGTTAGTTGCCTATGGGGTAAATGGCGTCCCAGCCGGCCGTTTCCAGCTTCAGAACAAGGTTCAGGTTCGGCTCGAAGGGGTTGATGACACCCGATCCGGTGATGTTGGCGTAAACAAGGTACTGCACGCTCCGTTTGATGGAGTAGTCGGCAAACTTGCTTCCGGCGGCGTGCGGAGGGGTGATCCCGCTGCCGTTGACCCCGGTTCCGTTGGTGGTTCCGTTGGCGCCGTTGTTCACCTTGTCGTCGAACACGACGGTGTAGTAGAGTACCGTTCCGTCGGGGGCGAGTACGTCGCTCAGCGGAATAATCGTAGACGAGCCGGCGTCGGCGTTGGTAGCGTTGAGGGCGTCTACGAATGCCTGCATGTCGGCTTTGTAGGCGGCGGTATAGTACACCGCAACGCCGATGGTAGCCAGGGTGACGCCCGAATTCTTGATCCCGTTGTCGCGGTTTTCCCATACGTAGAAGTAGGGGCTTCCGACGGCGCCGTTGGTGATTGCTTCGGTCAACGAGGCGGTGGCGATCCCGCTCGAGGTGCTGGCAGCGGGGAAGTAGGCGGCATCGGCGCCTGAGGCGTTATTGGGGTCGCTTTCTTGATAAGTGGCCCAGTTGCTGAGGCCCTGGTAGAAGGCGCTGGTTTTGGTAAACAGGGCTTCGCTCCACGTTTTGCCGTTTTCGGCGGTGGTTTCGGCGTGGGGGAAGAGGTAGGTGGTTTGCGGTGCGTTGAGTACCGAAACGCTCACCACGCGGGTTTTGTCGGTTCCGTCGCCCATGTCGAAGCCCGAGGCGGTCAAAGCGGCAATCTCGGCGGCGGTCCGGTTGGCGTCGGCGTTGGGTTTGGTGAAGTCGGCCTGGAAGAAGTTAACTCCCTTGATCGACACGCGGGCGGCTACGAACGAAAGCCGTACGGTGGCCGTGGCGGTGTTGTTCGTGAAGTTCATCGAGATGTTGTCGGTTTGGCCCGATTGGGTCAGGGTCGACGCGCCGGTAGCGGCGGTCTGCGTGGAAGCGTCGCTCGAATTGAGCAGGTCCAGCGAAACGCTCTCCAAAACGGATTTTACCGTGTTGTCGCCTTTGGCTGCAATGGCCGCGGCGATGCTCTCGGCGATGGTGCCGGTGGTGGCGGGGTTGCCGCCGTTTGCCAGTACGAAAATCTCGGTAGCCTGGTCGGTAATGGTGATGTCCACGTTTTGCGTGGCTGCGCTTCCGTTGGCGAATGACGCAAAGTAGACGGGGGCTACGTTCAGTTCGCCGTGTTGGTCGAGTACGTAAACCATCGCGTTGTTGAGGATGGCTTCGTCGGCGCGCGTGGCGTTGTTGGTTGCTTTGGTTTTGATGCTCGGTTCGCCGATGTTGAGTGCCAACGACATCGGGTGGCCTGCTCCGGTTTTGTTGGGAGTGTTTCCACCGAGCTGCTCCTTTTGACAGCCGACCAAAACGGTGGCTGCAAGGGCGCTAAGGATTAGGGTTTTGATGTTCATCTTTGTGGGGTTGTTTTTTGTTTGCTGTTTTCTTGTTCGATTGTTCGGTTGTCTCTTTGGTTTTTCAGGGATTGGTTGGGGGATTATTCAAGTTGTTTCAGGTTTTCGGCGGCTTGGGCGTCTCCGTTTTCGGCGGCCTGTTCGAGCCACGCCTTTGCCTGTATCGGACGATCGGTCATCAGGTAACAAACCCCGATGGAGTTCCAGGCCCGGGGGTCGTCGCATACTTTCATCAGCAGGGACAACGCGGTGTCGTACTCTTTTATTGCGATGTGTTCGATGGCCCGGTTGATTTTGTCGGCGGCTGTGTCGCCCACCACGTCGTAGTAGATCGAAATGTAGCAGGCGCTGCGCAGGTTGGGGTAGAAGTACTTCAGGATGTGGCGGTAGGGTTCGCCGTCAAGGAGCTTTTTCAGCCGGTTGTTACGGGTTTGTTTGGTTGCGGGGTCGACCAGGGGGGTGTTGTCGATAAAGGCCAGCACTTGGTCGCGGTATTTCATGTCGGACGAGGCGACCATGCGGCGCAGGCCGTCCCAGTTTTCGCCCCCGTTGTGGAGTTGGAAAATCGAATCGGGCAAACTGTCGATGTGTTGCTGCAGGTAGCCCTTGAGCGCCTGGGCGCGGGCTTCGGCCAACCTGATGTTCTGTTGCAGGTCTCCCTCGGGCGAGGCGTAGCCGGTGATGTCGATTTCGTTCATCCGGGTGAGCGGATTGCTGCGGATCTGCTTCACGGCGTCGGTGATCAAATCCAGGGTCTTTTGGTTGACAAAGAGCGTGGGGTCGATTTCGGTGCGGGCCACCCGGAAATCGATGATCAGTTCGTCTTCCTTGAATTGCCACTTTTTGTGCACTTCGCTCACCTGCGCAACCGGAATGCGGGGCGTGTACTGCGGAACGAATTTGGCTTCGGGTTCGGCCTGGACGGCCACCTCGGGCTTCGGCAGCAGGTTCGAGGCGAGCGGCTGCGGGTCGAGCGGTTGTTCGGTGCAGCACCCTTCCAGCTTCCGCTCCAGGCCCAGCGACGAACCGTACATCCATTCGCGCAGGGCGGTCTGGCTTTGGTAACGGGTTCCGACCCCCTGCTTCAACGGTTGTTCGGGGGCGGGTGTTTTGATGCCGGCCAACCAGCGCTGTTGGGTTTGGCGGCGTTGTTTGTTTTTGCCGATCACAACCATCGGATCCAGGCGGAGGGTGTCCGCGCCCGACCACAGGTAGGGGGTCAGCGAAAGTTTGTAGTTGCTTTTAACGGCTTTGCGGGCGGGTTCGGCGGTCAGGCCGACGGTTACCTGTTGGCCCTGTTGTTCTACCCGAACGTCGGAGATCTTCACCGCGAGCTTCGTGGCGGGCTGTTGCGCCGCATAACCCGGTGCGCACAGGCAGGCGCACAGAATCAGGGAAAGTATGCCGAATGGGTAGCGCATGTTACTTGATCAGGTAGGTAAGGGTGATCCCCACTTTGGTGGGGGCGGTGAACCAGTTGAAATTATCGCCCAAAAAGGGGCCGCAGCGGCTGCTGAGGTATTTGGCGTATTCGGTCCAGACGATGCCGTAACCGAGGGTGGCTTCCAGGTTCCAGCGTTTGCCGAGGATCCACTGGTAGCCGTACGAAAGGCCCGCTCCGGCGGCCCAGCCCTGGTAACGGTAGTATTTTGCGTCTTTGTAGTAGGGAAGCGATATGCCGCCGATGTTGTATTCGGCATACCCGGCGTGCAGGCCGAAGAAATGGCCGTTGAAGGCTTCGCAGAGCCAGTAGCGGTACTCGGGCATCACGAGCCAGTGTTTCCACTTCTTGTTGTCGCTCCATGTCCAGGGGTTGTATCCCCAGGTCAGATCCAACGAACTCTTCCGCCCCAAAGCAACCTCTCCCCCGATGTTCAGGGTGGCGGTTGCCCAGTAGGCGACGTTGGTCTTTACTGCGATTTGCTGTCCGTGCGTAACGTTCAGGGACAGAGTTAGCAAAAAGAACAAAAAGAGCTTTTTAATTTTCATTTGGCACGCTTTGCGTCGGAAGTTCTGTGTTAAACGCTAAAACCTTGCGCTGGTTACAGAAAATTGGATTATTCGACAACAAGCCCCGCTTTCAAGCAAAAAACAGGCCAAAACTGTTCAGGGGGGAAATTTTCATGAAAATTTCCCCCCTGAACAGGTATTAAAATGAATGGGAATGCCCTTGTTAAGCCGTTACGAAGCTCTTTACCCCGGGAAGCCTCCGATGCAGTTGGGCTTCGATCTCGAGCAGGCGTTCATGGGGGACTTTGGCCAGTCCCGAAGCGGGAGTCGCCCGGTCGAGCGTGTAGATCATCACCTCGGCGGGGGCGATTTTCTCGATCGCGCCGATCCATGCTTCCACCTCGGCGGGAGTGCTGTTGTCGATCGGTTGGCCGTCGATGGTGCCTTGCAGGAAAAGGGTTTGGACCACCAATTCGCCGTGGAATGTTTGCATCAGCGCAATGGTTTCGTCCAACGGGCGGAGGTGTTGGGGCTGGTTGATGCGGGCGGCGGTCTCGGGCAGGGCCGAGTCGAGTTTGAGGATGTTGCGGTCGATGCGCATCAGGGCGCGGTGCACCGACTCGCGGTGAATCATCGTGGCGTTGCTCAACACGGCGATCTTTGCGCGGGGCGCCAGGCGGTCGCGCAGGGCGATGGTTCCGTCGATGATGGCCTCGAAGTCGGGGTGCATGGTGGGTTCCCCGTTGCCGGCGAAGGTGATGGCGTCGGGGAGGTCGCCCGTTCGGGCCAGCTCGTTCAGCCGCTTTTCGAGCGATTCGAGGACTTCGGCGGCGGAATTGAACGCTCCGGGCCGGGTGCGGTCGTTCCAGCCGCATTCGCAGTAGATGCAGTCGAAGTTGCAGAGCTTGCGGTTGGGTTTCAGCAGATTCACCCCGAGCGAACTGCCCAACCGCCGGCTCCGGATGGGACCGATGATGATCGAATCGAACAGGAACGTACCCATCGCAGGCGAAATTAAATCAAACGGATCGAGGCGGTGTGGTCGGTCGGGCGCATCGTCTCGAAATCGATGCCGGTGAGCAGCACGGCTCCGGGATGTTTCCCGACGGCGAAGCTGCCGATCCGGTCTGCCACTCCCAGCCCCTCGGCGCCTCCCAGCGTGGCCCAGGTCAGGATCGCGCTCAGCGGGATCGACGGGTTGTTTTTGGCCAGCCACTTGATCTCTTCGACCATCGACAGCGAGGTGTTCGACGACAGGCTGTCGGTGCCCAGGGCTACCCGCACGCCGGCTTTGTAAAACATCTCGGCGGGCGGAAAGGCGCGCTCGATGTAGTAGTTCGAGCGGGGACACAGCACAAAGGTAACGTCGGTGAAGTGGCCGGTTACCTCCTTCAGGTCGGCCTCTTTCATCTGGGTGTTATGCACCAGCAGCATCGGCAGGCCGGCGGGCAGGCTTTCGACAAGCCTGCGCGGGTGCGATCCGTAGGCGAGAAAATCGGGTTCCATGCCCGATTCGGTCATGAATTCGTACATCTCTCCCGTTCGGTCGAACAGCCCCAGTTCGGCGGGGGTCTCCATGAAGTGGATCGATACGCGGGGCGAATCGGCGCCCATCTTCAGCAGTTTGTCCGACATCAGGTAGGTGGAGTGGGGCGAGGGGGTGATCACCAGCCCCATCTCGCGCCCTACGGCTACGTTGGCCGTGTCGCGCCGGTATTGGGCTTCGGCCTGGTCGGGGGCGGGGGTGCCGAAGTATTCGGCAAAGGTGTGGTAGTACAGGCGGTGCTGGTCGCGGCTTTGCACCTTGGCGGGGAACGAGGTGGTGTCGTTGCTGATGTCGCCGCAGGCCTGTATGCCGTCGTTCCACATCTCCAGATCGCCCTCCACGGCGCGTTCGATTTGGAGTTCGCGGGGGTAGTTGTTGCGTTTGCCGATCACCTCTTTGATGAAAGATACCAATCCGGTTCCCTGCGAGATGGCTCCCTTGAAGAAGCTCAATTCCAGGTGGCAATGGGCGTTGGTCATTCCGGGAATGAGGATGCCGTTGTGGTGTTCGACTCCGGCCTGACGGTCGAGTTCGGCGGGGGTATCGAACCGCTCCACCGACAGCACCGCGCCGTCGGCATCGAAAGTAACCAGTCCGTTTTTGATCAGATTACCGTTCCCATCGAGGAGGTAAGGGGCGGAGAGCCGTCGAGTCTTTCGGGGCGTAGCGTTCATCGTAGAGTTGATTTAGGGGGATAAATCCGGTCAAGGCCCGGTAGTAGCGTTTGCGGGCCTGCTTGACGGGCCACACGCGGGTGAGCTGGAAGTTTTTCACCAGACTGGTGTCGGGAATCGTTTCGGCTCCATAGGAGGATTCGACCATCGTGAATTCGAACCGGTTTACCGATCCGTAAGAAATGACCTCTTCGCGGAAATGGGCCACGGGGTCGGTGGACTGGAGCCAGAGGCTCCCCTGCCGGCGAAGCTCGCCGCCGGGCTTGTAGAAATGGTATTCGAGGGTCTTGGAATAGGGACGTGCGTGCGGGCCGGTCGAGTAGTCGAATTCGATGCGGTAGGTAGCGTCGGGGTAGTAGTGTTCCGGCGCGGCCTTGAGCTCGAACCGGAATTTTTTGAGCTCTCCGACCATCACGGTATCGTCCCGCAGCAGGGTGTCGGCCGTGGCCACCTGGGCCAGGGTGTCGATGCGGAGCTGCACGCGGTAGCGGGCCTGCGCCTGCTCGTTCAACAGGCGGATGTCGTTGGCCACGTTCACCAGCAGGTTGCCTATCGGGTTGCTTTTTCGCACCGCGAGTTTGCGCACCGAATAGCGCAGGTCGTCCATCGTGTAGCCGTACTTGTGGAGCAGGGCCGAGTAGGTGTCGAGCGAATCGAGGTGGACGAATTTCTGGTCGCCCAGCTGCGCCAGCACCGCCTGGTTGATCAGGCTCTCCCGGAAGATGGCCTGCATGGTCTGCTCGGGGATCATCTTCGGCCCGCAGGAGCAGAGGACGGCCATGGCCGCAAGGCTGGCTGCAAACAGTCGGGCAAGGGAGCGTTTCATGCGGGTTGGTTCGATGTTCGTTTAAGTACCACGGCGGCGGTCAGGGCGCTCACGGCAACTCCCAGCAAAAGTACGAAAAGTGTGATCCGCAACAAATCGCCCGCCATAATTTCCACGGGGTAACTCTCGATCAGGAACGAATCGCCGGAGAGTCGGATGAATCCCCAGTGCTGTTGCGCAAGGGCGAATCCGACCCCGAGCAGCAGGCCTGCCGCCACGCCGGTCAGGGTAATCAGGCTCCCCTCCCAAACGAAG
Source organism: Rikenellaceae bacterium (assembly GCA_031549665.1). GTDB lineage: Bacteria > Bacteroidota > Bacteroidia > Bacteroidales > Rikenellaceae > Rikenella. The sequence goes on from JAVBPJ010000010.1 coordinate 25,923, forward strand.
ATCAGGCGCTCTTTGCCCCGACCGAGCCCCATGGCCCGAAGCGCCAGGCGGTCGCGTTGCTTGTCGGTGGCGAGCATCACCACCGATCCGGCCAGACTCAGCGCGGTGATCAGCACCACAAAGAGCAGCAGGGCGAAGATGAGCCATTTTTCCTGCTGGATCATGGCGTAGAGGGAGCTTTTTTGTTCCCAGCGGGTGCGGGTTTCCAGTTCGGGGGGAAGTACCGGGGCGATGGCGGCGGCTCCCTGCTCCATCGAAACGCCCTCGTTCAACCGGACGGCCAGCGAGGTGCGGCTTCCCGGACTCTCCAGCAGCCTTTCGGCAAATTCGATCGGGACGAAAAGGTATCGGTTGTCGGTTTGCTGGTCGAGGGCGTAGATGCCTGCCGGCACAAGGGTTCCGCTTTGGAACAGCGTGGTGGGCAACCAGCTCGCTCCGCGCCCCGGACGGATGGCGTACACCTCCAGGGGTTGGTACAGGGCCAGGTTCAGTCCCAAGGTGTAGGCGGTTCCCTGCCCCACGACGGCACGCTCCAGATCGCCCAGCCGGGGGGTGTAGCTCCCCTGAATCATCCGGCTTTCGATGGGGATGACGGTTTTGTACAGGGTGTCCACTCCGCGCAGGGTGCCGATCCATTGCCGGTCCTGGTAGCGGACCAACACGTTCTCTTCCAGGGTGGCGCTCAGGGCGGCCACCTGGGGCAGGGCTTCGATCTGCCGGCAGAGCGAGTCGGAGGGATGGAAACGCCCTCCGTCGCGGGCGGTGATGCTCACCTGCGGATCGAATTCGCTGTAAAGTTGCTCGATAAAGCGACTCAACCCGTTGTGGAACGAAAGGATCACCACCATCGCCATCACCGGAACGGCAATGGCCGCGGCGCTCACTCCGCACAACAGGTTGATGACGGTGTGCGATTTGCGGCTCAGCAGGTGGCGGCGTGCGATCAGCAGCGGGAGCATCCGGCTACTTTTTCAACAGTTGGTCGATGTGGTCGACGTATTCGAGCGAATCGTCGGCGGCGAAGGCGATTTCGGGAACGGTGCGCAGTTGGTTCTTCACGCGGCGGCCCAATTGTCCGCGCAGCATCGAGCTGTGTTCTTTGAGGCGGGCGACCACTTCGGCGCTTTTGTCGAAGGGAAAAACGCTCAGGAAAATTTTGGCCAGCGACAGGTCGGGACTCATCCGCACCTGGGTTACGGACACCATCACTCCCTGCACCAGGTGGCGTCCCTCTTTGAGCAGGATGTCGCTGATGTCTTTTTGGATCTGTTTCCCCACTTTTTGTTGGCGGGTCGAGGCGTCTGGCAGGTTCATGGCGTAGCGGGATTTTTCTCTTTGCGCGGGATGCGGTAATTCAACCCGAAGGTAACCCCCATCTGGTCGACGGGCGAACGGAACGGATTGGTGGCGTATTTGACGGTTCCCTTATAGGTGTCGGACAGGGAGATGTTGTAGCGGTACTCCAGCGACAGGGAGAATGAGCGGACGCCGACCAGGAAGCCGGCCCCGAAGGTCAGGCCGTACTCCCACCGGTTGTCGCGCGTGGGGTCGTAGTGGTAGGGGCCTTCGGCATAGGTCTCTCCGGTTTGGGTGTTGTATTCGCGGTAGCTCGAACGGAGCGCGTAGCCCACGCTGGGTCCGGCGCTCAGGTAAAAACGGCTTCCTTTTTTGCCCAGCGGCAGGTAGGGTTGCCAAAGGATCGGGATCGAGATCACGTCGTAACGCCGACTGCGAACATCCTCCGAATCGTAGTGGGTGTGTACGATGTATCCTTTTTGCATGTAGTTGATGCCGAACTCGATGGTACCGACGTATTTTTGGGACGGCACGTCGAACCGGTAAAGAATGCCTCCTTCGAACAGTCCGGTCAGGTAGTCGGTTTGCCGGGCGGGCTCGAAACGGGCGGTGCTGATGCCTACTCCGCCGCGCACGCCGATGTGGTGTTCCACGCGTACCGGAGCCCACGCCGCGCTGAGGGTTTGCGAGGGAGCCTTCACTTTTTCGGATTGTTGCCCCCACACGGCCGGAGTGCCCAGGGCGAGCAGCAGGAGCAGGATGCGCAGGATTCTCATGGCTGGTCGAATAGTTTACGTAGGTCGAGGGGGACTTCGACGATCCAGTTTTCTTTCGAGACCACCTGGCCGCTGCCCTCGTCCCACACACGCACCCGTTCTGCGGGCTGTCGTTTGACCAGCGATCCGCTGTCCCATTGCCCGTTCCCGTTCCGGTCTTCCACCACGCGCAGGCGGTAATTGCCGGGGGTCAGGTAGCGTACCGTGCGGCGCTCTCCGTTGCGGAGACCCCGCACGGTGAGGACTACCCCTCCGCCGGAGTATCGTCCGCTGATCAGCTCCACCAGGTAGGTGGTGGTGCTGTCGCCTCCGGTGGGTAGCAACACCAGCGTTCCGAATTTGTCGGGATCGGCGATCAGGAAGGTGGATTTGAGCGTGTCGTTGGCCAGGTAGTCGACGTCGGTGAACACGCTGTCGGGGATCAACAGGCGGTACTCTTCGCCCAGTTTCCAGTCGGCTTCGATCCGCACCCAACGGGGGGCGGCCGACGAGTCGACCCGCAAGCGGTGGGGGATGGGGCGTTCGATTTTGGGGGCCTGCGAACCGTCGGCAAGGATCTCCACACGCGGCGCGACCAGTTGGAAAAGCCGGATGCGCGCGCTGTCGATCGACAGCAACGGGCTGCCGAACCGCAGGGCGATGTGCTGCTCGGGATTGAGCGGGTTGCTTGCCTGCACCTGGTATTTAAAAGGATTCACCTTGGGCGGAACCTTGCGAACGGGTGGAGGGGGCTTGCTGGCATTTTGCAGCGAATCGGTCCGCGAGGCAGCGGCGGCGGCCGCGGGTTGGCGGCGGCGTTTTTTACGCGCTTTTTTCTCTTTCTTGGGCTTGGATGCCTTGGTTACCCGTTCCTTCTCGGGTTTTTCTTTCGAGGCGAGGCGGTGAACCAGGGTGAGCTTTTCGGTTTTCGAGAAGGGATTCCACACGCTGTCCTGGCTGGTGTAGACGATCTCGCCGCGGAGCGTGTCGGGCAGGGCGCGGTAGGCCTCAATCGAGGGGGTTGCAATCCAGTAGTGGATGGTGTCGCCCCGTACTCCCCGCTCCTGTTTCAGCCACGCGGTGTCGATCCCTTCGAGGGAAAATCGCTCGACGTGGGCCTGCGGGGCGTTAAAAACCAGTTGGATGTGGGCGTGTTCGGGCCGTTTGCTTTCGAGGATGGTTTGCCGTTTGGCAGCCTCTTCCTGAAACAGGTTGAAAGTTACCTGCGGCGGATCGAGGTGGCGGCGCGGGCCGGTACGGCCCGTCGAGGGGCTGACCCATATGTCGAAGTCGGGCAGCAGCGCGGGGTTGGGCGCTCCGGGAAGAAGACCCACCTTGTCGGTACCCGGGTCGTATTTCTGGTTCCCGTTTTTGTCTTCAACGGCGTAGATGCGGTAGGGCTTGCTTTTCAGGGCGTCGGCCACGAACGTGCCGGAGCTGTCGCTGCGGAAAATCATCTCGGGGCGGGCTTTCAGCAGGGTCGAATCGAACGAGGGGATCGAATCGGCGGCTGCATCGAAGAAAAAGAGCAGCGTGCCGGGAATGGTGTCGCGGGTGCGCGCATCCAGTACCAGCCCCCCCATGACCATCGAATCGATGGACGGGCCGGTTGAAAACACATAGGCGTAGCCGCCCAGGCGGTTCCCTTCGTTGTTGTCGGCGATGGCGTTGCCGAAGTCGAGCCGGTAGGTGGTGTTGTCGTCGAGCTTTTCGGGCAGATCGACCTGGATCGAGCGTCCCTTGAGGAGCAGCATCGGGGGCTTGTCGGCCGGAGGCGAGAGCAGCACCTCTTGCGAGGGATCGCGCAGGGAGACGTACTCGTTGAAGGTAAGCAGAACCCGTTTGGCGCGGAAATTCGTGCTTTGCGGCGGCGGGGTGGTTCCCAGCAGGATCGGGGGCAGGGAATCTCTCGGCCCTCCCTGCGGTTGCGCAATGGTGGCGCACCCCATCATCGTCCCGAGGGCGAGCAGGGAGAGCAGGAGTACGGCGAAAAGATTTTTTTGCATGGCAACCCCAATCGGTTCAATCGACAAATGTAAGCAAAAAAAGTATCTTTGCAGGAATGACTCCCCCGATCACCATCTACACCGACGGCTCGTCGCTGGGCAATCCCGGCCCGGGCGGTTTTGGGGTGGTGTTGCTCTGCGGTCCCCACCGGCGCGAGATTTCGCAGGGGTACCGCCTCACCACCAACAACCGCATGGAGCTGCTGGCGGTGATCGTGGCCCTGGAAACCATCAAGGGGCAGGGACACGACGTAACCATCTATTCCGACTCGCGCTACGTGGTCGACGCCGTCGAAAAGCGCTGGGTGTACGGGTGGGTGCAAAAGGGGTTCAAAGACAAGAAAAACCCCGACCTCTGGCTCCGTTTCCTGAAGGTGTACCCCCGCCACCGCGTCCGGTTCGTGTGGGTGAAGGGGCATAACGACAATCCGGGCAACGAACGGTGCGACCAGTTGGCCACCACCGCCGCCCGTACCGGGCCGCTGCTCGAAGATCTCGGCTACCAACCCGAATCGCCACAAACAACGCTGCTCTGACAATTCGATTCACACCCTAAAAATTTCCGATGAAAAAGATCCTGCTCTCCCTCGCCCTGTTGTTGTCAGCCGCCTTGGCGGCGGCCAAATCCGTTCCCGCTCCGGTGGTTTCGCTCGTTCCGCAACCGCAATCCCTGTCGGTGGACGGGGGCGTGCTGAAAATGCCAAAGACCCTTACCCTCTCGGTGGTCGGTGTTTCGGTTGTTCCCGCCGCACAGCAGGTGGCCGACTACGTGGCGTTGGAATTGGGTAGACACAGCGCCCTTCCGGTGCGGCAACTCCGCGCGGGGAAATCCGCTTTCGTCACCCTGCGGATAGATATGGAATCGGACAATAAAGAGGCCTACACGCTGACCATCGACAAACGCGGCGTGGTGCTCAGCGGCGCTTCGATCCGCGGCCTGCAAAAGGGAAGCGCCTCGCTCGCGCAACTGCTCGAGGCGAATGCCGCAACGGGAGCGCTGCCCTGCCTGACAATCGAAGACGCCCCCCGTTTCCCCTGGCGGGGCATGCACATGGATGTGAGCCGCCATTTTTGGACGATCGAGCAGGTCAAACAGTACCTCGACTGGATGGCCTACTACAAATTCAACAAATTCCACTGGCACCTGACCGACGACCAGGGTTGGCGCATCGAAATCAAGCAGTATCCCGAACTGACCCGCCAGGGAGCATGGCGCAAATTCAACGATCAGGATCGGGCCTGCATCCAGGCCGCCAAGCGCGACGATAATCCCGATTTTCTGATCCCGGCCGAACGCCTGAGGGTCGAAGCCGGCGACACCCTCTACGGGGGATTCTACACGCAGGATCAGATCCGCGAGGTGGTGGCCTATGCGGCCGAGCGGGGGATCGACGTGCTGCCCGAAATCGATATGCCGGGCCACCTTACCGGAGCCATTCTGGGCTACCCGTGGATCACCTGTTTCGGCAAACCGAGCTGGGGCGAAACTTTTTCGGCGCCGCTCTGTCCGGGCAAAGATTCGGCCATGGTGTTCGTTCAAAACATCTGGAAAGAGGTGATCGACCTCTTTCCGTACGAATACGTCCACCTGGGCGCCGACGAGGTGGAAAAGCATAACTGGAAGAAGTGTCCCGCCTGCCAGGCGCGGATGAAAGCCCAGGGCTTGAAAGATGAGAAAGAGTTGCAGGCGTGGTTCGTGAAGCAGATGGAGGGATTCTTCATCCAAAACGGCCGCAAGATGATCGGCTGGGATGAAATTGTCGAGGGAGGCGGACTCACCGAAACCGGCACCATCATGTGGTGGCGCGACTGGGCCCCCACGGCCCTGACCGAGGCCACGGCCCGGGGCAACAAGGCGATCCTCACGCCCGATTTCCTGTGCTACCTCGATTTTGTGGAGATGGGCATCGACCTGGAACGGGTCTACCGCATGGAGCCGCGCACCTACATTCCGTCGTGGAACTTGACCGACCAACAGTTCGAATCGATCCTCGGCGTGCAGGGAAACGTGTGGGCCGAGTACATTCCCAGCATCCGCAAACTTTACTACCAGGTGATGCCCCGGATGATCGCCCTGAGCGAAGTGGCCTGGAGCCAGCCCGAACGGAAGGACTGGGAGGGGTTCAAACCCCGCGCCGCACTTAAAATCGGAGAACTGGACCGTGCCGGCTTCAACTACCGCATCCCCGATTTCGTCGGTTTCCGCGACCTGAACGTCTTTGTTGACACAGCGGTTTTTGCGCCGACGTGCAACCTGCCGCTCCCCGGCATCACCCTGCGCTACACCACCGACGGGTCGTTCCCGCAGCCCGATTCGAAAGCCTACACAGGGCCGATGACCCTCACCGAGTCGGTGGACTTCACCCTGCGGGGCTTCCGTCCCGACGGTACGGCGGGCCACATCCAAAAAACGTCGTTCCGCAAGGAATCCTACGCTCCCGGACAGGCCGTCGCTCCCGATTCGACGGGACTTCGCCTGACCCGCTACCAGTATCGCGGCCGGAATTGCGCCGACATCCAGACCAAAGGCCGGCTGATGGAACGTTCCGTCGTGTCGGAGGTAGCCATTCCGAAAGGCGCGCGCGGCTGGCTGGGGCTGATCTTCGAGGGGTACGTCGAGGTGCCCGCCGACGGAATCTACACCTTTGGCCTGAGCTCGAACGACGGTTCGCGGATGCTGGTCGACGACACCCTGCTGGTCGACAACGACGGCCCCCACGGCGACAAGGAGGTGATCTCGCAACGCGCCCTGGGCAAGGGGTGGCACAAGGTGCGCATCGAATTTTTCGACATGAACAACGGCGGCAGCCTCGGCCTGCGCATGGCCGCTCCGGCCGATGCCGATCTGAAACCGCTTGCCGGATTTAAATTCTAACCCCCGTGTCTATGAATCCCCAACAAGAGAAACAGCGCAAGCTCGACAGCCGCTACATCCGCATGGCCCGCATTTGGGGCGAAAACTCCTATTGCGTCCGCCGCAAGGTGGGGGCGCTGATCGTGCGCGACAAGATGATCATTTCGGACGGCTACAACGGTACTCCGCAAGGGTTTGAGAACGTCTGCGAATGGGAGTCGGGCGAGTTGCAGGGGCGCACCAAGCCCTACGTGCTGCACGCCGAAGCCAACGCCATCACCAAAGTGGCCAAGTCGAACAACAGCAGCGAGGGGGCGACCCTGTACGTTACCTCGTCGCCCTGCATCGAGTGCGCCAAGCTGATCATTCAGGCCGGTATCCGGCGGGTGGTGTTTTGCGACCATTACCACTCGGAAGCCGGAGTAGAGCTGCTCCGCCGCGCGGGGATCGACGCGGTGCAGGTGGAAGAGGAGTGCGACTAAGCAGCCGCCTGTAAAACGGCAGGCCCTAATCAGAGAGAGGCCCGAAGCATTGCGCTTCGGGCCTCTTTGCGTTGGTTTGCGGGGTTCGTGCCGGTTCTCGTGCGGGGCTTTCTGCCTCCCGAGGGAGCACCTTAGTGGGCGAAGTCGGCGAAAAAGTCGTTCCCCTTGTCGTCCACGATGATGAAAGCGGGGAAATTTTCGACGTAAATCTTGCGCACGGCCTCCATGCCCAGTTCGGGAAAGTCGACCACTTCGACCGACTTGATGCTATCCTTGGCCAGAATGGCCGCCGGGCCGCCGATCGACCCGAGGTAGAAACCGCCGTATTTCTTGCAGGCGTCGGTTACGCTTTGGGTACGGTTCCCTTTGGCCACCATCACCAGCGATCCGCCGAGGCTTTGGAACAGCCCCACGTAGGAATCCATCCGTCCTGCGGTGGTGGGGCCGAAACTGCCCGAGGCCATGCCCTGCGGCGTTTTTGCCGGGCCGGCGTAGTAGATGGGGTGGTTTTTGAAGTAGTCGGGCAGCGGTTTGCCTTCGTCGACCAGCTTTTTGAGCTGAGCGTGGGCGATGTCGCGCGCCACGATCAGCGTTCCTTTCAGGTTGAGCCGCGTGTTGATGGGGTATTGGGCCAGCTTGGCGCGCACGGCGTCGATCCCTTCGTCGAGGTCGATCTCCACGGCCGGGGCCATTCCCGGAGCCGTTGCGGGCAGGTATTTGGCAGGCTCTTTTTCGAGCTGTTCCAGGAAAATCCCCTCGGGGGTGATCTTGGCCTTGATGTTGCGGTCGGCCGAGCAACTCACACCGATCCCCACGGGACAACTGGCCGCGTGGCGGGGCAGGCGGATCACGCGCACGTCGTGAACCAGGTATTTGCCGCCGAACTGTGCGCCCACACCGCTTTGCTGGCAAATGGTGCGGATTTTCTCTTCCCACGCCAGGTCGCGGAAGGCGCGTCCTCCCTCGTTGCCGCTGGTGGGCAGCGAATCGTAGTAGTGGGCCGAGGCTTTCTTCACGGTGGCCAGGTTGGTTTCGGCCGAGGTGCCGCCGATCACCACCGCCAGGTGGTAGGGCGGGCAGGCCGAGGTGCCGAGGTCTTTGATCTTCTCCTGGATGAATCGGGTCAGCCCCTCGTCGGTCAGCAGCGCCTTGGTCTGTTGGTACAGGAAGGTTTTGTTGGCCGAGCCGCCGCCCTTGGTCAGGAACAGGAATTCGTAGTGGTTGCCCTGCGTGGCGTACAGGTCGATTTGGGCGGGCAGGTTGGTGCCGCTGTTCTTCTCCTCGGTCATGGTGAAGGGAACCACCTGCGAGTAGCGCAGGTTTTTATCGCGGTAGGTGGTGAAGATGCCCTTGCTCAGCCACTCGGCGTCGTTGGCTCCGGTATAGACGTTCTCGCCCTTTTTTCCGATGACGATGGCCGTGCCGGTATCCTGACAGGTGGGCAATTCGCCCTGCGCCGAAACCACTTGGTTGAGCAGCATGGTGTGGGCCACGAAACGGTCGTTGTCGCTGGCTTCGGGATCTAAAAGAATGGCTTCCAGTTGCTTGAGATGATCGCCCCGCAGGTAGAACGAAACGTCGTGGATGGCCTCTTTGGCCAACAGTTCCAGCCCCTCGGGGGCCACTTTGAGGATTTGCCGGCCGTCGCACTCCACCACGCTGACGTGGTCGCGGGTGAGCAGGCGGTAGGTGGTCCCGTGGTCGCAGTGGTCGATCGGGAAAGGCTCCTGGTAGGTAAATTCGGGCATAACGGTGTGGGGATTTAAGCGGGGCAAAGGTAGTCTATTTTTCGCTCGCTGCTTCGGCGGATTGGGCCGACCGGTCGGCTGGCAGAAGGGCTGCGAAATCGGCCCCCGACGGGTTTTGGAACAGCCGGATGCCGAACAGAGGCGCGGTGGCCACCACAAATTCGACCACCGAGCGGTGTACGACGTCGAACTCCGGCGCCGCTTTCTCGCGCGAGAAAGCGTACAGCTCCAGCCCGATCCCCTTTTCGGTGATGTCGGCCATGTAGCGTACAAAGATGGGCAGCTTGGCGTTTACCTGCGGATGGCGCTTGAGGAAAAGCTCCAGGTGGGCGCGGAACAGGGCCAGGTTAGTCAGCGCCTCGGGGCTGCTCTTGCGCGCCAGGGCTTCGGTTTCGCCGATCGATTCCTTGGTAACGGCGTGCTTGCCCAGGCGTTTGAGCAACGCCTCGGAGGCGAACACCACCGAGGTGTTATCGACAAAGAAACGGCGCACGAAACGGCGTCCGTCGCTGCGCTCCATCCCCCGCCAGTTGATGAACGATTCCGACACCATCGAGTAGATCGGCACCATGGTTACGGTGTTGTCCCAGTTTTGGACCTTGACACTGTTGATGTTGATGTCGAGTACGGTGCCGTCGGCCCCTTTGCTGGGCATCTCGATCCAGTCGCCGGGCCGCACCATGTCCTGCGCCGAGAGTTGGATCGAGGCGACAAAGCCCAGAATGGTGTCCTTGAACACCAGCGAAAGCACGGCCGCCGCGGCTCCCAAGCCCACAAAGAGCGACGTGGGGTCTTTGCGCAGCAGCGTGGCCGCGATCAGGATAAAGGCCAGCAGGCCCAGGATGATCTTGGTCAACTGAAGGTAGCCCTTGATGGATTTGCGCCGTCCGCCCGTCTTTTTGAGTTGTTGCAGGTAGCGGTCGTTCATTGCGTCGAGTACCGAATAGAAGAGCCGCAACACCATGTAGATGATCACCGATTTGGTGATGAGCTGTGCGGCGACGATCAGCTTCGGCGTGAACCCCGCGAACAGCAGGTCGATGCCGATGATGATCACGACTACCGGCAGCAGATCGAACAGCCGGTTGAAAAATTTGCGGTTCAGCAGGATGTCGTCCAGGTTGGTTTTCGAGTACTGCACCTGCCGGTTGAGGATCGGCAGCATCACCCGCGAAAGGAAAAAGTCCAGCAGCCACACGCAGGCGACCAGGGTTGCGCACAGCAGCAGAAAAGTGATCAGATTGCTGGCGGAGTCGCTCAGGCCCAATTCGCGCATCCATTGCCAAAAGTCCTCGACGATCCAAAATTTTTCGCCCGAGGTGGCGATGGTGGGCAGTCCCGGCCTGGCGATGGCGAGCTTCTCCGATTCCGGCAGGACAAGGTGTAAGGAATCCATAGTGTTGTTTGGTTTTAGCGGGTTGGCGGTGAAAATTTCACATTGACAGAAAAAGCGTTATCTTTGCCCCCTGTCAATTGCCAAGTAAACCCGAAGACAAAAATAAAACTTTTACATCAACATGCAGAATAAAGGCGCCCTGAAATTACTGGTCATTATGTTGGCCGTCGCTTGTGCGTTCCAGCTCTCGTTCACTTTTGTGAGCCAAAACGTACAGAATAAAGCGGCGAAAATTGCCGCCGGCGATGCCGCCCGGGAACAAAATTACCTCGATTCGATGAAATCCGAGGTGGTCTACAACCTGGGCCTCGTAAAATACACCTACGCCGAATGCCAGGAGAAAGAGATCAACCTGGGTCTCGACCTGCGCGGAGGGATGAACATCACCCTCGAAATTGCCGTTGAGGACGTGCTGCGTGCGCTCTCCGGATACAGCGCCGACCCCGAATTCAACCAGGCGATGGCCGCAGCTAAAAAAGCCCAGGCCAACAGTACGTCGGACTTCATCACCCTGTTTGCTGAATCTTACGCCCAAATCGCTCCGCAGGGCAAACTCTCGGCCGTGTTCGGAACCTACGACATGCGCGAGCAGATCAAACCCGAATCGACCAACGAACAGGTGATCCGCGTGTTGCGCCAAAAATCGGAAGACGCCATCTCCAACTCGTTCAAGGTGCTGAGCAGCCGGATCGACCGCTTCGGCGTGGTACAGCCCAACATCCAGCGGCTTGGCAATACCGGCCGCATCCTGGTGGAACTCCCCGGGGTGAAAGACCCCGAGCGGGTGCGTAAGCTCCTCCAGGGAACCGCCAACCTCGAATTCTGGACCACCTTTACGGCCCAAAACATCTACCCGATGCTGGCCCAAGCCGATGCGTTGACCGCCGGCATGGCTGAAACCGCCAAAGACAGCACCGCCGTTGCCGCCGACTCCATCGCCGCCGACAGCACCCAGGCCCTGGCCGCCCTGATCGAACAGGCCCAGGCCGCCCTCGACAAAGGCGAAACCCCCGCACAGCCCACCGGCCGCGGACTCTTCGCCGTGTTGCAGCCCAGCCAGTACGACAGCCCCGTGATCGGGATGGCCCACTCGTACGATACCGCCCGCGTGAACAGCTACCTGCAAATGCCGCAGGTGAAAGCCCTCTTCCCCCGCGACGTCCGGTTCATGTGGTCCATCAAAGGAATCAAAGATACGCCGAACGTATACGAACTGTATGCCATTAAAGGCACCAGCGACGGCCGTCCGGCCCTCGACGGAAGCGTTATCACCAACGCCCGCGGCGAACACGCCCAAACCGGATCGGCAGCCGAGGTTTCGATGTCGATGAACGCCGCAGGGGCAAAAACCTGGGCGCGCCTTACCGGAGAAAACGTGGGAGGCTTTGTCGCCGTTACCCTCGACGACTACGTATACTCCTGCCCCCGCGTGAATACCGAAATCACCGGCGGGAACTCGCAAATTACGGGCGATTTTACCATTTCGGAAGCCAAAGACTTGGCCAACGTGCTACAGTCGGGTAAACTGCCCGCTCCCGCACGCATCGCCCAGGAATCGGTTGTAGGGCCGAGCCTCGGACAAGAGTCCATCAATTCGGGGGTTACCTCGTTTGTGATCGCCTTCGCGCTGGTACTCCTGTACATGATTTTCTTCTACTACACCGCCGGCTTTGTGGCCAACGTCGCACTGCTTGCCAACCTCTTCTTCCTGTTCGGGGTGCTGGTTTCGTTCGGAGCCGTGCTGACCCTGCCCGGGATCGCCGGTATCGTGCTGACGATGGGGATGGCCGTCGACGCCAACGTGATCATCTACGAACGGGTCAAGGAGGAGGTACACTCCGGAAAGGGCCTCGGACTCTCCATCGCCGACGGGTTTAAGAACGCCTACTCGGCCATTATCGACGGAAACGCCACCACCCTGATCACGGGGATCGTGCTGGCCACGCTCGGCACCGGCCCTGTAAAAGGCTTCGCCACCACCCTGATCATCGGGATCCTCACCTCGCTCTTCTGCTCGATCTTCATCACCCGCCTGATCTTCGTGGGGATGCTTGCCAAAGAACGTAAAATCCGCTTCTGGACCCGCTGGACCGAAAACTTCCTGGGAAATACCCGTTTCAATTTTATCGGCGCACGGAAATACACCTACATCGCATCGGTCATCCTGCTCGTTGTGTCGGTGGTTTCGCTTGCTACCAAGGGATTGAGCTACGGGGTGGACTTCTCGGGCGGACGTGCCTACGTGATCCGCTTCGACCAGCCCATCACCGCCAACGATGTGCGGGAAGGACTCACCGCCGTCTTCGACCAGGCGCCCGAAGTGAAACAGTACGGCACCAAGGAGCTGATGCAGATGCGCGTGGTTACCCAGTACAAGTACGACGACGAAGGCGACGGAGTAACCGACGAGATCAACAAAATGATGTACCGCGCACTGTCGCCCCTGTACAAAACCGCGTTGACCGAAAAAGAGTTCGAGACCACCGAAACCAACCCCTTCGGCATTGTCAGTGCCGAGAAAGTGGGTCCCAGCATAGCCCACGACATCAAGGTCAATTCATTCATCGCCGTGATCTTCTCGCTGCTGGCCATCGGGATATACATCGCCGTCCGGTTCAAGAACTGGCAGTACGGGATGGGCGGCGTGGTTTCGCTGTTCCACGACGCGGTGCTGACCCTCGGACTCTTCTCGGTTCTGCACGGAGCGTTGCCCTTCAACCTGACAGTCGACCAGTCCTTCATCGCCGCCATCCTGACCATTATCGGTTACTCGATCAACGACACGGTGGTGATCTTCGACCGGATCCGCGAGAACCACTTCCTTTATCCGCGCCGTACCCACAAGGAGAACATGAACAACGCCATCAACAGCACCCTGGCCCGTACGGTGAACACCGCTGGTTCGACCCTGGTGGTTCTGTTGGCCATCTTCCTCTTCGGAGGCGAGGTGATCCGCGGCTTCGTGTTCGCCCTCTTCTTCGGGATTTTGATCGGTACCTTCTCGTCCGTCTTCGTGGCCACCCCGGTTGCTTTCGACATGATGGAACGTAAAGAGAAAAAAGCCGCCAAAGCCGGCGCCAAAGAGTAAACAGCACTCAGCCAATAAACAACCCTCGAAAAGGCTCCTTGACAGGGAGCCTTTTCTGCCAAAAACCCCTCCCCCCGATGATCCATTGCAGCGATATCCATAAGTCGCTCGGCGGCGTACAAATCCTCCGAGGCGTGAACCTCGACGTGGCCCGGGGCGAGGTGATCTCGCTGGTAGGGCCGAGCGGCGCCGGAAAAACCACCCTGCTCCAGATTCTCGGCACCCTTTCGCCGGCCGATCGCGGCGAATTGCGCATCGCGGGGGTCGACCCCCGCCGCATGAAACCGGCCGACTTGTTGCGGCTGCGGAACCGGCAGATCGGATTCGTGTTCCAGTTCCACCACCTGCTACCCGAACTTACGGCGCTCGAAAACGTCTCGTTGCCCGCCTGGATCGAGGGAAATCGCCGTCGCGGCGAGGTGGAGCGGCAGGCCCGCGAACTGCTCGACGTCATGGGCGTGGCCCATCGTTTGGGACATAAACCCGCCCAACTTTCGGGCGGGGAGCAACAACGCGTCGCCGTGGCCCGCGCCCTGATCAACAACCCCTCGGTGATTCTGGCCGACGAACCCTCGGGCAACCTCGATACCCACAACCGCGAGGAGCTGCACCGGCTCTTTTTCACCCTGCGCGACCGCTTCGGCCACACTTTCCTGATCGTTACCCACGACAACGACCTTGCCGCCATGTCCGACCGCCGGGTGGTGATGCGCGACGGGTTGATCGAACCCTGACGCCGATGCCTTTCGAACTGCTTGCACCAGCCGGAAACGCCGCCATCGGACGCGCCGCGATCGATGCCGGAGCCGACGCCGTCTACATCGGCGGCCCCCAGTTTGGCGCGCGGGTTGCCGCCGGCAATTCGATGGAGGAGGTCGCCTCGCTGGCCGCCTACGCCCACGGCTTCAATGCCCGGGTCTACCTGACGGTCAACACACTGCTTTTCGACCACGAACTCTCCGCCGCCGAGCGGCTCGCCCGCCGGGCATACGAAGCGGGAGTCGACGCCCTGATCGTGCAGGACATGGCCTTTACGCAGATGAACCTGCCTCCCATTGCGCTGCATGCCTCGACCCAAACTTTCAATCTGCTCCCCGAACGGGTGGCCGAACTCGAAGCCGCCGGATTCAAGCGCGTTGTGCTGGAGCGGGGAGCCAGCCTCGACCAGATACGGGCCATCCGCCGCGCCGCGCCCGGCATCGAGCTGGAGGCGTTTGTCCACGGAGCCATCTGTGTGTCGTACAGCGGCCAGTGCTACCTGGGGCATTACCTTTGCCAGCGGGGCGGCAACCGCGGCGCCTGTGCGCAGGTGTGCCGCAATCGCTACAACCTGGTCGACCAACAGGGCAAAATCCTGCTCAAAAACAGGGCGTTGCTGTCGGTGCGCGACCTGAACCTTTCCGACCGCCTGGCCGATCTGGCCGGGGCGGGAGTTACCTCGTTCAAAATCGAGGGGCGGCTCAAGGAACAGGACTACGTGGTCAACAACACGGCCCACTACCACCGGAAAATGGAGACCCTGGGCTGGGAACGCCTCTCGGCGGGGCGCGTAACCACCTGCTTTGAACCTAATCCCGCCAAAAGTTTCTCGCGCGGGTTTACCCAATGGTTTTTGGATGGACACACCCCCGAAAGCGCCGCCGTTTCGGCCCTGGAACCGACCGCGGCGGGCGAACCCCTCGGACGGATCACCCGCGTGGAGGGCGACCGGATTTGGCTCGACCGCCCCGTTGGCCGATTGCACACGGGCGACGGACTTTGTTTTCAAACTCCGCACGGATCGTGGGACGGAACCAACATCAACGGCGTGGAAGCGGATTGGATTCGAGTGAACGATCCGGCGGGACTTGTCGTGGGAATTCCCCTTTTCCGGAACTCCGACCGCAAATTCCGCCCCGAGTCGATCCGCAACATCGAGGTCGACGTTTGTCTGTGCAGCACCCCCGGGGGATGGCTGCTCCGCGCAACGGCCAACGCGCCGCAGGGGCAGGCCGAATGGCCCCTGGACGATCCCGCCCAGCCGGCTCGAAATCCCGAAACCGCCCGCCAAACGGCCCTGGAGGCGCTCTCCAAAGGCGGCGGTATGCCGTTCCATATCCGGCAAGTGGCATTGGCGGGGGCCGAAGAGTGGCCCTTTTTGCCGCCGGCCCGCTGGAACGCCGCGCGGCGCGGCCTGCTCGAACGGCTGTCCGAAACGCAGCGGGCGGCCTACCGCCGACCCGATCCCTTTGCCGCCCCTTCCGCCACGGTTTCGGCGGCGGCGCATTCGTTGACCCACCGCGACAACGTCGCCAACTCGCTGGCCGGTCGCTATTACCTCGACCGGGGATACCCTGCCGGACAGCGGGCTTTCGAGACGCTGACCCCGGCCGATACGGCGGGCCTTGAGCTGATGCGTTCGCCCTACTGCCTGCGCCGCGAATTGGGCTGGTGCCTGCGCCATCCCTCGCCCGATGCGCCGACGGCAAAAAAACTCTATCTGGAAAACAACGGAACACGGCTCGAACTCCGCTTCGACTGCGACCGGTGCGAAATGGCGGTCGTCGCCTGTAAATAGCCTTGTTGTATGGAAATGAAAATCCTCACTCCCGCCTGCTGGAAAGACTACGAACTGATCGACTCGGGCGATGGCCGCAAGCTGGAACGCTTTGGCGGCTACGTGATCGCCCGCCCCGAACCGCAGGCCCTGTGGAACGCCTCGCTCCCTCCGGCCGAATGGGAACGCCGTGCCGACGCCCTCTTCACGGCCCGACAACCCGGCGAAGAACGAGGCGAATGGCGCTTGAAACCGCACATGCCCGAACAGTGGGTCGTCGGGTACGACTACGGGCAGATGAACCTGCGCCTGCGCCTCGGACTCACCTCGTTCAAACACGTGGGACTCTTCCCCGAACAGGCCGATAACTGGAACTTCATCTACGATCGCTGTTCCGCTCTGGCGAAACGCCTGTCGATTCCGCCCCGGGTGCTGAACCTGTTTGCCTACACGGGCGGGGCCTCGCTGGCCGCCGCCGCCGCCGGAGCCGACGTTACGCACGTCGATTCGGTGCGCCAAACGGTGAGCTGGTCGCGCGAAAATAGGGAACTGTCCGCGCTTCCCGAAATTCGATGGGTGGTCGAGGATGCCATGAAATTCACCCGCCGAGAGGTCAAACGGGGGAAACGCTACGAGGGCATCGTACTCGATCCGCCATCGTACGGCCGTGGCCCCGAAGGCGAAAAATGGATCCTCGAAGAACACTTGCACGAACTGCTCGCCCATTGCGCCGAACTGCTCGCCGACGACGGATTCCTGGTGCTGAACCTCTATTCGATGGGCCTCTCGGCCCTGCTGGCCGATACGCTGGTCCGGTCGCTCTTCAAAAACGCGGAACCCGAAATAGGAGAACTCTGCATCCCCGACTCTTTCGGAAAACGCCTCCCGCTCGGCGTCTTTGTGCGCTTCCCCGCCAAGGACTGATCCCCCCATTTGTGCAGCTTTTTCTCTAACTGTTCTCGGGGACTCTTCGAGTCTTTTACTTGGAGTTTGTGCCAACTGCGCTCGGGCCGCGCCGGCCCCGCGTGCCCGCGGCGGGCTTTTTTTTGTGTGTACGGTTGGTTTTGCCGGGTTGTTTGTTGGTTATCGGCTGCGTTGGGAACTACTGCGTAGTTTTGGGTACGAACGGGACGGCCCTCGCCCGAAAGTAAACTTTCGCTCGGCCATCCCATTCTTCCCCAAAGCCTTCGGCTCTTTCCAACACATCCGAGAACGTATCTGCCGCAACTAAATTCGACACTGAGTACGGTTACGCCGTAATCAATACAAAGTCGTACGCCGCTGTTACCTCCCCCCTGTTTTTGATCAGCGTTGACCTCCACACTGGAGTTGTAAAGGGAACCGTTCCGCTCGGAAATTTTGGAGCGATGACGGAGAGATTTTTCAGTGCGAGAGTTGCGGAACATCGGTAGATTTTCCGTGAGGGAGGCTTCCGAGCGAAAACTTGTTTTCAAGGGAACGTCCCGGTCTCAATTTCAGGTTGGCCGATCTTTTTTACGAGACTACGTTTTCATTTTTTCAGGTCGAAGCTCGCGGGGGAATGCTCTTTCGAGCAGGCCTCCGCAGGGCGGAGCTTCGGCCTGCCGGATCGCTACGCGACCCGAAAACAACTCTCCTGCTATATTCGTCAGGTATTTTCACCAACCTGTTTTCCAGACCGATCCAGGAGAGCCGGTTCGAACCCCATCGAGCCGTAGCAGCGATATTTGTTCACGCGGGAGTTGCGGAACACCGCAGGTTTTAGGAGGGGTGGAGCCGTCGAGCGAAAGCTTGCTTTCAGGCGAGTGCGGTTCGATCCTTACGGAGTTCCGACGGGAGGTTGGGTATTGCCGTAGTTGCAGCGAAGAGGGCTGGGCTGTTCAACCTGGGAGTACGACAAGTAGTCTGGGTTGTTGATGTAGTTACATCGGCGATATTTGTTCCGCGCAGGAGTTGCGGAACACCGCAGGTGTTCGGAGGGGGCGGAATCGCCGAGCGAAAGTTTACTTTCAAGCAAGCGCGATTCAGCCCCCGCCGAAAGGTACGCAAGTACCGAGCAACTCCGACAACCGAAAAAAACCGCACGAACACAAAACAGCCCGCCGCGGGCACGCGGGGCCGGCGCGGCCCGAGCGCAGTCGGTACAAACTCCAATAAAAAGACCTGGGGGGGCCCCGCTGCGGGCACGCGGGGCCAGTCCGGCCTGAGGACAGTTGGAGACAGGTTAGAGCAAACTCCAATAAAAGACTCGTAGAGCAAGCACAGGAAAGCCTACTGTGAGCACATGGGGCCTGAGGACAGTTGGTGCAATTATTAAGAGGGTGGGGTGGGGAAGAATAAAAAAAAGGGGCTCATCGCCCCTTTTTGGCTTCCATCGCACAGATTCTTGTGTAAACCGCGAGGGATTTTAGTTGATCCTCTGCGCTAGATGAAGTTTGCTTTGATCATCCTTGCCCCGAATGAGAATCTCGATTTCATGGAAGGGATTCCAGATTCGGGAGTTGATGATCTGCTTAACAAAGGTACAAATTTTGTGCCGATATATTCACGTGCATGATTTGCAGTGAAGATTTTTTTCGTGAGGGGTAGAAGTCTGTCGATTGGCGTGATTTCGAGCGAAAGTCGATGGGGAAGAGCACTTTTTAAGGATTTTGTTCGCACGAAACAGCCCACCTGCGGGTGCAGATGGGCTGCGGGGGAAGATTTTTGGAGGAGCGGGTTGGCGATCTCCGGAAAAGCGAGGCCTGCTGTTTGAGGTTAGTTCATCAGGGCCTTTTCGATCTCTTCGACGGTACGGCGCACCACTTTGTCGGTTTCGATGAGGTTCGAGATGGTTTTGCAGGCGTGCAGCACGGTGGCGTGATTTTTTCCGCCGAGCGCTCCGCCGATAGCCGTCAGGGGCGCTTTCGTGTAGTTTTTGCAGAGGTACATGACGATTTGGCGTGCCTGGGCCACTTCGCGCGTCCGTTTGGCGGAGGTGAGGATCGACTGGTCGATTTTCAACATCTTGCACACCAGGTCGATGATCGAGGCGACGGTTACTTCGCGGGTTTCGATCTTGACGATGTCGCGCATGACGCTTTTGGTCAGTTCGAGGGTGATTTCCCGTCCCAGCAGGCGCGAATGGGCTTCGAGCGAGGTGAGGGCCCCTTCGATTTCGCGCACGTTGGCGCGGATGTGGTGGGCCAGGAACTGCACCACCGAGTCGTCGACCGACAGTCCCATTCGGCGGCATTTGTGGCGGATGATGGCCATTTTGGTGGGCTGGTCGGGCGGAGAGAGCTGCGCCGAGAGTCCCCATTTGAATCGGGTGATGAGCCGTTCTTCGATGTCGGCCAGTTCAACAGGCGGGCGGTCGGAGGTGAGGATCAGCTGCTTGCCCAACATGCGCAGGTGGCTGAAAATGTTGAAGAAGATGTTCTGCGTGCCGGGTTTGCCCGCGAACTCCTGGATGTCGTCCAAGATCAGCACGTCGATCATTTGGTAGAACTGGATGAAGTCGTTCAGTTCACCGCGCCAGGCAGCTGTCTGGAATTGGTTTTGAAAGCGGTTGGCGCTCACGTAGAGAACGCGACACTCGGGGTCGCGCTCCTTGATGGCCAGTCCGATGGCTTGGGCGATATGGGTTTTTCCGAGGCCCGACCCGCCGTAGATGAACAGGGGGTTGAACGAGGTTTTCCCCGGCGCTACACTGATCGATATGCCTGCCGAGCGGGCCAGCCGGTTGCAGTCGCCTTCGACGAAGTTTTCGAAGCTCAGTTCGGGGCTGAGTTGCGGGTCGAAAGCGATTTTTTTGATCCCCGGAATAACAAAGGGATTTTTGATGGTGCTGGTGTCGGTTTGGGTATAGATACCCTGGGTGGCGCTCACCGATTGCGGAGCGGGCGTGGGCTGCGGCACGGCGTAATGGAGGCGGGTTTTGAGGCCGAACTCCTCGCGGATGATGGGGCGCAGCAGGCCGATGTAGTGCTGTTCGATGTACAGCACGTGGTTTTGGTCGGGAACGCGCATGCGCAGGTTTTCGCCGTCGAAGCTCAATGGCACCATCGGCTTGAACCATTTGACGAACTCCTCGTCCGAGGTTTGACCTTTGATCAAACTCAGACAGTGCTGCCAAATCGCTTGGTAGTTGATATCCTGCTGTTGCGTATTCATTGGTGGGTTTGGGCGTCTGGGCGGATCTTTCCGAAAAAACCGAAATTCCCAGGGGTAATCCCGACTGCAAAAGTGAAGAATAAAATGGAATAAAAAAAGCCCCGCGAGGTTGTTTTTTCAGATAGTTTTTCTATGTGCTTTTTAGGCCTTTGGATAACTCATTAAACCGTCAACCGATTACTGAGAAATAGGTGAATCGAAATTTCATATAAATCGATTAAATGGCTGAACCTCAAAATATAAAAATGATCGAAATCGCATAGAATCGCACCGGCAAAGGGATTGGCGAGAAAGCGAAATTTATCGAAAACTGATTGTCGCTTCCCGGTGGTTTTTTCGGTTTCGGAACCGCGAAAAAATCCTGTTTAAAGTCCCGCTGAAAAGGGGCTTGAAAATAGAGAAAAAAGCGTAAATTTGTGGGGACAAAAGAGGTGTGTTCACATAAATAAAAACAGCCATGATTCAGATAGATCCCCTGGTGATGCAGCGTGCCCAGCAGTGGCTCGACGGCGCCTATGACGAAGCGACAAAAGCCGCCGTACGCAAAATGGTGGAGGAAGACCCCAAAGAGTTGACCGAGTCCTTTTACCAGACCCTTGCGTTTGGAACCGGCGGCCTGCGCGGCATCATGGGGCCGGGCACCAACCGGATGAACATCTATACCGTGGGTATGGCTACCCAGGGATTGGCCAATTACCTGAAAAAGAGCTTTGCCGGGCAACCGATCAAAGTGGCCATTGCGCACGACTGCCGCAACAACAGCCCGCTGTTCGCCAAAACCACCGCCGACGTGTTCGCCGCCAACGGCTTTACCGTATACCTGTTCGATTCGCTGCGTCCGACGCCCGAATTGAGCTTCGCCATCCGTCGGCTGGGATGCATGAGCGGAGTGGTGGTTACCGCGTCGCACAACCCCAAAGAGTACAACGGCTACAAGGCCTACTGGAACGACGGCGCACAGGTAACCGCCCCGCACGATACGAACATCATCGAAGAGGTCAACCGGATCACCGACATCCAGCAGGTACATTACCGCGGCGGCGAAGGAAATATCGTGATGATCAGCGAAGAGGTGGACCGTCCCTACCTGGAAATGGTGGCCGGACTCTCCCTGTCGCCCGAAGCCGTGAAGGCGCACAGCCAGATGAAAATCGTCTATACCCCCATTCACGGCACCGGCGTGAAGCTGGTTCCGGCGGCGCTCGAACGCTGCGGGTTCAAGCATGTGATCCACGTTCCCGAACAGGATGTCAACGACGGCAACTTCCCCACGGTAATCTCGCCCAACCCCGAAGAGGCCTCGGCCCTGAAAATGGCGCTGGACAAGGCCCGTGAAACGGGCGCCGACCTGGTGCTGGCCACCGACCCCGACGCCGACCGGATCGGCGTGGCCGTCCCCGACGGAAAGGGCGACTACCAGTTGTTGAACGGAAACCAAACCGCCTCGCTGCTCACCTACTACCTGGTGCGGCGCTGGAGCGAACTGGGGCGGCTTACGGGCAAGGAATACATCGTTAAAACCATTGTTACCAGCGAATTGATAGCCCGAATCGCCCAAGGCTACGGGGTGGAGTACTACGACGTGCTGACCGGGTTCAAATACATTGCCGAAGTGATTCGCGCCAACGAAGGCAAAAAAACCTTCATCGGCGGCGGCGAAGAGAGCTACGGCTACATGGTGGGAGATGCCGTGCGCGACAAGGATGCCATTTCGGCCGCCGTTACCATCGCCGAGTGCGCCGCCTGGGCCGCTTCGCGCGGGATGAAACAAGGGCTGCTCGACCTGCTCAAGGAGATCTACCTCCAATTCGGTTTCTTCAAGGAAGGATTGGTGTCGGTAGTCCGCAAAGGCATGGACGGGCAGGCCGAAATCCGCCAAATGATGGCCGATTTCCGGAGCAATCCCCCCAAAACCATTTGCGGATCGGCGGTGGTGGAGGTGCGCGACTTCCAGCAACAGATCAAAACCGTCCGCGGCCAACAACAACCGATCGAAGGATTCGAGCAATCGAATGTACTGCAGTTTCTTACCGAAGACAGCACCATCGTTTCGGTACGCCCCTCGGGAACCGAACCTAAAATCAAGTTCTATTTCGGCGTACGCGAGGAGTTGAACGATCCCGCCCTGTACGATCAGGTGAACCGGCAGCTCGATGCCAAAATCGAACGGATGAAAAAAGAGCTTAATTTGCAATAAATGAAAGGCCGGTTGAGATTAACCTTTTTAGGGACTGGGACCTCGCAGGGGACGCCCGTAATCGGGTGCCATTGTCCGGTGTGCGAGTCGAGAGACACGCGCGATAACCGCCTGCGCGCATCGGTATTGGTTGAAGTGGACGGATTGAAAATCGTAATCGATACGGGACCCGATTTTCGTCAACAGCTTCTGCGTGAGGAAATTGACACGATCGATGCGGTGTTCTACACGCACGAACACAAAGACCATACGGGCGGGATGGACGACATCCGCGCCCTGAACTACACCAGCGGGCGGCCCATCGATCTCTATTGCGAAAAACGGGTAGAGCAGGTGCTGCGGAAGGACTACGACTACGCGTTTTCCGTTCCCAGGTACCCCGGGGCTCCCGAAGTGAAAATTCACACCATTACCGAAAATCCTTTCTGGATCGACAATACCGAAATCATTCCTGTTCGGGGCATGCACCACAACCTTCCCGTGCTGGGATTTCGCATTGGAGACCTTTGTTACCTGACCGACATGAATCAAATTCCCGACCAGGAGTTCGCCAAATTCGAGGGGGTTGAGGTTCTGATAATAAACGCGTTAAGGGAAGAAGAACACCTGTCCCACTTTGCACTTTGCGAGGCGGTTTCCATCGCTCGTCGGGCCAATGTCGTCGAGACCTACCTCACGCACGTTTCCCATCAAATGGGCCGGTACAAAAAAGTGTTGAGCAAACTGCCCGGCAACGTTTACCTTGCCTACGACGGGCTGCAAATCGAATTATAGACAGGCGCGCGAATGGATTACAATGAAAAAGTGGTGATTGTTACCGGCGCCTCGTCGGGGATCGGTCGCGCGTTGGCCGAAGCTTTCTCGGCCTGCGGAGCCCGCGTGGTGTTGGCCGCCCGGTCGCTCGACAAACTCGTTGAAGTACAGGCCGGACTGCCCAATCCCTCGCTGGCGGTGGAGTGCGACGTGTCGCAGCAGGAGTCGTGCAAACGCCTGGTGGAACAGGCCGTGGAACGGTTCGGCGGGGTCGATATCCTGATCAACAACGCGGGACTTTCGATGCGCGCCCTGTTCGATGAGGTCGACCTGGACGTGTTGAAACGGTTGATGGAAGTCAATTTCTGGGGGACGGTCTACTGCACCAGGTACGCGTTGCCTTACATCCAGCAGCGGCGGGGGTCGATCGTCGGCATTTCGTCGGTGGCAGGATTCCACGGACTTCCCGGCCGGACCGGTTATTCCGCCTCGAAATACGCCATGCACGGCCTGTTGGAGACCGTACGGATCGAAAACCTGAAAAAAAGAGTGCATGTGATGCTCGTAGCCCCCGGATTTACCGCTTCGAACGTCCGTTTATCCGCCCTTACCTCCGACGGCACCGCTCAGGGAGCATCGCCCCGCGAAGAGGGTAAAATGATGACCGCGGAAGAGGTTGCCCGCCGCATATTGCGGGCCATCCGCCGGAGAAAACGCACCCTGCTGATGGATTTCGACGGACGGGCCACCGTGTTGATCAAGAAATTTTGCCCCGCATTGCTCGATCGCCTGTTTTACAACCACATGGCCAAGGAGCCCGATTCGCCGTTGAAATAAAGCGGTTTACGACCTGGGAACGACCCATTTACAGAGCTATTTACAGCCACTCACAGCAAACAAGATGCAAGTAAACGATACCGCCCCCCTGTTCGAGGGGATCGATCAAAACGAACAACCGATCCGACTGGCCGATTTTCGCGGCAAGAAAGTGATCCTCTATTTCTACCCCAAGGACAGCACTCCGGGCTGCACGGCCGAAGCCTGTTCGTTGCGCGACGGCTATTCCGAACTGCTCCGGCTGGGATTCGTCGTGATCGGGGTGAGCGGCGATAGCCCCAAATCGCACCAAAAATTCATTGCCAACCACAAATTGCCCTTTTCCCTTGTGGCCGACACCGACCACGCCATCGCCCTGGCCTACGGCACCTGGGGCGAGAAAAAGTTCATGGGGCGCACCTACACGGGAATGATCCGTAAAACATTTGTAATCAACGAAGAGGGTCGAATCGAACGCATCTTCGAAAAGGTAAACACCCTCCGGCATTTCGACCAAATCGTTGAGTCGTACCGCTAATCAGTTCACAAAACCCCCACACATACAACCATGGCAGACGAAAAAAAAGCCCCCAAAACCAAACCCGAAATTCCGGCCGAAAAACTCAAAGTGCTTCAGGCCGCCATCGATAAACTCGAAAAAGACTACGGCAAGGGAACCATCATGCGGATGAGCGACCGTCCCGTGGCCGACGTTCCCGTAATCTCGTCCGGATCGATCGGCCTGGACAGCGCCCTGGGCATCGGCGGCTACCCCAAAGGCCGCATCGTTGAGATTTATGGTCCCGAATCGTCGGGGAAAACCACCCTGGCCATCCATGCCATTGCCGAAGCCCAAAAAGCCGGAGGCATTGCCGCCATCATCGACGCCGAACATGCCTTCGACCGCTTTTACGCCGAAAAACTGGGCGTGGACGTGGACAACCTGCTCATCTCGCAGCCCGACAACGGGGAGCAAGCCCTTGAAATCGTCGACCACCTGATCCGTTCGAGCGCCGTCGACGTGGTGGTGATCGACTCGGTGGCCGCCCTGACCCCCAAGTCCGAAATCGAAGGCGAGATGGGCGAGGCCAAAGTGGGCCTGCAGGCCCGTTTGATGTCGCAAGCCCTGCGCAAACTCACCTCGAGCATCAGCAAAACGAACACCTTGTGCATCTTTATCAACCAGTTGCGCGAAAAAATCGGGGTTATGTTCGGCAATCCCGAAACCACCACCGGCGGGAACGCCCTGAAATTCTACGCCTCGATCCGGATCGACGTTCGCAAAGGAACCGCCCTCAAGGACGGCGAAGAGGCCACCGGAAACCGCACCAAGGTGAAAATCGTTAAAAACAAGATGGCCCCGCCGTTCAAAAAAACCGAATTCGACATCGTTTTTGGCGAGGGGATCTCGAAAGTGGGCGAAATCATCGACATCGGCGTCGAGAGCGGGCTGATCAAAAAAAGCGGCTCGTGGTTCTCGTACGGCGATCAGAAACTGGGGCAGGGGAGAGACGCCGTGAAGGCCGCCCTGCTCGAAAATCCAGCCCTGGCCGACGAACTCGAAACCAAAGTACGCCAGCAGCTTGCCAAGTCCAACGGCTGATAACGGGCGTTTAAAAACAACATCGATAAACGGGCCGGCTACTGATCGAAAGAGCGGCCCGTTTGCCGTAAGGCGGTAAATCGTCGAAAAAATAACTACCTTAGGGCTTGAAATTGCCCCGCTATGGCCGACGAAATTCACACCAAAGAGCAGAACGAAAAAGACGACCAACTGGTTCAGGCGCAGTTCGACGAACTGTTCGAACGTTGTGCGCCCATCTGCCACGGCCAGGAGGATTACGACCGCATCCGGCAGGCGTTCCAGTTTGCCAACGAAGCGCACCGGGGGGTCAAACGCCGCTCGGGCGAACCCTACATCACCCATCCGCTGGCGGTGGCCCGGATCGTGGTGGTCGAGATCGGCCTCGGCGTGAAATCCGTGCTGGCGGCCCTGCTGCACGACGTGGTGGAGGACACCGACTACACGGTCGAAGACATTGAACACCATTTTGGAGCCAAAGTGGCCTCGATGGTGGACGGGCTGACCAAGCTGGAGGGGGCCTTTTCGCAAGATATTTCGCAACAGGCCGAGAACTTCCGTAAAATGCTGCTCACCCTGTCGGACGACATCCGGGTGGTGCTGATCAAAATCGCCGACCGGCTGCACAACATGCGCACGCTGGGTTCGGTGTCGCGGCACAAGCAGATGAAAATCGCCTCGGAGACCATTTACCTGTTCGCTCCGCTGGCCCATCGCCTGGGCCTGTACGCCATCAAGACCGAGTTCGAGAACCTGAGCCTGAAGTACCGTTTCCCGGAGGAGTACGACGAAATTGAGCGCAAATTGGCCGAGACCGAAAGTCAGCGGACGCAGTTTATCGAAAAGTTCGCCCCGCCGCTGATCGCCAAACTCAAGGAAAACAACATCGAATTCGAGCTGTCGGAACGGGTAAAGTCGATCTACTCGGTCTGGAAAAAGATGAAACAGAAACAGGTTACGTTCGAAGAGATCTACGACCTGTTCGCCATCCGGATCGTCTTTAAGCCCTCGCCGCTGATCCCCGAAAAGTCGCAATGCTGGCACATTTACTCGCTGATTACCGACGTGTACAAGCCCAAGCCAGACCGGATCCGGGACTGGGTAAATATCCCGAAAGCCAATGGATACGAGGCTCTTCACTGCACCGTGATGGGGCCGGAAGGTATTTGGGCCGAAGTGCAGATCCGTTCGGAGCGGATGGACGAAATCGCCGAACGGGGCTTTGCGGCGCACTGGAAGTACAAATCGAGCAAGGAGGGAACGGGGTCGAACAGCGACAACGAACTCGATCAATGGCTCGCCAAGCTGCGCGAGGTACTCAACAACCCCACCGAGGACGCCGTGGAGTTTATGGACAACTTCAAGATGAACCTGCAGGTGTCCGAAATTGTGCTGTTTACCCCCAGCGGCGAGTCGCGTACCCTTCCGAAAGGCGCGACGGTGCTGGATTTTGCCTACGAAATCCACTCCAAAATCGGGAATCATGCCATCGGGGCCAAGGTGAACTACAAAATCACCCCGCTGTACGAAGAACTCCACACCGGCGACCAGATCGAGATACTCACCTCGCACAACGCCCACCCGCAAGTGGAGTGGCTCGACCACGTAACCACCGCCAAGGCGCGAACCCACATCAAGCAGTTCCTCAAAAAAGAGAATGCGGGGAACGTGCAGCGTGGCCAGGAAATCCTCGACGCCACGATGAGACAACTTGGTATTCCGTTGCAAGCCAGGGTTTTCCGAAAGCTCCTTCCGGCCTATCACTGCTCGAACAAGGGCGAATTTTACAGCAAACTCGGCGCGGGGATCATCAAACTCGAAGGAGTCGAAAAAATCCTGAAACAGAACGCCGCCAATAAGATCATCAAGTACTGGACGCTCCAGTTCTCCAATACGTTCCGCCTGTTGGGCAACGACGACAAAAAGAAGCAGCGCAGCCAGGAAAAAGCCGCCTCGCCCGAGTACAAATACGTCATGGCGCAGTGCTGCAACCCCATTCCGGGCGACGAGGTGATCGGATTCAGGGTCGAGGACGACAAGGTGGAGGTACACAAAAAGAACTGCCACAACGCCGTGAAACTGTCGGCCCAACACGGCGATCGCATCGTTCCCGCCAAGTGGTCGAGCGAAAAAATCATGTCCTACCTGGCCGTTATCGAAATCCGCGGCATCGACCGCATCGGCATCCTGTACGACGTATCGAAGGTGGTAAGCGGTGAACTGAACGTGAATATCAGGGAGTTGCACGTACACAGCCACGACGGGATATTTCAGGGAACCATCAGCCTGTATGTGCGGAGCAGCGACGACCTGAAGCTGATTATGGAAAAAGTCAAGGCCATCAAGGGCATCGAAAAGGTAAATCGGGCCGAAGCTCCGGAGGTAGATTAACACAACGAACTATGGGCGTTTTCTTTGTTCAACTGTTGGTATTTGTGGTGCTGATTCTCTACGCGGTTCGCAAGGGAGCGCGCCGCCGCGCGGAGCAACACGAGAACTTTCCGCTGCCGAAGAACACGCGCCACGCGGAGCAGTACGAAAACTTTCCGTTCCCCAAACAGGGAGCGAATCGTCCGATCCTTGCCGGCGACTCTCCGGATTTCCCCGAGTCGTCCGACCCTCACCGAGAATTTCAGCCACAGGCAGCCGTTCGTTCCGAAAAATCGTCTCATCGGAAGAAAGGGCAGGAACGGTCCCTCGACCGTCCTTCGGCGGAAGAGGGAATACGGGTAACCGACTCTTTCGACTCGGATACACACCTGTCTGCCGCCGAGGAATCCCGCGAGGGGATTCATGTGGATCTTCCCATGGCGGTGATTTACAGCGAAATACTTCGTCCCAAGTTCAAGGACGACGAATGGACATAGCCCTGCCGTCCGCCCTCTGGGTTCATTTCGGGCCGCGGATTCGGCAGAAGAAATCGACACCGTAACCTAAAAATCAATAGCAATGGCATCCATATTCACGCGCATTGTACAGGGCGAGATTCCCTGCTACAAAGTCGCCGAAAACGACCGCTACCTGGCGTTTCTCGACATTCATCCCCTGACGGAGGGGCACACCCTCGTGATTCCCAAGCAGGAAGTGGACAATTTGTTCGACCTGGAGCCGGACGTGTTGAGCGGACTGATCCTGTTTTCTCAGGAAGTGGCCCGCCAATTACGCGCTGCGGTTGCCTGCAAGCGAATTGGCCTCGCGGTGATCGGCCTCGACGTGCCGCACGCGCACATCCACCTGATCCCGATACAAAACAGCGACGACATGAACTTCAACCGTCCCAAGCTGGAACTGACTCCGGATCGATTCGAAGCGATCCTGCAGCGTATCCGGGCGAAATAGCCCATAGGTAAGCGTTGTAACCGGCAGCGAGGGAGATCGAAATTTCGATCTCCCTCGCTGCCTTGTTTTTCATGTAATCACTTGGTTTCGTGTTGATTATCGAGAATTTGATTCTTCAAGACACCTTTTCCTATTTTACTTTGGTTGTATCATTGCTGATAAATATTGACAATAACCCATTCTTACACCCTCCAAGCATGCCCTTGTTTATCTCGGGCCTAGTCTCTATAGGGAGGGTTCGATAAGTTTTATCACTTATTTGCCTCCTTGGTAGTTCTCTGCTTTGAGTCATGCGAGAAGATCTCGCCTGTTGATTGATCATTTGAACGTGTCGGGATTTTCCGGCAGTCGAGTCGGGCATCGTTTCGATTTTTAAATGTGGTGGATGTTGAACCGCCACGATCAAAGGTTGTCAAAACAGGTTGGCCGAAAAAATGGATGGGAAGAGATCGGCGAGAGGCGGGAAAGGAGAGGTGGAATTTCGGGTCAAAAACAGGTCGAAAAATCAAGCATTTTCGGTAGAGTAGGGGTGAGAAGTGTAAATTTACAAATGAAACACGCACAATAACCACGCACACAAAATCAATTTTTCATATATGTAAGTATGCTATTTTTCAGCATTTAACATGCGGTTACATAAAGTGTATTTCAATGAATTAAGTTGTCAATTGCCGATAAACATACATATGAACGATAACCACAACAATAATTAAATCGCAAGTACTGTAATATCAGTCTATTACATGATTTACATGCAAAATTGATTCGTTAATACGGAAGAGACAGATAAAGCAATGCCATGCCGTAATAGATGACGCGAAGAAGGAAATTACAAGTGTAACTTGCAAAAAGTTGCTAAAGACAAAAAAAGAGGGTATGTTTGTGGAGAGAAAAAATTACAACAATGAAAGATCGATTGGCCGAATTCCTGAAAAAACAAGAACTTACAGCTGTCAAGTTTGCCGAGATCATGGAAGTGCAACCCTCCAGCATATCGCACCTCCTGGCGGGACGTAATAAGCCTAATTTTGAGTTTATTGCCCGCATGATCCTACGATTTCCAGAGTTGAATCCCGACTGGATATTAAATGGCCAGGGAACGATGTATCGATCCAACGGAGAGGAAAGGGATGGGGGACTCCCCCGAAAACCCGCCGAAAATTACAACCGTAACGGTGAGTTATTCGATCAAGAAGCCCAAGAGAGGGGAGCTTCGAGGATTACAAATGTAATCAACACGAAAGGAGAAGAAACCAGCAGTCACAACGGAGATTTTTCGAGTAATAATAGAGTAGAAAACCTATCAAAAATAACTGATAATGAAGAATTTAATGGATCGAATCAGTCAATTACAAACGTAACTATTCCTTCTTTGGAGCCTGTTGCATCTGTTCATGAAAAACAGGTGAAAGGAGAGGATTTCCCGGCCATCTCCGCCAACTTGGAGCAAATAGTCCTGTTCTACACCGACCGTTCGTTTCGGGTCTATCACAGGGAAGAGGAGTCGCAATGACGCCCCTAAAATCCCTTAATGTTATGTTAAATTTATAAGTAGAGGAGTAATTTCCTCTGTCGAGTTGCCCCATGTTTCCATTCAACGCACTGATTTTCAGTAATAAAAAGAGCTATTTAGGATTGAAGGCAAGTCTACCAATAGTTCTTCTCACGCTTCTTGTTTGCGGTTGTCGATGACTTCCGCTGTTTTGCGGAAGATTTTTTTGCACCTCTCCCGTTTAAAGGGATATTTTGTCGAGTCAGTACAATTCTCGTCGTGCATGGTTTGACACCTCAATCACGGACTGCGACATTCAAATTTTTAATAATCAGGGAATTAGAGTTTCTATTAGACCATATTAGGGGAGGCGATAAATCCCCGCCAATTCCAAGAATAAGCCAAGAACCCAGTGTCCCGTCTTTGTTTCTATAATCACTCTGTAAATCATCATTATTTATATTATGTAAAATAATCAAAATAAAAGGGAGGAAATGATATACGTTGGGGGGTTATGAATAGAGAGGTGGTGATGGAGAAAATAGAATAGAAATGCATGGGCCGTGTACATTATTTGTGTACACGGCCTACTTCTTCGCCTCTGCCGGAGTGAATGAGGTTGAAGAACCACATTCGCTAATGGGACACGACGAAGTATTTACATTTTACAGTCGAGGTATTGACCTTTTTCCTTGTGGTCGAAATTTCCCAGGAATTCTTTCATGATAGCCACGATTTGTTCTTTTGAGGGTTCAGCCACGGTAAAGGCTGTGGTAAGTTCCTCGAACAGGCGGTCGATTTCGGCCACGGGACGCGGATGTATGCCTGTAACGACGCCCAACGAGCTGTAACGCTGCATATCGGTGCTCTCGGTGGCGGTAAAGAACTCTTCATACTCTTTTTCACCCGTGGTGTTGCTGGCTGAAAAGTAGACGGGGTAGTTGTTGCTTCCCTCTTGTAACGCCGCCGCTCGCTCGATGGCTTCGGCCTCGCTACCGCACTCTTGGGCGTGGTAACCCAGTTCATGCAATAACCGCACGGCCATTTCCGCGAAGGTCATGACTTGAGCCTTGTTG
Source organism: Rikenellaceae bacterium (assembly GCA_031549665.1). GTDB lineage: Bacteria > Bacteroidota > Bacteroidia > Bacteroidales > Rikenellaceae > Rikenella. The sequence goes on from JAVBPJ010000010.1 coordinate 57,473, forward strand.
AGTTTTGGAAAATAGACTTCCCCACTCTGCCCCAGGATGCAGGCGAGCATGCAGATTTGACCACTCTCGTCGGGCGAAACGAAGTAGCGCGTCAGGTCGTTGGGCGCTGCGAGCGGCTGGCTTTTCTCGATGCGACGCAACCATCCGTCAGGCAGGCTTCCATTGCTGAATGCTACGTTGGCAAAACGGGCTGTGGTGATGGGCAGTCGATCGCTGTACGCCATGATCATGTCTTCCATGATTTTCTTCGACCCGCCCATGATATTCACGGGGTTAGCGGCTTTGTCGGTCGAGACACAGAAAAAGTGCCTTGGCGGGAATTCGAGCAACAGATCGAGGAGCTTGCGCGCGCGAAGCACGTTGTTTTCGAGCAGTGCCTGCACCGAATAAATGTCTTTCTCGCTGCGCACGTGTTTGTGAGCCGAGAAGTTGGCTACAATGTCAAAGCCACCGTAGTGTCGGAACATTTTTTCGAACACGGGGTCGGCAAAGTTCATCGGGTAGGTCACATAGTCGGCAGGGAGGTACATTCCGGCGGTTGAACGCAGGTCGCGCGTGAGTTCGGTGAGACCATTCTCGCTGATGTCAACGACCACTACCCTACCCGGTCGAAATGGCAGTAGGGCTCGCAGGAACGATGATCCGATGGTTCCTGCGCCGCCAATCACCAGAACGGACCGTCCTTCGATTTCGGCGGTTAGTTGTTGACGATTTGCTTCGATGTCGGGCGCGAACATGGATGTGGTGCGGCCCGTGACGTGTTGGTTTATGAATTTTCGGAGGTCGAACATGATTAGTTGGTTGTAATTTGCGAAGGTGTATTCTATGGTTGGCGTATTAGCGCAGTAGTTTGTAGTATATGAATTTGCGAATTTTTCCGGGTATCACCCTTACGGGAAAACGCAACAACACGTTTTGCAGAAAGGTAGCCCAACCAAAAAGTCCACGTTGTCGCAATAACCACATAAGACATACTTCATTTGTAGCGTGTTTCCACCCTCCGCGCCGCTTAATCATTTCAGGCGAAGTGCGATATAATAGCAGACTTTGTTGTATGTTATAGAACTTGTAGTCGTTCAATACGAGCCGTGCCCAAAGATAATAGTCTTCGAAGAGCGGGAATGGTTGGTAGCCGCCAACGGCGAGTATGTCGCTGCGTCGAAACATAACGCTTGGATGGTTCATTGGCGAGCGAGTGCGGCAATAGTTGGCAAGCTCTTTTGGGGTTTCGGGTAGGCGACGTTGCGAGACGACGTTATCGGGTGTTACTTCGAATTCGTCGATCCATGATCCTACGACAGATAATTCGGGATGTTCTTCAAACGTAGTTACTTGCTGCTTGAAGCGCTCGGGTTTTGATATATCATCACTGTCCATTCGTGCTACCAGTTCGTGACGGCAATGTTTTAGCCCTTCGTTTAACGCCCCCCCCAAACCGAGGTTGATAGGCAAGGTTACTATGTTGTAAATATTAGGATTGGCATCAACGAATTGTTGTACCATGGCATCAAGTTCTGGAGTGAGCGGACCGTCTTTGACAAGAACGATTTGTGCAGGCCGGAGTGTTTGGGCAGTGGTTATGCTCTCGAGGGCTTGGCTCAGGTATTCGACTCGTTCGCGGTGGTATACGGAGATCAGGACTGAAAACATTGGGTTGATTTAGCGAGGCTGTGCAAAAAGGTGTACGCGCGTAAATTATTTACCGATTTTTAAGGTCATTTTTTGGAGTAGTCCATATAAGCCGAGCTTGTGCGCCAAGGGCTTTACGTGCATCTTGAATTTCTGAAAAGGCGTATGCCATGATCCGGCAAAGTGGTGTATGGTATGGGTATTAGGCGTGAGTTCGATTTTTCCGGTGACGTAGGATTTGGCGCAGAAATAGTCTTTGGGAAAGACCTCAACTATGCCGCGAAAATTTTGGTGCGAGTTGTGTAACGAGAATCCTTGAACGCTCATTCCCTTCGATATGATAGCGACGTTGGTCGTGGTATCGAGCTTGCCACCGGGAAGCAGGAAGGGACGATGTGCATAATGGGCTAGTTGTTCCGCAATCCATTCGCCGCCTGGTTCGCTTCCCATTATTCCAGTACCTATACGGGTCTGGTCTTCAAACCCTATAAAAGCGGGATAGAGGAGGAATTCATCAAGCGACTTGACCACTTCGATGTCGGTATCCATGTATATACCTCCCGTGTGATACAGTCCCCATAGGCGTACGTAATCAGCAACGAAAGCAAACTTTCCAGCCTGGTACGCTTCCTTTGTGTATTGCGTGGAGTTGACATCGAAGGTGTCTTCGCTCCATAGTTGGATCTCATATTCAGGCATGTAGCTCCTCCAGGAATCTATGCATCGAAGTGTTAATTCTGGCATTTGGCCCCGGCCAAACCAACAATAGTGTATTATTTTAGGTATCATCGCACATATAAAATGAGTTTGCGACTATAGGTAAAAAGGCGCAAATTGGTATGGGAGTAACCCCTCAACCTTCGCAAGGTAGGTATTTCCGTTCAGATATAAAATAGTCAGTGCAAGTAGTACCAATATCGCTCCCATCAGGGGGCGTGACCGAGAAGTGACTAGTGTCATAGCAATCGAGGGGATTATTATGACCTCGGTAATGGAAAAGAAGGTGGCTAAACGACCGGCTACGATCGGAAAATCATGCCATACCATCAGCCAACATACTGACAGAATATAGGGTACAAAGAGTACACGGAAGTGCGGGATTTTTTCGCGGAGTGTATTATAAAATCCCAGTCCTATCATTACAAAGAACAATTGTTTGAGTATGGTGGGATTGGTTAGTACTCCTCGCGAATCATCGCCGACCATCCACATGTAGTCTGAGATTCGCTTGAAGATCCCTCCGGTGGGCAGTGACAGGAGTATTTTCCCGAAAGGGGCGATATGTGCGATCAAAAAACAGGTTACCACTATGTAGATCCAGGTTTTGAGACTCCAGTTTAATTTGTATAGCGGGTAGATCAACAGGAATATCGCGCAGGCGAGGTGAAAAGTGGAGGCGAGGAATACAGCCAACAGAAATTTCCATAAGTTCTCCCGCTCGATATACTGTATGGAATATAGTAAGATCGCGGCTCCTATTCCTGCCCGTATTTGGGTCATATCCCGTACGATGAACGTGTGGGTAAAGTAGAAGAGGGTGGCGAATATAAAGTACTTTGATGAATATTTCTTGTAACACAGAACGTTGATGCTCACGGTGATTATTGCCACAAGCAGAAAAACTATTGTAGGCGATGAACTGAATATGCTGGCCACGTATAGTAGTACGTTGAATCCGGGTTCGAATATGGCAGCCGAAGAGTTATAACGGTCTCGCAAGACCAACCCTTTTTGGACTATATCCCCAAAAGCATCTGCATAGGCCTGATAGTCCACAAAGTCGGGTTGATATCTGAGTCCGCAGAAGACGATCAGTACCGTTGCTATACCAAGCAGCCCCACTTTTCTTTGTGATGCGGCCACGGGGATCGTTTCCGTGAATGACAGCAAGGCTATCAATATGAATACCAAGTAGAATGGGGCCATACAGCGTTCCTACTTTTTAATCAAGTGGGTAAATAGTTCGATCCATTGAGCCATGATGTGTTCTTGCGAGAAGTGCTGTTGCACTTTCTCGGCAGCTCGACGGCCCATTTCTTTCCGTCTGGTTGGGTTTTCGATCAAGGTCAGGATGGCTTCGGCGAGTTTTTCGGGCGATCCTTCCGGGGATACCAGCAATCCGTCTACTGTGTCGGTGATCACGTCGCGCGGACCGCACTTGCAAGTGAAGGCGGCGCCGGGCACTCCGTGGGCCATGGCTTCGATAAGGGTCATCGGAAGCCCCTCGTAGCGCGAGCTAAGCACATAGACCGAACTTTGCAGGTATTCACGATCGATATTGACCGAGGGGGGGTGTATGGTAATGACATTGTGTAGACCCAAACGGTCTATTTGCGCTTCGAGGATCTCCTTATCGGGTCCGTCGCCAAAGATGTCGAGGCGCCACTCAGGCTGTAGGTCGTGTACTATAGTCCATGTATCCAGCAATATGTCGAACCCTTTCTGGTAGGTAAGTCGCCCGGCGGCCAGTACACGCGTTGTGTCGAGCGTGGCAAGTCCAGTCGGGGCGTATGGACTTGGGTTGTATATCACGTGTATGTTGGGCAGTGGGGGCCAGGCGTGGCGGTCTTCGTGTGTCAATGCGACGAAGGCGTCGAGGCGTCGCACTGCTCTATCGTAGCTGCTGGTAAATATCCGGTCAACGATGCCCCAAAGACTGCGGCGTGATTCTTGCTCGCGATGGTGTTTTGAAAAGTGTATCTCGCCCACCTTGCGGCTTCCGTCGCGCAGCCGTGTGAGGAACTGTATCTCGTGGCCAAACATCGACACTACGATGTCGAATCGTTCACGCTTCAGCAGCCTTCCGAGCCGCCGCTTGTGTTGTAGCAACTTGACCGCATAACCAAGGGTTTTTACGACGATATTCCGCCCGTTCGTCGAGCGGTAGTTCACCCCGAGATCCATTTGCCTGATGAGGGGCGAAAGTTCGAAAAAAGGGGTACGCCCTTGTTGGTCGGTGGTCACCACGCTTACCTGGTAGCCTGCACGCTCAGCCAAGTAGTTGACCTTGAGTATCATCACGCGTTCCATTCCGGCCGGATAATAGGTCGATTGAATGAGATAGGCTATTCGTAGTGCTTGTTGTTTCATGACACGAAGTTAGTTATATCACAAGGCTTGTCTATCGGGTGGTGTGTACGAGGGCTATTTTATCCTGTTGGTTTTTTGGGTTTTCTCAGAGGTTACAGAAAAATGTATCGAGTATTTCGATGTTTGGCGTCTCTTCTATTCCGGGGCTTGTGAGGTAGGAGTATATATAGTTGTTTCGCACGTCGGGGTTTATGCGTTGTGGATTGATGTTGCCAAGGTCACAGTGGTCGAGGTTGTATATTTTCAGTCCGAGTGTCTTTGCCAGTCGTTGCTGTGCTATGCGCATCGTGATTTGTCGGTTGTACGAGTCATTGGTGATCAGTGCCAGCGGCCTGTCGTTCATTATGGCGAACGCTACGGAGGCGGTGTTGTGCATAAAGACCGCAGCGGCATCTTTGACGAGTTGTGCCGAGCGGTATTTTATAATTTCACGCCCGGAACCGAAGGTCCCGGCAGCGTATTCGGCCTTGGGATGGGCAGCCACAACAACGTGCAGGTGGCATTGTTGCTCGAAGGTGTCAAAAAATCGGCGCAAGCTGGACTGATACTGCTCTACTCCGCCAGTTTGCTCACCTCGGTTGTGGTATTTTATGTCGGGGTGCAGGGGGTAAAATTCGTCGAGAAACAGGGCGTAGGGCTCTGTAATCAAGGGTGGATTCTTGTGGGTCTCGTTATACAGTTCCCAATCGGGATGGTTTATGTGTACATCGGTGTGAGGACCTTGGCCAGAGCGTATTAGGTAGTGGTAAAGTTTAAGGCCTGTCATTCGACGGTAGAGAGCCCAGATTATGACTTCAATCCTGGTGATCAGTGATTTTATGATTTTGGCAAATGTGGCGTGTCGCAACTTTTCGGCCAGTGTCAGGGTATTGGCAAGCGCCGCCGTGGCGTAGAGATCGATACGTACGCGTATCGTATTGTGTCTCTTCATCGTACGGAAGAAACGGTGAGATCTTATTCTGTCTCCAGGGACTTCACACGAGAATATGACCTGAGTGGTATCTTCCTGTTCAAGTACTTGGTGAAGTTCAGCGATAGTTCTGATATACCGCACATATTGGGCTTCGAGTGTGTCAGCGAGTTTTTTTCCTGGGTCGAAGTACTGTGACATATCCCAATACTCAATTTCAAAACCGAGATCGCGTAGTTCCTCAATCTTAAATATTGCAACCCGCCTGGGCGTTAGTGGCTCTATGTCTATGAATATCAGTTTCTTCATTTGCGACGGTTGGGCAAGTAATTTTTAATGAATTCGGCGATTACGTGTCGTTCACTATAGAGCAGTACGAAGCAAGCCAGCGCAACGATGCCAAATTTAGTCGTTAAATTGAGCCATAAGTTCTCAATACGATTCACGAAGAACAAAGGTGCGTAGATGGGTACTGAGATTAGTATGATGCGCATGAACTTTCGTAGCGCTGTACCATGTACTTTGATTATCCAGCGATTAATGCCCCAGGCTATTGCTGTCATTATGATGTACGATACAGAGAATGAGATGGCGGCTCCAGTTTGTCCCCAGCGTGGTATGGTATAGAGATTCATCGCTATGTTAGCGGCACCGGCCACGAAGACCACCACGGATAAATAACCGGTTTTTATTGCATAACCGAAGTTGCGCATGTATACGTAGGCCAGTTGGTAGAACATATACCCTACGACAAAAATCGGAATCAGATAGAATGAACCATAAAAATTGCGGTTGGCAAGTATCATACCTATGTTTTCACCGAAGGCGGCGATGACGAAAGCAACGATGATCGTTAGGCGGAATATGCGTAACTGATCCTTGTCGTGCTGGACATAATCCCTCGCATTCATGTACTCGTAGTAATACGGGTTCCATGCTTGGTGAGCTATAGTGATCGATATTCCGGTCAGGGCGGCTATGGTGAGCGCCAAGGTGTAGAATCCAGCGTCGGCCATGCCTTGCTCGGCTCCGATTGTGACTTTTGCGAATTGTTCGATGAGTATTCCGCTCAGGGCATATGGCATGCGTGGTATGGAATATCGTAATATGAAGTAGACAAAGTCGCGCCGGAAACTGAACTCGAAGTATGGTTTTATGCGCTTCCCCCAATAAAAGCATAAGGCTATTCCTATCACTATTTGTCCAAGTATTTGACCGTAGTATTTATCGGTACTCATCAACAGGATGCCGACAGCCGACAGGACGAAGCCTCCCCAGATACGAACCAACGACGTTGTGGCGAGTATTTTGCTCTGCTTCATTACCCCAAATATTTGCTCGAAGGTGAGCCCCCAAACGTTTATAAACGTCATGGGTATGAGCATCCACACGACTGGTAAGGGCAATCCCACAAGTTTTGCTACATATGGCGATAGAATTAGTAGCACTAGTGAGTTTACCCCGCCTATGAGTATAGCTAACAACGATGATGTGCCGACGAATTGCCGGAAGTCGGTATCGCTTTTTTTTGAAAAGTAGTACCGTCCCACCGCACCATCTACGCTGAATGTCAGCACTGATCCGAGTATTCCCAGATAGCTCATAAACACGGCATAGATCCCATATTCTTCGCTCGTAAGCAGGTTCGTATATACGGGAATTGAAACAAAGGCCAATGCTCGGTTTGCAAGGTTGGCCAGTAGGTAGTTTTTGCCGTGGTTGAGTATCTCTTTGAAATTACTCATACGGGGGAAGAAAGGTGCTCAAAACTGAGGAAGGTTATTTGTAGTATCTGAAAAATGAGACGACTTTGTATCCGATTCGCCATCGATCACGTCCCGTTCCAATGAACGGCACCATTTCGCTATGATCTATTCCAATCACTTCGTACCGTTCGATTTTATATTCATTTTCCGTAAGTTTCTCCTCTAATATCACATTCGGGATGACTCTGTCTTCCTTGTTTGTGTGTATCAGAAGTATCGGTGGAATATCTTTATCAGGTGCGATATTTTTCAGTGGTAGGGCGTCGTCCCACTGTGAGCGGTCGTTGCCCATTGCATTGACCCACACGAGATAAAGGGTTCGTATGTACTCGTCGGGACTGGTAGGCGACAACATTTCGAGTGGGCCGATATAAGGACCTGCATCTGAACTGTATGCAGCTCGGATGTCAGAGAGCGAGCGCCCCACTTTCTTCAAAAACCGTTCGTTCGTCGAGAGCAGTAGAGCCAGGTGGGCTCCGGAGGAGTGTCCGAACAAGTATATGCGTTGGGGGTCGCCGCCGTATTGTTCTATGTTGTTGTAGACCCAGTTGAAGGCTCGGGCCACGCTCATAATATGTCGCGGATGTATATCTCGTCGCTGATTGAGTGTGTCGCAAGGGTCTGGTGACAGGATGTAGTCTATGGAAACGGAAACGAATCCCATCCTTGCGAAATACTCTATTTGCGGAGTATCCCAGTAATTCCTATGTCCGGCATTCCAGGCTCCGCCGTGGATGAAAAACACTACGGGCCGAAGTTGTCCGTCGTTTTCGACTTTGTTGAATATATTGAGTCCGAGCCAGTCAGCATACTTCACATCTTTGTGAGTGGCTACGTCACTGAAAGTGTACTGGTCAATAATTTCCGGCAGTTCAGGGTTTACAAGTGCCGGCACGCTCTCCTCTTTGTTGCACGAGAGTGTAAGGAACGCAACTGTCGTGAACATTGCCGTTCGGGACATGTGCTTTTTCAGTCTAGTTATTCTCATTGGGTTATTTGGGCAGATGCTCCAGCACGGCGTTTGCTATTTTTTGGTGTCCCTCAGCGGTACAGTGTAGTCCATCTTGGAGGAACCACTGGTTGAGCCCTTCGATAAGGGGAGTGATGTATACTGCTATGGGGCAATTTGAAGCCGCCTCTTGGAATGCGTCATTGTATAGACGTACGCCTTCGAGTAGCAGATTAATTCTGTCTGTCAGCCACTTTGGAGGTGTGTATATCGATACAATCACGACTCGCGACACGCCGGCCATCATGCATTGGTCGAGGTAACCAGCCACGTTCCGTTTGAATTCGTCAAGGGGTACATCTGTTCGTTTCAGACTACGTTTAAAGAAAAGTTTGTATGGTTTCCAAAAAGCTGCCTGCATGATTTGGGGCATTCTGTCCAAAGCTCTGTTTAATAAATTGTGTCTCATATAACGTGGAAGGCAGTCACTGATTCCCATTTGTATTATGACGTAATCCGGTGAGTAGAAACGCAAGTTGTCGCCGTAGCTCCACTCTTTAGGTTCTGGATTCGAAGTGAGCGACCGGCTGTTGTTACGTCGTTTTGAGAGGGCTATGAACCTCAAGTCGGGTCGGGCGTCTTGCAACAGACAGGGCCATGTCTCTTCGTAGGGACTTCCGGGACGTGGCAGCGCTGCCGAACTGCCGATGATAAGGACTCTTTTACTCATATCAATTCTATGTGTGGCGATGTGTTGTGTGAACGTGTGTGACGGCTAGTAGTTTCCGATTTTGTTGTAGTACTCTTTAACGTATTGGGCCTGTTGCTCTATTGTGCAGAAGCGCGATAGGTCACCCTCGACGAAGGCTTTGGTTTGGAGGTAGAAGCCGGGTTTGAACTTGGTGTCAAAGAAGTTGTCTATTTCGACAGGCGCAAGGGCCACGCTGCCCAGTTCTTGTATTTGCAGGCTCTCCATCGGTCGAAGATGGAGGCGGTGTTTGCGCGTGAGAATTTCGACGCTCCAACGCCCAGGAGATTGCCAACCGGCACTGTAGTTGAATAGTGCTCCATTTTCGGTGCGCCCGGCGCCAGCAAAGATACTGGCCGACGGGTGCCATCCCAACGTATTTTCACCTGCTGTGTAGCAGTTGATTTCAGTGGGTTCCCCTCCAAGGAAGAATGCTGTATCTATGACGTGTGACGAGTTGCTCAGGAGCCAGTAGCGCATCGTCACAGCTGGGTAATCGGCGGGGTTGAATGTGTGGGTCCACTCCGTGAACTCGAAGTTGAACGAGGTGACTCCGCCATCCTCGCGTATGATCTCTTCAGCCTTAAGAACCGAGCTATAGAAGCGGCGGTTGTAGGCCAACACCACGTTTGCTCCTGCCTTGCGGGCCTCCTCTGCGAGGTTGCCTGCTTCATCAGGCATACCGAAACCGGGCTTTTCAAGTAGTATGTTCTTCACACCGTAGTAGAGCAGTTGCCGACAGACGTGGCTCAGGGTGTCGGTCTTGACGGCGATTATTGCGCTGTCGGGCAGTGCGGGCTGTGTTTGCAAAAAGGTCTCGATGCCGCCGCGTAAAGTCACGTGTCCGGTCTCTTGTTCAAATTTGTTGGCAGATTCTTCACCGCGTCCCACGGCCACGTATTCTTGTCCGAGTTCCGTGAGTACTTTACCATATTCGCATCCGATGAGGCCTGTACCTATTATCCAGATCATTCTTTAGTGAGGTTAGGTTATGGGACAACTGTCACCATTGTTCCCGCTGAGTTTGTTGTAAAGTGCAACCATCGGGCGTAGCAGGGCTAAATGAGTTGCTGCCGATTCTGCAAATGGAGTGAGTATTGAGCGGTTTTCTGTTAGGATTTGTCGGGCGATTTCTCCACTTAGTGTACTCTGATAGCCAAGGTCTACCTTGCTCCATGCCTCCCCATTGCAGGTTATGGTGTCACGGCCTTCGTCAATATCATAACGGTTACCTTCGGCTTCCACCGTTAGTATGATTGCCGGCGTGCTGCCATTGTCAAGTGGCAAACTGCTTATAATTGCTGTCGATCCTGCGGTGGTCGTAGCATGTATTGTTCCTGCGAACTCAACGTATCCAGGGCGCTTGTTTTCAAAAATCCGGGGCATCAATGTGCTGGCATCAATGTTGTTGATGCTTTCGCCTGGGGGCATTAGCATTGCGAACAAGTCGAGAAAATGAACACTATTGCAGCCAAGGCCCCAGTTCCATCCAGCGACTGAGAGTCTGATGCTGTTCGCCTTGGCGAGTTCTTTTTTCAAACGTTGATATCCGTTGAACATTCTACGTGGGCAATTGACCCAGGTGTTTTCGAACAATTTTTTTTCCCGTAATAGCCGTTCTACTTCGTCGTATTCAGATATAGCAGGGAACAGGAATTTTTCGAGTATGAGGTTAGCAACTTGCTTTTTTGCCAGCAATTCTTGGATGATTGCTACGCGCGGCATCGATCCGGTTGCGATTATCACCAAGTCGAGCTTTGGAGATAGGGCGTTGATCCCTTCGAGGTATTCTACAGTAGCCGTGGGGTTCGGGGTGATTTCGTCATATCTTTCGCGGGCTACGCGTAGCGATTCAGGGTTGCTGTCTACGACCTGTATGAGCATAGGGAGCGGGGCATGCTTAAGCCCTTGGAGGTGTCGGCTTCCGAGTTGACCGGCACCTATTACAGCTATATTGTGAGTTTTCATTATGTTATATTGCTGTCCAGCCGCCGTCGACTATCAGGTTGTGGCCGGTGATGTAGCTGGCGTCGTCGCTCAGTAGAAAAGTGACGGCGGGTGCCATCTCTTCGGGGCGTCCAAGCCGCCGTAGGGGCGACTTGGCGCTGTACCGCTCGACGAACGAAGGGTTTTGGTTGTCCGCCACTCCGCCCGGCGATACGCAGTTCACACGTACGCCATAAGGGCCGTAATATGAGGCAAGGTAGCGAGAAAAATTGATAATTCCAGCTTTTATGGCCGAATATCCGGCGGGCGATGTGCCGCCGTAGCCCTCGTAGATGGTGAAGTCGTTGCCAACCACACCGTAGATCGAGCCGAAGTTGACGATCGAACCACTACCCTGCTCTTTCATTACTCCCAGTACTCGTTGGCAGATGTAGAAGACGGCGTTGAGCTGCATATCTACGTTCTGTTGCCAGCTTTCGTATTTGACGTCCTCGAATTTAGTCCCCCAATCGGCGGTGCGCGGGTAGGCGGCGTTCACCAGGCCATCGATGCGGCCGTGCTGTTGCATCACTTGCTTCACGAGTCGGTCTATGGCGGCCGTGTCGGTTAGATCAGATGTAATGTCGGGCTGTTCGCCCCAGCGATTTGCGTCGTAGTCCACGCCGATGACGGTGGCGCCGTACTCGCGGCAGTGGCGTACCACTTCGCGTCCGATGAGTCCGCCGCTTCCGGCGACTATGATTACTTTATCCTGCAGCTTCACGTTAATTGTATTTGCGGAATACGGGTTTGATTGCGGGACCTACGAGGTATTTTTCAACTCCCTCTTCGAGTGCTTTTTTGTACACTGCCAATGCCTTTCGTGTGGCTTCGAGTGTGATCTCGAGTTCGCGGTCTCCGTGGGCGTAACTTATTGCAATCCATGGCATTAGCACTCCTTGTTTTATCATCTCTTGCGAAAAAAGTGTGCGTAGGGGCATCGAAACCTGACCTTGTGCATCGCGCGTTGCGTAACCAGGCGAACATGCCACGCCGCTGACTTCGAACTCTTTTGCGACTCCCGATTCGCGGGCCACGGCGTTCATTCCGTCAATCAAGCGCTGGCCGTAGTTCCACAGGTGGTCGGTGACGTTGTGCTGTTTATAGAATTTGATGGTTTCGACGAGCGCGCCGAGGCCGCACATTTCGGCGCCGTGTGTGGTGGAAATCAGGAAGAGTCGCTCGCGCCCCTCTTCTTTGATGCCGCCGACTTCCATGATGTCGCGCCGTCCGCCCAAGGCGGCTACCGAGAATCCGTTGGCCATTCCCTTGCCGAAGGTGCACAGGTCGGGGGTGATGTTGTAGTATTTCTGCGCCCCTTGGAGGTCCCAACGGAATCCGGTGATCATTTCGTCGAGGATGAAGACGGTGCCATTTTTGCGGCAAATTTCCTGCACTTTGTGAAGGAAATTATCGCGCGGATGTTCTCCGGCTGCCGGTTCAAGGATGACGGCTGCGATTTGGCCGGGGTATTTGGAAAAGAGTGCTTCGAGCGATGCTGGGTCGTTGTACCGGAAATTGAGTGTGAGGCTGGCATGTTGTTCCGGTATGCCGAGTGTGAGCGGAGTATCGCCGATGAACCAGTCGTCGTACGAAAAAAATGGGTGGTCGGCGCAGCGGGCAATGTATGGCCGTCCAGTGTACCCGCGTGCGACTTTGAGGGCCGCGGTGGTTACTGTGGATCCGTTTTTGGCGAATTTGACCATATCGACTGACGGAAATAGTTCGCACATTACCTCCGCCGCTTCAAGTTCAATGAGCGAGGCCCGTGTGAGGTTGTTGCCGTTGTGGATTTGTTTAATCGCAGCTTGGGCGATCTCTTCGCGTCCGTATCCGAGTGTGACTGCCCGCAATGCCATTCCGTAATCGAGAAATTTTTCGCCTTCGGGGGTATAAACGTATGCCCCTTCGCCTCGTTCGAGGATTTGCGGCGCGTTAACGGGGTACTGGTCGTCGCCCCTGGAGTAGGTGTGGGCTCCGCCCGGGATAGCGTCGTGTAGACGTTCGCTGTATGTTTTTTTCATGGTTGCGTTGGGTATTAACGGTTGTATCCTCCATCGGAATTTTCTATCTGTTCAAGTAGTTCGAGTACTTTGATATCGTCGCCAATGGTGTTCGGGTATGTGTGTGTGCCAGTAAAAGCTCCAATGAAGTGGCGCACTTCGTCTATGTACATCTCTTCCCCGATGTTTTTGTTGTATCCGCTTGATGCGTGCAGTTCGGGTTGGTTGTATTGTATCCAGCGTTCGCCGCCAGCTTCGTAAAGGCGGAAATAACCATCGTCCCAGCGCCATTGGATTTGGGCTGTTTCGAGGTTGATCACCAGGTTGCGCACGGCGTACCGCGCCGCCACGTCAACGATAATGGCACCCACTTTACCGGGGTACCGTAGCGTGAAGGCATAACTGTCTTCGATTTGCGCACCGAAATCTATGGTTTTTTCGAAATATCCTTTGGCTTGCGCGGGCCAGCCGAAGGTGTCTATAATCCAGGTCAGTTCAAAGGGGACTATTTCGCGGCCGCCGCCTGTTGCGCGTTTTCCGACATAAAACTCATTGACTCCTTCCCAAGGATGCCAGTCGGGCAGGTATTGGCCGCTGTGGTAGGTGAAGTTTGCAACTTTGCCGTACTTGCCGCTGCGTATGATTTGCGTGATGTCTTTTATGACGGAGTGAAAACGCAGTGTACACGACGGAGCGACGAGGGTTCCACGGGTGTTTCGGGACTCTATTTCGCGAACATCTTCTATGAGCACGCTGGCCTCGATAAAACAAGGCTTGCCGTGGTCTATGGCCAATAAGGCATAGGGTGTGTGCTTGTCGGGCGGAGTCGATATAACATAGGCGTCAAAGTTGTTAAGCTCTACGGTATCAAGTGCTTCGACGGTTGCGATTCCATATTTTTGCGAGGCTTCAATCCTGCGGTCTTCGCGCGGGTCAAAACCTGTGATGTCAGTGTACCCAAGGGCTTGAAGACAACGCACCCTGCGTTTGCCCATGGATCCGAGTCCGATGATGAGGAATTTCATGATTCTCTTAGTTTTTGGATTGCTTCTATGGCCGTGAAGTCGTAAATATCGTCTACTTCGTAGCATTGCCAGCGTTCGATGAAGTACGGTAGGCTTCGGCGGCCATAAAATTCTTGTGTTTTAATGAAGTGGTCGGTTTTGACCATGTATATGACTCCGTATGGAAAGTAAGCTTTGTCGGCTTCTTGTCTTTGGGTGAGTTTTCTGGTGTTTTCTGTGTATGGTTTTATCTCTCCGTTGTTGTCTATGCGTTTGACAATCTGGGGGTGTTCCATGTGTACTTCACCAAGGCTGACTACTCCGACGTTGTCCGGATTATTCAAAGCGAGTTCTATGGCTCTATCGAGGTCGTGAGGTGCGCGAAGCGGTGAGGTGGGTTCCAGAAGGATGATGTAATCGAACTCTCGGCCTTCGCGACGCAATTTTTCGATGGTATGCAGTACGAAAGCCGATGAAGGCGCCGTGTCACTGGCCAGTTCGGCGGGTCGTAGCTCGGGGACACTTATGCCAAAACTCTCGGCTACGTCGGCTATTTCGCGTGAATCGGTCGAGATGAATATTTCGCTGATATGGCGACTGGACTTAGCCTGCTCGATGGTCCACCCGATGAGGGGTTTACCGCAAAGTGGGCGTATGTTCTTGCCCGGCAATCCTTTGCTGCCGCCGCGTGCGGGTATGATGGCGAGGATTCGTGGACTTGTTGTCATACCTTGTGTGTGTGTTGTGCCAGGTCTTGGGCTTTGCGGAAATCTTCGGGTTTGCCGATATCAATCCAAAATCCGGACAGCGGGAAACGTATCACTTTACGGCCGCGCTCTATCAGCAGGCTCATCATGTCGGTGGCGTTGAAGAACTCTCCTTCGGGAATCAGGTTCAGGACTTCGCGCTTCAGCAGGTATATGCCGGCGTTGGCATAGTAGTGGTAACTGGGTTTCTCTTTCACGCCGCATATTTCGCGGGTATTTTCTATTTCGAAAATCCCGTAGGGGATGTTTACCGAGTATGGAACGGCGGCGATGCTCATGGCCGCATCGTGTGTCTTGAAGTGCAGGTAGAAATCTTCGATGTCGATGTTGGTGAACAGGTCGGAATTCATCACCAGCACCGTGTCGTTGTGCCACTCTTGCACGAATTTTATGCTACCCATCGTACCCAGGAACTGCGGCTCACGAACGCACTGCACCTGCACGCCGTTCGTGCGGGGGGGGGCGAAGTGGGCTTCGATTTGCTCGGCCAGGTAGTTGACGGTGACGTGTATGTTCTCAATACCCACTTGGAGCAAGTTGTCGATGTTGTAGTCGATGATGGGTTTTCCGGCCACTTCGAGCAGCGGTTTGGGAGTGGTGAGTGTGGCTGGGCGCAGCCTTTCGCCTCGTCCTCCGGCCATCAAAACGGCATCGATGGGCAGGTAGGAGTGTCCGTTCGAAAAATCAGCCACGCTGACTACCCTGCCCTGTTGGTCGAGTACCGGGATGAGTTTGAATCCCTCTCGTTTGATATGTCTCAACTTCACGTCATCGAATTTGCCCTGCTCGATATAGGTGAACTGGGTGTTCATCAGTTCGGTGATCGGATGATCGAGTCCGCATCCTCGGATAATAGCCCGCCGCACGTCGCCATCGGTAACAGTGCCTACCATTTGGTCGTGTTGGTCTGTTACCAGAAGAGTCAGCGACGGTTGGGCCGATATTTCGTGCAGAGCACGCACGGCATCGAAAATAGTGGCCTTATCGCTGATTATATTTTTTGAAAAATCGATAATACTCATCGCGGAAGGTCGTAAAAATGTTTCTGGAGCGAGGGACGGACTTCTTTCAGGGTATCCAGTATACGTCTTGCCGTTTCGGGTTGTTCGTAAGGGTTGACGCTGTTTGCGGAAAATCCATGGTGCAAAGTTAGCGATAATTGTTCAATTACAGCTTTTCTTTTGGCTTTGCAGTGTACGACACTGGAGGCTGCCAGGCGTCCCTTTTGACGGTCTCCGATGTCAATGGTGGGTATACCAAAGCTGGGTACTTCGATGATTCCGCTGCTGGAATTCCCAACCACGGCCCCAATATATTGTAATACCGAGAAGTAACGCAGCTGTCCCAATGATGTGAACCATGCGGCCCTGCCGGCGTTTTGTTCGCACCACTGTTGGATTCGTTCGGCTATTACGTGGTTTCCGGTGTCGGAGTTGGGCATTGTGAAGAGTATGCGCAACTCGGATACCGCATCCAGCGCCGCCAATAGCTCATCGATTTGCCGTTCGGGGGTGTTTCCGCCCTCTTCGAGCGTGACGGGGTGGTAGGTTACAAGGATGGTATTGCGATCAAGGGCGAATCCGCCGAGTTCGGCTTCGGTACGAGTCTTGTCCCACAATTCCATGTGGCGTATGTTGTCAATGCCGATGGCACCGACGTTGAATACGGTGGAGGGTTGTTCGCCCATTTGGATCACGCGGCGGCGGTACTCTTCGGTCGAAGTGAAATGCAGGTGCGACATTTTGGTGATGGAGTGGCGTATGGCATCGTCGTAGGCTCCTTCGGTGATTTCGCCGCCGTGCAGGTGTGCGATGGGTATGCCGAACACGAGCGCTGCCGCAGCGGCGCAGAGCATTTCGTAACGGTCGCCGAGCAGCACGATCGCCTCGGGCCGCAGGGCCGCATAGGCTTCGCTGAAGCCTTCCATCGCCAGGCCCATTGAGCGCACGGTGGCTTGATCGGTGTCGCCATAGACTTCCATAGGCACGCGGCGGTCAATCGTAAATCCCGCTTTCTCAATCTCGCGCACCGTGTAGCCGTAACGTTCGATCAGGTGCATGTTGGTAGCCACGATTTGGAGTTCGCACTGCGGGTCGGCCTTAATCATTCCGGCCAGCCGCGACAACAGTCCCCACTCGGCGCGGGTTCCGGTTACGATGCATATTTTGCGAGGTTGGATCAAGGTGGTTGTTGTTTTTATAATGGGCCGCAGCGACTTTCCGTTGCGGGAAACCTTTATAACTCTATTGGTTGGTCTTCTTCAAAGGCATGCACGGCGGGGGTTCCCACTACCCTCTCCCACTCCATTGGCGAGAGTCCGGTAGCGGGACGTTTGGCCGTGAGATTTTCGTCTGTCAGCAGCTCTCCGGCGGCTATGGGTCGCGCGGCGACGATGGATTTGCGGGCGATGGCTATGTTTTTGAGTTCGCTCGTTGCGGGTTCTTTGACTCCGTCGCCGAGCGCCGCTTCGACGTTGCGGATTTCGCGCACCATTTGCGCCAGCTCGTCCGGTTCGAGCGATGCGCGGTGGTCGGGTCCTTCCATGCCGCGGTCGAGGGTGAAGTGTTTTTCGATGACACAGGCTCCCAGGGCTACGGCCGCAACGGGAATTTCGATTCCTTCGGTGTGATCGGAATACCCGACGGGCAGGCCGAATTCGCGGCGCATGGTTTCCATCGCACGCAGGTTGACTTCGTTCTTGGGGGCCGGGTATTCGGTGGTGCAGTGCAGCAGCGTGATTTCGGTGCGCGGCGTTCCGAATCGGGTCAATACGTCAATGGCTGCACCGATTTCGGGGATCGTGGCCATTCCGGTCGAGAGTATTACAGGCTTACGGGTTTGTCCGATGGCCCGCAGGTAGGGGAAATTGGTGATTTCTCCGCTGGGGACTTTCCACAGGTCGAGGCCGAGTGTGTCGAGAAATGCCAGGCTTTGCAGGTCGAAGGGCGTAGAGAGGAATTTGATTCCCCGTTCGCCGCAGCGTGCGATGAGCGCCTGATGGTCTTCGGGTTTCAGTTCGAGCCGGCGGAGCATTTCGTACTGCGAGTTGCCGCCGTCACCCATGTTACGAGTTTGGTATTCGGCTTGTCGAGCTTGTTTTGTAACGAGTCCTGCGGCACGGAAGGTCTGGAACTTGACGTAATCGGCTCCGGCCTTTGCAGCGGCGTCCACTAAGCGCAACGCCAACTCCAGTGATCCGTTGTGGTTCACTCCCGCTTCGGCGATGACGATGGTTTTGAGCGGCTTGTTCATGATTTTTTCATCAGTACGGCGGGATTTCCCGCGTAGATTCCGGCTTCGCGCAGACTTTTTCGCACGAACGATCCTGCAGCGACTACGCAGCCTCCAGGGATCGACGCTCCGTTGAGCATTACGCTTTGGCTGCCGAGGAACGTGCCTCCGCCCACGGCGCAGTCGCCGTTGACCATCGCTCCGGTCGATATGTGGCAGAAGTCGCCCACGTTGGCGTCGTGTTCCACGTTGGCGAGGGTGTTTATGATGCAGTGCCGGCCAACTACGGCTGCGGCGTTTACCACGGCTCCATGGAGCACGACACTTCCAGAGCCTATTTGGGCATAGGAACTTACGCGGGCCGTCGAGGCGATGATGGTTGCAAATTCTCCTCCCTGAGTCTCGACCTTTGCGGCTATGCGTTGCCGTACCGAGGGATCTTTGATATGCCCGACGGTGATGACGAAATGGACTGTTGCTGCGTAATTGTTCACATCGTCGTCCGTACCGATTATCTCACAATCCAGCACGCGGCCGCCGACTTTTTCAGGAGTGTCGAGTACGCCGAGAATTTCGTATCCGGCACTTCGTGCGGCTTCGATTACGGATTTGCAGTGTCCGCCTCCTCCTATGAGTACAAGTGGTTTCATGTCAGGTTGTCTTGCGGGTTATGCGTTGTATTGCCGATCTACCTAACAGGTGTTGCGGTTTTTGGGTTATAGCCTCACGCTGCTGGGGATATTGACCACGCGGTCGGCAAGCCATTCGGCGGTCGAGAGGTCGCCCCGCAGGGCGGTTGAAAACATGGGCAGGCGGTTCATCAGCTCCCAGATGGGTCGCGTCATCACCCCTGCGCTGTTGGTTTGTTCAAGGAGCTCGACCTGGGCTTCGTGCGAAGGCAGGATGAGTGCATTGAGCCAGTAGTTGCTGCGGCAACCCTCCGGTTCGTTGAAGAATTCGATGTCGTGAGGTCGCGCGGCGAAATAGTTGCGGTATTGGTCGGCCACGGCGCGCTTACTCTCGATATACCTTTCAAGCTGTTCCATCTGAGCGCAACCGAGGGCGGCGTTGACGTTTGGCATTCGGTAGTTGTGCCCGATGGCGTCGTGGCGAAACTCCCAACGATGCGGGACTTTGGCCTGTGTGGTGAGGTGTTTGCAACGGTCGGCCAGTTCCGTGTCGTTGAACAGGAGCATTCCGCCGCCGCCGGTGGTAATGGTTTTGTTGCCGTTGAAACTCAGGATTCCCACCCGGCCGAATGTGCCCGTATGGCGGCCTTTATAAAAGGAGCCGAGGCTTTCGGCGGCGTCCTCCACGAGCTCTATTCCCCAATCCTGGCATAACGCCACGAGTTCGTCGAGGTGTACCGGATGTCCGAACGTGTGCATCGGTACACAGGCGGCGATACGCTGGCCTGTGAGGCGGTTGTAGGCTTGTCCGTTGCGCCGCACGGCATTCGTGTCGAGCCACTCGGCCATTCGTGCGGGCGAAAGCCCCATTGTTTCTCGGTCTACGTCCACGAAAACGGGTTCGGCTCCGCAGTACGAAATGGCGTTGGCGGTTGCGATGAACGTAAGGGGTTGGGTGATCACCTGATCGCCGCGCTCGACTCCCACGAGCATCAATGCCATGTGCAGGGCCTCGGTGCCGTTGACGCAAACCACTGCACGCGCTGCTCCGGTGTACTCGGCGGTCATCAGTTCGAATCGGTTTACGAATTCCCCGACACTCGAAACGAACGTGGTGTCGATACACTCCTCCAGATACCGTTTTTCATTTCCTGCAAAGGTTGCCGCATGCAGCGGAACAAAGCCTTCGGGAGTATTGTATACCTGGCGTATGTATGCGATCAGGTCTGCGTAGTCGTGCTTCACCATGCTGTTTTTATTGCTGAAATACAATGATTTTCGGGAACTCTATCGAATGAATAATCATACGCGGAATTTTCTACGCCTTGGGACAAAGGTACGCTATTTTGTGCGGTTTTTATAACTGAAAGCGAATTTATGATGGTCGTAAGGCTGTGTTTGTGTATTGTAGAGGGATGTTGAGAAGGTGGGCTCCGTTTCGATTTGTTTCGATGAAAAAGGGTATATTTGCCCTCTCTTTCAGAGTCGCTAACATCCGATGAAAACCGTTTACCGTTTCGTGTTGAAAGCCTACGTGGGGCCGATGGTGCTCACGTTCTTCATCGTGATGTTCATCCTGCTGATGCACTACCTGTGGATGCACATCGACGACCTGGTGGGCAAAGGTCTTTCGACGGGGGTGATCATCGAGCTGATCGTGTATGCCGCCGCCACGCTGATTCCGATGGGGTTGCCGCTGGCTACCCTGCTCGCCTCCATCATGACCATGGGAAACCTGGGCGAAAACAACGAACTGCTGGCCCTGAAGTCGGCCGGTGTCTCGCTGCCCCGCATCATGCGGCCGCTGATTATTCTGATGAGCGTTGTTTGCATCGGCAGTTTCTTTGTAATCAATAACTTAACGCCCTATTCGTTTCAGAAAATGTTCACGCTGCTGAGCGATATCTCGAAGCAGCGGCAGGAGATCAAGTTCGAAGACGGCATTTTTTTCAACGGCATCCCCAACATGAGCATCCGGATCGGCCACCAGGACGGGAAAACAGGCCGGTTGGAAGACGTACTCATCTACAACAACACCGATTACCAAAAGATGCAGACCACCGTGGCCGATTCGGGCTACATCAACATCTCGAAAGATCGTAAATTTTTGGTAGTAAGGCTTTTCAAGGGACAGATTTACGAGGAGAGCCGCAACTACGAATGGTTCAATAATAACGAACTGAGCCACCACCTGTTCGACGAGCAGAAACTCCTGCTTCCCCTGTCGGGATTCGCTTTTGAGCGGGGCGACATGGAGATGTTCTCGTCGCGGAGCGAAACGAAAAACCTGCGCCAGCTCACCTACGCCATCGATTCGGTGCGGCACGTGCAGGATTCGATGCTCAACACCTTCGAACAGAAGCTGATAAAGAACCACATTTTCCGCAGCATGACCTACCTGAACATCGACTCGCTGCCCGCCAACCTCACCCCCGCCTGGGTGCGCTACGCGGTCGATACGATGAACATCGAGCGGCAGAGCAGCGTCTACTCCACCGCCTCGTCGTGGGCCGAGGAGACCAAGCAATACATCGACTACGAATCGGAGTACCTGAGCTACACCTCGGGAGTGCTTTACCGGTATCAGGCTGATTATCAGAAAAAAATAGCCCTCCCCTTCTCGATCATGATCTTCTTTTTGATCGGAGCGCCGCTCGGGGCGATCATCCGTAAGGGCGGTATCGGCATGCCGATCGTAGTGTCGGTCGCCTTTTTCGTGATCTACTACATCATCACCATCACCGGCGACAAGTTTGTGCGCGACGGTGCGTGGTCTCCCTTTGTGGGAACGTGGATATCGAGTTTCATCCTCTTCCCCATCGCCCTGTTCCTCACCTACAAATCTACCAACGACTCGGCCATCTTCAACTGGGACTCCTACAAGCAGCGGTTCCGGCAGTTGGTTCGTTGGATCAGGGGGTTGGGCGCTAAACTGAAAATCAACACACAGAATGACTAAAATACTCAATACGATCGAAGAGGCCATCGAAGATTTCCGGGCCGGCAAGCTCCTGATTGTGGTCGACGACGAGGACCGCGAAAACGAGGGCGATTTTGTCTGCGCCGCCGAAAAAATCACCCCCGAACAGGTCAATTTCATGTTGCACCACGGGCGCGGCGTACTCTGCACCCCGCTGACCGCCGAGCGCTGCCGCCAACTGGAGATGGACATGATGGTGGGCGACAACACCTCGATCCTCGGCACCCCCTTCACCATTTCGGTCGATTTGCTCGGCCACGGATGCACCACCGGCGTATCGGCCACCGACCGCGCCAAGACCATCCGCGCGTTGGTCGACCCCGCCACCCGTCCCTCCGACCTGGGGCGTCCCGGCCACATCTTCCCGCTCCGCGCCCAGGACAAAGGGGTGTTGCGCCGTCCAGGCCACACCGAAGCGGTGGTCGACCTGGCTCGCTTGGCCGGCCTGCAACCCGGCGGGGCGTTGATCGAAATCATGAACGCCGACGGCACCATGGCCCGCCTGCCCGAACTGTTGGAGATCGCGCGCAAGTTCGATCTCAAAATCATATCCATTGCCGACCTGATCGCCTACCGCCTGAAAAACGAATCGCTGGTGGCCCGCGGCGAACAGGTGCTGCTTCCTACCGAATGGGGCGATTTTCAATTCATCCCTTTCCTGCAAAAGAGCAACGGGCTGGAACACATGGCCCTGATCAAGGGCGAATGGAGCGCCGACGAACCGGTGCTGGTGCGGGTTCACTCGTCGTGCGCCACGGGCGATATTTTCGGCTCGTGCCGTTGCGATTGCGGCGCCCAGTTGCACGAATCGATGAAGATGATCCAGCAACAGGGCAAGGGAGCCGTGGTTTACCTCAGTCAGGAGGGACGCGGGATCGGCCTGTTCAACAAGATACGGGCCTACAAGCTGCAGGAAGAGGGGTTCGACACCATCGAAGCCAACATCAAGCTCGGTTTCCGGGCCGACGAGCGCGACTACGGCGTGGGAGCCAACATCCTGCACGAGTTGGGCATCCACAACCTGCGCCTGCTGACCAACAATCCCCAAAAACGGGTCGGACTCGAAGGGTACGGCCTGCGGATCGTCGAAAACGTCCCGATCGTGATCGCCCCCAATCCCCACAACAGCCATTACCTCGAAACCAAAGAGCGCGGCATGGGCCACAAACTGGGTTTTTTCGAAACAAACCAGGAACAGTAACACCCCGATGAGTTCCCCCGAAGCGTTGCGCATTGTCTACATGGGGACGCCCGACTTTGCCGTGGCTCCGCTGGAGCGGCTGGTGGGGCGGGGATTCCGTATCGCGGGCGTGGTAACCGTCCCCGACAAACCGGCTGGACGGGGCCTGCAACTGCAACAGAGCGCCGTAAAACGCTACGCGCTGGAACACCTGCCCGGGGTGCCTCTGCTGCAACCCGAGCGGATGAAAGACCCCGATTTTCTGGAGGCTTTCGCCGCCCTGCGGCCCGACGTGGCCGTGGTAGTGGCTTTCCGCATGCTGCCCGAGGCGGTGTGGAGCCTGCCCCGTTTGGGAACCTTCAATCTGCACGCTTCGCTTCTTCCGCAGTACCGCGGGGCCGCCCCCATCAACTGGGCCGTGATGAACGGCGAGCGGCAGAGCGGCGTAACCACCTTTCTGCTCGATCATCAGATCGACACCGGAGCGGTGCTGTTGCAACGGGCCGTCGACATTGCGGCCGACGAAACGGCCGGTTCGCTCCACGACCGCCTGATGGAGGTCGGGGCCGGACTGGTGGTCGAAACGGTGGAGGGACTCGCCGACGGGACCCTGACGCCCCGTCCGCAACCGTCGGCCGACGTGCCGCGCCCGGCGCCGAAACTCTTTAAGGAGGATATGCGGCTGGATTTTACCCGTCCGATGGCCGAGGTATACAACAAAATACGGGGACTGAGCCCCTACCCCGCCGCCTGGTGCGAATGGGAGGGCGGTGTGTCGCTGAAGATCTTTGCGGCGCACCCCGTGGCCGACGCATCGCCTGCCGAAGCGGGCGCCGTTCGGAGCGATGGAAAAAGCCATCTGCGGATCCGTTGCGCCGACGGCTGGATCGAGATCGACCGCCTGCAACCGGCCGGAAAACGACCGATGGCGGCGGCGGAATTTTTGCGGGGTTACCGTCCGGTCGAATCCTCGTCCAACAGGTAGATCAGCTCGTTCGACCGCTTCATCAGGAAGTGTTCGCGGGCGAATTTTTCCACAAACACACTGTCTTTCAACCCTTCGATCACCGCGCTGTCTTCGCTGATCTGCTTGCGGTAATAGGCTTTTTCGGCTTCCAGTTCGTCGATCTTGCGATTTAGCTCCATCGACGAGTGGTAGTTGTTTTGGTCGAAAAAAAAGACCCACACCCCGAATACCAGGGTGATGACCAAAATAATGTTGCGGTTGGAAAAGAGCTGCGAACGCTTCATCGGGTGCGAAGGTACGAAAAGTCAGCTATTTCGGAAAGTGATCGACCGGCCCGTGTCCCCGGCCGAGCGACCGGTCGGCTCCGGCCGCCAGGGCGCGTTGCAGGTAGTCGATGCTGCGGCGCGCCGCTTCGGGCAGCGTAATCCCCTGCGCCAGGTGGGCCGCCAGCGCCGACGATAGCGTACACCCCGTGCCGTGCGTGTTGGGGGTGTCGATCCGCGGATGAGGGAATGAATGAATGGCCTCGGGCATATAAAGCACGTCGGTAAGCAGGTCGCCCCCGGCGTGGCCCGCCTTGAACAGAACGGCCTGCGCTCCGGCCCGGGCCAATGCCTGCCACGCCTGTTCGAAATTCTGCGTTCCCGCCAGAATTCCGGTCTCCGAAAGGTTGGGCGTAACCACCGTGGCCAACGGAACCAGCTCTTCCAGCAGGGCCGCGCGGGTGGTTTCGGTGGTGAGCGCGTCGCCCGAAGTGGCCACCAGCACCGGGTCGAGTACCACCCATCGGGGCTGGTACTCCCGCAACAATGAGGCCACCAGGCGGATCACCTCGGCCGTCGGCAACATCCCGATTTTGACCGCCGCGGGGGCTATGTCGTCGAACACCGAACGGATTTGCGCCTCGATCATGGGCCGCGGAACCGTGTACACGGCCTGTACGCCCAGCGTGTTTTGCGCCGTGAGGGCCGTGATGGCGGTGGCTCCGTAGCCGCCGCAGGCCGCAATGGCCTTGAGGTCGGCCTGAATGCCGGCTCCGCCGCCGCTGTCCGATCCGGCGATGGTGAGTATGGGGAGGTAGGGCGTGGGCATGGTTTGACGGGGGCTAAAAGTGGTGAAATCCCTCGGGATGGAGAGGCAGCTCTACCCCGTTTTCGCTCCAAACCACCAGCGGGTCGCCGGTTTCGACGGTTGTTCCTATGGGGTAAAAGGGGCGACCGAAAGCGGCCTGATAGCTTTGCAGCAGCGCGGCCTCGTCGGTGGGGTCGTAGGTGAAGAGCAGGGCGTAGTCCTCGCCGCCTTCGAGCGTCAGGGAGCGGAGTCCTTTGCCGTGGCGGGCGCAGAAATCCCGCAGGGCGGCGGTGGCGGGAATGGCTCCGAGGTCGATCCGCGCCGAGCAGGCCGAAGCTCGTAGTATATGAGGCAGGTCGGCTGCCAGGCCGTCCGAGAGGTCCATCATGGCATGTACGGCGGCCTGGCCCCCCAGCCACCTCCCCTCTTCCAAGTGCGGACGGGGGGTGTGGTGTTTGCCGAGCAAGGCGAGGTTCTCCCCGGTGCGCGGCAGGTTTTCGAGCAACATGGCCAGTCCGGCGGCCGACTCGCCCAGCGGGGAGGTAACGGCGATCCGATCCCCGATCCGGGCCGCCGAGCGGCGCTTGATCCGGTCGTTTTCGGCGATTCCGATCACGGCCAGATTGATGGTCAGGCTATTGGGCGACGAGGTGGTGTCTCCTCCCAACAGCGGAGTTCCCAGCGACTGGAGGCCCTCCAAAAAACGGTCGCACCACTCTACTTCTGTGTCGGCAGGCAGGGCCAGGCTCAGGAAAGCTCCGACGGGCGAGGCTCCCATGGCGGCGACGTCGCTCAAATTCACAGCCATCGCCTTGTATCCCAACTCCTTTGGGGTGATGTGGTTTCGCAGAAAATGTACTTCCTCGACCAGCAGGTCGGTGGTAACCACCAGCGAACGGCGGTCGTCCAGCGGCAGGATGGCGCAGTCGTCGCCAATCCCCTCCACGCCGACGGGCAGGCCGCCGCGAAACCGCTCGGCGATGCGGGCGATCAGCCCAAATTCTCCCAATTCGCTGATTTTCATCCCTTTTTTGCAGTTTCGATGATGGCTTTCAGTCGTTGGGCGGCCCGCATGGGGTCGGGAGCCGAACAGAGGGCGCTCACCACGGCGACTCCGTCGGCTCCGGCGCGGATCACCCCGGCGATGTTGTCGGCGTGGAGACCGCCGATGGCGATCAATGGTACGACGGGGCCGACGATGTTCCGTATCTCGCCCACTCCCTCAAGGCCCAGGGCGGATGCGGTGTCGGTTTTGGTGGGGGTGGAAAAGACAGGGCTTGCCGCCACGTAGTCGGGTTGCCAGCGGAGGGCCTCGCGGGCCTGCTCGGAGGTTTCGACGGAGAGACCGATGATCGCCCCGGGTCCCATCAGCCGCCGCGCGTCGGGGTAGCTGAGGTCGCTTTGGCCGATGTGCAGCCCCTCGGCTTCGACGGCAAGGGCCACGTCGGCCCGGTCGTTAATAATCAGCGGCACCCCGCTTCCGGCCAGCGCAGCCTTGACGGCGCGGCCCAGGATCACGAAATCGCGGGTCGAAATCTCTTTTTCCCGCAGTTGGACACAGGTAACCCCGCCCGCCACCGAGGCCCGCACCACCTCGACCAGCGACCGGCCCAGCGACAGCGAAAAATCGGTAACCAGGTAGAGCGTTCCGTCGAAAGTTACAGCCGGCATAGCTCCTCTTTGGCGGCGTTGAATTCGGCCATAATTTCGCAGACAATGTCGCCCGCGGGTTGGATGGTGTGGAACAGCGAGGCGATTTGCCCGATTTCGAGTTCGCCCTCGTCGAGTTCTCCCTCGAACATGCCGCGTTTGGCACGGCGCGACCCGAGCAGCTCTTTGAGTTCTTCGGCCGAGGCTCCGCGCGCCTCGGCCTGGGCCACCTGCTGGTAAAAGGCGTTTTTGATCAACCGGACGGGGGTTAGTTTTTTCAGGCTCAATACCGTATCCCCTTCGCCCAATCGGGTGCATAATTCTTTGAAAGTGGGGTGGGCCGACGACTCCAGGCTGATGGCAAAGCGGCTGCCGATCTGTACGCCGTCGGCTCCGAGGGCCAGCGCGGCCAGCAGGCCCCGGCCGGTGCCGATCCCTCCGGCGGCCAGCAGGGGGAGCGACGTAACGGCCCGCACCTGCGGGATCAGCGCCATGGTGGCGATTTCGTCCCGCCCGTTGTGTCCGCCCGCCTCGAACCCCTCGGCCACAATGGCGTCCACGCCCGCGTCGGCCGCCTTTTGGGCGAACTTGGCCGAGGCGACCACGTGGACAACGGTGATTTCCGCCGCTTTCAGACGGGCGGTGTAGAGCGCGGGATTTCCCCCGCTGGTGAAGACGATCCGAACCTCCTGCTCGATCAGCAAGTCGATCAGCCGTTCGATTTCGGGATAAAAGAGCGGGATGTTGACCCCGAAAGGCTGTCCGCCCGCCGCCAATGCCGCACGCGCCTTGCCGATGTGTTCGATCAGGGTGTCGGGATGCATCGAACCGGCCCCAATCAGGCCCAGCCCCCCCGCCTGCGAAACCGCCGCCGCCAACCGCCAGCCGCTGCACCACACCATGCCTCCCGCGACGATGGGGTGTTCGATGTTCAATAATTCGGTGATGGCTGTTTTCATGTGGCTGCGTTATTTTTGACGAAAATAGGGAGCTAAAGGTACGCAAAATTTCTTACTTTTGTGGTTCAGATTGTTCGCAGATGAACCGTAAGAAAGTTGCTGTTATTGCAGGCGGGAACGCCTCGGAGGAGGTGATCTCGCACCGCAGTGCCGCCCAAGTCTTTGAATCGCTGGATCGCCGCCTGTTCGACCCCTACCTGGTTACCCTCAAGGGAACCGAGTGGCGGTGCCAACAACAGCCGGTCGACCTGAACGAATTTAGCGTTGCGATCGACGGGGCGAAAGTCCGTTTCGATTACGCCCTGATCATGATTCACGGAACGCCGGGCGAAAACGGCATCCTGCAGGGCTATTTCGAACTGATGGGCATCCCCTACTCCACATGCGATGTAACGGCCTCGGCGCTTACGTTCGACAAGTCGCTCTGCAAACGGGCGCTCCAGGGCGTACAGGGGGTGAACCTGGCCCGGGAGATCCTGCTCCGCAGGGGCGACGCGATCGATCCCGCCGCAGTGGCCGACCGGCTCGGCCTGCCGTTGTTCGTCAAGCCCAACGCCAGCGGAAGCAGCTTCGGGGTTACCAAAGTAAAAACCGCCGAAGGGATCGAACCCGCCATTCAGGCCGCCCTGGTCGAGAGCGACGCCGTGCTGCTCGAAGAGTACATCGCCGGACGCGAAGTAAGCTGCGGCATCATGGTCGTGGGCGGCGAGGAGTGGGTGCTGCCCGTTACCGAACTGATTACCGAACGCGAATTCTTCGATTTCGAAGCCAAATACACCCCCGGGCTGACCCGCGAGGTAACCCCCGCCGACCTGCCCGCCGAGGTGGTCGAACGGCTCCGAGTGGCCACCCGCAACAGCTACCACGCCCTGGGATGCCGCGGCGTTGTGCGGATCGACTACATCATCCGCGAGGGAATCCCCTACTTCATCGAAGTAAACACCGTCCCCGGCATGAGCGCCGCAAGCATCATTCCCCAACAATGGCGCGAAGCGGGACTCTCGATGACCGAAGCCTTTACCCTGATTATTAACGAAACCTCCAAATAACACAATGAGCGCAAATTACAAACTTGCCATCGAGGGCGGATTGAAACCGGGCGCCGAACCCGCCGACATCATCGCCCGCTTCGAGCGCATCCCCACCTACGTGGCCTCCTCCTCGGAAGAAGGGGCGGATTATGTGGCCGAAACAATCGTCCAAACCATCCGGCAAAAGACCGCCGCCGGGCAACCCTGCGTGCTGGCCCTGACGGCCGGGAAATCACCCATCAACATCTACCGCGAACTTGTACGCCGCCACCGCACCGAGGGGCTGAGCTTCAAAAACGTGGTGATATTCACCATCTACGAATTCTACCCCATCGCACCCACCGAACAGCAGAGCCACACCAGCCTGCTTTACGATGAGCTGATCAGGCAGGTGGACATTCCGGCAGAAAACATCCACCTGCTGGACGGAACCGTGAAACCCGAACAGGCCAGCGCATTCTGCCGCCAGTACGAGGCCGAAATCCGCAAATGCGGCGGGATCGACCTGATGCTCCTGGGGATGGGCGACCACGGACAGGTGGCCCTGAACGAAGCGGGGTCGTACCAAAATACCCACACCCGCGTGGTGGCCCTGAGCAACGCCTCGCGCAAGACGATCGCCTCGCTCTTCTACGGGATCGAAAATGTCCCCACCCGAGCCCTGACCATGGGCATCGGAACCATCCACGATGCGAAACAGATCATCCTGATCGGTTGGGGCGAGGAAAAAGCCGAGGTTGCGGCCCGCCTGATCGAGGGTCCGATCGATAGCTCCATCCCGGGCACCTACCTCCAGGAGCATGAAAACATCCAGGTGGTGCTGGACGAGGGAGCCGCCTCGCAACTGGTGCGCATCAGCACCCCGTGGCTGGTGGGAAGCTGTGTGTGGACGAATAAATTCATCCGCAAGGCCCTCCTGTGGCTCTGTCAAAAAACCAACAAGCCGATCCTGAAACTTACCTACCAGGACTATATCGACAACCACCTGGGACAATTGATGGACGAAACAGGAAAAAGCTATCATCAGTTAAACATCCAGGTGTTCAACGACTTGCAGCACACCATTTCGGGCTGGCCCGGCGGAAAACCCAATGCCGACGACTCAACCCGCCCCGAACGCTCCTACCCCTTCCCGAAACGGGTGGTGATCTTCAGCCCCCACCCTGATGACGACGTAATCTCAATGGGCGGTACTTTCCTGCGACTGGTCGATCAGGGACACGACGTACACGTGGCCTACCAAACTTCGGGCAACATCGCCGTACACGACGACGTGGTGCTGCAAACCCTCGACACGGCCCGCGAATGCGGCCTGGGCGATCAGTACGAACCGGTACTCGAGGTGATTCGAAATAAAGCCAAAGGACAGGTCGAACCCATCGAACTGCGCCAACTCAAAGGAGCCATCCGTCGCGCCGAAGCCAAAGCCGCCTGCCGCAGCTTCGGACTCAACGACCAAACCAACGTCCACTTCCTGAACTTGCCGTTCTACGAAACGGGATCGGTGAAAAAAAGCGGCATCACCCAAGCCGACGTGGATATCGTGATCGAACTGCTCCGCAACATCCAACCGCACCAGATCTATGCGGCGGGCGACCTGTCGGATCCCCACGGAACACACCGAGTTTGCATCGAAGCGGTACTCGCCGCCATAGGCCAAATCCGCGAAGCGGGCGACCCCTGGCTGAAAGATTGCGTCATCTGGCTCTACCGCGGAGCCTGGCAGGAATGGGACCTCGATATGGTCGATATGGCCGTCCCCCTCAGCCCCGACGAGGTGATCAAAAAACGCCACGCCATCTACCGACACCTCTCGCAAAAAGATATCGTCCCCTTCCCGGGAGAAGATAAACGCGAATTCTGGCAACGAGCCGAAGACCGAACCCAAGCCACCGCCATGCTGTACGATAAACTCGGAATGGCCGAATATCAGGCCATCGAGGTCTTCGTGAAATACCCGATCTTCTAAGGGTTTCCCGCGCTGTTTGCTTCATTGCTTCCGGCTCGAATCTCTCGCAGGTTCGAGCCTTTTTTCTTTTGAGTCTGCCCCAACAGTACCAACTGTCCTCAGGCCGGACTCTTCGAGTCTTCTTTTGGAGTTTGTACCAACTGCGCTCGGGCCGCGCAGGCCCCGCGTGCCCGCGGCGGTCCGTGTGCCCACGGTGGGCTTTCTTGAGTTTGTGCGACTTTCGGCCTGCCGGAGTTGCGCGGTACTTACGTACCTTTCCGTGAGGTGCAGGCTTCCCTCGCCTGAAAACGAGTTTTCGCTCGGGAGCCTCCCTCACGGAAAATCTACCGATGTTCCGCAACTCCTCCGCCGAACAAACCTCGCCAATGTAACTACGTCAACGGCCAAACCTCTTTGCCGCAACTTCTGCGTGAACAAATCTACGGAAACATCCATTTTGCGATTCCCACCCAAATGAATCGCTCTGTCGGCATTGCTGAACAGAACGACACCCCGCTGCAACTACGGCAATACCTAAACCTCTGTGCCGCAACTCCACAAAGGGGGGAGGGTTTGCCTAAGTTTGACCGAACGGTCGGATAGCAGCCATACTGGTCCGACTATTGGATTATGGCGTTTTCTCACGATGTTGATGTTGATTGGCCGTGATGGCGGCAGAGGCGCCCGGATGCGTTGGAAAGAGCCGACGGCTTTGGAGATGGGGTGGGGAGGCGAACGAAAGCTTGCTTTC
>JAVBPJ010000019.1:0-36539 GCA_031549665.1 Rikenellaceae bacterium
CCCGCACCGCCGAAACGCGTCAGGGCCAGCGCCCGGAACCCCACTGTTACACCCACCCACCCCGCCCTCCAGCCAGCCATGGCCCGATTCACCCACGCCAACTCGCCGCTTTTCGAATGGGTGGCGCCGCTTATCGGCGGCATCCTGCTAGCCGACCGGCTCGCGCCGCCCTTCTGGTGGAGTGCGTTGGCCGTCGGAGTGGTTTTCGTATCTGTCTGTTGGTTTTGGGGCTGGAAAGGGTCGAACCGTCCTCTGCTTTGGTTCGCGCTGGCTGTCGCGGGATTCGGCCTGACCCGCCTGCACGAACCCCACAAGGATGTTCCCCGCGGCGAACGGCTCACCTTTCTGGGCAGCGTCGAAACCCTGCCCGCCCGATCCGCCAACGGAAAATGGAACAAAAGCGAAGCCCGCCTGCTCTGCTACCGCGACTCGACGGGCGGCTGGACAACCAGCCGCGAACGGGTCGAACTCTACGTCGATACCTCGCAACGGTACGGCGTGGGCGACCGGATCGAATTCCGCGCCCGCCTGTACGACATCGACTCCGGCTACGGCGAATACCTGCGCCACAAGGGGATCACGGGACGTTGCTACGCCTGGCGGGTCGAAACCGTCGCCGCCGACACCACCCTCAGCCAGCGCTGGGAGCTGGTCCGGGCCCGACTGGCCGGCCGGTTCGAGGCCTCGAACAACCATGCAGGCATGGTGCGCGCCCTGTCGATCGGCGATCGGGGCGGACTCGACCGCGCTCTCCGGCAAAGCTACGCCCGTACCGGAACGGCCCACCTGCTGTCGGTGTCGGGCCTGCACGTGGGGATCATCTTTCTGGTAATCAACCTGCTGTTCGGGTGGATACGGCTCTTTCGGGGCGGAATTTACTGGATGGGCTGCCTGGTGATCGTGTTGCTGATGGGCTATGCCTTGCTGACCGGACTTTCGCCCTCGGTACTGCGGGCCGTGCTGATGTTCTCGCTGTTGCAGGTGGGATGGATGCTCTCGCGCTACACCAACTCGTTCAATACCCTCTGTTTCGCGGCACTGGTACTGCTTTTGTGGAATCCCATGCTGTTGTACGACCTTAGTTTTCAGCTCTCGTTCGCCGCCATGGCGGGGATTTTGACCCTCTATCCCCCGCTCTACCACCGATGGATTCCCCGCAACGCGCCGTTGCGCTGGCTGTGGTCGCTCACACTGGTGGGACTGACCGCGCAACTGGCCACCATTCCGCTGGCGGCGCACCATTTCGGGCAAATTCCGCTGGTGGGGCTGCTGCTAAATCCGTTGATCTGGTTCACCTCGCCGGCCATCATCGTGGGCGGACTGCTCTACTTGCTTACCGACTGGGAATGGGTTTCTTACGTTGCCGAGTGGGTTGCCAAAGTGCAAAACGAAGTGATTGACTGGATGGCGGCCCAATGGTGGGTCTCCATCGAGGGGGTTTATCCAGGCGGATGGCTTTGCTTGGGGTATTACCTGCTGCTGGGAGGGCTGGTCTGGTGGGTGCATCAGCGGCTGCCCGACCCCGCCGAACGTTTGCGGCGGGCGTGAAGCGAATCGCCCCAGTCGCCATAGGCCACCTCGAAGGCATCGACCCGCAGGTCGTCGAGCGGTTTCCCCTCGTAAAGTTTGTACCCCTGCCGAAAGCCGGCGGGCGTTAGGTTCGGCATCACCACGTTGGCTCCCGCCGCTATTCCCCGTTCGCGGCCCTGCGGATCGAGCGCGTGGAGGGCCGTGGTGGCGGCGATGTTGATGTCGGGCATCAGGATCCGCAGCAGGGCGATCATGCGCAGCGAAAGCTCCAGCCGCTCGACGCGCGAAAACGAAACGGGCTGGCCGGCGAGCGGCGTATCGGGGTGTTCGATGTAGGGTCCCATGCCGCACATGTCGATGTCCAGCGATTGGAAAAAGAGCAGATCGTCGGCCAAATCGGCCAGGGTTTGTCCGGGCAGGCCGATCATCACGCCCGTACCCAACTGATACCCGACACGCTGCAAACGGTGCAGGCACTCGATCCGGTGGTCGAGGCGGTGCGAGGCGGGGTGCAGGCGGGCGTAGAGCGACGGCGACGAGGTCTCGATCCGCAGCAGGTAGCGGTGCGCCCCCGCCTCGAACCAGCGGCGGTAAGTATCCTCCGACTGTTCGCCCAATGAAAGTGTAACGCCCAGGGCCCCGCCGCCCAGCGTTTTGATTTGCCGCACAAGGGCCTCGACCCGCGCGACAAAAGCCTCGTCGCAACGTTCTCCGGCCTGCAGCACCAGCGAACCAAAGCGGTGTTGGCAGGCATATTCGGCGGCGGCCAACACCTGGCTGTCGGTCAGTTCGTAGCGCGTTACCCGGGTACTCGGCCCGCGGATGCCGCAATAAAAGCACTCCTTGCGGCAGCGGTTCGACAGTTCGACCAACCCGCGCAGGTAGACCTGCTCGCCCACGGTATCGCGTTTGACGGCCCGGGCCCGTTCGAACAGCGGCTCGGCCGACGGGGCGCCGAGCCATTCGATGATTTCGGTCCGGGTTACCATCGTTCCACCTCCCGGACCGCCCCCACCGTGCGGCGGCTATCGGCCACCGAACCCGCCATGCGGGGCTGCAAGTCCGGAGGAATGGCCTGAAACGGTGCGGGCAACACCCTGTATTTTTTTCCCGCGCTCACATACACCCAGTGCGGAAGGTATTCGATATCCATTTGTTTATCGGGGTAACACGTAATACGAACGCTGATTCCGCCTTCCTGGTATCTGTCGCGCTGGTTAGATACCAAATTACCCAGCGAATAGACCACCCGCCCGGCCGTATCGATGGGCTGCGCCACGTGGGGGTGCGACCCCACCGCCAGGTCGATCCCGTTGTCGCGGCACCACCGCGCCAATGTGCGCTGCTGGGTGTTGGGGGTGCGCTGGTACTCCTCGCCCCAGTGGAAAAAGGCCACGATGTGGGTGGCCGAATCGGCCCGGGCCGCACGGATATGCTGCAAGATAAGCAGCGTGTCGATCCGGTTCACCGTCATGCCCTTCGGGGTTGGCAAACCGTTGGTTCCGTAAGTGTAGTTGAGTAACGCCACCCGATAGGCTCCCTGTTCCAACATCAGCGGACGACGGGCTGCCGCGCTGTCGGCGTAGACGCCCACCGAACGCAGGCCGATGGAATCGACGTAGTTCAGCGTGGTTTCGATACCCTGCCGGCCCCGGTCGCAGATGTGGTTGTTGGCCAACGCCACCACATCGACTCCGGCCCCCCTCAGCGCGTCGGCCAGCGCGGGCGGCGAGGCAAAACAGGGGTAGCCGCTGTACCGGCCCGTGGCCGTCAGGGTGGTTTCGAGGTTTACCACCGTAAAATCGGCCGACTCCCAAAAACGGGCCATGGCCGCGAAGCAGTCGGTGTAGTCGTACCCGCCGCCCAGCGAGTCGGGCTGCCGGGCAGCCTCAACCTGGGGCAGGTGCTGCATCACGTCGCCCGAAAAAATCAGGGTCAACGGATACGCCGCACCCGTCAGCGAATCGGCAACGGGTACGGGGGGCGGGACACTGTGTTCCGCACAACCCGTGCAGAGTGTCCCAACGGCGATCAGGGCAAGGATTTGACGAACCATTTTCCTACATTTGCGGGTGAAAGGTAGCCATTATGTCCCGATTTATTGATATACACACCCACCGGACAGACCACCCCGAGGGCGTTTTATCCATCCGCAACTGGCGGATCGACGGAGAGTCGGAACTCCCCACCGCGGGACTCTTCTCGGCCGGAATCCACCCCTGGGATGCGGGCAAAGCCCGGGAAGAATGGCTGGAATCCATCCCGGCCAAAAATCCGCGCATGGCAGCCATCGGCGAAGTGGGAATCGACCTGTACCTGACCCACCGGAAAAGCGCCAAACGGCAGCAATGGT
Organism: Rikenellaceae bacterium; assembly: GCA_031549665.1. GTDB lineage: Bacteria > Bacteroidota > Bacteroidia > Bacteroidales > Rikenellaceae > Rikenella. Next base: position 3,884 of record JAVBPJ010000019.1, read on the forward strand.
TTTTCTGCGAGCAGATCAACCGGGCCAATCAACTGGGTAAACCGCTCATTCTCCACGCCGTACGTATTCCCGACCTGCCGCGCTGGTTGCGGCGCATGCAGGTGTCGGTGGTGATCCACGGCTACACGGGGGGAGTCGCCGAAACGCGCCAACTGCTGCGCGAGGGGTGTTACCTGTCGTTCGGGCAGGGACTGCTTGCCAGCGAAAAGGCGCAACAGAGCCTTGAGACCGTCCCGCTGAACCGCCTCTTTTTCGAGACCGACGACCACCCCGCACCCATCGAGACCATTTACGAATTTGCCGCCGCACGGCGCGACATTCCGGTCGAAGCGCTCAAGGAGCAAGTGGAGCAAAATTTCCGAACCCTCTTTTTCGACCTCCCCGACCATGTACGATAACTGGCTGGAACGCACCGAACTGCTGCTCGGGGCCGAGCGGCTGGAACGGCTCCGCCGGGCGCACGTGTTGATCGTGGGACTGGGCGGCGTGGGCGGATGGGCCGCCGAGATGATCGCCCGGGCCGGCGTGGGCCGCCTGACGCTGGTCGACCCCGACGTGGTGAACAGCACGAACATCAACCGCCAACTGGCGGCACTCACTTCGACGGTCGGCAGGCCCAAAGCCGAGGTGCTGGCCGACCGGCTGCGCGACATCAACCCGTCGATCGAACTCACCGTGCTGCAACGCTACATCCGGGACGAACTGACCGACCAACTGCTCGACAGCGCGGCGTTCGATTTCGTGGTCGACGCCATCGACACCCTCTCGCCCAAGGTGAACCTGATCAAGGGGTGTCTGGATCGGAACCTGCCGCTGGTGAGTTCGATGGGCGCCGGAGCCAAAACCGACCCCACGCGCGTCGAAATCGCCGACATCGGCCGTTCGCACCACTGCCCGCTGGCCCACATGCTTCGCAAACGGCTGCACAAACTGGGCATCCGCAGCGGTTTTTTGGCCGTATTCTCGGCCGAGCCGGTACGCGAAGGGTCGATGATTTTGTGCGAGGAAGAGAACAAAAAATCGAACGTAGGAACGATCTCCTACCTCCCGGCCGTGTTCGGCTGCGCCTGCGCCTCGGCGGTGATCCGCGGCCTGATCGGCGAACCGGTGGCCTAAGTTCGGCGGAATCCGCCTCCGGCTCCGGAGAGGACTTTCCCCTCGGCCACCAGGCGGCGAATGGCTGTCAGCACCCGCATCGAAGAACCCGGGATGGCCGCCACCAACTGGCGCAGGGCGATGGTTTCGCCCGCCTCCAAACTGTTCAACCGTTCCAACACCCGCTCCTCGACAGCGTGCAGCCGATGCTCGGCGGCCGTGGGAGTGGTTTTCCGTTCCAGACACACGTCGCACACGCCGCATGGCTCGGGATCGGCCTCGTCGAAGTAGTGGCCGATCACCACGCTGCGGCATTGCGTGCGATTTTCGGCATACTCCACCATGGCCGCCGCCCGCAGTTGCGACAGTTCGCGGCGGCGGTCGTAGGTTTGCGGCAGGATGGTCAGGTCGGCCGTCGGAAGCCGCTCCTGCTCCAGCACAACAAGGGGTGAATTTCGGCGGGGGATGTAGCGAATCACCCGCATCACGGACAGCCGGTAAAGCATCTGCACCACCCGCTCCTCGGTATACCCCGATCGGCGGGCGATTTCACCCTCGTCGATAGGTACCAGGTCGGTAAACAGCCCCGTGTACATCCGCAGCACGCCCTTGATGAACCCCTCCAGGTCGGTGCGGTCGACCTGCAGCTTGTAGAGCTCCTCGCGCGAGATGCGGAACTGGATCCGCGTGGGATTTTCCATCAGGTCGGTCAGGGTTAGGTAACCGTTTAGCTCCAGAATTTTCAGGGCGTTGTAGGCCGTCAGCGAGAAGAACTTGAAGCGCGTGGCGAAAGCCATCAGGTCGAAGTCGAACAACTGGTTCTTTCCCTCGCCCACCGGTACTTGCAGGTAATTGAACAGCGCCTCGTACACCTGGCGGATGGTGTCGAGCGGCGGATATTCGAGGGCTATGCGCCGTTCGGCGGCGGCCACGTCGGCCCCTTGGTAAAGCAGCACGGCATAGGCGGGCAGTCCGTCGCGTCCGGCCCGGCCCGCCTCCTGGTAGTAGGCTTCGAGCGAGGCCGGCATCTGGTGGTGGACCACAAAACGCACGTCGGACTTGTCGATCCCCATACCAAAGGCATTCGTGGCCACGATGATCCGCAGGCGTCCCCGCGTCCAATCCTCCTGTTTGGCGTTGCGGAGCCGATGGCCCAGTCCGGCGTGGTAAAAATCGGCCGAGATACCCTCCTGCATCAGTTGGGCGGCCACCTCCTCGGCAGCCCGGCGGGTACGCACGTAGACGATCCCCGACCCCTCGACCCCGCGCACCACGCGCAGCAACTGATCGAGCTTGTTCTCGCCCTCGCGCAGCACAAAACGCAGGTTGGGACGGGCGAAGCCGGCGCGAAAAACGCGCGGTTCGTTCAGTCGGAGCTGCCCGCAAATATCGTCGAGCACCTGCCGCGTGGCAGTAGCCGTAAGGGCCAAAAATGGAACGCCCGGGAGCTGATCCCTCAATTCTTTGATTCGCAGGTAACTGGGACGAAAATCATAGCCCCATTCCGAGATGCAGTGCGCCTCGTCCACCGCCACCAGCGACACCTCCATCTTCCGCAGGCGGCTGCGAAACATCGGCGTGTCGATCCGTTCCGGGGCAATGTAAAGGATTTTCACCCCCCCGTAGACGCAATTATCTAACAGGCGATCCACCTCGTGCGGCTGCAGGGCCGAATGCACCGCCACGGCGTTGATGTGCCGTTTGCGCAGGGCGTCGACCTGATCTTTCATCAAGGCGATGAGCGGCGTAATCACCACGGCGATCCCCGGAAGGGCCAGCGCCGGAAGCTGGTACGTGATCGATTTCCCGCCTCCCGTAGGCAGCAGCGCCACGGTATCGGCTCCGGCCATCACCGACTCGATGATTTCGCGCTGCAACGGGCGAAACTCCTTGTGTCGCCAGTTGGTTTCGAGAATCTGTTGAAGGTGGGGCATACGGAGGTCGGGAACGCGGCCCGGGATCGAACCAAAAGCCGGGCGCAAACAAATGTACGCAAATTAACGTACCTTTGTGCGGAAGACTTTCGAAAAGCACCCCCGACCTCCCTATGGCCCGTATCATTTCCCCCTCGTTTCTTTCCGCCGACTTCCTCCGTTTGGGCGAAGCCGCCGAACTGATTAACCGCAGCGCCGCCGAGTGGTTCCACCTCGACATCATGGACGGGGTATTCGTTCCCAACCTGTCGTACGGCCTGCCGGTGGTCAAAGCCCTGCGGTCGGCCACCTCGAAAGTGCTGGACGTACACCTGATGATCGAACGCCCCGAGCGTTACATCGCCGATTTCAAGGCGGCCGGAGCCGACTACCTCACCCTGCACGTCGAAGCCTCGACCCACCTGCACCGCAGCCTCGAAGCCATTCGTCTCGAGGGGATGAAAGCCGGCATCGCCCTCAATCCCCATACGCCTCTTTGCTCGATCGAAGAGGTGGCCGCAATGGCCGACCTGGTCCTGATCATGAGCGTCAACCCCGGTTTCGGCGGACAACGGTTCATCGAATCGAGCCTCGACAAAATACGCCGCCTGCGCGAACTGCTCGATCGCAAAGGGTCGAAAGCACTCATCCAGGTGGATGGCGGAGTGAACCTCCAAAACGCCGGAGCGATCTTTGCCGCCGGATGCGACGTGTTGGTGGCCGGAAACGCCGTCTTCGGCAGCGCCGATCCCCTGCAAACCATCCAACAGCTGCTCGAAGCCTGATCCATGCTTTCGGTCGACAACATCACGGTCTCGTTCGGAGGGACAGACCTGTTCCGCGACGTGTCGTTCCTGATCAACGCCAAGGAGCGGATCGGCCTGGTCGGTAAAAACGGAGCGGGCAAATCGACCATCCTCAAAATCATTGCCGGCGAACAGATCCCCACCCTGGGAACGGTCAGCAAAACGGGCGACTGCACCATCGGCTACCTGCCCCAAACCATGCGCGTGGCCGACGACACCACCCTGGTGGCCGAGTGCGGCAAAGCATTCGACGAGCTGATCTCGCTCGAACGCGAAATCGAACAGATCACCGCCGAAATCGGGGAACGCACCGACTACGAAAGCGCCGCCTACGAACGGCTGCTGCATCGCCTGCACGAAGCCACCGAACGTTTCCACCTGCTCGAGGGCGACAACCGCGAGGCCGAGGTGGAGAAAACCCTGCTCGGGCTGGGATTCAAACGCGAAGAGTTCGACCGCCCCACCGCCACCTTTTCGGGCGGCTGGCGCATGCGGATCGAACTGGCCAAGCTGCTGCTGCGCCGCCCGTCGCTCTTTTTGCTGGACGAACCCACCAACCACCTCGACATCGAGAGCATCCAGTGGCTGGAGGAGTACCTGAAGAATTTCGCCGGAGCGGTCATCCTCATCTCGCACGACAAGGCCTTCCTGGACAACGTAACCAATCGCACCGTCGAACTGTCGCTGGGCAAGGCCACCGACTACAAAGTACCCTACAGCCGTTACGTCGAACTGCGCCGCGAACGCCGCGAACAACAGGCCGCCGCCTACGAGAACCAACAACGGCTGATCGAAAAAACCGAAGAGTTCATCGAGAAGTTCCGCTACAAACCCACCAAATCGAACCAGGTGCAATCGCGGGTGAAACAGCTCGAAAAACTGGACCGGCTCGAAATCGAAGAGGAAGATACCGCACGACTGAACATCCGCTTTCCGGCCGCTCCCCGTTCGGGCCAGGTCGTGGTCGAAGCCAAGGAGGCCGGGATGAACTTCGGTCCCAAACGGGTATTCTCAGACGCCAGCCTGGTGGTCGAACGTGGCGAGAAAGTGGCGCTGGTGGGGCGTAACGGCGAAGGAAAAACCACCTTCGTGCGGTTGGCCATGGGAGAATTGAGACCCACCGAGGGAAACCTCCGGCTGGGACACAACGTACACATCGGCTACTTTGCGCAAAATCAGGACGACCTGATGGACGGCGAATTCACGGTTTTCGACACGCTCGACCTCGTGGCCGTGGGCGACATCCGCACCCGCCTGCGCGACATCCTGGGCGCTTTCCTGTTCCGGGGCGAAGAGGTGGACAAAAAAGTCAAAGTCCTCTCGGGCGGCGAACGGTCGCGGCTGGCCATGGCCCGGTTGATGCTGGAGCCCTACAATCTGCTGATCCTGGACGAACCCACCAACCACATGGACATGCGGTCGAAAGAGATCCTCAAGCAGGCCCTCGAAAAGTACGACGGCACGGTGTTGGTCATCTCGCACGACCGCGAGTTTCTGGACGGGTTGGTGAGCAAAGTTTACGAATTCCGGGACGGCCGCGTCAAAGAGTATCTGGGTGGCATTTACGACTTCATCGAACGCCGCAAACTTGAAAACCTGCGCGAGATCGAACGCCAGACTACAGCCCCTTCCCCTGTCCGGGCCGCCGAAAAATCCGCCGCCGCAACGCCAACCGCCGAACGTATCCCCTCGTACACCGAAAAAAAGGAGAACGACCGCAAACGCAACCAACTCCGCTCCCAAGTGGCGAAACTCGAAGGCGAGATCGAAAAACTCGAAACCGAAATCGCCCGACTCGACACCCAATTCGCAAACCCCGAAGCCCACGGCATCGACCTGCGCGACCCGTCGCACTTCGACCAATACAACCGCTTAAAAAACAGCCTCGCCAAACGGATGACCGCTTGGGAAGAGGCGCAAAACACCCTCGAAACCTATGACCGATAAAGAACGCGGATTTTTCCGCCGTCCCGAAGATAACGACACCGACTCTTCTTCCTCCCGCAAGCCGTTCGAGCGGCGCCCCTACGAACGCCGCCCCATGGGCAGCCACGACGCTCCCCGTAGCAACCGCTTCCCGAACAAATCGTTCGGCGATAAAAACGGCCCCAAACCGTTCGGCAAGTTCGGCGACAAAAAACCCTTCGGCAAGCCGTTCGGAAAACCGTTCGACCGCGACAAACTGCCCGAAAACCTGATCTTTGGCATCCACCCCGTACGCGAAGCCATCGAAGCGGGCAAACAGATCGAAAAACTCTACTTCCGCCGCCCCGGCGAGGAAGGGGGATCGACCAACCCGGCCATCGCCGAACTGCGCGAAATGGCCGAAACGGCCGGAATCTTCATCCAGGAGGTACCCAACGAACGGCTCGACTACCTGGCCCGCCAGGGCAACCACCAGGGCGTGGTCGGTATCATCGCCCTCGTCGAATACCGCGAAATCAACGAGCTGCTCGAAGAACTGGCGGCCCAGGTCTCGGCCACTCCCCCGCCGCTGGTGGTGGTGATGGATTCGGTGACGGATATCCGGAACTTCGGCGCCATCGCACGGAGCGCCGAATGCGCCGGCGCCTCGGCCATCATCCTGCCTGCCAAAAACTCGGCTCCGGTCAACGCCGAAGCCCTCAAAAGCTCGGCCGGAGCGCTCAACCTCATCCCCATCAGCCGCGTGGGCAGCCTCAAAGGGGTGCTGAAACAACTGCACGAGATTGGATTCCAATGCGTTGCCGCCACCGAAAAAAGCACCACCCCCATCTACTCGGCAAACCTGAACCACCCCACCGCACTGGTACTCGGCTCGGAAGATCAAGGCATCTCGCCCGATGTGCTCGAACTGTGCCAACAGCAAGTGGCCATCCCGCTCCGGGGACGCATCGAATCGCTCAACGTCTCGGCCGCCGCCGCCGTCCTGTTCTTCGAATTCCGCCGGCAAACGTCGTAATTCCCCCTTCCTTTCGATTCTCAAGGCCCGGACTCCGGGCCTTTTGCTTTTCGTTGGAGGAGTTTGTACTAACTGCGCTCGGGCCGGACCCTTCGGGGCTTTTACTTGGAGTTTGCTCTAACCAGTCTCCGACTGTCCTCAGGCCGGACTGGCCCCGCGTGCCCGCGGCGGGCTTTTTTGTGTTTGTGCAGTTGGGTTTGTTGTTCTTATTCGGAGTTGCTCGGTACGTTCCGTACCTTTCGGAGGGGCTGAACCGCACTCGCCTGAAAGCAAGCTTTCGCTCGGCGGCTCCGCCCCCTCCGAAAACCTGCGGTGTTCCGCAACTCCTGCGACGAACAAACTTTTTCGCTGCAACTATGGCAATACCCAAATTCTCAGGAACTCCGTAAGGATCGTATTCCGTCTGAAAACAAGTTTTCGCCCGGCGGCTCCGCTCCCTCCGAAAACCTGCGGTGTTCCGCAACTCCTCCTCCGAATAAACCTCTCTGCCACGACTCCAGCGGCAATCCAAACACTTCACCACGACTTCATGTGGATTGTCCCACTCGCCCGAACGCAGGTTTTCGCTCGGCGGATCCGCCCCCTCCGAAAATCTGCCGATGTTCCGCAACTCCTGCAACGAACAAACTTCTCCGTTACAACCCCACAGGATCAGCTTTTCAACGTTAGCCGAACGAGTAAAACGATAGTGGCACACAGTATTGATATTGGGCGGCAAAGCCGATCTGCCAACGTCGGTGCCGGCCTTTACTCCAGCTTGCACAAACAGCCCTGGGTTTGATCGCTTGACTTGCTGCAAACACTAATTTGATCGCAGAGCGGCTTTGGTTGCAGCAGATGCATCCTCGACTGCGTTGGAAAGAGCCGCAGGCTTTGGTTACGGCAGATGCGTTCTTGGTCTTGGATGCGTTGGAAAGAGCCGCAGGCTTTGGGGATGGGTTGGGGAGGCGAACGAAAGCTTGCTTTCAGGTGAGCATTCCTCGGCCCATCGCCAAAACTACGTAGTAGTTCCCAACGCAACCACAACCCAACAATCCGGCACAACCCAGCAACACAAACACAAAGAAAGCCCGCCGCGGGCACGCGGGGCCAGTCCGGCCCGAGGACAGTTAGTACAAACTCCAAAAGAAGACTCGAAGAGTCCCCGAGGACAGTTGGTGAAGGGTTAGAGCAAACGCCAAGTAAAAGAGCCGGAGGCTCCAGTTATTTTGCCGACAGGGATGCCAGGGCGATGGAATAAAGTTTGGAGGCTTCGCTATCTCCGCGCGAGGTGAGTACGCAGGGTGCGGTAGTACCCATGACCATGGCTGCGAGCGATCCGCCGCACAGTTTGGTAGACGTTTTGAAGAAAACGTTGGCGCTTTCGATGTTCGGGAAAACCAGGCAGTCGGCGTCTCCGGCCACGGGGCTGGAGAGTTTTTTGATGCGGGCCGTTTCGGCATCGAGGGCCACGTCGAGGGCCAGCGGGCCGTCGACCAGGCCGCAGTTGCCCAGTTGTCCGCGTTCGGCCATTTTCGAGATCATCGCCGCATCGACACAGGCCTGCATGCCGGGGAGCATTTGCTCGGTGGCTGCGATCAGCGCCACTTTTGGGCGTTCGATTTGGAGCAGGCGGGCCACTTGCAGCACATAGTTTGTGATGGCTACCTTTTGATTCAGGTCGGGGGCGGGGATCACCGCCACGTCGGCAATGGCCAGCAGTTTGTGGTACTGGGGTATTTCGACCAGCGTCACGTGGCTCAGCACCCCTTTGGGCGGAAGCAGGCCTCCCTCTTTCTTCAGGATGCCGCGCATGTAACGGTCGGTGCTGACCAGGCCTTTCATCAGGATATCGGCATTGCCCGAGCGCACCATTTCCACCGCTGTGGCCACGCAGGCCACGTCGCCGTCCTGTTCAACGATTCGGTAGTCGGCCAGGTCGATTTTTTCGGCCGAGGCGATAGCGCGGATTTGCGCCGTGTCGCCGATCAGGATCGGATCGACCAGTCCGGCCCGGCGGGCCTGTTCAACCGCTTGCAGCGTATGGGCATCCTGGGCGTAGGCGACGGCCAGGCGGCGGCGACCGCGCACAGCGGCCGCTTCGACCAGTTGGGAGAGTCGGGTAATCATGGGGTTATTCCGCGGGGGTCTTGCGCAACAGGCGGTAGGTGTCCGAGGCGATCACGAACTCTTCGTCCGTGCAGATCATGGCCACCTTGATGGTCGATTCGGGCGCCGAGATCACGCCGTCCACTCCCACGGCAGCGTCGTTGGCCTGGGGGTCCAGGACGATTCCCATGGCTTCCAATCCCTTGCAGAATTCCGTCCGGGGCATCGCTGAATTTTCGGCGATCCCTCCCGTGAAGACCAGCAGATCGGCCCCTTCCAGTTCGGCCACGTAGGAGCCGATGAAACGGCGCACCCGCATCGCAAACATGGAGATGGCCAGTTGCGCCTTGTCGTTTCCGGCCTTGGCGGCGGCAAGGATGTCGCGCCAGTCGGACGACACGCCGCTCACCCCCAGCAAACCGGAGTATTTGTTAATCAGGTCGCTTGCCTTTTGCACCGTGATGCCCTCTTTTTCCATGATATAGAGCAGCACGCCCGGATCGATGGTACCGCAGCGGGTGCCCATCATCAGGCCGTCGACGGGGGTAAAGCCCATCGAGGTGTCCACCGACTTGCCGTTGCGGATGGCTGTCACCGAGGCGCCGTTTCCGATGTGGCAGGTAATGATTTTCGAGTTGTGGAAATCGAGTCCCACCAGCGCGCAGGCTTTTTGGGCCACGTATTTGTGGCTGGTGCCGTGAAATCCGTAACGGCGGATGCGGTGTTCCTCGTAGTATTTGTAGGGGATGGCGTAGAGGTAGCTCTCGCGCGGCATGGTTTGGTGGAACGAGGTGTCGAAAACCGCTACCTGGGGGATGGTGGGCAGCAGCCGTTCTATGGAAAGAATCCCTTTGAAGTTGGCCGGATTGTGCAGAGGGGCCAGTTCGAAACATTTTTCGATTTGCTGTTTCACCGTGGGGGTAACGATGGCGCTGTCCTGAAAATATTCGCCTCCGTGGGCAACGCGGTGTCCGGCGGCCGAGATCTCGGACAGCGACCCGATCACTCCGTGGTGTTCGTCGGTCAGGGTGGCCAAAATCAGGTTGATTCCCACCGAGTGGTCGGGAATGCTTTGGATGAATTCGTACTTGGGTTTATCGGCCGGTTTGTGGGTCAACACGCCGTCCGTAAGGCCGATCCGCTCCACCTGGCCTTTGGCCAGCAGGCGGTGTTCTTTGGGATTACTGATTTGAATGAGTTGGTACTTGATCGAGGAGCTTCCGCAGTTGAGTACGAGGATAATCATAACGAGCGAGGTAGGAAGGGGATGGTGGGTTGTGGAGATTATGCGTTTTGGGCTTGACAGGCGGTGATGGCGACCAGGCTGGTGATGTCGCTCACCGAACAGCCGCGCGAGAGGTCGTTGATCGGAGCGGCCATCCCTTGCAGCACGGGGCCGATAGCCTCGGCATCGGCCAGGCGTTGCACCAGTTTGTAGGCGATGTTGCCCGATTCCAACGAGGGGAAGACCAGCACGTTGGCGCGACCGGCTATTTTGCTGTCGGGGGCTTTCTTGCTGCCGATCCCGGGAACGATGGCGGCGTCGGCCTGCAGTTCGCCGTCGATCCTCATGTCGGGGGCCATCTCTTTGGCCAGCCGGGTGGCTTCGGCCACTTTATCGACCATTTCGTGTTTGGCCGAGCCTTTGGTCGAGAAGCTGAGCATGGCAATGCGCGGCTCGATGCCTACGATGGCCCGGGTGGTTTTTCCGGTCTCGATGGCAATTTCGGCCAGTTCCGAAGCGGTGGGCATGGGGTGTACGGCGCAGTCGGCAAAGATCATCATGCCGTTCTCGCCGTAGTGTTTGTCTTTGAGCAGCATGATGAACGCGCCGGAAACGACGCTCACTCCGGGTTTGGTTTTGATGTACTGGAAGGCGGGACGGAGTACGTCTCCGGTGGCGTTGTCGGCGCCGGCCACTTCGCCGTCGGCGTCGCCGGCCTTGATCATCATCACCGAAAGGTAGAGGGGTTTTTCGATCAATCGGGCGGCCTCGTCGCGGGTCAGTCCCTTCGAGGCGCGGATCTGAAGCATCAGGTCGATGTAGGCCTCTTTGCGGGGGTGGTTCAGCGGATCGACAATGGTGGCCCGCTCAATGTGCTGAAGGCCCCAGTGTTCGGAGATTTCGCGGAGTTGCGCGGGTCCTCCTATAAGGATTACGTCGGCTATTCCTTCCTGTATGATTTCGTCGGCGGCCCGCAGGGTGCGTTCTTCGCAGCTTTCGGGCAACACAATCCGCATCCGGCGGCTGCGTGCCTGTTCTTTGATTCGGTCTAAGAGTTCCATATCGTCATCGTGTTTTAATCATTGTTCCCAGCATCGTGGCTCCCAGGCAGAGCAGCACGCTGACCGCCACGTAGAGCAGCGCCAATCCGGTTTGGCCGTTTTTCAGCATCCGCAGGCTTTCGATCGAAAATGCCGAAAAGGTGGTGAATCCTCCGCAAAACCCGACCACGCCCAGCAGGTGCGCCGAACTGCCGTGTTCTGCGTATCGGAAAAGGATGCCGATCAGCAACGATCCCGCCACATTCACCAGAAGCGTGGCCAACGGAAAGCGTCCCGCCGTTCCCAATGCCGTACCGGCCATAAAGACTCCCACGCCATAACGCAAAATACTTCCCAACGCTCCGCCGAGTCCGACCCATCCGATATTGACCCACATAGGCAACAATCTTGTGGCATCAAAGGTAGTGCAATTCTTTGGGGTTTGCAACCAAATTCCTACCTTTGGCGGATGTAATCAACACCTAACCTGCCATGACAAAGGGAGCCATTTCGCAATTCATCACACGCCACTACCGCCACTTCAACGCAGCCGCGCTGGTCGATGCCGCCAAAGGGTACGAAGCCCACCTGACGGCCGGCGGCAAGATGATGATCACCCTGGGCGGAGCCATGAGTACCGCCGAACTGGGCATATCGCTGGCCGAGATGATCCGCCAGGACAAGGTGCATATCATCACCTGCACGGGGGCCAACCTCGAAGAGGACCTGATGAACCTGGTGGCCCACTCGCACTACCGCCGCGTACCCAACTACCGCGACCTGACCCCCGAACAGGAACGCGAACTGCTGGACAACCACATGAACCGCGTGACGGACACCTGCATTCCCGAGGAAGAGGCTTTCCGCCGCCTGCAGGGGCATATCGAAAAAATCTGGAAAACGGCCGACGCCAAGGGCGAACGCTACCTGCCCTACGAATTCATGTACCAGTTGATCCGCAGCGGCGAACTGGAACAATACTACGAAATCGACCCCAAGGACAGCTGGATGCTGGCCGCCTGCGAAAAGAACCTGCCGATCATTGTCCCCGGATGGGAAGACAGCACAATGGGCAACATCTTCACCTCGTACGTGATCAAGGGCGAACTGAAGGCCTCGACAATCAAGAACGGAATCGAGACGATGATCTTCCTGACCGAGTGGTACCGTGCCAACAGCGGCGGCAAGGGGGTGGGATTCTTCCAGATCGGCGGCGGTATTTCGGGCGACTTCCCCATTTGCGTCGTGCCGATGATGTACCAGGACCTGGAATGGACCGACGTTCCTTTCTGGGCCTACTTCTGCCAAATTTCCGACTCGACCACCTCGTACGGTTCCTACTCGGGCGCCGTGCCGAACGAAAAGATCACCTGGGGCAAATTGGACGTGGATACGCCGAAATTCATCATCGAATCGGACGCCACGATCGTCGCACCGCTCGTTTTCGCCTACATTTTGGGTTGGTAGCTGCGTGGTCTGCTTTTTCAGGTAGAAATAAGACCTGTCGGAAAAGCCAAAAAGGTCGTTGTTTTCTTTCTTTTTTACTATTTTTGCATAGGAGAGATTTTTTGCTTCTTGCTCAGCCACAGGAAATACTGCTACAAGCCTCCCCTTTCCGCGAACACTATTCAACGCCATGATGAACTTCAAACGAATCGCCCTGCTGACAGGCATTTTGCTAACCTGCGCCTCCGCCGCTTCGGCACAGCACAGGCCCCGGGTCGTTACTCCTTTCACCGCCCGCGTGGTGGACTCGCTCGGGAACAAGCACTACATCGAGCCCCTCAGGGACCAGCGGCGCAATTCGCTGTTTCTTTTCTACGGAACCGCCCCGCTGATCTCCCAAAATGGTTTTGCCAACCGGTTTCTGTCACGTCCCTACGACAGTCCCGGTGTCAGAATCACCTACACATACGGAGACATTACGAGCTCATTTGGAAGTTTGGGCATAGGATACAGTGTTGAACTGATCCCGTGGCTGGAACTGGCCATTCCGTTCATCTATTCCTCCAGCCAGGGAACCCTCTATTCCCAGGATATGACCCGTACATTCGATACATTCACCGATACGTGGTTTTCATTGGTTCCCAACCTGAAAATCAACTGGATGGCAACCAAATATTTCTCGCTCTATTCCCGTGCGGGAGCCGGATTCAGCCTCGTCTCGCGCAAGGTAGACCACGGCAACTGGGTGCAATCCAACATGGCGCCCGCCTGGCAACTCTCGCCCATCGGCATTGAGGCCGGTTCAAAGGTGGTGGCCTTCTTTGCCGAGGCCGGATACGGATTCTACGGGACGGTCTCTTTCGGGTTGAAAGTCAAGCTCCCCAACCTCAAAAGCAGCAATAAATACAGAGCCACAAGTTGGAGCGAAGAAGGAAGGGAGTGGATTTATTGGTAAAAGCGATACACTCGGCCGCTCCCAAAATAGCCCCTTATCTTTGGAAAGAGTAATCGGTCGGGCGGCCAAGGTCGGCGTTTGATCCTCTTTCGGCTTTTACTCTCCGTTTCCCCCTTGCACTCGCAGGAGGAAAGTCCAAAAGGCGCATCGGGCCGGACAGAAATGTCCGGCCCGATGCGATTTCTACAAACAAGAACGACGCACTACCCCACCCGCTCGACGGTCAGGGTAAGAGTTTCTTCGTCCAGTTCGACCTCGGAAGCCTGCTTCTGAAGCGACGTTTCGACCGACACGGCCAGAGTCTGCGCGGCGATGTAGTCGGCGTATTGCGCCACGGCGGCGTCGACCTCGGGCTGGCTTTCAATCACCACCCGCACCTTGTCGGTTACCTCGAACCCAGAGTCCTTGCGCAGGTTTTGGATGCGGTTCACCAGTTCGCGGGCCACTCCCTCGGCACGCAGTTCGGGCGTGATGGTTACGTCCAGCGCAACGGTGAGTTTTCCTTCGGCGGCCACCAGCCAACCGGGCATGTCTTCCGAAGTGATCTCGAAATCAGCCAGTTCGGTCGGCAACGTTTCTCCGTCGATCTGCATGTCCCAGCGACCTTCGGCTTCGAGCCGCGCGATGTCGGCCTGCGAAAAAGTGGCCACGGCGGCCGATATCTGCTTCATTTGTTTGCCGTACTTGGGGCCGAGGGTCTTGAAGTTGGGTTTGATCCGTTTGGTGATCACCCCCGTGGTATCGGTGATGTACTCCACCTCTTTGACGTTGACTTCGCCGAGGATGAGTCCTTCCACGGCTTCGAGTTTCGGCCTCAGCGAGGGATCCAGCACCGGGATGATCATTTTTTGGAGCGGCTGGCGCACCTTGATGTTCACTTTGCGGCGCAGGGCCAGCACCAGCGACGAGGAGCGCTGGGCCAGTTGCATCCGCTCCTCGAGCTGCTTATCCACCAGCGAGGCGTCGCACACAGGGAAAGCGGCCAGGTGGACCGACACTTCGTTGTGGCGGCCCGACGCGGCGTTCAGGTCGCGGAACAGGCGTTCGGAGATGAAGGGCGCAAACGGAGCGGCCAGCAGGGCCACCGTTTCGAGGCAGGTGTAGAGGGTTTGGTAGGCCGCCAGCTTGTCGGCGGTCATGTCGCCTGCCCAAAACCGTTTGCGGTTCAGGCGGACGTACCAGTTCGAAAGGTTTTCGTTCACAAAATCGCCGATGGCGCGGGCCGCCGGCGTGGGATCGTACCCTTCGAGGGCTGCGGTTACCTCGGCCACTAGCGTGTTGAGTTGCGAAAGGATCCAGCGGTCGATCTCGGGACGTTCGGCTACGGGAATCGGAGCCTCGGAACCGGAAAATCCGTCCACGTTGGCGTACAGGGCGAAGAAACTGTAGGTGTTGTACAGGGTTCCGAAGAACTTGCGGCGTACCTCGTCGACCCCCTCCACGTCGAACTTGAGGTTGTCCCAGGGTTGCGAATTGCTGATCATGTACCAGCGCACCGTGTCGGCCCCGTAGCGATCCATCACTTCGAACGGATCGACGCCGTTGCCGAGCCGCTTGCTCATTTTGTTGCCGTTCTTGTCCAGCACCAGCCCGTTCGAGATGATGTTTTTGAAAGCCACGCTGTCGAAAAGCATCACGGCCAGGGCGTGCAGGGTGAAGAACCAGCCCCGGGTTTGATCGACTCCCTCGGCGATGAAATCGGCCGGATATACATTTCGGAAGTCGGCCTCCGTCATTTCGAAAGGATAGTGTACCTGCGCGTAGGGCATGGCGCCGCTGTCGAACCAAACGTCGATCAGGTCGGCTTCGCGGTACATCGGCTCTCCGTCGTCCGACACCAGCACGATGTTGTCGACCCAGGGGCGGTGCAGGTCGAAACGGTTGTAGTTCTCTTCCGAAAAGTCGCCCGGAACGAATCCGGCCAGGGGATTTTCGGTCATCACACCGGCCTTGACGGCCAGGTCGATTTCGGCCTTGAGCAGTTCGACCGACCCGATGCACTTGCGCTGCGACTGGTCTTCGGTAGCCCAAATGGGAAGCGGAGTACCCCAGTAACGCGAACGGCTGAGGTTCCAGTCCACCAGATTTTCGAGCCATTTGCCGAAACGTCCCTCGCCCGTCGAAGCGGGTTTCCAGCGAATCGTTTTATTGAGTTCAACCATCCGGTCCTTGAGCGCCGTGGTTCGGATGAACCACGAATCCAGCGGGTAGTACAGCACCGGTTTGTCGGTGCGCCAGCAATGGGGATAGTTGTGGACGTGTTTTTCGATCCGGAACGCCTGGTTGGCGGCCTTCAGGGCCATGCAGATTTCAATGTCGAGGGTCTCGTCCGTGTCGCTTTTGGCGGGATCGTAGGCGTTTTTGACGAATTTTCCGGCATACTCGCCGTAGGCGGCGCGGTCTACGTATTTTTCGACGTAGAGCGGATCGAGCTCTTCGATGCGGAAGAACTTGCCGGTACGGTCCACCATCGGCTGGTGTTTTCCGGCCTTGTCCACCAGCAGCATCGGGGCGATGCCGTGCTGTTTGGCGGCGCGGTCGTCGTCGGCCCCGAAGGTGGGGGCTATGTGAACGATACCGGTGCCGTCCTCGGTAGTTACGAAATCGCCGCTGATGACACGGAACGCGTCGCCCATGGGGCGGATCCAGGGCAACAGTTGACGGTAGTTTACTCCCACCAGTTCGCTTCCCGCATATTCACCGATCACGGTAAATTCGTTTTTCCCGAACACCTTCTCGGCCAACTCCTTGGCCAGGATGACGGTTTGCTCGATATCGGTATAGGGATTGCGGCAGGCGGCTTTGATGTAGCGGATGTTTTCACCCACGGCCAGGGCCGTGTTCGACGGGAGGGTCCAGGGGGTGGTGGTCCAGGCCAGGATGTAGAGTTCGCCCGATACTCCCTCGAAAAGCCGTTCGCTCCGGGCATCGCGCACCACGCCGAACTGGGCGGTGCAGGTGGTGTCCTTTACGTCGCGGTAGCAGCCCGGCTGGTTCAGTTCGTGGTTGCTGAGCCCCGTGCCGGCGGCAGGCGAATAGGGTTGGATCGTGTAGCCTTTGTAGAGCAGGTCTTTTTTATAGAGTTCGCCCAACAGCCACCAGAGTGTTTCGATGTACTTGTTCTCGTAGGTGATGTAGGGGTGTTCCATATCGACCCAGTAGCCCATCCGGCGGGTGAGTTCGTTCCACTGGTCGGTGTAGATCATCACTTCGCTGCGGCAGGTGCGGTTGTACTCTTCGATGGTGATCGTTTTACCGATGTCCTCTTTGGTGATGCCGAGCTTCTTTTCCACGCCCAACTCCACGGGCAGCCCGTGCGTATCCCACCCGGCCTTGCGGTCGACCAGGAATCCCTGCTGGGTTTTGTAGCGGCAAAAAATGTCCTTGATGGTGCGGGCCATCATGTGGTGGATGCCCGGGGTTCCGTTGGCCGAGGGAGGCCCCTCGTAGAAAACGAAGCTGGGGCGGCCTTCGCCCGAGGCTAAACTGCAATGAAAGGTGTCGTTACGATCCCAGGTTTCAAGCTCCTGGGCGGCAATGGCGGGCATATCAAGCCCTTTGTACTCGGTGAATTTTTTGCTCATCGGGGGATTTGGATGCAACTATTTGGGAGATACGGACAGGCAACGGTCGATCGAACGGCACAGGCGTTCGAAAGTTTCGTCGATGGTTCCGTTTCCGTTGATGGCCACGAACTTGTCGTGCGCCTTGTAGTATTCGGCCACCACGGCTGTCTGGCGTTTGTAGACGGTCAGGCGGTTTTTGATCGTGCCGATGTTTTGGTCGTCGGCGCGGCCGCTGGTTTTGCCGCGGAAAAGAATGCGTTCGATCACGGCTTTGTCCTCGACCTCAAGGGCCAGCATCAGCGTAACGGAGGTTTTGCGGCGGCGCAGCATTTTTTCGAACGCTTCGGCCTGCGGAAGGGTGCGCGGAAACCCGTCGAAAATGATGCCGGGCGCCTGAATGTGTTCGGCCAGGTAATTTTCGATGATGCCAAGCACCAACTCGTCCGAAGCCAGTTTGCCTCCCTCCATCTGCTGGGCGGCCAATTTGCCCAGGTCGGTTCCCTGGCGGATCTGCTCGCGGATGGCCTCTCCGGTCGAAAGATGGAGGAGTCCGTACTTCTGCTGCAGCTTCTCGGCCTGAGTACCTTTGCCTGCGCCCGGGGGGCCGAACAGTACGATGTTAAGCATGGTGCCTGTGATTTGGTTCAAAAACGGAGCGGTAAAGTTATTTTTTTAATCTTACATTTGCAAAAACAACCGCCGATGAGCCGCACCGAGATCGCCCGTTTGGGGAAAGTCGCTTTTGTAGAGCAGTTAACCGCCCGATTCACTCATCCCATCCATCGTTCAATCCGTCAGGGGATTGGCGACGACGGGGCGGTGATCGACCGGGGCGATTACCTGGAAGTCATTTCGCAGGCCACGCTGCTCGAAGGGATCGATTTCGACCTGAGCTATACCCCGCTCACCCACCTGGGCTGCAAACTGGTTACGGCCGCCGTGTCGAACCTGTGCGCCATGAATGCCCAAAGCGAATTTCTGACCGTCAGCATCGGCCTGTCGGCCCGTTTTTCGGTCGAAGAGGCCGAATCGCTCTACGACGGCATCCGCCACGGCTGCAAAGAGTACCAACTGGAGCTGATCGGCGGGAATACCTCGTCGTCGATCACCGGGCTGGCCCTCGCCGCCACCGTCATCGGCCGCACCACGTCCGCCGAACTGACCCTGCGCAGCGGCGCCCGGCCCAACGACCTGCTTTGCGTGAGCGGCAACCTCGGAGCCGCCTACCTGGGACTCCAACTGCTGGAACGCGAAAAACGGGTGCTGCGCGACAATCAAGTGAGCCAGCCCCAGTTCGAAGGCTACAACTACCTGCTGGAGCGACAACTGAAACCGACGGCGCGGGTCGACATCCTCCACGCCCTGAAAACGGCCGGCATTGTCCCGACGGCCATGATCGACATCACGCGCGGACTCGCCTCGGCCACGCTCCACCTGTGCCGCCGTTCCGACGCAGGAGCGCGCATCTACCTCGACCGCCTGCCCATCGCCTCGCAAAGTTTCGCGCTGGCCGAAGAGCTGCGGATGGACCCGGTGGTGGCCGCCCTAAACGGAGGCGACGACTACGAACTGCTCTTCACCGCCCCGCTCGAACACCACCAAACCCTGCTTACCCTGCCCGGCATCGACGTGATCGGACACATCACACCAGCCGAAAACGGGGCCGTACTCGCCACGCCCGACGGCGCGGAAATCCCCCTGCGGTCGCCCGACTGGACCGCCCACCAACCCGACCAACAATAATCTTCAATCCATACCATGAAAACAACTCCCTTTACCAAACACCACATTGCCAATGGTGCGCGGATGGCCGAATTTGCCGGCTACCATATGCCCATCGAATTCAGCGGCATCAACGACGAACACGCCACCGTACGCGCGGGCGCGGGTCTGTTCGACGTGAGCCACATGGGCGAAATCTGGGTCAAAGGCCCCAACGCCCTGCCCTTTCTCCAGTACGTTACCACGAACGACGTGTCGAAACTCTATGACGGCAAGGTGCAATACACCTGTTTTCCCAACGGACAGGGAGGCATTGTGGACGACCTGTTGATCTACAAAGTCGACGACCTTACCTACCTGCTGGTGGTGAACGCATCGAACACCCAAAAAGATTGGGAATTCCTGTGTTCGCACGCCTCCAAGTTCGACCTCGTCCCCGGCAAGGAGCTCTACAACGCCTCGGACGAAATCGCCCAACTGGCCATCCAGGGCCCCCTGGCCATGAAACTGGTGCAGAAACTTTGCCCCCAGCCCGTCGAGGAGATGGAATACTACACCTTCTGCAAGACCGAAATCGCCGGCATCCCGAACGCCATCCTCTCCATCACCGGTTACACCGGTTCGGGCGGGTGCGAAATTTATGTCGCCAACGAAGACGCCGAAAAACTGTGGAAAGCCGTGTGGAAAGCGGGCGAAGAGTTCGGCCTGAAAAACATCGGCCTCGGCGCACGCGACACCCTGCGCCTTGAGATGGGCTTCTGCCTCTACGGCAACGACCTGGACGACACCACCTCGCCCATCGAGGCCGGACTGGGCTGGATCGTCAAATTCGCCGACGGCAAGGAATTTATCGACCGTCCGCTGATGGAAGAACTCAAACGGAACGGAGCAACCCGCAAGCTGGTCGGTTTCGAGATGACCGAGCGCGGCATTCCCCGTCACGGCTACGAAGTGGTGGCCCCCGACGGGAAAAAGATCGGTGTCGTTACCTCAGGCACCCAGTCGCCCAGCCTCAAGAAGGGAATCGGGCTCGCCTACGTGGCGCCCGAATACGCCATTGCCGGAACCAAAATCGCCATCCTGATCCGCGACAAACAGATCGCCGCCGAGGTGGTTAAACCCCCGTTCTACAAAGGGTAATAAGCCCTTTGCCCATTCCCGCGTTTTGTCGTTCTGCCGGTGCAGGCCGGCAGGGCGCGGGATTTTTTAGCGCCGTATTCCGGATTATTTTGTTAGCTTTGCATACTCTTGGCTGTTTTCCGCCAAATTTCGATCCGATATGAGATTTTTCGCCTGTTTCGCGCTCCTGTTCTTCCTGCTTTCCAATAGCGAGGCAACGGCTCAACGTACCGTCCGGCGAGGCTCGACACCGCAAAATACCCCCAAACTGGAGGAACTCCCCCGTCGCCCCATGGACACGATCACCACGGCCGATCCCGAGACCAAAGTGATCATTTTCAGCAATAATACCTGGGAATTCTACCGTCCCGACCTGAGCCGCCTGGATGGTCTGGCCGTTTACCAGAGCCACTGGGACACCGCCTCGATCTTCTCGTACCGCAACGTCGACCTGCAGGACCTCCCCCAGACCGTCGACCTGAAGCTCGTCGACGACATGAACGAATTCGTACTGCCCACCCACGGGAAAGTAACCTCGGGGTACGGCCCGCGCGGCCGCAGGAACCACCACGGCATCGACGTGCCGCTCAAACCGGGCGAACCCATCCTGGCCGCCTTCGACGGCAAGGTGCGCTACGCCCAATACAACACCGGCGGGTTCGGGAATTTGGTGATTGTGCGCCACCCCAACGGGCTGGAGACCTGGTACGCCCACCTCTCCAAGCGGAACGTTCAGGTGAACGACTACGTCAAGGCCGGACAGGTAATCGGTTATTGCGGCAACACGGGCCGCGCCTACGGAGCCTCGGGAGGATTCCACCTCCACTTCGAAACCCGGTATCAGGACCAGTCGTTCGACCCTCAGTTCCTGATCGACTTTGAAAACGGGAAACTGCGTTACCAGACTTTCGCCCTGAACCGCTCCTACTTCAGCATCCACTCGCGCGCCTCCGAACTCCTGGACGAGGGCGATGAACTCGACCCCAACGTGGGCGAGGGCCTGCTGGCGTCGGCCGACGATTCGACCCTCAAGCGCGCCGCCGCGCCCAAGCCGGCTCCCGCCACCACCGGCCCCGTCTACCACACCGTACGCTCGGGCGATATCTTGGGACGGCTGGCCATCCGCTACGGAACCACCATCGACAACATCTGCAAACTCAACAAAATAAGCCGCGAAAGTACCCTGAGCCTCGGCCAGCGGCTGCGGATGAAATAGGTGTTCCAAGAGGATAAAACATAGAGAGGGAGTAAGGCATGAGCCTTGCTCCCTCTCCATTTGAGAACGATTCTGCTGAAAAAGATGCGGGGATGGGCGAATCCTCCGATAAAAGGGGACAACCTTGTATCGATCCCAAAAACCTGAAGGGTTGTGTTCGATCGCCAGCGAGTCCCTAAAACGCCTCGGTGATGCGGAAATAGATGCCCCAGTCGTTGTGTCCCACGGCGGCATCGAGGCCGAAGTTGACGTTGTATTTGGGCAAGGCCACGAATCGCGCCCCCACCCCTCCGCCCGGCAGCAACTGGCTGGTCTGTTCGGGCGACGAGGCCAGCGCCAGGCCGAAAAATCCCACGGCCCCCCAGCGGCGGTAGACATTCCAGCGCAGTTCGCTCTGGGCCGAGTAGACCTGATTGCCCCGGTATTCGCCTTTGGTGTAGCCCCGAATGTCGTGTCCGCCCACGTAGACCTGTGCCACGAAAGGCACTTCGGGGCCGATGGCCGCGTTGACGGCCACCCGCGAGGCAATCACCTTCGTCGGGTCGATCCGGTGGTAGTAGTTGGCCTGCAACAACACCTTGTTGAAAACCGAATCGTTGCCAAACCACGAGGGGTAGACGTTAAAACGCAGCGAGGCCGACACGCCCCGGGTGGCATTGTACGGGTTGTCGCGGGTGTCGTACAATACCCCCACGCCCAGCCCGTTCACCCAATTCTTCGACTCGGAATCGCTGCCATCGGGCTCGTGCAGGGTGAGGTCGGAACGGAACACCCCCACGTTGATCCCTGCGTAGAGCGGCCCGTGCAGGCGAATCATCGGCGAGAGGTGGATCACCATCCCTTTGTTCGTGTAGGGAACCTGCACGTTGTCCATATCGCCGTAATCCTGGTAGGTTTGGAAGTTCGAATTGAGGTATCCCCCTCCGGCCGTCAGGCGGTAGTTGTTGTCTTTGAAATAGAGCTGGGTCAGCCCAAAGGCCATCCAGTTGTTTTTGGTGGTATAGGCCGCGGCGGCCAGCGCCAACGAGGGAGGAGTCTTTTCGTTGGGTTCGATGCGGAAAAAGAGAACCCCGACACCCCCGATGCCAAAGCCCCGCGAACGGTCGAACGAAAGGAGCGGAACGCCCGTCACGTCGACGTTATCCTCTGAACGTGAAGTTTTTTCTCCGATCGAATCGGGCGCCTGAGCCAAAACGTTTCCTCCAAGAAGGGCGGCGACCAACAGGGAGATTCCTTTTTTCATGTCGGGGTTTGGTTTGGTTAAAAAACCAGCAAAATTCATGCTACACAACACAAAAAAGGAGAAATAAAAAGGGGGTTCCTTATTGGAACCCCCCAGGCGGAGGCGAGGCACGAGTAGTGACTCCAAACCCACCGGGCAAAATGCCCATATATTCACTACTCTGCGACTCGCCTGTGGACCTTGGTCTGCTTAATAAACGCGCAAATATTATGCAAAAAACCCTGCGATTTTGTCGCAATTATGCACCATTTCAGTGCAGGCGCGGGGCGTTTTTATTTTTCGCTGATTCTCACCTCTTTATCTTGCCCCCCGAATCGCCTCATTCAGAAAATCATTCAGCAATTTGGTTTGTTCGAAACACGCCGCCGCCTCGGAGACCAGCCCGGGACTGACAATCTGACTGTCTGACAGGGGGCGCCACACGTAAAAGTGACGTAATTTCAGGACCTCGGCAGCTGGCGACAAGGCGTCGAAACCTCGCGGAACCCGGCTCAGGGGTTGATCCTCGCGCGACAGGTCGCCGAACAGTTCGCGGAGGCCGGGCGCCGACATAATGGCATGGAACCGTTCCCACTGGCGGTCGATTTCGGTGCGCACCGCGCGCAGCTCTTCGGGGGGCAGCATGTAGGCCCCGCACGAGAGGAAACTCCCGCCCGCCTCGACATGCAGGTAGTAACCCGACAGGAGCGAGGCCGTTTTCCCCTCGGCGTTCAGGATTACTCCCAGGTGGCTTTTGTAGGGATCCTTGTTGTTCGAAAAACGGGTGTCGCGGTTGATCCGGAAAAGCAGTTTCCGCGGATCGGGATACCCCAGCGAGGGGTCGAAGCGGTTGATCGCTTCGATCAGTTCGGCCGCCACGGCCAGTACATTCTCTTTGGCGGCCTCGTAACGGGGACGGTTGGACTGGAACCAGTCGCGGTAATTGTTCCGGTGCAGGTCGGCCAAAAAATCGAGGGTAGCTTGTTCTATTTTCATCGGTTTCACGCGGTCATTTTCCACGGAGGATAAAGGTACAAAAAGAATCTTTGTTACCTTTGGAAGAACCAAAAAATCGACACCACATGAAACGCCTGCTTGTTTTTGCACTGCTTTTGGGAGGTACCCTCGCCGCCTGGGCCGAAACGCCCGTACGGGAACTGCGCCTGATGACCTACAACGTGAAGGGGTGTACCGGCATGGACAACCGCATCGACTACGACCGAACGGCGGGGGTGATCGCCGCCCAACAACCCGACGTGTGCGCCCTGCAAGAGCTGGACAGCCTCACCCGCCGCAGCGGCAAGCGGTTCGTGATCGACAGCCTGTCCCGCCGCACGGGCATGTACGGCACCTTTGCGCAGGCCATCCCCTACGAGGGGGGCGGCTACGGCGTAGGGCTGCTGTCGAAAGAGAAACCGTTGTCGGTGCGGCGCATCGCCCTCCCCGGCCGCGAAGAGGCCCGCGTGCTGCTGGTGGCCGAATTTGCCGATTACTACTTTCTGGTAACCCACCTTTCGCTGACCCCCGAAGACCGCATGCGTTCGGTCGAAATGATCGACAGCGTGGCCCGCACCTGTCCGGGCAAACCCGTTTTCCTGGCCGGCGACATGAATTTCCGTCCCGACTCCGACCCGGCAAAAGCACTTTTCAAAACGTTCCAACCCCTGAATGACATTACCCAACCCACCTCACCGGCGCCGCGGCCCCGTTCGTGCATCGACTACATTCTGCGCTACAAGGGGGAGGCCTGTTTCAGCCGCACCCTGCACCGCGAGGTGCTGAACGAGCCGATGGCTTCGGACCACCGTCCAGTGGTGGCGCACATCGAATATGGCCAAATTTTCCGCACCCAGCCCTACCTGCAAAATCCGACGGGAGACGGAATCACCGTCATGTGGCAGACGCACGCTCCGGCTTACAGTTGGGTGGAATACGGCACCGACTCGACCCGTCTTACCCGCGCCCGCACGCTGGTCGACGGGCAGGCGCTGGCGGGCAACCAGCTCAATAAAATCCGCCTCGACGGACTCACCCCCGGACAACCCTACTACTACCGCGTTTGTTCGCAGGAGGTGCTTTTTTACGGCGGATACGAAAAGATTTTCGGAGGCACCCAAACCTCGCCCCTGTACCGTTTCACCCTGCCAAAGGCCTCGACCTCGGATTTCGACCTGCTGATATTCAATGACCTGCACCAAAAATGGCCGACCATGGATTCGCTCTGGGAAGTGGTTCGGGACCGGAAGTACGACTTTGTGGTCTTCAACGGCGACTGCATCGACGATCCCGCCACGCAGGCGCAGGCCATCGGTTCGATCTCGTACTTCAACGACCGTGTGGGAGCTTCCGGCGTTCCGGTCTTCTACCTGCGCGGGAATCACGAAATACGCAACGCCTACTCGGTGTATCTGCGCGAACTGTTCGACTACGTGGACAATCGGGTGTACAGCGCTTTCAACTGGGGCGACACCCGCTTTGTGCTGCTGGACTGCGGCGAGGACAAACCCGACGACCACCCCGTATACTACGGCTGGAACGACTTCACGGGCTTGCGGCAGGCGCAGGTGGGCTTTCTGAAACAGGAGATCGCCTCGCAGGCGTTCAAAAAGGCTTCGAAACGGATTTTGATCCACCACATCCCCATCTACGGCCCCGAAACCGACCGTTACAATCCCTGTTTCGACCTGTGGCAACCCGTGTTGGCCAAGGCGCCGTTCGATGTGGCCATCAACGGACACACCCACCGCTACGCCTACCTGCCCGCGCACAGCGTGAAAAACAACTTCCCCGTGGTGATTGGCGGTGGATTCCAGTTGAAAGGCGCTACGGTGATGATGCTCTCGAAACGGGGCGACAAGGCCACGCTCAAGGTGTGGAACGCGCGGGGTGCCGAACTGCTTTCGCTCGATCTTTAGGCCCGCCTTTGCAGCTCCTTGCTGCGCAACAAGCCAAGCTCCTTGCAACAAGCGGCGCGATTACCCGGGGTAATCGCGCCGCGTGGTTGTGGTGAGGCCCGTTGGCGTTGCAGAGGGCTACTCCCTGAGTTTCGGATCCGGAGTCCCCGTCGGACGGACGGGAACAAGAACGGACTGGAGTTCTGCGCCTTGTATTAGATTATTTAGACTCTTTGAGCTCTTTAGGCTCCTTGGATTTTTGCCCAGCGCTTTTGTTTTTGGTATTCCCCCCGAAGACCGACAGGTGGATGTAACGGCCCGGATTTTCCTTGATGTCCTGGACGAGCAGCGACAGGTCGGAGGAGACCTGCACCAGGTTTTCGTACAGCTGCTGGTCGTTCACCAACTTTCCGGCCGATCCTTCGCCCTGGTCTATTTTGACCAAAACCTGCTCCAGCCGATCGAGCGATCCGGTCGCCCGCGACATCAGCAGCGGCATTCCCGCCTGCAGCGTGTCGGTCATTTGGGCGACATTCTGCGCGATTTGATCGATCTTCGGCGCAGTTTGGCGCAGATCGTCCGACAATTGCCGCACGTTGCGGATGGTCGCCTTGAGGTCGCCCTCCACGATTTGGTTGGCGTTTCCGGTCAGGGCGTTCAGATTTTCGAGGGTGGCCGAAATGTTCGCCACATTGCGCTCGCTCAGCACGTTGTTAAGCCCTTCGAGGGCGTCGTTCAGTTTCTGCACCAGGCTCGAAGCCTGTTCCTTGAGCTTGTCGTATTCGCTCGACGCAAGCTCCATCAATCCCTTTTCCACAACGCTCCGCACCGTATCGCCGCTGTGGTACTGCTGGGCCACGTCGCCCAGGTTGATTTGCAGGATTTTCGATCCCAGCAGGCTGGTCGAGGTGATCTTTACCAGAGAATTAACCGGCAGGGGATAGGATTTTTTCACCGAGAATTCGATGACGACTTTGCGTTTTTCGAGGTCGTACCACACGGTTTCGACCGTCCCCACGCGGTATCCGCGGATTTCGACGGGCGACGAGGCCACCAGCCCTGCCGCATCGTCGAAAGTGGCGTAGTAGGTGTTGTTGCGACTGAATATTTCGCTCCCCTTGATGTAGTTGATTCCCAGATAAAGCAACAGGATCATGCTCACGCCATAGATGCCGATCTTGACCTCTCTCGATAGTTTTTTCTTTGTAAATGCACTCATTTTATTATCGGATCGCTTGACTTAGCGGCACTTGCACACCGTTGCGGAAGGCCACCAAAAAGGCATCGGGGAAATGGTCCCTGACCTTCTGCTGCAAAAGTAGTGCTTCTTTGTAAGAATCGGATGGCTCGCAATAATATTTGTACCGCCCGTCGATCCGTTTCTCGATCACCTGCGGGGCGTAACTGCCGAAATTCGACCGGTTGATGGCGATGGGCCTCGACGCGCTGCGAACCTGCACCAGGAATTGAGTGCCGGAACCATTCCCTGCGGCCGGGGCAGTTGCAGCGGTTTCGGCAGAGGAGGGGGCGACGGCGATGGTGCGGCTGTCCGTCCGTTGCTTGTAGCTGCCCACGGCCCGGGCCAGCGAAGCGGCGATTTTTTGTTGCCCGTCGGCCGAAGCCAGGTAACGCGCCTCGGCCGGATTCGAAATGAATCCCACCTCGGTCAGCACGCTCGGCATGGGGGTGCGCCAAAGCACCAGAAAACCGGCCTGTTTCACGCCCTTGTCGGCCCGTTTGGCGTGGCCGGCATACTCGCGCTGGATCAGTTCGGCCAGCGACAGGCTCTGGTTTTGGTACGAGTACTGCATCAGCGAAAACATGATCACCGACTCGGACGACGAGGGGTCGTACCCCTCGTAGCGCGAACTGTAATCCTTTTCGAGGCTGATCACCGAGTTTTCGCGCATCACCACCGACAGGTTGCGGTTTCCCTTGTCCTCCCCCATCACGTAGGTTTCGGTGCCGAAGGGTTGCGCGTTGGTGCTGGCATTCGTGTGGATCGAAATGAACAGGTCGGCACCTGCCCGCGAAGCGATTTTGCTCCGTTCGTCCAGTTCGATAAAGCGGTCGTCGCTGCGGGTGTACACCACGCGCAGGTCGGGAAACTCCTCGCGCAGCATCCGGCCCAATTTCAGGGCCACACCCAGGTTGATGTCCTTCTCGCGGATCGATCCGGCCACCGCCCCCGGGTCTTTCCCTCCATGTCCCGGGTCGATCACCACGCATTGGAGTCCGGCGGCGGGTTGCCGATCGGCCCGGGCCGTCGGTCCGCAAAAGAGCGGCAAAAGCACCAACATCCAACCTATAACACGCTGTTTTGCCATTTTTATTTACCTTTGCTGGTTGTAGACAGACGCCCCAAAATTAATTCATTTCGCCGAACTTTGCGCCATTCGTTCCGAAAACGCCCCCTGGGTACCCTGCTCCTGTTGTTTTGGACAGCGGCGGTTTTGGCGACCCCTGGTTCGATGCCGGGCCCGTTGAAGGGTGCAGCGAGTGATTCGCTCACGCGGGAAGTGACGCGCCTGCTCGACCCCGAATTGGCTCCCCTGCCACTTTCGGACAACAGCTACGCCGATTCGCTGGTGAACGATTCGCTGATCGTCTTCCCGGCCGACACCATTCCCTTTGTGGACGACCTGACCCACTCCTCCCTGCAGGAGGCCGTAACCGGCAAGGTGCAGGACTCGCTGGTGTACGAGGTGACCAACGATCAACTTTTCTTCTACAAGGACGCCACCATCAACTACCAGGACATGTCGATCGATGCGCAGTACATGCACTTCGACATGACCACCAAAAACGTCTTCGCGCGCGGCACGGTCGACTTGATGGCCACCCCTCCGCGGTACACCCAACCGGTGTTCAAGCAAAACCAAACCGAATACGAACTCGACTCGATCAAGTACAACATCGACACGGAGATGGCCATCATCCGGGGCATCAAAACCCAGGAGGGAGAGGGATTCCTTTCGGGCGGAACCGTCAAAAAAATGCCCGACAACGTGATGCACCTCAAGGGGGGGCGCTACACCACCTGCGATGCGGACCCTCCGCACTTCCACCTGCAAATGACCAAAGGGTCGGTGGTTCCGAACAAAAAGGTGGTCTTTGGCCCCGCTTACCTGAATTTCGAGGGCGTTCCGTTCTACATCCTCGGGGTTCCGTTCGGATTTTTCCCGCAGAAAAGCGAACGGAATTCAGGCTTTATCATCCCCGAAATCGGCGAAGAGGTGCAAAAAGGGTTCTTTCTGCGGGAGGGCGGATACTACTTCGTTTTCAACGACTATGTCGATCTGCGGCTTACGGGAGGGATCTACACCAAGGGATCGTGGGAGACCCACCTTGCCACGAACTACACCAAACGGTATAAATTCCGCGGCAACTTCTCGTTCGACTACGCCAACGACGTGATCGGCCAACAGGGCAGCGCCGACTACATGCGCAGCAACAACATGCAGGTTCGGTGGAGCCATTCGCAAGACCCCAAGTTCCGCCCCAACTCCACCTTTTCGGCCAGTGTCAACTACGCCAGCAAAAACTACAACAAGTACAACGCCACCGACCTGAACGATTACCTGCAAACTTCGACCAGTTCGTCGGTCTCCTACTCAAAGACCTTTGCAGGAAAACCATTCTCATTGGCCCTCAGCGCCAACCATTCGCAGAACCTGCAAAGCGGCGCCATGATGCTGACCTTGCCCACCATGTCGTTCAACGTGAACCGCATCAACCCCTTCCGACGCAAAGAGGCCATCGGGAAGGAGCGGTGGTACGAAAAGCTCGCCTTTACCTACAACATGGACCTGTCGAACACCTCCCATTTCCAGGAGGAGGATTTTATGAAACAGGGGATGCTCGAAAATATGAGGAGCGGCATCCAACACCGGATACCCGTGAGCATGTCGTTCAACCTGTTGAAATACATGAACTTCACTCCCGGGGTCAACTACACCGAGCGGTGGTATTTTCGTAAAGTGTACCGCGACTGGAATCCCGCCACCGAACAAATCGAACCCAGCGACACCACCCACGGATTCTACCGCGTGTTCAACTACAGCTTTGGCGTAGGCACCAATACCAAACTTTACGGGGAGTACACCATGGGGCGCGACGAGGCGAAAGCGATCCGCATCCGCCACGTATTCACCCCCAACGTTTCGTTCTCGTTCTCGCCCGACTTCGGGTCCGACAAATACGGCTACTACGAAACCGTTCAGTACGACAAAGCCGGCAACACCATGCGCTACTCGCCCTTCGCCGATGTCGCCGCCGAAACATACGGCCTACCCGGCACAGGCCGGTCGATGGCCCTGGGCTTCGGTGTCGGCAACACGCTCGAAATGAAAGCCCCCAGCGAGAAAGACACCTCGGGAGTACGGAAAATAAAACTCATCGAAGCCTTCAACATCGGCTCGTCGTACAATTTCGTGGCCGACTCGTTGCGGCTGGCCCCTTTCAGCGCCAACTTCCGCACCACCCTGTTCAAAGGCGTAAACCTCGACCTAACCGCCACGTTCGACCCCTACCAGGTGAATGCCAATGGCCGGAAGATCGACAAATTCATGACCGAACAGGGCAAGCTGGTACGCATGACCTCGCTCTCGTTCGGATTCAACTATTCGTTCAGTTCGGCCGTCAAAAAAGACAGCAAAACCGCCGCCAGCAACAACCCCAACAACAACTCGAACGCTCAGGTCCAAAACGCCGTCAACGACCCTTCCGCGCGCGGTTTTTTCGACCCCAACAAAAACGACCAGGCCAGCGCTATCGCCGCGGCACAGTTGTTGGCGTCGCAGTACTACGATTTCGACATCCCCTGGAGCGTCGGATTCGGCTATTCATTCCGCTACAGTCGGCCGGGAAATACCACCGAACTGATGCAAACCGCCAACTTCAACGGGTCGGTAACCCTGACCAAGAAATGGGCCGTTGAATTCGGCGGCGGATACGACTTTGAACAAAAAAAGCTGACCCCGGGTGCGATCATGATCCGCCGCGATCTGCACGACTTTCAAGCGACCCTGTCCTGGGTTCCGATCGGATTCCGGCAAAGCTGGAGCTTCTCGATCCGCGCCAAGTCGTCCATGCTGTCCGACGTGTTGAAATACGAAAAGAGCAACAGCTTCCTGGATAACTACTACGGACAATAACCCCCATTCTTCATAACCCCCTGTTTTTGCCATGAAAAAATACGCAACCCTTCTGATGATGACTTCCGTTTTACTGAGCGGGTGTGCCAGCCACCCGGAAAATCCGCTGCTGGCCGAATGGAAAACCCCGCACGGAGTGCCTCCTTTCGATCAAATCAAACTGGAACACTACCGTCCTGCCGTCGATTCATTGATCTCGCTGGGACGCGATGCCATCCGCCAAATTGCCGAGAACCCCGAGGCGCCCACCTTCGAGAACACCGTCGTGGCACTCGAAACGGCCCAGCAACCGCTGGAGCGGGTGTTGACCCTGTTTTTCAACCTCAACAGCGCCGAAACCAGCGACTCGATGCAGGCCCTGGCCATGGAGCTGTCGCCCGTGCTGACCGAATTTTCGAACGACATCATGCTGAACGAACCCCTGTTCGCCCGCGTGCGCAGCCTGTACGAGCAGCGTGCCGGTTTGGGCCTGACCCAGGAGGGTTCCATGCTGCTCGAAAACAGCTACAAACAATTTGTCCGCAGCGGGGCCAACCTCACCCCCGAACAAAAGGAGCGCTACCGCACCCTGACCACCGAACTCTCGCAACGCAGCCTGCAGTTCGAGCAAAACTTGCTTGGGGCCACCAACGCCTTCCAGCTTGAGATCACCGACTCGACCGAGCTGGCCGGCCTGCCCGCCTCGATCCGCGACGCCGCCGCCCACGAAGCCAAGGAGGCAGGGAAAAGCGGCTGGCTGTTCACCCTGCAAGCCCCCAGCTACGTTCCCTTTGTAACCTACGCCGAGCGGCGCGACCTGCGCGAAAAGCTCTACCGGGCCTTCAGCAGCCGCGCGTTCAACGACGCTTTCGACAACCAGCAGAACATCCTGCAAATCGCCAACCTGCGGCTCGAACTGGCCAACCTGCTGGGCTACCCCACCTACGCCGACTACGTGCTTGAGGAGCGCATGGCCAAAGACATCGCCCACGTCGACACCATGCTCAACCAACTGCTCGGGGCCTCGAAAGGTTTTGCGCAAAACGAAGTGGCCACCATCGCCGCCTACGCCAAAACGGAAGGATTCGCCGAAACCCTGATGCCCTGGGACTGGTCTTTTTGGAGCGAACGCTACAAGGAAAGCCACTACAACCTGACCGACGAGATGACCCGCCCCTACTTCCGTCTGGAGAGCGTGCAAGACGCCCTCTTCCTGATGGCAGGCAAGCTGTACGGCCTTGAGTTCAGGGAAAACGCAAAACTCCCCGTCTACCACCCCGACGTACACGCTTTCGAGGTGTACGACAAGGACGGAGAGCTGTTGTCCGTGCTCTATATCGACTACTTTCCCCGTGCCGGAAAACGCGGCGGCGCGTGGATGACCTCGTACCGCCAAGCCTGCGTGGAGAACGGAAAACCGGTGATCCCGATCGTTTCGCTGGTGTGCAACTTCACCAAGCCGACCGAAACCACCCCCTCGCTGCTCACCCTGGACGAGGTGGTTACCGTCTTCCACGAATTCGGCCACGGCCTGCATGGAATGATCGGCAAAGGCACCTACGCCAGTTTGACCGGAACGAACGTCTACCGCGATTTCGTGGAGCTTCCCTCGCAACTGATGGAGAATTGGGTCGACCGCAAGGAGTTCCTCGACCTGTGGGCCACCCACTACCAAACCGGCGAAAAAATGCCCGCCGAACTGATCGCCAAGATCGAAGCCTCGAAACGCTACCTGGCCGCCTACCTCAACGTGCGCCAACTGCAATTCGGCATTACGGACATGGCCTGGCACACCGTTACGGCGCCGGTAACGACCTCGGTACCCGCTTTCGAACGGGCGGCCACCCAGCGTACCTCGGTGCTGCCGGTGGTTGACGGGACCTGCTTCTCGACCAACTTCGCACACGTCTTCTCGGGCGGATACGCGGCGGGTTATTACAGCTACAAATGGGCCGAAGTGCTGGAGGCCGACGCTTTCGAACACTTCACGCGCGCACCGGGCGGTATTTTCGACCCCGAGGTGGCCGCTTCGTTCCGCAAGCACATCCTTGAGCCGGGCGGAAGCCGTCCCGCCATGGAGCTGTACGTCGAATTCGCCGGAGCCGAACCCACGGTGGCTCCCCTGCTCCGCAAAATGGGCCTCGACACGCCGGCCAACTAATCCGAGCCGACGGTTCCGAACACAGCGGAGGGGCTGCCCACCACTTGGCAGCCCCGCCCCAGTGTTAGGGCAATTAAAGCCCCCCCACCCCCCCAGTCAATTAGGGCTCCAA
>JAVBPJ010000006.1:0-99140 GCA_031549665.1 Rikenellaceae bacterium
ACTGGTCCGACTATTGGATTATGGCGTTTTCTCACGATGTTGATGTTGATTGGCCGTGATGGCGGCAGAGGCGCCCGGATGCGTTGGAAAGAGCCGACGGCTTTGGAGATGGGGTGGGGAGGCGAACGAAAGCTTGCTTTCGGGCGAGGGCCGTCCCGTTCGTACCCAAAACTACGCAGTAGCTCCCAACGCAGCCGCAAGCCAACCACCCGGTACAACCCAACCGCACAAACCCAAAACCGCCCGCCGCGGGCACGCGGGGCCTGCGCGGCCCGAGCGCAGTTAGAGTAAACACAGGAAAGCCCACCGTGGGCACACGGGGACTGAGCGCAGTTGGAGAAAAATTAGAATAAAAGACTCGAAGAGTCCGGCCTTATTTCAGCGAGCGGATGTAGTCGTGGATGGCGGCAGCGGCTTTGCGGCCGGCTCCCATGGCCAGGATCACGGTGGCTGATCCGGTAACGGCGTCGCCTCCGGCGAAGATGCCGGGTCGGGTGGTGGCTCCTTCGTCCGAGCTGACGATGCCGCCTCGGCGGGAGGTTTCGAGTCCCGGGGTGGTGTGGGCGATCAGCGGGTTGGGCGAGGTACCCAGGGCCATGACCACCACGTCGCACGGGATTTCGAATTCCGATCCGGCGATGGGGACGGGGGAGCGTCGTCCCGAGGCGTCCGGTTCGCCCAGTTCCATGCGTATGCAGCGTATGCCGGTTACCCATCCTTTGTCGTTTCCGAGGATTTCGGTGGGGTTGGTGAGCATTTGAAAGTCGATGCCCTCTTCCTTGGCGTGGTGTACCTCTTCGGTGCGTGCGGGGAGTTCGGCTTCGGAGCGGCGGTATACGATAAATGCTTCGGTGCCGAGCCGTTTGGCGGTTCGGACGGCGTCCATGGCCACGTTGCCTCCGCCGACCACCACCACGCGGTTGCCCGTGAAGATGGGGGTGTCGTACGACTGGTCGAAGGCCTTCATCAGGTTGGTGCGGGTGAGGAATTCGTTGGCCGACACCACGCCGTTCAGGTTTTCGCCCGGGATGCCCATGAAGTTGGGCAGTCCGGCTCCCGATCCGATGAAGACGGCGTCGAAACCCTCCTGGTCGAGCAGTTGATCGACCGTAACGGTGCGTCCCACCACCACGTCGGTTTCGATGTTCACGCCCAGCCGGCGTACGCTCTCCACCTCGCCCTCCACCACGCTCTCTTTGGGCAGGCGGAATTCGGGGATGCCGTATTGCAGCACGCCTCCGGCGCGGTGCAGCGCTTCGAAGATGGTAACTCCATAGCCCATTTTAGCCAGGTCGGCGGCGCAGGATAGTCCGGCGGGGCCGCTGCCGATCACCGCCACGCGGTGTCCGTTGAAAGGTTTGGGTTCGGCCAGGACGACGTTTTGTTCGCGGCCCCAGTCGCCTACAAAACGTTCCAGTTTGCCGATGGCCACCGATTCGCCCTTGATGCCGAGGATGCACGACCCCTCGCATTGGATCTCCTGCGGGCATACGCGTCCGCACACCGAGGGCAGGGAGCTGTCTTGGGCGATCACCCGCGCGGCTTGCGCGAAATCGCCGTTCAGTACCTCTTTGATAAACGCCGGAATTTGGATCGATACGGGGCAGGCGTCCACGCAGCGCGGTTTTTTGCAGTCGAGACAGCGCGAGGCTTCGCGTTGCGCCTCCTGCACGTTGTATCCGTAGCACACCTCTTCGAAGTTGGTGGCGCGTGTGGCGGGGTCTTGTTCCCGCACGGGGGTGCGTTCTATTTTATTGGCCATGGGGTCAGGTGTTCTTTGGGATAACGGTGCGTTAGAGTCCGATGTTACATTTGTGTCCGGCGGCCCGTTCGGCCTCTTTGGCGCGCAGGCGTTCTTCGATGGTGCGGTACATGCCCTGGCGGCGCATCGCCTCGTCGAAATCGACCTCGTGGCCGTCGAATTCGGGCCCTTCCACGCAGGCGAAGCGGGTTTTTCCGCCCACCGTTACGCGGCAGGCGCCGCACATGCCCGTGCCGTCCACCATCAGGGTGTTGAGGCTCACGATGGTGGGGATGCCCAGCTCGCGGGTGGTCAACGAAACGAACTTCATCATGATCATGGGGCCGATGGCGATCACTTCGTCGTAACGGTTCCCCTGGGCCACCAGGTTGCGGAGCAGGTCGGTAACCAGCCCTTTGAATCCCTGCGAACCGTCGTCGGTGGCGATGTGCAGGTGGGGCGTGAGGGCGCGGAACTCCTCTTCGAGCAGCACCAGTTCCCTGTTTTTGGCCCCGATAATCACGTGCGGCTGCACGCCCCGCTGGGCCAGCCATTTCACTTGCGGATAGACGGGAGCGGCTCCCAAACCTCCGGCCACAAACAGGAAACGTTTCGAAGCCAGGGCCTCGGCGGGCAGGTGGATGAATTCGGAGGGGTGTCCGAGCGGGCCTACGAAGTCGGCGAACGAGTCGCCCTCTTCCAGCGCGACGATGCGCATGGTCGAGGCGCCGATGGCCTGAATGACGATGGTAACGGTGCCTCGCTCCGCGTCGTAGTCGCACACGGTGAGCGGAATACGCTCGCCTTTTTCGTCGACGATCACAATCAGGAATTGCCCGGGCTGGGCCGAGCGGGCTACGCGGGGAGCCTCCACCTCCATCAGGTAGGTCGATGGGGCTAATAGGCTCTTTTTTAGTATTTTGAACATTCTTCGAAAGGGATTTCCAAGCCGCAAAGGTACAAAATCTCCGGGCCGTTGGCAACGGTTGTTGGTTTCTGAACAACCCCTCGGGGGAATGTTAATTATCGGGGAGGGAGGATTACCGCTCCATCTCGGCCAGCAGGCGCAGTTCGCGGGCCGGACGGACAGGGTCGTTGGTGATGATCACCACCCCTTCGGAAATTTGACCCACCACTCCGGCGGTGTTGACCGTGGCGGTGAGGGTGGCGGTCTCGCCCGGGGCAAGGGTCATCCGGTCGGATTCGAGCCTGATCCGGCCGCTGCTGGGGCCGAAGTAGCGGATCACGAGCGGGCCCGCGCCGCTGTTCGACAGGAAAAACTGGCGCACCAGGGTTCGGCCGGCGGGTTGGTTGCTGAAGTGGTAAAAGAGCGAGGAGTAGTCGCCGATGGGGGCTTTCCGGGGATCGGCCTTGCTGAAATCTTCGGTGAAAATGGCGCTCAGTTCAATGGGCTGGTCCCACTGCGACTTGTCGTTTACCAGCAACGAAAACGAGGTTTTTTGCATGCCCCACAGATCGACCTGCGTGCCGTCGACGGAAACGGTTACCTCGCTCCGTTCGCGGGGGGCGAGGGTGCTCTTTTTGGGTACGGCGCGGATGTAGGCGGGCAGTTGGGCGGCGTCGACCCCGATGCGGAGGGGGCGGTCGGAATCGTTCGCAACGCCCAGGGTGCGGGTGGTAACCCGCCCGCGCGGAATGGGGCCGAGATAGAGTGCGCGCTCGGTCATGCGCAGGCCGTCGCTCAGGTAGTAGGGGTAGTCGTCCTTGAGGGTGCGCGGACGGCCGATCACCTGCCCCCGCAGCAGCAGGCTGAGGGTACCTCGGGGGTCGGTGGTGTTGACCGACAGGCTTTTTTCAAAAGGGCCCGGGCGGTTTTCGGGGTCGAACGAAACCTGGATTTCGCCCGACTTGCCCGGCGGTATGGGGGCCTTGGAAAAACGAGGCGTGGTGCAGCCGCACGTAACGCCGACGCTCAGAATGACCAGCGGGGCCGACCCGGCGTTCCGGAAGCGGAACGTGTAGCTCACCGGCCCGTCCACCTCTTTGATCGGGCCGAAATCCCACACGGAGCGTTCGAATTCGATCCGGGCGGCGTTGTTTTGAGCCGGGGCAACGGCCGGAAGCAACAGCAGGATAAACAGAACGATCTTTCTCATGGCGGTTTTATGCGTCGATTACGCCCGATCCGATCAACTCGCCGTCCTGCCCGTACCAGGCGGCGAACTGTCCGGCGGTGATGCCCCGCTGCGGGCGGTCGAAGGTGATGATTCCGGCTCCGTCGCGCAGGGTAAGGGTTCCCGTTTGCAGCGGTTGCCGGTAGCGGATACGGAACAGAAAGGGGGCCGAGGCTCCTTCGCCCAGGGCCAGGTCGGGACGAACCCAGTGCATCTCGTCGGGGCGGATCAGCAGTCCGCTGCGGTACAGACCCGGGTGGTTCTCGCCCATGCCGACGTAGACGGTGTTGGTTGTGGTGTCGATGGCCAGCACGAACAGCGGCTCGGCCTTGCCGCCCACTTGCAGGCCTTTGCGCTGGCCGATGGTGTAAAAATGGGCGCCGTTGTGGTGTCCCGCCACGCTTCCGTCGGCGGGGGTGTAGCGGTAGGGTTGATAGGGGTCGTGGGGGGCGTCGTACCCTTTCCAGTCGGCGGCGATTTCGATGATTTCGCCCCGTTTGGCGGCCAGTTTCTGTTGCAGGAAAACGGGCAGGTCGACCTTGCCCACAAAGCAGATGCCCTGCGAATCCTTGCGGTCGGCGGTGGCCAGCCCCTGCTCGGCGGCGATTCGGCGCACTTCCGATTTTTCGAGGTGGCCGATGGGAAACAGCGCGCGCGACAACTGGGCCTGATTCAACTGGCAAAGGAAGTAGCTTTGGTCTTTGTTGCGGTCGACGCCCGCCAGCAGGCGGAATTTTTTATCGGGAGTTTGCTCTACACGGCAGTAGTGGCCCGTGGCGACGTAGTCGGCGCCCAGGTCGAGGGCTGCTTGCAGAAAGGCGTCGAACTTGATTTCGCGGTTGCACAGCACGTCGGGGTTCGGGGTGCGGCCCCGTTCGTATTCGCTGAACATGTAGTCGACCACCCGTTCGCGGTAGGGGCCGCTCAGGTCGATGAAATGGAAGGGAATTTCCAGTTTTTTGGCCACCAGTTCGGCGAACAGCCGGTCGTCGTTCCAGGGGCAGTCGCCCGCCAGGGTGCCGGTGGTGTCGTGCCAGTTGCGCATGAACAGGCCCACCACGTCCCACCCCTGCTGCTTGAGCAGGTAGGCGGCCACGCTCGAATCGACCCCGCCCGAGAGTCCCACGACCACACGTCCCCTGCTACTCATAACGCAAAGCCTCCACGGGGTCCAGTCCCGCCGCCTTGCGGGCGGGCAGGTAGCCGGAACAGATGCCTACCAGCAGGCACAGCGCAACCCCCAGCACCAGCCACCCCCAGGGGATGACGAAGGCTCCGCCGGTGAGCAGCGAAATAAGGTTGCCGCACAAAATGCCCAACACGATGCCGGCCGCGCCGCCCATCTGGCTGATGAGGATGGATTCGAACAGGAACTGCTGCTCGATCACGCGGGGCTTGGCGCCCAAGGCCATGCGGGTGCCGATCTCGCGGGTTCGTTCGCCCACCGACACCAGCATGATGTTCATCAGTCCCACGGCGGCTCCCAGCAGGGTGATCAGGCCGATGAGCGAAGCGGCCATGGTAACCATTGCCAGGTTTTCGATCAT
Source organism: Rikenellaceae bacterium (assembly GCA_031549665.1). Lineage (GTDB taxonomy): Bacteria > Bacteroidota > Bacteroidia > Bacteroidales > Rikenellaceae > Rikenella. Next base: position 5,424 of record JAVBPJ010000006.1, read on the forward strand.
CATGTTGGCAAAGCTGTCGCTGCGGTTGATTGAGAAGTCCGAATCGTCCGAGGCCGACAGGCGGCGGATGGTGCGGAACACCCCCTCGGCCTCGCTGGCGGCCAGGTCCATCCATTCGGGCTGGTCGGGCGTGACGGCGATCGACACGTTGGGGTAGGGGATGGCGAAAAGGGCCCGGGCGGCGGTGATGGGTATGATCATCCGCAGGTCTTCGCTGCGTCCCATGCTCGCTCCTTTTGCGGCCAGTACGCCGACCACCGTGAACGAGGCGCCTCCCGTACTTATCTGCTGGTTGATGGGGTCGTCGTCGGGGAAGAGTACGCGGGCCACGTCGCTGCCGATGATGGCCACGCTGCGGCCCCCGCTCACTTCGATTTGAGAAAAATTCCGGCCCTCCGCCAAGTTGTCGCCGCTGTTTTTCAGCGCGTTTTCGTTGCCGCCGTAGAGCCGCACGTTGGGGTTGGTTTTGACCGACCCGCGCTTGATGATGGCCGATCCGCTGACGTTCATTGACAGCGAAACGGTGGAGGGAACGGTAAAACGCTCTTGAAATTCGCGGGCCTGGTCGTACGAGATTTGCGCTTGGTTTCGATTTCGCCGTCCGTCGGGGCCTCCCTGGGCGGTGATGGTCCGGTTGCTGATCGTAAAACTGTTCGCCCCGAGGGCCGAAAACGAGTCGGTAATGCTTCCCTTGATCGATTCGATGGCCGTAACGATCCCCACCAGCGAAAGGATGCCGATGGCGATGATGGCCATGGTGAGTACCGCGCGCAGCTTGTTGCTGGCGATCGAGGCGTAGGCGATACGCAAATTTTCGTGTAGGAAAGAGCCGAATTTCACGTCCAGGTTTTCTAATGTGGAGCTAAAGTAGTAATTTAGCTGCTCATTCAAAAATCTGACGCAAAAAACAATGACACTCATCAAGTCGATCTCGGGCATCCGCGGCACCATCGGGGGCCGTCCCGCAGAGGCGCTTACGCCGATAGATCTGGTTAAATTCGCCGCTTCGTACAGCCGGTGGCTCGGGGAGCAATCGGGCGACAAACGGTTAAAAGTGGTGTTGGGCCGCGATGCCCGGATTTCGGGCGAAATGGTCTCGAACATCGTGGAGGGAACCCTCTCGGCCTGCGGGGTCGATGTGGTATCGCTCGGACTGGCCACCACGCCCACGGTCGAAATGGCCGTCCCCTATTACGAGGCCGACGGGGGGATCATCCTCACCGCCAGCCACAACCCCAAACAATGGAACGCCCTTAAACTGCTCAACCGCAACGGGGAGTTTCTTTCCGACGCCGAAGGCAAGCGGATCCTCGCCATCGCCGAATCGGAGGGATACGCTTTTGCCGGGGTGGATGCCCTGGGCGCGGTTCAGCCCGATTCGTTCGACGAACGCCACATCGAAGCCGTGCTGTCGCTCATGCTCGTGGATATCGACGCTGTGCGCAAAGCGAACTTCAAAGTGGTGGTCGACGCCGTGAACTCGGTGGGCGGAACCATCATTCCCGAACTGCTGGAAACGATGGGGGTCGAGGTGGTGCGCCTGCACTGCACCCCGAACGGACACTTCCCGCACAACCCCGAACCCCTGCCCGAACACCTGACCGAAATTTCGGCGCGGGTGGTGAGCGAGGGGGCCCACCTGGGCATTGTGGTCGATCCCGACGTCGACCGGCTGGCCATCGTTTGCGAAGACGGAACCATGTTCGGCGAAGAGTATACGCTGGTGGCGGTGGCCGACTACGTGCTGTCGAAAACCCCGGGAGCGGCTGTTTCCAACCTCAGTTCGTCGCGCGCGCTGCGCGACATCGCCGAGAAGTACGGGCAACCGTACAGCGCGGCCGCCGTGGGCGAGGTGAACGTGGTGGCCGAAATGAAACGCGCCGCCGCCGTGATCGGCGGCGAAGGGAACGGCGGAGTGATCTACCCCGAGCTGCACTACGGCCGCGACGCGCTGGTGGGCGTGGCCCTGTTCCTGACCCACCTGGCCGGGAGCGGCATGAGCTGCTCGGAGCTGCGCAAAAGCTATCCCCGGTACTACATGTCGAAAAACAAAATCGAACTGCCCGCCGGGGTCGATGTCGACGCCGTTTTGGAGCGCGTCCGGCAAAACCACGCCTCGGAACGGGTAACCACCATCGACGGGGTGAAAATCGATTTTCCGATCGAATGGGTTCACCTGCGTAAGTCGAATACCGAACCCATCATCCGGATCTACTCCGAAAGCACCACCCCCGAGGGGGCCGAGGCGCTGGCCCGTCGAATGATCGGAGAGATCGGGAGCTATCTGTAAAAGAAAGTGGGTAAGCTACTCGCATCGCACCGCTACAACCGCTTACCCTTGCTTCCTTCCGGACCTGGGGGATTCAGCGGGAGCTGGTCGTACAAGACTTACCCACGGGCACAAAGGTAATCAAAAATTTAGCCATGGCACAGAAAACAGCGAAGCAAAAACGAATCACGGGACTTAACAGGCCCCTGGTTTGGGTGTTGGCGGCCATTGTTCTGCTGCTGGCCCTGGCGGGCGGCGGCTGGTTTTTGGACGCATACCGTTTCCGCATCGAATCGGCCGTTGCCCGCACCGACAGCGTGCAGGTGCGCTCCGGAACCGATTTCGAAACCCTCACCCGTCAGTTGGAGGAGCGGGGCATGCTCTGCAATCCCGGCAGGTGGCGCACCCTTGCCCGCCGCCACGGACTCGACACGGTGCAGGCGGGAAACTACCTGCTTGAAAAGGGAGCCTCGTACCGAACCGTGCTGAATCGACTGGCCCACGGGCGGCAAACTCCCGTTCGGGTAATCTTCAACAGCCTCCGCACCGTCGAACGCCTGGCCGGTGTGCTGGGGCGGCAGCTCGAAGCCGACTCGGCGGACTGGCTGGCCACGTTCCGCGATCCGTCGGTGGCGGCCTCGACGGGACTGACCCGCGCCACCTTCCCCTCGCTGTTCATCCCCAACACCTACGAGCTGTACTGGACCATCGACCCTGCAGCCTTTATCGAACGGATGAAGATGGAGAATGGCCACTTTTGGACCGATGCCCGCTGCACGCAGGCCGCCGCGCTGGAACTGACCCCCGAAGAGGTGTCGACCCTGGCTTCAATCGTGATCGAGGAGACCAAACGCGAGTCTGAAATGACCCGGGTGGCCGGAGTCTACATCAACCGCTTGCGGAAAGGAATGCCCCTTCAGGCCGACCCCACCGTCAAATACGCCGTGGGCGACCCCACCCTGCGCCGCATCCTGCACCGGCACCTGGAGGTCGATTCGCCCTACAACACCTATAAACACGGAGGCCTGCCCCCCGGGCCGATCTGCATTCCGCCCATCGCGGCCATCGACGCCGTGCTGGCCTATGCCGATCCGGCCAACCGGAACGACGACTACTATTTTTGCGCCGCCGCCGACTTCTCGGGCCGGCACGTATTTGCCAAGACCCTCGACCAACACAACCGTAACAAGGCCGCCTACGTACGGGAACTCAACCGGCGCGGCATCCGATAATTCCCAGTCGCCATGATTCATCACGACCACTCCGACGAGGCTCACGCGGGGCACACCCACGGCGCCACCAAAAACGTGGCCACCGCGTTTGTTCTGAATCTTGCCTTTTCGCTCGTCGAACTGGTGGGAGGTATCTGGACGGGCAGTATCGCCATCCTTTCGGACGCTTTCCACGACTTTGGCGACAGCCTTTCGCTGGCCGTGTCGTGGCGGCTGCAGCGAATCTCCGAACGCAAGCCCGATGCGAACTATTCGTACGGATACCGCCGTTTCTCGCTCCTGGGCGCGCTCTTCATTTCGATGGTGCTGCTGGTGGGGTCGATCTTCATCATCCGCGCGAGCGTGCTGCGAATCGGCCAGCCGCACGAACCCAACGCGGCGGGAATGCTTTACCTGGCCATCTTCGGCCTGTTGGTCAACGGCTTTGCGGCCTACCGCCTCTCCAAGGGGCGGTCGTTCAACGAGCGGGCCGTCATGCTCCACATGATGGAGGATGTGCTGGGCTGGGCGGCGGTGCTGGTGGTGAGTTTGGTGATGCTTTTCGTCGAACTGCCCATCCTCGATCCGCTGCTTTCGATCGGCATTTCGCTGTGGGTGCTTTACAACGTGTATCGAAACCTCCGGGACACGCTCCGCGTGTTGTTGCAGCACACCCCCGAGGAGGTCGACGCGTCGGCCCTGGCCGAGGCCATCGTGCAACTGCCGGGCGTGGTGTCGATCCACGACCAGCACCTGTGGAGCCTGGACGGAGAACAGCACATCATCACCCTGCACGTGGTGGTGGACAACGACATGCCGGTGGAACAGCACGCCTGCCTGAAAGAGCAGATACGCAACCTGTGCAACGTATACCGCGTGGGACACGCCACCATCGAGTTCGAGCGCGCGGGAGACCAATGCCCCATGGCCGACGGGTGCGGCACGGAACAGAAATAAGGAGTCCGCCGCAGGTTGGACAAACCCGCAAAACAATCAGGCCGAACATTGCGTTCGGCCTGATGTTGTTTTACGGTGTTGAAACGGGTGGGGTATGGAGGGAATTCCTTGACAGGCGGGGGTTACGGTTCGTTTTCGACGTGCAGCGGGGTGAATCGTTCGTTGTTTTTGCCGTAACCGATGGCCTGGTGGTCGCGGTCGGGGTTGAGCGGATCGGACTGGATGTGCTGGATGTTCTCGTGGTTGGGAATTTGCAGAAAAGCGCCCAATTCGGTTTTGGGGACACAACCGGTCAAAAGGATTCCTAAGGCGGCTAGAAAAGAGGGCAGGGGCTTCATAATTGTCAGGTGTTAGGGGAAAAAAGAGGATCCATGAATCCTACCTGTTACCGCTTCAAATAATGTGCCTGGAATGTTGAGTTTTCTCAAACAGCGCATGAATCCGATCGGCGGGAATACACAAAGCCGGAGCCGGGCCAAATTGACGGTATTGTCAGGGGCGGACTGGCGTTACGGCAGTGACAAACAGACACCCTCGCCTTGGGTCTCGACCCACGCCAGGCCGTTGTGTTTGCTGCGGGCGTAATCGTACGTCGGCGGCACGATCCAGCGGCCCTGCCGGTCGATGTATCCGTACTTTCCGCCGGACACCACGCAGGCGGCTCCCTCGTGGAAACTTTGGGCATGCTCGAACCGCATGGGAATAACCACCCGGCCCGTGGGGGCGAGAAAACCGTACCCCCGCTCTCTGCGTACTACGGCCCGCCCCTGGCGGAAGGGCAGCGCGAGCAGAAAACGGGCCGGGGCGATCCACCGGAACGAACGGTCCAGGTAGCCCCATCGCCCGCCCGTGCAAACGGCGACCCGTCCTTCCGAGAAACTGCTGCAATCGTCGAACTGCATGGGGGTCAACTCCCTGCCCGCAGGGTCGATAAAACCCCACCTGCCGCCGATCGACACGGCGGCGGCTCCCTCCGAAAAATGGTGCGCCCGGTCGTAACGCGGCGGAACGGCCTCGTGGTCCGAGGCGTCGCAAAAACCGTATTTCCCGTTCTGCCGGAAGGGCCGCATCCCCTCGGAGGGTTCGCCCGTGAAGTCGAACGGACTTTCCGGAGGATCGACCGCGGGTTGAGCGGGCGCGGCGGTTCCGCCGAGCAGTCCGCTCAGGTTGGGCAGCGTTTCGTGCGGGCTGCAAATCGCCGCAAACAGCGGGTTCGAGGCGTGGGACGTGTGGCGCAGGTGGTTGTAGGCCGGACACTCGCCCGAAAGCAGCAACGACGGGGTGAAAAGCAGGTTCCCCTGCCGGTGGAAACGGGTGTAAAGGCCGGGTTCGTCGGCCAGCAGGCGGAGGGTGAGGCTGAGCAGGGCGATGGGGTAGTCGTCGATCTGTTTGCCGAAGTGGGCTGCCGTGCGGGCGGGGTGGCGGAATCCTTCGGTGCCGCCCTCGCGGGCCTGTTCGCCGGCCATTTCAGGCAGGTAGAGTCCGTCGTAGTCGATCAGGGCCAGGGTGCCGTCGCTCCGCACAAGAAGATTGTCGGGCTTCAGGTCGCCGTGCGCGAAAGGTTGTTCGAGCATCCAGCGGGCCAGCCGGTCGAACCCGTCGGCCAGTTGCCGCAGGGTTGTTCGGTCCTGCCGCCTGACGGCGCTTTCGATGGCGGCGGAGAGCGATTCGCCCTCGACCCACTCCATCAACAGCACGGGAAAATAGCTGCAACTTCCGTCCGGGGCGAAAACGGCGATCTCTTCGTTCAGCAGCCGGCACCCGGCCAAATGGGCGCTTTGCTGCGTGTCGAGCCAGCGGACGATCCGTTCGTAGGCGAAAATACGTCCGGCCTGATGGCGGGTGAAACATTTCAGGGCGTAGGGCTTTCCGTCGACTTCGGCCCGAAAGACCACCCCGAAGGCTCCGGACGAGAAGCGGAGATCGCCCGCCCGGTCGCGGCTCGGCGCCACCTGCCGCAGGGTGCGGAACAATCCGAGGGGATTGCTCAGCGTTTCGACGTACTGGGCGATGGTGGGGTACCTCATGGGGGAGGCTGCGGAGGGACTAACCGACCCGGTGGGGGTATTGCCGCAGGGCTTCGGCCAGGGTCTCCATGGCCACGCGCAGGTCGTCGACGTTGAGGACGTAGGCCAACCGCACCTGCCGTTTGCCGCGCAGGGGATCGGCGTAAAAACCCGAGGCGGGGGCTACCATCACGGTGGAACCGTTGTGGGAAAACTCTTCGAGCAGCCACCGCGCAAAGCGGTCGGCGTCGTCCACCGGCAGTTCGGCGATGGCGTAGAAAGCTCCCCGGGGGCGGGGGCAGGTAACCCCCTCCATCTGTTGCAGCGCCTCGACCAGAAAATCGCGCCGGGCCTTGTACTCCTGGTGTACTTCCCGGAAGTATTCGGCCGGGGTGCGGGTGGCGGCTTCGGCGGCCACCTGCCCCAGGTAGGGGGCGCACAGGCGGGCCTGGCCCATCCGCAGGGCGGCGTCGATGATCTCGGGGTTACGGCTCACCAGCGCGCCGATCCGCGCGCCGCACATGCTGTATCGTTTCGAGATGGAGTCGATCATGATCACGTTGCGTTCCATCCCTTCGAGCGAAAGCAGGGAGTGGTGCTGCGCTCCGTCGTAGCAAAAATCGCTGTACACCTCGTCGGCCATCAGGTACAGGTCGTGCCGAAGGGCGATTTCGCGCAACTGGCGGATCTCCGACTCGCTGTACAGGTAACCGGTGGGATTGTTGGGGTTGCAGATCAGGATGGCGCGGGTGCGCGGGGTGATCCGGGCTTCGAATGCTTCGATGGGGGGCAGGGCGAAGTCGTCGCCGATGTACGAGGTGACGGGTACGATCTCTACGCCCGCCTCGGTGGCGAAACCGTTGTAGTTGGCGTAATAGGGTTCGGGAACGATCACTTGGTCGCCCCGGTCGCAGGTGGCGTACAGGGCGAACAGAATGGCCTCCGAACCTCCGGTGGTTACGATCACCTGGTCGGGCGCGATGGCCAGTCCGCGACGGGAGTAAAATTCGGCCAGCCGCGCGCGGTAGCTCTCCGTGCCGGCCGAATGGGTGTACTCGATGGTGGTTGCGTCGAGGTTGCGGATCGCTTCGAGGGCCACGGCGGGGGTGGGAATATCGGGTTGCCCGATGTTCAGGTGGTATACTTTGGTGCCCCGTCGCTTGGCGGCATCGGCGTAAGGCACGAGCTTGCGGATGGGCGAGGGGGGGATCCGGGTTCCTGTTTGGGATAGTTTAGGCATGGGAATTACGCGCTCTTTTCAGAGCAAAGATAAGAAAATCATTGATGGGGACGCCTCGCCCCCCGGTATTCGTCGAATACCGGGGGGCATTTTGGCAAAATCGATGGAGGGGGCGGAGTTACGATTCGGCGGGTGTCGGCTCGTCAATTCCCAGCGTGGCAGCCGGTTTTGGCCTGAACTGGTGGGTGGCGCGGTAGGCGGCGGGAGTGAGGCGGTAGCGGTTCCGAAAGCTGCGGATGAAGAGCGAGGGGGCCGAAAAAAGGCACTCGCGCGAAATATCGGCGACCGACCGGTCGGTGGTCATGAGCAGAAAACGGCCGTGTTCCATCCGCTGTCCCTGCAACCAGTGCAGCGGGGTGGTGTCGAGTTCGCGGCGCACCTGCCGGGAAAAACGGCTGGGGGTCATTTCGCAGGCGCGGGCGAGCCGTTCGATCGATGCGGGCTTGAGGATGTGGTCGCGCAGCACGTCGATCACGGGCGAGAGGGGGCGTTCCCGGAGCGCGCGGCGCAGCGAATGGGCCACGCAGCAACTCGGATGGCCCAACAACAGGTGGACCAGCTCGCACAGCTTCAGGTGGCTCAACTGAGGGTGCGACAGGTGGGCGTTGTGCTGCACGTAGGCTCCGGTGGAGTGGAAAAAGGCCTCAAGCATGGGCCAGGCGGGATAGGTGCAAAGGGTTTTGTAGCGAGAGCAACGGACACAGGGGTGGTCTTCCGTGGCGGGGGGGATCACCTGGAACGGCAAGTTGCGAAGCTCGTGCGTGCTGTAAAAGAAGAGGATCTCGGAGTAGGGCACTTCGGCCGAGGCCGGGCAGTTTTCGATGAAGTGGACGCCGCTGTCCAGGTGGAACACTTCGCCGGCAAGCACGGTTACGAACCGATCGCCCTGATAGAGGATCTTGGAACCCTGCTCGACGTAGCCGAGGGTGTTTTTGCTGTAAGAAAAGGAGCGGACCCCGTGGTTTTCGGGAATCTGTTGCCGAACAATTACGGAGGGCTGAGCGGAGTTCAGTGCCACGTTCATAACGTCTGATAGGTCAATCTACCTGCCCTTTGGTTTTGACGCAAAAAGGCTAATCGGTAGTGAATAATTAATAACCCGCCGTAGCGGATCTAAATACGGAGCAAATATACAGAAAATCGGTTGATAAACCGCGCCTTGTGCGCTAAAATTTTTGAGCGAGCCGTTCCAGCGCCCCGTCGATCATCCGTTCCACGAAAGGTTTGTAGTCGGTGCGGCTGTTTCCGGCCACCCGTTGGGCGATGATGGTGCAGAGAGTCAGGGCCCTGTGTCCCATCAGGGCGGCCAGGCCGGCGATGGCCGAACTCTCCATTTCGAAGTTGGTTACCCGGATGCCTTGGTGGCAAAAGGCCTCGATGCGTTGCAGGTAGGCGGGGTCGTGCAGCGGAAGCCGCACCTCGCGCCCCTGCGGGGCGTAGAACCCGGGGGCCGAGAGGGTCAGTCCCCGCAGGGCGAGGTCGGAAAAAAGGTCGATCAGCCCGGGGTCGTTGTGTACGAAGTAGGGGCGGGCCAGCCTTTCGCCCCATTGGGTTTGGGCGACAAAGGCGGCCTCCAGCCCGGCGTCGAACACGGCCTGATGGCCTCCGTAAAAGTTCAACAGTCCGTCGATGCCGCCCGAGATGGCCGACATGACCACCGCGCCGAGTTCGATATCGGGCTGTACGGCGCCGCTGGTACCCAACCGCACGATCCGCAGGCTTTTGGGGCGGGGGTTGGCTTGCCGCGTGGCGAAGTCGACATTGGCCAGCGCGTCCAGTTCGGTCAGCACAATGTCGATGTTGTCGCAGCCGATGCCGGTGGAGAGTACGGTCAGCGGGGTCGATCCCACCCGGCCGGTGTGGGCGCGGAACTCGCGGTTGGCCACCGAGTGTTCGATGTGGTCGAAACGCCCGGCGACGGCGTCGCTGCGGGCGGGATCGCCCACCAGGATCACCGTGTCGGCCAGCTCGCCGGGGCGCAGGTGGAGGTGGAACACCGAACCGTCGCCATTAATAATCAATTCGGAGGCAGGGATCGTACGCATCGTTTTCTTTGGTTTTGACGCACTAAAAGTAGGCAAAAAATCCGTACTTTTGCGGCCATGAAAAACATCCGAAATTTCTGCATCATCGCGCACATCGACCACGGAAAAAGCACCCTGGCCGACCGCCTGCTGGAATACACCAAAACCATCAGCGAGCGGGAACAACAGGCGCAGGTGCTTGACAATATGGACCTCGAAAAGGAGAAAGGGATCACCATCAAGAGCCACGCCATCCAGATGGAACACGTGCGCCAGGGGCAGAAGTATGTGCTGAACCTGATCGACACCCCGGGCCACGTCGACTTCTCGTACGAAGTGTCGCGGGCCATCGCCTCGTGCGAGGGGGCGCTGCTGATCGTGGACGCCACGCAGGGCATTCAGGCGCAAACCATCTCGAACCTCTACCTGGCGCTGGAACACGACCTGGAGATCATTCCCGTGCTGAACAAAATAGACATGGACTCGGCCATGATCGACGAAGTGCGCGAGCAGATCGTCGATCTGCTGGGCTGCAAACCCGACGAGATCCTTGCCGCCTCGGGCAAAACGGGCCAGGGGGTCGAAGAGATCCTGGAGGCGATCATCGAACGGATCCCCTCGCCCAAAGGCTCGGAACAGGAGCCGTTGCAGGCGCTGATCTTCGACTCGGTGTTCAACTCGTTCCGCGGCATCATCGCCTATTTCCGGGTGATGAACGGCACGATCAGCAAGGGCGAGAAAGTGAAATTCTTCAACACCGGCAGCGAATACGAGGCCGACGAGGTGGGGGTGCTGAAACTGAAAATGGTTCCGCGCGAGGTGATTAAAGCCGGCGACGTGGGCTACATCATTTCGGGCATCAAAAACTCGGGCGACGTAAAGGTGGGCGACACCATCACGTCGGTCGAAAACCCTTGCAAACAGGCCATCAGCGGCTTCGAAGACGTGAAACCGATGGTGTTCGCCGGACTCTATCCTGTGGAAAGCGACCAGTACGAAGACCTGCGCGCCTCGCTCGAGAAATTGCAGCTCAACGACGCCTCGTTGACCTACGAACCCGAGTCGTCGCTGGCCCTGGGTTTCGGTTTCCGCTGCGGTTTCCTCGGCCTGCTCCACATGGAGATCATCCAGGAACGGCTCTACCGCGAATTCGACATGGACGTGATCACGACCGTTCCCAACGTGTCGTACAAGGTGTACACCAAAAAGGACGAAGAGCTTTTTGTGCATAACCCCTCGGGGCTGCCCGAACCGACCATGGTCGACCGCATCGAGGAACCCTACATCCTGGCGCAGATCATCACCAAAACCGAGTACCTGGGGGCGATCATGAAGCTCTGCATCGACAAGCGGGGCATCCTGCGCAACCAAACCTTCCTGACCACCGACCGCGTGGAGGTGAACTTCGACATGCCGCTGGCCGAAATCGTGTTCGACTTTTACGACAAGCTCAAGAGCGTGTCGCGCGGGTACGCCTCGTTCGACTACCACCTGACCGACTTCCGCCCCTCGAAACTGGCCAAACTCGACATCCTGCTCAATGGCGAACAGGTGGACGCCCTGTCGTCGCTTATCCACGTCGATCACGCCTACGACTTCGGGCGCAAAATGTGCGAAAAACTCAAGGAGCTGATCCCCCGTCAGCAATTCGACATTGCCATTCAGGCGGCCATCGGCGCCAAAATCATCGCCCGCGAAACAGTGAAAGCCGTCCGCAAGGACGTAACCGCCAAGTGCTACGGCGGCGACATTTCGCGGAAACGCAAGCTGCTCGAAAAGCAGAAAAAAGGAAAGAAACGAATGCGGCAGGTGGGCAATGTCGAAGTGCCGCAGGAGGCCTTCCTCGCCGTACTTAAAATGGATTGACCCGATGCGCTACCAACGTTGTGGAGAGAGTGGTTTGCTGCTGCCCGTGCTGTCGCTCGGGTTGTGGCACAACTTTGGGGCGGAAGACGACTTTGCTGTCGCCGAAGCCGTCGTGTCCGAGGCGTTCGAGCGTGGAATCGTCCATTTCGACCTGGCCGACAACTACGGCCCGCCTCCCGGAGCCGCCGAAACCACCTTTGGCCGCCTGCTGAAAGGGCCGCTCAGGGGCCGCCGCGACCAAATCCTCATCGCCACCAAGGCGGGCCACCTGATGTGGGAAGGCCCCTATGGCGACTGGGCCTCGCGCAAGCACCTGGTGGCCGGATGCGACCAAAGCCTGCGCCGCTTGGGGGTCGATTATGTAGATATTTTTTACTCGCACCGTCCCGATCCCGAAACGCCGCCCGAAGAGACCGCCGCCGCCCTTGACCACCTGGTGCGTTCGGGCAGGGCGCTCTACATCGGCCTGTCGAAATACCCGCCCGCCGAGGCCGACCGCATGATGAGCCTGTTGGCCGAGCTGGGAACCCCCTGCGTGGTGCATCAACTGCGCTACTCGCTGCTGGTGCGCGAACCTGAGGCGGAACTCTTTCCCCTTTTTCAACGGCGATGCAAGGGCTGCGTTACTTTTTCGCCCCTGGCGCAGGGACAGTTGAGCGACCGTTACGCGGCAGGCATTCCGGCCGGGTCGCGGGCCGCGCGCAGTCCGTTCTTGAAGCCCGCCGACGTGCAGGCCAATCACGACAAAGTGCAAGCCCTGGCGGCCATTGCCCGCCAGCGCGGCGAAAGCCTGGCGCAGATGGCCCTGGCGTGGCAGATGGCACGGCCCGGGGTAACCTCGGTGATCGTTGGAGTGAGTTCGGTGGAACAACTGCGCCAAAACCTCGGCGCGTTGGAAAGTCCCGCCTTTACGGCCGAACAACTGGCTGAAATAGATCGAATTACAGGTAGTCGGCCAGGCGGATCCCCGCAGGCATAAAGGGGGCGGGATCGGCCCCGTGCGCCACCAGCTCCTTGATGATGCTCGAAGAGACCACCCCCAGGGTGGGCGAGGTGAGCAGGTAAACCGTCTCGATTTTGGGCGCCAACTGCTTGTTGACCCCCTCGACGATCCGGTCGTTTTCCAGATCGGTGGCCGAGCGGAGCCCGCGCACCAGCGTGGGGATCTCCATCCGGCGGCAGAGGTCGATGGTCAACCCCTCGTACGCAACCACCTGCACGCGCGGCTCGCCCGCGTAAAGGCGCCGGATCAGTTGCAGCCGGTTTTCGATGGTCAGCAGCCCCTGTTTCTGGATGTTGTGTCCTACGCCGATCACCAACTCGTCGAACAGCGAAAGCGCACGCCGCACGATGTCTTCGTGTCCGGCGGTGAAGGGATCGAACGATCCGGCAAAGAGGGCGCGGCGGGGTGTCATGCGGGTTTCGGTGGACAAAAGGCGGGGCGTTGTGCGGAAGATTTGGTACAAAGATAAACATTTTCTACCTTTGCGCCACTTCTCCGAAACCGCGGCGGCCTTGTACAGGCCAGAGTCCAAAGGCGAGCCCTTGGGACACACACCAAAAGAACGCAGGTGGGCAGGGAAGGGTTGAGGCCGCAAACGTAAACAGAAATCGTACCGGCTTCGCAACAACACGATTGCCATGGCAACTAAAATCAGACTGGCCCGCCACGGGAAAAAAGGGTACGCATTCTACCACATCGTCGTAGCCGACAGCCGCTCGCCCCGCGACGGCCGCTTCATCGAAAAGCTTGGTACCTACAACCCCAACACCCACCCCGCCACCATTGAACTCAACTTCGAAAGCGCCCTGAAATGGATTGGCGTGGGAGCGCAACCCACCGATACGACCCGCTCGATCCTCTCGCACGAAGGGGTGATGTACATGCACCACCTGAACGGAGGCGTGAAAAAAGGCGCCTTCACCCAAGAGGCCGCCGAAAAGAAATTCGAAACCTGGAAAGCCGCCAAAGTAGCCGAAGCCGCCGCTGCGAAGAGCGCCCTTGAAGCCGGCAAAGCCAAAACCGCCAAAGAGCGTCTGGCCGCCGAAACCAAAACCAAAGAGGCCAAAGCCGCCGTTGTAGCCGCCAAACTGGCCGAAGCTGCCGCCGCCGCATCGGCCGTTGAAGCCGTAGCCGAAGCCGCCGAAGAGACCGAAGCCGTGATCGAAGCCGTCGCCGAGGCCGAAATTGCCGCCGAAGCCGCTCCCGCCGTTGTCGAAGCCGCCGAAGAGCCCGTAACCGAGGTTGCCGCTGCAGCCGAAGTTGCCGCCGAGGCCCCCGTCGAAGAGGCTGCCGCTGAGTAAGCAGATGACCCGCCTGCGCCGCGACTACCCCTCGGTCGAGGAGTTGTTCCGCCCCGAGAACGCGGTTGGGCAGATCAAGAAAATACACGGGAAACAAGAGGTGCAAATCGCCCTTTACGACACTTTTCCCGACCAGTACGACATGCAGGAGCCGCTTTGGGTCGAGATCGACTCCATGGCGGTTCCGCTTTTTGCCTCCCGGTGGAACGAACGCGGCAAGGCGCAGGCCATAGCGCAGATCGACGATTTTACCCGCGAGGCCGAGATCGAACTGCTGTTGGGCCGCAAAATCTACCTGCCCGCCGCGGACGAAACTCCGGACAACGCGCCGGAAAACGTCGACGAACTGCCCTGGAAAGGCTACCGGCTGGTGGACGCTTCCGGCCGGTGGAGCGGAGTAATCACCGCCTGCCACCCGCATCCCCAAAACCCACTGGTTGAGGCCGATGGCCGGCTCATTCCCGTCGCCCCGCCCCTCGTTGAACGGGTGGATCGCCGCAAAAAAGAGCTGATAGTCCATATCGCCGAAGGAGTGCTGGATTTGTAGCGAGCAGTGAATCTCCGGAATATAATTACTACCTTCGCACCCACTCTTTACCCCTCCACGCGCTCCGTATATCCATGAAGCCCCTCAAAATCGGTCATTTACAGATTAAAGTCCCCGTCATTCAGGGGGGGATGGGGGTAGGCGTTTCCCTGTCGGGACTCGCGGCCGCCGTCGCCAACCAGGGCGGGGTGGGCGTGATTTCGAGTGCGGGGCTGGGGCTGATCTACCGCGACCCCTCGATGAGCTACCTGGAGGCAGCCATCTTCGGACTGAAGGAAGAGATCCGCAAAGCCAAGGAAAAAACCCGCGGCGTGATCGGCGTGAACGTGATGGTGGCCATGACCAACTTCGCCGACATGGTGCGCACCGCCATCGCCGCCAAGGCCGACATCATCTTCTCGGGAGCGGGCCTTCCGCTCGACCTGCCGGGCTACCTCGAAAAAGGGAGCGCCACGCGCCTGGTTCCCATCGTTTCGTCGGCCCGGGCCGCACGGATCATCTGCGAAAAGTGGAAAGCCAACTACGACTACCTGCCCGACGCCATTGTGGTGGAGGGCCCCAAGGCCGGAGGACACCTCGGCTATAAGATCGACCAGATCGACGATTCGCACTTCTCCCTCGAAACGCTGCTTCCGCAAGTGATCGAGCAAGTGGAGCAGTTTTCACAGGCCCATGGGGTACACATTCCGGTCATTGCCGCCGGAGGCATCTACACAGGAGAGGATATCTACCGGATCATGCAGTTGGGAGCCTCGGGGGTGCAGATGGGAACCCGGTTCGTTACCACCGAAGAGTGCGACGCGCCGCAATCGTTCAAACAAGCCTACCTGGACGCCACCCAACAACAAATCATCCTGATCAAAAGCCCCGTGGGAATGCCCGGCCGGGCCATTGTCAGCGCCTTTACCGAAAAGATCGCCCGCGGCGAAAAACAGCCCAAAAGCTGTCCGTACCACTGCATCAAAACGTGCGACATAGCCCAAAGTCCCTACTGCATCATGGCCGCGCTGTACAACGCCTTTTCGGGCCGCATGGAGAGCGGGTTCGCCTTTGCGGGTACCAACGCCTACCGGGCCGACCGGATCAGTTCGGTACGCTCCGTTTTCGACGACCTGCAGCGGGAGTACGCGGCTGCGGCCGAAGCCGACAGGGAGTAATCCGGCGGCGTTTTCCCCATGGACAAGCGAGGTCTGTCAAGAGGCCTCTTCAAGCAATCGAAAGATCGTTTTCGCGCTTTGGAAAACATCCAAAATTCCCTATCTTTGTCCGGATACCGCGCAACACGCAAGTAACCCATTAACCCATTCATTTGTATGAAGTTCGTCATATCGAGCAGCCTGCTCTCCTCCCACCTCCAGTCGATCGGCAAAGTGATCAGCAACAAAAACACGCTGCCCATTTTGGACTATTTTCTGGTGGAACTTGCCGGAAGCAACCTCAAGATCACCGCGTCGGATTTGGAGACCACCCTGGTGGTGCAAATACCGGTCGACAACCAGGACGGAGACGGCGTGGTGGCCATTCCGGCCCGCCGCATCACCGACTCGATCAAAGAGTTCTCGGAACAACCTCTGACCCTGTCGATCGACCCCAAAACATGGGAGGTAACCATTAGCTGGGACACCGGAAAACTGAGTATCCCCGGCATCACCGGACTGGGCTACCCCGAACTTCCGGCCGTGGCGCCCACCGCCAACTCGTTCGACATCACCGCGCCGCAACTCGCCGAGGGGATCACCCAAACCCTGTTTGCCGCCGCCGACGACGAACTGCGCCCCGTGATGAACGGCGTGCACATCGCCCTTTCGCCGCAGGGAACCACCTTCGTGGCCACCGACGCCCACCGCCTGGCCTTGCTCCGCAACAGCAACATCACCCTCGACGAGCAAACCTCGTTCATCCTGCCCAAAAAGCCCGCCAACCTGCTTAAAAACATCCTGTCGAACGATTCCGACGAGGTGGTAACCGTTACCTTCGACAGCCGGAATGCCATTTTCACGCTGCCCCGCTACACCGTGGTTTGCCGCCTGATCGAGGGCAATTACCCCAATTACAACGCCGTGATCCCCAAGAACAACCCCAACAAGGTGCTGGTGGATCGGGCCAAACTGCTGGGAGCCATCAAACGGGTGTCGGTTTGCTCGAACCAGGCGAACCAGCTCATCAAGCTCTCGCTGTCGGCAGGCAACATCAACCTTTCGGCGCAAGACCTCGACTACGCCGCCTCGGCCGAAGACAACCTCCCGTGCAGCTACGACGGAACGCCGATCGAGATCGGTTTCCGCTCCAGCTTCCTGGTCGACCTGCTCGGCAATATCCACTCGCCCGAGGTGTCGATCGAACTGGCCGACTCGACCCGCCCCGGTCTGTTCTTCCCCGCCGAAAGCGACACCACCAACGAATCGTTGCTGATGCTGCTGATGCCCATGATGATCAACGTTTAAAGCCCCGCCGATGGAGCTTAAGCTGAACCGTCCGCTCATTTTCTTCGACATCGAATCGACCGGCGTCGATACGTCCCGCGACCGCATTGTCGAAATATCGCTCATACGGATCGATCCCGACGGCACGGAAACGGTCAAGACCCGCCGCATCAACCCCGAAATGCCCATCCCCGCCGAGGCGACCGCCGTACACGGCATCCGGAACGAGGACGTGGCCGATTGCCCCCCCTTCCGCAACGTGGCCAAATCGCTGGCCGCTTTCATCGAGGGGTGCGATCTGGCTGGCTACAACTCGAATAAATTCGACGTGCCGATGCTGGTGGAAGAGTTTCTGCGGGCCGGCGTGGAGGTCGATTTTTCGGGCAAACGCCTGATCGACGTCCAAAACATCTTTCACAAGAAAGAGCAGCGCACCCTCTCGGCCGCCATGCAGTTTTACTGCGACCGGGAGATTGAAAACGCCCACAGCGCCGAGGCCGATACCCGCGCCACCTACGAAGTGCTGAAAGCCCAGCTGGACCGCTACTCCGATCTGGAAAACGACGTCGAAGCGCTCTCCGCTTTTTCGGCCATGAGCCGCAACGTCGATTTTGCCGGACGCGTGGTACTCAACGACAAGGGAGAACCCATGTTCAACTTCGGCAAACACAAGGGACGGCTCGTGCAGGAGGTGTTCAACGCCGACCCCAGCTACTACAGTTGGATGATGAACGGCGACTTCCCCCTCGACACCAAGCAAACCATTACCCGCATCCGCCTTGGGCCGGTGCAAAAAAAATAACCCTCCCCAGCTCATGCTTCGCCTGTTTCGAATGTTACTCCCGCTGTTGCTGGCGGCGGCGACCGTCGCTCCGACGGCGGCACAGCAGCAGGCCGTCGAAGTGTCGCGCCTGATTGTCGAGATTCGGGGAAATATATACTCAGTACACGACGTACGGCGAGGCGAAACCCTCTACGCCATCGCCAAAGCCTACGGAGTAACCGAAGAGGCGATCCTCGCGGCCAACAGCCTTACCTCGACCGCGGTGAAAAGGGGGCAAACCCTGCTCGTTCCGAAACGAACCGCCGGCGTCGACCCCGCTCCCCCCGCCGGCCAAACCCAAGGAGATGGGCCTGGCCGACAGCCGCTTGCCGAATCCGAGGGTCAATCCGGATCGCAACAAACGGCCGCCGGAGGGCGCTTCCCGTTTATCGACACCCTTTCGGCCGCCTCGCCGCAGGGAGTGGCCCGCCGCATGCGCCCCTACTCGCCTCCCGCTCCTGCGCGGGTGGTTGTGCTGCTGCCCATGTCGGGACAGGGCCGCGAAAACTTTGTCGACTTCTACAAGGGAATGCTGGTGGGGCTCGATGCCCTCAAATCGCGGGGTATTCCGGTCAACGTGCGGGTTGTCGACCTGGCCCAATCGGCCGACCGCGCCCGCGAACTGATTCGGGACGGAATTTTTGAACAGGCCAACCTGATCGTCGGGCCCGTCTACCCCGAATCGTTCGGCGTGGTGGCCTCGTACGCCGCCTCGCAGGGGATTCCGATAGTCAATCCGCTGGGCGCGGTGGAGGGACCCGAGGTGGACAACTCCTTTGTGTTTGAGATGGCCCCGGTGGAACGGACGAAATACGAGGCCCTTGTCGCCTCGGCCCTCGAAGCCGATAAGAACATCGTATTGATCAACCACTTGCAACAGGCCGATCGGGCGTCGTTCGAACAGCTTCGGACAAGCCTCGGAAGCCGGGCCGCGGTGATGAACTACTCGGGCGACCGGGCGCAGGACAAGGCGATGACCGCCCAACTCGCCTCGCTGCTCGACCGCGAGCGCGACAACGTGGTGTTTGTTCCCGTGGGACAGGAGCCGGCCGTGGAGTCGGTGCTGTCGCGCCTGAGTTCCATCAACACCCTGAACCGCTACCGGATCACGGTGGTGGGCACTTCGCGCTGGGGGTGGTTTTCGAACATCAACCTCGAACTTTTCTTCAAGCTCAACGTGCATTTTCCCGCGTCGTACTTTGCCGACCGCAACAACCCGCTGGTGGGCGAATTTTACCGCGAATACGTTACGGCGTTCGGTTCCGTTCCGTCGCTCTACTCGTTCCGGGGGTCGGACGTGATCCGCTACTTTGTGGGGATTTTGACCCGCTACGACACCCGGATGCTCGACCGCGCCCCGAGCTACCAACCCGAACTGCTGCAGGTGCGCTACCACTTCCTGTCCGCCGCTCCCGGAGGGCATTTCGAAAACTGCCGCTGGCCCATTGTGAACTACCAGCCCGACTTTACGGTGGTGGTTAAATAGATCGATCCGATGAAACGCTGGATATTGAGCATATCGGCCCTGCTGCTGTTGGCGGTGGGAGGGTTCTTCGCCTGGGTGTGGGTCGAGGAGTGGGAACCCGCCACGATGGAGGTGCGCTCGCAAAACGCGGGAGATACCCTCCGGACGGGCGACACGCTGAAAATCGTGTCGTGGAACATCGGCTACGCCGGCCTGGGCGACGACATGGACTTCTTTTACGACGGCGGAACGCGTACCCGTACCTCCGAAGAGCGCACCCGCACGAACCTTGCGGCTATTACCGCCTTTCTGCAACAGCACCGCGACGCCGACTTCATCCTGCTGCAAGAGGTCGATTTCGATTCGCGCCGCAGCTACCGCCAGCATCAGTACGACTCGATCCGCAACGCCCTGCCCGAATTCATGGGCTGGTGGGGCTACAATTATGTGTCTCCGTTCGTTCCCATTCCGCTGCTCGACCCGCTGGGCGGCGTCCGCTCCGGCGTGGTTACCCTTTCCAGGTGGGAACCCGTCGAGGTGATCCGCTTCCAGTACCCGGGCGGCGCCCGGTGGCCGCAGCGCATGTTCGACCTGAAACGCTGCTTTTTGAGTTCGCTGTTCGTCCTGCCGGGCGGCGGCACTTTCTACCTGAACAACACCCACAACAGCGCCTTCGACCCGAAAGGAACGCAGCGCCGCGCCGAACTGGCCATGCTGGCCGAATACCTGGCCGGAAAACCCCGCAGCGTAACCCTCGGCGACTGGAACTGCAACCCTCCGGGCTACACGCCCACCGTCGCCGAACAGACCGACGAACATTTCCATCCGGTTGCTCTGGACCGCAGCCTGCTGGGGCCGGAGCATACCGTGGTGTACGATCCCACCACCCCCTCGATGCGCTTTGGCCGCGAACCCTACAACCCCGCGACCACGCCCGCCTCGGTGATCGATTTTATGGTGTGCGGTCAGGGAATCACCCCCATCACTTTCGAAACCGTTTCGCTCGGGTTCCAACACAGCGACCACAACCCCGTGGTGGCCACTTTTGTGATCAATTAACCAAAGCGACAACTTCGGATTTCCGCTTGTCCGCAATAAAGAGGGCCGCCTTCCGGAGAAAGGCGGCCCTCTTTTGTTTGCAAGTACGGAGGCGGGGATCAGAGCTTGCGCCCCAGCAACGCCAAAACGCCGGTGATGAAGGTCATCGGGTGGGCGGGGTTTCCCGGGACGTACAGATCGACCCGGTGGCGTTCGAAAAACGAGCGGTCGATGGCGGGCGACTCGGCGAACAGTCCGCCCGAAATGGCGTCGCTGCCCACGGCAATGACGATGCGGGGTTCGGGGATCGCCTCGAGGGTGATCTCCAGCGCCCGCGCCATGTTTCGGGTAACGGGCCCCGTAACGACCACGCCGTCGGCATGGCGCGGCGAGGCGACAAATTCGACACCCCAGCGCCGCATGTCGAAGTTGACGTTTCCGGCGGCGTTCAGTTCCATTTCGCAGCTATTATCTCCGCCGGCCGACACCTGGCGCAGCTTGAGCGCCCGGCCGAACAGGCGGCTTATGTCGGGATCGACGGCGTCGGGATCGAGCAGCGGTTCCTGCTGGCCGACCTCTATAATCAAACCCTCGCGGGTTGTGGAGCTGATGCGGTAGTCGTTCGTAAAACGGATGTGGTCGGGTTCGCAGAGGGCGCATTCGCCGCAGAAGATGCAACGCCCCAGATCGAGCGAAAAGGGCTGCGTCCCGATAGCCCCCGCGGGGCAAAAATCGCGCAGGGCGTCGAGCCGGTCGGCCGACAGCCCCTCGCACAGGACGGGGCGGCCCCGGAAACGTTCCGAAAGCTCCACGCGCTCGGGGCGGCGGATGGCTTGCCGCCCGTGGCTGAACAGAATCTTGATGCTGTTGAAGAACATAACGCCGGGGGGTTATAGGTCGTGTCCGCAGTACGACAGGTTGAAACTTTTGTTGCTGACGGGGAAGTCGGAAATCTGCGCCTGGCGTACCGACAGGGCCAGCATCATCCAGTTGTGGAGCGACGGATCGACCACTTTGTACGTTGAAATGGCTCCTTCCGGGCCGGTGAGCGCCACGTGGCAGACTTCGCCCCGCCACCCTTCGACGAGCGAAACGAGCAGCGAGTCGGCGGGCAGCGCCCGGCCGTAATCGGGGGCGGGAACGGCCTCGGGCCATTTGGCGGCCAGCAGGGCGCAGTATTCGGCAAGGAGCGAGTAGGATTGGTCGATTTCGAGCATGCGCAGCCTCAGGCGGGCCATCAGGTCGCCCTCCGCACACAGTACGGGCTGGTGGGCCAGGTGCGACCGCACCACGTTGTGGCGGGTGCGTGCGTCGCGTTCCAGTCCCGACGAACGGGCGGCCATCCCCACGGCCCCCACCTGAAGGGCCTGGCGGCGGGTTACTCGGCACACCTGTTCGAGCCGCGCCAGGATCGACGGGTTCGAAAGGATGGCGGCGGCCACCTCGCGGTAGCGGGTGATCACCTGTTCCATCGTTGTTTCAATGTTCCGAAGCTGTTCGGGGTCGAGCCGGTAGTGGCTGCCGAAGGGACGGATAAGGCCTTTCCCGAAACGGTTGCCGCACCACCCCTGGGTGGTGTTGATGACCAGTGTCCGCAGGGCCTCGCAGACCACCTGGCCGAGTTGGTAGCCGAGGTCCATGCACAGCGCGCCGGTGTCGGCCAGGTGCATGGCGATTCGTTCCATTTCGAGGGCCACGGCGCGTTCGCAGTCGAGGATTTCGTTGCGGGTTCCGGCCTCGAAGATCATGGCCGCGGCGGTGGCGTGCGCCACCACGCTGTCGCCCGCGATCGATTCGGCCAGGGCGATCTGCCGCAACCGATGGCGGGAACTTTGGGCCATCAGGGTCTCGATCCCCCGATGCTGGTAGCCGAGGGCTATTTCGAGGTGGAGAATCTGTTCGCCGTTGCACAGGAAACGGAAAGCGCCGGGTTCGATGATCCCCGCATGTACGGGTCCCACCTGCACCTGATGCAGTTCGCCCCCCTGCATCGTGTAAAAGGGGTAGGTGTCGATGGTGGCTTCGGGGTAGTGGCGGTTGTGGGGGTAGCGGAGCGGCTTTTGCCAGGGGTGGTTGTGGAACCGCAGCCCGAAAAGTTCGTGGATTTCGCGCTCGAAAGGGTGCAGCGCGGGCAGGGTGGCCGAAAGCGATTCGACCTGTTCGGTGTAGTAGTCGACGGCATGGCTCGCGGCCACTATTTCGCCCGTGCGGTCGTTGGCCACCAGGGCGTATAGGCGGAGTCCCTGTCCCTGGCCGACGGGTGCGGCGAAGTAGGCGACGCAGTGGCACGCCTGATCCCGGAGCAGTTCGGCGAGTTGTGCGGCGAAATCGGGGTAGGGAAGCATCGGAATGCTCCCTAACGGCGCGGCCGGGCCGCCATTGCGAATCACAAACCAGTTCATGGGCGGAGGATGGAATCAATCAGGGCGATCAGCGGATCGGGCTGCCACACCCCGACGATGAACAGGGCGGTTACGATCCCGATCAGCAGCAGCGACAACAAGGGGTTCCGGCCCGCGGAACGGGGCGTGGATCCCTTTTCGTTCCCCTTGTAGAACAGGGGTAAAATCTTCGAACACAGCCAATAGATGATGGCCAGCAGCAACACGGCGGCCACGGCGGCGATCCATCCCCGGCCCGAGGCGATCAGTTCGCTCAGCATCAGGTATTCGGTGCGGAACAGGATCGAGGGAGGCAGGGCCAGCAACAACACGAACAGCCCCAAAAGAGCCGTGGCTCCCAGGGGGTCGTTGCGGAAGTAGTCGCCCCGTTTCGGGCATTTGTAGTTGCCGTACATTTTGCCCACAACGCTCAGTTGCAGGAACCAGCCGCCTTTGATCAGGGTGTGCGCCAGCGAGTGCAGCACGGCGGCCCAGGCGCCGATCCCGCCGATCCCGAGGCCGAGGGCGATCAGTCCGCTGTTCTCGACGGTGGAGTAGGCTCCCAGCCGCTTGAAGCTGCGGGTACGCCCCAGGTAGACGGCGGCCATCAGCAGCGACAGCACGCCAACCAGCAGCAGCACATGGCTTACCCACCGGGTGAGCGCTCCGTCGGGGGGGAGCAGGCGGTACAGGCGGAAAATGGCCACAAACCCTCCGCCCACCATCGCCGAGCTCAGGAAAGCCGAAGCGGGCGAGGGAGCGACGTGGTTGGCGTCGATGCCGACGGTGTACAGGGGGAAGAGTTCGAACTTGGAACTGTAACCGACCAGTACGAAAATAAAGGCGAGTTTCAGGTAGAGCAGGTTGCCCTGGCCCGTCGAAAGGGCTTCGCGCAGGGCGTGGTACGACAGCTCGCCGTGGCTGGCGGTACTCAAAAACAGGATGCCGAGGTAGGCGATGGCGATCCCCACCGAACTCACGAAAATGTACTTCCAGGTGGCTTCGAGGCTGTGAAGCGAACGGCGGTGGTAGGTCAGCCCGGCGGCGGCGATGGTGGTAGCCTCTAGGAAAATCCAGGTAACGACGATGTTGTTCGAAAGGTAAACCCCCGTCAGGGCCACGTTCAGCCCGATGAACGAAAGGAGGTAGATTTTGGTTTCGCGCAGGCTTTCGCGGTCGAGGTAGTGGTTGCTTTGCCAGCAGCAGAGCAGTCCCAAAACGCCCATCAGCACGTAGTAGGCGATGCCCAGCGTGTCGTAGGTAAAGAACACCAGGTGGGTGGTGCCATGCTGGGGAATGGTGCAGGCGGCAAAGCCGAGCTGGATCCAGAAGAAGAGCTGGGCGAACAGGTGGGCCTGCCGCCGGCTCTTGGCCCCGACCACCGACATACAGCTCAGTATGGCTACAAACAACAGGTAGATCAACATGGCGGGTTAGTCTTTCAGGTGGGTGAGGGTTTCGTTGTCCAGATCGGGCAGCCGGTGGCCGATCTTCGAGATGAAGAGGCCCAGGATCAGCACGCCCATCAAAATATCGAGCAGGATGCCCACGTTCACCAGCATCGGCATCTCGATCCCCACGGCCAGCGAGAAGAAGAAGACGGCGTTTTCGATGATCAGGAACCCGACCAGGTGCGAGAAGATCCGCCGGTGGGTGGTGATCAGCAGCAGGCCCGACAGCAGCCCGAACAGGGCGATGCCGAAGAAGAGCCGGTTCACCTGCGAGTCGGCCACCCACTGGGTGATCGAAAGGCTCACCAGCAGCGCCACCAGCGACAGGGCCAGCGCCAGGAACGAGGGGATCGAGGTGCGGCTCACGCGGTTGATGCGGGTGTTGCGAATGATGCGGAAAAGCAGGTAGGGTACCAATATCCCTTTGAAAAGAAGGGTTTCGGCAATCACAAAAATTTTGGTGGCCAGCCCTTCGGCCGGGCCCAACTGCATCAGGGCAATGGCCATCAGCACCCACCCCTGCAGCCCCACCAGCAGGGCGTAGCGGCGGAACCGCTCGGTTACCGACAGGTAGAGCAGCGAAATGGCGTAGATGATGATCAGCGAAAGCAACATGGCGTATTAGTCTCCCATAACGTTTGCGGCCAGCAGGAATGCCACCAGAAAGCCGAGCAGGCCGATGGCGGTGATGGTGGCCAGGTAGGTGGTGTTTTTGGGCATCCGGTTGCGGGTCATGAACGATTCGAGCAGCCCGATGGCCACGCCCACCAATCCCACCACAACGGCGTGCCAAAGCACCACAACCCACTGCTGTTCGCTGCCTTGGGCGGGTACCAGCGCGTTGGCGGTCAGCAGGGCGTAGATGGCTCCTTTTATCCAGCCGCCGATCTGAACCCAGGCCAGGTCGACCCCGCTCACGTCCAGCACCATCGCCTCGTGGATCATGGTCAGTTCCAGGTGGGTGCGCGTGTCGTCGATCGGCAGGCGGCCGTTTTCGATCAGGGTGAGGTTGAAAAAAGTGTATCCGGCCACCACCGACAGCACGATCAGGTTGATGGAGGTGTTGTCGAAAGCGGCGAAAATCGACGAGAAGGAGTAGTGTCCGGTGATCAGCGCGAAGGTTCCCATCAGCAGGAAGAAGCAGGGTTCGATGAGCATCGAGAAGAGCGTTTCGCGGGCCGACCCCATGCCCTGAAAGGCGCTGCCGCTTTCGAGCGCGGTGAAGAGCAGGGCCAGCTTGCCCAGTACCAGCAGGTAGCAGAACAGGATGAAGTCGCCCTCGAACGAGATCCAGGCCGAGAACCCTCCCAGCGGGATAAAGAGCATGGCCACCAACAGGGTGCCCAGGTAGAAGCTCGGCCCCGTGCGGCTGATCCAGGTCGCCGAGGTGCTGTACACGCTTCCCTTGCGCAGCAGCACGCCTACGTTCCACAGGGGTTGGAAAAAGCGGTACCCCGTGCGCCCGGCGCACAGGGCCCGGGTTTTGTTGATGATTCCGGGCAAAAGCAGGATTCCTGCCAACAGCAACAGCAGAGGGATCATAGCAGTCCGGCGAGTGAAAGGATCAATACCGCGCCCAGCAGCAACAGGGCGTGGAGGATGTAATGGTTGGTCTTTCCGGTTTGGAACAGGGCCAGCCGTGCCGTCCATTTCCGCAGCACGCGGAACGAAAAACGGGTAACGGCCCGGGCGGTGGTGTCGCTCTCGTGGGTCGAAAAGGTGTGTTCGCGGGGGAATATCTCCATCTCTTCGAGTTCGACGGGCGCTTCGGTGTCTTTTTCACGGGCGACGATCCCTTCGAGTTCGCGGGCGAACGACGAGGCGGTGTACTGCATGCGGGTGCTGGGCGCCGTAAAGCCGCAACCCCACGTGGGGCCCTCGACAACGGGCGCTGCGGAGCGGCGGCGCAGCAGGGCGCGCACGGCCAGCAGGGCGGCTACCACCACGGCCAGCAGGCCTCCGACCCACAGGATGCGGTCGAGGGTGTCGAACGGGGCAAGCTGGGTCTCGTCGAAAATGGTCCACAGCCAGCGCGGGTAGCAGACGGCTCCGGCGATCAATCCGGCCAGCGGCAGGGCCTGTGCGCCGATCATCCATCCGTTCACCTCGCCTGCGTCGCGGGCCGCGGCCGAGCGCGGATTGCCCAGAAAAGTGATCCCGAACGCCTTGACGAAGGTGATGACCACCAGTCCGCCCACCAGCGACAGGGCGACGATTCCGAAAATGGCCACGCCCAGTTGCTGCCCTGCCGACAGGGCGTCGAACATGCCCCAAAAGAGCAGGAATTCGGAACTGAACCCCACCAGCGGCGGCGCGGCGCAGATGGCCAGCGTGGCGGAGCAAAAGAGGATGGCGCTCAGGGGCATCCGCCGGGCGAGTCCGCCCAGCCGGTTCATGTCGGTGCGGTGGGTGGCGGTATAGATCGATCCCGCTCCTAAAAAGAGCAGGGTTTTGTAGTTCGAGTGGCCGAGCATGTGTACCAGCGCGGCTCCGTAGCCGAGTCCGGCGATGGCCAGGTTGTCGACCGCCATGCCCACGGTGCCGAACCCGATCCCGAGCAGCATCAGCCCGATATTTTCGATGGACGAGTAGGCCAACAGCCGTTTCAGGTCGTCCTGTCCGGCGGCGCGGACAATGCCGAACAGGGCGGTAACGGCTCCGGCGATCAGCAGCGCGACGCCCACGCCGTACAGGTGGTCGTCGAGGCTGGTTACGGCGCGGACAATGCCGTAGATGCCCATCTTGATCATCACGCCCGACATCAGGGCCGAAACGTGGGCCGGCGCGGCGGGGTGCGCCACGGGCAGCCAAAGGTGCAGGGGGAAAACTCCCGCCTTGAGGGCGAATCCCAGGAACAGCAGCACGAAGGCTCCGAGCGACAGGCTCCCGCTGCCGAACAGGGCGTCGCCGCTCAGCGAAAAACCGGCCAACAGCAGGAAAAATCCGGCGTGCATCAGGATCAGGTAGCCGATGGCGGCGTGAAGCACCTCTTTGCGTTGGGCGTCGAAAAGAATCAGCAGGAACGACCCGATGGCCATCAGTTCCCACCAAAACAGGAATTCGTAACGCTGGGTGGAGGTAACCACTCCGACCATGGCGTAAAACAGCACCACCAGCGATCCGGCGTGCAGGTCGAGTTGCAGGCGGTTTTTTTGCGTGCGGTAGGCCCTCAGGTAGCCGATGGCGTAGACCGAACTGGCGATCCCCCCCAGGGCGAGGGCCACCACGAACAGGGCTGACAGGGGGTCGACACCGGGGAGTTGCGGCTGGCCCCAGCCGCTCAACACCCGCACGGCTTCGCAGAGCAGGGCGACGGCTCCGGCGCAGATGCCGATGGCGGCGCCCACGATGCTGCGACCGCGGCTGAACAGGGGCATCAGCAGGATCGAAACGACGATGGGGATCAGTAGAAACAGGGTATTCATCGCCGTTTAGCTGTTAGCGAGTGTTGCGGCCGCGACGGCCAGCAGGGCGGCGGTTTCGGTGCGCAACCGGCTGCTTCCGAGGGTGATGGATTGAAACCCCGCTGCACGTGCCAGCTCGATCTCGGCAGGCGAAAAGTCGCCTTCGGGGCCGATCAGCAGGGTGTAGGACTGGCCCGGCGGCAGGGCGGCGGCCAGCGGAATTTTGGTGTCGTCGGGTTCGCAGTGGGCGATCAGGCGAACCCCCGCGGCGGGCAGTTCGGCCACGAAGCGGGCAAAGGGGGTCAGCTCGTCCAGCGCGGGCAGGTAGGCTCCCTGCGACTGTTTCATGGCGCTGAGCAGGATCTTGGCCGAGCGGTCGTGCTTGACGGTGCGGCGTTCGGAACGGTCGCACAGCAGGGGGGTGATGCGGTCGATGCCCAGTTCGGCGGCCTTTTCAAGGAACCACTCGTAGCGTTCGCTGTTCTTGGTGGGGGCGATGCCTACGTGCAGCCGGTAGGGGCGGCGGCCGTGGCCCTCGGTGCGTTCAACCACCTGCACCTCGCACGCCCGCGGCGAGGGGGTTTGGATCACTCCTTCGGCCCAGGTGCCGGCGCCGTCCGTCAGGCGGACGCGGTCGCCCGCCCCGAGCCGCAACACGCCCACGGCATGGTGCGAATCGTCGGGACTCAGGGTGCAGCGGTCGCCGATCGGAGGGGGGAGGTAGAACAGGTGCATGGTTTTAGGGACTTTCGCAGGTCATGTGCGTGTATTGTGCGCACATGCAAACAAAGGTAAAAAGTTTTTTTGATGTTCGATGGGGATTGTCGACAACGAAAAACAGGCTCCGCACGGCAAGCGCGCAGTGTGCGGAAACGGGCAGGCGGGGGCCGGTCAGGCGAAGTAGGGACGCAACCGTTCGAGCAGTTGCGCGGGCGGACGGCAGGCGGTCTTGGCGCCGCTGCGCATGAAAGCCAGCGTTACGGCGCCGGTGGTGATCAGTTCGCCGTCGGGGCGGAACACTTCGTAGTCGAACCGGATTTTGGCCGCCGGCAGTTCGCGCAGGGTGGTGCGGACGGTGAGCAGGTCGTCGTAGCGGGCGGGATTGCGGTAGTCGATCTCGACCCGCAGCACGGGCAGCATCACTCCGCCGGCCTCGATCTCGACGTTGGGCACCCCGACCGAGCGCATCAATTCGGTGCGTCCCACGTCGAACAGTTCGACGTAGTGGGCGTGGTACAGGAATCCCATCTGGTCGACCTCGCCGTAGCGGACGCGCACCTGGGTGTCGTAAACGATCATGGCTGTTGGGTTGTGTGGTCGAGCCGCGCGGCCAGCAGCTCCTTGCGGGCGTAGTCGGTCAGGTCCATCTGCACGGGGACAACGGCCACGTAGCCGTGCCGCAGGGCCCACTCGTCGGTGTCGGCGGCCTCGGGTTCGAAGTTGTAGAAACGGCCCGACATCCAGTAGTAGTCGCGCTCGCGGGGGTCGTTGCGGTGGATGAAGTCTTCGCGCCAGTTGCCGCGCGTTTGCCGGCAAACGCGCACACCCTTGATCTGGCCGAGCGGGATGTTCGGGATGTTCACGTTCAGGCACAGCCCTTTACGAGCCTCCTGGTCGAGTTCGAGTACCTGCCGGACGATCTGCCGGGCGTAATGCACCGAGGCTTCGAAATCGGCCATCGGCGAGTGGTCGGTGAGCGAAAAGCCGATCGAGGGGATCCCGTAAAAAGCGGCCTCGGTGGCGGCCCCCATGGTGCCGGAATAGATGACGCTGACGTTGGCGTTCGAACCGTGGTTGATGCCCGAAAGCACCAGGTCGGGGGTGCGCTCCTTGAGCAGTTCGTCGAACCCCACCTTTACGCAGTCGACCGGCGTGCCGGTGCAGGAGTAGACGGCCACCTCGCCCTCCTTCTCGACCAGGTGCGTTACGAACAGGGGGCGGTGCATGGTGATCGAGTGCGACATGCCCGAGTAACATTCGTCGGGAGCCACCACCACCACTTCGCCCAGCTCGCGGGCCAGTTCGATCAGTTTGCCGATGCCGCGCGCGTTCACGCCATCGTCGTTGGTAATGAAAATCAGGGGTCGGCTCATCGGCAGGTACGGGTGTTTCGGGGTTTCAAAGGCACAAATTTACGGAAAATTTGGCAGACGACCTTTTTTCTCTATCTTTGCACCGCATTTCGTGCAGGAACCTCTTTGGGGGTTGGCAGGGTAAGAGGGAGCGATCCCCGCGTTCGACAGGGCAGTGGCCCGTGCGCCAGGAAGCTGCCAACGACACACAACCCGAACGTTCCGCACTCAACCCTTTAGATGTGAAAAACATGAGCAATCTAATTGAAATCGCCCAACAGGCATTTAAACAGGAACTTTCCGAAATTCCCGCTTTCGCGGCGGGCGACACCCTGACCGTTACCATCCGCATCCGCGAGGGGAACAAGGAGCGTCTCCAAAACTTCCGCGGCGTGGTGCTTCAAAAACGCGGCAGCGGCGCAACCACCACCTTCACCATCCGCAAAGTGTCGGACGGTATCGGCGTGGAGCGCGTTTTCCCCCTCTACTCGCCCACCATCGTGAAGATCGAAGTGAACAAAGTGGGCGTTGTTCGCCGCGCGCGCATCTTCTACCTGCGCGATCTGACCGGCAAGAAAGCCCGCATTAAAGAGAAAAAAGTGTCGAAATAACCGTTTCGAAACCCAATGTACCGCAGGCGGGACTCCCACAGGAGTCCCGCCTGCTTTTTCGGCCGGCCGGATTTCCGGCTCCCGTTTTATTTCGTACCTTCGCGCTTTCGCCGCCTCTGGTTGATTTGCACGGGGCGATTCATTGTGTGCCTGCTATGACTCCGGTCCGTTGTTTGTTGTGGATGTTGGGAACCGTCAGCCTCGGGCTGGGGATCCTCGGGATATTCCTGCCTCTGCTTCCCACCACCCCTTTCTTGTTGCTGACCGCGTCGCTCTACGTGAAGGCCTCGCCGAAAGCCTACCAATGGCTGATCGACCAGCCCCATTTGGGGAAATACATCCGCAACTACCGCGAGCACAAGATCATTCCGCTCCGCGCAAAGGTCGCGTCGCTCGGGTTGATGTGGGGCAGCATGCTGTGCTGCATCCTTTTCTGGGTGCCCTACGGATGGCTCAAGGCGGTGCTCGGATTGGTCGCGGTACTGATTACGTGGCATATCCTGTCGTTCAAAAGCCGTTAATAGCTGGTTTAGTTCGGTTAATCCGACTAAAAATTGCATCATTGGGCATGAAAATTGCTATTATTTAGGTTGTCAACGAGCCTGAAAACCTACAGGTAAACCATAAAACGACGACTTGTAACCTAACCTGCCCATTCCATGCGTTTAAGAAACCTCCTTCCGCTTGCCGTTTCCGGCTTCCTCATCGGGTGTGTACCCACGGCTCAACAGGATAACAACCAGTCGAAAGACGCCTCCGAATTTACCCGGAAAGCCAACGACGAGCTTTACAGCCAGCTCAATTTCTCCGACACACAGGATTTTGTGGATGCCCGCCGGGGATTTATCGCCCCGCTCCCGAATCAGGGCATAATCAAAAATAGCCAGGGCGAAGTGATCTTCGACGCCGCCCGAAGCGCTTTCCCGCTGGACGCGGATGCGCCCGCCACGATCAACCCGAGCCTTTGGCGCCAGGTGCAGCTCAACGGCATCACCGGGCTGTTCCAGGTGGCCGAGGGGGTGTATCAGGTGCGCGGCCTGAATGTGTCGAACATGACCCTTATTGAAACCGCCCGCGGAGTGATCGTCGCCGATCCGCTGGTTACGAGCGAAAATTCGAGCGCCGCTCTGGCCCTTTATCATCAGCATCGTCCCGGTCGTCCCGTGGTGGCGGTGATCTATACCCACGGACACGTCGACCACTTTGCCGGTGTGCGCGGGGTGATCACGGAAAAAGACGCGCTCTCGGGCAAGGTCAAGGTGATCGCTCCGAACGGCTTTTTGGATCAGGCCATCATGGAAGATGTTTTTGTGGGCAATGCCATGAGCCGCCGTTCGCAATACTTTTACGGCACCCACCTTCCCTACAACGAACGGGGAAACATCGGGGTCGGTCTCGGCGTCATCGGATCGTCCGGAGGAACACAAGGATTCATCGCCCCCACCGACCTGATCACCCACACGGGGCAAAAAATGACCATCGACGGACTGGAGATCGAATTCATGCTCCCCGGGAATAAAACCTCGTCGGAAACCGGCTTCTACATCCCGGCTTACAAGGCGCTCTGCGCGGCCGAGAATGCCTGCCATACCATGCACAACATTTACACCCTGCGCGGAGCTAAAACGCGCGACGCCGCCCGCTGGTTCCACGGCCTCGACGAGGTGTTGGCCCTGTGGGGCGATCGGGCCGAAGTGCTGTTTATGGCGCACACCTGGCCGGTGTGGGGGAACGCTCGCCTTGTCGATTACATCGAAAAGTACCGCGATGCGCTCCGCTACATCCACGATCGTACGCTCCACCTGGCCAATCAGGGCTATACGATGGACGAAATTGCCGAAATGATGGTGCTGCCCGACGAACTGAATAAAAAC
Source organism: Rikenellaceae bacterium (assembly GCA_031549665.1). GTDB lineage: Bacteria > Bacteroidota > Bacteroidia > Bacteroidales > Rikenellaceae > Rikenella. The sequence goes on from JAVBPJ010000006.1 coordinate 37,390, forward strand.
TGGGCCACCAGGGGCTATTACGGATCGGTGGGCCAAAACGCTAAGGGAATCTATAATTTTTACCTCGGTTATTTCGGCGGGAATCCGGCCGATCTGAATCTTCATACTCCGGTCGAGCGCGCCCACCGCTATGTCGCCGCCATAGGGGGCGAAGAGGAGGTGCTGAAACTGGCCCGCGCGGCGGCCAATGCGGGAGACTACCGCTGGGCGGCCGAACTGCTTAAACACATCGTACTCGTCAACCCCGACAATACACGGGCCCGCAACTTGCAGGCCGACGTCTTCGAGCAGCTTGGTTATCAGGCTGAAAGTGCCACCTGGAGGGGTTTCTACCTCTCGGGAGCCCAGGAACTCCGCGAGGGGGTTAAACGGGAGTACAACCCCACCTCTTCGCTGGCCGATATGTTACTGGCCATTCCGATGCCCAAATTTCTGGACTACCTGGCCATACGTCTTGACGGCCCGCGTGCATCCAACGTGTTGATCGTGATCAATTTGACAATGACCGATACGAAGGAGACTTACGCCGTTACAGTGCGCCGGGGTGTGTTGAATTACCGCGAAAAGCTGGCTCCGAAAGCCGACCTGTCGCTCACGCTGAGTAAGGTGAATCTGGGTCGTTTGCTTTCCGGCGAGGGGAAAATCGATCAGATGGTCAAGGAGGGTCAGATCGTGCTGGAGGGAAATCCCGCCCGTTTTGCGCAACTGTTCGACCTGATGGACGACTTCGATCCGCTGTTCAACATCGTAACTCCCTAAGGAAACATTTCTGCGGGCGGGATCGGCCAAGGAACCACCAAGAAGCGCGCTCCTTGTAGATTCCCTTTCGGTTCCCGCAGTACGTTTAGGAGCCTCGGCCCGCATGGGCCGGGGCTCCTGTCGTTTTCGCAGGCGAGGGTACGTTCGCCCAATCTCCTCGGCCTTATACCGTTGGAAATTCCGGAATCAGCCGGCGTAAATTTTTTTCGACAAGGCGTATTGCATAATACAAAATGTAGTATATTTGTAGAGGGAAAAACTCCCTGTGTTTTTTATCAAATCTACAAACAATCAGCTATGGAAAAAGAATTTATGAACGACTACCTGAACAGGCATTACGACAATTGGTTGGATTATGCGCGTTTTCATTGTACGCGTGCGGGAATTCCGTTGGATGCCCGGGATGTGCTGCACGAGGCCATTGTGGCGTTGCTGGAGAAACCGGTCGACGAGCTTATCGCTCTTGCCGGGCGGCAGTACGCCGCGGGTACGGAGCTGGATTTTCTCGCCCTGCGGATCATCAAGCTCAACGCCACCTCGCCCACCTCGCGCCACCGCTACCAGCCGATGCTCCGGCATTGGGCCGACGGCGTGGACGTGTGGAGCCTGAGTGTGGTCCAAGAGCCGCAACCCGCCTCGCAGCCCGATCCGTTCGAACGGTTCGAGTGGGTGCGGCGGATGTTGCAGGAACTCGACATTCCCGAGCAATGGCGGGCCATTTTCCGGTACAAATTCTTTCTGCACCACTCGTTGAGCGACTGGCCCGGAAAGGAGAAACAACGTACCGTCTATGGCATCTACAACCGCGTGTTGGCGCTGCTGCGGGCGCAGGCCGCCCTGTTGCAGCAAAGCTGACTCGGGTGGAACCTATTTGACGAGGGAGCGTTCGGCCATTAAGGCCGAACGCTCTTGTTTTTAGAAGTCGGCGTTTTGGCGTTTTAGCGGCGCGGCGCGGTCAGGGGAACAGTTGCGGTCGTTCGCGGCGGGCAATCGCCTCCACCCACCGTTCCGGCGCCAGCGACCAGTTGTCGGGGGCCTGCGCGGCAATCGGCTCCGGCTGGGCCGACAACCATTGCAACAGGGCCAGCCGGTAGTCGGCGGCTACGGGATGCACGGGAATGCCCCGCTCGGTGAAATAGCGAGCGCGGAACGAATTCAGAACCACCGTGTATTGATCCCCGGGGCGGAAAGGACGGCCGTCTTCCAGTTGGTAGATGGCAACCCGCCTGCCCGACCGTTGGGTCAGGTCCACCCGGTAGCGGATTCCCGACGCGTCGTCGTACAGGTAGTGGGGGATGCGTGTGCGGATCAGGTCGGATTCGGGGCCTTTCAGGGTGAAGTAACCCATGCCGTAGACCTGTTCCAGAAACTCGTCGATCTGTTGGCCCGTAACACGGACCGTAACCAGCCGGTTGTCGTAGCTGAACAGCGTGGCGATGGTCTTTAGGTACAGAGGCCCTGCCGCCAGCGTAGCGTCGAAGCGGGGCGGGGCGAACAACGAAACGTCGGCCGCAGGTGCCACTGAACGCTGGAAACGGTGGAACAGGGCGTTGAAGGCCGATGGGCCGAAATAGCTGTCGCGCGTGGTGATTGTCGTGGCCAGTTGTGCGACGGGCGTGGCGAAGAAGCGGCGGATTCGCTGCTCCTCGTCGGCAAAGGCTTCGGTGAAGGCCTTGTCGGGGCGTTCGTCGGAAAACGACACACGCCGCAGCCGGATGGTCTGCCGCCCCTGCACGGTGTAGCGGTCGGCGACGGTTCCCTCGCCGGGCTGTACGCCCAGCGAATCGAGGGTGCGCGGAGTGAAGCCGAACCCGGCGAGCAGCGAGCGGTCGTCGCTGCATCCGGCGGCCCGGGCGGCGCGGCGGGCGAGGGTCGAATCGCCCAGGGCGGCATAGAGCCGGTACCCCTCGGCGGGCGGGTCGCCCGCATCGAACAGGTAGACGTTCCCGGCGCCCAGCTCCTCGCGCCATTGCCGAGCGAACGAAGCCACAGCGCCCCACGAACCGGCCTGGTAGCGTTCGGTGAGCGGATCGAAGGGCAGGGGAGCCGTAACGCGCGCCACGATCAATCGTTCGTGCTGGGCCGAGGCGGTCGATGCCGCCACGGCGCACAGGCCGATCCCCAAAAGCCGCCGAAAAAAAGTATTCATCGCGCCGGGAGGAGCCAACTAATAAATGAAACTGCTGCCGCCCAGAAACTCGCGCAGGATGGAGGTGGGGGGCAGTTCGCGGTCGGGAATTTCGACGAAGTAGTCCAGGAAACGGAGCAACCGCAGCGCTTCGGCGTATTCGGGGGTGTTGGCGGGAACGCTCGCCAGCAACGGTTGGGCGTAGGCTTTCAGGATCGAAATCTCGAAAAAGAGCGCGGTGTTGAACATCAGGTCGGCCTGCTCCTGGTAGGGGAAAATGTGGCGGTCTTCGCCGCGGCGCACGCTGTGCCACCCTTTCAGGGTTTCGTAGGCCGAGCGGTTGCGGTAGTTGTGGTCGCGCACAATGCGGCGCAGCAGGCGGTTATCGGTGGTCGAAATAATGCTGGTGTCGTCCAGCGACAGAGTGGTCAGGGCCGAGGCGTAGATCTTGTACTTGTAGCGGTCTTCTATGTGGGGGGTCAGGGCGGGGTTCAGGCCGTGAATGCCCTCGACCAGCAGGATGCTCCGCTCGTTGAGCTGGAGCTTGTGGCCGCCGTAGGTTCGCTGGCCGGTGGTGAAGTTGAAGCGGGGCATGTCGACCTCTTCGCCGGCGAACAGGCGGTTCAGGTCGCCGTTGAAGGCTTCGACGTCGATCGCTTCGAAGGCCTCGAAGTCGTAGTTGCCGTGTTCGTCGCGGGGGGTGTGTTCGCGGTCGAAGAAATAGTCGTCCAGCGAGATCATCCGGGGTTCGAGTCCCAGTACGCGCAACTGGATCGCAATGCGTTTGGTGAGGGTGGTCTTCCCGCTCGACGACGGGCCCGAGATGAAGACGATTTTTACCCCCGCCTCGCGGTGGCGGTTGAGGATTTTGTCGGCCAGCAGGGCGAAGTTTTTCTCCTGCAACGCCTCGCCCACCTGGATCAGCTGCGAGCTTTCGCCGGCCAGCACACGGGCGTTGAGCGTTCCCACGTCGGACACGCGCAGGATGTCGGCCCACACTTTGGTCTGTTGGAACACCGAAAACAGCTTGGGTTCGAGCTTCATGGGTTCGATCTCAACGGGGTTTTCGCGGCGCGGAGTTTGCAGCACGAATCCGCCGCCGAAGGGGATCAGGTCGAACAGGGTCAGGTAGCCGGTCGAGGGAACCATGCCGCCGTAAAAATAGCCGGGCATGCCTCCCAGGCTGTACAGGGTAACAAAATATTGCGGACGGGTTTGCAGCAGGGGCAGTTTGTCGTCGTGCTTCTGGCTTTTGTAAAGCAGTTCGGCTTCGCTCAGCAGCATCTTGTCGCGGACAATGGGCAGGTTCAGGCCAACCAGCACCTGCATGCGTTCCTTGAGGCGGCCCACCTCGTCGGCGTTGAGCGGGGGGATCCCGTCGACTTCGCAGTAGTAGCCCCGTCCGGCGGTGTACAGGATACGCAGCCGACCATTGGGATAGAGGTCGGCAACGGCCTTTTGCAGCAGGAAAAAGAGCGACCGCGAGTAGACCCGCATGCCGTCGATGCTCCCCAGCTCGACGAACCGCAGGCTGCGGGGCGAGTAGACGCGGAAGTCCAGTTCCTTCATCTTGTTGTCGGCGAAGCAGGCGATCACGGGCGAGGCGGTGCGCAGGGCCGTTACCTGCAAAATCTGCTCGAGGGTGGTTCCCTCCTCGACGTAAAGGCTCGACTGGTTGTTTTCGCAGTATACCTGGATGCATTTGGGGTTCATGGCGGAGCGTAATTGTACTCCGAAAGGTACGAATTTCCTGCGAAAAACAACGCCTCTCCGTTACTGAAAACAGAAGAGGCGTGGAAAATGGCGGCGTTGCGCGGAGGGTCGCGCGCGGGAACTATTTCTTTTGGTTCATCACGCGGTTTTGGCGGCCGATGCTCTCCATGTGGATCGAATTGAGCAGGATGTTCAGAAATTCGGGGCTCAGGCGCAGTTTCTCGGCGTTGGCCAGCACCCGCTTCACGATGTCGTCCCAGCGGTTTGCCTGCAGGATCATTACGTTGTTGTCGCGCTTGATCTCGCCGATCTTTTCGGCGATGTCCATCCGTTTGCTGAGCAGGGCGAAGAGTTCGGCGTCGAACTGGTCGATCTGGGCGCGGAGCCGTTCGAGCGACTGGAGGAATTCGGGCTTGTCGACCTTTTCGGCCCGCCAGACGATGCTGTCCAGCAGCTCTTCCAGTGCTTTGGGGGTGAGCTGTTGCGAGGCGTCGCTCCAGGCCTCGTCGGGGTTGATGTGGCTTTCGATGATCAGCCCGTCGTAGTCCAGGTCGGCGCTCTCCTGCGCCACGCTCAGCAGCAATTCGCGGTTGCCGCAGATGTGCGAGGGGTCGCAGATCATCGGCACTTCGGGCATGCGGAGCTTCATCTCCACGGCCAGGTGCCACATGGGGGCGTTGCGGTAGGCCGACAGGCCGATCGAGGAGAATCCGCGATGGATCAGCCCCACCTGTCCGACCCCTACCTTTTGCAGCCGCTGCACGGCTCCGGCCCAAAGTTCCAGGTCGGGGTTCATCGGGTTTTTCACCAGCACCGGGACATCCACTCCCCGCAGGGCGTCGGCGATGTCCTGTACGCTGAAGGGGTTGACGGTGGTGCGGGCGCCGATCCACAGCACGTCGACGCCGAACTCAAGGGCGCTCTCGACGTGTTTGGCCGAGGCGACTTCGGTGGCTACGGGCAGGCCGGTTTCGGCTTTCGCCTCGGCCAGCCACGACAGGCCTTGCAGTCCGGCTCCCTCGAACGACCCGGGGCGGGTGCGGGGCTTCCAAATGCCGGCGCGGAGTATGTCGACCCGTCCGGTGGCGGCCACCTGGCGGCAGGTTTCGAGGGTTTGTTCGCGCGTCTCGGCGCTGCAGGGTCCCGAGATAATGAGCGGGCGTCTGGCTTTCAGGTTGATCGTTTTCGTTTCCATGGGGTCTATTGTTCGTCAATGATTTTACGGATGGTGTTGGCCTTGCCGATGGCCTGGGCCAGGCCGTCGCCGTCGTCTTTCTCGATCAGGCGGCGCAGGATTTGGAGCTGGTGGATATGCTCCCTAAGAACGTCCAACACGTTGTATTTGTTTTTCAACAGGATGGGAACCCACATCGCGGCCGAACTCTTGGCCAGCCGGACGGTGCTTTCGAACCCCCCGCCGGCCAGGTCGAAGATGGCCTCCTCTTCGCGCTCTTTCTCCAGCACGGTCAGGGCCAGGGCGACCGAGGTGATGTGCGAAATGTGGCTGACGTAGGCGGCGTGCAGGTCGTGTTCCTCGGGATTCATGTAGATGATCGACATGCCCAGGCGGCGGTAGATCGCCTCCACATCCATCACGGCCTGCGGATCGCTCAGCTCTTGCTGGCAGATTACCACGGTGCGGCCGGCGAAAGCGCCGTGGACGGCGGCTTCGGGGCCTGAGTATTCGGTTCCCCACATGGGGTGGGTGGCTACGAAACGTGGGCGGGCAGGGTGTTTGGCGATCACCTCGCAAAGTTCCTCCTTGGTCGACCCCAGGTCGATGACCGTTTGGTGCGGCCCGATGTGGTTCAGCACCTTGACGGCCAGCAGGGGGGTGGCGTCGACCGGAACGGCCAGCACCACCAGGTCGGCCTCGGCCAGGGCCTCTTCCAGCGGAAGTATCTGGTCGACCAGCCCCAGTTCGAGGGCTTTGGAGGCGTTGCGGGGGTTGTTGTCTACTCCGATCAGGCGGTCGGCCAGCCGCCGGTCGCGCAGGGCGAGGGCGAGCGAGCCGCCCATCAGGCCCAGTCCGACAATGGTTGCTTTCATAGGGAGAGTCGTTCGATGGTTTTTTGCAGGGTGGCCTCGTCGGCGCACAACGACACGCGGATGTAGCGGTCGCCGCCGTCGCCGAAAATGCCGCCGGGGGTTACAAAGATGTGGCGTTCTTCCAGAATCCGGTCGATGAACTGGTAACAGTCGCTCGGTTCGGAATCGGGCAGGGCGCCCCACTCGAAGAGTCCCACCTGCCCGGGAGCCACGCGGCAACCGAGGGTTTCGAGGATGCGGGTGGCCAGGGCCTCGCGCCGGCGGTACAGGTCGTTGATGTAGGCGTACCACGTGTCGTCCAGATCCAGCGCCACGGCGGCGGCCCGCTGCATGGGAATGAAGGGGGCGTTGTTCAGGTTGCTTTTGTAGCGGAGCGTGTCGGCCAAAATCGCGGGCGATCCCACCAGCATGCCCATCCGCCATCCGGCCATGTTGTGGCTTTTACTGAGCGAATTGAGTTCGACGGCCACCTCGCGTGCGCCGGGCGTGGCCAGCAGGCTTTGGGGACGGTCGCTGCGCAAAAAGCTGTACGGGTTGTCGTGTACCAACAGGATGCCGTGCTTGCGGGCAAAGGCGACGAAGCGTTCGAAGGTGTCGGCGGCGGGCGGAGTGCCGGTGGGCATGTGGGGATAGTTGAGCAGCATCATCTTCACGCCGCTCAGGTCGCTGCGCTCCAGCGCTTCGAAATCGGGCATCCAGCCGTTCGCCTCGGTAAGCCGGTAATCGATGCAGACGCCTTCGGCCAGGGTAACGGCAGCGCGGTAGGCGGGGTAGCCGGGGTTGGGAATCAGCACCCGGTCGCCCGGGTTGAGGTAGGTTTGACACAGGTAGGAGAGTCCCTCTTTCGATCCGTACAGGGTGAGTACCTCGGTGGCGGGATCGAGCCGTACGCCGTACATGCGCTCGTACCACCGGGCGATGGCCTCCAACAGCGCGGCCTCGCCTTTGTACGAGGCGTAGCCGTGGGTGTTCCCCTGCAGGGCGGCGGCGTGGAGCGCCTCGATCACGCTGGGGTGGGGCGGCTGGTCGGGACTGCCGATCCCGAGGTTGATCACGTCGGTCCCGGCGCGGCGCATGGCGTCGACCTGGGCCAGCTTTTTGGAGAAGTAGTATTCGCCTACTCCCTGAAGTCGTTTTGCTAATTCCATGGGGTTACAGATGGATTCCTTTGGTGTATTCGCCGTAAACGGTCAGCCGTTCGCTCACCGAACTCATGTGAAGTACGGCTTCGCGGTATTCCCACACGTTCTGGAACTCCATGTCGAGGTAGAACAGGTAGCGGAACGGGTCGCTGGGAATGGGGTAGGACTGCAGTTTGGTCATGTTGATGTTGTAGCGCTCCATGGTTTTGAGTACGCCCACCAGCGATCCTTTGGTGTGGCTGACTTCGAAATAGAGCGAGGCTTTGTTGATCTGGTCGCGGTTTTCGTCCTCGGGGCAGTCTTCGCCGCGGCGGAGTACCACGAAACGGGTGTAGTTGTTGCGGATGGTGTTGATTTCGGGCGCGATGATTTCGAGGCCGAACAGGCGGGCGGGCAGCTCTCCGGCGATGGCGGCGGCGTGGCTCACGCACCCCTGCGCGATGTGGCTGGCCGAAAGGGCGGTGTCTTCGGTCTCGACCAGCCGCCACCCTTTGTCGTCGAGGTATTCGGCGCACTGAAGCAGGGCCATGGGGTGCGACCATACTTCGGTGATTTGGTCGAGGGTAACGCCCGGCAGCACCAGCAGGTGTTGTTTGATTTGCAGGTAGATCTCCCCGACAACCCGCAGCCGCGTGTTTTGCAGCAGCCCGTAGTTGGGCAGGATGCTTCCGGCGATCGAATTTTCGATGGCCATCAGGGCGGCGTCGGCCGCGCCGCTGTCGAGGGTCTGGGTAACTTTGCGGAAGGTGGCGCAGGGGACAATCTCGATCCCGCTGCCGAAAACGCCTTCGGCGGCAATGTGGTGGAACGACCCTTCGTATCCTTGTATGGCGACTTTCATGGCGAGGTTTTACACAAAAAAACCGACTCGGCGGGAGTCGGTTTTCGGGGTATGGTTGTTTTTACACGGGACTACACGAAAAGACCGACTTCTGTCCGGAGGAAGAAGTAATAAAAGGGCGAATAGAAACCCTCGTTCAAAACGGCGTGAGGCTTCGGATTCATCCTTTGGTCTGTAGGTGTGCTCGATTTCATCTTAGGCAAAGATACGTTTTTTTCCGGAGTTGGTACCCGTCCCGGCAAATTTAGACGTATTTTTCGCAATAGCGGAGGTATTGTTTCATTACGTTGTCGACAAAGGCGACGGTTTCGCGGCCGCTGAAGGCGCCGCAACGCACGGCCTCGTCGTCGACCCAGCGGTCGCTGCCTTTGGTCAGGACGTATTCGCGCAGCGCTTCCCACGAATTGTGGTTCACGCCGTGTTTGGCGGCCAGGCGCCGGGCGTCCATCACGTGGCCGATGCCGCCGTTGTAGCAGGCGAGCAGGATTTTCATCCGGTCGTGCTGCGGGGTGTCGGGGCCGAACCGCAGCATCGACTCGATGCGCTTGAGCAGCAGCACGCCCACAAGGATGTTGTCGTGCGGGTCGGTCATTTGTTCGGGGGCGTATCCGAAGGTGCGGGCCACCTGGCCGCGTATCTGCATCAGGCCCATCGCGCCGCGGGACGATTGGGCCGTGGGCGAGAACCGGGACTCCTGATAGGCGATGGCGGCGATCCAGCGCCAATCAACGCCCTGGGTCGATCCGATCTGGCGCATCAGGGGGTCGTACTTCGAGATCCCCTCCCGGCCGGCTTCGATCTGCTCCAGGGTGGGGAGGCCCTTAGATTCCCGTGTCGTGCGCGAACACCCGATCAGCAACAGGTCGAGGCCGATCAGCAGGACGAATCCGAACAGGCAACATTTGGTTAGTTTCACGTTCTTCGCTTTTAGGGTTAATCGTAAAAGGCCCACGAGATGCTGGCCTTCAGCATCGTGCGGTTTTGGGGGTAGTCCACTACGGTGAAGTAGTTGCCGGGACCGAACAGGGCCGGGCCTATGTTTTGTCCTTTGACGAGCATCCGCAACCGTTTCCACTTGGCCGAAACAAAGGGATCGATGTAGGGATATTCGCCCAACTGGACGCTGGTTTGGTTGTAGAACTGGCCCACGGCGGGGTCGTAGCCGAAGGCGTAGTAGCGGGTTTGGTAGCGGCCGTCCACGCCGATCTGGATGGAGAGGACCTCGGGCACGGCTTCGACCTGGAAGTAGTAGGAGAGGAACGCCGAACCCATCGGAACGGGGGCCACGTCGTTGTTCGAACTCCATTGCAGCAGGATGCGGTGGTTCAGGTGGAAGCCGCCCAGGGTGAAGTCTTTCCGCAGGTAGCCCGACGCCACGCTCAGCGTGCCGGCGTATTGCTGGGGTTCGACCCAGGGACCGTAGTAGATCTTATTGTTGGCCACCTGGTAGTTGCCGCCGATCTCGAACCCGATGGAGGGGGCGTAGAAACGCACCCCGAACTGGGTGAAGTTCTCTTTGTCGAATTGGTTGATCCAGGCGTAGTGGTTCGAGAAGTAGGTCTGCTGCCAGTAGTCGGCCTCGCGCGAGACGATGCGCACGGTGCCTTCCAGGGTGAGCGGGTGTTTGCGCTCGCCGTTTTCCAGTTTTCGCCCCACAAAGGCGCTCAGGGACAATTTTCCGCCGACATCGAAGTCGCCGGCGCGGTAGCCGCTCATTCCGAGCTGCCCGTCGGCCTCCCAGCGGGCGTACTTGCTGACGGCTCCCGAGGCCATGCCGTACAGGTAAACGGAACTCAGCCCCTCGCTGCCGCCCTGGCCGTAATACTCGTTTTGGTAGTTTTGGGGTACAAAGTGGTAGTAGTTGTGCCGGGCGTAGCCGAATCCGCCGGTGAGCAGCCCCAGCACGCCGTTGCGGTTGTAGGGTTGCAGTTGGGCGAACAGGCGGACGTCCATGCGCGATTCGTGGATCGAGTCGTGGGTGTTGAGCGGGTCGATGTAGGCGTTTTCGTAGTAGTCGAAATCCTCGCCTTGGTCGGTGTAGGTGCGCTTGTACGAGGTGTATTCGAACGAGTTGCCGAAAAAGATGGTGGGGATGCGTTCGATGGTCAGCTCGTCGGCGCGTGTGCGGCGCAACGGGAAGGCGTACGACTGGGTGAGGTAGTAGGTGTTGCCCTTGTACAGGTTGTGGGCGTTGGTGAGGTTGACGGGGATGTTGTCGGGCAGGTCGACCAGCGTGTCGGTTACGTCGGCCGGATCCTGCACCCCGCCGTTCTCGTCGATATCGCCCACGTTGTAGATGTATCCGGCGTGGACGGCGTAGCGCTTGCCGGTGTGGACGAAGTTGGCCGAAAAGTAGCGCGACAGCGCCCGCTGGTGCAGGTACATCCCCTTGGTTCCGTCGGCCCGGTAGTCGAGGTTGAAGCTGGTGGAGGGGGATATGTTTTGCGAAATCAGGCCGTGGAACTGGCTCTCTTCCTTCGACTTTTGTCCGCCGAAAAGTTGGTAGGTGATGTTGGTGTAGGGCGTGCGGGCGTTGTAGAACAGCACCTGCTCGGGGGTCATTTGGTAGGGCCTCCAGGATTGCACGAACGAAAAGTCGCGCGCCTCGGGCCGCAGGAAGTAGTGGTAGGGAATGGCGCTGCCGCCCAGGTTGCCGAGGCTGGCGCTCCCCACGTCGTTGCGGTCGAACACGTAGTCGGTTTGGAACCCGGCCAGCAGGGTGTCGACCGGCGTCAGGCGGATGTCGTTGTTGCGCAGCGACACGGTCCAGGCGAAGATGCGGCGGGCGCGGGTCGAGTCGTCGAAATAGAACGACTCGAGGGGTTTCTTCGGCCGTTTTTCCTTGACCACGGTGTCGCGTTCGGGTTCGCCCGGAAGCTGGCCGTAGGCGGACGTGGCGCTGTTGTCGTAGGGGAAACGGGTTCCCGTATAGTTACTGGGGTAGCGGTTTTGCGCGGCCCCGACGAGGGGTGCGGCAAACAGACAAAAGATGGCTGTCCTGAATAGGTATTTGGTTTGTGATCGGCCCATACGCGCCCTCGTTCAATCCCTAAAAAGACGGGGCAAAGGTACGCTTTTTCCGCCAAGGTGTCCGGATCGGGCTGCTTTTTTATGCACAATCGCAGGCCAATCTATTAACAATCGGGCGGTTAGTTCGCCTCCTTACCTTTGGGCGGGACGGTTGCAGAACACTTTTTGCCCCAGCGAAAAGAGGATGTAGGCGGGAATGATGGCCACGGCGGCGGCTTTTCCCAAAAGGAGCAGGCAGGCCGCGCCGAAGAGCAGGAACAGGTAGCGCAGCTTGTTCTCGGCCCATCCGAATCGTTTGAATTTGAGCGAGAACATGGGGATTTCGCTCACCAGCAGGAAGCAGAAAACGGCGGCCAGCGCGGGAACCACCCACGCGGCGGGAGTGGCGCCCGTCAGGTCGAAAAAGGCGGGAAGCGATACGAAAAAGAGGGCGCAGGCGGGGGTCGGCAGCCCGAGGAACGATTCGCTTTGGCGGGTGTCGATGTTGAACTTGGCCAGCCGCAACACCGAGAAAACGGCCAGCAGCACCCCGGCTCCCACGGCGACGAACGCCGGCGCGCCGCCCTGGCCGAGGATCATTGAAACGACCGCCATGGCGGGGGCGACCCCGAAACTGACGGCATCGGCCAGCGAATCGAGCTCTTTGCCCATCGGCGAATAGGCGCCGAGCAGGCGGGCGGCCATCCCGTCCGAAAAGTCGAACAGGGCGGCGGCGATCACCAGCCAAAATCCCCACTCCCACTCCAGGGGGAACGCCGCCCGGCCGGTAAAAATCAGCACGGCGAAAAATCCGCAGGCTAAATTGCAACATGTGAGTGCGTTGGGAATGTGTCTCAGGATGGATTTCATGGCGAAAAGGGTGTTGGGACGAAAATGCGAAACAAAGGTAATGTTTTCTTCGGAAACGCCGCTCCGGCTGCTGAACGCCCGCCCGTTGGCCCGTACTGTGCGGGGAAATGGACGGAGCATGTTTGATCTTCGGCGAAAAAGCGTTACCTTTGCCAAAATCTGCTAACTCCACTGTACTATGTCGTTCCTCGATGATAAAGTAGTAGCCGAAGGCCTTACCTTCGATGACGTACTGCTGGTTCCCGCCTATTCCGAAGTGTTGCCCCGCGATGTGTCGATCGCCTCGCGTTTTTCGCGCAACGTACCCATCAACACGCCGATCGTTTCGGCGGCCATGGACACGGTAACCGAGGCCGACCTGGCCATTGCCATCGCCCGTTCGGGCGGCATCGGGGTGATCCACAAAAACATGTCGATCGAACAGCAGGCCCATCAGGTGCGCAAGGTGAAAAGGGCCGAAAACGGCATGATCTACGATCCCATCGTCATCGGACCCGACAATTCGGTGGGCGAGGCGGTGAGCCTGATGCGCGAAAACAAGATCGGCGGCATCCCGGTGATCGACGACGACAGAAAGCTGATCGGCATTGTGACCAACCGCGACCTGCGCTTCCAAACCGATAACTCGCGCCTGATCCGCGAGGTGATGACCAGCGAAAACCTTGTTACCACGCAAAATCCCGACCTCAACGAGGCCGCCAAAATACTCCTCGAGAACAAGATCGAGAAACTGCCCGTGGTGGACGGCAGCGGACACCTCGTAGGATTGTTGACTTACAAGGATATTACCAAAGTAAAGGACAACCCCAATGCGGCTAAGGACGCCAAAGGCCGCCTGCGGGTAGCCGCCGGTGTGGGCGTTACGCACGACACGATGGAACGGGTCGAGGCGCTCTACAAATCGGGGGTCGACGCCATTGTGATCGACACGGCGCACGGCCATTCGCGCGGGGTGGTCGAAAAACTCAAGGAGGTGAAAGCCAAATACCCCGACCTCGACGTGGTGGTGGGCAACGTGGGTACGGGCGATGCGGCCAAAATGCTGGCCGACGCGGGCGCCGACGGCGTGAAAGTGGGCATCGGCCCGGGGTCGATCTGCACCACGCGCATCATTGCCGGTATCGGCGTGCCGCAACTGCACGCCATTTACGACGTGGCCAAAGCCTTGCGGGGAACCGGCGTGCCGATCATCGCCGACGGCGGGATCCGCTATTCGGGCGACATTGTCAAGGCGCTTGCCGCCGGAGCCGACTGCATCATGGCGGGGTCGATGTTCGCGGGGGTCGAGGAATCGCCCGGCGAAACGATCATCTACAACGGCCGCAAGTTCAAGTCGTACCGCGGCATGGGTTCGCTCGAAGCGATGCAGAAGGGGTCGAAAGACCGCTATTTCCAGGACGTGGAGGACGACATCAAAAAGCTGGTTCCGGAAGGAATCGCCGCCCGGGTTCCGTACAAGGGAAGCCTGTCGGAGGTGATTTACCAAATGCTGGGCGGCCTGCGCGCCGGCATGGGCTACTGCGGCGCCGCGAATATCGAGGCGCTCAAAAAGGCGCGCTTCATCCGCATCACCGGCAGCGGCATGCAGGAAAGCCACCCGCACGACGTTACCATCACCCGCGAAGCCCCCAACTACAGCCGCCAGGACTAAGCGGAGGGCCGCAGGGCGCTTTCATTCGTAAGGAAGCGGCCAGGAAAGTCTCAAACTTTCCTGGCCGCTTTGCGTTTGGGGCGCGTTGTCGAAAGGGAATCCTTTCGGAGCCGTATCGACCGTTACAGATTGAGGCCGCCTTGCTTGCGGCGGGCGAAGAGCAGGTCGATCAGCAGAATGGTTGCAGGAACCAGTATTTGCCAGCCGTTCAGCAGCATATGGCCCGTTGAATCGGTTGCAGGCCCCGTTTGCAGCAGCGAGAAAAAGTAGACGCCCGGAATCGCTCCGTGCAACAGGATCGGGGTGAGCAGGGTGCGCGATTCGCGTAGCGCGTGCGCCAGATAGAACGACAGAACAATGCACGACAGGAACGAGACGCCGATCTTAATCAGGTATTCGTAGCCGTGCATATAGACGGGCGCGAGCAATTTGGGAATCCCCCAAAGCGCCCAAATCAGGCCGATCAGCAACTGTTTCTTCGTGAACGAGCCGCCGAGTTCTTTTTGCAGAAAACCCCGCCAGGCCAGCTCTCCGCCCACACCCAGGGTGAGGGCGCCCACAATACATTGGAGCATCATCCCGCCGAACGAGGCCAGTGCCACTTGCAGAAAACGTACCGCGCCTGAATCGGAAAGCGCATACCCGTTCATGGTGTGGGGATGGGAGGCATCCAGCGAAAGTTGTCCGAAAAAGCCGATTCCCGCCAGATTTCCGCCGAGGTAGGTCAGCAACAGGAGCAATACGGGCAGCAATAAAAGGGTCAGCAACAGGTATTTCCAGAACCCTTGCGGAACCATGCCCCGGAAGGTGAGGAGGTAGTTTGCGAACAGTTGTTTGAGGTTTCCTTTTTCAACGATCCATACGGCTGCCAGCGGGGTGAATCCGTAGAGTAACTCGAAGAGCCCCGACCAGAAATAATAGGGGGAGTCGCTTATCGAAAGCGTGCGCAGAACCACCATCTGTGTCGCCCCCAGCACAACGACCAACAGGGCGAGAACGATGAAAAAACGGGTTAGTTTTGTGTTCATGTTCGGTCTGTTTTTGAAAATGAGCGAGATGGGAATAGTACAAATGTACTAATAAACGGCCTGAAATACGATGAAAATAAAAAAAAAGTAGTCGAAATGATGTTTTGTTGAGTGGAACCACGGGTATGCCAAAAGGGGAGTCGAGTAGATTGTGAGTCCTATTCTGTCCTGAATACAGTCCCGCAAGAAATAAAATAACTTGGTAATCAATTGATTACCAAGTTATCTTGTACTCCGAGCGGGACTTGAACCCGCACAGCCACTGCTGGCCAAAGGATTTTAAGTCCTTCGTGTCTACCATTCCACCATCGGAGCGTCGGTTGGCAGGAACCGCAACAAAAAAAGGGCCTTTGTGATGCCCTTATCTGTGTGTGTTTGAGCGGAAAACGAGACTCGACCCGAGGTGCTTTGCGCCGAGGTGGCCTGCCCGAGGCCGGCTTGTCGGCCGCAAGGCCGGTGCCGAACAGCCGAGGGAGGCAACTGCCCATCTCATCCACTCTGCGTGGAGCGGAAAACGAGACTCGAACTCGCGACCCCAACCTTGGCAAGGTTGTGCTCTACCAACTGAGCTATTTCCGCAAATATGTGTTTTAAGAACGCACCACAAAGGTAACGGTTTTTTGTTTTCGGCCAAAAAGTCAGCCCGGCTGGCCGAAAATTTTGCACGGCGGGGGCATCGGAAAGCCGGATAATGCCTACCTTTCACCCATCGGATAACCTAAAAATCGACCGGATAAATGGAACAGATCAGCATAACATGGAAGGGCGGCATGGCCTACGAAGCCTTGGTGGACGGTTTTTCGGTGCCGCTCGACGCGGCGGCCGAACACGGCGGAGAGAACGGAGGGCCCCGCCCCAAACCGCTGCTGCTGGTGGCGCTGGCGGGGTGTACGGGGATGGATGTGGCTTCGCTGGCGCGTAAAATGCGGGTCGAGTTCAGCAGCATCGTCATCGACGCCGAAGCCGATAAGGGCGACGAAATGCCCGCGATCTACACGGCGATGCGGCTGATCTACCGTTTCGAAGGCGCGGGGATCGATCCCGAAAAGCCCCTTAAAATGGTGGCCCTGTCGCAGGAACGCTACTGCGGCGTGTCGGCCATGCTGGCCAAGGCGGCCCCCGTCACCTACCAGGTGTGGCTCAACGGAGAGCAGATCGGGTAGGGGGGCGAAGGGAGAAAATGCCCTAAAACCCAAACGGAGCTATTCCTCGGGCAGGAAACGAGGATCGTAATTGACCAGGTAGAGCCGCTCGGTGGCCCGTGTGATGGCGGTGTAGAGCCACCGCATCAGGTCGAGGGTCATCGGTTCGGGCCCCAGCAGCACGGAGTCGAGAAAAACCGCCGACCATTCGCCCCCCTGCGCCTTGTGGCAGGTAACGGCGTAGGCGAACTTGACCTGCAGGGCGCAGTAAAACTCGTCGGTCATCACCTTTTTATACCGGTCGGCCTTGCGCGCGATGTGGGCGTAGTCGGCCTCGACCGCCATGAACAGCCGTGCGCTTTGTTCGCGCGTGAGCGAGGGCGATTCGCTGGCCAGCGTGTCCAGCAGCAGCCAGCACTCCAGCGTGTAGTCGTCGTAGTCGGGGAAAGTCAGTTCGGCATACCCGAACCGGAGGCCGTACCGCTCGGCGGTGCGGAAAAGTTTGCGCACCCGGGCCGTGTCGCCGTTGGCGATGAAGCTCATCGGGGCCGAGGGGTCGAGTTCGGCGTAGTGGTAGTTGTTTTTCACGACCATCAGCACGTCGCCCGAACAGATTTCCTGGTCGTGGTCGAGGATCGTGCGGCGGATCCCCTCGTTGTACCGGTTGGCCCGCTTGTTCGAGCGGGTGATGATGGCGGTTTGATCCTGTCCGTAGCGGCCGTAGCAGGTTTCGATCTCTTCGATCAGCTCGTACCCGTTGATCGAGGTTACTTCGGGGGCCGAAAGTTCGAACCGCGGAATGTCGGCCCGCCGCTCTTCGATGGATCGGCGGATGGCGGTTGCGTTGCGCAGGATGGCCGAAGCGCCCTCGTGCCGCACCACCTCGGACAGGGTGTGGTACCACACATCGCCGTAGCGGCCCATGTACCGGGGATCGAGCGCCGGCGAGGTGTCGTACCCCACGGGCGGAAGCTGCGCCCCGTCGCCCACGAAAAGCACGCGGTTGTCGTTGCCCTGGTGGATGAAGGTGAGCAGGTCGTCGATCAGGTCGCCCGTGCCGAATTGGGACGATTCGCCCGAGGCGCCCACCAGCATCGAAGCCTCGTCGATCAGGTAGAGCGTGTCGTTGTTGCGGTTGAAGTTCAGTTCGAACAGCGACTCCTCGCCCCGAACGCGCTCGCGGTAAATGTGTTTGTGGATGGTTGAGGCCCGTTCGCCGGCCTTGGCTTCCAGCACCTTGGCGGCGCGGCCCGTGGGGGCCAACAACACCTGTTTGACGCCCATTCCGCGCAGGGTGCGCACCAACGCCCCCAAAAGCGTTGTTTTGCCCGTTCCGGCATACCCGTTCAGTACAAAAATCGCCGACGAATCGCTCGAAGTGAGGTATTCGGCCAGCCCTTCGATTACTTTTTTTTGCTCGGAAGTTGGCTCAAATACAAAATACTCGTATATTTGGGTCGCAATATGAAGGCTCAGCACGGCTTAATGTGTTTGAAACGAACTCAAAACTCTCTTTCAGGAACAAACTTAACACAATCATACAGATGAAAAAAATTCTTCTCTCGATTCTTTTGGTCGCCGTTATCCTGGCATTGGCTTGGTGGCTCGTGTCGATTTTCAGAACCCCGCTGGAATTCGAAAGACAACGCAAGGAACGCGAAGTTTACGTGATCGACCGCCTGAAGGACATCCGTACCGCACAACGCGCCTACCGGGCGAAGTACCAAAAATTCACCCCCAGTCTCGATGAGTTGATCGCATTTGTTGAAAAAGACTCGATGGTGTACGAGCGCTCCATCGGCTCGGCCGACGACTCGGTAGCCGTGGCTCGCGGTCTTGTGCGTACCGAACGCTTCAGAATGGCCGTGAAAGACACCATTTCGTTCCTCTCCGTCCCCATGGACAAGGTCGACGACCTGCGCTACATTCCCTTCTCGGAAATGGCCACCGGCGAACTCAAACAATTCAAAATGGACACTACTTCGATCGAAACCGAATCGAAAGTGGTGGTACCCGTTGTTGAAGTGATGGCCCCCTATGCCGACTGGTTGGGCGACCTGGACAAACAGGAGCTGATCAACTACCGCCACTACCGCGTTAAAACCCTTGGCCGCGACGACGGACTGAAGGTAGGTTCGCTGATCGCCACCACCAACGAAGCGGGGAACTGGGAATAACTCCGCAGGCCCCCTCGCGTCAGGGAGAATCCCCCCGTACAAAACAACCGATCGGGAGATGAATTCAGCCCCCACCCTCACCAAGCTATCCATCCGGCTCACCCCGGATGGATTTTCTTTTCTGCTTCTGGATCCGGAGGGGGGGGCGACCCCGCTGTCCGGCAGCCTGGCCGAAGTGCTGGCCGCCTCGGACGACCCCTCTCCGCTGGTGGAAACCCCGCACGGCGGAGTTGTGCTGGTGCCGCGCGAAGTGTTCGAGCCGCAGCGCACGGAACAGTACCTGCGCGCCTCGAACCGGCTGGTGGCCGGCATGGCGAACCTGTACAACGACACCCTGTCGGAACGGGCCGCGGCCCTGTGGCAGGCTCCGGCCGAATGGGTCGATCTGTGCCGGACCCACGCCCCCGACGCCATTCATTACCATCCGCTGCAACTGTTGCTCGATTTCGAAGCCTCCGGCACGGTTTTTTTGCTGATCGAACAGGGGTGGGCGCACCTGGCCCTTTACAAAGAGGGTATTTCGCTCTACGCCGCCGAAAGCCTGCCGTTCCACACCCCCGACGACCTGTTGTACTACCTGTTCCGACTGCTGAAACAGGACGGATTCACCTCTTATTGCCTGGTGCTTATTACGCCCGAAGCGGCCCGGTGGGAGCCTTTCTTCGCCCCCCACTTCCTGCGGATCGAACCGGTGGACGACCCCCATTACATTCCCCGGGCGGTGTATCGACGTTATGCGGATCATTGGCGGTAGCCGTCGCAGGCGCAACATCCTGCCTCCCCGGAATTTCCGGGCGCGGCCCACGACCGATTTCGCCAAAGAGAACCTGTTCAACGTGCTGGCCAACGAGTTCGATTTCGAAGAGATCGAGGTGCTGGACCTGTTTTCGGGTACGGGCTCGATCAGCTACGAATTCGCCTCGCGCGGCGCGCGGCGGGTGGTGTCGGTGGAGCTCCATCCCGTGCATCAACGGTTTATTGCAACGACGGCGATCGAGCTGGGATTCGATCAACTGTTGAGTATTCGCTCCAACGCGTTTGTTTATTTGAGGAGCGCTCAGGGGCCGTTCGACGTGGTGTTCGCCGATCCTCCGTACGATCTGGAGGGCATCGAGGCCTTGCCCGATCAGGTGTTCGCCGGAGGGCTGCTGCGGTCCGGAGGGTTGTTTATTCTGGAACATTCCGATCAGAAGGATTTCTCGTCGCACCCCCGTTTCTCCGAAAAACGCAGCTATGGCAGCGTCAACTTCTCGTTTTTCAGGCCGATAGGGGAATAACGAACTGTATCCGGTTGGAAGTTGGATATCTCAGTAGGCCGATCGGGACGTCCACTACGGGAGTGAACGATGCGTCCAATTAGGGGTTGGGTATATCTGGTCGCATTGTTTTGCGTTGGTTTTCAAAGTGAACGATGTATTCACCAGAGGTTGGGTATATCTGTCGGTTGATTACCCTCGGGACAGTCTTATTTTTTGCGCGAGATATTTTGAAAATCGGCGAAGAGTGCGTACCTTTGTACCCACAAACCAGAAACGGTGTGGTAGTTCAGCTGGTTAGAATACCTGCCTGTCACGCAGGGGGTCGCGGGTTCGAGTCCCGTCCATACCGCAAAAGCGCTCCCTAGGGAGCGCTTTTTTATGTGCTTTTTACGTAGAAGTGGAGCTTTTTTGTACACTAAGCGAAATCGGGAGCACGAACTTATCTTACGTAGCTAAATCTAGCATGTAAAAACTATTAATCAATCTTAGAGCACTTATTTGATTGTGCGTTAAAACATCAATTCGTTTTAAAACGTCATATAAACCGTCTTCTTTATAGTATGATATAATAATTTCTTTTGGAATGTGCTTTATAGGGTCTTTATAAGTTAGCTTTCGAAAAAAATCAGAAAAATAGTGATGGTCGGTTTCCCCCAATGAATATCCTAAAAATATGATAGACGAAACAGATGATAGTTTTTGATTCACATCTATTACATTATTCCATAGGCAAGTGGATTTCTTGAGAAAGACGTCATTTTCGTTTATTCGTGCATTATCCTCCACTCCAAATACTATCTGCTTATCCATAGCCCTCCCATGAACCCTTAAAATCTCGTGGCTGATTTGACATTCACTTAAAATGTGGTCAATACTGTCTGTATAGTTGAAATTTATAATTAAAGCATTTTCGAGTTTTTTTGCTATAAATGTATAGGCTGTCGATGTTTTATCGATTTGTGAAATATCTAGACTATTGAGATAGTCACACAATGCGCCACATAATAGTTGGTATTCGCGCCTAAAAGCCGTTCTATCATTATTTTTGTAAACTTCTCGAGAATAGATTTTCAACTCATTCTCAATATCAATCCAATTTTTCAAAGTTTGCTTTTCTTTGAGGTATTTGCACAGTTCATTCTCAGACTGTACCATAGAATCAAAAAAATCACTAGCAATAAAATCTGTATAACTAGTTTTTAAACCTAAGTTTAAATCGAATCCATTTCCGATGACGACAATTTTGTTGTAACCCATATACTCAAACTATTAATTATCCAGCCTACAAATATACTAATATTCAGGTGCTCATTGTCGTATGTTTATCTGAAGGCACCCGTAGAAACCTATGGTTAAGAAATAGCAATCACTCAGAGAACATTATCTATTAGGAGTGCCGGAATAGGGATAAATTATATAGCTTTGCCTTTGGATGCCTGGGCGAGCCCTGTTTCGAAAGGTGCCGGGCGGTGGAATGAAAATGCAACAAACCCCAATAGCATGACAAACAAGTATATACCCGTTTTGCTGGTCGCTGCGGCCTGCCTGGCAGGCGGTTGCAAACCCGAAAGCCCATACAATCCGCCCGTGCAACCGGTCGACTACTCGGTGGCCGACCACTGGATGTCGGCCCCGCAGAATCCGACCAAAGCCGTCGACGTGTTCTACGTCTACCCCACGGCCTACCACCAGCCCGACCCGTTCTATTCCGACGTCGACGACCCCCTGGTAAGGTCCAACGTCGCATACGATTTCAAATCGTTCGGCTCCTGCTTCGAGACCGTGGGCAATATCTACGCGCCGTACTACCGTCAGGCGACCGTCTCGATCCTCGACCATACGCAGCAGAGGCAGGGCGAGTTGATCGACTCCATTCCGGCGGTGGATATCTACGCCGCATTCGACTACTACATCAGGCACTACAACGGGGGGCGTCCGTTCATTGTGGCAGCCCACTCGCAAGGTTCCGACGTGGCGATGCGGGCCATTCTGAGCCGCTACCTGGGCGAACATCCCGCCGTGTACGGCCGCATGGTGGCCGCCTACATGCTGGGTTATTCGGTTACGCAGTCGTATCTGGACGCCAATCGGCACCTGAAATTCGCCACGGGCGCCACCGACCTCCAAGTGATCATTTCGTACAATACCGAGGACGGCAACGTAACCGTTAAAAATCCGGTGGCCTGGCCCGGAAGCATAGCCATCAACCCGATCAACTGGAAACGGGACGAAACCCCGGCCACGGCGGCGGAAAACCTCGCCTCGCGGATCGACCCGGACCGCACCGAGCAGTTCCAGGATGTGACGAACTACGCCGATGCCCGTGTCGATCCGGTGCGCGGCGTGGTGGTTTGCACCACCGTCGATGCGGCGGCTTACGACCTCCGTCCGCTGTTTCCGTTGGGTTGTTTCCACGGCGGCGACTACCCGTTCTACTACTACAGCCTCCGCAGGAACGCGCAAGACCGCGTGGACGCCTACCTGGCGCGATAGCGGGCCGGAGCCGGACACGTTTCCGTCCGCTTTTTCATGTCGTAATCAACAGCGAGCGAGTTTGAATAACTCGCTCGCTGTGTGTTGTTATTATTTAATTTCTGAATATTTAATGTATCTATTTTATTGGAATTTGCAGTATTTTGAAATTTTCAAGTACCGTTCGCCAACAGTTATGTTATTTTGTTTGATAAATTTCGCCCTTGTCATTCAGTTTGAAATTATATTCCTTGGAAGGAGGGAATCCTGATTTTGTCCAAGCATAAATTATAAATAACGGCTCCCTCGAAACCATCTTTATGGTTGCAGTGTAAATTTCATTTATCAATGGATCATGTTTAACTATCTCTAGAGCCTCGACAAGTTTATTTTTATACGCATATGCCACCTCACCTAATAACTCTTTAGGCATAAGTAGATCATCAATATTATACGTGAGATTGGTTGTCAAATATTGAGGGGTGTCAGGAAATTTATCCTCAATCTCGACAGGATTAAGCTTATACTTCCTGTCTAGCAGATTCATTTTATAGTAATTTAGCCCTCTACCCTTGAGTTTTTCCATTATAAAACAAATCTCTTGCTCCTGCATCCTGTATCCAAAATATATTCCAGTTACAACTCGGTAATCAATATCAAAAAGACCTTTGCCGTCTACAATAAGGCGATATTCCTTCTCGTGCCTCCACGATAAAGACTTTGACCCTAAATAAGTTTTTAAAATTGGAGTGGGATCCCCTCCCCGAAGGGCCAAAATATTTGCCACGGGAATATGTTTGACGTAGTCAACGTCAAAATCAAAAATAAATGGGACGTATATGTTATGGTTTAATGATTGCTTAAGTTTATCTATATCGTATTCTATTGCAAAGCCGGTGTGTCCGCTTGCGTAATATGCCCAAAGTAGCTCATTGTTATTAGCTTTACTTAATGAATACACTCCGGAACTTTCAATTTTTTCGAGAAATCTGTTGTATTGTATTTGTACTTCAGAAGAATACGTTTTTAATTGATTCAATATAAAGGTAATGGCATCGTCATCGAAAAAACCTTCCGTTGGGTCATTCAATTCGCATTTAGTCGGAAGATATATCTGATCATTTGCAATTGTGCTGACATCCCTTTCGAAGATAGATATTCCATCTTTATTTGACGTGCCTATTCCTCCTCTGTACTTGTATGCTTTAGTCATTTTAACTTAAACTAATTATAGACCATTACAATACATGGCCAGAAATTACCTGCCAGCCATAATACATCCGTAATGATTGCTTCCATTTCGACGTATGGCCGCCCGTCATGGTCTCAGGATCTTCTCCAGGGCTTTGCCCTTGGCCAGTTCGTCGATCAGTTTGTCCAGACGGCGGATGTTTTGCATCAGCCCGTCTTCGATCTCCTCGACCCGGCAGCCGCACACGACCCCCGTGATTTTCGAAGCATTCGGATTGATCCGTGGAGCATGGGCAAAAAAGGCCTCGAAATCGACCTTGTCGTCGATGGCCTGTTGCAACGAGCGTTCGTCGTACCCGGTCAACCAATGGATGATACGGTCGACTTCGGCTTTCGTGCGCCCTTTTCTCTCGGCCTTTTGGACATAGAGCGGGTAGACGTTCGCAAAGGGCATTTTGTACACCCGGGTGTTGTTCATGGCAGGTTGTTGGCGGCGATGGTTTCCGCAAATATAGGGAAACGCGGGTTAAACAACGTCCTGTTCCTATTTATAGGAAGGGGACTCGGTCCGATTGTTCGACGGGCGGGCTGCGGCTGCAAGGGGCGTAGTTCGCGGGCGGTTAGGAGGATCACTCCAGCGCCTCGGCATACCTTTTCAGGTTGTCGAGGATGGCCTGCCATCCCTGGCGTTGCTGTTCGGGCGAGTACACGCTGTCGGCCTCGAACGTCTCGACGATTTTCGTACCTGCGGCCTCGGGCGTGAGCGCCGTGGTTACCCGGCGCCCGTCGTCCAGCGTGTAGTCGAGTCGGCTGTTCGGGACGACCCGGTCGAATCTTCCCGCGAAATCGAATCCGGTTTTGCCGTCGCGCGATTCCATGCGGTAACTGAACCGCCCGCCCGGGCGCAGGTCGTTTTCGGCGCGGGGCGAGACCCAGTCGTCCGAGGCGTGGTTCCACCGGGTGATATGCCGGGGCAGGGTAAGGCTTTGCCACACCTGCGCGGGCGAGGCGGCGATAAACGCCTCGATGGTGATCGTGTTTTTCATGGCGATAAGTTTTTTCCGTACTGAGTATCAATAAACATTCCATAGCTGGAGAATGACTTGCGCAGAAGGCACGAAATAAAAGGGCGGCGGGTTGCGTTATAATGCGAGAATGGGAGTTACACTTAATTTTATCGCAAATTCCAGGATAAAATATACTTGGTTGTGCGTGCGAGCAAGTGTACCGAAATGTACAATAACGGTGAAAAAAAGTAAAATCACAGAGATTGCTTAGACCGTTACATTTGCAACGAAAAAAGATTCGGGGGGGTCTTCTGCATAAATCCATTGTGTACGTCTTTGTTTTGACAGCACTTTCGCTCCTTGTCAAAGGTTCCGGCATGCAGGTACGGCCCGTTCGAAAAAACAATCAAAAATAGTCAGATACATAAGGATGGCATGTTCAGAAGGGTGTAAGTTGCTGTATGTGGAAGAACATTTTTCCTGCAGCAATTACAGCAAGGGAGAGAATGCGTTGGTGGAAATTTTGGAGTACACCGGCGGAGAGGTGAAAGATCGCCTGTTTAACGACACCGAGGTGGGGTTTGTCATCAAGGGCCGGGTGCAAATAAGCATGAACGGCATCAAGGACTATCCGATCGGAGAAGAGAGGATCATCATATCGCCGATGGGGACCCGGTTCAGGGTGGAGGCCATGGAAGACTCCACCGTGCTGGTGTTCCACATGAAGCACACCATGCAGTTGTGCGAATCGTTCCGGTACGACAACCTTGTCTACGAACAGGTGCCCGATGTCGACAGCGATCTGAAAACGCTCGGTTTCAATCCGGCGATCCGCAATTTTGTCGCCGACCTCGTGGCGCGTTTCAACGACGGCCTGAGGTGTCGGCGTTATCTGGAAAACAAATTCTCGGAATTCTTCTTCCTGCTGCGGGCCTACTATACAAAGGAAGAGCTTGCGGCGTTTTTCTACCGGCTCATGACCAGCGACCTGGCCTTCAAGGACCTTATCCTGCGGAATTATTCCAAGGTCAGGTCGGTCAAAGAGCTGGCCGATCTGGCCCACTATTCCGAAACCGGATTCCACAAGCATTTCAAGAAAGTATTCGGAGAATCGCCCTCGGACTGGCTGAACAGGGAAAAAGCGAACGCGCTGCGCCGCGAACTGGTCTATACCCAGACCCCCCTGAAAATCATCAGCGAGAACCACAATTTCTCCTCTGTTTCGCACCTGAATAAGTTCTGTAAAAAGCATTTTGGGGCAACTCCCATGCAGATACGGAACGGCAAATCGTGAGATTTACCGAAATGTACAATAACGGTAGAAAAAGATGAAAAATAGCTGACGGCAGGGGCCGTTATATTTGCGACTTCAAAAAATCGGACAGCTTTCTGTGCAGACAGCAGGTCATCCTCAAACAAAAAAACAAACCAACACGCAAATGAAAACAGCAAAAATTCTAACAACCCTCACGGCGGCCTCCCTGATTCTGGCGGGCTGCAAAAAAGAGAATCCCAATCAACCCGCCTTCGCAGAACCGGGTAAACCCACCTACGTACAGGTGAATGTGGCCTACCCGCAGACCTCTGTAACCCGTGCGGTCAACGACCCCACGGCAACGCCCACCGAGGTTAAACTGAACACGGTGGACGTGTTTATCTTCGACGCAGCCAGCAATGTGCTGGTAAAACGCCAGAAACTCACCTCCGCCGACTTTGGCAGTGTGGCTCCGGGCAGCGGCAGCAACGATCTCTACGCTTCCACGACCAAAGTGGGTACCACGACCGGATCCAAGAAGATTTACGTGGGACTCAACCTGCCTGCCTCGTTCCCCAACGTCTCCTCGGTCGGCGACCTGAAAACCGCCTGGGCGACTTCGGCCAGCGAACTCGCAACCGCAAGCGGCATCGCCATGTTCTCGGTTGCCGAAACCAGCAAAACCCTGGTAGAGACGACGGATCCGGCCTACGTTTCCAATAACGTATTCACCGTTCAGGTGGAGCGTATGGTCGCCAAAGTGGCCGTGGAGGACGGCGGAATCGTCAGTGCCGTAGCCGGCGGGGTGGTCTCGGACGTGGAATTCGCCATCCATACCTCGAACAAGCTGCTCTTCCCGCTGAAAAATGTGTCGGGCGGCGTCGTTAAAGACCCGAACTGGGCTTCGGGAAGCTATCTGGCGAGCGCCTTTGAGAATTTCAGCGACTATGCCCCCATCAACGCGGTCGGCACGTCGGGTACGAACGGCGCCACGGCCAACCTGCTGACGGCGAAGTATGCCACCGAGAACACCAGCCAGGATCGCCTGCAAAAGGAGACCACCTACGCATCGATCCGCGCGAAGTTTGTCCCCAATCAATTCCTCGACGCCAACGGGGTGTCCAAAGGGAACAATGTGGGCCAGTCGGCCAAGACGTTCTGGATCGTAAATAACGCCGACGGGTCGCGTAAATTCTTCGACGATTCGTCCGAAGCGGCCACGTATGCCACTAACAACGGCGGAACCGTGAGCGATCCTTACACCAACGGCTACTGCTACTACCAGGCGTACCTGAACCCCAAGAACGGGTACAACACCATCCGCAACGACTTCTACCACGTGGTGATCACGAAAATCAGCGGCCCCGGCAAGCCCGATCCCGATCCCAAAGATCCCGAGCTGCCCGTTGAAACTCCGACCGATATCGTTGTGAGCGTAGAGGTCATCGCATGGACCTACGTAGCCGACAATTACGAACTTAACTAACAACCAACCCACGATGCAGGGAGCGCCTCCGGCCTACGGAACCTACCCGCAGGAATCCCCGGGCGCCTCCCCGCATCGTTTTTAACCTCCCCATTAGCGAGACAAACAATGAAAGCCATCAGAACATCAAGCATACTGGCAACATGGGTCTTGTGTCTGCTTTCCCTTGTTTCGTGCATCCGGGAAGATACAGGCGCCTGCCCCGGAGACGGCTACCGCCTGCAATTCAGATTTTCGCTCGAAGACACCCGTGCGTTGCAGGACGGCGAACTCAAAGTAGCCAACATCTACGTGTTCGACCGCAACGACCGCTTCGTCGCCCAGCAGGAAATTGTACATCCGGTGATCGGCAACGTCTACACCGCCGACTTCCGGCTCGATCCCGGCAACTACAGTTTTGCCGTGTGGATCAACAGGGTAGACCCCTATGCCATTACGCCGAATGCCGGCGAATTCGGAATCGCGCGCCCCTCGAAGAGAGAGATCGAAATGGGCTTGAACTTGTCCGCCGACCGGTGCGTCCGCTCGATACTTCCCACCCAATTTTACGGATCGCTGGTTTTCGAGTCCGTACTCGACAAAGGCGACCAACTTTTCACAATCCCCCTGGTGGAGAACACCAACCGCATAAACCTGACGGTCCTCGGACTGGCTAAAACCCCGCACGTTTACACCTGCACCATCACCGACGACAACGGGAACTATTACTTCGACAACACGTTTGCTCCCTGCGGGGAGTTCCAATATACCGCCACGGCCCACTTCGACGAGTCGGACGCGCTGAAAAGCTCGTTGACCGTCCTGCGATTGGCCGAAAGCCACCACCCGAGGCTGGCGATCCGCAACCTGACCACCGGCGAAATGATCTATCCCTGCCGCCCCGGACAAACGGACGACCTGATTCAGATGATCCTGAGCGCCTATGCCAACGGGCCGCGGATAGATTTCGACAAAACCCACCTCTACAATATCGTCATCTCTTTCGATACCACGAACATGACCGTATCCGTTATGATTAATGGGTGGAAGGTTACGTTCGACCAGACGGAACTATAACACAGAACAAACCGATACATGAAACGATCGCTTACATACCTGCTGTCCGCCGCGCTGCTTCTGGCGCTGTCGGCCTGTACCAAGGAACGTCTGCCGGAGCGCGCGGCCAGCGTACCCGACGGGGCGATGGTCGACATGAAATTCTCGCTGGTGTTGCCCTCCGGGAACGAACATCCCGCCACGCGCGCACTGAACGAGTTTCAGGAGCAGGAGCTTCAACGGCTCGACCTGCTGGCTTTCCGGATCGACGGCGGACAGGAAAAGTTCGCATACCACACCTCCCTTGCGGGATTCCGGTCCTACCAGGAGAATGTCAGCCTCAGCATCAAAGTATTCAAGGGCGGCAACACGCATTACCGCTTCGTACTGCTTTTCAACCTGAGTGCAGAGCAGGGAGACGCTTTGAACGACCTGGCCGCCGGAACCCCGATCGACGGGGCGCTCCGGGGAATACAGATCCGCCAGGCCGACAAATGGCCCTCGGACGGATCGAGGCTGATCCCGATGTGGGGGCAAAGCGAATCCGTAGTGGTCGACGATGCGAGGATCGCTTCCGGCATCGGCGGCATAAAACTGGTCCGCATGATGGCCCGCATCGACGTGGCCGTCGCCACCCCCGATGCGAAAGACGACTTTAAGCTGCAGTCGGTACACCTTTACAACACCAACCACCGAGGAACGGTCGCTCCCTTTGCGCAGAACTGGAATCCGGCCGGCAACGCCGTTACCGCACCCAGTGTGCCTGTCGATCCCGAAACGGAACCCGACCCGCTCGTTTACACCACGGCCTCGTCCACCAACGAAGAGTTCAAACGGATTATATACACCTTCGAATCGGCCGCCCGGCAAGGAGATCCCCTGCACACGCCGTGCATTGTCGTGGGCGGATTTTACGGTTCGGACACGCAATTGTCGTACTACCGGCTCGATTTTTTGGGTGCGGATAAAAAAACCTACCTCGACCTGTTGCGTAACCACTGCTATGCGGCCAATATCACCAAGGTGCTGGCGCGCGGGTACGATACTCCCGACGACGCCTTCCGGGGAACCATCCGGATGACAGCCGACATCATTCCGTGGAACGAAGCGCCCCAAACAACCGTTTTCGACCGCCAGTACAAACTGAGCCTCAGCCGCGACGTAATCGGCGCGGGCAAGGAGGCCTTTTCGACCAGCATGACCCTGACCACGGACTACGCCGGAACGGATACGGGTTTTCCGGCCGGTGTTTTTGTCGGCCCGGTGGTGTACACCACCGGTGCGAGTGGATGGCTGAAGATCGCTGACAACGCCGGGGCGGACGGATCGATGACGCGTAACATACAGATAACCGGCACCGAAAACACATCCGGCATCGACCGCACGGCCCGGTTCACGGTTACGGCCGGAAACCTGCAATACGTCGTCAAAGTCAGCCAGAGCAAGAATCCGTGGCTCATCTACGGCTGGGCTTCGATCTACATCATGGATGGAAATACGAAATTTGTGGAGGCCAGCTCGAATTGCGACTGGACGGTGGAGGTCAAGGAGGGAACAAACCTCCAGGGAGGGCTTGCCGCCCTGTTGTCGACCAGCGGAGGACACGCCCAAAATGAACAGGTATACTTCACTACGTTCGACGATTGGGCGAGCATGCTGGCGGGCAGTCCCACGAAAACCGCCGACACCGCGGTGCTTACCTTCAAGGATGCCGCAGGGGTCTGTCCCGATATGGACGTTAAAATATGGCTCGCCTCGGGTGTCATCCAGGAATTCACGTCGAATTGTTACATGCTGCCTGCAAACTCGGCCCCGATACTGATCCCGGTTTCCCGGGCGAACGAGCCTTCGGTAACGGGAACGACCACGCTTGGCCGGCAGATTGTTTTCAACGATGCGCTGGGGGCAAATTTTGTCTGGACCGACTCTCCGGCAGGCCTCTCTCCCCAGGGGGCCGTACGGTCGGTGATCCCGGTGGGCGACGGCGACACCGGCTACCTGCTGGTACGCCCCGGAAGCAGCGACGGAAACGCGGTGGTGGCGGTAACCACAAAAGGCATTATCCGCTGGAGCTGGCACATCTGGGTTACCGACTACCGGCCTACGGGGAATTGGCTGGATCGGAACCTGGGTGCGCTGAGCAATGTTCCCGGTAACCCGGGAACCAGCGGATTGTTGTACCAATGGGGACGCAAAGACCCGTTCCCCGGTAAAAACAACGTGTGGTACGACCAAAACAAAACATCCAACCAACCGGCCATTGTATCCATAGACGGGTTGTATTACGATCCCATTCAGGAAATCACCAATTCGGTAAGGAACCCCATGGCCTTTTTCAAGGCGGGATACAACGCCAGGGGTAATTCGTGGGGAGGGAGCGTTACACCGGCAGTCAAAGAGATTTATGATCCTTGCCCTGCAGGATATAAAGTTCCGGTATATACGACCTGGTCGTCGTTCAATACGGGCAGTTTCCTCTGGAACGGCAGCAACGGACGTACCAGCGCTTCGGCAGGAGGGTTCTATCCCGTCACGGGAGCCCGAAACAACGGCGGGGCCTTGGTCCAAACCGGGAACGGCTATTACTGGAGCGCCACGTCAGATGCCAGCGACGCATCTCCGCGACTCAGTTTTACGTCAAGCGCGGTAGGTTATAATGCAGCCAGTTTTACCAGCCACGCCGATGCATACGCCATCCGGTGCGTGGCGGAAAATCCCCAATAAGGAAAGCAATGAAAAAACGCATCGACATAGCAAAAAGCCTGTGCATCCTGTGCGCGCTATTCTGTGCCGCCATTATGCAAAGTTGCGCCAGGGAGGACTTTGAAACGCCCCCCGCGGCGGACGCGCTTTCGGACGTAACCCTGATCCTGGAGATTCCCGAAACCCGGATCCCGTTGACCCGTTCGATGGACGGCGCGAAAGAGAGCTACGTGAACGAGGCGGACATCCTTGTTTTTGAGGTGAATGATTCGAACCCCGACAACGTGGTGGAAACTTTCCGCGAATACATGCACGGGAACGTTGTAAAGAATTATGCGGTGGGTCAGGCCTATCGGGTGGAACTGAAGGCCAAACTTGCCGCCGCCCCCAACAGCCGCGTGGTTGTGGTGGTCAACGCCGGCGCACAGGTCGCCTCGGCGCTCTCCGGCCTGGCCGCCGGAACGCCGAAAAAGGCAGTGCTCGAACGGTTGACCTACGCCTCCGGCCCGTGGGCCGCCAACGGCGCCGGCGGAACGTTCCAACCCATCCCGATGTACGGGGAAACCGGAAAGGTAACCCTTGCGTTCGGCGCCAAGTTCGAAGGGATACGGCTGCAACGCATGGCCGCCAGGATCGACGTCATCAACCATGCCGGCGCATTCGTGATGGAACGGATATACCTTTGCAATTTCAACACCGTGGGTTACATCGCTCCCGGGTGGCGGGCGGCGGACGGACAGTTGCTGACTTCGTCCGTCGCAGGCCCCAACCTGCCTGCCGATCCCGGCAAGCAACCCGGAGCGGCGGTGTTTACCCCGTCGAGCCAAAGTTTCACGGGGGAAATATACACGCAGGAATCGGCCGCGGCCGCCGACGCCGACGAACCGGCCCGCCAAAACGCCACCTGCCTGGTTATTGAGGGAACCTGCGACGGGAAAAAGGGTTTTTACCGCGTGGACTTCACCTGCGGCCAACCGGCCCAATACATGCCCCTGTTGCGGAATTACAGGTACGAGGTGAGCATCACCTCGGTCGAAGGGCGCGGGTATGACACCTTCGAGGAGGCGCTGGCCTCTTACACCGTCCCGTCGAACCTCAAAACCCGAATCCTGTCCTACGACATGGGCGTGATCAAGGAGATCAACTTCAACGGGCAATACATGCTCGGGGTGTCGCGGGCCGACTACTCGCTTCCGGCATCGGCGGCCCTTACCCCCGCGGCGCCCTACAAGCTGTCTGTCTTTACGGACTACGCCCCGGGCTGGGAGGTGGAGAAAATAGAAGACCAGGCGAGCCAAACGCCCGTAAGCTGGCTTACGCTCAGCACGACGGGCGGATTCGGCGGAACAATAACGGACACCTACCTGTTGTTCGACGGAAATACCGGCCCGTCTCGGGCGGCCTTCATCACCCTGAAAGCGGGGCGGTTGACACACCGGATCAGCGTAACGCAACAAGCCGCGCCGCCGATCCTTCCATAAACTGACTGAAATCCAATGAAACGCAATATCATTCTTTTGTTGGCCTGCTTGTCTCCGTTTGCGGGATTCGGCCAAAGCACGGGTCTCAAAACGAACCTGCTCTACGACGCCACGACGACCATCAACCTGGGAGCCGAGTTCCGGCTTTCGGACCGTGTGTCGCTCGACGTTCCACTGAACTACAACCCGTGGACGTTCGACAACAACCGCAAATGGAAACACCTGCTGGTGCAGCCCGAAGCGCGGTGGTGGATGCGCGAAACTTTCCGCGGCTCGTTCTTCGGCCTGCACGGCCACTACGCCCTGTACAACGTGGGGGGGCTGTCGTCGCCTCCCTTTTCGGAGTACATGTCGCAACACCGCTTCGAGGGGTGGCTTGCCGGAGCGGGGGTGTCGTACGGCTACCGCTGGAACTTCTCGCCCCGTTGGGGGCTGGAGGCCACCGTGGGTGCGGGCTATGCCTACCTCTCCTACGACAAATACCCCTGCTACAATTGCGGCCGCAAGATCGACAGCGAAACCAAACACTACTTCGGCCCCACCAAGGCGGGCGTTACCCTGATATTCAACATCGGCGCGAAACAGAAAACAGTTCCGCAACGACCTGCGCCCGCCTACATCCCGCAACCCGAATCCAAACCCGCCCCCAAAGCGCCGTACGTTCCCCGGTTCGAAGTGAGCTACGTTGCTCCGGAGGCGGAAACGGTCAAAGTACGCAACGAATCGGGCAGCGCCTACATCGACTATGCGGTCGGGAAGTCGGTCATCGACCCCGCCCTCGGAAACAACGCGGCGGCGTTGGAGGCGATCTATGCGACACTGCGCAGCGTGCGCGAAAACCCCGATGCCACGATTACGCGAATCTCCGTTACCGGATACGCTTCGCCCGAGGGAAACTATGCCGCCAACAGGATCGTATCCGAGAAACGTGCGGCGGCGCTCCGGGGGCAGATCGCCACTGTTGCCAATCTGCCTGAATCGCTGTTCCTATCGAAAGGCGGGGGAGAAGACTGGGCCCTGCTCGATACGCTGGTGGCTCGTTCGGAAATGGCGGGGAAATACGACGTGCTGGAGATTATCCGAGGCACGGCAGTCCCCGATGAGAAGGAAAAAGCGCTGGCGAGGTTGGACGGAGGCGTCCCGTACCGCCGGATGAAAACCGAACTGTTCCCGCTGCTGCGCCGCTGCGAATACCGGCTGGAGTATACCGTGCTTCCGTTCACGGTCGAAAGAGGCAAGGAGGTCCTCCGAGCCCGTCCCGGGTTGCTCTCCCTGAATGAGCTGTACCTGATCGCTCAGAGCTACCCGGTGGGTTCGGTCGGTTTCCGCGAAACGTTCGAAACGGCCGCCCGCCTCTTTCCGCGGAGCGATGTCGCCAACCTGAACGCGGCCGCCTGCGCCCTGGCCCGCAAGGATACGGCTTCGGCCTCGGATTTCCTGTCGAAGGTCTCTCCGCAGGGACAAACGGCCGCTTACCGCAACAACCTGGGCGTTTATTACGGCCTGACCGGACAGTGGGACAACGCAAAGGCGGAATTCGCCCGCGCCACGGGTTCGCCCGAAGCCGCGCGCAACGCCTCCGAAATAGACAAAGCAGCCGAATAATGATAAGGGAACAACATACGTCCAGATTCTCGCGGATGGCCGCGCTTGTCGGGCTTGTCCTGCTCGCCATGGGTTCGGTAACGGGCTGCGGAAAGACGGGCGGCGGCAACCAGAAAGGGATGCAGGCCGAGGAAAAGACGTTTGCCGGAACGGGTGCCTTCGCGCCCCCCGAGGTTCCTCTTGTTTTGACCGACGCCCAAGCCCGCGCCGACTACCTGGCTCTGCATTGGTGGGACTCCGCTTGTTTGTTCAACAGCTCCATAACAATTGATACGACCATGATTGAGAGTGCTTTGCCCGATTGGCTCGATGTGCTGCACTACACTTCGGACGAAGGCTTGGGAAAAGCCGTCGATCACATCGCCACGCAAACTGCCTGCCGCAAGGAGGTGTACCGCCTGCTCTACGACCTGGTCGAGCGGTACCTTTACGATCCCAACTCTCCGATGCGGGACGAGGAGCTTTTCGACCGCATACTGGCCCGAATCGAGGCCTCTCCGTCGCTCGACGAGGCGGACAAGGTGCGTCCCCGCTTCCTGCGCGGCCAACTGGCCATGAATCGCCCCGGCACCCGGGCCGCCGATTTCGTATACGAACTGCCGTCGGGCAAACGCTCGTCATTGTCGGGCATCGGGGCCGAATACCTGATCCTTTACTTCTACAACCCCGACTGCCACGAATGTCGCACCCTACGCGGCCAGCTTGCCGGGTCGCCGGCCGTGGCGGCGTTAACCGCCCGGGGCCGTTTGAAAATACTCGCCCTCTACCCGGACAAGGACCTGGCCGCGTGGAGGCGGTACCAATCCGACATCCCTGCCGGGTGGATCAACGCGTTCGATCCCCATGGAAGGGTGAAAGACGAACTCTATGCGATACGTGCCATCCCGACCCTCTATCTCCTGGGTCGTGATAAAACAGTGGTGCTCAAAGACGTATCCTTCGGTCGCATCGAAGCCTACCTCATGCAGGTGCCTGCTAAATAGACCGTTGTGTCGTGACGGGCATGCCTGCTCTTTGTCGTTCCCGTGTCAATGACAATGGCAGGGTGTGGCAGTGACAGGATGTCGGCACTCCCTTTTGCCTTGCGGGAAATCACGTCCATATATTATTGTGAATTAGACAATAAAATTGATGCGACAATTTTATTGACCAAAAGTGTCCCCGGCCCGGCACAATAGTTGAGCGTCCATGCCGTACACATCAAAACATTTTAGCCATGAAAACAGTAAAATGGATGGCCATGAAGCCATTCGCGGTAACATTCTCAATCGCCGCACTGACAATCGCAAGTGTAACAAGTGTTTTCGCGCAGAGCGCATCGAACGCCACCCGCCCCGAGCCGGATTTTAAACGGCACGAATTGAGGCTCGGAGCGGGCGCTTTCAGCTCAAACGACCTGATCGACAGCTATTCGGACGTTGCCAGCAGCGCAATAACCGGAGGCATGTACTCGGTATCGGACGAAAAGACGTCGGGCAACTACTCCCTGACCTACCGCTATGCGTTGAAACCCCGGTTGTCGGTCGGCGGCGCGGTCGTGTACAGCCGCCTCACTTCGGACTTCAACTCCGGCGGGAGCAGTACGGGGAAATCGCTGAATAATTATTTCACGCTGGCTCCCGAGGTGGAATATAAGTACATCAACAAAAAGAATTTCCGGATGTACGGGTTTGTCGGCGCCGGGATGACGCTCAACAATCAGAAAGTTACGGAATCGGGTGCGCCTTCCACTTCAAACACCCCCTACTTCAACTTCCAGGTAACGCCCATCGGCATCCAGGTGGGGCATAATTTCGGTGGATTCCTTGAAGGCGGATTTGGCTACAAGGGTATCGTAAACGTGGGATTCTTCGCAAGGTTCTAACCCGCCGACGCTGTCCATAAAGTAAAACGCCCCGAAATTGTCGGGGCGTTTTTGTTGCCGGAAGTCTGCTTTAAAGGGCGGTTACTTGTGCAAATGCCTCGATTCGACGATGGCTGACAGGTTCTCCAACGCCCAGCCAACAAGGTTGTTCAGGTGAGGTATCAGATTCTCGCCCGATCTGGTGAGCGTGTATTCGACCCTCGGGGGAACTTCGGGATAGATCGCGCGACTCACCAGCCCGTCGGCTTCGAGCGAACGCAACGTAACGGTCAGCATCCGTTGCGAAATGTCGCCGATAGATCGGTGAATATCGCTAAAACGCATCACTCCGTTGGCGTTGAGCGACATAAGCACCAGCAACGACCACTTGTCTCCCAGGCGGCAAAGGATATTCCGGATTGGACAATGACCGTCCGGAAGAAAACTTTTTTTCATCTCGATTGTGTTGAAAATCAACAATGCTGACTTTTAGGTAACCCTATTATCAAAAAGTCAGTTCTTGTTTTCGAAAGTTACTTAAAGTAACTTTGCTGCACAAAAGTAACCAAAACCACAACCACTATGATCAACTTTTCAGAAATTTTGAAGGCCAATCCGAACGGAGTTATGGCAACCCAGGACGGCGAACGCGTAAAGACACGGGTATTCCAATACCTCTTTGCCGAGAAAAACAAGGTCTATTTCTGCACCAGCAGCGAAAAGGCGGTCTATGTCCAACTGCAAGCCAATCCGAACGTGTCGTTTTGTACGCACCCGCAAAATTTTTCGCCCGTACTGTCTGTTAACGGCAAGGTGGTTTTCGTGGACGATTTGTCGCTGAAAGCCCGCGCCCTCGATGAGAACCCCCTCATCAAAGGCATATACAACATGCCGGAGAATCCGATTTTCAAACTTTTCTACATTGATGCCAAGGAAATTGTAACATTCAGTTTTGCGGAAGGGGAGAAGATATATCGATTTTAGATAATTCCGTCTATTCAGGCTTAGGTTATTCGACAAGAGAAGCCCCTCTTCCCTCCGAAACGGGAGAAGAGGGGTTTCTCAGTGAAATGACGGAGCCGACTATTGCGCTTTCATTTTGGCTTCGAATTCCCGCTCTACATTGATGTAGGCGTCGTTGGCGACATCGTAAATGACTTTTATGATTTCGCCGCCGCCGGTAAACGGATACTTGTAGCCGTAGTCCCGGCTCACGGGATCGCCGGTGTCATAACCCACGCAAAGGCCTTCGCCGCTATTGAGCGAGAAGCGGCCTGCCTGGGTGCGGAACGGGGCCTGGGCCACCAGCTTGTCGTCGATGTAAAGTTTCATCGTACCGAGGCATTCCGCCTTTTCGGTCATTTTGTCCTTGACGAATTCCACGCCGATGATGTGTTTTCCGGCCGGCATGGCGTAGCTCAGCCGCTGTACGGGGTCGAGGCCCAGGAAGTTGTATTCGAAGTTCACCTTGTTGTCTTTCAGGTACATGGTGTAACCTCCGAAACGCGAACCCTGCGAAACGATGACCCCTTTGGATCCGGCCGCCAGGTCTACCTCGGCCAGGATCTTGAACGAGCGCGCCGCCGTGCGTACGGCGTTGGCTTCAGGCACTTCGGCGGTGTTCGGATAGTAGGTGTAACGGCCGTCGGCGGGTACCGCAGGGTCGTATTCGTACTTGATGTATTCGAGAATGCTCAGGTCGTTCAACGGCAGTACGTTGTACTTCTTGGCCTCTTCCATCCACAGGTTCTTCATCTCCTCTACTTTCTCGGGGTATTTTGCCGCCAGGTTGGTAGATTGAGAGCGGTCGATGTCGGTATGGTACAATTCCCATTTGTCCTGGTCGAAATGACCGAGATTCGAGGGCATCGGCCCGTGTACGGCGGTGGCCATCCAGCCTTCTTTCCAAATGCCGCGCGTACCCAGCATTTCGTAGTATTGCACTTTCTTTGCGGTGGGCGCGGCAGCGTTGTCGAAGCTCGAAACCATGGACACGCCGGCCAGCGGGGTTTGTTTGATGCCGTGCACCACGTCGGGCATCGTTACGCCGCAAGCCTCCAGAATGGTGGGCACGATATCGGTTGCGTGGTAGTACTGGCTGCGCAGTTCGCCGCGGGCTTTGATGCCTTTGGGCCAAGAGATCACCAACGGATCGCAGGTGCCGCCGCTGTAGCCCGAGTAGCGCTTGAACATTTTGTACGGGGTGGAGAAAGCCATCGCCCATCCGGTGGGATAGTGGTTGTAGGTATCGGGGCCGCCCAGTTTGTCCATCATGGCGATATTGTTCTGGATGTCGTCGGGATATGAGTTGAAATAATAGGTTTCATTGATCGTACCGTTCGGACTGCCCTCGCCGGAAGCGCCGTTGTCGGCGCAGTAGATAACCAGCGTGTTATCCAACTGCCCCGATTCTTCCAGGTAATCGATCACACGACCCACCTGGGCGTCGGTGTATTCCGAGAAACCGGCAAATACTTCGGCCATGTGCGAAAACAGTTTCTTCTCGTCGGCCGAAAGGGTGTTCCACGGGCGTACCATGTCCAGCTCGGATGCAATCCCCTTGGGAAGCGGGTTCTCGGCCGTCAGTTTGGTGCCTTTGGGGAGGATGCCCTTTTCGATCATCCGGCCCAGCACCCATTCGCGGTAGGCGTCGTACCCGGCGTCGAACTTACCTTTGTACTTGTCGATGTATTCCTGCGGGGCCTGGTGCGGAGCGTGGTTGGCGCCGGGGTTGTACCACATGTACCAGGGCTTGTCGGGACTTGCCTGTTTCGAGTCGCGGATGTATTGGATGGCTTTGTCGGCCAGGTCTTTCGACAGGTGATAGCCCTGCTCCGGCAAATAGGGTTGTTCGATGGTGTGGTTGTCTTCGGTCAACGCCGGATACCACTGGTTGCTTTCGGCGCCGATGAACCCGTAGAAACGGTCGAATCCCATACCCAGCGGCCAATTTTGCTTGGTGGCGCCCATTCCGAAGGCGTCGACAGGCACATTGTGGTTCTTACCGATCCAGAAAGTCGACCATCCGGCGTTGCGCAGAATGGTGGCGATGGTTGCATTTGATTCGGGAATATGTCCGCTGTATCCGGGGAATCCCGTGGCCGATTCGGAGATGGAACCGTAGCCGTTTTGGTGGTGGTTGCGTCCGGTGAGCATGCACGACCGGGTGGGCGACGAAACCGACGTGGTGTGCCATTGCGTGTAGGTGATGCCGTTGGCTGCCAAACGGTCGAGGGTGGGCATGTTTACGGCCCCGCCGTAGGTCGACCACGTGGCCTGTCCCGTATCGTCGTACAGTACCACCAACACGTTGGGAGCTCCCTTGGGGGCCTTCGGATAGAGAAAGGCGTCCCAGTCTGGCTTCGAATCCCGAATGTCGAGGTTGATGGTTCCCTGAAACTGTTTGTTTGTTTCCTGGGCGATGGCATGGTTGCTGCAGAAACCGACCGAGCATAAAGCCGTTGTTGCGAGCAATGCCGTGCTTTGATGTGATTTGACAACTTTTGTTTTCATGTACTTGATTTTTATAATTCAACAATAGCGACCACATAAACTAATGCATTGATCTGACCAATGCAATTGTAGTTGAATACGTACCCCTGTGTCGTAAGGGCTGGAGCGAAGAACCGGAATGGATACCAACAAAAATCAGACCATTGATGGGGCTGGCCGAAGCGTTCCCCGAACGAATCGCTTGTACGAATCGCCCGGGACCCCGGGCGACGGGTAGAGTTCGTTTGTTCATTTATAGGATATCCAAGCCCGAAGATAGCGAATATAAATGTAAAATCACGTATATAGTTTCATGTACGCTCCGATGCACTTTTTGCAGCATGGAAATTGAACGGGCCAGTCCCCTTTTTCGGCCGATTATCGGCCGAAAAAGGGGACTGGTTATCTGGTGGTTGCGGGTCGGAAGCCGGCTAAATCCACTCTTCGCGTTTCACCTCGCCGCCGACCGACAGCACGATGACTTTGATCGGCACGTTCCGCCGGGCCTGCTGGCGTGCCAGTTGGGCGATTTGCACCAGGCCGCCGCAACACGGAACCTCCATGATCAGCACGGTGAGGGTGTTGATCATGGCCGAGTCGATCATTTCGGCCAGCTTGTCAATGTAAACCTGCGTGTTGCTGTCGAGTTTGGGGCAGGCTATCGCCAATGCTTTGCCTTTGAGGAACCTGCGGTGGAACTCGCCGCTGGCAAAGGCCGTACAGTCGGCGGCCAGCAGCAGGTCGGCCTCCTGGAAAAACCCGGCCTGCGGGTTCACCAAATGCAACTGCACGGGGAAGTGGGTCAGCTCGGAGGATTGCGCGGCCGGGGGCTGCGCCGCCGCCACACCGAACGGAGCCGAGAACCCGCCCTGCTGCGGTTGCCGGATCTCCCGGGCCATCGACCCGGGGCAACCGCAGGCAAGCGGGTTTGTGTTGGGTTTGGAGGGTGGTTGCGGTTTGGCGGAATCGCTCTTCGGCGGACTCCCGTCGCGGTCGAGTCCGATCTTGGACAGGTCGATGCCCTTTATGTCGTGTTCCCGCAGGTAATCGACTCCCTGATGCAGCCACTCCGTTTCGTTGTGGTCTTTCAGGTGTTTCAGGTGCGCCAGCACAACGGCTTCGCCTTTGGGGGCGAGCCGCTCCATCACGGCCTGCTCGGAATAGGGGGCGGCTTCCCGCTCTTCGAACGAGATGGCGTCTACAGGGCACTCGCCGATACACGCCCCCAAACCGTCGCAGTACAGATCGCTGATCATAACGGCCTTGCCGTCGATCAGTTGCAGGGCCCCCTCGTGGCACCCGACAACACAATTGCCGCATCCGTTGCACAGGGCTTCGTCTATTTTTATTACCTTACGCTTCATGGTGTTTGCTTTGTTTGTGCGACAAAGGTACGGCTGGGTTACAGGCAAAAACTGTCGCAGATGTTACACAAGGAAAATACCCCTATCTTTATCGGAAAAATTGCGCCTGTGGATCTTACGTCATTACTTGGCATGCCTCTGTTCCGATCCCTGCCGGAGGAGGAGTTGCGGCGAATATTCGCCGAACTGAAAGTAACCGAAACCCGTTTTAAGAAGGGGGAGGTCCTGGCCATGCAGGACGAACCGGTCAACCGGTTGATTATTCTGTTGAGCGGGAGTGTCAAGGGCGAGATGAACGACCCGTCGGGCAGGGTGGCCAAGGTGGAGGATATCGAAGCGCCCAGCCCCCTGGCGATCCTGTTCCTGTTCGGTCAGCACAACCGTTTTCCGGTGCAGGCCACCGCGCGCGAAGACGGAACGGCGATCATCATTCCCCGCCAGTCGGTTCTGCGGATGCTTTCGATGAACGAAACCCTGCTGAAAAACTACCTGGACATTTCGGCCGACTTCGCCACGCGCCTGAGCCGTAAGCTAAACCTGATGTCGTTGCGCACCATTCGGCAGAAACTGGCGGTTTACCTGCTCGATCTGGCGAAGAAGCAGCATTCCGAGGCCGTAACGCTCGACAGGCCCAAGACCGCGCTGGCGGAGTATTTCGGAGTTGCGCGCCCGTCGCTCGAACGGGAGATCACGCGCATGGAAGAGGACGGGATCATCGCCCCCCTGCGCAAGGAGATTTCGATCCTGGACCGGCAGGAACTGGTGCGGTTGGCGGATAAAGGATAACGCCCCCGGGCGGGAGCGTGGGGTTGCACCCGGGCCGGCCGGATGCGTACAACTCAGATGCGTACGGGGATGTAGAGGTCCTCGCGGAGCAGCAGGCACTTGAGTTCGTTGTAGGACTCGTTCACGGTAATGCCCCGAACCTCCTGGGACTCGCCCGAGTGATCGGCAATGTAGACGGTGCAGCGATCCTTCGTGTCGATGATGCGCTGGATGGCGTTTACGTTAATCATCATCTTTTGGTAGTCGTTGGTAAGTTCGACAAACTTGGCCATGTGGGGTATCTTTCGTTTGAAATGCATTGGAATCAGGGATAAAAATCTCTCGGCACCCGTCTTAACTCAAAAAGGATGCCAGACCGACGAATTTACGCGGGTATGGCAAAAAAAATCGCAAAAATTCGATACTCCCTCCGGCAAGGGCTATTTGCGGGCACTTTTCGGGGTGTTTTCCAGGTGCGGCGGCCGCTCTTTGGCGGCGAATCCTCCGGCATATCCGGCCGGGTGGCCGCCGCTGCCGATGACACGGTGGCAGGGGTTCTGGCAGGATGGGCGATTCCACGCATCCCGTTTGCATCCGAGGTGTAACTGTGATCGCTGTTTGCCGTAAAAAAACCTCCTCCGGTTCGACGGAGGAGGTTCGTTGGATCCGAGGGGGTCTCGCGCAGCCTAAAACTGGGTGTTGAAACCTACGAAGAGCTGCACTTTCGGTTGCCCGATCCCGTATTGAAGCACGGAGTACTGCGGTTCGATGAAGATGTTGAAGATGGCCGCTCTCGCTTTCAGCACCTGGCCGATACCGGCTCCGACCGGAATGTTGTAGGCGCCGTGTTCGAGGTCGAAATTCCACACGCCGGCGCTACGCAGGTAGGTGCCTTTGCCCAGTTGCCACATAAGGAAAGGCTGGGCTGTGAGCAGGTTGACGGTGGGGCGGTCTTTCTGTCCGGCGATCGAGGTCTGCCAGGTGAGCAGTCCGCCGCCTTGCAGGACGGGGTTGCTTTTCATAAACACGAGGGCTGACAGGCCCAACTGCCATTTGCCCGCTCCTCCGGTGGGAGTGGTGGCGGTGGGGGCCACAAATTGGGGGCCGATACCGAACTCTTTGCCGCCCTTTTCGAAGGTGTAGATGGCAAAAACGTTAAAGTCTCCCAGTCCGCTGTCATACCCGGTGGCGGTGCGGGGGTTGGGCGTCGTGCCGAAGGGGAGCGAAGCCCGTACCAGGAAACGGCCTATGGGTTGCGCGTAACGTATAAAGGTGGTGTTGGCCGTTTGGTCGGTGCCGCTCAGGGTCGGTATGTAGTAGTTGTGCAGGTTGACGGCGTTGACGCGCGCCAGGGGGTTGTTGGCATTGGCCAGCGCTTGTTGGTCGACGGCGGAGGCGGCGGGTTGGGCGGCTCCGTCCTGTTGTGCGTGGGCGGACGTCCCGATTGTGAGAAGGAGCGCCGCGAGCAAAAATCGATGGGTTTTCATGGGATAAAGGGGATTGATTGATGGCGTGAGTAATTATCTGACACCAGGACTAACGAGCATATTTTGTGCCAAATGTTTTGCATGAATTTTGCTGTCAGTAAGTTGGAAAACAGAATACCCACTTAAATTCTATGTATGATGAAAACAGTATGTAACCGTTGTGTATCTCTCTTCAGTACCGACCTCTCCAAAGGGGGACACGTGGCCGCGCTTGTGCTGCGCCTGCTGGTCGGGGGCATGATGCTGACCCACGGGCTTCCCAAGGTGCTGCATTTCAGCGAAATTTCGGGCGAATTTCCCGATCCGATCGGGCTGGGGCCTGCCACCTCGCTGGCGCTGGTCGCTTTCGCCGAGGCGGGTTGTTCGTTTTTGCTGATCCTGGGCCTTGGCACCCGTCTGGCGACCATCCCGCTGGCTTTTGCGATGATCGTCGCGTCCTTTTTTACTTTTCCCGAGTTTGCTTTCCCGCAGTCGGAGCTTTCCATTTTCTACCTGGGAGCCTATGTAACGCTGTTCCTGTTGGGAAGCGGCAAGTATTCGCTCGACCGGCTGATTCATTGCTGCCGGCCTGATTCCCGCAAAGACTAAGCGGCCAAACGCAGTCCGACGATACCGACGACGATCAGCAGGGCCGAGAGCATCCGCCAGGTGGTAACCGGGTCGTCGAACAGGCAAATGCCGATCACCAGGGTTCCGACGGCCCCGATGCCGGTCCACACGGCGTAGGCGGTGCCGATGGGAATGGTGCGTTGCGCCAGGTACAAAAACCATCCGCTGAGCGCCATGGCCACCACGGCTTCGGACAACCACAAAAGCCGATGGCCGGTGGTTCCGGCCAGTTTCATTCCCAGGGGCCAGCCCATTTCGAACAGGCCTCCCAACAGAAGATATATCCATCCCATACGGCAGCTCGATCCGATGCGGCCTACCGCGGGGTGGTTTGCTCCTGCGTGTGCGGGGTGGTGGGCAACAGTTGTTGCGCCGGTTTTTCCTTGTTCAGGATGATGGCCGCCACCACGGCCAACGCCGCAATGATGCCGAGAATCATGTAAATCC
Organism: Rikenellaceae bacterium; assembly: GCA_031549665.1. Taxonomy (GTDB): domain Bacteria; phylum Bacteroidota; class Bacteroidia; order Bacteroidales; family Rikenellaceae; genus Rikenella. The sequence continues at coordinate 81,400 of JAVBPJ010000006.1, forward strand.
TGCGACGTTTCTGGTCGGCTTCGGTGTAGACGGGAACGTGGCAGTCGGGGCAGTAGCGTCCTTCGGGAACGTATTTCCCGCAGGTGGGGCAGTGCTTGGGTTTCATATTACAGGTTGTTGATGGGGCTAAATTTGGGAACCAGCAGCTTCATCACGCTCCAGGCGAACAGGTAGGCCAGGGCGCAGAAGACGAATACGCAAAAGTAGCCGGTTTGAATGTCTCCGGCCATTTTGAAGTGGGTGATTACGAGTCCGGCCCCCATTTGGATCAGGGCGCCGCCCAGTCCGCCGGCCATGCCGCCGATGCCGACCACCGACCCGATGGCTTTTTTGGGGAACATGTCCGACACGGTAGTGAAGATGTTGGCGCTCCAGGCCTGGTGCGCCGAAGCGGCGACGCCGATGGTGATCACGGCCCACCAGTAGCCGTAGCCGCCGATCCATTGGGCTCCGAGCATCACCAGCGGAAGGGTGGCGATCAGCAGCATGGCCAGCATGCGGGCGGCATAAGGGTTCATTCCCCGTTTCATGAACACGCCGGGGAACCATCCGCCGCAGATCGATCCCACGCAGGTCATCGTGTACAGTACGGCCAGCGGAATGGCGATCTGGGTGGCCGACATGCCGTACTCGGCTTTCATGAAGGCGGGCAGCCAGAACAGCAGGAACCACCACACGCCGTCGGTCATGAACTTGCCGAAGGTGAAGGCCCATGTCTGGCGGTAGGTGAGCAGCCGCCACCAGGTGATTTTCCCGGTGTCGGCTTCGCGGTCGGTCAGGGCGGCCTCGGCGGCGGTGTCGTCGCTGTGGATGTGGTTGTATTCGGCTTGCTTCAGTTGGCCGCTGGCCAGCTTTTGTTGCGGGGTTCCGTAGATCCACCACCAGAAGGCGAGCCAAACGAAGCCCAGCGCTCCGATGGTGATAAAGGCCCACTCCCAACCCCACGCCTGGGCGATGAAGGGAACGGTCAGCGGGGCGAGGATGGCTCCCACGTTGGCTCCGGAGTTGAAAAGGCCGGTGGCCAGGGCACGCTCTTTTTTGGGGAACCACTCGGCGGTGGTTTTAATGGCGGCGGGGAAGTTGCCGCTCTCGCCGAAGCCCAACACGCCGCGGGCGACCATAAAGCCGAGCTTTCCGCGCGACAGGGCGTGGGCCATCGCTCCGACCGACCAGATGACGATCGACCAGGCGTAGCCCCGGCGGGTGCCCAGCCAGTCGATGATCCGTCCGGCCACGAGCATCGACAGGGCGTAGGCGAAGGTGAACACGGCGGTGATGTTGCCGTAGTCCGAATCGTTCCAGCCGAACAGGGCCGACAGCTCCTCCTTGAGCAGCGAAAGTACCTGCCGGTCGAGGTAGTTGATGGTGGTGGCAAAGAAGAGCAGGGCGCAGATGGTCCAGCGGTACTTGCCGATTTTCTGGTTCAGGGCGTTGAGGGTGTTCAGGGTCTCCATGGGCGGGAATTAATGGCGCAGGCGGTCGACAAGGTCGAGTACCGACCGCACGGTGCGGGTAATGGCGGCCCAGTCTCCGTTTTCGAGGGCGGTTTTCGGAAACAGGTTCGATCCCATCCCCACGCAGACGACTCCGGCGTCGAACCAGGCTTTCAGGCTGGCCTCGGTGGCCTCCACGCCGCCCGTGGGCATGATGCTGCTCCAGGGGCAGGGGCCTTTGACGGCTTTGACGAATTCGGGGCCGCCGACGCTGCCGCCGGGGAAGATTTTGACGATTTCGGCTCCCAGCTCCTCGGCGCGGCCGATTTCGCTGAGCGATCCGCAGCCGGGCGACCAAAGCACCTTGCGGCGGTTGCACACGCGGGCCACCTCGTCGTTGAGCTGGGGGGCCACGATGAAGTTGGCTCCAAGCTGCATGTACAGCACGGCCGTGGGAGCGTCGAGTACCGATCCGGCTCCGAGAATCATGCCGGGCAGTTCGCGCAGGGCCCACCGATTCAGCGTGCCGAACAGTTCGTGGGCAAAGTCGCCCCGGTTGGTGAATTCGAACACGCGGATGCCGGCTTCGTAGCTGGCCCTGAGCACCTCTTTGCAGAGTTCCGGGTCGGCGTGGTAAAAGACGGGGATCACGCCCTGGCGTTGAAAGGCTTGCGCTACTTCGATGCGGGTGAATTGTGCCATAAATATCGGGGTGTTTAACGTGCTACGCGGCCCGAGCCGTCGCCTTGCATGAGTTTTTCCACTTCGTCGACGCCCACCAGGTTGAAGTCGCCCTTGACGGTGTGTTTCAGGGCCGAGGCGGCCACGGCGAATTCGAGGGCTTGCTGGGGGTCGGGGTAGTGGTCGAGGCCGTAGATGAGTCCCGCCCCGAACGAGTCGCCCCCGCCCACACGGTCGACGATGTCGGTGAGGTCGTAGCGGCGCGAGGTGTAGAGTTGGTCGCCCTCCCAAAGAACGGCGCCCCAGGTGTTGCGGTCGGCGTTGATCGACCCGCGCAGGGTGATGGCCACGCGCTTGCAGCGGGGGAATTTTTGGGTGAGCTGTTCGGCGACGCTTTGGAAACGGGCGGCGTCGATCCGCCCTTCGGTGGCGGTGGCGTCGAAGCCGGCGGGGCGGATGCCGAACACTTTTTCGGCGTCTTCCTCGTTGGCGATGATCAAATCGCACCACTTGGCCAGTTCGGGCATCACTTCCGAACAATCCTTGCCGTATTTCCACAGATTTTTGCGGTAGTTCAGGTCGCACGAAACGGGTACGCCCATCTGGTTGGCGGTTTTCGCCGCTTCGAGGCAGACCTCGGCGGCCGATTCCGACAGGGCGGGGGTGATGCCGGTGAAGTGAAACCATCCGGCTTCGGAGAGGACGGCCTCCCAGTCGATCATGCCCACCTGGATCGTGGCCATCGAGCTGTGGGCGCGGTCGTACACCACTTTGCCGGGGCGCACCGTGGCGCCTGTTTCCAGAAAGTAGATCCCCAGCCGCTCGCCGCCGCGGATGATCGCGGAGGTGTCTACGCCCTGACGGCGCAACTCGCCCAGGCAGGCTTCGGCCAGGTCGTTTTGGGGGAGTCGGGTAATGAATTGGGTGTGTTCGCCGAAGCGGGCCAGCGAAACGGCTACGTTGGCTTCGCCGCCGCCAAAAGTGGCCTCGTACGAGGCGGTTTGCCCGAAACGCAGGCGTTCGGGGGTGGCCAGGCGAAGCATGATCTCGCCGAAGGTAACGATCTTTTTATCCATGTGCTGTGTGTGCCAGGGCGGAATGGGGCTGGTTATTTAAGGGTAACGATCAGCGGGTGCAGAATGGCCTCTTCCTGCCGCTGGATCTCTTCGGTCCATTTGGCCGAGGTGTCGAACTGCGCGAGGCTCCATCCCGCTCCGGCCCAATAGGTGAAGGGTTCGCCCACCTTGATGGTGGTGCTGCCCAGCAGGTGTCCCAGGCGGGTTTCGACCAGGATGCCTTTGGGGGTGATCACACCGATGGCGGTGCGGCCGTTGTTGTCGCCGTTGTCGTTGTTTTGGGGTTCCCAGTAGCCCATTTTGTGGATGGGCTGTTGCGGGAAGTCGATCACACGGCCTCCGCCGCCCGAACGCAAAACCACGCCGACGGCTACGCGCAGGCTGTCCATCGGGCCGGTGTAGAGTTCGGTGATCCGGTTGAACGAGCTGTTGGCGTCGAGCGAAATGGTGCGTTTTTCGGCGATCGTGTCGCCGCGCACGGCAAAGGGGGCATAGGTAAGTTCGAAGGCGATGCGCAGGGGGCCGTTGTCGAGTACTTTGTAGGAGACGTAGTTTTTCCCGAGCCACAGTTGGCGGTCTTCGTAGGGGGCCATGGCTCCGGCGCCCAGGGTGCGGCCCACTTTGTAGCAGTCCAGCCCCTGGCCGTTGTTGCGGTGGTAGTTGTAGCCGGGGGTGGTGTACCACTTGTCGATGATCAGGCCGGCGTCGGGTTTTTTGAGCCACACGTCGATCCCGTTGCTCAGCTCGCCGGTGGCTTCGAGGGCGGGGCCGTACATGCGGAAAGCGATGCGGTTGTTCTCCCAGGCGAAATCGTCCATCCGTTCGGGAACAAAACGTCCGTGGGCCAGGGTGATCGGCGGTTCGCAGGGTTGGTCGTCGGCGGAGAGCCGGTAGGTGATTTTCCCTCCGGCGGGAACGGAGGCTTGGAAGATGAGCGCCTGCGGCGTGTCGCCGCCGTGGTAGAGTATTTGGTGGGTGAGGGGTTGACCGTCGGGGGCGGCCACGCGGATGTTGTCGGGGGTGGCTTCGGGCAGCTTGGCCGTTACGTCGGCCCAGGCCAACTCGATGGTTTCGAACGCACGGTCGGATGCGGTGGGATTCTTGACGGTTACCTTTGCGCCGCTGCATGAACTCAGCAGCAGCGCGGCCAGGCCGGTGAACAGGAGTTTTTTCATTGATTTTCAGCGAGTTGAAAACGTCGATATTACTCTTCGTTGGAGGCTTTGCCCAACGCGGCCAAAATGCCCCCGTCCACGTAAACCACGTGTCCGTTGACGAAATCCGAGGCGCGCGAGGCGAGGAAAACGGCCGTTCCGGCCAGGTCGTCGGGGTTGCCCCAGCGGGCGGCGGGGGTGCGCTTGAGGATAAATTCGTTGAAGGGGTGTCCGGCCTCGCGGATCGGCGCCGTTTGGGCGGTGGCGAAGTAGCCCGGGCCGATGCCGTTTACCTGGATGTTGTGGCGGGCCCACTCGGTGGCGAGGTTTTTGGTCAGCATTTTCAGCCCTCCCTTGGCGGCGGCGTAGGCGCTCACTGTGTCGCGGCCCACTTCGCTCATCATCGAGCACATGTTGATGATTTTTCCTCCGCCCCGCGCGATCATCCCCTGTGCGACGGCTTTCGACAGGATGAAGGGGGCGATCAGGTCGACGTTGATGACGGCCGAGAAATCGGCCACGCTCATCTGGGCGGCGGGAATGCGTTTGATGATGCCGGCGTTGTTGACCAGGATGTCGACGGGGCCTGCTTCGGCGGCAATTTGGGCGACGGCCCGCTGCACGGCGGATTCGTCGGTAACGTCGAACAGGTAGCCGCGGGCTTCGATGCCGTTTGCGGCGTATTGGGCGACGGCGGCGTCGAGTTTTTCCTGCGAAAGGTCGTTGATCACCAGCCTGGCTCCGGCTTGGGCCAGCGCCGTTCCGATGGCCATGCCGAGGCCGTGTGTGCCGCCGGTAACGAGGGCGGTTTTTCCGTCGAGTTTAAACAGGTCGAGAGCGTTCATAGCAGGGTGGGGTAGGGTGGGGTTATTTCAGATCGATTTTACGGCAGGTGTCCATGTCGTCGTAGTTGAGGTTTTCGCCTGCCATTCCCCAGATAAACGTGTAGTTGTGGGTGGCGCAGGCCGAGTGGATCGACCAGTTGGGCGAAATGACCGCCTGCCGGTTTTTCATCCAGATGTGGCGGGTTTCGTGCGGTTGTCCCATGAAGTGGCAGACGGCCGCGTCGTCCGGCACTTCGAAATAGAAGTAGGCCTCCATCCGGCGGTCGTGTACGTGCGGGGGCATGGTGTTCCACACGCTGCCGGGCTGCAGTTCGGTCATGCCCATTTGCAGTTGGCAGGTGGGTAGCACCTGATTCACGATCAGTTTGTTGATGATCCGGTGGTTGCTGTCTTCCAGCGAACCGAGTTCGACCACCACGGCGTCGGCCCGGGTGATCTTGCGGTCGGGGTAGGAGGTGTGGGCCGGAGCCGAGTTGAAGTAGAAACAGGCGGGGTTGGCGGGATCGTCGCTGCTGAAAACCACGTCGCGGTCGCTTTGACCCAGGTAGAGCGCCTCTTTGTAGTTCAGGGGATAGGAGCGGTCGCCTGCGGTAACGGTTCCGCTGCCGCCCACATTGATGATCCCCAGTTCGCGGCGGTGCAGGAAGAAGGGGGCTTTCAGCGGGTCGATCGCTTCGAGGGTCAGGGGACTCTGTCCGGGGAGGGCTCCGCCGACGATCAACCGGTCGAATCCGGAGTAGATCGTCCGGATCGCTCCGGCAGTCATGATGTCGGGGAAAAGGTATTCGCGGCGGAGCCGCTCGGTGTCGTAATTTTTGGCGTCCTCGGGGTGCGAGGCGTAGCGGACTTCGTACTGGGTGCTGGCGGCCATGGTTTTTGAGGGATTTTGACAAGCTAACCTTGCAAAGGTATCCTTTTTTTCTTAGGTTTGTACCTGTTGAATCCCTCAAAATCCACAATTTCTGCGCCATGATGTTCCGTAAAATTTGCCTCTTGCTCGCCGTTGGCTCGGCGTCTGTTTGCTCGTTGCAGGCAGCCCCTAAAAAAGCGCCCGATCCGATGATCGCCGAAAACGTTTCGTTCGCCGCCCAGCAGGTGCGCCGGCTGGTTGATTCGACCGACCGCTTCCGGCGGATTCCCAGCCCCCGCTCGTTCAAAAACGGCCGCATTGTGTACACCTCGCTCGACGACTGGACCAGCGGTTTCTTCCCGGGTTCGCTATGGTACCTCTACGAACTGACGGGCGATACGGCGTGGCTGCGCTCGGCCCTCAAGTACACCGAGGGCATGGAGCGGATCAAGTTCTACCGCGGAAACCACGACATCGGCTTCATGATCTTTTGCAGTTTCGGCAACGGATTCCGCCTGACCGAGAAACAGACCTACAAGGGGGTGATCGTTACCGCCGCCAACACCCTGCTCGAACGCTCCCGGCCCGGCGCGGGGGTCATCCAGTCGTGGAACTCCACGGCCAGGTGGAGCTGCCCGGTGATTATCGACAACATGATGAACCTGGAGCTGCTTTTCGAGGCTACCCGCATGAGCGGCGATTCGACCTACTGGAAAGTGGCCGTCTCGCATGCCGACCAAACCATCCGCAACCAGTTCCGTCCCGATTACAGCACCTGCCACGTGGTGGACTACGACCCCCAAACGGGCGCCGTCCGCGGCAAATACACCCATCAGGGCTACGCCGACGAGTCGGCCTGGGCGCGGGGACAGGCCTGGGGTCTGTACGGCTACACGATGAGCTACCGCTACACGCGCGACCCCCGCTACCTGCATCAGGCGCGGCAGATGGCCCGTTTTATGTTCGCGCATCCCAACCTGCCCGCCGACAAGGTGCCTTACTGGGACTACGACGACAAGGCCATCCCGAACGTCCCGCGCGACGCTTCGGCCGCTGCCATTTCGGCCTCGGCGCTCTACGAACTTTCGACCTACGTGAAGGGGGGCGACCGGCAACACTACCTGACCCTGGCGAACCAGATCGTCGCCTCGCTCGCCTCGCCCGCCTACCGCGCTCCGCTGGGCGCCAACGGGAATTTTGTGCTGATGCACTCGGTGGGCAGTAAACCGCACGATTCGGAGGTGGATCAACCCCTGGTCTACGCCGATTACTACTTCCTGGAGGCGTTGCAGCGCAAGCAACGGCTGGAGCAGGGCCTTCCGCTCGAATTGGGGTCGGGCCGCGCGTTGAACCAGTAGAACCGACCGCAGGCCATGAAAAGAATCCTCCTGTGCGCGCTGTTCGCGGTGTTTTTTAGCGCCGCCGCCGCGAAACCGAAGCCGCAACCCGCCCCGCAAACCGACCGGGAATACTGGGTCGGCCAGGCCTATCGGATGGCCCTCCCCGTGTTGAAAAACCTGAGCGAGGGAACCCTGCGCCAAAACATGCCGGTGGAGCAGCCCGACCCCCGAAACGACCGCACGCCCTACACGCACCTCGAAGCGGTGGGCCGCCTGATGGCGGGCATCGCCCCCTGGCTCGAACTTCCGGCCGACCAGACCCCCGAGGGCAAGCAGCGGGCCGAATTGCTCGATTTCGCGTTAAAGGGGCTGGCCCGTGCGGTCGATCCCGCTTCGCCCGACTACCTGAACTTCCGCACTTGGGGGCAGCCGCTGGTCGATGCCGCCTACCTGGCCGAGGCTTTCCTGCGGGCCCCGAAAAACCTGTGGGGCGGGCTCGACTCGCTCACCCAACGGCGGATGATAGACGAGATGCGCGCCACACGCGTTACCCGTCCGTCGTTCAATAACTGGATGATGTTTGCCGCCACCATCGAAGCGTTCCTCTGCGAATTCGAGGGACGCGGAAGCTGCGACCAGATGCGTACCGACTACGCTTTCCGCCAAGTCGACGCCTGGTACGTGGGCGACGGGCAGTACAGCGACGGGGTGCGCTACCACAACGACTACTACAACAGCTTTGTGATCCATCCCATGCAGATGGACGCCGGGCGGATCATGAACAAATACCACCGCAACGAGGCCCCTTATTCCGATAAGCAATACGGGGTGATCAAGCAGCGTTTTACGCGCTATGCCGCCGTGCTGGAGCGTTCTATTTCGCCCGAGGGAACCATCCCCGTGGTGGGGAGGTCGATCACCTACCGTACTGGAACCATGCACGCGCTGGCGCAAGCCTGCCTGCTTAAGATGCTCCCCGCCGAGGTGAGCGAAGGACAGGTGCGGGCGGCCCTGACCCGCGTGATGGAGCGTCTGCTGGACGCTCCCGGCACCTACGACCCGCAGGGGTGGCTGACGATGGGTTTTGCCGGCCACCAAATGAAGGTCAGCGAGGTGTACCTCTCCACCGGCAGCATGTACATGGCTTCGCTGATACTCCTGCCGCTGGGGCTTCCGGCCGACGATTCGTTCTGGACGTCGCCCCGCGCCCCGTGGACGACCCAAAAAGCCTACGGAGGGGAACTCTTCCCGCAAGACCACTCCATCGGAAATTAATCCCCTGAGATATGCGTAAATACCTCTTTCTGTTGATGGCGCTGGCCGTTCCGGCCGGTTCCTGCGCGGCGGCCGGAAAAAAGGCCTCGCCGCCCGTCGACGACCGCCAATACTGGGTGCAAACCCTGTGCAGGATCGCCCGCCCGGTGCTCGAAAATCTGGCCGACGAAACCCTCCATCAAAACATGCCCGTCGAACAGCGCGGCCCGTCGCACCCCGAATACGGCGGCTACGGCGATCGCACCAAGTATGCCTACCTCGAAGCGGTGGGGCGTACCCTGTGCGGTGTCGCTCCCTGGCTCGAACTGGGACCCGACCAAACGCCCGAGGGAAAACTGCGGGGCGAGATGATCAACCTGGCCCTGCGCGGATTGAAACACGCGATGGACACCGCCTCGGCCGACTACATCAGCTTTGCGGTGGGCTATCAGGCCCTGGTCGACGCCGCCCACCTGGCGCAGGGGCTCATGCGCGCGCCCACCCAGTTGTGGGGACGGCTCGACGCCGAAACCCAGCGGCGCATTATCCACGAAATGAAACAAACCCGCCAGGTGCGCCCCAACGTGAGCAACTGGTTGCTTTTTACGGCCATGGTCGAATCGTTCCTGCGCAGCGTGGGCGAACCCTACGACCAGGTGCGGGTGGACTATCCCGTGCGTCAGACCGACGCCTGGTACAAGGGCGACGGGGTGTACGGCGACGGCCCCCCGTTCCATTGGGATTATTACAACAGCTTTGTGATCCAGCCGATGTTGGTGGATGTGCTGCGGGTGATGGGCGACGGCTATCCGGGCCTGCTGAAAACGGCCCTCGACCGCGCCCAACGCTACGCCGCAGTGCTGGAACGGATGATTTCGCCCGAGGGGACTTTCCCGCCGCTGGGGCGTTCGCTGCAATACCGCACGGCGGCCCTGCAAACCCTGTCGCAAATGGCCCTGCTGCGCAACCTGCCGCAGGAGCTGGCCCCGGCGCAGGCGCGGTCGGCCATGACGGCCGTGATCCGCAACATGTTCGCGCACCCCGACACGTTCGACGAAGCAGGGTGGCTGCGTATCGGTTTTGTGGGGAGCCAGCTCGAAATCGGCGAGGCCTACACCTGTACGGGGAGCCTGTACCTGTGTACGACGGGTTTCCTGGCGTTGGGGCTTCCGGCCTCCGACCCCTTTTGGAGCGATCCCGCCCAACCCTGGACTTCGCAAAAAGCCTGGGGAGGCAAGCCTTTCCCGCAGGATCACTCCATCCGTTAAATACGAGTCGAAAAAATGCAGAGCGGGCCGCATCTTAACCTTAGATGCAGCCCGCTCGTTGTTTAGTCGTTGTGCGGCGCGGGATCAGTGCGTGGAGATCACCTCGACCGAGCGGCGGATGAAGCGGGTGAGCGCCTCGCCTTTCAGCAGGCCGTTGGCCAGCAGCGCCAGGTCGATCAGTTGCCCCACCAGCGGATTTTCCTTGCCTGCGGCGGTCAGTAGCTCGGTGCGCTGCTTTTCGAGCGTTTCGCCCTTCTGTTCCAGCGTCGAGCGCTGTTCTTTCTCCTCGGTGGAAAGCTCCTCGTCTTTCTTTCCCTGGAGTACCTGTTGCAGGGCGTGCTGTTCGGTTTCGACCGAGGCGATTTTCTTGTCGATCGGAGCCAGTTTTTCGCCCACGGCCTGCTCGGTTTTCTCCAGGATGTCGATCACCAGCGGGTGGTTGCCGTTCACCATCACCGAGTAGCTGTCGGGCATTTCGCCGTAGAACGAGTACATCCCTCCGCCCACTTTGGCCATCTCTTTCATGCGGCGCATGAATTCGCCCTGGGTGATCACCACCGGGTCGGCCGTGGGTTCCATGGCGGCGAATTCCACCCGGAACAAGTTTTTTGACCCCTCGTCGGCCGGAAGTTGCGATTCGAAAACGGGCGTCAGCGTCCGCTGCTGGGCCGAGGTGAGGGCCATCGCCAACTGCTCCTCGGTTTCGATCAGTTTTTCGACCACGTCGGCATCCACGCGTGTGAAACGCCAGTCGGCGTGCTTGCTTTCGAGGAAACCGATGAAGTGGCTGTCGAGCGGCGAATCCATCACCAGCACGTCGTATCCTTTGGCGCGGGCCGCCTCGATGAAGCTGTGCTGGCCGATGGGGTCGTTGCTGTACAAGTGGACGATTTTGCCGTGCTTGTCGGTTTGGTTGGCCCGGATCAGCTCGGTGTACTGGTCGAGCGAAAAATAGCCGCCCTCGCTGTTTTTGAGCAGGGTGAACTCAGCGGCCCGATCGCCGAACTTCTCTTCGCTCACAATGCCGTACTGGATGAATAGTTTCAGATCGTCCCACTTGGATTCGTACTCCTCGCGTTTGTTCTTGAACAGGTCGGCGAGGCGGTCGGCCACTTTTTTGGTGATGTAGCCCGAGATTTTCCGGACGTTCGAATCGCTTTGCAGGTAGCTGCGCGACACGTTGAGCGGAATGTCGGGCGAGTCGATCACCCCGTGCAGCAGGGTGAGGAATTCGGGAACGATCCCCTCGACCGAGTCGGTAACGAACACTTGGTTCGAGTAGAGCTGGATCTTGTTTTTCTGCACCTCGAAGTTGTTCTTCAGGCGCGGGAAGTAGAGTACTCCCGTCAGGTTGAACGGGTAGTCCACGTTGAGGTGTATGTGGAACAGGGGTTCGTCGGCCATGGGGTAGAGGCGGCGGTAGAAATCGGCGTATTCCTGGTCGGTGATCTCAGTGGGCTTGCGGGTCCAGAGTGGGGTGGTGTCGTTGACGACCACCGGTTTCCCCTCCTCTTTTTCGAAAGCGATGGGAACGGGCAGGAAACTGCAATACTTGCGCAGCAGCGATTCGATGCGGCCCTTGTCGGCGAACTCGGCGCTGTCTTCGGCCAGGTGGAGGATGATGTCGGTTCCCCGGTCGGCTTTTTCGGCCGCCTCGAGGGTGTATTCGGGGGTTCCGTGGCAGCTCCAGCGCACGGCTCCCTCCTGTTCGCGGTACGAACGAGTGAGGATTTCGACCTTCGAAGCCACCATGAACGATGAGTAGAATCCGAGGCCGAAGTGGCCGATGATGCCGTTTTGTCCTTCGTATTTGGCCATGAACTCCTCGGCGCCCGAAAAGGCGATCTGGTTGATGTAGCGCTCCACCTCGTCGGCGCTCATGCCCAGGCCCCGGTCGGAGATGGTGAGGGTTTTCTCCTTTTCGTCCACCCGGACGCTGATGGTCAGGTCGCCCAGTTCGCCCTTGAATTCGCCCAGCGAACTGAGCGCCTTGAGCTTGGTGGTGGCGTCGACCGCGTTCGAGATCAGTTCGCGCAGAAAAATCTCGTGGTCGGAATACAAGAATTTCTTGATGATGGGGAAGATGTTTTCGGTGGTAACACCAATGATTCCTTGGCTCATAGTGGCTTTTTATGGTTGTGTGTTGTTGTTTTACGGGGGTTTTCGCCGATTCCGCAGGCCATGCTTCCGGGTAGCTTTGCCGTGCGGAACAGCGCGGGTTTGTGGGAAATAGACCTCAGCAAGGGGTGTGCCAAGGGGGCTTTTTGGCCAAATTCAAGGCGCGGAACTGACAAAATGACAGGTTCCAACGGCGGATAAATCGTGTTATCTTTGCAAAGGTGTGTAAGCAAACGCTTGCAACCGCTTCCTTAACAAATGCCTGTTTGTCCGATGACCCCCTCGTTGAAACTCCCGCGCGTTGAACTGGTCGATGCCCTGCGCGGCTTTGCTGTGATTGCTATTTTGTTGATTCACAGCGTCGAACACTTTATTTTTCCGGTCTACCCCGACCCTTCCGTTCAACCCGACTGGCTCAACGTGCTGGATCAGGGGGTCTTTACGGTGATCTTCTCGCTCTTTGCCGGAAAGGCGTACGCCATCTTCGCGTTGCTGTTCGGCTTCACCTTTTTTGTGCAGTATGAGAACCAACGGCTTCGCGGCGGTGATTTCGGCCTCCGTTTTCTGTGGCGTTTGTTGCTGTTGACCCTTTTCGCCACGCTGAATGCGGCCTTTTTTCCGGGGGGCGATGTGCTGCTGCTTTTTGTCGCGGTGGGGTGGGTGCTGGTGGTGGTGCGCCGCTGGGGCAACCGTGCAGTGCTGGCGTTGGCCCTGTTCTTCTTGTTTCAGCCGGTGGAGTGGTTCCATTACCTGGCGTGGTGTTTCGATCCCTCGTACACGCTGCCCGACCTGGGCGTCGGGCCGATGTACGGCCAAATCGCCGAGGTAACCAAAAGCGGCGACTTCGGAGCCTTTCTCACCACCAACATGGGTTTGGGGCAGAAAGCAAGCCTGCTGTGGGCCGTGGGAGCCGGACGGTGGATCCAGACGGCGGGCCTCTTTTTGCTGGGACTGCTGTTGGGGCGTACGGGGCGTTTTGTCGATTCGGAGGGCAACAGCCGCTTTTGGGTGCGCGTGCTGATCGCCTCGGCCGTGCTGTTCGGGCCGCTCTATGCCCTGAAGGTCGAGGTGTTGGACAACCTGTCGGCAGGTGTTCCGAAACAGACCGTGGGGGTGATTTTGGACATGTGGCAGAAGTTGGCCTTTACGGGCGTGCTGGTCGCTTCGTTCGTGCTGCTGTACCGGCGGGCGGGTTTCCGGCGGCTGACCGCCAACCTGCGCTTTTACGGGCGGATGAGCCTGAGCAACTACGTGGGCCAGTCGATCATCGGGTCGGTCATTTACTTTCCCTTCGCGCTCCATCTGGCCCCCTACTGCGGGTATGCCGCCAGTTTGGCGGTGGGCGTGGCGATCTTCTGCGGCCAGTTGGCCTTCTGCAAATGGTGGCTCGGAGGCCACAGGCAGGGGCCGCTCGAAGCCCTGTGGCACCGCCTGACCTGGATCGGAGCGAAAAAATAGTATTCCCTAAAACCAAACAGCCATGAACAGACACTCTCTTTTTCTGATCCCGATCGGGGCCGCCGTCCTGTTGGCGGGATGTTCCCGAACCCCGTCGCCTGCAAGCGGTTCGCAGTCGGCGGACACGCTCCGGACGGCGACTCTGGCCGACAGTTGCCGCTACCAAATGCGGTCGGTGTTCGACACCACCCAGCGCAGCGAAGTCTCCATGTCGGTGTCGCTGGAGTTGCCCGAGGGCGACGCCTTTGTGCCGCAACTCATCCGCAAGCAGATCGTGAGCGGATCGATCGGCCGCCCCTACGTGAACGACGATCCGGCGGAGGCGATCCACCGGTACGTTACTCCCGAATTCCTCCCCGACACGGCCACGGGCAGCGGCTACCTGGAAACGATCTCGGGTCGGTTCCTGCTCCGCAACGCCCACGTGGCGAATTACCGGATCGATAAGGAGTACTACTACGAACGGGCCGCCCACGGGATGTATGGGTCTGTGTACCTGGTTTTCGAGGCCCAAACGGGCTTTGTGGAGACCGAACTCGAACTTTTCGGAGCCGTCGATCCGGTCAACCTGAGTCCGGTAACCGAACTGTTGAAAGCCCATCTTCCGGCCGGGGTCAAGGAGTCGGTTTGGCTCGATCAGGTGCGCCCGAACGGCAATTTCGAGGTCCGGGCCGAGGGCGTCGCCTACCACTTCAATCCCTACGAAATCACCCCCTACTACATCGGGCGGGTCGAGGTGCTGCTTCCCCGGGCCGAGCTGCGTTCGCTCATCCAGCCCGCTTCGCCTGTCTACGCCTACTTCGAAGAGCTGGGGTGGTAAACTCCGCCGCCGCGTAAGTACAGTTTTCTTGTTCACGCGCCTTTCGTCCGCCCGGACGGAAGGCGCGCTGCGTAAGCGGCGGTGCGGTTTTGTGTCGGTTCGGGAGGGTTTCCCCCTGAACCGAATTTTCCCGGGTGGCAAGAACCGCCCCCGATTCTATATTAGTTCGCCCGCATATCTTTCCATAACCTTATAAACCGTATGACAGAAACCATGAACCTACCGAAACGATCCCCGCACCCCTCCGCCGCCGCGGCGTATGACGTTGCGCAGGAAATCCGAACCAACACAGCAGGAGCGTTATGACCTGGGTGGCCGAGGTGCTTCCGGTCGACATGCTGGCCCACAAGGCCCTTGTCGCCGTGCTGTTGTGGCTGGCCATGATCGCCGCCACGCTGATCGACCTGTGGACGGGGATCGAAGCCGCCAAAGCTCGCCGCGACTACATCCAGAGCGGCGGATTGCGGCGTACCGTCTCGAAAATCGGCGACTATTGGCGGGTGTTGGCCATGTTGTTCATCATCGACCTGATCGGCGGTCTGATGCCCTGGTGGAACCTCCCCTATACCTCGATGCTGGGGACGGTGTCGATCATTGCCATCGAGGGCAAATCGGTGTTGGAAAACCTGCGTGCGAAGCGTTCTCCGGCGGTGGGTATTCCCGAGATGGCCCGCCGGATTATTCACTGCAAGGATGCCGCCTCGGCCTCGGCGTTGGTGCAGGAGCTGCTGAGCATTGCACGGCTGGCCGCCCCCGACGCTGCGGATCGGCCGGAGGCTGATGCGGCCGGTTTTGCCGATCCGAAAAAGGGTGGTTGTTGATGTGTTACTTTACTTTAGAGGAGCTTATTCGCTCAGAAACAGCGCATCGGAACGGGTGGGACAATACGCCTCCGGCCGATGCGCGGGCGAATCTGGAGGCTTTGATCGAACGGCTGCTCGATCCTGTGCGCGAGGCGTGGGGCGGCCCGATCACCGTTTCGAGCGGCTATCGTTCCCCGCAACTCAACCGGGCCGTGGGCGGAGCCGCCTGCTCGCAGCACCTGGCGGGCGAGGCGGCCGACATCACCGCGGGAAACCGGGACGAAAACCGCCGCCTGTTCCGCCTGATCCGTTCCCTGGCCTCGTGCGGAGTTTTGGAATTCGATCAACTGATTGATGAGCAAAAATTTAAATGGATTCACCTCTCGTATCGCTGCGGGCGAAACAGGGGGCAGGTATTACACCTGTAACGCGGCGTCGCGGGCCGATTCTAAGGGCCGTTTTCCGTGTTTTCCGAATCGTTCAAAGACAAACCGAATATGAAAAAATACCTGTTGCTTGCCCTTGTCGTACTGACCCTGTTGCTGGCGGGATTGTGGAAACTTTACCGCCACGAGCGGGCGGAGCGCCTCCGTTTCGAGGGCAACCAGTCGGCCCTGCTGGGCGAGGTGCAACGATACCGGGTGCGCGATTCGCTGAACGCCATCGGTGTGCAGGCCCTGACGCTCACCCTGGCCGAGTACAAACGTTTCCGGGCCGGGGATGCGGCCCTGATCCGGGAGATGGGCCTCTCCCTCGGCCGGTTGCGGTCGGCCGCCAAAACGAGCCTCGAAACTTCGGCAGAGGTTTCCGTGCCGCTGCGCGATACGGTGATCGGGGCGACTCCGGCGGCCCGTGGGACACCTTTCCGCACTTTCCGTTGGCGCGACCCCTGGAACGAGGTACGGGGCCTGATCCGCGCCGACACGGTCGACCTGTCGCTGCGTTACCGCGACACCCTGTTGCAGGCGATCCACCGCGTTCCTCGGTTCCGGCTGCTGGGTGTCGGTTTCGGTACGCGGGGCCTGCGGCAGGAGGCGGTTCTGTCGAACCCGAACGCCGCCATCCGGGCCGCCGAAGTGGTGTACTTCCGCAAACGGACGGAGTAGAATGAAGAATATATCGCTAACTTTGCGTGGCACCGTTGCGATATAATCCTAAACATCCCGAAATACGATGAAAAAAGCCGTTTACTCTTCAAAATACCTGGCGCTATTGCTTGTTGGGCTGGCGTTGTCCGGTTGTAAGAAAGACCCTGTGGCACCTCCGCCTCCGCCCGAAGTTGGCGAGATGCAGGCCTTTTTCTCCGGCTACCTTGCCGGAAATACGGCGGGGTATGGTAAAAGCGCCGCCATCGAGCTCGCCGATATCGAGAAAGAACGATCATCGACCTGGGAAGCCTGGAAGCTTGCGAACAACGGTTTTACCGAAGAGAAATTGATCCCCTTGCAGCCCCTCTCGCAGGCAAATACGGGAAGTTGGTTGTTGCCGGCGTCCCTTGAGCCCAATGCGACCATGCCCTTTTATTGGGGATCCAAGGGATCCGCTTCCGCCGGAGGATATTCCCTGTTTCTTTACGTACACGGTTCGGGCGATAAAAACAGCGAATGGGCGGCCGGACTGAATTTGGGAAAAGCCTTTAACGACACTCCGTCCGTCTATTTCATCCCTCAAATCCCCAACACGAACTATTACCGCTGGTACCTGAAGTCGAAACAGTTCGCTTGGGAGAAATTGCTTCGACTCGCTTTTGTCGCCGGAGAGATCAACCCGAATAAAGTCTATTTCTTCGGCATTTCGGAGGGTGGTTACGGCAGCCAGCGACTGGCCTCGTTCTACGCCGATTACCTGGCCGGAGCGGGTCCGATGGCCTCGGGAGAGCCGTTGAAGAACGCCCCCGTCGAAAATTGCCGCAACACGGCCTTCTCCCTGCGCACAGGGGCCAACGACACGGGTTTCGGACGAAACACGCTGACCCAGTACGCCAAAGACGAATTCGACCGGTTCGAAGCCGCATCTCCGGGCAGTTTCGTCCACAACATCCAACTGATCGCCGGGCAGGGACACGGCATCGACTACTCCCAGACAACCCCCTGGCTGAAACAATACACCCGCAACCCGTATCCCAAACGCGTAACCTGGGAAAACTTCGAAATGGACGGCCGCTACCGCAGCGGATTCCACAACCTGTACGTGAGCCAGCGTTCGAACGACAACGGATCGGCCCGAACCTATTACGACCTGTCGATCGCCGGCAACGACCTTACGCTCACGGTTCAATTGGTTACCTACCAAACGATCGAGACCCACCCCACAGGCGTGGAATTGAAATTCGCAAAGACCTATACGACCGCAACGAAAGGGAAAATCACCGTTTACCTCAGCCCCGAACTGGTGGATCTTAGCAAAGAGATTACCCTGACAGTCAACGGAAAACAGGCCTTCAAGGGGATGGTGGAACCCGACCGCAAACACCTGGTGAACAGTTGCGCCGCGTTCTTCGATCCGGCAAGGCTCTATCCGGCTGCCATCGAGGTCGATTTGAGCCAGTTGCAGTAAGGTCTGTCTCCCGGCCCCCCGCCCCGGCCGCCGGGGGGGGGGGGGGCGGGGGGGGGGCGCGGGGGGGGGGGGGGGGGGGGGGGGT
>JAVBPJ010000015.1:0-82327 GCA_031549665.1 Rikenellaceae bacterium
TCGGCTTGGTTTGAGCAGCTGGTCATCAGGGCGGCTACAGAGGCGAGGAGCAGGATGGTCTTTTTCATGGCTTGGGAGTTTGTTTAGGTTACTTGGTTGGTTTAGTCGTTCGTCCTTACTTCTATCAAGCACCGTGCCAAAATAGAAAAATCAAGTGAAAAATCTTGCGGAAAAATGCTTTCAGTTATTTAATCTGCTCTAAATAAGTGGATTAAAAATGCCCCGAAAAGGCGATTCCTTGGAGAAATAAATCGAAAGGCTTGTTTCGCCACCCCGTCATCTCCGATCATTCAACAGAAAATATGCCGTTCGGGAGACAAAGAGCTCGCCCCGGAAATCCATCCAAAACCCACAAACCCCCCTCGCGGCAACTGATGCAGGGGAGCGGCAAGCCCCGCAGCAAAATGAAACGGGTTCCGCAGCATGATGCTGCGGAACCCGTCAAACAATAGTATCCGGAATACTCCGGAGGCAGGGTTTTACACGAACTCTACCAGGAGTACCCCTTTGGGTACGGCATCGCCGGCCGACACGTTGACCTTGGCCACTGTTCCCGAAATCGGCGATTTATAGGTGTTGAGCATCTTCATCGCCTTGAAGGTGAGCAGCGTATCTCCTTCCTCGACGGCCTGCCCCTCTTTGACCATCACCTCGACGATGGTGCCGGGGATGAACGAGAGGATGTGGCGCGGGTCGGGAGCCTGCCAGGGTTTGCGGGCCTTGTACTTTTTGGTCAGTGTGGTTTGGTACTCCCCTTCGGAGGTACGCAGCACATCGTAGTTTTTTTCCATGGAGTCGTCGGGCGGTTAAAACGGGGGTATCCCGTGTTTTTTGGTCGGACCGCAGACGGTTTTTTCGGCGGCGATTTCGAGTGCCTGGATCAGGTACTGGCGCGTTTGAGCCGGTTCGATCACCGCATCCACGTAGCCTTTGGCGGCGGCCACGTAAGGGTTGGCGAACTTCTCCTTGTATTCGGCGATTTTTGCCAGGCGCATCTCTTCGGGATTTTCAGCCTCGGTGATCTCCTTGCGGAAGATGATGTTGGCTGCGCCTTCGGGGCCCATCACGGCGATTTCGGCGCCGGGCCAGGCGAATACGAAGTCGGCTTCGAGGTGGCGCGAGTTCATGGCGATGTACCCGCCGCCGTAGGCTTTGCGCAGGATTACCGTAATTTTCGGCACCGTGGCTTCGCTGTAAGAATAGAGGAGCTTGGCGCCGTGACGGATCACTCCGGCGTGTTCCTGGTCGACCCCGGGCAGGTAGCCGGGCAGGTCTTCGATGGTAACGATCGGCACGTTGAACGCATCGCAGAAGCGGATAAAGCGGGCCGCCTTGTCGGACGAGTCGCAATCGAGTACGCCCGCCATCACCAGCGGCTGGTTGGCTACAAAGCCTACCGCTTTGCCGTCGATGCGGCCGAAACCGACCACGATGTTTCCGGCAAAGAGTTCCATCACTTCCACAAAATCGCTGTCGTCGCTCACGGCGCGGATCACGTCGCGCACGTCGTAGGGCGAACCGGGATCGTCGGGAACGATGTTCGAAATGTCGTACGAGCGTTTGGGCGAGTCGGGTTTCACGCGTTCGGCCGCGTGGGTGTTGTTGTGGGGGATCACCGAAAGGAGCTTGCGGATTTGGCCGAAGCACTCCTGTTCGCTTTGGGCGTAGAAATGGGCGTTACCAGTCATTTCGGAGTGGATGCGGGCGCCGCCCAGCTCTTCCATCGAAATCTCTTCTCCCAGTACGGTTTTGATCACTTCGGGGCCGGTGATGAACATTTTCGAGATGCCTTCCACCACAAATACGAAATCGGTCAGCGCGGGCGAGTAGACAGCGCCGCCGGCGCAGGGGCCGAGGATCACCGATATTTGCGGGATCACGCCGCTGGCCATCGTGTTGCGGTAGAAAATTTCCCCGTATCCGGCCAGGGCGTTCACCCCCTCCTGGATACGCGCTCCGCCCGAGTCGTTGATGCCGATCAGCGGGATGCGCATTTTGAGGGCGTAATCCATGATCTTGGTGATCTTGCGGGCGTGCATCAGCCCGAGCGATCCGCCGAAGACGGTAAAATCCTGTGCGAAAATCCCGACCGGTTTGCCGTCGATGGTTCCGGTACCGATCACCACACCGTCCGAGGGGAGGTCTTTCCCCTGCATGCCAAAGTCGCGGGCGCTGTGTTCTACAAAAGCATCGTATTCGCAAAACGAATTTTTGTCCAACAGGGCGTCGATGCGTTCGCGGGCGGTCAGTTTGCCACTCGCTTTCTGTTTCTCAACGGCTTTCTCGCCGCCGCCTCCACGCACGTGTTCGATGCGTTTTTTGAGTTCCTGGATCTTTTGTTCAATGGCCATAGAGGTATGGGGGTTGAATTAAAACTTGGGCAAAGGTAGAAACTTTTTCCTTGTCAGAGCGTTTCAGCGTGAATGAAATGGTCGGAAAGGATTGTTAAATGCTCTTTTTCAACCGGTTGACGAAACAGACCAAAGAGGGCGGAACCCGATCCCGAGAGGGCGGCATAGGCGGCTCCGAGGTCGTACAAACGGGCTTTTATTTCACCGAGCAGGGGGTATTTTGCAAAGAGCGGCTCCTCGAAATCATTCGTCAGCCGTTCGCGCCACGCCTCCACCGGCAGGGACAGAATCTCCTCGATCGGCTCGCCGGGGCGGCGGGGCGTGATCGCGCGGTAGGCTTCGGCGGTCGAGCTGTGCAGATCGGGCTTGATCAACACCAGGTGCCAGCCGCTCAAATCGAGCGGGAAAGGGGTCAGCTCTTCGCCGCGCCCCCGGCCGATCATCGGCCCGTCGTGCAGGAAAAAGGGGACGTCGCTCCCCAGTTGCAGGGCGGCTTCGGCCAATCGATCCGGCGAAAGGCCCAGGTCGAACACCCGGTTTATTCCCGCAAGGGTGGCGGCGGCATCGGACGATCCTCCGCCCAATCCGGCCCCGAAAGGGATGTTTTTCCGCAGGTGGATCCGCACCCCGTCGACCCCCAACAGACGGGCGGCCCGCACGCAAAGGTTCGCCTCGGCGGGGCCGTCGACGGCCAGTCCGCTGGAGGTAAAATGAATCCCCTCTTCGGCGGAGGGCAGTATTTCCAACAGGTCGCAAAGCCCCCGGACGGGATAGAAAAGGGTTTCGAGGTTGTGGTAACCGTCGGCGCGTTTTTCCGTAATCCGCAGCCCGAGGTTGATTTTGCAGGGAGGGAACAGGATCATGCTTCGACAGGTTCGGCGGTTTCGGCGGTTTCGGACAATCCGGAGGGTTTTCCCAACCCGGGAGCGCCGAACGTTTCGGAGCTTTCGAGCAACCCGGGGGCTTCGTCCTGTTCGTCGTCCATGGGTTCGAGCGATTTCGGGAGCCGTTTGGTTCCCAGATCGCGCAGTTTTTCGGCCTGACGCACCAGGTTCCCCCGACCGTCGCGCAACTGCCCCAGGGCGCTTTGATACACCTTTTCGGTGCGGCCGAGGGCCTCGCCGATGGCCGCGAAATTCTCGGCAAAGCCGATGAATTTGTCGTAGAGGGTGCCTCCCTGTTTGGCGATTTCGAGGGCGCGGCGGCTTTGGCTGTCGCGTTTCCAGTGGTCCTCGACGATGCGGAGCACGGCCATCAGGGTGGTGGTGCTGGTCAACACCACGTTTTTGCGGTAGGCGTCGTGCCAAATCTGGTCGTCGTTCTGCAACGCCAGCAAAAAGGCGGGTTCGGTTGGGATAAAAAGCAGCACAAAATCGGGCGAGCCGGCAACCTGTTTCTGGTACGCTTTGTCGCCCAACTCGGCCACGTGGCGGCGCACCGAGGCGATGTGGGCCGCCAGGTGCTGTTTGCGTTGTTGTTCGTCCTCGGCCTCGGCGTAAGCGGCGTAGGCGGTCAGCGACACCTTCGAGTCGATCACCATCTGTTTGCCGTCGGGCAGCGACAACACCACGTCGGGACGCAGGTTGGCCCCTTCGTCGTTTTTGAAGTTCTCCTGCACCTTGAAATGGAGTCCCCGCTGCAGCCCCGAATTTTCGAGCAGCGTTTCGAGGATCATCTCGCCCCAGTCGCCCTGTACCTTGCTGTTTCCGCGCAGGGCCGAGGCCAGGTTGTTGGCCTGCTGGCTCACCTGGTTGCTCATTTCATGCAATTTTTCGATTTCGGCCTTGAGCAGTTCGCGTTGGGTGAACTCCTTGCCGATTTGTTCCTGGAACTTGGTGATGTTCTCGCCAAGCGGCTTGAGCAGGTCGCCGATGTTTTTCTGGTTGACCTCGGTGAAGCGCCTGCTTTTTTCCTCCAGGATATCGTTGGCCAGGTTCCGGAACTGCTCCCTGAACTGCTCTTCCAGCTTGGCCCGCTCCTGCGTTTGGGCGGCCAGCCGCTCTTCCAGCACGCGGATGTCGGCCCCGGCCCGCTCCTCGATGCGGGTTTGCTGCTGATCGGCTTCGGCGCGGGCTTGTTGCAGCTCGCGGGCGGCCTCGCCCCGCGCCTGGAGCAGGTCGTACTCGGCCTTTTGACGGAGGGCGTCGCGCTCCTGTGCGGCGTTCCGGGCGGCCCGCTGCGCCCGCTGGAACTGCCAAAACAGCGCCAGTCCGGCCAGGGCGACCAAAATAAGGGGGATGAGCAATGGGTTCATGGCGTATCTGATATGGGGTGGATGTGCGAAATTAACTGATTTTCGAAAGAACTACCTCTTTGGGGCCCCGGTGGTTGTTCATCCGGTACATGGCGTCGAGCAGCAGGCGGTTGTCGGGATGAGCCAGTTGCGGATCGGCCGCCAAAATTTCGGAAGCCACCGCGCGGGCCTCTTCCAGCAGATCGCCGTCCAAGGCCAGGTTGGCCACTTTGATTTCGATGCCCTGCCCGCTTTGGGCCGTGCCGTCGATTTCGCCCGCGCCGCGCAACTGCATGTCGAGTTCAGCCAGCCGGAACCCGTCCGTGGTGGAGACCATCGCCTCCATGCGCCGTCGGGCTTCGCGCCCCAGCTTGTCGCCGGTCATCAGGATGCAGTACGACTGTTCGCCGCCGCGTCCTACTCGGCCCCGCAACTGGTGCAACTGGGCCAGGCCGAAGCGTTCGGCGCTTTCGATCACCATCACCGTGGCGTTGGGTACGTCGACCCCCACCTCGATCACGGTGGTCGAGATCAGGATGTCCATTTCTCCCTTTTTGAACAGCTCCATGCCGTAGTCTTTGAGTTTGGCGGCCATCTTCCCGTGAACCACCACCGAGCGGTAACGGGGCGGCGGAAAGGCCTCGGCCAGGTGGGCGGCGCCCGCCTCGAGGTTGGCCACGTCCAGTTTTTCGGACTCCTTAATAAGGGGGTACACCACGTACACCTGACGGCCGCGTTCGATCTGTTCTTTCAGGAACCCGAACAGGCGCAGGCGGTGTTCCTCGCGGGCGTGCGAGGTGCGGATCTCCTTGCGGCCCGGGGGCAGCTGGTCGATCACCGACACGTCCAGGTCGCCGTACAGGGTCATGGCCAGGGTGCGGGGAATGGGGGTGGCGCTCATCACCAGCACGTGGGGCGAGGTGTCGTTCTTTTGCCACAGCCGGGCGCGCTGCAACACCCCGAAACGGTGCTGTTCGTCGATCACGGCCAGTCCCAACCGCGCAAACTGCACCTGCTCTTCGATCAGGGCGTGGGTGCCGATCAGCAGGTGGATTTCGCCCGAGAGCAGTCCCTGATGGATGGCGTCGCGCCGTTTTTTCGGGGTCGATCCCGTGAGCAGTTCGACCCTCAGCGGAGTTCCCTCCACCAGTTTGCCGATCGAGCGGTGGTGCTGGGTGGCGAGGATTTCGGTCGGAGCCATCATCACGCTTTGGAAGCCATTATCCGCCGCCACCAGGATGGCGAGCAGCGCCACGATGGTTTTTCCGCTGCCCACGTCGCCCTGCATCAGGCGGTTCATCTGGTGGCCCGACACCAGGTTGGCGCGGATCTCGCGGACCACCCGCTGCTGGGCTTCGGTAAGGGTGAAGGGGAGCTTGGTTTGGTAAAAATCGTTGAAGAACGAACCCAGGCGGGGCATCAGAAAGCCGACGCTCTTTTGCGTCCGAACCTGCTTGAGGCCCAGCATCTGAAGCTGGATCAGGAACAGTTCTTCGAACTTCAACCGCCGCCGCGCCGCCGCCAGCGCTTCGGCCGACGGAGGGAAATGGATGTCGTGCAGGGCCACGGCACGCGGAACCAGTCCGGCCCGCCGCAGCAGATAATCGGGCAGGGTTTCGGGGATGGCCGCACCCACCTGTTCCCACAGGGTGCGAATGGCGTAATAGATCGCCTTGCTGCCCAGGCCGCTCGACGAAAGCTGTTCCGTGGTGCGGTAAATCCCCTGCATCGCCCCCCATTCGGGTTGCTCCACCACGGCGGGCAGTTCAAACTCGGGATGCACCATGTTGGGCATCCCGTTGAAGAGGGTCGGGCGGCCGAAAAAGACGTATTCGCGCCCCAGCTCCAATTTTTTCTGGATGAACCGGACTCCGCGGAACCACACCACCTCCATCTCGCCCGTAGGATCGGTTACCACGCAGCTCAGCCGGGCTTTCGGCCCCTGTCCCACGATGCCCACATCGCGCACCCGGGCGCGGATCTGCACGTACTGCGGACTCTCGTCGGTGATCTCTCCGATGGTGTAAAGGCGCGAGCGGTCGAGGTAGCGGAACGGGACGTGCATCAGCAAATCGCCCAGGGTTTCGATCCCGAACTCCTCGGACAGCAACGCGGCGCGCCGCTCCCCGATGCCGGGCAGGAACTTGACGGGGCGATTCAACAGCGTTTCTCCTTCCATAAAAGAACATCACAAATGTACCATTAATTCTGCAGGCCGGGATGGTTTTTTATTGGTTTTCCGCGAAGCCCGCTTATCTTTGTAGCTGCTTATGAGAAACGCTATTCTATGTTCGCTGGCCGTTTTGGCCCTGTGGAACGGAGCCTCGGCGCAAAAGGTGGTTTTCCGGCCGGGCGAAGAGCTTCACTACACCGTCAATTACAGCGCCGCCGTGGTCGACACCGAGGTGGCCGACGTAACAATGCGTGTAAGCTCCGACAATCTGGACGGTACGCCCTGCTACAAAATACACGCCCGCGGAACCACCCGCCCTTTCTATTCCATCTTCTTCAAGATGGAGGACACCTACCAAACCTGGATGCAGAGAAACGACCTGCGCCCCCTGTTGGCTACCGGCGATTTGAAAGAGGGAGGATACGAATACCGTTCGCGGCTGGTTTTTAACTGGAAGTCGAGGCTGGTCTACACCTCGGGCAAAAACATCAAGCGCAACACCGAACACACCAAGACCATTCCCCTGAAGAGCAGCAGTTACGACGCACTCTCGCTTTTCTACAACCTGCGTTGCCTGGACCTCGACGACCTGCCGGTGGGACAGCGCCGCAACCTGCACATGGTGTTGGTCGACACCATCCGCACCATCCAGTACCGCCTGCTGGGCTTCGAAAAAAGAACGATCCCGAACCTGGGAACGGTCGAATGCCTGAAATTCGCCTGCCAACTGGCCGCCAACGATGCCGAATCGTTCGAGGAGGGCAGCGAATTCCTGATCTGGATCAGCAACGACCGAAACAAAATACCCGTCTATCTGGAATCCCCGATCCGCGTGGGGAAAGTCTACGCAAAACTGGTCGATTTCAAGGGACTCGCCTACCCTTTCACCTCGAAGGCCCCCTAACTCCTATCTATTATGGCACACAACGGACTAACCGCGCAACAAGTTGAAGAGAGCCGCCGCCAGCACGGCGAAAACCTCCTTACCCCCGCCCCCAAGCCTCCGTTGTGGAAGCTCTTTATCGAGAAGTTCGAAGACCCCGTGATCCGCATCCTGCTGATCGCGGCGTTCCTGTCGCTGGGCATCTCGATCATCCACGGCGAGTACTACGAAACCATCGGGATTTTCTGCGCCATCTTCCTGGCCACGGGCGTGAGTTTCTGGTTCGAGATGGACGCTGCCAAAAAGTTCGACATCCTCAACCAGGTCAACGACGACACCCCCGTCAAAGTAATCCGCGAGGGACAGGTGCGCGAGGTGGGCAAACGCGAAGTGGTTGTGGGCGACATCATCCTGCTCGAAACCGGCGACGAGATTCCCGCCGACGCCGAGCTGCTCGAATCCACCTCGATGCAGGTGAACGAATCGCAGCTTACCGGCGAACCCTCCATCGCCAAAAGCGCCGACCCCGAAGAGTTCCGCCCCGAAGCCACCTACCCCTCGAACCACGCCCTGCGCGGCACCACCGTGATCGACGGACACGGCGTGGCTTGCGTGCTGCGCGTGGGCGACGCCACCGAATTCGGCAAAGTGGCCCGCCAGGCCACCGAAAAGAGCACCGAACCCACCCCGCTCTCCCGCCAGCTCGAAGGGTTGGCCAAGCTGATCGGATTCGCCGGTTTTTCGCTGGCCGTGATCACCTTTTCGGCCCTGTTCCTGACCGATCTGGTGCGGGCCGACCAACCCCTGGGCAAAGGACAACTGGGCCTGCTGGGCGGCGTGATGATCGGACTGGCCGTGGCCATGGTCAAAGTATGGCTCCCCATCTGTTACGACGGACTGGCCCTGTTCGGCTCCAAAAAGAAGACCCCCCGCGCGGTGGAGCAATGGAACTGGGGCGCCTGGTTCGGTATCGGCCTGTTAGCTTTCGCCGCCGTGGCCGGCATCGGATACCTCTTTTTCGGCGTAGACCCGACGGACATCCACCGGTGGATTTCGATCGACATGGCCGGCCGCATCCTGCAACACTTCATGGTAGCCGTTACGCTGATCGTGGTGGCCGTTCCCGAGGGACTTCCCATGAGCGTAACGCTGAGCCTCGCCCTGAGCATGCGCAAAATGCTCAAAAGCAACAACCTGGTCCGCAAAATGCACGCCTGCGAAACAATGGGCGCCACCACCGTTATCTGCACCGATAAAACCGGCACCCTGACCAAAAACCAAATGAGCGTGGGCGCGGCCCACTGGGTCGAGGGAACCGACCCGAACCTGGCCTACACAGGCATCGCCGCCAACACCACCGCCAACCTCAACCTGGACGATCCCGCCGCACCCAAGCCGCTCGGCAATCCCACCGAGGGCGCCCTGCTGCTGTGGCTGCACGGACAGGGAGTCGACTACAAAGCCCTGCGCGAAAAGGCGAAAGTGGTGGCCCAGCTTCCCTTCTCGACCCGCCATAAATACATGGCCACCCTGGTCGAGGGAGCGGACGGATTGCGGCTCTACGTGAAAGGGGCGCCCGAAATCGTACTGACCAAATGCTCCGGAGTGGCCGACCTGGCCGCCACCGAACAGGAGCTGCTGGGTTACCAACAGAAAGCCATGCGCACGCTGGCCTTCGGCTGGAAATCGATCGAGGAGGCATCCGTCGAAAAACTCTCGAAACTCTCGGCCGACGAACTGATGGAACTCTCCGGAAGCGGGCTGCAATTCATCGGTTTTGTAGCCATCTCCGATCCCGTGCGCGACGACGTTCCGGCGGCCGTTCGCGCCTGCATGTCGGCCGGCATCGGCATCAAAATCGTTACGGGCGACACCCCCGGCACCGCCCGCGAAATCGGCCGCCAGATCGGCCTGTGGGACCCCGCGACGGACGGCCCCGAAAACGAACTCACGGGCGTGGAATGGGAGGCCCTGAGCGACCAAGAGGCGCTGGAGCGCGCCGGGAAACTCAAAATCATGTCGCGCGCACGCCCCATGGACAAGCAACGCCTGGTGCAACTGCTCCAAAAGCGGGGCGAGGTGGTGGCCGTTACCGGAGACGGGACGAACGACGCTCCGGCCCTCAACTTTGCCAACGTGGGCCTGTCGATGGGTACCGGCACCTCGGTGGCCAAGGAGGCAAGCGACATCACCCTGCTCGACGACTCCTTTGCCAGCATCGCCACCGCCGTGATGTGGGGGCGCTCGGTCTACCGCAACATCCAGCGGTTTGTGCTGTTCCAGCTCACCATCAACGTTACGGCCGTGATGGTGGTTTTCCTGGGTTCGCTGCTTGGGTTCGACCTTCCGCTCACCGTCACGCAAATGCTGTGGGTGAACCTGATTATGGACACCTTTGCCGCCGGAGCGCTGGCCTCGTTGCCGCCCGACCCGCGCGAAATGCTCCGCGCCCCGCGCCGACTGGGCGAATTCATCGTTTCGCCTGCCATGCGCAGCGAAATCCTGATCACCGGAGCCTGCTTCCTGGTGGCCCTGCTGGGTATTTTCCACTACTTCGCCCAAAGCGACGCGGCCGATCCTGCCTACGAACTGTCGCTGTTTTTCACCCTGTTCGTCATGCTCCAATTCTGGAACATGTTCAACGCCAAGGCCTATGCAACCGGGCATTCCGCCTTCAACAACCTGCGCAACTGCGGAGGATTCCTGCTGGTGGGCGGATTGATCATCATCGGACAACTGGTGATCGTATCGTTCGGCGGCGAAGTGTTCCGCGTGGTTCCGCTGGGTTGGCAAGACTGGTTGCTGGCCATCGCCGCCACCTCGGTGGTGCTGTGGATCGGCGAGGGGATTCGCTGGATACGCCGCATCAGGGCAAACTGATCGATCCATCACGGAAAACGATCGAATCGTATCGATCAAGTACGGTTCGAGTAGGCCACTCCGGAAACTTTTCATAACTTTGCGGAAATCGATCGAAGTTTATGGAAGACCGCCCTGCCGACCTCACCCTGTCAATCATTGAAAGTGATGAATGGCTGCGGCCGGCGGCTCCCGAACTGATCCATCGCCACGAACGCTACCGGTGGGCCCTCGGCCAGATCGAGTACTACAACGGCACCATCGCCGACTACGCCAACGCCCATCTTTACTATGGATTCCACTACGACCCCGTGATGCTGGGCTGGTGGTTCCGCGAGTGGCTCCCCTCGGCCAAAGAGGTGTTCCTGTTCGGCGATTTCAACGACTGGGAACGCACGCAATACCCGCTCGAACGCGACCAGTGGGGCTGTTGGTCGATCTTCCTCTCCGCCGAACAAACCAACGGGCGGTTGGGACACCGGTCGCTCGTAAAACTTTACATACACGGCGCCGACGGTTCGTGGCTCGACCGCATTCCCGCCTACATCCGCCGCACGGTACAGGACGAGCAAAGCAAAGACTTTGTGGGGCAAGTGTGGCGCCCCGACGAGCCCTTCGACTGGCAGGGCGACGATTTCGACCTGAGCCGCCACCAAAACCTGCTGATCTACGAGTGCCACGTGGGCATGGCGCAGGAGGAGGCCAGGGTGGGCAGCTATGCCGAATTTACCGCCAACGTGCTTCCCCGCGTCAAGCAACTG
Organism: Rikenellaceae bacterium; assembly: GCA_031549665.1. Classification (GTDB taxonomy): domain Bacteria; phylum Bacteroidota; class Bacteroidia; order Bacteroidales; family Rikenellaceae; genus Rikenella. The sequence continues at coordinate 11,261 of JAVBPJ010000015.1, forward strand.
GGCTACAACACCCTCCAGCTCATGGCCATTGCCGAGCACCCCTACTACGGGAGCTTCGGATACCAAGTGAGCAACTTCTTTGCGCCCTCGTCCCGTTTCGGCACCCCCGAAGAACTTAAAACCCTGATCCGCACCGCCCACAGCATGGGCCTGGGGGTGATTATGGACGTGGTACACTCCCACTTCGTCAAAAACCTCCACGAAGGAATCAACCGACTGGACGGCACCGAACTCTACTCGCCCGCCGAGGGAGGCGACCACCCGCAATGGGACTCGAAACTCTTCGACTACGGCCGCGAACAGGTGCGGCACTTCCTGCTCTCGAACCTCAAGTACTGGATCACCGAATTTCACTTCGACGGATTCCGTTTCGACGCCGTCACCTCGATGCTCTACCACCACCACGGCCTGAACGACGTGTGGGACCGCGAAGCCTATTTCGGCGAGGCGGTCAATCGAGACGCCATCCTCTACCTGAGCCTGGCCAACCGCCTGGTGCATACGCTGCGGGCGGGCGGAATTACCATCGCCGAAGACGTGAGCGGCATGCCCGGACTCACCGTACCCATCGACGACGGCGGCGTTGGATTCGACTACCGGCTCGGCATGTCGATCCCCGACTTTTGGATCGAGTACCTGCAAGATATTCCCGACGAAGAGTGGGACCTGCACCGCATGTGGAACACCCTGCTGAACCGCCTGCCCTCGTCCCGCACGGTGGCCTACGCCGAGTCGCACGACCAGGCGCTGGTGGGCGATAAAACCATCGCGTTCCGGCTGATGGACAAGGCCATGTACGACGACATGTCGCGCACCTCGAAGAGCGTTGTGGTCGACCGCGGCATAGCCCTCCACAAAATGATCCGCCTGATCACCATCACCCTGGGCGGCGAAGCCTACCTGAACTTCATGGGCAACGAATTCGGCCATCCCGAATGGATCGACTTCCCCCGCCAGGGGAACGGGTGGAGCTACGCCCACGCCCGCAGGCAGTGGTCGCTCGCCGAGGCCGAATACCTGCGCTACATCGACCTGTGGCGCTTCGACCGCGACATGCTGCGGCTGGTGCAGCACTTCCATATTTTGGGCAGCGGCTACGGCTACCAACTGCTCATAGACGACCTCAACAAAACGCTGGTGTACGAACAGGCCGGACTGCTTTTCGTCTTCAACTGGCACCCCGCCAACAGCCTGCCCGACTACTCCATTCCGGCTCCCGTACCGGGGCGATACCGGCTCATATTCAACAGCGACCACCCCTCGTTCGGAGGACTGGGGCGCATCACCGAGGGACTCGACTACTTCACCGTCCCCCACACCGACTCTCAAGATACAACCCGCCACACACTGCAGATATACAACATTAACCGCGCCGCGCTGATCTTCGAACGACAGGGAGAGTAGTCGGCACAAAAAACGACACCAAGAAAAAACATCTTCTGTTTGGCGTACTCCCTTTTTTAGCAACCCTGTTGACCGCCTGTGGCGGCGACAACCCCACACCGCCCCCTCCCCCGCCGCCTGCCACGGACATTTCGCAAATCGCACGAACCGCCTGGTACGAGTCGGCTCCCTCCGTTTCGGGGAACAAAACATCCGTCTCGAGCGAGGCCATCAAACTCGTGTTCTTCGGCTGGGGCGAGAACAACGACAAACGTTTCACCCTCAATTTCCCCACCACCGGACAGTACAAGCGGGCCATCCTCAAGTACCGGATGGGCGCCTGGAATCAGGGCTGCTCGCCGTACGACAACACCACCTTCGTAATGGTCAAATACCAGGATCAATGGTACGAGATCGTGCGGGTGATCACCCCGTTCGGCAACTCGTTCGGATCGACCTGGGAGCGTTTTTACTACTTTGACGTAACCGACTACCTGCCCATGCTCAGAGGGGCCACCGAGTTCCGTCTCTACTACGGCGGATTCGACGCCACCGACACCCGCGCACACACCGCAACACTTACCTTCGACCTGTACGAGGGGACTCCCGAACGGACCATGATCTACGCCGCCAAAATGTACGACAGCAGCCGCGACGGAAACTCGGGATACCGCGGCTTTGCTTACGGAGTGGCCGGACACGACATCGAAGTCGCTGCGCGGATGGGCCAAAAGAGCTTTACGATCCCCGCCGCGGTCAAGACCCTCGAAATGCGCGTAGGCATCACCGGGCACGGCCACGACCAGGGCACATTCCCCGACCGGACAGGTTACAGCACCCTCAACGCCGCCGAATTCGACCGCAACAGCTACACGTTCAAGCTGAACGGAGCGACCGTGGCCGGCGTGAAGGGCGATATTTTCATCACTTGCAGCGGCAACTACTCCCAGGCCGGAACGGCCTACTACGACCGCGCCAACTGGTGTCCGGGGAATCCGATGCTCACCCAGTACTGGAAAATCAACAAACTGCCCGAAGGCGGAGGCCCCATCACGCTGGACATCGACCTGGAACGCTTCATCTCGGCCAAGGCCCAAACCAACGCCGAGGGAGTGGCCCAGTACATCGTGCAGGTCGACCTGTACGGATTCGACAAATAACCCCCTTCCGCCCGTTACCGGCGGGGGAGCCTTTCTCACGAAAGGCTCCCCCGCTGTTTTTTGATTCTCCGGCCGGTAGAAACGGCAATCAATAGTGCAGTATCCGCCACCCCGACGGGTAGAGGTTGTTGACCCGCCGGCCGATCCGTTTGGCCCAGCCGATGGGCAGGTCGCCAAAAAGCATCAGGTTGAGTCCCTCGGCGAGGGAATCGGGCGAAAGCATCCCTTTCCGCAGGTACTCCAAAGCCGTTTCCCGGTCCAAGCGGGCGCAGGGAACAGCCGCGCGGCCGACCGCATGGTAGAGGGCCAGCGAGTGCACGGGCTTGAGTTCTCCGCGAATCCATTCACCCATCTGCACGCCCGAATAGAGTACGCGGAAGCGCTCCAGAAAGAGCGGCACCACGCCCCACAACGCCTCGGAAAATCCATAGACCGATTCGCCGCCGAAGGCGAAACGCTCCAGCGCGGCAGAAGGGGCCAGCCAGCGGCCGATCCGTTCGGACTCTGCCCGCGACAACAACGCCGGAATCCGCCGGGGTTTAGGCAAACGCCCCGCCGGGGTCGTTCGCTGCGGCCCGGTTTTTCGGATGGCGGCAATGAAAAAACCCTCGCCCGCAACGCGGTGGGGATAGAAACGAAACCCGCCTTCGGTGGTAACGATGCCCGGGTCGGGGATCGGAATTTGTGTCAGCAATTCGCCCCCCAACTCCTCGCAGATCCAGCGCACGGCCTCTTCGTTCTCCTGCGGGGCGTAGGTGCAGGTGCTGACAACGAGTACACCCCCCGCACGCAACGCAGGCCACACATCGGCCACAATGCGGCGGCCCCGGGCGGCGCACAGGCGCACGTTGTCGGGACTCCACTCGGCGCGCGAAGCGGGCTCCTTGCGAAACATCCCCTCGCCCGAACAAGGGAGGTCGGCCACCACCAGATCGAAAAACCCGGGGAGGGATCGGGCGAAATCGGCTGGATCGTTCTGCGTAACGATCGTGTTTCCGATGCCCCACTTTTGGATATTCTGGGCCAATATCTGCGCGCGGGGGCGGATCACCTCGTTGGCCACGAGCAATCCCTCGGGGCCGATCCACGCGGAAAGCTGGGTCGACTTGCCGCCCGGAGCGGCGCAAAGATCAAGCGTGGCAGCCGGGGTCAACCCCAGGTGTCGCACCATCCACCCGACGAACATCGACGAGGCCTCCTGCACGTAGTAGGCTCCGGCGGCAAACGCGGGGTCGGCCGTAAACAGGGGGCGGTCGGCCAGGGAGCGGCCCAGGGGTTCCCAGGGGATCGGCGCCCCCTCCATCTCAAAAGGCTTGTAGGGATTCAGGCGGACGGACGTCGGCGGGGGTTGGTCCAGCGCGTGCAGAAAGCGGTCGGTTTCGCCTTCGGGAATCCTCGTGCCGAGGTCGGCGATAAACGCTCCGGGCAGGTTACTCATCGAGTCGGCGGACGATTCGCTCCAGAACGGCCTCGCGGGCGACGGGATCGGTAACAAAGTCCTGCCGGTCGACCTCGATCACCAGCTTGGGGCCGGTGTAGGAGTCGACCCATTCGTCGTACAGGGTGTTGAGGTTGCTCAGGTAGGCCGCATCGATCGACGATTCGTACACCCTCCCCCGCCGCTTGATCTGGCTGATGAGGTTGGGCGCCGACGCCTTCAGGTATATCAACAGGCGGGGCGGAGTGAGGCTGCGGTCGATCAATTCGTAGAGCTGCATGTAGGTGGCGTAGTCACGCTTGGCAAGCAGACCCATCGCATGCAGGTTCGAGGCGAACACGCGCGCGTCTTCGTAAATGGTGCGGTCGACCACGGCGGGACGGGGGCTTTCCGTGATCTCGGCCAACTGACGGAGCCGCTTTCCCAGGAAGTAGATTTGCAGGTTGAACGACCAGCGCTGCATTTGGTTGTAAAAGTCGCCCAGGTAGGGATTCTCCGGCTCTTCGTAGCGGGCCTCCCAACCCAGCCGTTCACTGAGCAGCTCGGTCAGGTAGGTCTTTCCGCTACCGATATTGCCTGCAATGGCGATGTACATAGGGGCGGAGGCGGTTTAGATAAACGTAAGCAGTTCGTCGATCAGGGATCGGTCGTTCACCAGACGGGGGACTTTGTGCTGCCCGCCCACCTTTTTGCGGGTTTCGAGCCAGCGGTAAAAGGTGCCTCGCGGAGCCACCACCACCTGTGGCAGGGTAAGGGTGGTAGAGTTGAGCCGTTTGGCGGCGTAATCGGAGTTAAGCTCCTGCAACGTCTGGTCGAGAACCTCGATGAAGCGGGTCAGGTCGGCGGGCGGCGTCTCGAACTCGACGAACCACTGGTGTGCGCCCTTGCGGCCTTTGGTCATGTAGAGCGGCGCGGCGGTGTAGTCGCGCAATCGTGATGCGGTTGCCGAACAGGCGGCCGCCAGGGCGCGGTCGGCATGATCCACGATCAGCTCCTCGCCAAAGGCGTTGATAAAACTTTTGGTGCGGCCCGTGATGCGGATTTTGTACGGGTTCAGGTTGGTGAACTGCACCGTATCGCCGATCATGTAGCGCCACAACCCGCCGCTGGTGGTGATGATCATGGCGTAGTTGATCCCGCACCGCACCCCTTCGAGCGGAACGGCCTGCGTGGGGTCGTCCAGCGATTTGAGGGGCAGAAATTCGTAGTAGACTCCGCCGTCGAGCATCAACAGCATGTCGTCGCTGGCGGGGTCGTCCTGCAGGGCGAAGAATCCTTCCGAGGCGTTGTAGGTCTCCATGTAACGCATCTGGTCGGAGGGAATGATCTGCCGGTAAAGTTCCCTGTAAGGCCCGAAGTTGACCCCGCCGTGGATGAACAGCGACAGGTTGGGCCACACCTCCAGCAGGTTCTGTTTTCCGGTATGCTCCAGCACCTGTTGCATCAGCACCAGGTTCCACGAGGGGACGCCGGCGAACGAGGTGATGGGTTTGTGGATGGCGGTGCGGCAAATGGCCTCGACCTTTTGCGAAAAATCGGGAATCAGGGCGATCTCGCGGGCAGGTTCCCGCACCAGATCGTACAGCGGGGGGGTATTTTGGATCAAAATGGCCGACAGGTCGCCGCAACGGACCCCGGGGCCGCTCCCCTCGATGGCGTCGAGCTGGTGGCTTCCGCCCAGGGTAAGGGTTTTTCCGCGAAACGCTTTGCTGTCGGGGAAGTTGCGGGCGAATACGGCAATCACGTCTTTGCCGCCCTGAAAGTGGCACCCGCGAAGCGATTCGGGGGTAACGGGCAGGTATTTGCTGCGGTCGCCCGTGGTTCCCGACGAACGGGCGAACCAGCGTACCGGCGAGGGCCAAAGGATGTTTTGCTCTCCGCGGCGCATCCGTTCAATGTCGGGTTGCAGGGCGTTGTAGTCGACCACCGGAACCTGCGCCACAAAACGTTCGGGGGTGTCGAAACTGCCCATGCCGAAACGGGTGAGGTACTCGGTGCCGGCGCCGTACTTCAGGAGCAGTTGAAACTGTTCGCGCTGCACGTCGAACGGATGGCGCGAAAAGCGGTCGATTGCCCGCAGTCGCCGCGCGTGCAGCGTTCTGATCAAAAAATTCGCAACATCCATCGGCTATCCGAATATGAGTTTCAACAGGTCGTTCCCGTTGGCCAGGATGATTACTCCGAACACCAGCACCATGCCGAACAGTTGGGCGCGCTCCATGAACTTGTCGCTGGGGGTGCGTCCGGTGATCATTTCGTACAGGATGAAGACCACGTGCCCCCCGTCCAGCAGCGGAATGGGCAGGATGTTCAACACGGCCAGCATGATCGAGAACAGGGCCGTGATGTGCCAGAACGAGATCCAGTCCCACTGGCCGGGGAAAATGTTCCCCATGGCGATCAAACCGCCCACCGATTTGTAGGCTTCGGTGTCGGGCGAAAAGATGAGCTTGAGCTGTTTCAGGTAGTTGTCGATCGAGGCCACGGCGCGTTTGAACCCGGCGGGAATCGACTGCCAGAAATTGTACGTTTTGGTGCTGACGGGGTAGTTTTTCAGTTCGGGCCCTTTGGCCATCGCCCCGATGAGGCCCTGGTCGGAGACCACCACCGGAAGCTCCATCGCCACTCCGGCCCGGACAAAACCGAGTTGCAGGGTGTCCTGTTTGTGCGAGGTAAAGACGCTCCGGAACTGGTCGTAGTAGGTCATCGCCACCCCGTCGACGCTGGTGAGCGAGTCGCCCGCTTGCAATCCGGCCGCGCGGGCCGCTCCGTCGGGCAACACGTCGGCCAGCAAAAAGGGATAGCGCAGGTCTATGAAATGTTTGTCCTTAAGCATCCGCTTGATGAACGACGGGTCGATGGGCAGGGTAACCCGTTCTCCGTCGCGGTCCACCACCACCTGGTTCTCCTCTTCCAGCAGGATCGCTGCCGGGATTTGTTGAAAATTTTCGATGTATTGCCCCCCTACCGACAGCACGCGGTCGCCGTCGCGGAAGCCCATCTCTTGGGCCAGTTCGCTGTAGGCAAACCCTTCCTTCACGTCGGCGGTTTTGATGTACGAGTCGCCCCAGGCGTAGGTAACGCCGATGTAGATGCCGATGGCCAGCAGGATGTTCATCAGCACGCCGCCGACGATGATCAGCAGGCGTTGCCAGGCCGGTTTCGAGCGGAACTCCCAGGGTTGGGGTTCGCTTTTGAGCGAGTCGGTGTCCATCGACTCGTCGACCATGCCGGCGATTTTGCAGTACCCTCCCACAGGAACCCAGCCCACGCCGTATTCGGTGTCGCCCCGCTTGAATTTAAACAGCGAGAACCAGGGGTTGAAGAAAAGGTAGAATTTTTCGACCCGGGCCTTGAAGAGTTTGGCGAAGAAAAAATGGCCGAACTCGTGAACCAGTACCAGAATTGAAAAACTGACGACAAATTGCAGGACTTTGATGAGGATCTCCATTGGGGGCAAGTTAGGAAAGGGGCAAGTTAGGGAATAAGGGTGGTGGCAAAATGGCGGGCTTCGGCGTCGAGGGCCCGGTAATGGTCGAGCGAAGCGGGGGCGGCGGCGGGAAGGGCGTCGAGGGTTCGGGCCAACAGCGTGTGGATGGCGGTGAACGGAATGGAACCCGACAAAAAACGGGCCACTGCCACTTCGTTGGCTGCGTTCAGGATGCAGGGGGCTCCGCCGCCCGCGCGAAGGGCCTCGTAGGCAAGCTCCAGGCAGGGGTAGCGGTCGGGGTCGGGCGAACAAAAGGTGAGCGTTCCGCCCTGGCAGGGGTCGTAGCGTTCGCCCCGGGCCGGAAAACGGTGCGGGAAGGTGAGGGCGTAGCGGATGGGCAGTTTCATGTCGGGCGTTCCGAGCTGCGCTTTCAGCGCGCCGTCCTCGAACTCCACAAACGAGTGGATGATGGACTGGGGATGGATCACCACGTCGATTTGATCGGGGGTCAGGCCGAAAAGCCAGCGGGCTTCGATCACCTCAAACCCTTTATTGACCATCGTGGCCGAATCGATGGTGATTTTTGGCCCCATTGTCCAGTTGGGATGTTGCAGGGCCTGCGCGGGCGTTACGCGGCAAAGTTGGTCGAGGGGAAGGTCGCGCAAGGCGCCGCCCGAAGCGGTCAGGATCACCCTCCGCAGGGGCGAAGGCTCGCCCACGATCGATTGAAAAATGGCCGAGTGTTCCGAATCCACCGGCAGGATGGGCGCACCGCTCTGTCGGGCGGCGGCGATCACCAGTTCGCCCGCCACCACCAGGCTCTCTTTGTTGGCCAGGGCCACTTTTTTCCCGGCCTGCACAGCGGCCAGGGTGGGAGCCAGTCCGGCAAATCCAACCAGCGCAGAGATCACCACGTCAACCCCCTCGCCCCGAACTACCTGTCCGAGGGCCTCGGCGCCGGCGTATACCTTGACGGGCAACGACGACAGGCGCTCTTTCAGGGGGGCGTAAAACGCAGGGTCGGCGATCACCACCGAGTCGGGCATAAATTCGATCGCCTGTTGGGCCAACAGTTCCCAATTGCGGTGGGCAGCCAGCACTTCGACCGCAAAATGACCGGGCAGCTCGCGCACCACTTCGAGGCTCTGCCGGCCGATCGACCCGGTGGAACCGAGTATGGCCAGACGTTGCGGACTTTGTGAATTTTGCGGCTGTGCGTGCATCCCTCCCTGGGTGTTTAAAAGGCGATGTAGTTTTCGGGGTCGACCGGCGATCCGTTGTACCACAATTCGAAAGTGAGGTAAGGAATTTTCGTGTCGGTTACGGCCCCGGTTACGGCGATCGGCTCGCCGGCCTTTACCCGGTCGCCCACCTGTTTGATGACGTTATTGACGTCTCGGTATACCGACACGATGTTGCCCGCGTGTTGCAGGGTGAGCTGCGATCCCTGATCGGGAGTCCAGGTATTTTGGATGATCGTGCCGTCCAGCACCGCCAGCACGACCTGCCCGGGGGCCGGAGCGATTTCGATGCCGAAGACTTTCTTATCCGGCGCAAAGCTGCGTGTAATCAATCCTTTCACCGGCGGAAGCAGGGCGAATCCCTTTTGTCCCCGGGTGTGGGCCGAAGCGGGATTGACCAGCGCATAGGTTCCGCTTTTCATCTGTCCGCGCAGGATCGAGTCGAGCAGGATACGCTCCTGCACCGAGCCGCGGACTCCCTCGCGCCTGGCTGTGTCGCCGGCCAGGGCGGGCAACTGCCCGTCCAGAATAAGCGACAGGTTTTGCTGGTAAAGTTCCCAGCGATGCACCTCGTTGTCCAGCGAGTCGATTTTCAGCAGGCTCTCGATCAATGCCTCGCGCGACTTGCCGCCCGGATACCCCGGAATCAGGTCCAGGATCGAGGTGTAGGCCACCAGCATCAGCACGGCCACAAAAACCGCGGCCAGCAGGGCCAGGCCCGACAGGAGGAGGGCGAATCGGCTGATAAAGACGTGCCATATCTCCTGCCCGGTACGTACGTTCCGGAGCGAGAGCTTGTTACGCTGATTGAAGTACTCGATGAATTGCTTAAACGCCATATAGACACACTATATTCGGACAAAGATAACATTTTCTTCGACTCATTCGGCGGAGAATCCGATCGGAAAAAAGTATTACATTTGTGAAACGAAACCTTGTTCGACTACACAACACACATGCAACAACCCGCTCTTTTAATTCTGGCCGCCGGTATGGGGTCGCGTTACGGATCGCTCAAACAGATGGACGGCATCGGGCCGCACCGCGAAGCGATCATCGACTATTCAGTATACGATGCCATCCGCGCCGGTTTCGGCAAAGTGGTTTTTGTGATCCGCCACAGCTTTGGCGCCGAATTCCAGGAGGTGTTCAACGAAGCGCGATTCGGCCATAAAATCAAAGTCGACTATGTGTTTCAGGAACTCGACATGCTGCCCGAAGGATTTTCGGTCCCGGCCGGGCGCGAAAAACCCTGGGGCACCAACCACGCCCTGATGATGGGTGCATCGGCCATCAACGAACCCTTCGCCGCCATCAACGCCGACGACTTCTACGGCCAGCACGCCATTGCCGTGATGGGCAAATTCCTGCAAGAGTCCGTCGGAAAGGTCGGCCAGTACGCCATGGTGGGCTATCAGGTGCGCAAAACCCTTTCGGAGTTCGGCACCGTCAGCCGCGGCGTATGCACCGTCAGCCCCGACGGCTACCTGCAATCGATCGTGGAACGCACCAAAATCGAACGTCAGGGAGGCCAGATCGTCTACATCGAACCCGACGGGACGCACCCCCTGGCCGAAGAGACCCCCGTGTCGATGAACCTGTTCGGCTTCACGCCCGATTACTTCGCCCACAGCGAGAGCTACTTCAAGGAGTTCCTGAAAGAGAACCGCGATAACCTCAGGGCCGAGTTCTTCATCCCGCTGCTGGTAAACAAACTGGTCGAAGAGGGAACGGCCACCCTGAAAGTGCTGGAAACCACCTCCGACTGGTTCGGCGTTACCTACAAAGAAGATCGTCCCGCCACGGTGGCCCGTATCCAGAAATTAATCGAACAGGGAGTCTATCCCGAAAATCTGTGGGGGGGAATAATTTCCTTTCCTGTCTTTGTAACTCCTTAAAATCCAACCACTCCGAAGGCCATGCAGATCGAACAATACGTTTGGGGATTGACCCCCGAAGGGATGCCCGTGATCCTCTACACGATGACCAACCAGCAGGGCGCCTATGTGAAACTGACCAACCTGGGAGCCGCCATCGTGGCGGTCGGCGTTCCCGACAAGCACGGGAAAATCGACGACGTAGCCCTCGGATACGAGGAGTGGTCGTCCTACCAGGGCGACGGCGCGGCCATGGGCAAAAGCGTGGGCCGTTACGCCAACCGCATCGCCAGGGGGCGTTTCACCCTCGACGGAGCCGACTACCACCTGGCCGTCAACAACGGCCCCAACCACCTGCACGGCGGCCCCACGGGCTTCGCCAACCGGCTGTGGGAAGCCCGCGTGGAGACCGACCGCGTGGTGTTCGCCTACCAAAGCCCCGACGGGGAGGAGAACTACCCGGGCGACCTGAACGTCGAAGCCTGCTACGACTGGGGCGACGACAACGCCCTGATCATCACCTATTACGGACGGGTCGACGGCAAAGCCACCATCCTGAACCTGACCAACCACGTCTATTTCAACCTCAAGGGCGACGGCCAGGGCGACATCCTCGACCACACCCTGCAACTGAACGCCTCGCACTTCCTGCCCACCGACCCGACGGCCATTCCCACCGGAGAGCTGCAGCCGGTAGAAGGAACCCCGATGGACTTCCGCACCCCCCACCTGATCGGCCAACGGATCGAGCAACCCTACGAACACCTGACAATCGGCAAGGGATACGACCACTGCTGGGCCATCGACGGCTGGACACCCGGGCAGCTCACCGCCGCAGGTACATTGAGCGAAGCCTCGACCGGCCGCAAGATCGAAATCCTCACCACCCAGCCCGGCATCCAAATCTACACCGGCAACTGGCTGGCCGGATCGCCCGCCGGAAAACACGGCCAGCAATACATCGACCGCAGCGGCGTAGCCCTCGAATGCCAGCTCTTCCCCGACACCCCCAACAAGCCCCAGTTCCCCGGAAACGGCGCCGTACTTCGCCCGGGCGAAACGTACAAGCAGCAAATCGTCTACAAGTTCTCTCTGTTGTAGCCTCCCGAGCGACAACGGAGCCTTTTAACCGTTCACCACTAACTCAAACAAACACCAATCCCTATGACACAAACAAAACAAATCAACTACACGGGGCCATTCATCACAATGGTTTTCCTGTTCTTCATCGTCGGTTTTTTGACCGTGGTCAACCAGCAGTTCCAAAAACCGCTGCAAGCCATCCTGCTTTCGGGCGAGGCGCTCGAAAGTATCAAGAACACACTGGCGGTGATGATCACCTTCTCGTGGTTCCTCTCGTACCCCATCTTCGGCGGCGTGGGCACCAATTTCGTGAACAAGTACGGCTATAAGGGCGCCCTGATCCGCGGCCTGATGATTATGGTCGTCGGCTTGGCCATTTTCGAAGGTTCCGTGCTTTACGAAGAGTTCGCAGGCGGAAACATCGGGGAAATTCCCGTGTCGTATTTCATCTTCCTGCTGGGATCGTTCATCGTGGGCGGCGGCGTAACCATCATGCAGGTGGTGATCAACCCCTACCTGGTAGCCTGCAAAGTGGGAAGCACCAGCGACGTGCAACGCCAGAACATCGGCGGATCGGCCAACTCGATCGGCACCACCCTCGCCCCCCATTTTGTGGGCGCCATCATCTTCGGCGGCCTGGCCACCGAGCAAATCCAGATCAACCAGCTCATTTGGCCCTTCGTCGGACTGATGGTAGTGATCGCTCTGGTTACCTTCATCGTGAACAAGCTCCACCTGCCGCACATCGAAGGCACGACCAACGAGGGCGGCGGCAAACTGGAACGCTCCATTTGGTCGTTCCGCCACCTGGTGCTCGGCGTAGTAGCCATCTTCGTCTATGTGGGCGTTGAGGTGTGCGTGGGAGCCAACATCGTGATGAGCGCCGAATCGTTCGGCAGCCAATTTGTCGAAACAGCCGCCACCATGGCCATGCTCTACTGGGGCGGTATGTTGGTAGGCCGTCTGATCGGCGCCGCCATCAGCAAAGTTTCGGCAAAAGCCCAATTGACCATCACCTCGATCGCCGCAGGCCTGCTGGTTGCAGGGGCCATGGCGACCTCCAACCCCTGGTTGCTGGTGGGCGTGGGTCTGTTCCACTCCGTTATGTGGCCCGCCACTTTCTCGCTGGCCGTCAAGGGACTGGGCAAATACACCTCAGCCGGTTCGGGCGCCCTGATGATCGGGGTACTCGGCGGGGGCGTACTTCCGTTGTTCCAGGGCGGTATGGCCGACTGGTTCGGCGGCGACTGGACCTGGACCTGGACCATCGTGATCGTGGGCGAAGTATACCTGCTGTACTACGCACTGCTGGGCAGCAAAATCCGCAAACAGGACCTGATCGCCGAATAATTCCTGCTTTGGAGTAAGTTGCGCTGTGCGCGGCTTCGCACCTTTTGGTGCCCGAAAAATTTCCTGAATGCTTCGCATTCTGCTCGGTTTACGCTGCGGCGAATGCGAAGCATTTTAAATTCAACTTGCAATGGATACCCAAAAAATCAGAGATAAATTCAAAGAGCTGTACGGAACCTCAGGTTCCGTATACGCTTCGCCCGGCCGGATCAACATCATCGGCGAACACACCGACTACAACGGAGGCTTCGTGCTTCCGGGCGCGGTAGACAAGGGCATGGTGGCCGAAATCATCTTCAACGGCACCGACAAGGTACGCGCCTACGCCCTCGACCTGAACGAACGCTCGGAATTCGGACTGGCCGAAGCCGACGCTCCCAAAGAGCATTGGGCCAAGTACATCTTCGGCATCTGCCGCGAGCTGACCAAACGCGGAGCCACCATCAAAGGGTTCGACACCGTCTTTTCGGGCGACGTTCCGCTGGGGGCAGGCATGTCATCCTCGGCCGCGCTGGAAAGCACCTACGCTTTCGCACTGAACGACCTGCTGAACCTGGGCTTCGAAAAAATGGAGCTGGCCAAAGCGGGCCAATCGACCGAACACAACTACGTGGGCGTGAAGTGCGGCATCATGGACCAGTTCGCCTCGCTGCACGGCAAGGCCGGACACCTGATGCGCCTGGACTGCAAAACCGGCGAATTCCAGTACGTTCCCTTCGACCCCGAAAAACACGGGTACAAAGTGGTGCTGGTGGATACCTGCGTGAAACACGAACTGGTGGGATCGCCCTACAACCGCCGCCGCGAGTCGTGCGAACGGGCCGTGAAAGCCATCCAGGCCAAGCACCCCGAAGTGGAATTCCTGCGCGACGCCAAGATCGAATGGCTCGAAGAGGTGATCGGCTGCATCACGCAAGAGGACTACATCCGCGCCGAGTACGCCATCGGCGAAGTGGACCGCCTGCTGGCCGCCTGCGACGCCCTGGAAAAAGGCGACTACGAAACCGTGGGCCGCAAAATGTACGGCACCCATATCGGCATGAGCGTACTGTACGAGGTGAGCTGCGAAGAGCTGGACTTCGTGAACGAAGTGGCCAAGACGTGCGGCGTAACCGGTTCGCGCGTGATGGGCGGCGGTTTCGGCGGCTGCACCATCAACGTGGTTCCTGTGGCCAAATACGACGCTTTCATCCAAACCGTCCAAGCCAAGTACAAGGCCCAGTTCGGCATCGATTGCAAGATCTACCCCGTGGTGATCAGCGACGGCGCCCGCAAACTGGCCTAATCAACACTCCCTGCGGTCCGAACCGGATGCGGTTCGACAGCGAGCACAAACGCGAAAAAGCGGTTTCCCTGTGCAGGGAAACCGCTTTTGTTTTCAGGCGCGGCGCCACGCGCAGCCTTTATCCGTAAATCAGAGCGTGGCGATGCGGAGAATCAGCTCCCGAAGCAGTTCGCCATCGCCGGCCGAACCGGCATTCATCCCTTTGGACTTCATGTCGAACTCGCGCAACAGCCCCAACACCGCAAACGCCTTGGGATTGGGATAGTTGTTCGAGGCGGTCAGGTATTCGCGGGCAAAAAAGGGAGAGGGCAGTTTGAGCAACATGGCCACCTCCTGTTCCGAGAGGGCGGCAGAGCCCTTGCGTTTGCGTTCCCAGCGGTGGAGGCCCAGGGTTACGATCCGTTGGAAATGGGAAAAGATCATCGGCAGGGTAACGACCAGCGGATGTTCCTTCGCGTTGGCCCCGAAGTAGTCGGCGATGCGGAGCGCCTGGGCGATGTCCCGCTCCGAGAGGGCGCGGGTAAGCTCGAACACGTTGAAATCCTTGCTGATACCGATGTTCTGCTCGATGTGGTCGGGCGTAATCAGCACCGTCCCCTCGGGCAGGCGGGTGAGGAGCTTATCGGCCTCGTTCTCGATTTTTTGAAGTTCGGCTCCCAGGTGTCCCGCCACCATTTGCACGGCCTTGGGTTCTATCTGGCATCCTTTGGCGGCGAAGAGTTCGCGGATCCACCCTTCGATTTCGTAGTCGCGGGGCGAATTGCTTTCGAACACCTCGCCCACGGCGGCCAGCCGTTTGTAGAGTACGCCGCGCTTATCGAGCGTTTTCCCTTTGTAGCAAAGCACCAGAACGGTGCTGTCCAGCGGATTTTTCGCGTACGACGCCAGCAGGTCGATGTTGCGGAGCGACTGGGCCTCGCGCACCACAACGAGCTGGTGGGCGCTCATCATCGGATAGCGGCGGCAGAGGTTGACCACCGCTCCCGCTTCGGAATCTTTTCCGTAGAGGATGGTTTGGTTGAAGGCGCGTTCGGCCTCGGGCAGCACGCACTCGACAAGGGCGTCGGAGATTTGGTCGATGTAGTACCCCTCCTCGCCCATCAGCAGGTAGACCTTGGCCCACTTACCGCTCCGGATGTCGCGGAGCAGCGATTTGGCCTGTTTTTGTACGTCGCTGAAGTTCTGTTTTGCCATCGTTCAAAGGTACGAAAAAGGCGGAAAGGCGGGGACGATGCGACAAATAAAAACCGTCCTCGGCAGGGAGGACGGTTTTCAGCTATGGTTTTTTTCTGTTGAGCGGTTTGCCGGGAAAATTCCTTTGAAAAGGGCGGCGAAAGAGGCTCTCCAGCGGGGAAAAACGCGCTTAGTGCGAGTGTCCGGCGTGGTCGTCTTCGGCAGGGGTGGCGGGCATGGCCGGAACGGCGGGCGTTCCTTCGGCCGGAGCGGGGTTTTGGAGTTGGAAGTTCTCGATCCCTTTCGACTGGTTTTGAATGGCCTGATCGAGTGCGTCGCGGCTCTTGTCGATTTGGTTGCGCGGCATGGCCATGGTAGCGGCCAGGCTGAATACAACGATCGAAATGGCGAGTCCCCAGGTGAATTTTTCGAGGAAATCGGCGGTTTGGCGAACGCCCATCACTTGGTTCGAGGCTCCGAAGTTGGCGGCCATCCCTCCTTTGGGGTTTTGCGCCAGCACGGAAAGGATGATCAGGAAGCTCGCAATGGCGATCAAAATAATGAAGAAAACGTACATAATCGTCTCTGGTTCTGTGTGTTCTGTAACTATTAGCGGCCTAACACGGCGGCGATTCGGTCTGCAAAGTAACCACTTTTTTCCGGATATTTCAACCCTAAACGCGAATATATCTCAACGGCGCGTTCGATTTCGCCCTGGGCGAGGTAGATTTCGGCCAGTGTCTCGGAAGCCACCTCGGGATCGACCGTGGAGGAGGCCACCGAGAGGTCTTCGGCATTTTCCCGCTCCGAACCTCCCGGAGTCGGAACGATACGGCCGGGGCCGTTGGCCAGGAATTGATCGATCGCGGCCAGGGTCGACGAAATGTGTCCCGCGTGGCGCGACTCGGGGAGCAATACCTGCGGGAAAGGGTGTACAAAAAGCCGGACGTCCAGATTCCGCCACCGTTGCCGGTATTCGCGGCTGGCCTCCATGCCCGCCGAACGCATTCCGCGCAGCTCCAGCACGCGCGCCAGGGTAAACCAGGGGTAGCGCTCCACCAGTTCGGCGGCGGAAGCCAACCCTTCGGGGGTTCCCAAAAGGGCGTAATCGTCGAGCAACGGGGCCAGCGGATTCATGCGTCGGGCTGTGGAGGGAAAGGGGTTACCAGTTCGAAAAAGCTGCGTTGAAAATGTCCTCGACCAGTTTTTCGACAATCTGCGGAATGAGGGTGTTTTCGGCAGTGGTAAGCAGGACGTTGCTGTCGTAGTCGGCATACTGAGTAAAGGTGCGGTCGAAACTGTTCTTGGGTTCGAGTTTGTTGACACAACGTACTTTCACAGTGATGGTCAGGCGGTTACGCTGCGCATACTCGCCTGCCGAAATCGAACTGGGCGCGGAGCGGTAGTCGGTAATCTCGCCCGAGAAGCTGAAATCTCCTTCGTCTCGAACCAGTTGCAGGCGGGTTTCGCGGGCAATTCTGGCAGTGAGCTCGTCGGTCAGCGTCGGGGCCAGCCTCACCGAAACCAGCGCGGCCATGTTGTTGAACGACTGGACACTGGCGGTTTTGGCCAGCGGCGGGATCGAAGCGCCGGAGAACGAGTAGCTCACCCGGCAACCGCCGAGCAGGAGCGTACCCAGCAGCAACAACGATGCGAAGAGTTTTGACTTGAGGGGAAGATTCACGTGCGGGGTTTGGTTTGCAAGGGTGGTTCTATTCGATTCTATCGGGCGGGGGGCAGGAGCGTTACTCGATCTCCAGCTCTTTGATTTTGCGGTAGAGCGTGCGTTCAGAGATGAACAGCTCCTTGGCGGCCTCTTTGCGTTTGCCGTTGTTTCGCTGCAGGGCGCGTAAAATGCGTTCGCGCTCGGCCTGGGCTTTGGTTTTGGGTTCTTCGGCCTCGGGTTCCTCTTCCGTGGCTTCGATGTCTTCGGGCAGCGGAGCGTGCAGTTGGACGGGTACGTACCCGCCCGCGGCGGCCTTGATGGCCGGAGGCTCCAGCCCAAGGCCCGAGATCATCGTTTTGAGCTCCGAGACTTCGCCCCTCAGGTCGAACAGCAACTTATACAGGATATCCCGCTCGGTGGCTCCGGCCGGGGAACTTCCGGCGGGGGGGACCACCATCGGCAACTGGTTCGGGCGGTAGTCGGGCAGGTATTTTTGGAGCGTTTGGGAGTCGATGTCGCGCCGTTCCTCGACAGCCGAGATTTGCTCGGCCACATTTTTCAACTGCCGCACATTGCCGGGCCAATAGTAGCGCTCCAGCACCTGAAGGGCGTCTGGGGTCAGGCCGATGGGGGGCATTTGGTACTGGGTCGCTATGTCGATGGCAAAGCGGCGGAACAGCAGCGAAATATCGCCGCCGCGTTCCCGCAACGGGGGGACGTGGATCGGGACGGTGTTCAGGCGGTAGTAGAGGTCTTCACGAAAACGACCTGCGCCGATGGCGGCCCTCAGGTCGATGTTGGTAGCGGCCACCACCCGCACGTTGGTTTTTTGCGACTTGGACGACCCTACCCGAATAAACTCGCCGCTTTGCAGCACGCGCAACAGGCGCACCTGGGTTTGCAGGGGCAGTTCAGCCACCTCGTCCAGGAAAATGGTGCCGCCGTTGGCCACCTCGAAGTAGCCTTTGC
The DNA here is from genome assembly GCA_031549665.1 of Rikenellaceae bacterium. Classification (GTDB taxonomy): domain Bacteria; phylum Bacteroidota; class Bacteroidia; order Bacteroidales; family Rikenellaceae; genus Rikenella. Next base: position 29,316 of record JAVBPJ010000015.1, read on the forward strand.
GGGCTTCGGAGGCGCCGGTGAACGCCCCCTTTTCGTGTCCGAAAAGTTCGGAATCGATGGTTCCCTCGGGGATGGCTCCGCAGTTTACGGCAATGTAGTTGCCGTGCTTGCGGGAGCTGTACATGTGAATGATTTGCGGAAAAAACTCCTTCCCTACACCGCTTTCGCCGGTGATCAGCACGCTCAGATCGGTGGTTGCCACGCGCAGGCTCACTTCCAATGCTCGGTTTAGTGCCTCGCTGCTGCCGATAATTCCGAACCGCTGCTTAACTCGCTGTAATTCCATACCTCGCAAAGATACATTTTTTTCCCTCTTTTTGGTCTTTTACCGCAAGGCATACCCGCCTCCGTCGCGCGAAAGACGTACAATAAAGCTAAAACGCGACGATGGGCCGCACCCACTCGTGGCCGAAACCGACGGCGGAAACGCGCAGGGCCGGAGGGAGCTGGCGGCGCTTGAATTCGGCCCGTTTGAGCAGGCGGGCCACCCGTTCCACGGTCGAAGGCTCCTCGCCCCGATCGATCAGCTCGCGGGGCGACAACCCCTGTTCAATCAGGCCGTACAGCAGCCGGTCCAGTTCGGGGTAGGGAGGGAGCGAGTCGCTGTCCTGCTGCCCGGGACGCAGCTCGGCCGAGGGGGCCTTGGCGAGGATGTTCGCCGGAATGGGGTTGCCGTACCGGACGTTTATGTGATCGGCCAGGGCGTACACTTCGGTCTTGTACAGGTCGCCCAAAACGCTCAACGCGCCCGAGGTGTCGCCGTACAGGGTCCCGTAACCCACGGCTATTTCGCTTTTGTTCGACGTGTTGAGCATCAATCCCCCGTGGGCGTTCGACAGGGCCATCGTCAACAGGCCGCGGATTCTGGACTGGAGGTTCTCTTCGGCCAGAGCGCAATCGGCCTCGGCAAAAATCGGCGCAAGGCTTTGCAGGGCCGCCTCGAAGATCGGGGTAATCGGCAGCAAATCCGAGCGGATGCCCAGCCGCCGCACCAGTTCGAGCGAGTCGTCGACCGAGTGGGCCGACGAATAGGGCGAAGGCAACAGCAGCACGCGTACATGCTCGGGGCCGAGCGCCACCGCCGCCAACGCCACCACCACGGCCGAGTCGAGTCCTCCGGAGAGGGCCACAACGGCCTGGTGCGAAGCGGTTTTTGCAAAGTAATCGCGGATGCCGAGCAACAGGCCGTCGCACACCTGCGCGATGGGGGCGCCCCAATCGGCCCGCTGGTCGATCGGATCATTCAAGTCGACCACCCGGAGCGTTTCGGTGAAAAGCGGCAAGGTGAGGCACCGTCCGTCGGGCCAGCAAACCGCCGAACCGCCGTAAAACAGCGTGTCGGTCTGCGCACCCGTGGCGTTAACGTAAACAACGGGGCGCCGCTCGTTTTTCGCCCGTTCGGCAAGCTGGCCCAGACGCTCGACCGGGAGGCCGTGCCTGAAACGCTCGGCGGCGGGCGACAACAGCGCTTCGCCGAACAGGCTCTCGGCGGTATACACGGGGATCGGGCTCTCGACAACCGGAAGTTCGGGGGGCGGAGCGAGTCCCAACAGGGGCGCTCCGGTCCGGGCCGAGCAGGGGAACAGGATCGCCTGGGCGCCCTGTTCGGCGGCACGCTGCGCCAAACGCTCCATCTTGCGGGCGTTGCCGTCCCAATCTCCCACCAGCGGATTGATCTGTGCCAGGGCGATTTTCATGGCCGTTATTCTATGTTGATCTCAAAAAGACGATCCCAGCGTTTGCCCGTAACGAAAATCCGCCGGTTCGTCGAATCGTAGGCAATGCCGTTGAAAACGTCGACATCGGGCGTAATCGCAATGCGGCTCTCCAGCGCGGCGCAATCGATGTATTTCAGCACGCTTCCCGTGGCCGGATCGATCACCGCGATGCGGTTCGTTCCGTACAGGTTGGCCCACAGGGTTCCGTCGATCCACTCCAGTTCGTTGAGCAGTTCCACCCGGCCCCGGTCGTCGTACACTTCGATCACCGAGTCGCGCGAAAAATCGGAGGGGTTGTAGCGGACAATCCGGTGGCTGCCGTCCGAAACGTAGAGCCAGCGACCGTCGGTGGCGATCCCCCACCCCTCGCCGGTGTAGGAGAGCATGGATTGTTGCCTGAGGGCGAGGTCGTAAACAAAACAGCGCTGCTCCTGCCAGGTGAGCTGGTAGAGTTTTCCGTCCAGCAGCGCCAGTCCCTCGCCGAAATAGCGGTTGGCCAGCGGCGTTTTCTGTTCGACCTGTCCGCTGACGGGATCGACCCGCCGCACATCCGAACGGCCATATTCGCCGGTGCTTTCGTACAGTTTACCGTCGTGGAACAGCAGTCCCTGCGTGTACGCCCGCGGGTCGTGCGGATAGGCGTTGACCACGCTCGGATAAACCACCTGCGGCGCGGGACGGGGCTGTCGCGCGGCAGAGGCCGAAGAGGCCTGCCCCGCCTGCCGGCCCGAGGGACAGCCGCAAAACAGCAGCACTCCCATGGCAAGGGCCATCATCCGCCCAAAGGTGTGTCGGCCAATCAGGTACCGCAACATGATGCTTCCGGGATAGATCTGCCCCACCCGGCCGAATCCGTACTGGGGTTGGCGATCCAAACGCGGGCGCATCCGCCAAAAATCGCGGTGTCCGCGGAAAATGGCGGCGGCAAAACTGCCCTTTCCTTGCAACAAGTAGCTCAACAGGCGCAGGCTGTCGGTGGCGATCCGAACCGGAAGCAGCAGGAAAAAACGCCACATGGCCAGGTTTTTATAGAGCATCGCCAGGTTGTTGCGGAAGTTCAGGTAGGTTTTCCGAGGCGACCACACGGGCAGCGTTCCGGCCCCCACGTGGTAGACCACCGAACGGGGTTCCACCTCGATCCGGTACCCTTGCCGCTTGAGCCTCCAGCAGAGGTCGATCTCTTCCATGTGGGCAAAAAAGGCTTCGTCCAGCTCGCCCGTGGCGTGGTAGAGCGGGGCGCGTACCAGCATCGCCGCTCCGGTGGCCCAAAACACCTCGCGCAGGGTATCGTACTGGCCGTGGTCGGTTTCGGTGCCGGCAATGAGCCGCCCCCTGCAAAAGGGGTAACCCAGCGCGTCGATGAAGCCGCCGCAGGCTCCGGCATATTCAAACCGGTCGGGATGGCTCCACGAACGGATTTTGGGCATCAGGGCGGCCACCTGGGGCGCGGTTTGCATCCGTTCCACCAGGGGATCGATCCATCCCTCGCTCACTTCGACGTCGGAATTGAGCAACAGGTAGTAATCGGCCTCGATTTGCGCCAGGGCGCGGTTGTACCCTCCCGTAAAACCGTAATTTTGATCCAGAGGGATCAGGCGAACCGTGGGATGGGCCTCGCGCACGTACTCCAGCGAGTCGTCGTCCGAGGCGTTGTCGGCCACCACCACTTCGGTCTGGCAATGGGCCGAGCGGGAGTGCTGCACCACCCCGCCGAGGAATCGCTGCAAAAACTCGACCCCGTTCCAGTTGAGGATCACAATGGCTAACCGTTCCATCACTCTTCCCGTTTTTTCGCGTATTTCCAGCGGCGGTGCGACCACATCCACAATTCGGGCCGCGTACGGATCATCTGTTCCAGGCGTTCGGCGTAGCGGCGGGTGATCTCGCCGGTTTTGACGGTCTCGTCTCCGTCGTAAATCATTTCGAAGGTGGCCTCGTAACGTCCCCGCTTCACCTTTTTCATGCTCAGGAAAACCACGGGCAGGTGGAATTTCAGGGCCATTTTTTCCATGCCCAGGAAGAAGGGGGTCCAACGGCCCAGGAAAAGGGTCCAGTTTTGGATCGAGGGATAGGGGGGGGTCTGGTCGGCGATCAGGGCGATGGCGACGGGACTCTGCTTGGCCTGACGGCGGATCACTTCGCGCGTTACCTCCTCCATCGAGGTGGGAGTGGCGCCAAAGCGGCTGCGGATTTTGTGGTAAAAGCGGTCGAATCCTTCGCTTTGCAGGGGGCGGTAAACGGCCAGCACGTCGTCGTGCCGCGAGTGGAGCGGGTAGCTGCACGTGTATTCCCACGAACCGTAGTGCGCCATGGCCGAAATGAAACTCCGTCCCTGGGTCTGGCGTTCGATCTGTTCGACGTTCACAAAACGAATGCGGCGCTCGATTTTCCGGCGGGTTACCGAGGCCATCGACATGGTTTCGACAAAAACATCGGCCAGGTGGGCGTAAAATTTCCGTTCGATCCGGCGAAGTTCCCTGACGCTCTTTTCGGGGAACGAGGTGCGCAGGTTCTCCCGAACCACGCTGCGGCGGTAGCGAACCAGGTAATACAACACGCCGCGAATCACGTCGCTCAGCAAAAACTGGATCTTGTAGGGGAATATCCCCACAAACCAGGAGAATCCGTAAATCAGGTAATAACTCATCGTCCGGGGGCCACTTGGGCCTGTATTTCGTCCCACAGGTGGGCGTTGGTGGCAATGACCGACCGACCGAACACCCAGTCCGTTCCGCGGTCGAATTCGGCGATTTTTCCTCCGGCGCGCTCCACGATGAATCCTCCGGCGGCCACATCCCACGGCGAAAGGTTGACCTGATAGAAGGCGTCGCACCGTCCCGCGGCCACGTACACCAGGTCGGTGGCGGCCGATCCCAGGCGGCGCGCGCCGTGGCTGTGCCGGTTGAAGTATTCGAAGCTCCGCATAAAGGTCTCCATCACGCCCTGGGTGTCGTAAGCAAGGCCTGTAACGATCAGTCCCCGAGCCACTACGGGCACGGACGACACGGCGATCGGCGCTCCGTTGAGGTAGGCGGCGCTTCCCTGCCAGGCATAAAAGGTTTCGTTCAGGGTAACTTCATGCACCACGCCCACCACCACCCGGTCGCGGTGCATCAGGGCGATGCTGACGGCGTAGGGGGGCAGGCCGTGGATGAAGTTGGTGGTGCCGTCCAACGGATCGATCACCCATTGGTACTCGGCCGATTTATCGGGGGCCACGCTCCCCTCTTCGGTGATGAATCCGGCCTCGGGAAGCAGTGTACGCAACGCGGAAACGATCTGCCTCTCGGCCTGTTTATCGACGTAGGAAACCAGGTTGTTCACTCCCTTTTCTTCGACCCGGTCGACGGAAAAACGGCTCCGTTCGGCGGCGATAAAACGGCCGGCCGCTCGGGCGATCTCGCATACTTCGACGCAAATGTTGCGGTAGTCCATTCTACAAAGTTACGTTTTTCCCGCAGATTTTCACGCCCTCTTTTCGGCACGAATGGTTCGCAACCTGCATGCCCTGCCTCCCACGAACAGGCCGACCGGATTAAAAAGATCGAGGCCTCCCCTGGCGGGGAGGCCTCGATTCAAAGGCTATCCGGCGTACCGGAGCCTATTTGCGATAGATTTTGGTGTACCCGTAAATGGCTTCGTCGCCCAACTCCTCTTCGATACGGAGCAGTTGGTTGTACTTGGCCATGCGGTCGGAACGGCTCATCGAACCGGTTTTGATCTGGCCCGAGTTGGTCGCCACGGCGATGTCGGCGATGGTCGAATCCTCGGTTTCGCCCGAACGGTGCGAAGTTACGCTGGTGTAACCGGCGCGGTGGGCCATTTCAATGGCGTCGAGGGTTTCGGTCAACGAACCGATTTGGTTCACTTTGATCAGAATCGAGTTGGCACAACCCATTTCGATCCCTTTCTTGAGGAACTCAACGTTGGTTACGAACAGGTCGTCGCCCACCAACTGGCATTTGTCGCCCAGTTTGTCGGTAAGCAACTTCCAGCCGTCCCAGTCGTTTTCGCCCATGCCGTCTTCGATCGAGTCGATGGGGTAATTGGCCACCAGTCCTTCGAGGAAGGCCACCTGTTCGGCCGAGTTTCGTTTGGCGCCTTGGGGGCCTTCGAATTTGGTGTAGTCGTAGATTCCGTCTTTGAAGAATTCGGACGAAGCGCAGTCGAGGCCGATCGATACGTCGCCGCCTTCGCTCTTGCGACCGGGTTTGTAGCCGGCGTTTTTGATGGCTTGGATGATCGATTCGAGGGCGTCTTCGGTGCCTTTGAGCGCGGGAGCGAATCCTCCTTCATCGCCCACGGCGGTGCTGAGGTTGCGGTCGTGCAATACTTTTTTGAGCGAGTGGAACACTTCGGCTCCCATGCGCAGCCCTTCTTTGAACGAGGCGGCGCCCACGGGGCGAATCATGAATTCCTGGAAGGCGATCGGGGCGTCGGAGTGCGACCCGCCGTTGATGATGTTCATCATCGGAACGGGGAGGGTTTTGGCGTTCGCTCCGCCGATGTAACGGTACAGGGGCACTTGCAGGTAATCGGCGGCGGCTTTGGCTACGGCCAGCGATACGCCGAGGATGGCGTTGGCGCCGAGGTTGCTTTTGGTGCTGGTGCCGTCCATTGCGATCATGGTTTTGTCGATGCCGACTTGGTCGGTTACGAGCATCCCTACGATCTCTTTAGCGATCACTTCGTTGACGTTTTGAACGGCTTTCAGAACGCCTTTGCCGAGGTAGCGGCCTTTGTCTCCGTCGCGGAGTTCGAGGGCTTCGTTTTCGCCGGTCGATGCTCCCGAGGGTACGGCTGCACGGCCGAAAGCGCCGCTGGCGGTCAATACTTCGACTTCGATGGTGGGATTACCGCGCGAGTCGATGATCTCGCGGGCGTGTACGCTGATGATTTGTCCCATGGTTGGTTCTTTGTATTTTTTCGTGGTTGATTACTCTGCTTTTTCCTCTTCAACGGCGGCGGGAACCTCTTCGGTTACCGCTTCGGCCGCTGCTGCGGGGGCCTCTTCCTCTGCGGGAGCGGCTGCTTCGGCAACGGGTGCGGCGGGTTTGGCTGCGGGCTTGGCGGCTGCGGCACCCGATCCGGCGCGGCGGGTCTTGGGTTTAGCGGCGGCTTTTTTCTCGGTCGAGTAGGTTTCGTTGAAGTCGACCAGTTCGATGAAGCACATCTCCGAGGCGTCGCCTGCACGGAAGCCGGTTTTCAGGATACGGGTGTATCCGCCGGGACGGTCGGCGATCTTGGGGGCGATTTCGCGGAAGAGTTCAGTGACGGCCTCTTTGCTTTTGAGGTAGCTGAACACCATCCGGCGCGAGTGGGTGGTATCTTCTTTCGATTTGGTCACCAGGGGCTCGACGTAGGTGCGCAGGGCTTTGGCTTTGGCCACGGTGGTTTTAATCCGTTTGTGCAGGATCAGCGAGGCGGCCATGTTGGCCATCAGTGCTTTGCGGTGCGAGGCCTGACGACCCAGGTGGTTGATGGTTCTATTGTGTCTCATGGGGTAGAATTACTCTTTGTCTAATTTGTACTTGGCGACTTCCATTCCGAAGTGCAGGTTCAGGTTGGTCAGCAGTTCGTCGAGTTCGGCGAGCGATTTTTTCCCGAAATTGCGGAATTTGAGCAGGTCGCTGCGTTGGAAGCGTACCAGATCGCCGATGGTTTCCACTTCGGCTGCTTTGAGGCAGTTCAGCGCACGTACCGAAAGGTCTTGTTCGCCGAGTTTGCTCTTGAGCAGTTGACGCATGTGGATGATGTTCTCGTCGAACTCTTCCCCGGCAACCTGTTCTTCGCTGTCGACGGTGATTTTTTCGTCGGAGAAGAGCATGAAGTGGAAGATCAGGATCTTGGCGGCCTCTTTCAGGGCGTCCTTGGGGTGGACCGATCCGTCGGTGGTGATCTCGATGGTCAGTTTTTCGTAGTCGGTTTTTTGCTCTACGCGGTAGTTGTCGACAACGTATTTGACGTTTTTGATCGGGGTGTGGATCGAATCGATGGGCAGCAGGCCGATGGGGACGTCCACTACGGGACGGTTCTCTTCGGCGGGTACGTATCCGCGGCCTTTACCGATGGTCAACTCCATTTGGAATTTGGTACCGGGTTCGAGGCGGCAGATCAACTGCTCGGGATTCAGTACTTTGAATCCGCTCATGTGGTTCGAAAAATAGCCGGCCGTAAGTTCGGTAACTCCCGATACGTTGATGGTTACTTTTTCGCGTTCGATGTTTTGGGCAGTTTGAACCAAACGTACTTGTTTGAGGTTCAGGATGATTTCTATCATCTCTTCCATCACTCCGGGGATGGAAGCAAACTCGTGATCGACTCCGGCCACCTGGACGGTGGTGATGGCGTAACCTTCGAGCGATGATAGGAGTATTCGACGGAGTGCATTGCCCACGGTAATCCCGAAACCGGGCTCCAGCGGACGGAATTCGAACCGTCCGAAGGTCGCCGTAGATTCCAGCATGATTACTCTGTCGGGCTTTTGGAATGCTAAGATGGCCATTGTGTTTACTCCTCGAGGTTTTAGGGGTTATTTTGAATACAATTCGACGATCAACTGCTCGTTGATGTTTTCGGGGATGTCGGCCCGTTCGGGGCGTTGCAGGAATTTCCCTGCCAACAGGGCGCCGTCCCAGTCGAGCCAGCCGTAGCGGCTGCGCTGGTTGCCGGCAACCGACTCCTGAATCACTTCGAGGGCTTTCGATTTTTCTCGAACAGCCACCACCTGGCCGGGTTTTACCTGGTAGGAGGGGATGTTCACCACCTCGCCGCCTACGGTGATGTGGCGGTGGGATACCAACTGACGGGCGGCCGACCGGGTGGGGGCAATGCCCAAACGGTATACGACGTTGTCCAAGCGGCTTTCGAGCAGTTGCAACAGCACTTCACCGGTAACTCCGCCCGCGCGTTCGGCGGTTTCGAAGGTGAGGCGGAATTGCTTTTCGAGCATGCCGTAGATGGCTTTGGCTTTTTGTTTTTCTTTCAACTGTACGCCGTATTCGGATACTTTCTTACGACGACGGTTGAGTCCGTGTTGTCCGGGGGGGTAGTTTTTCTTTTCGTACGATTTATCGGCGCCGAAGATGGGTTCTCCAAACTTGCGGGCGATTTTGGTTTTTGGTCCTGTATAACGTGCCATGTATGGTTTTCTTTAAGATTGGTTTGTTGTTTCTCCTTCTTCTGAGGGCGAACGTGCGGGGGCCTTTCCTGTGTCGCGGAGGGCTCTCGCTTTCACCGCTGCATTACACGCGGCGGCGTGCCGGAGGACGGCAACCGTTGTGGGGAAGGGGGGTAACGTCGATGATTTCGATGACTTCGATACCGGCTCCGTTGATGGTACGGATGGCGGACTCGCGGCCCGATCCGGGACCTTTCACGTATACTTTCACCTTACGCAATCCAAGGTCGTAGGCTACTTTCGCGCAGTCCTGTGCGGCGGTCTGTGCGGCGTAGGGGGTGTTTTTCTTCGACCCGCGGAATCCCATTTTACCGGCGGAACTCCAGCTGATCACTTCGCCACGGCCGTTCGCCAACGTAACAATGACGTTGTTGAAGGTGGAGTGGATGTGTGCCTGACCAAGTGCGTCGACTTTAACGACTTTCTTTTTGGTGGTGGTCTTTTTTGCCATACTGTTACCTATTTATTACTTGGTTGCTTTTTTCTTGTTTGCGACTGTTTTCTTGCGGCCTTTGCGGGTACGGGCGTTGTTCTTGGTGCTTTGACCGCGCACGGGCAGACCGATCCGGTGGCGTATGCCGCGGTAGCAGCCAATGTCCATCAGGCGCTTGATGTTGAGCTGGATGGTCGAACGGAGCTCGCCTTCCACGCGGATGCCGGCTTCGGCAATGGCGTTACGGATGGCGTTTATCTGGGTGTCGTTCCAGTCTTTTACTTTAACGTTTTGGTCGATGCCGGCTTTGTCGAGCAGCATCGCAGCGGTGCTACGGCCAACGCCGTAGATGTAGGTGAGGCCGATGACGCCTCGCTTGTTTTTGGGTAAGTCTACTCCGACTATACGTGCCATATGGTTCTCTTTTTGCTTTTGTTAGTAAGTTGGATGAAGGTTACCCCTGACGCATTTTGAGTTTAGGGTTCTTTTTGCAGATGACGTACAGACGTCCCTTGCGCTTCACGATTTTGCAGTCTTCGCTGCGTTTTTTGATGGAGGCTCTAACTTTCATGGTTGTTTCTGTGTTTCTTGTCCGGGTGGGTTTTCCTTTCTGTCGACCCTGCTCGCCCGGGGGCGGGTCGGGGCGTAAAAAGGGGGCGCTACTCAACGGGCCGCGGGGCCTATTTGTAGCGGAATGAGATGCGGCCCTTCGACAGGTCGTAGGGGGACATCTCGACTTTCACTTTATCGCCGGGTAGGATTTTGATGTAGTGCATCCGCATCTTGCCGGAGATGTGTGCGGTGATCACGTGGCCGTTGTCCAGCTCCACGCGGAACATGGCGTTGGAGAGGGCTTCGATGATCGTTCCGTCTTTTTCGATTGCAGCTTGTTTGGCCATTAAATGGGTTTTAACGGTTTCTTTTCCGCTCTCGTCTTCGTGGTCGGCCAACCTCGTAATGGGTTGTTGCGCGCCGCTGCTGACCGGAGTGGATTAGCTTGGGCTTTCGATATACGCAAACGTGGAGAGGGGGTCGGGGCCTGCTTCGGTTACCGCTACGGCGAACTCGAAGTGGGCTGAGGGTTGACGGTCGGCGGTTCTGGTGGTCCAACCGTCTTTTTCAAAGATTATGACTCGGGTTCCGAGGTTCACCATCGGTTCGATGCAGATCACCGTGCCGGCTTTCAGCCGGGGGCCGCTCCCCTGCCGCCCGTAGTTGGGCACTTGGGGGTCTTCGTGGAGCGATCGGCCGAGGCCGTGCCCTACGAGTTCGCGGACGATGGTCATACCGTGTTGCTCTACGTGGCTCTGAACGGCGTGCGAGATATCTCCCACGCGGTTGCCGGGCCGGGCCTGTGCGACACCTTTATAAAGAGCTTCCTTGGTCACTTCGAGCAGCTCGCGGGTGCGAGGCGCTATTTCACCTACTGCGAATGTGTAGGCCGAGTCACCATGAAAACCGTTCATAATTGCGCCGCAGTCTACCGAGACAATGTCTCCTTCCTGCAGGGCGTAGTCCGAGGGAATCCCGTGTACCACCTGCTCGTTAACTGACGTGCAGAGGGTTGCGGGGAATCCGCCATATCCTTTGAAACCCGGGATCGCTCCGTGCGAACGGATAAACTCTTCGGCCACGCGGTCCAACTCTCGGGTTGTAACGCCGGGGCGTATGAGCGTACCCACCAGGGCGAGTGTTTTGCACACCAGCTGGTTGCTTGCGCGGATCAGTTCGATCTCCTCTGGGGTTTTCAGGTATATCATGTATATAAAAGAACTCTTTTTTCTTCGGGGGCTTTGGGGCTTTATCCTCGTCGGGACGGAAGGGGTTGTCTCTTCCGTCCCAACGGTGGATAGGGGCTTAGCCTTGGCGGCCTTTCAGCCGGCCGCTTTTCATCAGTCCGTCGTAGTGGCGCAGCAGCAGGTGGCTTTCGATCTGTTGCAGGGTATCGAGCACAACGCCGACCAGGATCAGCAGCGAGGTCCCGCCGTAGAAGAGGGCGAACTGGCTGTCGATGCCGATCAGGTGGGCTCCTACGGGGAGGATGGCGATCAGGGCCAGGGCGATCGACCCGGGAAGGGTGATGCGGGTCATGATCGTGTCGAGGTATTCGGCGGTTTTCTTGCCGGGTTTGATGCCGGGGATGAATCCTCCGTTGCGCTTCATGTCGTCGGCCATCTGGTTGGTGTTGATGGTCAGAGCGGTGTAGAAGTAGGTGAAGGCCATTACCAGGATGGCGAAGATGAAGTTGTACCAGAATCCGTACATGTTGCCGATGATGGCGGCAAAGCCCTGGGTGGTTTCGAACCGGGTAAAGATCATCGGGATCATCATCAGGGCTTGGGCGAAGATGATGGGCATTACGCCGGCTGAGTTGATCTTCAGGGGGATGTACTGACGTGTGCCGCCGTACTGTTTGTTGCCTACGATGCGCTTGGCGTACTGCACGGGGATCCGGCGGGTGGCCTGCACGATGGCGATGGTTGCGGCGAAGATCAGGAACAGGATGACCAGTTCGACGATCAGCATCACGAAGCCGCCGCCGGCGGTGGTGAAGCGGGCGTTGAGCTCGGCCAGGAAGGCGTGGGGCAAACGGGCGATGATACCGACCATGATGATCAGCGACACGCCGTTACCGATCCCTTTGTCGGTGATTTTTTCGCCGAGCCACATCACGAACATCGTTCCTGCGATCAGCACCATCATGGCGCAGAAGGTGAACAGGAATCCGGTGCCGATCACAAAGGCCGACGGGGGAAGGGTGTTCCCCATTTGCAGGTTGGCCAGGTAGGCGGGGGCTTGGATCAGCAGCACTCCGATGGTGAGGTAGCGGGTCCACTGGTTGATTTTGCGACGGCCGCTCTCTCCCTCTTTCTGCAATTTTTGGAAATAGGGGATGGCGATTCCGAGCAGCTGGATCATGATCGACGCGGAGATGTAGGGCATGATCCCGAGCGCGAAGATGGATGCGTTCGAGAAGGCTCCTCCGGAGAAGATGTCCAACAGGCCGAGGATTCCGCTCTGGGTCTGCCCCTGCAGGCCGGAGCCGATCAGGGCTTCGGGGTTGATCCCGGGCAGCACCACAAACGTTCCCAATCGATAGATCAGCAGCACACCCAGGGTAAAGAGGATGCGCTTGCGGAGCTCTTCGATGCGGAAGATGTTGCGAATGGTTTCGATTAGTCTTTTCATCGCCTAAAGGGTTGCAACGCTTCCGCCTTGCGCTTCGATGGCCGCCTGGGCGGTTTTCGAGAAGGCGTGGGCGGTTACGTCTACTTTTTTGGTGAGGGTGCCGCTGGCGAGTACTTTCACGAGGTCGTTTTTGGAAACGAGCCCGGCGTTACGCATTTCGGCGAGTCCGATGGTGGTGAGGTTGTTCTTTTCGGCCAGGGCTTCGATCATGCCCAAACCTACGGTTTTGTAGGTTACTTTGTTGGGGTTCGAGAACCCGAACTTGGGCAGACGGCGGTGCAGGGGCATTTGTCCCCCTTCGAAACCGCGCTTGGCCGAGTAGCCTGAACGCGATTGGGCTCCTTTGTGTCCGCGTGTCGATGTTCCGCCACGTCCCGAACCTTGTCCGCGACCGATGCGTTTTTCGCTGTGGGTCGATCCTTTTGCTGGTTTAAGATTGCTGAGATTCATGGCGTGGTTATTTTACTTCTTCGATGTGAACAAGGTGTTTTACTTTTTCGACTTTGCCCATCAGCGCGGGGGTTACCGGGTGTTCCACGGTGTGGCGGATACGGCGCAGGCCGAGGGCGTCGAGGTTGGCTCGTTGCTGTTTCGAGGTCCCGATACGGCTTTTGGTCTGTGTTATTTTGAGTGTTGCCATTGGTTCTGTTCCTTTCTTATCCGTTAAAGACCTTGGTGAGCGAAATGCCGCGCAGTTCGGCCACGGTGGCGGCGTCGCGCAGTTCGGAGAGGGCCAGCACGGTGGCTTTCACCAGGTTGTGCGGGTTCGACGAGCCTTTGCTTTTGGCCAGCACGTTGTGGATGCCGACGCTCTCGAGTACGGCACGCATGGCGCCCCCTGCGATTACTCCGGTACCGACCGAGGCGGGGCGGAGCAGCACGCGCGAACCGCTGAACTTGGCGGTTTGTTCGTGGGGAATGGTTCCTTTGAGGATGGGTACTTTGATCAGGTTCTTTTTGGCGTCTTCGACTCCTTTGGCAATGGCGGAGGTTACTTCGCCCGCTTTGCCCAGACCGTAACCTACGATGCCGTTTTCGTTACCTACCACTACGATGGCGGAGAAGGTGAACGTACGGCCCCCTTTGGTTACTTTGGTCACGCGCTGGATGCTTACCAGGCGGTCTTTCAGCTCGATGTCGCTGGTGCGAACTCTTTTTATGTTGTTTACTGACATAGTTGTTCGTTCTTTAGAATTTGAGGCCGCCTTCGCGTGCTGAGTCTGCCAATTGTTTAACGCGGCCGTGGTAGAGGTATCCGTTGCGGTCGAAGGCGACGGTGGTCACTCCTTTTTCGATGGCGCGTTGTGCGATGAGTTTTCCTACCAGGGCGGCTACTTGGGTTTTGTTGAGCCCTTGGGTGTTTCCGGCTACTTCCTTGTCGGCCGAGCTGGCGGCGGCAAGGGTGGCGCCTTTCAGGTCGTCGATCACTTGGGCGTAGATCTGTTTGTTGCTCCGGTAGACGGTCAATCGGGGGGTGGCGGCGGTTCCGCTGATGATTTTGCGGATGCGTTGTTTGATGCGGGTACGACGCTCTATCTTGGTTAGTGCCATGGTCTACGATTATTTGGAGTTAGCGGATTTACCGGCCTTGCGACGCAGGGTCTCGCCTACGAACTTGATCCCTTTGCCTTTGTAGGGCTCGGGCTTGCGGAGCGAGCGGATCTTGGCTGCTACTTGGCCGACGAGTTGTTTGTCGATGCTCTTGAGGGTGATGATGGGGTTGCTCTTCTTCTCGGTCACGGCCTCTGCTTTTACCTCGCCCGGCAACAGCAGGTGGATGTCGTGCGAGTAGCCGAGGCTCATCTCCAGGACTTGTCCTTTCACTTCGGCCTTGAAGCCGACGCCGACTAACTCTTGTTTGATGGTGTATCCTTCCGATACGCCGATCACCATGTTGGAGATCAGGGCGCGGTACAGCCCGTGCATCGAACGGTGGCGGGGCTGGTCGGTGGGACGTGTTACGCTAAGGGTGGTTCCCTCGACCGTCACGGCGATATCGGGGTCTACTTTCTGGGAAAGCTGTCCGAGAGGGCCTTTCACACTAACCGTATTGTCGGCGGCAACCGCAACGGTTACGCCGTTAGGCAGGTTTACAGGTAATTTTCCAATTCTTGACATGGTTGTCTGTTTTCTTTAGGTTTAGTATACGTAACACAGCACTTCGCCGCCGACGTTTTTGGCGCGGGCCTCTTTGTCGGTCATTACTCCCTGCGAGGTGGATACGATGGCGATTCCAAGGCCGTTCATCACGCGGGGCATTTCGCTCGCGTTGGCGTACTGACGCAGACCCGGACGGGACACGCGGGTCAGGGCCTTGATGGCCGGGGTCTTGGTTTCGGGGTGGTATTTCAACGCTACTTTGATGGTTGAAAAACCTTTTTCGGTGGTGCCGAATTTGTAAGCGAGGATGTAGCCTTGCTCGTGGAGAATCCGTACGATCTCTTGCTTGATTTTCGAGCCGGGAGCTTCAACCACTTTGTGGTTGGCTTTCACCGCGTTCCTGATGCGTGTCAGGAGGTCTGCTATTGGATCGGTCATTTTGGTTGGTTATGGTTTTTGTTGTTTGTGTTTGGTTTTCCGGGGACTACCAGCTGGCTTTCTTCACTCCGGGGAGCAGACCTGCCGAGGCCATTTCGCGGAACTGGATCCGGCTGATGCCGAATTGACGCATGTAGCCTTTGGGGCGACCGGTCAGCTGGCAGCGGTTGTGCAGGCGGATGGGGTTCGAGTTCTTGGGCAGTTTGGCCAGTCCGGCTTGGTCGCCTGCTTCTTTAAGTGCGGCGCGTTTGGCGGCGTAGCGGGCTACGAGCTTGGCGCGTTTCACTTCGCGGGCTTTCATCGATTCTTTTGCCATGGCTTAGTTCTTTTTTGCGTTTTTGAAGGGCAGCCCGAACTCTTTCAGAAGTGCGTAGGCTTCGGTGTCGTTGTCGGCGGTGGTTACGAAGGTGATTTCGATGCCGAAGAGTTTGGTGATCTTGTCGATGTCGATCTCGGGGAAGATGATGTGTTCCTGGATGCCGAGGGTGTAGTTCCCACGGCCGTCGAACTTGTCGTTGATCCCTTTGAAGTCGCGGATGCGGGGCAGCGACACGACGATCAGGCGTTCCAGGAATTCGTACATCCGTTCGCGGCGCAGGGTTACGCGAACGCCGATGGGCATTTGCTTGCGGAGCTTGAAGTTCGAGATGTCTTTCTTGGAACGGGTTTGCACGGCGCGTTGGCCGGCGATGGTGGAGAGCTCTTCCTGGGCGACTTCGATGAGTTTCTTGTCGGCCACGGCTGACCCGACGCCTTGGTTGATGACGATTTTTTCGATTTTCGGCACTTGCATGATGCTGGTGTAGCCGAATTGTTTCATCAAAGCGGGGGCGATCTCCTCTTTGTATTTGGTTTTGAGTGACGGTACGTATGCCATTATTTGATCTCCTCTCCTGATTTTTTGGCTACTCGCACGAGTTTGCCTTTTTCGTTGAGTTTACGTCCTACGCGGGTCGGTTTCCCGGATTTGGGATCGAGCGGCTGCAGGTTCGAGATGTGGATGGGGGCTTCCTGGTCGATGATGCCTCCCTGGGGGTGTTTTGCGTTGGGTTTGGTGTGTTTTTTCACCAGGTTGAGACCTTCGACGATGGCGCGTTGCTTTTCGACGATCACTTCGAGCACCTTGCCTTGCTGCCCTTTGTTTTCGCCGGCGTTGACGTAAACGGTGTCTCCTTTTTTAATGTGTAGTTTCGACATTGCTTTGGGATGTGTTAGGGCGTTACAGTACTTCGGGGGCAAGTGAAATGATCTTCATGTTCACGTCGCGCAGTTCGCGGGCCACGGGGCCGAAAATGCGGGTTCCGCGTATTTCGCCGGCGTTGTTTACCAGCACCACGGCGTTGTCGTCGAAGCGGATGTACGAGCCGTCGGGACGACGAATCTCTTTTTTGGTCCGTACGACGATGGCTTTGGATACGGTTCCCTTTTTAACGTCGCCCGAGGGGGTGGCGCTCTTTACGGTTACCACGATCTTGTCGCCAATGGAGGCGTAACGACGGCCGGTTCCGCCAAGAACGCGGATACAGAGCACCTCTTTGGCGCCGCTGTTGTCTGCTACAGAGAGTCTACTTTCTTGTTGGATCATGGCTTACTTGGCTTTTTCTACGATTTCTACTAACCGCCAGCGTTTGCTTTTGCTCAACGGGCGGGTCTCCATAATACGTACGGTGTCGCCTTCGCCACAGGTGTTGGTTTCGTCGTGGGCGACGAACTTGGTGGTTTTGTTGACGAATTTTCCGTAGATGGGGTGTTTTACTTTACGCTTTACGGCTACGACGATCGATTTGTCCATCTTGTTGCTGACAACCACACCGGTCCGTTCTTTTCTAAGGTTTCTTTCCATGGTGCTTATTGGTTTTGTTTTTGGCGCAAGATGGTGAGCATTCGTGCTATGTCTCGGCGCATATTTCTGAGGGCTGTGGTATTTTCGGCGGGCGAAACGGCATGGTTGAGTTTCGCTTTCACCAGGTGGCTTTTTTGAGCTTCAATTCGCTCGTTGAGTTCGGCCACCGACAGTTCACGGATTTCTTGAGCTTTCATCTGTTTCGTGGGTTAGAGGGTGGTTTCTTCGAAGTCTCGACGGATAACGAATTTGGTGGGGATGGGCAACTTTTGGGCGCCCAAACGGAGTGCTTCCTTGGCGATTTCCAGGGGTACTCCTTCGGCTTCGATCAGAATGCGGCCGGGGGTTACGGGGGCTACGAATCCTTCCGGCGCTCCTTTCCCCTTACCCATCCGTACTTCGGCGGGTTTCTTGGTGATGGGCTTGTCCGGGAATACGCGGATCCAGATTTGTCCTTCCCGTTTCATGTAGCGCACAATGGCCTGACGGGCTGCTTCGATTTGGCGCCCGGTGATCCACGCTGAATCGAGGGCTTTGATTCCGTAAGATCCGAACGAGAGTTCGGCGCCGCGATGGGCAAGGCCTTTCATGCGGCCTTTTTGCATCCTGCGGAATTTCGTCTTTTTGGGTTGTAACATGGGTGATTACTTTTTTGGGCCATCCATTGGGTTTGTCATCCGAAGCGGCTGGTTGTTTCCTTGGTTCCCTTGCGGGAGTCGGGACTTACCGGCGGTGCTACGCTCTGTTTCCCACCCTTTTCGGCCCGGGGTTTTATTTGTTTTCGGGTTTGCGGTCGGGGCGATCGTTACGATCGTTGCGGCGGGGACGGCGGTCGCCGCGGTCGTTTCCTCCACGGCGGTCGGGACGGTCGCCGCGGTCGGGACGGTCGAAGCGGGGGGCGTTGGCGCCTGCGGCTCCGAGTCCTTCGAGCGGGTTGAGGTCGCTCTTGCCGTACACTTCGCCGTTGCAGATCCATACTTTCACGCCGAGGATGCCGACTTTGGTGAGGGCTTCCGACAGGGCGTAGTCGATGTTGGCGCGGAAGGTGTGCAGGGGGATGCGTCCTTCTTTGTAGGTTTCGGAACGGGCCATTTCGGCGCCGCCTACGCGACCCGAGATGACGATCTTGATTCCTTCGGCTCCCATGCGCATGGTCGAGGCGATGGTGGTTTTGATGGCACGGCGGTACGAGATGCGGCCTTCCACCTGGCGGGCGATGTTACCGCCTACCAGCACGGCGTCGAGTTCGGGGCGTTTCACTTCGAAGATGTTGATCTGAACTTCTTTGCCGGTGAGTTTGCGCAACTCTTCCTTGAGTTTGTCTACTTCGGAACCTCCCTTGCCGATGATGATGCCGGGGCGCGAGGTGCTGATGGTGATGGTTACCAGTTTAAGGGTTCGCTCGATGATGATTTTCGAGATGCTGGCTTTGGCCAGGCGAACGCCGAGGTATTTGCGGATTTTGGCGTCTTCGACCAGTTTGGTCGAAAACTCTTTGCCGCCGTACCAGCTTGAGTCCCACCCACGGATAATTCCCAGACGGTTTGCTATCGGATTTACTTTTTGTCCCATCTTGTTATTCGGCTACGTTTTGGGGTTTGACTTCTTTGGTGGCTTTGGCGACGGTTTTCCGGGCTGCGGGCTTCTTGGCTTCGGCTTTGGGGGCTTCTGCCTGGGGGGCTGCGGCTTTGGCTTTCTTTTCGGTCGCTTCCAAACGGTCTACCACCAGGGTTACGTGGTTCGAACGTTTACGGACACGGTGGGCGCGGCCTTGGGGGGCGGGCTGGATCCGTTTGATTTGACGGCCTCCGTCTACGTAGATCTCTTTCACGCAGAGGGGGGTGTTTTCGAGGCTTTCGCCTTCGTTTTTGCTTTGCCAGTTGGCGATGGCCGAACGGAGGAGTTTTTCCAACCGGTTCGAGGCTTCTTTTTTGCTGTAGCGCAGCATCCCGAGGGCTTTGTTGATCTCAACGCCACGGATCATGTCTGCGACGATGCGCATTTTTAGCGGGGAGGTCGGGCAGTCGCACAGCGAAGCGATCGCTTTCTGGCGTTTTTCTGCCTTGAGCTTTTCGGCTCTTACTCTTTTTCTTGCACCCATTTTTATTTGTGGTATTCTGGTGGTTTAACGCTATCTTTTCTTATTGCCGCCGTGGCCGCGGAAGTTGCGGGTGGGGGCAAACTCGCCGAGCTTGTGGCCGACCATGTTTTCGGTCACGTACACGGGGATGAATTTGTTGCCGTTGTGTACGGCGAGGGTATGACCGACAAAATCGGGCGAAATCATGCTGGCGCGAGACCAGGTTTTAATCACGCTCTTTTTGCCGGCTTCGTTTTGATCGAGCACTTTCTTTTCCAGTTTGGGCTCGATATAGGGTCCTTTTTTAAGTGAACGGCTCATTTAGGCTGATTTTTGTCGGTTATTTTTTCCTTTTTGAAACAATGAACTTGCTGGTGGTTTTCTTGGGGTTACGGGTTTTGTAGCCTCTGGAAAGCACACCGGTGCGCGAACGGGGTTGGCCCCCCGAAGCGCGACCTTCGCCACCACCCATGGGGTGATCGACGGGGTTCATTACCACACCGCGGTTGCGGGGGCGGCGACCCAGCCAGCGTTCACGACCGGCCTTGCCGCTCTGTTCGAGGGCGTGGTCGGCGTTCGATACGGTGCCTACCGTTGCGCGGCAGGTTACCAGTACCATGCGGGTTTCGCCTGAAGGAAGTTTGATGATTGCGTATTTACCTTCGCGTGCCAGCAGTTGGGCGTAGGTTCCGGCCGAACGGGCCATCACGGCGCCGGCGCCGGGGGTGAGCTCGATGCAGTGCACGACGGTTCCGAGCGGAATGTCTGACAGGAAAAGGGTGTTCCCCACTTCGGGGGCTACGCCGGCGCCGCTCGCTACGGTCTGTCCTACGGTCAGGCCGGTGGGGGCTACGATGTAGCGTTTTTCGCCGTCAGCGTAAACTACCAGGGCGATACGGGCCGAACGGTTGGGGTCGTATTCGATGGTTTTTACGGTGGCGGGAATGCCGTCTTTGTCGCGCATGAAGTCGATCAGACGGTATTGGCGTTTGTGTCCGCCGCCTTTGTAGCGAACGGTCATCTTACCGGTGTTGTTGCGACCGCCGCTTGATTTGAGCGGTGCTACCAGCGATTTCTCGGGCGTCGACGTGGTAATATCGTCGAAGGTGCCCAGTACTTTGTGTCTTTGCCCGGGAGTTACGGGTTTGAATTTCTTTACTGCCATCTTGGTTAGATATTACTGTAGAAGTCGATTTGGTCGCTGCCTTTGAGGGTAACGACTGCCTTTTTGAAACGGTTGGTGCGGCCTTCGAGCAGACCGGCGGTGGTGTAACGGCTTTTGTATTTGCCGAGGTAGTTCATGGTTTTGATCTGATCCACCACCACACCGTAGTTCGCCTCGATGGCGGCCTTGATTTGGAGTTTGTTGGCGCGGGGATCAACGATAAAACCGTAACGGTTCAGCTTTTCGCCCTGAGCCGTCATTTTCTCGGTTAGAATTGGCTTAATGAGGATTTCCATTGTAGTATGGTATTGCTATCGTTGGTTGAATTAGGCCTCTTTCTCGAAGAGTTGGTGAATGGCGTGTACGCTGTCCTGGCTCATCACCAGCACGGCGGCGTTCATCACGTCGTAGGTGTTGATGTTTGCGGCGGGAATTACCTTTACGTTGGGCAGGTTCCGGGCTGCAAGCACTACGCCGCGTTCGGCGGCGGGAAGCACCACGAGCATTTTCTTGCCTTCCAACCCGAGGTTCTTGGCGGCGGCCAGGAATTCTTTGGTTTTGGGCTCCATGGTCAAACTGTCCACCACGGTGATGAGCTGGTTCTTGGCTTTGTAGGCCAGGGCGCTCTTGCGGGCGAGTTGTTTGAGCTTTTTGTTGAGTTTAAAGCTGTAGTCGCGGGGTACGGGACCGAACACGCGGCCGCCGCCTACGAACAGGGGCGACAGGATGCTGCCGGAGCGGGCTCCGCCGGTTCCTTTTTGCTTTTTGAGTTTGCGGGTCGAGCCGGCTACTTCGTTGCGTTGTTTGGCCTTGTGGGTCCCCTGGCGTTGGTTGGCCAGGTATTGTTTTACGTCGAGGTAGATGGCGTGGTCGTTGGGTTCGACACCGAAGATGGCGTCGCTCAGGGATACTTTTTTTCCGCTGTCTTTCCCTGCAAGGGTTTGTACGTTCAGTTCCATGGCGTTAGTCTTCGATTAAGAGGTATGAACCCTTGGCTCCGGGGATGGACCCTTTTACCAGGATGAGGTTGTTTTCGGGAATGATTTTGAGCACTTTCAGGTTGAGTACTTTCACCTGATCGCCACCTGTGCGGCCGGCCATGCGTTTGCCTTTCATTACGCGTGAGGGCCACGACGAGGCGCCCAGCGAACCGGGGTGACGGCCGCGGTTGTGCTGGCCGTGGGTTTGACCGCCCACGCCACCGAAACCGTGACGTTTTACGACGCCTTGAAATCCTTTTCCTTTCGAGATACCGGTTACGTCTACCCAATCGTCTTCTGCGATGATGTCTACGGTTACAGTGTCTCCGAGCTGGAACTCTTTTTCAAAGCTTTGGAACTCCGCCAGCTTACGCTTGGGGGTGGTTCCGGCCTTCTTGAAATGCCCCATCATGGGGCCGCTGGTGTGCTTTTCTTTCTTTTCGTCATAGGCAATCTGCACGGCGGCATAACCGTCTTTTTCAACGGTCTTGATTTGCGTAACAACACACGGACCAGCTTCGATAACAGTGCATGGTATATTCTTACCCTCGGCACTGAAAACGGATGTCATTCCGATTTTTTTTCCAATGAGTCCTGACATTTTGTTTGTTAGTTGTTTGTTTTTCTGTTTCGCAAAACACCAAAAAGAGGCCATGCCGATCTTCGGTGTCCCTTGATTATCAATGCCTTACGCGGATGGTGTCCGCAAAGGCGACTGCAAAGATACAGTTTTACTGCGAATTAGCAAGCGTTCGGCGCATTTTTCTTCGCCGGGATTTCCGCAAAGGCCAAGGGTGGCAGGCGGATACGGGCATCTCGCCGGATCGCTTCGGCTTTGGCTCGATTTTTCGGCAAAAAATCGAGCCGGACACTGTTTTATCCCGGCCGATTTTTTTCGTCCGGTTCCGGGTTTCGCGGGCGGGAAGGGTGGGGTTTCACGGAAACCGCCCCTGCCCTCTCCGCACGTACTCAACGGAAGAGCCCCGGCCGGAAGGGTCGGGGCTCTCTTTGCTACGGAACGGGGCGTTGTTCGGCCGGAAAAACGACCAACCTGCAAGACCCTCTCCGGAAGGGGATCAGACTTTGATCTCGACTTCCACGCCGCTGGGCAGCTCGAGTTTCATCAGCGCGTCGATGGTCTTGGGGGTCGAGCTGTAGATGTCGAGGATGCGTTTGAAGGTCGACAGTTGGAACTGCTCGCGTGATTTTTTGTTCACGAAGGTCGAGCGGTTGATGGTGAATATCTTTTTGTTGGTAGGCAACGGAATGGGGCCGCTCACTACGGCTCCGGTCGATTTCACCGTCTTCACGATCTTTTCGGCGGATTTGTCCACCAGGTTGTGATCGTAGGATTTAAGTTTGATGCGTATTTTTTGGCTCATGGCTATTCGTCTTCTTTAAGTTTACCACTGGATTTTTCGACGATCTCTTTCGAGATGTTGGCGGGCACCTCGTCGAAGTGCGAGAACTCCATCGTTGAAGTCGCGCGGCCCGAGGAGATGGTGCGAAGTACGGTTACGTACCCGAACATTTCCGAGAGCGGCACTTTGGCCTTCACCACGCGGGCCACTCCGCGGGATTCCATCCCTGCGATCTGGCCGCGGCGTTTGTTCAGGTCGCCGATGATGTCCCCCATGTTTTCCTCGGGGGTAACCACTTCGACCGACATGATGGGTTCCATAATCACCGGTTTGGCCTTGACGGCTGCATGGCGGAAACCGTTGCGGGCGCAGATTTCGAACGACAGGGCGTCGGAGTCTACGGCGTGGAACGATCCGTCTTTCAGGGTGACTTTCATCGCATCGATGGGGAAACCTGCCAGGGCGCCGTTGGCCATGGCCGAGGCGAATCCTTTTTGCACGGCGGGGATGAACTCTTTGGGGATGTTTCCGCCCTTTACCACGTCGACAAATTCGAGGCCTGTCTTTTCTTTGTCGTCGCATCCCGAGATTTCGAAGATGATGTCGGCAAATTTACCGCGACCGCCGGTTTGTTTCTTGAACACTTCGCGGTGTTCGTACGATCCGGTGAGGGCCTCTTTGTAGTTCACCTGCGGAGCTCCCTGATTGATCTCTACGCCGAATTCGCGCTTGAGGCGGTCGACGATGATTTCGAGGTGGAGTTCACCCATCCCGCTGATAACGGTCTGGCCCGAGTCTTGGTCGGTCTTCACGGTGAAAGTGGGGTCTTCTTCGGCCAGTTTGCCCAGCCCTACTCCGAGCTTGTCGAGGTCTTTCTGGGTTTTGGGTTCGATGGCCAATCCGATTACGGGTTCGGGGAAGGTCATCGATTCGAGGACGATGGGGGCGTTTTCAGCGCAGAGGGTGTCGCCCGTGCGGATCTCCTTGAAGCCTACTACGGCGGCGATGTCGCCGGCCCCGACGAATTCGATGGGGTTTTGCTTGTTGGCGTGCATTTGGTAGATCCGGCTGATGCGCTCTTTCTTTCCGCTACGGGTATTGAACACGTACGACCCTGCGTCGAGCTTGCCGGAGTAAACGCGGATGAAGGCCAGGCGTCCCACGAAGGGGTCGGTGGCGATCTTGAAGGCGAGGGCGCAGAAGGGTTCGCTCTCTTTGGGCAGGCGCTCCACCTCTTTTTCGGTTTCGGGGTTGGTTCCGATCACGGCCTCGATGTCGAGGGGCGAGGGAAGGTAGGCGATCACCGAGTCGAGCAGCAGCTGCACGCCTTTGTTTTTGAACGACGATCCGCAAAGCATCGGCACCACTTTCATCGAGCAGGTGGCTTTGCGCAGGGCGGCGATGATCTCTTCGGGGGTGATCGAATCGGGATCGTCGAAGAATTTTTCCATCAGGGCTTCGTCCGATCCGGCGACCTCTTCGATGAGCTTGGCGCGCCATTCGGCGGCTTCGGCTTTCATCTTTTCGGGGATTTCCACCAGGTTGTAGTTGTCCCGAACGTTTTTGTCGTCGAAATAGATGATGGCGCGGTTGTATACCAGGTCGACCAGCCCTTCGAACTTGTCTTCGGCGCCGATGGGCAGGGTTACGGGGATGGCGTTGGCTCCGAGGCGCTCTTTCACCTGGGCGCAAACGCTCAGGAAGTCGGCTCCGGTGCGGTCCATTTTATTGACGTAGCCGATCCGGGGAACGCTGTATTTGTCGGCTTGGTGCCATACGGTTTCGGATTGGGGTTCCACGCCGCCAACGGCGCAGAAGGTGGCTACGGCTCCGTCAAGCACCCGCAGCGAACGCTCTACCTCAACGGTAAAGTCCACGTGGCCGGGGGTGTCGATGATGTTGATCTGGTAGGTGTTGTCTTTGTAGTTCCAGAAGGTGGTGGTAGCGGCCGAGGTGATGGTAATCCCCCGTTCTTGTTCCTGTGCCATCCAGTCCATGGTGGCGCTGCCTTCGTGGGTCTCTCCGATTTTGTGTGTCTTTCCGGTGTAGAACAGGATGCGCTCCGAGGTGGTAGTCTTGCCCGCGTCGATGTGGGCCATGATACCAATGTTTCGGGTGTATGTAAGGTCTCTTGCCATTCGTTGGTTCCTGCTATCGGTTAGAATCTAAAGTAGGCGAATGCTTTGTTGGCTTCGGCCATCCGGTGGATCTCTTCTTTCCGTTTGAAGGCGCCCCCTTCTTCGTTGTAGGCGGCTTGGATCTCGGCGGCGAGCTTTTCGGCCATCGAACGGCCTGCGCGTTTTTTCGCAAACTGAAGCAGGTACCGCATGCTCAGGGCGGTCTTGCGTTCGGGACGTACTTCCGTGGGCACTTGGAAGGTGGCTCCTCCGACGCGGCGCGATTTTACTTCGACCTGCGGCGTTACGTTTTCGAGGGCTTTTTTCCAGATGTCCAAAGGAGCCTTTTCATTGTCCTTCATCTTCTCGCCTACGATATCGATTGCATCATAGAAGATGCCGTAGGCAATACTCTTCTTACCATCTAACATCAGGCTGTTGACGAATCGGGTTACGAGTACGTCTCCGAACTTGGGGTCAGGAAGTAGAATTCGTTTTTTAGGCTTCGCTTTTCTCATTTTAGCGTGTTGGTTTTGGGCTTTCGGGGAGTTGTGCGGGCTTTTCTTTTGCGGGTCGTTCGACCTGTCTCCTGAAATCTACCCTACCCGATGGCCCGGGGGTTTATGTTGGTTTGTTTAGGGGTTTACTTTTTCTTTCCCTTGGCGGCAGCGGCGGCTCCGGCTTTGGGGCGTTTGGTGCCGTATTTCGAGCGGCGTTGGTTGCGGCCGTCTACTCCGGCGGCGTCGAGGGTTCCGCGTACCAGGTGGTAACGTACCCCGGGAAGGTCTTTCACACGGCCTCCGCGCACCAGCACGATCGAGTGCTCCTGCAGGTTGTGGCCTTCGCCCGGAATGTAGGCATTTACTTCTTTCCCGTTGCTCAAACGGACACGGGCTACTTTCCGCATCGCCGAGTTGGGTTTCTTGGGGGTGGTGGTGTACACGCGTACGGCCACTCCGCGACGCTGGGGGCAGGCTTCCAGTGCCGGAGCCTTGCTTTTGTACACCACGTCGGTGCGTCCCTTGCGTACTAATTGTTGGATGGTTGGCATGTTGTTGCTTCGCTTTTATTGGTTAAGTTACACAAAAATCGGACTGCAAAGATAGAGATTGTTTTGATATCTGGTACGTTATCCTCAATTTTTCTCCCGCAAACCCCTTGGCTGCCTGTCTCGGAGACGTTTTTCCGGCATGGCCCGGAGGTCAGAACCGAAAGGTGCGGTTTGCGATCGAGGGCGAATAGTACTCGGCCTGTTCGTGCAATTTCACGGGGTCGGGCCGGGGTTCCATATAATCCCCTTTCACTCCGCGGACGGTGAGCTTCCCCGCCGACGAAACCTCGACCACCGCGTACAGGGGCTTCGCGTACGGGATGATGTAGTGCAGATTCCCGTAGCGGCGGTACATGTCGGGGGGATAGTGGTCCCTGCTTTCGAACGATTCGCCGCCCCATATGTAACTGGCGCTGTTCACCAGCAGGTAGTTGACCCCGTCGATCTGCCGGAGGCGGTCGCCGTGGAGGTGTCCCTCGAAAACGGCGGCCACGCGGATGCCGCGATCCCGGGCGCGGCGCAGGATGGGTTGCAGCGTTTCGTGACTGGGCGCGTGGCAGAAAAGCAGGTAGATCCGGCCGGGATCGGAAAGCACTCCCTCCAGCCATTGCTGCTGGGCGCTGTCCACGATGTTTTTCCGAACGGCCCGGGGTGCGAAATAGTTCCCCCGGTCGTACGGATGTTCGCGCCCGTCCTTGTCCGTAAAGAAATTGGTGTCGAGCACCACGAACCGGAACAGGCCGCGGTCGAAGTGGTAGTAAGGGGCGTTCATTCCCACAAACCGCATGTAGTCGTTCTTGCTCCCCTGGTCCATGTCGTGGTTGCCCATGGCGTGGTATTGCGGAATGCCCGAGCGGGCCAACGTTTCGGGGATCACCTGGTTTTCGGGCTTGGGAAAGACCAAATCGCCCAGGCTGATCATCAGTTCGGCCCGTTCGCGCCGCGCGGCGTCGACAATGGCCTGCAGCCGTTCGGGGCCGCCGGGCATCAGGTCGTGGTGCAGGTCGCTGTACACGACAAAGCGGATTCGCTGGGGTTTTTCGGCCGAAGCGGCGGGCCACAACAGGCCCAGCAACAACAGGCACAGGGCGCGGGAGAAGAACGGTTTCATCGGCGGGGGCGGTTTTTTGAACGACGTTGCGGACTCCGGGGATCGGAGTCCGCAATCGGCGTTGTGGCGGGGCATTACCCCTGTTTGGGAAAGGCGGCGGCTATTCCGGCAACTGAACGACGGTTATGCGGTTCTTTTGCGAGAAAAGGGCTTCGGCTTCAGCACGTACTTTCTCGGCATCGAGTGCGCTCAGGCGTTCCTCGTAACCGGTGTATCCGTCGTACTGATCCTGGTAGTGGGCCGACAGCACTCCCTGCCAGGTGGAGTTGAATATTTGGGTTTCTTTGAATTTCTTGAGGAAGAACTCCTTGCTTTTGGTCATCTCTTCGGCGGTGGGGCCGTTCTTCGCCAGGTCGTCGATCTGTTCCTGGATGATCGGCAACAGTTCGTTCACTTTGGAGGTGTCGGTGTCGAAGCGCATTTGGAAAGAGAATACCTGCTTCGGGTATTTTTGGCTCGAAGCGCCCACTCCCACGCCATACGTACCTCCTTTTTCCTCGCGGATCGATTGGGTGTAGCGCATCTCAAGGATGTAGCGCACCACCTGCTGCGCCATCACCCGTTCGGGGGTATATTCGGTAACGCCGGTATAGTAGCGGGCCACGCTCACCTTGGGGGTCTCCTGTTTGGTCTTAAACACATTCTCGACTTCGCCGTCCACGGGGTAGATCACGTGTTCGCCCCAGCGGTCGGCACGTTTGGCCGAGGGCAACGAACCGAGGTACTTTTCGGCCAGCGGCTTCAGGGTGGCCACGTCGACGCTGCCCACAAAGACGAAGGTCATTCCGTTGGCGTTGGAGAAGAACTGGCGGTACACTTTTTTCATCCCTTCCAGCGAAACCTGATCCAACAGCTCCATGCTCAGGCTGATGACACGGGGGTTGTGGCCGTAGCGCGTTTGGGCCACGCTGTCCGAGAAGATGAATGCGGGGGTTTTGACGATGTTGGGAATCTGGGCGCGGTATTGGCCCATCACCACGTTGTAGTCGCTCACCTCGAACCGCGGAGCGGTATAATAAAGGTATACCAGTTGCAGCATCGTTTCGAGGTCTTTGGGAGCGCACGAACCGTTGAATCCCTGGTAGAGCGCTCCGATGTAGGGCGAAGCGCCGGCGATTTTTCCGGTCAACACTTTCCGCAGCTCGGTGTTCGAGAAGTTGCCCAACCCGGCATTGCCCAACACGGCGGGCAGCAACTGGCTGTTTTTCAGGTCGTCCAGGTCGCCCAGCGTGCTGGCACCGCCTTTTTGGAAGGCGTTCATCAGCAATTCGTCAGCTTTGTACTGGGTGGGTTTGACCACGATCTTCACGCCGTTCTTGAGGGTGAATTCGGTCGATTCGAAGACGCCCGGGGTTTCGGCCCCCGCTTTCGAACCTTTCAATACGGCGGCGGCGGGAATCAGCCCCTCGCCGGTGGTTTTGTCCTCGTAGGCGGCAAAGGTCATCCCTTGTACCTTGGCCAGCACGTCCAACACTTGTTGTTCGGTAGGCACGGCAACCCCCTCTTTTTCGGGAGCGGCAATCAGCACCATGTTATTTTCGGGGCGGACCCAGCTCTTCACCGTTGCGTTCACTTCGGCCAGGGTGATGTTGTCGAGCACCCGCTTGGTTACTTCCAGGTCGGTTTCGGGGCTGAGGTAGGGCGTGCCGTTCTCGAAGTTTTCGGTGTAGTCGCCCAGGAATTCGTTGTTCTTGCGGTCGTTCCGGTTCTTGTAGGCGCTTTCGGTATGGGTCATGATTTGCGTTTTGGCGCGATCCAGTTCCGATTGGGTAAAGCCGGTTTGAGCCATTCGCTGCGCTTCGGCGTAAACGGCTTCGAGCGCGCGCAGCGCTTCGCCCTCGCGGGCCGAGGCCGACAGGTAGAACGCGTCGAAGGGGCGGATGACCCGTCCGAACGACCCGCTCGCCCCAAGGAAGGGGGCGTTCTCCTTTTGACGGATTTCGTCGAGCCGCTGACCGAACATCCGCCCGACCAGCGATTGGATGTAGGCGGCCTTGGCGGCAAGGTATTTGTCGTTGTACTTGTCGGGCAGGGGGGTGTGGCGCATCAGCAATTGCACCGAAGTACCCACCTGTTCGGGATCGGTCGCAATCGAAACCAGGGGCGCGGCGTTGTCTGCCACCACTACTTCCTCTTTTTGCGTTTTAATCGCAGAGGCTGGAATGTCGGCCATGATCTTTTGAAGGCGCTGTTCCATGCTGTCCACGTCGAAATCGCCGATCACAAAAAAGGCCAGCATGTCGGGACGGTACCAGGTGTGGTAAAAGTCCTCCAGTTCGTTGTACTTGAAGCTCTGAAGCACCTGCTGGGTGCCGATGATGTTGCGTTTCGCATAAATCGTGTTGGCGAAAAGAACGCTCTGCTGCTTTTCGAATATCCGGCGCGAGGCGTTGTTCCCCTGCCGCCACTCCTCGGTGATCACGCCGCGCTCCTTGTCGATTTGCGCGTGGTCGAGGGTGATAAAGCCCGCCCAGTCGTGCAGGATCAGCAACACCGAATCGACGATCGACTCGCGGATCAGCGGCACGTTGGTTACCATGTAGGCCGTCTGCTCGAAACTGGTGTAGGCGTTGAGATTTTCGCCGAACCGCAGCCCGATCGTCGACAGGTATTCGTCCATCAGGCTATCGGGATAGTGTTTCGAACCGTTGAAAGCCATGTGTTCCAGAAAGTGGGCCAGTCCGTTTTGGTTCTCTTTCTCCTGAATGGCCCCCACCTTGTAATAGATGTGGAAATTGGCCGTCCCCGCCGGCTTGTCGTTGTGTTTCAGGTAGTAGGTAATCCCGCTGGGGAGTACCTCTTTGCGAACCGAACTGTCGGAGGGGATCACCTCCATCGGGTTGAATTTCTGGGCAAATGCGCCGAGGGTCAGCAGCAGCGCCAGCAGTAGAAAGAGTGGTCTTTTCATGCGAAATATGTTTAGGTTGGATTTTCGGTGAACGAGGCGGTAAAGTTATGGAAATTTCGGTAACTTTACGGTCTCTAAATCTTTCAACCCTATGAGTAACACCGATAAAGTACTGGCCGCCCTGCAAAAAAGCGCCCAACCCATGAAATCGGCCGAGGTGGCCGAAGCAGCCGGAGTCCCCAAAGCCGAAACCGACAAGATCATCAAGGCGCTGGTGGGCGAGGGCAAGGTCGAATCGCCCAAACGCTGCTTCTACGCCGCCAAAAAATAGATTCGCTCCCCTTTCGGTTTATGGCCCTTGTAAAGATCGAACCCTCGTGGCAGGCCCTCCTGCGCGAGGAGTTCGAAAAACCCTATTTTGACCAGCTCGTCGAGTTCGTTCGCGCGGAGTACGCCGCCAAGCGGGTCTACCCCGCCGCCTCGCGCATATTCGGCGCGTTCGACTCCTGCCCGTTCGACCGCCTGAAGGTGGTGATCATCGGCCAGGATCCCTACCACGGGCCGGGGCAGGCGCACGGCCTCTGCTTTTCGGTCGGCGAGGGGGTCTCTTTTCCTCCTTCGTTGCAAAATATTTTCCAGGAGGTACACACCGATACCGGCGCCCCCATCCCCGCCACGGGAAATCTGGAGCGTTGGGCCCGGCAGGGCGTGCTTCTGCTCAACGCCGTGCTGACGGTCGAGGCGCATCAGGCCGCCTCGCACGCCGGACACGGATGGGAGCGGTTCACCGACGCGGTGGTCGAACAGATCAACCGCCACAAAAGCGGCGTCGTTTACCTGCTTTGGGGGTCGTACGCCCAGCGGAAAGCCGCCACGGTCGATCCCACGCGCAACCTGATCCTTGCAGCCCCCCACCCGTCGCCGTTGTCGGCTTACCGCGGATTTTTCGGCTGCCGCCATTTTTCGCAGGCCAACCACTACCTCGTCCAGCAGGGGAAAACACCCATCGTATGGTAACCCCGCGCGCCAGTCTGAACGGCCTGAACGGCCCGCAACGCGACGCGGTCGAACAGTACCAGGGTCCCGCGCTGATCATAGCCGGCGCCGGATCGGGAAAAACCCGCGTGCTGACCATGCGCATCGCCCACCTGATCGAAGAGGGGGTTCCGCCCCGCAGCATCCTGGCCCTGACCTTCACCAACAAGGCCGCGCGCGAAATGCGCGAACGGATGGCCCGCATCCTGCCCCACGAAGCGCTTCGCGGGCTGTGGATGGGGACGTTCCACTCCATCTTCAGCCGCATCCTGAGGGCCGAAGCCGAACTGCTGGGCTACCCGCCCACCTTTTCCATTTACGACACCGCCGACAGCCGCAACGTGGTCAAGCACATCGTCCGCGGCCTTGAACTGCCCGACGACCAGTACAAACCCAACGAGGTTTTCGCCCGCATTTCGATGGCCAAGAACAACCTCGTACTGCCCGAAGCCTACGCCGCCAACGCCACCCTGACCGAGGAGGACGCCCGCGCAAAACGGCCCCGGCTGGCCGAAATCTACGCCCTGTACTGCGCCCAGTGCCGCCGGAGCGGCGCGATGGATTTCGACGACCTGCTGCTGAACACCAACCTGCTGCTGCGCGACCACCCCGCCGCGCTCGACAAGTACGGCGAACTGTTCCGCTACATCCTGGTCGACGAGTACCAGGACACGAACTACGCGCAGTACCTGATCGTCAAAAAACTCGCCGATCGCCACCGCAACATCTGCGTGGTGGGCGACGACTCGCAAAGCATCTATTCGTTCCGGGGCGCGCGGATCGAGAACATCCTCCGTTTCCAGCAGGACTACCCCGACGCCCGCCTCTTCAAACTCGAACAAAATTACCGTTCCACCCGCACCATTGTCGAGGCGGCCAACAGCGTGATCGAGAAAAACAGCCGCCGCCTGCCCAAGAAACTCTTTTCGGAGAACGAGGCCGGCGAGCCGATCCGCGTTTTCTGCACCTACACCGACAAGGATGAAGCCACCCGCGTGGCGGGCGACATCCACACCACCATCTACTGCCGGCAGGCCTCACCCGACCAATTCGCCATCCTGTACCGAACCAACGCCCAGTCGCGTATTTTGGAGGAGCAATTGCGCAACCGCAACATTCCCTACCGCATCTACGGCGGGCAGTCGTTCTACCAACGGGCCGAGATCAAAGACGCCATCGCCTACCTGCGGCTGGCGGTCAATCCCCGCGACGACGAATCGCTGCGGCGGATCATCAACTTCCCCGCACGGGGGATCGGCGAAACGTCGCTCGAAAAGATCGTCGAAACCGCCCGCGCCAAAGGGCTTTCGCTGTGGGAAACCCTCTGCACCCACACCGCCGAGGAGCTTCACCTGCGCGGGCCGGCCGTGAAGAGCCTCGCCGCCTTCGTCGAAACGTTCGCACAGCTGTTCGAGCGCGCCCCGCAGGCCGACGCCTGGGAACTGGCCATGGAGACGATGGAACGCTCCGGCATCCTGCGCCACTACAAAACGAGCAAGCTGATCGAAGACGAATCGCGCCTGCAAAACATCGAGGAGCTGCTGAATTCGATCCACACCTACGTCGAGGAACACGGCGCGGGGGAAGACTCCCTGCCGGACGACGGCGAATCGCCCCTCGATCCCGCGTTGGCCGAGACCAAAACAGGGGATTCGGCCTCGGAATCGGGCCCCGTCACCATCGACCGCTGGCTGCAGGAGATCGCCCTGTTGACCGACCAGGACGCCGACGACAAGGACGATTCGCCCCGCGTAACCCTGCTTACGGTACACGCCGCCAAGGGGCTGGAGTTCCGCTACACCTACATCGTGGGGCTGGAGGAGAACCTCTTTCCCTCGCAGCACGGCACCGCCTCGGCCGAGGAGATCGAGGAGGAGCGCCGTCTGTTTTACGTCGCCCTGACCCGCGCCGAAAAACAGGCCACCCTGAGCTTCGCCCTGTCGCGCTTCCGCTGGGGGACGGTGGTTCCTTCGCAACCGAGCCGTTTCATCAAGGAGATCGACCCAAAGCACCTGGACATGCCTGACGACGCCCTTTCGTCCGGCGAGGCCTCGTCGGACGAAAGGCCCAATTTCCGGGGCGGCGGAGCCCCCTGGAGCCGGAACGCGGGCGGTTCGGCGAACCGCCCCGCGCCACGCGGCGGCGGCAAAGCGGCCCCTGCGCCCGAAACGCCCCCCGCGCGGCCGCCCGCCGGATTCCGCCGGGTCGGGCCGACCCCTGCAATCGCCCCGGGCGGCGCGCCAACGGGAAGTGTCCCGGGTACGCCCCTTGCATCGGCCGAGGGCCTGGCCGTAGGGGCAAAGGTCGAACACGAGCGCTTCGGCCCGGGCGAAGTAACGGCCCTGGAACGCACCGCCACCGACACCAAAATCACCGTCCGCTTCGAGGCGGCCGGCACCAAAGTGCTGCTGCTCAAATACGCCAAATTGCGGGTGCTGTAACATGTCCGCAACGCCCTCCCGCTGCCGGGGGTACAATACGTTTGCGGAAAGAGGCTCCCTTTTTCATTCAATGAAGCGGCCGACTCCGGCCCTCGCACCACGACCGAGACGCCCTCAACATGCGTGGAGGTAAGAACTTTCGTCGTAAAAATCGACCGAAAATTCGGCAAGGGGAGCGGAGATCGAAAAACTTTTCCTACATTTACGAGGCGTGAAAAAACGCAACCCAAACCGCAATCATCGTACAAAACCTTACCATTATGAAGAAATACCCCACCAACGAGATTAAAAACATCGTACTCTTAGGGAACTCGGGTTCGGGAAAAACCACCCTGGCCGAAGCCATGGCTTTTGAAGGGAAAGTGGTAGAACGCCGGGGCAGTGTCGAGGCCGAAAACACCCTGTCGGACTACACCGACATCGAACACCTGAACAAACGCTCGATCTTCTCGACCCTCCTGTACACCGAGTACAACGGGTACAAGCTCAACATCATCGACACCCCGGGGGCCGACGACTTTTGCGGCGCCCTGTTCTCGTCGTTCAAGGTGGCCGACGTGGGCGTGATGCTGATCAACGCCCAAAACGGGTTCGAGGTGGGTACCGAAATTCAGGCCCGCTATGCTCGGCGGCACGAAAAGCCCGTCGTGGCGGCCATCAACCAGCTCGACAGCGACAAAGCCAACTGGGATGCCGCGATCGATTCGCTGGTGGCCAATTCGCAGGCCAAACCGGTGCTGGTGCAATACCCCATCAACCCCGGCCCCGAATTCAACGCCTTTGTCGACGTGCTGATGATGAAGATGTACACTTTCAAGGGCGACACCGGCATCCGCGAGGAACACCCCATTCCCGAAAGCGAAATGGAACGGGCTTCGGAACTCAACCGCATACTGGTGGAGGCCGCCGCCGAAAACGACGAAGCCCTGATGGAACTCTACTTCGAAAAAGGCACCCTGACCCAGGACGAAATGCGGTCGGGCCTCAAGGTAGGGCTGGCCAAGCGCGACCTGATCCCCGTTTTCTGCCTCTCGGGCAAGCGCGACATCGGCGTGAAACGGTTGATGGAGTTTATCATCAACGTGGCTCCCGGCCCGATGAAAGCCCCCAATTTCCGCCTTGTCGGCGGCGGCGAAGTCGAAGCCAAACCCGACGGCCCCGTGTCGATCTTTGTATTCAAAACCTCGGTCGAACCCCACCTGGGCGAAGTCTGCTTCTTCCGCGTAATCAGCGGCACCCTTACCGAAGGGATGGAACTCACCAACATGACCACCGGGAATAAGGAGAAGATCGGTCAACTGTTTGTGAGCGCCGGGAAAAACCGCGTGAAAGTAACCGAACTCTGCGCCGGCGACATCGGCTGCACCGTCAAGCTCAAGGGAACGCGGGTGAACCACACCCTCAACGGTCCGGGAGCCAACTGGCAAATCAACCTGATCGGCTTCCCCGCCCCCCGTTTCCGCACCGCCGTCAAGGCCAAAAACAGCGCGGACGACGAAAAACTGGGCGAATTGCTCACCCGCGCCCACTACGAAGACCCCTCGATCGGGGTCGAGTATTCGAAAGAGTTGAAACAAACCATCCTGAACGGACAGGGCGAACACCACCTGAACCTGCTGAAATGGCAGCTCGAAAACCTGCACAAAATCGAGGTCGAATACCTGGCCCCGAAGATTCCCTACCGCGAAACCATCACCAAGATGGCCGCCGCCAACTACCGCCACAAGAACCAGTCGGGCGGCGCGGGGCAGTTCGGCGAGGTATTCCTGCTGATCGAACCCTACTACGAGGGAGTAGCCGCCCCGTCGAAATACAAGATCGACGGCAAAGAGCTGGTGATGAACATTAAAAACACCGAGGAGATTCCGCTCGACTGGGGCGGCAAACTGGTGTTCTGCAGCGCCATTGTCGGCGGCGCGATCGACGCCCGCTTCCTGCCCGCCATCCTGAAAGGGATCATGGAAAAGATGGAAGAGGGGCCTCTGACCGGATCGTACGCGCGCGACATCCGCGTGATCGTCTACGACGGCAAGATGCACCCGGTAGACTCGAACGAAATTTCGTTCAAACTGGCCGGGCGCAACGCTTTCAAAGAGGCTTTCCGCAACGCCGGGCCCAAGATCATGGAACCCATTTACCAGGTGGAAGTGCTGGTTCCCTCCGACCGCCTGGGCGATGTGATGAGCGACCTGCAAAACCGCCGCTCGATCATCGAGGGGATGACCAGCGAAAAGGGCTTCGAACTGCTTGCAGCCCGCGTGCCGCTGGCCGAAATGGGACGCTACTCCACCACGCTCAGTTCGCTGACCAACGGACGCGCCACCTACACCATGAAGTTCATCGGCTACGAACAGGTTCCCGCCGAAGTGCAGGACAAACTGCTCAAAGCCTACGCCGAAGAGGACAAGGACGAATAACCGCCCCCTTCCTCCACCGACCGCCATCGGGCCGACCCTGCACAGGGTCGGCCCGATTTTCGTTGCACCCTTCGCAGCCGGTTGCACGCCGACAAAAAACGGCACCGGCCGGAGGTGCGTTTGACGCCTCCGGCCGGATATTTTTGCACCCTTTCGCGGAGAGCCGTTACTGTTGAACGATCCGGGCGGCGAAGCCTCCGCCGGGAGCCATTTTGACGGTCAGTTTCCGGTCGGCCGGAACCGCAACAACCTCTTTCTTGTAGTCGCGGCCGATGCGGGGCGCGTTGACCCCGTCGCGGTACAGCTCCATGTTGTACGACCCTTGCCCGAGGAATGAGAGGTCGAGGCTCAGCTCGCGGGCCTCCCAGTTGGTCAGGGCGCCCACATACCACACCCGGCCGCTTCGCCGCGCAATGGCGGCATATTCAGCCACCCGGCCCGCCAGAGCCACGGTCTCGTCCCATACGGTGGGTACTCCGGCGATGTATTCGGTACACTCCTCTTCCTGCATGTAGTTCGACGGGCTGTCGCACAGCATGTTCAGCGGAGACTCGAAAACAACGTACATGGCCAGTTGGCGGCAACGGGTTCCCTGGCTCATCGGCTCCGAGTTGACCGGACGATAATTTCCCTTGGAGGCGTTCCGCATCGCGCCCTGCGTGTAGTCCATCGGGCCGGCGACCATGCGCACAAAGGGAATGGTAACGTCGTACGTAACCATGTCGTAGGAGGGGTCCGACCATTTCATCTGCTCCAGGCCGTTCACCCCCTCGTAATTGACCACGTTCGGATAGGTGCGTTGCAGGCCGGTGGGCTTGAACACGCCGTGGAAATCGATCAGCATCCGGTGGCGGGCGCACACCTCGGCCGAACGGTAGAGGAACTCAACCACGCGCTGGTCGTCCCGATCCATGAAATCGAGCTTGAACCCCTTCACACCCATTTCGGCGTAGTGCTTCACCACGGCCTCCATGTTGCGGTCGAAAGCCCAGTAGCCCGCCCACAGGATAATGCCCACGTTTTTCTGTTTGCCGTAGGCGACCAGCGCCGGAAGGTCGATCTGCGGAACCACCTGCAACATATCGGCCGCCCCGTTCACGGCCCACCCCTCGTCGAGGATCACGTACTCGATCCCGTAGCGGGCCGCGAAGTCGATGTAGTATTGATAGGTCTTGTTGTTAACCCCGGTCTCGAAATCAACCCCGTACAGGTTCCAGTCGTTCCACCACTCCCAGGCCACCTTTCCGGGCCGGATCCAGGAGGGATCGGCCACCCGCGACGGGTCGGCCAGGCGGTACACCATGTCGCAGTTCAACAGCTCCTTGTCGTCCGCCGAGACGATGAACGTGCGCCAGGGGAACGAACGTGTCCCTTCGGTTTTTGCAATATAATTCTCGCGTTCGCGCACCAGCAGTTGCAGTTGGTTGTGTCCCCCCTGCACCCACGTTTTCGGATAAGGGGCAAACACCGCTTTCAACTCGGGCCGGTCGGCGCTGTTGTTCAGGTACATTCCGGGATAGGACTCCAGATTCACCTCCGTGATGCACAGCTTTTTGTGTTCGGGAAGCTCGACCAGCAGGGGGAGGATCAACAACCGTTTGTCGTTCAGCCTGGTCACCGGAACGTGGTTGTAGGGCTGTTCGAACGAGTTCATGAACTGCTCCTCGAAGGTCGGCTTGGTCGTATTTACGTAGGGGGAGTAGGTTTTGTAATCGGCCGGGAAACGGTAGGCGGCCTCCTCGGCGGCGACAAGGAGGGTGTCCGGGCGCGCCATCTCGAAACGGTAGGCCATACCCTGGTCGTACATCCGGAAAACCAGCCGGTAGTCGCCCTGAAAGCTCAGGGTAATTTGGTTGTAGGCGTCTTCGACCCGGTCTTTCTTGTAGAATGGCGCGGCGATCTCGCGGTTCTCCGTCGAACGGCCGACCTTGCGGAGTTTGGCGTCGCGTCCCAGCACTTCGCCTCCGGCCAGGGTCATGGAGATGGACGAGGGGGCCAACACCTCGGTGGCGCCGTGTTTGAGCGAGAAGGTGATTTGCCTGTCCACCGCAATGGTTGCCGTCAGCGCGCGGTCGGGCGAGGTCAACAGGTAGGTTTTTTGGGCCCGGGCCGCAAAGCTGCCCAATACAAGGAGTGCGAGAAAAAATCCCTTCTTCATGATTTTCGAATTTTTAAGTTACCAGGTATCGCTCCGCCCGAGAGGGGCGGCGTTCCGCAAACTTAGCGAAAATCCGGGCTCGTACCGGGTAGCCCGCAAAAAAAATGATCCCGCCTGGGGATCATCCTTCAACAAAAACCACCCGACGTTGGGGTGGTTTTCTGTGCACAGTAAGTCAAACAGGCAGGCTCTCTCCCGGAGAGCGGACAACTATTTAACTACGGTGTC
Organism: Rikenellaceae bacterium; assembly: GCA_031549665.1. Lineage (GTDB taxonomy): Bacteria > Bacteroidota > Bacteroidia > Bacteroidales > Rikenellaceae > Rikenella. The sequence continues at coordinate 67,209 of JAVBPJ010000015.1, forward strand.
GGCTGCTACGGTGTCAACGGCCAGGGTGTCAACAACGACAACGGTGTCGGTGGCAACGGCGGTTGAGTCAACGGCTTCGGTGTTTGCGGCTGAGCCACAAGCGATCATACCGGCAGCAGCAGCTACACAAGCAAATTGGAAAATTCTTTTCATAGTCTCGTGTTAGTTATGGGGTGTAAAAACGATGCAAAGGTAGAAACTTTTTCCCGATTGATGCACCTTTATGTAAAAAAAGTTGTCCAAGGGGGGCTTCGATCGTATCTTTGCAGGGAAAGATTGTTGTAAACATGGCGCAAATAGAGTTAATTCCTGAAAATCAAGGCACTTTTCATATTGAAACTTACGGTTGTCAGATGAACTTCAACGACAGCGAAGTGGTGGTTGCTTTGATGGAACAGGCGGGATTTTCGTACGTCGACCACGTCCGCGGGGCCGACATCGTCCTGATCAATACCTGCGCCATCCGCGACAACGCCGAACAGCGCGTGTGGGGACGGCTCCGCGAATTGAAAGGGATCAAGAACAAACGGCCCGCCCTGCTCGTAGGAGTGATCGGCTGCATGGCCGAGCGGCTCAAGGAGCAGTTGCTGGAACAGGAAAAAAGCGTGGACGTGGTGGTCGGCCCCGACGGGTACCGCACCCTGCCGCAACTGGTCAGGGAGGCATCGGCCGGGACCAAAGGGGTCAACGTGCTGCTTTCGCGCGAGGAGACCTACGCCGAGATCAGCCCCGTGCGGCTCGACAAAAACGGCGTAAGCGCATTCGTCAGCATCATGCGCGGTTGCAACAACATGTGTTCCTACTGCGTGGTTCCCTACACCCGCGGAGCCGAACGGAGCCGCGACAACCGTACGATCCTGGACGAGGTGCGCGATCTGTACCGGCGCGGTTACCGCGAAGTAACCCTGCTGGGTCAGAACGTCAATTCATACCGTTTCGAGGAGGTCGATTTTGCGGCCCTGCTGCGGCAGGTGGCCGAGGTGTCGCCCGCGCTGCGGGTCCGTTTCGCCACCTCGCACCCCAAGGACCTCTCCGACCAGGTGATCCAAACCATCGCGGCCTATCCCAACCTTTGCCGTTCGATCCACCTGCCGGCCCAGTCGGGTTCGAACTCCGTACTCGAACAGATGAACCGCAAGTACACGCGCGAGTGGTACCTCGACCGCATCGCCGCCATCCGCCGATGGATTCCCGACTGTTCGATCTCGACCGACCTGATCGCCGGATTTTCGGGCGAAACGGCCGGGGATCACGCCCAAACCCTGGCGCTGATGGAGGAGGTGGGCTACGAATTCGCCTACATGTTCAAATACTCCGAACGACCGGGGACCAAAGCCTCGCGCCACCATCCGGACGACGTGCCGGAGGCGGTGAAGACGGCGCGGCTGACCGAGATCATCAACCTGCAAAACCGGCTCTCGCTGGCAAGCAACCGCCGCGATGTGGGGAAACGGTTCGAAGTGCTGGTCGAGGGTATTTCGAAACGGTCGACCGACAAGGTGTTCGGCCGCACTTCGCAAAACAAGGTGGTGGTTTTCGACCGCAATACTTACGGCCCCGGCGACTATGTCGAGGTGGAGATCACCCACTGTTCGAGCGCCACGCTCATCGGCCAGCCGATATAATCGGCGGCCTCTTTTCATTTTTAGGATTGGGATTCAGTCCCTTTTTCTTTCCAACGCCCCTCGCAAACAGAGAGCCGGAGCGCTATTCCGTTTCGGGAAGAGTGGTCGGATAGGCTACCCGCCCGTGGTAGATGTTGTTCAGACGTATCTTGAACAGCTCCTTGACGCGGGTTACCTCGGCCAGCGACAGGTCGGACTGGCTCAACTGATGTTCGGCGATCTGGAGGTCGATCACCCGCTCGACCAGCTCGTCGATGGAGGCGCGGTCGTACCGGCCCAGCGAACGGGAGGCGGCTTCCACCCCATCGGCCATCATGCAAAGGGCCACCTCGCGGCGCACCGGCTTCGGCCCCGGGTAGCAGAACTCTTCGGGGTGTTCGACCGCGCCTTGCTGGCGAAGCTCTTCGGCATAGAAGTAGTAGATTTTTGCCGTGCCGTGGTGGCCGGTGATGAACTCCTGAATCGAGGCGGGTATGCCGCTCCGGCGAGCCAGTTCGGCCCCGTCGGTTACGTGGCGGCGGACAATTTCGGCGCTTTGCGAGGGGGTGAGCATCGAGTGGGGATTGAAGTCGCCCATCTGATTTTCGGAAAAATAGAGCGGATTCTGCATCTTTCCGATGTCATGATACAGCGCGCCCGTGCGCGCCAGCAGCGGGTTGGCGCCGATCTCCTTTGCGGCCAGTTCGACCAGCGAAGCCACCTGCAGCGAGTGCTGGAAGGTACCGGGAGCCTTTTCAGCCAGTTGCATCAGGATCGGGTGGTTGGTGTCCGAAAATTCGAGCAGCGTGGCGTCCGACACGAAGCCGAAAATCCGTTCAAAAACATAGATCAACTGGTAGAGCGCCAGGAGCAGGGTGGCATTGCCGACAAACCAAAAGACGGGCAGGTAGCTGACCTCTGCGTGTCCCTGCGTGGCCCAGCGGAACGCGGTGTACAGCAACGCCTCGACGATCACCACTCCGGCGGCGGCACGCAGCACGCTGTAACGGGTGTAGGCGTGGCGAACCATGAAGATCGCCACCATGCCGGCCACGAAATTGATGGTGAAAAATTCGAAACTGAAATGGACGAAGAAAGAGGCCAACAGGGCCGTCAGCGTGTTCCCGAAGATGGCTGTCCGCGTATCGAAGAAGGCCAGCAGCCAAATCCCCACCACCGGCAGCGGCACCAGGTAGGGCGAAAGCACGGGGGTTTGCACCACCAGGGCCATGAGTACGGCCATCAACAGGTAGAGGGTTTGCACAAACAGCATCGGCCTCCAATGGATGAACTGGCCGCGCGAGAAGTAGCGGAAAAAGATGTAGTTCATCGTCAACAGCACGGCGATCAATATCCAGCGGCCGATGAACGAGAAAGCGCTCCCGAGGCTGTATCCCGACCGGTTTTCGTACTCGCGGCGGAACGAAGCCAGCAGCATCTCGATCCGGCTGTCGACCATTTCGCCCTGCGACACGATCACCTCGCCGCTGCGCACCACCCCCTCGGTAGAGGCGATGTGCTGCAGCGACTGTTCGCGCAAACGCACGTTCAACGAAGCGTCGTAACTGAGCGACGGGGCGATGTACTTTCCGTAAGCGGGCGATATGCCGCGCTGCTCGAGCAGGGTGAGCGACGAAGAGGGGGTATAGAGCAACACCGCAAACCGGGGTTGCAGGTAGTGCAGGCTGTCGATCCGGATCACCTTGTCGATGTAGTTTTGCTTGTCGGCCTCGGCCAGTACGCCGCTTTGGTAAATGTGTTCGATGGTGCGGTAAATGGTATCCTGCCGGGCGGCGGAGAGTCCCTGCTCGGCCAGGTCGTACCGGAGCGTGCGCAGCCGGTCGCCGACCAGCGTCGTGTCGAGCCGGAAAACGGGCTGGAACCCTTCCAGCAGCTCGCGGCGTTCGCGGCCGATCTGTTCGTCGGTCTTGTAGATGGGAATATCGAACGGGGCAACCAGCGATTCTCCGTCCCAGATCTCGCCGGGCGAGAAATGAACGTCCAGCGTGGCCCGACGGGGCATCAGCAGGGTAACGATCAGGGCGCTGACCAAAACGGCCATGACTTTTTTGTACATAATCTCGAGGCTCTTTTGCACTCAAAGGTACATTTTTTCCACCACCAAACGACGACCCTGCAGGCTCTTTTGCAACGAATCGGCCGCCCGGCGGCCGCTTCCGAAACCCCTCTTTTTTCAGCAGCTTTCCCGTACGCCGCACCCAAACGCAACACAGCCCGCTACCCCGGCGGGGCGGCAGGCTGTGTCGAAAAAGAGCGGTAAAATTACTGCTTCCGGCTGTTATTGGGCGGCGGCCACTTCGGCGGCCAACGCTTTGGCCGCGGCGGCGTTCGGGCCAACGGTTACCCGCTTGAGCCATTCGATCGCTTTGGCTTTATTGTCCTTGTTTTGGTAGGCCACACCGGCAAGGTAGGCCACTTCGGCTTTCTTCACGGGGTCGGCCTGGGCGGCGTAGGCATCGGTCGCGTGGTCGATCACGTCGTCGTATTTTTTCAGCTTGTTGGCCATCTGCACCAGCATCAGGTTGGCTTCGGGATTGGTGGGAACGACTTTAAGCACCTGTTCGGTGTACTTTTTCAGTCCGTCGTAATCGTTTGCCTGGCCTGCTTTCGAGGCGGCTTCGAGCATGTACATCGTCAACTCGGTCTTCGAGTCGGCGGCCACTTTCGCGTATTTGGGATCGGCTCCGGCGGCAATTACTTTGTCATACATTTCGACGGCCTGGTCCAGTTGGCCCTGTTCGCCGTAGCATTTGGCGATGAAATAAGCTACCTGCATGTCGGCGGGGTTGGTCTGGGCTACTTTCTGGAAGAATTCAAGGGCGCCCTTGTAGTCCTTTGCGTTGAAGGCGGCCACTCCCTTCATGTTGTACAGCTGTGAAAGCACCCGGGCGGCGGTGCTACGGACAGATGCGTTGCCGTATTTGTCGGCCAGCTCCTGGGCTTTGGTGAATTGGGCAATGGCGCCGTCGATGTTCTTGGCTTGGAACAGTGCGTTCCCGTATTGCAGGTAGAGCTTGGGCAGTTGGTCTTTCGCGGTTCGAACCATTTCGGCGGCCTCTTCGCCCACCACACTTTCGGCTGCGATCACCTCCTGCAGGAGGGCGGCGGCTTCGGTGTACTTTTTGGCGGCGATCAGTTCTCCGGCACTGTTCATTTTTGCGTTTACGTCTTCGATCGTTTGAGCCGAGGCGACGCCAACGGCCAGCGAGGCAATCAGCGCAAGGCTCCAGGTTTTCAGTTGTTTCATCGTCAGTTTAGGTTCTTATGGTTTTGTTGTTTCGAACGGTCGAACTTGGCAAATGTGGCGATTTTTTCGGTAAAATCAAAACTTCCCGCCCTGCTTTTTGCGCAATTCGGCGAAAAAGCGGCTGACTATTTCGCCGCACGGTTCTTCCAGAACGCCTGCCGTAACGGTTGTTTTCGGATGGAGCAGCTCCTCGGAAAGGGTGCGGTAACCCCGTTTGGGGTCGGACGCGCCGTAGACCAGCGTCCCGAGCTGCGCCCAACGCAGGGCGGCGGCGCACATCGGACAGGGTTCCACGGTTACGTAAAGGGTGCAGCGGTCGAGGTACTTGCCTCCCAGCGTGCCTGCCGCCGCCGTAATGGCCTGCATTTCGGCATGGGCGGTGGGATCGCCCAGCGTTTCGGTCAGGTTGTGCGCCCGGGCGATGATACGCCCTCCGGCAACGACCACCGCGCCGATGGGAACCTCGCCCCGCTCGCCCGCCAAGGCGGCCTGGTCGAGGGCGGCTCGCATGAACGTTTCGTGGGGATTAGCTTCCATGGGGCGGAACAAACTCTTTGAATCCCTCGCCGAGGGTTTCGTGGGCCTTGACCACAATGAGGAAAGCGCGGGGATCGATGGCGCGGACCCGGTCCTGGATCAGCACCACCTCGCGGCGGGAAACCACCACGAAGATCATCTCCTTGGGCGATTCGGTGTACATGCCCGACGATTGGATGTAGGTGCCTCCGCGCCCCAACTCTTCGAGGATGAAGGCTTTGATCTGTTCGTGTTTGTCGGACAGGATGAAGAGCAGTTTGTCGCTCCCACCCCCCTCCAGCACGGAGTCGATCACCCGGGTACTCAGAAAAATGGTTACCAGCGAATAGAGGGGCAGTCGCCAGTCGCCCAGCACCACCAGCCCGAACAGCACCACCATCGAATCGACGTAAAGCAGGGCCCTCCCCACCGGAATACGCGCGTAGCGCGATACGATCATGGCCACGATATCGGTTCCGCCCGAGGTGGCGTGGCTCTTCATAATCCACCCGACGCCCAGTCCCAGCAGGCTGCCGCCAAACAGGCAGGCCAGCAGGATGTCGTCGCTCAGATCGACCCGTCCGCCGAGCATCGTGGCGGGGTCGCTCCCCACGCACCAGGTCAGTCCGTTCATCAGCAACGGCGTGAGCAGGGCGGCGACAATGGTTTTGATTCCGAAACGGGCGCCGAATATCCGCAGGCCGGCCAGCAGCAACGGAACGTCGAGCATCAGCCCCCACGTACCCACCTGCACGCCGGGCATCAGGTAGTTCAGCACCACGCCGGTGCCGTAAACACCGCCGGGGACAATGCGGTAGGGGGTGATAAAAAGAACGTAGGCAACGGCGATCGCCACCGCGCCAAGCAGCATGTAGATCCAGGGGCGAACCTTATTCATCCGCGGCTATGGGTTTCTTTTTCCTCCACAGAAAGAGGTAGGTTTTCGATTCGACTCCCGCCTTCAGGCGTTTGATGTTGTTGCGGTGGGTGATCAGAATGGCCAGGGCTACCAGGCAGCCGAAAATGATTTTCGAGGGGGACGAAAATCCGTCGACCAGGTAGATGTAAAACGGGAAAAGAATCGCGGCCGCCATCGACCCCACCGAGACGTAGTGCGTACCCGCCAGGACGATCAGGAAAGTGGCTACCGACATCAGGGCCGGCACCTGGGCAATACCCAACAGGCAACCCGCCATGGTGGAGACCCCTTTCCCTCCGCGAAATCCGGCGAAAATGGGGAAGATATGGCCCAGCACGGCGGCGGCCGTCAGGGCGATGTCGAGGTAGAACTGGGGTTCGCCTTCGAGCGGGGTCAGCACCGAAAGCATCACGGCGGCATACCCCTTGGCGGCATCGATGATGTAGACCGGCAGGGCCGCTTTCCGCCCAAGCACCCGCAGCATGTTGGTGGCCCCTGCGTTGTGGCTTCCGTGTTCCCGAATGTCGATGTGGTAAAAAGCCTTACTGATCCACACAGCGCTGGGTATCGAGCCCAACAGGTAAGCAGCTACAATCAACGCACAGATAACGAGGGTCATATCATCAAAAAAATTAGGAATGCAAGGAACAAATATAGCAAAAAGAACGATTGGTCGTTCCCGCCCGGCCCATGAATCCCGAAGATTTCGGACTCCCGACAAGCCGCAATGCCCAAAACCGGCTGCGGACGGCGGTCCGAAGCGGGCATTCCCGCCGAACTGCCCGAAAGTCGGCTGTGGAAGTTTAAATGCGTTTGATGCCCATGATCTCGCGCACCTCGGCCACCGTACGCGAGGCGGAGGCTTGCGCCTTTTCGGCACCCATCTGCACCACTCTCGACAAACGGGCGGGGTCGCCCTGGATGGCCTGAATGCGTTCACGGATGGGGGCGATCACGGCCACAAGGTCTTCGGCCAGTTGCTTTTTGAGGTCGCCGTAGCGGATCGAGCAAGCGGCGTACTGGTCTTTGAAGTACTGCAACGTGTCGGGCGCAGACACCAGTTCCATGAGCGTAAATATGTTGCGTACGGGTTCGGAGGGTTCGCTGCCCGGCTCGACGGGGCCGCTGTCGGTTACGGCGCGCATTACTTTTTTTCGGATCTGGTCGTCGGTGTCGATCAGGTAGATGCCGTTCCCTTCGCTTTTTCCCATTTTTCCCGAGCCGTCGAGGCCGGGCACCTTCACCAGTTGCGACCCGAAATTGTAGGGTTCCGGTTCGGGAAAGTACTCCACGCCGTACAGGTTATTGAAGCGGCGGGCAAAGTGGCGGGTCATCTCCAGGTGCTGTTCCTGGTCTTTCCCCACGGGAACCTTGTGCGCCTTGTGGATCAGGATATCGGCCGCCATCAGCACCGGGTAGGTGAGCAGGCCCGCGTTGACGTTGTCGGCGTGTTTGCGCATCTTCTCCTTGAACGAGGCGGTGCGCTCCAGCTCGCCCACATAGGCGTGCATGCCCAGCAGCAGGTAGAGTTCGGCCACCTGGGGCTGGTCGCTCTGCACGAAAAGGGTGGAGCGTTCGGGGTCGAGTCCGGCGGCCAGGTATTCGGCCAGGATGTTCCGCACGTTGGCGTTCAGGGCGGCCGGATCGGGATGGGTCGTCAGGGAGTGGTAATCGGCGATAAAAAAGTAGCACTCGGCATCCTGCTGCATTTTGATAAAATTGCGCAAGGCGCCGAAGTAGTTTCCAAGGTGCAGGTGTCCGGTCGACCGGATCCCGCTGACAACGCGTTCCATCGTATGTGGCTGATTTTTGATTCCGCAAAAGTAGGGAAACGGTAGCTAATCCGCAAAAAATGGCTACTTTTGAAGCAATGTTCTCCTCGCTGTTATTCACCTGCAAGCAGGTTTACGAAAGTTTCCGGTTCGCCCTGGCGAGCGTGGCCATCAACAAGCTGCGCACGGGGCTGTCCCTGCTGGGGATCACCATCGGTATCTTTGCCATCATCTCGGTGTTCACGCTGATCGATTCGCTGGAGCTGAACATCCGTAAGAACATCGACTCGATGGGGAGCAACATGGTGTACGTCGGCCAGTTCCCCTGGGTTCCCGAAGAGGGGGGCCAATTCGAGTGGTGGAAATACATGAACCGCCCCGTCGTTTCGTACGACGAGTTCGAACAGCTGCAAAACGATATGCCCCAGGCCGAAGCGGTGGCTTACTCGTACAGTTTCAACCGCACCATCCGGCAGGGCAACCTTTCCATACAGGGAAGCATTACCGGGGCCACGCAGGACTATTACATGATGCGCGAAATAGAAATCGAGCAGGGGCGCTACTTCACCCCCTACGAGTCGGCCCGCGGGGCGCGCGCAGCCATCATCGGTTCGAACATCGCCGCCGAACTCTTCGGCGAGGAAGACCCTATCGGCAAGACGATCAAAATCAGCGGATCGAAAACCGAGGTCATCGGCGTGCTGGCCAAAGAGGGGCAAAGCATGTTCGGCAATTCGTCCGACGATGCGGTGCTGATCCCCTACCTGTTTGCCCGTACCCTGGCCAATCCCCGCTGGCGTTCGCCCGATCTGATCGTTCGCGGCCCGGCCGACCAGAGCCTCGACGAACTAGCCCTCGAAGTAGACGCCGCCATGCGCCGCATCCGTCGGCTCAGCCCTTCGGCCGAGGCCAATTTCGCCATCAACCTGCCCAGCGCCATCATCAAGCAGCTCGACTCCATTTTTGTTTCGATCAACCTGGCCGGAGGCATCATCGGCATCTTTTCCATTCTGGTGGGCGGCTTCGGCGTGGCCAACATTATGTTCGTTTCGGTGCGCGAACGCACCACGCAGATCGGGATCCAAAAGGCGCTCGGGGCAAGGCCCTACTTCATCCTGCTCCAATTCCTGTTCGAGGCCGTGTTGCTCTCGGTGGCCGGAGGGGTCGTCGGGCTGGGGCTGATCTTCCTCGGAACGCTGATCGTGAGCGGCATCACCGATTTTGCGGTTGCACTCACCCCTGGCAACATCCTGCTGGGACTGGCCATATCGTCGGTCATCGGGGCCATTTCGGGCTTTTTCCCCGCCTGGTCCGCCGCACGGATGGAGCCGGTGAAGGCCATCTTTAAAACCTAACCCCCTCGGCCCGGCCGAGTTCATACCTCCCCATGCGACGATTCCCCCTTTGCCGTATGAAACAGGCGCTTTTTCTGCTGGCAATCCTCTGTACCGGCGGTTGCGCCGTGCTGCCCGCTCCGCTGCCGATCGACCGGGTCGACCCGCTTATCGGCACCCGCGGCGGCGGCAACGTCTATCCAGGTGCGAGCGCTCCTTTCGGGATGGTGCAGCTCAGCCCCGACAACGGCCGCAGCGGCTGGGAACGCATTGCCGGCTATGACTACGGCGACAGCACCATCGCCGGATTCTCGCACACCCACCTCAGCGGCACCGGAGCGGGCGACGGCTACGACATTGCGCTGATGCCCTACCTGGCCCCCGCTCGCCGGGGGCGCGGCGAATTGGGCATCCATTCGGTCTTTTCGCACGCAGACGAAACGGCCCAGGCAGGCTACTACCGCGTGCGGCTGCAGAGCTACGGCATCGAAGCCGAACTCACCGCCACCGAGCGTTGCGGCATGCACCGCTACACTTTTCCCGCCGGAAGCGCCCCCATCATACAGTTCGATCTGACCAAGGCGATGAACTGGGATCGTACCCGCGAGGCGCACATCGAAGTTGTCGACGCGCATACCCTGCGCGGTTACCGTCTCTCACAGGGGTGGGCCGCCGACCAGCGGGTCTATTTCGAGGCACGGTTTTCAGAACCTTTCACCGAGTGCAGGATCGACTCGGCGGCCCATCCCGCCGGAGGGAGGGTCCACCTGCATTTCGCCCCGCGAGGGAACCATTCCACCCCGATCGTCGTACGGGTAGGGATATCGGGGGTCGACCCAGAGGGAGCCATGCGCAACCTGAGCGGGGAGATTCCCTCGTTCCATTTCGACAGCGTGCGGCAAACCACCCAAGAGGCATGGAACAAGGCTCTCGATGTCGTACATATCGAGGGAGGAACGCCCGCCCAACAAACCGTCTTCTACACCGCCCTCTACCGCTCGATGCTGGCCCCCACCCTGTTCAGCGACGTCGACGGCCGCTACCGGGGGGGCGACGGAAGCCTCCACACCGCGCGGGGATGGCGCAACTACACCACCTTTTCGCTCTGGGACACCTACCGGGCCGCCCACACGCTCTACGCCCTGATCTGCCCCGACCGAACGGTCGAAATGGCCCGGTCGATGCTCGAATTCCACCGGCAAACCGGCGCCCTGCCCGTGTGGCCGCTTTGGGGCAACGAAACCGACATGATGATCGGCAACCACGCCGTTCCCGTACTGGCCGAGGCCTACTTAAAAGGCTTGTTGCCTGCCGAGTGGGGCGAGGAGGTACTGGCAGCCTGCCAGACTTCGGTCGACCGGACAAACTACCGGGGCATGGACCACTACCGGCAGCGGGGCTACGTGGCTGCCGACCGGGAGGGGGAATCGCTCTCGAAAACCCTCGAATACGCCTACGACGACCATGCCGTCGCCCTGCTGGCCCGCAGGCTCGGCCACGACAGCCTGGCACGCGCCTACGCCGCCCGCGCGCAGAACTACCGGAACCTGTTCGACTCCGTGTCGGGCTTTTTCCGGCCCCGGCTGGCGGACGGTTCGTGGCGCGACCCGTTCGACCCGAAGGCCTACACCGCCGACATCACAGAAAGCAACGGGTGGCACTACCTGTGGTCGGCGCCTCACGATCCGCAGGGACTCGTCGCCCTGCTGGGCGGCCCGGAAGCGTTCGAGCGACGGCTGGATCAATTCTTCGCCCTCGATCCCGCGGCCGGCGACTCGCTCCCCATTTTCAGCACCGGCATGATCGGCCAGTACGCCCACGGAAACGAACCCTCGCACCACGTGGCCTACCTGTACAACTACGTGGGACGGCCCGAAAAGAGCGCACGGCGGATCCACCAAATCCTCACCACCCTTTACACCGACACCCCCGAGGGACTGTGCGGCAACGAGGATTGCGGGCAAATGTCGGCCTGGTACGTGTTGAGTTCGCTGGGCCTCTACCCCGTCGATCCGGCGGGCGGCGAGTTCGCCCTCGGGGTTCCGCTCTTTCCGAAAGCCACGCTGCGGCTTCCGGGCGGAGCGGCGTTGACCGTTGCAGCCCCCCGCGCCGGAACGGGCCGCTGGCGTGTCAAAACCATCCGGTGGCGGGGAAAACCACTCGACCAACCATTCCTGCATTGGGACGACCTGCGGCAAGGCGGAGAGCTCCGCTTCGAGATCGAATAGCCCCCTCCGGCGGGAAATTCCCTGTTTTTTACTACCTTTAACCCGCAAACATTCCTAAACTTCCTCTGAACCTATGGCTCGCTTTCTTCGCTCGTTCCTGCTGCTTGCCCTGCTGGGTGCTTTCGCAGCCTGCGGCACCGCCGCCCGGAAACAGACTTCGGTCAAAGACCTCACCCAATTCATCGACCCGCTGATCGGTTCGGGCGGACACGGACACGTCTTCGTGGGGGCCAACGTCCCCTTCGGCATGGTGCAGTTGGGGCCCACCAACATCACCGAAGGATGGGACTGGTGTTCGGGATACCACTACAGCGACTCGACCCTCGTCGGCTTTGCGCACACCCACCTGAGCGGGACGGGCATCGGCGACAAGGGCGACATCCACTTCATGCCCGTAACGGGGAACCCCGGGTGGAAGTCGCGCGACTACCTTTCGACCTACCGCCACGAGAACGAAACCGCACAGGCAGGATATTATTCGCTGTTGCTGGACCGGTACGGCATCACCGCCGAGCTGACCGCCACCCCGCGCGTGGGCTACCACCGCTACACCTACCCCGGCACCGATTCGGCCCGGGTACTGATCAACCTGTTCGAGGGAATCGGCTGGGACGCCCCCGTCGCCTGCCGCATTGAACAGGTAGACGACCACACGATCGAAGGATACCGCCTGTCGAAAGGATGGGCTGCCGACGACCGGGTTTTCTTCGTAGCCCGCTTCGACCGGCCCATCAAAGCGTTCCAACTGGCCAACGACACCACGGTGATACGCACCCCTCCGCGGCTTAGCGTTACCCCTCCCAAACCGCGCACCCACATTGTCCCCTATTGCTACGGCGTGGTGGATTTCGGGGCCCTGCAACAGGGCGAACAGATCGGCATTCAGGTGGGTATTTCCGGCGCCAGCATCGACGGGGCGCGGGCCAACCTGCTGGCCGAGGCCGCCGACAAGTCGTTTGACCAGGCCCATCGGGAAGCCACCCAAAGCTGGAACGACCTGCTCTCCCACGTTCAGGTGGAGAGCAAAGACACGGCCCGGCTCCGCACCTTCTACACAGCCATCTACCACGCCTCGATCTTCCCCTCGGTCTTCAACGACGTAACGGGCGAGTACCGCGGGGCCGACGGCATCATCCGCAAGGATTCGGCCGATATCTACACCATCTTCTCGCTGTGGGACACCTACCGTTCGGCCCACCCGCTCTTCACGATCACGGCCCCCGAACGGGTTCCCGACTTTGTCAACAGCTTCATCCGCATCTACGAACAGCAGGGAAAAGTTCCCGTGTGGCACCTGGCCGGCAACGAAACCGACTGCATGGTGGGCTTTCCCTCGATCCAGGTGATGGGCGACGCCATCCTGAAAGGCTTCACCGGATTCGACGTGGAAAAGGCCTTCAACGCCATGGCCGACTACGAACGCCTGGACGAACGGGGACTGAAACAGATCCGCGAACTGGGCTTCCTGCCCGCCGACCAGGAGAACGAGTCGGTGGCCAAAGCGCTCGAATACTGCATCAGCGACTGGACCATCGCCCAGGTGGCCAAAAAGCTGGGGTATATGGACGAGTATGCCCACTTCCTGGAGCGGTCGAAAGGGTACGCCAAGTATTTCGACCCGTCGGATCGCTTTATGAAAGGACTGCTGGCCGACAGCACCCGCCGCACCCCCTTCAACCCGAACTACTCGGATCACCGCGGCGACGACTTCTGCGAGGGCAACGCGTGGCAATACACCTGGCTGGTTCCGCACGACTTTGAGGGACTGTTCGCGCTCTTCCCCAGCGAAGCCGACGCCGAAGCGAAACTGGACAGCACCTTCACCACGAAATACATCCCCGGCCCCAACTCTTCGCCCGATATTTCGGGACTGATCGGGCAGTACGCCCAGGGGAACGAACCCAACCACTCCACCATCTACGCCTACGCCTACCTGGGCAGCCAATGGAAAACGGCCAAACTGGCCCGCCAAATCATGGACGACCTGTTCAACGACACGCCCGAAGGATTGTGCGGCAACGAGGACTGCGGCCAAATGTCGGCCTGGTACATTTTCAATGCGCTGGGCTTCTACCCCGCCAACCCGGTCAACGGAGCCTTTGTGCTGGGAAGCCCCCTGTTCGACAAGATCACTTTCCCGGTCGGCGACAACAAGTCGTTCACCATCGTTACCAAGAACAACTCGGCGAAAAATATCTACATCCAGTCGATCAAACTGAATAAGAAAACGACGAACCGCAGCTACATCACCTACCAGGAGATCATGGCGGGCGGAACGCTCGAGGTTACGATGGGACCCGAACCCAACAAGGCGTTCGGCCGCGAGGCCGCGGACCGGCCCCGTTCCGACATGTGGCAATAGCCCCCGTTTTCTAAGGCACGAGCGCCGCGGCAGGATCTAATTTCCGCCGCGGCGCTTAATTTTACACCCGTTCGATGCAAACCTCTGCCGCACGCCAACTCCACGCATCCACGTTCGGGCCAAAGCCGCCGTGTTGTCGAATTTGTCCAGCTGAAGCGCGGGGCGGAAACGAATCCCCTGCGCCTGCCCGTTACACTCCATGAAAAAGCATCTTTATAGCGTTGTTTTTATCTCAAAATCAACATTTTGGCATGATTTTTGATACATATTATTGTCGAACGACAAACCACCCACCAAGTAACCTAAAACACTCCAAACCATGAAAAAGACCATCCTCCTCCTCGCTTCGGTAGCCGCCCTGATGACCAGCTGCTCAACCCAAGCCGAACTCGGCGCTTTCCTCCAAATCCCCAACCACGAAAGCATCCAAAGCGTGCAACTCCGCCCCGCCGAGAACCAACAAGCCGCCGCCTACGGCGCGTCGAACGACCGCCTGACCCCCGCAGTGAACTCATCGATCGAGTAACCCGCCCAAAATACCCTGCCCCAAACGACAACACCTGCCTTATAGGCCACAAAAATCACTCCCATTGCTGCGGGCCGAACATTTACCTGTTCGGCCCGTACTGTTTCGTTGCGGTTTCTCGTTTGGGACTTTCTTCTTGAGTTTTCTCCAACTGTCCTCAGACCGGACTGGCCCCGCGTGCCCGCGGCGGTCCGTGTGCCCACGGTGGGCTTTCTTGAGTTTGTGCCGCTCGTTTTGGTCGGTCGGAGTTGCGCGGTACGTTCCGTACCTTTCGGAGGGGCGGAGCCGCACTCGCCTGAAAGCAAGCTTTCGCTCGGAGATTCCGCCCTCTCCGAAACCTGCGGTGTTTCGCAACTCCCGCGTGAACAAATATCGCTGCTGCAGCTCGATGGGGTTCGAACCGATTCTCCTGGATCGGTCTGGAAAACAGGTTGGTGAAAATACCTGATGAATAGTAGTTTCGGGTCGCGTAGCGATCCGGCAGGCCGAAGCTCCGCCCTGCGGAGGCCTGCTCGAAAGAGCATTCCCCCGCGAGCTTCGACCTGAAAAAATGAAAACGTAGTCTCGTAAAAAAGATCGGCCAACCTGAA